>CAYRIO010000005.1:0-173262 GCA_964424355.1 uncultured Peptostreptococcaceae bacterium
CATAGTTTTCTAGGGTTCCGCAGTGCTTACTGGCTGGTCCGAGAGAAAACGCACAGGAAACTGTGTACACGGAAGGATAAAAGCCTGGGAGATATTTCTAAAATATTTCTCGAGGCTTTTTTTGTTTTATTCATTTTGGCGTTCGTGAAATTCGGGTAAAAAAGGAGTGATACTGATGCTGTTAAAGTATATGCCAATCTCATTGGTTGTTTTGTCGAGTCTGTGCTATCACCTGTTTCAAAAATCAACACCGGGTGTCATCAATCCGTTTGTGACACTGATTGTCACCTATACCGTTGCCACGGTGGTATCGATTGAGTCGTATTTCATATTCGTACCGAAAGCCAGTATGATCAATTTGGTGGAGGCGCTGAAAACTGCAAATTGGGCAAGTCTTTTGCTGGGATTTGCCGTGGTTGGATTGGAATTGGGATTTTTGCTGTCGTACCGGGCGGGGTGGAATATCAGCGCGGCCAGCCTGCTATCAAATACAACGGTTGCGCTCCTGCTTATTCCGATTGGGCTGCTGCTTTTTAAGGAGAGCATATCCGCCCCGGCCGTTTTAGGTGTGCTCTTATGCCTATCCGGTCTGATTCTTGTTTCAAAGGCATAATGGCGTTCATGCATATGAATCACCCACATACAAAGGAGGCGTAACAATGAAAAAATTCACGGTGGAAAATGACTTTTGGGAGCTGTTTCCCCATGCCAGGATCGGGATTGTCATCTGCACGGGTATCGATAATACCGTCAAAGATTCGGCGCCCTATGAAAAGATGATTTCGGATGCAGAAAAGGAAGTCTTCAAATACTTGAAGGATCCGGAGTTCAGCAATAATGACGTAATCAGGGTCTGGCGGGATGCCTTCCAGAAATTCAAAACAAAGAAAGGCGCGCGGTCGTCCATTGAAGCCTTGCTGAAGCGGGTCAACAACGGCAATCACATCGGGACGATCAACCCGCTGGTGGACATTTATAATGCCATCTCCCTGAAATATGCACTGCCCTGCGGCGGTGAGGATATCGATACCTTTGTTGGCGATGTGAAGCTGACGAAGGCCATTGGAACCGAAAGCTTTGTAACATTGGGTACGGATGAAAATGCCCCACCCCATGAAGGGGAGATCGTCTATAAGGATGACGCCGGTGCGATTTGCAGATGCTGGAATTGGCGGGAAGCGGTCAGAACCATGCTCACCGAGAACACGAAGAATGCCTTTCTATGCATCGAATCCGTGGATGAAACGAGGCTGGATGCGTTTGAGGCTGCTTTGAAGGAACTGGCTGCGACCGTACAGGAAAGACTGGGTGGAGCCTGCAGGATTTCAATTCTGGATAGGAACAATAAAGAAGCGGACATCCTATAATTGGAAAGGAGAGTGGCAATGGGCAGTTTCACATACAAAGACATTTATGTTGAGGCAGGCAAACGGGTTCTGGAGGTCAATATCCTCCCGGAGAAATACTGCAACTTCGACTGCATCTTTTGCCCCATCGGGCGGTCGGAAAACAAGGGAGATACCCAAACTTCCTTCGATGGGGCAGAGGATTCATTGATTGAGCTGGAACAGATGATTGACAGTACACAGGCAGACTTGGTCTTTATCAACTCAAAGGGTGAAGCCTTTGTAAACGATCGAATCGGCGATGTCGTTGATCGGATCAAAGCCAAGGGCCTGCCTGTCCGGCTCCTTACCAACGGCTATGTGCTGGGAATGGATGCATATAAGCGTATCGCCAATAAGTGCGACGAGATTATCGGAGAGATCAAGGTGGCAGCGGAAGAAGATTTTCAGAAGATCCAGCGGCCCATCGCAGGGTATACCCTGGCGGAACACATTTCAAATATGGCGTCCTTCAATCAACAGTACGACGGGGTGTTCATTTTGGAGGTGACGATTCTCAAGGGGTACAACGACAGCGAAGCCGCCGTCGCTTTTACGAAAAGCGTGATCGGCCGGATCGCTCCTGACAGGATCCTCCTTGAAAGGATGAATGACGAGCGATTCAAGGGCAAATTGGGAATCAGTGATGAGCAGTATCTCGAAATCTCCGATGCCCTGGGCGTTCATTGAAGCTTTGAATCAAAACGAAGTCACGGATGTATCGCTTCTTTAACCCGCTGCTGATAAAGCCAGAAGCGGTGTGCGCATGACCAGTGAGGTGAGCCGATGCCATATGATTTGAACTACCTGACACTCCTTTCCAAGCAGTACCCCACGGTGGATGCTGTCAGTACCGAAATTGTCAATCTCAGTGCCATTATCAACTTGCCCAAGGGCACGGAGCATTTCATGGCGGACATCCATGGGGAGCATGAGGCCTTTGAGCATGTGATCCGGAACGCCTCCGGGGTGGTCAAGCGGAAGATTGACGATACATTTGGAGAGGCTTTGACGGAGGGGCAGAAAAAAGAGCTGGCAACGCTGGTTTACTATCCTCAGGAAAAGATAGACCTTCAAAAGGGGCTCTGTCTTCCGGAACCAGCGCTGCTGGGCTGGTATGAAACCATGATGACCCGCTTGATTCAGCTCTGTCGGCAATCGGCCTATAAATACACCCGGTCGAAGGTGAGAAAGGCAATCCCCCAGGATTTTCAGTACATCATCGAGGAGCTTTTGCACGAAAATGAGCACAGCGCCATGAAGCAGGGGTATTATCAAGGGATTGTCGACAGTATCCTGGCGATTGACCGTGGGGAGGATTTCATCGTTGCTCTGGCGGAGTTGATCCGCAAGCTGGTGGTGGACCATCTGCATATCATCGGGGATATCTATGACCGCGGCCACGGGGCGCATCATGTCATGAATACCCTCCGCAGGCATAATTCCGTGGATATCCAGTGGGGCAACCATGATGTCTTGTGGATCGGTGCAGCCTGCGGCTCGGAGGTGTGCATGGCGGACGCCCTGCGGGTGTCGCTTCGCTATGGGAACCTGGAAACGCTTCAGGAGGGCTATGGCCTGAACCTTACGCCCTTGGTGCGGCTAGCTTTGGACCACTACCAAGGGACATACGCCCAAACCTTTCAGGTGAAGGCAAAACAGGGCCAACTGGGGGAGCGGGATCTGGACCTGCTGTCGCGGATGCAAAAGGCCATTACCGTGATTCAGTTGAAGCTGGAAGGACAATTGGCCCAGCGGCGTCCGGAGCTTCATTTGGCGCATCGGCGGCTTCTCCATCTCGTTGACTTCCGGGCGGGGACCATTGCCATCGGAGAGAAGGTATACCCCCTGCGGGACGCCGATTTTCCAACAGTGGATCCGGCGCATCCCTACGTGCTGACCGCAGAAGAACAGGATGTGCTGGATCGGCTGAAAACCTCTTTCCAACACGCAACAGACCTTCAGAAGCATGCGCGGTTCCTGATTGATAAGGGTGGCATGTACAAAGTATACAATGCAAACCTGCTCTATCACGGATGCATCCCTTTGACGGCAGAGGGTGAATTTCAGGCCTTTAAGCTCAGGGGAAGGTCACTCAAGGGCAAAGCCCTGTTGGATGCCTTTGATGAGATGGTCAGGCTGGCCTATTATGCCCAGGATCCCCAGGAGAGGGCTCTGGCCCTGGATGTGGTGTGGTATTTGTGGTGCGGGGAGCATTCCCCCCTGTTCGGGAAGAGCAAAATGGCCACCTTCGAGCGGTATTTCATCGCCGAAAACGAAACCCACAGGGAAGTGAAAAATCCCTATTATGCGTGGCGCGACGATGAGTCGACCTGCATGCGGATCCTGGACGAATTTGGCCTGAATGCCGCCGCCAGCCACATCATCAACGGGCATGTGCCCGTGAAGGTTGCGGCCGGGGAGCTACCCATCAAAGCCAATGGCAGGCTCATCACCATCGATGGCGGATTCTCCAAAGCCTATCAGAAGGAGACCGGCATCGCCGGGTACACCCTGATCTTCAATTCCCAGGGGATGCATCTGGTATCCCATGAGCCCTTCGACTCCAAAGAACGTGCCATCCAGGAGGATCTGGATATCCTGCCGACCAGCGTGTTCATCGAAAAGAACCAGGCCCGGGTCCTGGTGGGAGATACGGACGACGGAGCGGGGCTCAAAATGGAGATTGCCGCACTGAAGAGCCTCTTGCAGGCATATCGGTCGGGCGCCGTGAAGGAAAGGCACCCCTGATCTCTCGGGGAAGCGGCGGACAGCGGGAAAACCGAGAATACCGAATGTGAGGGCTCGGTTTATAACCCGTTTACAATACAATTCTGTGCGGGTGGGCTATAATGGTCCTAAAAAGGAGAATATCCTGATGAAAATCCATCATATGTCCCGATTGGTGAAATCGGAAGACCTGAACCATCACGGCACCCTGTTTGCGGGCCGCATGGCCGAATGGTTTGTGGAGGGGTCGTTCATCGCGGCGGCAACGCTCCACGGTGAGCCCAACGATATCGTCTGTGTCAAGGTTCATGGATTCCTGTTCGGCAAGCCTGCTCAAAAGGGATCCATCATCGAGCTGCACACCATGGTGGCCCATGTAGGCCGCACGAGCCTGACGGTGTACGGAAAGGCCACCCTCTGCGATCAGGAAGAAATTCTGGTGGACGGCTATACCACCTTTGTCTGCGTGGATGAAGACGGTCGCCCGAAGCCCCATGGGTTGGCACCGATTGAGGGGGCCGATGCTGCTGAGCAAGTGATTATCGATACTGCTGCCGGCTTGCGTTAATCGTTCTAGAGAAAACAGGAGTTCCCGTTCTTCTGAATGCAGGAGAGGGGGAACTTTTTTGTTTAGGAAGACATTAAAATTTCTTTAATTTGATAACGACTGGCATCGAATGGACTATAATGGGCAGGGACGTTGAAAAAATACTGGAGGTACAAACCGTGGAGTTCATGGAAATATTCAAGGCAATCATCCTGGGTGTTGTCCAGGGGATTACTGAATGGCTGCCAGTCAGCAGCACCGGGCATCTGATCCTGGTGGAGGAGTTCATCCGTTTCAATCTCAGTGACATTTTCCGCAGTACCTTCATGGTGGTGATCCAACTGGGGTCCATCCTGGCGGTGTTGGTACTTTATTTCAAAAAGCTGAACCCCTTCGATTCGGGGAAGACGGATCATCAGAGAAAAGAAACCTTCAGCCTATGGGTGAAAATCTTGGTGGCTTCCATTCCGGCGGCCGTCATCGGGTTGCTTTATGATGATGCCATCGACCGGCTGTTCTATAATCCGACAACGGTTTCCATCACCCTGATTGTCTATGGGGTCATCTTTATCCTGCTGGAAAATCGTAAAAAGATCCCCCGCGTTTCAGAATTCGCAGATCTCAGCTATGTGCTGGCGCTGTTCATCGGCGTGTTCCAGATGCTGGCCCTGATTCCCGGGACCTCTCGATCCGGAGCCACCATCGTCGGAGCCGTCCTGATGGGCTGTTCCCGAACCGTGGCAGCGGAGTTCTCGTTTTTCCTGGCACTGCCGGTGATGCTGGGGGCCAGTGCGCTGAAGCTCCTGAAGGCCGGTTTTGGCTTCAATGGCCTGGAGTGGACCGTGCTGGGGGTTGGGTCCCTGGTGGCGTTCCTGGTGTCCCTGTTTGCCATCAAGTTCCTGATGAGCTATATCCAACGTCATGATTTCAAGGCCTTTGGCTACTACCGGATCGTCCTGGGTCTCATCGTTCTGGCCTACTTCTACCTGTTGCATTGATCGGACCGACTGTGTCCTCCTGAGAATCCTTCCCCTGAAGGATTCTTTTTTATGTGCTTGCGCGGTTCATCACGGGGTATCTATGAGCAAAGCACAATTAAAAAGAAGAAAGGAGACTGTCGATGAGTCAGCCATTAAGAGTCGTAATCGCTTTAGGAGGGAACGCCCTCCAGGCCCCAGGCAGTTCGGCCACTGCCGATGCCCAGTTGGCAGTAGTGAAGGAAACTTGCGAGTATCTGGCGGAAATCAGCTGCCAGGGCTATGAAATCGCCCTGGCCCATGGAAACGGCCCTCAGGTGGGACGGATCCTGCTGGCATCGGAAACCGCCAAGGATGTGACCCCGGCCATGCCCTTTGATGTGTGCGGTGCCATGAGCCAGGGCTATATCGGCTATCATATCCAGCAGGGGCTTAAATACGCCCTGAACAAGCGGAACAAGAATATCCCCGTCGTGAGTTTGGTCACGCAGGTGGTCGTTGAGAAGGAGGACCCAGCCTTCGCGAATCCCACCAAGCCCATCGGCCCCTTCTATAATGAAGCGGAAGCCAAGGCCATCATGGCCGAAAAGGGATATGTGATGAAGGAAGATGCCGGTCGCGGCTGGAGACGGGTGGTGCCTTCCCCCATGCCGCGGAAAATCGTCGAGCTGGATTCCATCATCCGACTGTGGGATTCCACCATCGTCATCACGGTGGGCGGCGGCGGGATTCCGGTTATCGAGAAGATGGACGGGACCCTGGAAGGGGTAGCTGCCGTCATCGACAAGGATCTGGCTGCAGAACGGCTGGCTGAGGATGTGAATGCGGATATTCTGATGATTCTGACGGAAGTGGAGCAGGTCTGCGTGGATTTCGGCAAGCCAACGCAGAAAGCCCTGACAGTCATGACTCTGGCAGACGCCGCCCGCTATGTGGATGAAGGGCATTTTGCACCCGGCAGCATGCTGCCCAAGGTTCAGGCGGCCATGAAGTTCGTCCAGGCAAACCCGCACAAGAAAGCCATCATCACCTCCCTGAACCATGCGGTGGATGCCCTGGAAGGCAAATCGGGCACGCTGGTCACCTTCAACTGACCCATTAAAAAGACACCTTGAGGACTAAATTCTTCAAGGTGTCTTTTGTGAGTTCAGCAGGTATCACAGGGTGATGTGTTGACCCACACCCTGCGCCAGGGCAGCTCGGTAGATGCGGTCTGCGGTGACGATATCCTGGGGGGCGATGCCAACGCTCTTGAAAACCGTGATGTCCTGGGGTGTGCCCCGGCCGGGGATCTTTCCGAGAATCAGGTTCCCCAGTTCGCCGGTGATCCGATTCTTGTCGATCCGGCCTGCGTTCAGGGGGATCATGATGTCGCCGGCTTCCTCTTCACAGGCGTCCCAGGCGTCGATGTACAGGCGGTCGCAGGTGCCGATCAGGGTTTCGTCCAGTTCCTGCATGTTCAGGGTAAAGGAGCCGACGCCGTTCACATGGGTGCCAGGGGAGACGAGGGCCCCATCGAACACAGGGGTGTGGCTGCTGGTGGCGCAGGTGATGATCTGCGCGCCGATGACAGCGGCTTCCGGAGAAACGGCCTCCACGATCCGTACGCTGAAGGCTTCGGAAAACCGCAGCGCCATCTCGGCAGCGAAAGCCTGACGCTGTTGGGCGTTGCGGGAATAGATCCGGACCTCTTCAAGGCTGCGGACGGTCAGCATCGCTTCCAGCTGCAGCTCAGCCTGTCCGCCGGTGCCAAAGAGTGCGGCGACCCTTGCGTTCGGATCAGCCAGGAGATCGGTGGCGGCCCCAGTGGCAGCCCCGGTGCGGATTTTTGTCAGGGCGGCGCCATCCATCATGCAGAGGGTTTCCCCGGTGTGGCAGTCCAGCAGCAGCATGGTGGCAGAGATGACCGGCCGGTTATGCGCCTTGTTTCCCGGGAAAAAGGAAAGGATCTTGATCCCCGCCTTCCCGCCGTTTTCAACAGAAGCAGGCATGAACAGGAAACAGTCCTGCTGGTCTGCGCCGGCCAGCTTTTGCCGCACCGGGGCCTCTGTCTCTCCAGCGGATTGCAGCCTATACGCATCCTTCACGGCGGCAATGGCTTCCTTCATGGTAAAGAGGCCGGTGATGTCTTTTTCAGTCAGTATCAGCATGGTTAATTACCTCCGGCATTATTATATCATGGTTCATTGCCTCTAGTTCCTCGTAAGGCAATGGATTCGCGCAATCCCGGCGTCGCTTCATACAGTCGTATTGGGCACACTGCACAATCTATCATAAAAAAAGGTTGACAGCCCCCCGGTGGTGGTATCAGTATGATGTAAAGGCTTGCGACACAGGGACTTGCGGCAAGCCAATCAACTTTAAAAGGGGTGCGTCAACATGGATAGTAAACGAATGGTTCTTGAAGAATTCACCATGGACTTTGATATGAGCCGGATTCGCAATCTGGCGCTTTCGGAAAAATTCACGCTCGTGAATCACATCAAATTGATCTACACCGAATCTCAGAATGCACATAAGAACGGGATTAAGAATCTTGAAAAATCGGAGAACTACACCGTTAACAAGACCTACAATCTGTTCGCATTGCTTCTGGTGGATGACGTTTCTTATGATGCCATCAAGGAGATCGTCCGGAATTATGCGCAGAACTTTGAAAAGAGTGATACGTATTACTCCCAGATTGCCATTTTAGGCATGGGGATCATGATGATCCAAAAAGAATTCCCCGCCGATGCGATCCTGAGCTTCCTGATGCATCTCCTGGGTGAAGATTTCCTGAACAACAACCTGAAATACACCGGACGCATGAGCGCTGAGGAAGCGGCACACTTTGAATTTGAAACCCAGATCGAGTATAAGCCCTTTGAAGGGAACCTGAGACGGGTGAAGTATGACCTGCTGGCCCTGCTCAGACTGCGGGACACAAAGGGACTGGAAACCGTCAGATCCCTCATCAACGGGAAATATGGGGATCCGAAATTGAAGTTGTATTTCAACATGATGGATCTCTCGGTGCCGGAGGTGATGGACTACCTGGCGGATGATATGAAGGAAGCCCTGCTGACCGAGGATCGGGTTAAAGCATACGGCGCCTACGCGCTGCTGAAGGGGCAGGATGTATTCTCCACCCACTACATGTTCAATTCCGTTATCGGAAAATATTCCCGGTTTGACAAGGATTCTGGAGAGATTGAGCAGGAGTTGGGTCTGCGCCTGACGGAAATCCTTGCGAAAGCCGGTCTGAACTGAAATGAAGTCCCTGTTTGATGACACCACAGCCAAAGCCATGGAAAGCAACTTTCCATGGCTTTGATTCATTTCACGGATTAATCCATTTTTAAGACAGAGAGGGGGCATCAGATGGTATAATGTTTTGTGAATCACAAACCGTCATCATATGAAAAATCCATGACATAGATGGATTCAAAAGGAGTTTTCGTGAAAAAGCAGACATTGATTAAAGGCTCATTGATCCTCGCAGCATCCTCCGTCATTGCCCGATTTGTCGGGATATTTTTCAGGATTCCCATGGATTATCTGGTAGGTCCCCAAGGGATGGGGATATACTACTACCCCTACCCACTTTACGACACCATGATGGCGCTGTCCTCTGTCGGGTTGTCCGTTGCTTTATCCAAGCTTGTTTCAGAGCGGTTGGAATCCGGCGAAAAGCTGGAGGCGTACCGTTCTTTCAAAATCGCCCTGCTGATTTTCGGCATCATGGGCCTGGGGATGTCCCTGGTCTTCGCGTTATTCGCCTACCAGATCGCCGGCTTCTTCAAATGGCCGACAGAGACCGTGTATGCACTTTGGGGCCTTTCCCTGGCACCGGTGCTTGTCACGGCCATGTCGACCCTTCGCGGCCTCTTCCAAGGGTATCAGAACACCGTCCCTACGGGGATTTCCATGATCATTGAACAGTTAGGCCGTGTTGTCATCGGTCTCGGCCTTGCCTGGATCCTCCTGAAAGAGACCGGGAATCTGGGCTTGGCAGTGGGAGGGGCTACCTTCGGCGCTACGGCCGGTGCTTTTCTTGGGTTGGCGTACCTGGGATATTATTGGTACCGACACCGGGAGGGTATTCGCCCGGAACCGGGATCCGGGAAAGTGTCCATGGATGCCGACGCCATCATCAGCCGCAGCAGGACCCTGTTGGCATGGATGATTCCGATCACGGTCTGCTCCCTGATCAGCACGCTGGCAGCAACCTTGGATTCGGCCACTCTGCGGCTCTTTTTGGATGGCATCATGGCGCCAGGGCTTATCGATGAGACCAACGGGGCATTGGGACGGGTCACCACGATCATCAACGTTCCTGTCGTTATCAGCGCAGCCATCACAGCCAGCCTGGTCCCGATGATTTCCGCCTGCTACATCAAAAAAGACATCGCGGCTGCGTCCAAGGCCATCGCCAAGGGGTTCAAACTGGCGATGCTTTTGACGATTCCCGCCGTTGCGGCACTCTCGTTCTTTCCCGGAGAAATCATCGGCCTGATCTATTCCAGCTCTTTGGGGGCCGATATCATGCGTGTTTATGCGATGACGCTGATTTTCAGCATTCTCAGCAATCTGCTCCTGAATATCTCCATTGTTTTGAATCAGACCAGGATTCCGATGATCTCCATGGGTATTGGGGTGCTGGTGAAGATCGGCGCCAACTACGTGGCCTGTCGGGTCCTTCACATGGGATTTGTCGGTGCGGCCTATGCATCGGTCTTGATGTATGCGGTGATCCTGACCATCAATGTGGTGGCAACCCGCAAAATTTTCCCGTTCAGCCTGGATTTAAAAGATGTTTTCCTGAAGCCTGCCATCAGTTCCGGGTTCATGGTCCTGGCATGTGGTGGGATCTACAGCCTCATGGTCATGGCCCTGGGGGAAGGCCGCCCGGCTACGGCCCTCATGATCCTGGGCGGGGTGGCGGTATACCCTGTCGTGATGATAATGATCAAGGGTCTTTCCGTGGAAGAAATCGCAGAGTTTCCCGGCGGCAGAAAGCTGGCTGGGCTGATTGCTAAAAGGAGCGGTTGAGCATGGCCAAGACGCTTTTGATCTATAACCCCATGGCGGGGAACGGTCAGTTCAAGAACCAACTGGATACACTGATCAACCTCTTCCAGGAAGCGGGACAGCCCCTGGTGGCTTACCGCCTGAACCATCTGGAGGAATTGGAGCCCATGCTGCGGGCCCTGCCTGCGGGCGAATACGGCAAAATTCTCATCGCCGGCGGGGACGGCACCCTTCACCATGGCATCAATGCCTTGCTGAACGCGGGGGTCAATCTGCCGGTAGGCATTTACCCCATGGGAACCGCCAATGATTTTTCGCAGTTCTTCAATCTGCCGGGTTCTGTCGAAGAAATCACGGAGGTCCTTCTGGGTTCCAATACCGTGTCCTGTGACGTGGGCCTTGCCAATGGCAGTTACTTCATCAATGTGGCCAGCCTGGGACACCTCATCGATATCAGCCAGCGGGTCGATCTGCAATTGAAGAACATCTTCGGGGTCCTGGCCTATTACCTCAAGGGTTTGGAAGAGATTCCACAAATGAAGCCCATCGCCGTCCGGATCGAATCGGAAGAAATGACCCTGGCCGATGAGATTTATTTCGTGCTGATCATGAACGGGCGATCAGCCGGCGGTTTCAAACGGATTGCGCCGGATGCCTCCGTCTGTGACGGGCTGCTGGATGTCTGCGTTTTCGGGAAGTGCCCGGTCTTTGAAATCATGCCCCTGATCCTTCAGGTGGTGGCCGGGGAGCACGTGAACAGCCCCTATGTGACCTATTTCAAGACACAGGCACTCACAATCCACTGTGATGAAGCGGTCGGCACCGATCTGGATGGCGAAAAAGGGGTGGCCCTGCCCATGGCAGTCAGGCTGATTCCCGGTGCCTTGCGGGTGCTGGCTCCTCTGGGGACGGTTTGTTCATAATGATTCTGTTTGCCGGCTGCTGAATCGGGGTAGCAATGGTATGCGCAGAATATGATAGTCGGGAGGGCCATATGTTTAAATGGAAGCCGGAATATGCCGTAGGCATTGCTGAAATCGATCGCCAGCATCAGGAACTCTTTCGCATGGCGGAAGAAATCTACGATCTGGTAGTGGATGTTGATGGAGACGTGCAGATGAATCAAGTGCAGGATTTGCTGGCAGCTCTGAAGCAATACGCGGATGAGCATTTTGATTTGGAAGAATCCTTGATGGTGCGGTATGAATATCCCGACCTTGAGGACCACCGTCTGAAGCACCAGGAATTCCGGACACAGCTTGCAGAACTGTCCGTTATGCATGAATCTCAGTCTGCCAAACAAATGGTCACAGAGCTGATCAAGTTTGTCACTCAGTGGATCTTCAAGCATGTCTGCACGGAAGATATCATCTATGCCCCTTATTTACGTGCGAAGCTTCATTGACCCCCAAAAAATAAAAGGATTCCGACGCGGAATCCTTTTTTAAATGGATCGGTTGTTATAACGTGATGTTTTCTCCCCGCAGGACACGTTCCTGGAAATCCTGTTCCTTCAGCAAGGCGGTGATTGCCCGGGCAACGCCGTGGTTCTCATGGGAATGGGTCACAATCGGGCAGAGGCTGCGGATTTTTTCCTCGGCATTGCCCATGGCCACCCCATAAACGGCCAGGGTCAGCATGGAGAGGTCATTGTGGTTGTCGCCGATAGCCATGGTTTCTGCCATGGGAATGCCCAAACGGTCTCCCAACACCTGCAGGGCATTGCCCTTGGAAGTGGCGGGGGCCATCAGTTCAAAGTTGTAACGCCAGGATGTGGACAGCGTCAGGCGGCCCCAATTTTCAAAATGTTTCATGCCGTCGATCAGCATGTGGGGCGTGAATGAGATCACCAGAATGTTATGCCATTCCTCAGGCTTCGCCAAAAGCTCCTGAAAGGAACCGATAGGCTGGTAGCCCTTCTGGATAGACCACGTGGTGATCACGTCCCTGAGCCGCTGGATATCCACCTCGGGTTCGGCGGCCTTCAAAGGCGCCAGCTCCGCCAGCAGGGAATCATGGTGCTGCAGCCAGGCGTGGATTCCCCGGTTGGAGGTCACCTCAAAATAGTAGCCATTCTGATCTAGCCACGTCATGGCCTGAGCCACATCCTCGGGCCGCATGGGGGTGGTGCCGAGAATCTCCCCCTCTGGGGAGTGGATCATGGCGCCGTTGCTGCTGATGAGCCAATGGGAAAAGCCGTAAGGCCGCAGAATCCGCCAGGCGTCTTCCGAGAAACGGCCGGTGGCGATGACAATTTCATACCCGTGGGCCTGTGCTTCCAAAATGGCGGCCAGGTTCTCAGGACTGATTTCTTTATTGCTGTTCAGGAGTGTGCCGTCCATATCGAGGGCAATCATGGGCATTGGGGGGACCTGCTTTCTGTGAGTGTCAGTGTTCAATCGTCACTTTCATTATAGGAGAGTTTTATCCGGGAAGCAAGGCGGCAGCGGGCAGGAAGATCCCGTCACCATGGCGAACTAAGCCATAACGGAATCGGTGCGGCGTGCAGATCACCGGATTGCATGGAAGTCCTTCGGAGGCGAGGCATGAAACGGATCACTGTGGACAGGCATTACATCTACCTCCGGGATGGGAGGGCCTGCAGATTTTGCGGCAAAGAGCTGCGGTTCGGGAAGATGACTCTGGATCACTATTATCCCCATGGCGCAGGCGGGCCCGATGAGGTCTTCAATCTGGTGTGCGCCTGCAAGCTCTGCAACGGTCAGAAAAAATCCTTCATCCCGGAGGATTGGCAGGCTGTCTGGATCGGATTTTTTGAACAGGGGGTTCAGGACCGGAAAATATTCCTGGCGGTTCAGGGAATGACCTATTCAGCGCTTCAGGAAATGGCCCAGGGAATCATCCGGGTTACACAAGAGGGCGAAACAACCATATTTGACAGTAATAGCAAAAGATTTCACGTGAAACAATGTAAAATCAGAAATATTACAGATATTAACATTTGCGATTTTGCATAGCGCTTGCTGGTTTGGAGGAAGAATGGTGGAGAATCAAGGACGGGAACGCTTTGGCAGTGTCTGGCAGCCGGATCCGGAGAATCCGGTGCCGCTTTATGAGCAGATCCGGCGTCATATCAGAGACCGGGTGGCTCAGGGGGATTGGTCACCAGGGCTTCGGCTGCCGCCTCAGCGGGAGCTGGCCCGGCTCTGGGGGGTCAACCGCAGTACATTGGTCGAAGCGATGGAGGAATTGAAAGCGGAGGGGATTCTGGAATCCCGGGCCGGCAGCGGTGTCCGCGTCGCCAATAATACCTGGGCACTGTTTTCGGGGGGCGCAGGTACCAACTGGAACCGCTACATCGGTCAGGGTCTTCACTCGCCCAATCAACCGACGGTCCAAGCCATCAACCGGCATGAGTTCGAACCGGGGATCATCCGCCTGGGAACGGGAGAACTGACGCCCGCCCTGTATCCGGCCGATATGGTCCGCCAGGTGCTCCGTCAGACCGCAGACCGGATTCCGGATCTCAACTATCTGGAGGGCAGAGGGCTCCTGGAGCTGCGCCAGGTCATCTGTCAAAGAGCAGCGGCCCTAGGGATCCTGGCGAATCCCTCGCAAGTCCTGATCACCTCCGGTGCATTACAGGCGCTGCAGCTGATCTCCATGGGGATTACGCCGCAGGGGTCCACCATCCTGGTGGAACAGCCGTCCTATCTGCAATCCTTAAAAATCTTTCAGTCCGGCGGCATGCATCTGAAAGGCCTTTCCATGGATACCGCCGGTTTGCGGCTGGGCAGCCTGAAAAAAGCGATTCGGGCCAAGGAAACGCCCTTTCTGTACACCATTCCAACGTATCATAATCCCACCGGGATCACGATGCCCCAGGAGCGCAGGCAAGCCCTCCTGGATTTGTGTCAGGCCGAACGGATTCCCTTGGTGGAGGATGATATCTATCGGGATCTGTGGCTGGAATCGCCACCGCCCCTGCCCATCAAGGCCCTGGACCGGTTCGGCAACGTGATTTATCTGGGTAGCGTTTCGAAATCCCTGGCGCCGGGCCTTCGGATTGGTTGGGTGATTGGTTCCGAGGCAGTCATTGAGCGGTTGGCGGATATCAAGATGCAGACCGATTATGGTTCCAGTTCCCTGTCTCAATGGGCACTGACCCAGTGGTTGGAAAGCGGTCTGTATGACCGGCATATCAACACGGTTCGCCAGGAGCTCAGAATCAGGCGGGATGTTGCTCTGGCGGCCCTCGACAGGCATTTCAAGGGTCTTGCGGTATGGGAGAAGCCCACCGGCGGATTCTATATCTGGCTGAAGCTGAACCGGAAGATCCCGCTGCAGCCCCTGTTCGAGAAGGCGTTGAAGCGGAAGGTGCTCCTGAACCCCGGGTATCTGTATGAGGAAGAGACCTCGTCTAATCTGAGGATATCCTATGCCTATGCATCCCCGGAGGAACTGGAAACCGGACTGGCGATCCTTGCGGAACTGATCACCGGATGAAAATTGGTTGGTTGAATTAGCTTAAAACTGGTTGGGACAATCACCGGCGGAAGGGTCCATACTGAAGAGAGCTAGGAAAACTGTTTTCAGGAGGATTCAATGATTCAATCGCTTGCGCAAGGATTTTTACTGGGGATGGCCTATGTGGCCCCCATTGGCATGCAGAATTCATACGTGATTCAGTCGGCTGCAACCCTGAGCCGTGGAAAGGCCTATCAGGTGGCTCTGATCACCACCTTTTTCGATCTGACCCTGGCGCTGGCCTGCTACCTGGGTGTCGGCACCCTGGTGGAGCATTTCCCGGCGGCCCGGCTGGCCATCCTGGGCTTTGGATCCATCGCCGTCATCTGGATCGGGGTAGGTTTGGTCCGTTCCACCCCGCAGGCGCTGCAGGGTGCCGATGTCCACAAGCCGCTTTCGCAGATCGCCTTGACCTGTTTCGTGGTCACGTGGCTCAACCCCCAGGCGCTGATTGACGGTACCATGTTCGTGGGTGGTTTTCGGGCGTCGATGCCGGCAGAGCAGGCCCTGACGGTTTTCTTCGGCGTCTGCCTGGCATCCATGATCTGGTTCACTGGCTTGACCACCCTGGTCACCTTGGGGAAAAAACACTTTACCGCCCGGGTTCAGCAGGGCATCAACTGGATCTGCGGCGCCGTGGTGATCTGTTATGGGCTTTCCCTGGGTTGGACCCTCATCTCAGGATATGTGCTCTAAAAAACGGGTAAAAAATAACGCTTTCGTCTTGTCTTCGCGAGCGTAGCGCGGCGATCTCTCCCTTGGATTGTAATAGAATAATTGCAATAGCTTTAAGGGAGAGATTGCCGCGTCGGCTTACGCCTCCTCGCAAAGACAGATAAAGACGTAAACACAGAGTTTATCACCGGTCTTCTAAAGATTTCAGAAATCCATTTCAACAGGAGGCATGACATGGCGGAGAAAACCGTATTGCTTTTAGGGGATGAACGGCTTTACAGGGTTTGCGCGTCCATCGAAGAAACTCAGTTGGCGCTGGCCGGGCAGATCATGGCGGATCTTCATGACACGATGATGGCGTTCCGTAGGCGGCATGGTTTTGGGCGGGCGATTGCAGCGCCCCAGATCGATGCGCCTTACCGGATGATCTATCTCAATATCGGCGAGCCGGAGGCCATCATCAATCCGGTGATGAGTTTTCCGGATGAGGAGATGATGGAACTCTGGGATGACTGCATGAGCTTCCCGGGACTGGAGGTCTGGCTGAAGCGTCACCGGCGCTGTACCCTGACCTACAGGAATCTGAAGTGGGAAGAGTGCCGCATGGATCTGGAGGGCGATCTTTCAGAATTGCTGCAGCACGAATATGATCATCTGGATGGGATCCTGGCAGTCCAGCGGGCGGAAAACTTGAAGGCTTTCCGCATGAACCCGGACAAGGCCTAGAAGACTGGTGAAAAAGAACTCTTTCATCTTGTCTTCGCGAGCGTGGCGCGGCGATCTCTCCCTTGGATTGTAATAGAATAATTGCAATAGTTTTAAGGGAGAGATTGCCGCGTCGGCTTACGCCTCCTCGCAAAGACAGACAAATACGTAAACACAGAGTTTATCACCGGTCTTCTAGCGCTGACCCAGAATCAGATTGCCTGCTGCTGGCGGGGTTGACAAGCGCAAGGATTCGTGTTAATTTACAGTCAATTGAATGTTTTATGTTCTTCAGGGCAGGGGGAAGTTCCCGACCGGCGGTATAGCCCGCGAGCCACGGAAGTGGTTGATTTGGTGAGAATCCAAAGCCGACAGTATAGTCTGGATGGAAGAAGAACGCGCAGAGTCTGTTTATTTTGCGCTACCTTTCGCCCTGGTGTTTTTTGACACCAGGGTTTTTGATGAAATGGGGGAATCTCCGGTTGTTCAGGGGGTCCGCCATGGATTCGATCCACCGTCCGATGCCCTGGGAGATTTCCCGGGGTTTATTTTTTTGAAAAAGGGTATGTGTGTTACAGATGCACATGTCGACTTCGTGATCGAAAAGGAGAGGCCATGACAACGGACCATTTCACCGAACTGGATCACCACTATATGCGGCGGGCTCTGGAACTGGCTCACAAGGGATGGGGCTTCACCAATCCCAATCCCCTGGTGGGCTGCGTGGTCGTTAAAGAGGGCCGGGTGCTGGCGGAAGGCTGGCATGCCCGCTATGGCGCGGATCATGCCGAGGCCATGGCCCTGAAACAATTGGAGAGCGCGGAGGGGGCTACCCTGTATGTGAATCTGGAGCCCTGCAACCACACCGGGAAAACACCCCCCTGCTCAGAACTGATCCTTCACAAGCGGGTCAGCCGGGTGGTTTACGCGCTGGATGATCCCAATCCGGTGGCGGTAGGGGGGGCAGCTCGACTGCGCTCTGCCGGTGTCCGGGTGGAAGGGGGGCTTCTGCGCGAGGAAGCGGCGCAGCTGAATGAGATCTTCGTCAAGTGGGTGACCCGGCACCAGCCCTTTGTGATGCTGAAATACGCCATGACCTTGGATGGGCGGATCGCGGCAGCCACCGGCGATTCGCGCTGGATTACCGGCCCTGAGGCACGGGGAAGGGTTCATGGACTGCGTCAGCGAGCCGGTGGGATTTTGGCGGGAAGCGGGACCGTCCTGGCGGATGATCCGGAGCTTTCTGTCAGGGACTGGGCCGGCGACAAGCGGCAGCCCCTACGGGTGATCCTGGATGCCCGGGGCCGGATTCCATTGGCCGCCAAGGTGTTTCAGGATCAGCAAATCCAACAGACCCTTCTGGTGACAACGGACCGAATCGGCCGGGAGAAGGCTGAGCGGCTCATTCATAAAGGGGTGCAGATCTGGCAGGGACCTCTCAAGGCGCATCATTTGGATCTGGAAGCTGTGCTGAACCATTTGAAGGCAATTGGCTGTGACAGTGTGCTGGTTGAAGGGGGAGCGGCCGTTCATGGCAGCTTTCTGGACAGCCGGCTGGTGGACAGGATCTATGCCTTCATCGCCCCCAAGCTGATTGGCGGCAGCGCGGCTCCGGGGCCGGTGGGGGGGAAAGGGCTTCAGCGGATGGCGGAGGCCATTGAGCTGAAAGCCTGCAAAACGGAGCAACTGGGACGGGATATCCTGATTACAGGGACTCCAAAATTCCCGGAGGAGGCGGACTATGTTCACGGGACTGGTTGAAGAGGTTGGCAAGCTGGAGCAGCGACGGTTGAACGCCCACGGAGGATCCCTCCGGGTCGCCTGCAAGACGCTGCAGGAGGATCTGAAAAAAGGGGACAGCGTTGCGGTGAACGGCGTCTGTCTCACCGTTACGGACTTTGATGCCCAGGGCTTCACCGCCGATGTCATGGGGGCCACCCTGCAGAGTACCACGCTGGGGACTGTGCCCCTGGGGACCACGCTCAACTTGGAGCGGGCCCTGAGGCTTCAGGACCGTCTGGGAGGCCATATCGTCAGCGGTCATGTGGATGGCATCGCGAAGGTGGCGGCGCTGCAGACCGAAGGGGAGGCGCTGGAGGTAAGCTTTGAGGCTCCGGTGGACTGCCGCCGGTATCTGGCCCATAAGGGGTCGGTCACCCTGGACGGCGTAAGCCTGACAATTCAGGGCCTCACCGCCACAGGGTTCAAGATTGGACTGATACCGCATACCCAAGCGGTGACAGCATTGAAGCATTTACGCGTGGGGCAGGGGATCAATCTGGAATGCGATCTGCTGGCCCGGTATATGGAACGCTTGCTGGATAAACAAGAAGCGGAGAGCGGCCTGACACTGGAACGGCTCGCATCCTTAGGCTATTAGAATAGCGGAGGAGGGAATATGTTCAATACCATTGAAGAGGCCCTGTTGGCACTGCAGGCAGGGGAGATGATCGTCGTTGTGGACGATGAGGATCGGGAGAATGAGGGGGATCTGCTGATGGCGGCGGAAAAGGCCACATCCCAGACCATCAATTTCATGGCAACCCACGGGCGGGGCCTGATCTGTGCCCCCATGACCCCGGAGGCCCTGATTCGGCTGGAGATCAATACCATGGTGCCGAAGAATACGGACCCTCACAAGACGGCCTTCACGGTGTCCGTGGATAGCGTGGAAAGCACCACCGGAATTTCGGCGGCTGAACGGGCCGTGACCCTGAACCGCTTGGCGGATCCGACTTCGGATGGTCATGCGTTCCACCGTCCGGGCCATATCTTTCCCCTGGAAGCGCGGGATGGCGGTGTGCTGGTACGTCCGGGCCATACGGAGGCCGCTGTGGATCTCACCCGCTTGGCGGGACTTCAGCCTGCCGGCGTGATCTGCGAGGTCCTGAAGGAAGACGGTTCCATGGCCCGGCTGCCGGACCTGATTCCTTTTTCAAAAGCCCACGGGCTGAAGCTGATCACCATCGCCGACCTGATCGCCTACCGGCTGCAGCACGATCCGATCATTCAGCGGGCGACGGAAACCCTCCTGCCAACCGTTCACGGCAGCTTCCGGATGGTGGGCTATGAGAACCGGGTTACCGGTGAGCATCATGTGGCTCTGGTGTACGGGGAGCTGGCCCCGGAGGAGCCGACCCTGGTCCGGGTGCATTCGGAGTGTCTCACGGGGGATGTGTTCGGATCCCTGCGCTGCGATTGCGGCGAGCAGCTGAACCGGGCCATGGACCGGATCGCCCAGAACGGCAGCGGTGTTCTGGTATACCTCCGACAGGAGGGCCGCGGCATCGGCCTGATCAATAAAATCAGGGCCTATGCGCTGCAGGATTCGGGGATGGATACAGTGGAAGCCAATCTGGCCCTGGGTTTTGAGGCGGATAAGCGGGATTACGGGGTCGGCGCGGCCATTCTCAGAGATCTGGGGGTTCGGAGCCTCCGCATTATGACCAATAACCCCCGCAAGATCACCGGCTTGGAGGGCTTTGGCCTCAAAGTGGCAGAGCGGGTGCCTATTGAACCCACCGTTCATGACGAGAACCGCCGATACCTGAACACGAAAACCGAAAAGATGGGCCACATGATGGGAAAAGAGGAATAAAGGGAAATCACATACAAAGAGGAGGAACGCACATGCATACAATTGAAGGCAATCTGATTGGAACCGGAATCAAGGTAGGGATCATCGCCAGTCGGTTCAACGAGCTGATCGTTTCAAAACTGGTGGGAGGCGCTATGGACGGCCTCATCCGTCACGGAGCGGGAGCCCAGGACATCACGCTGGCCTGGGTGCCGGGAGCCTATGAAATTCCCTTGGCGGCCCGGAGGATGGCCCGGAGCGGCAAATACGACGCGGTGATCTGTCTGGGTGCCGTCATCCGGGGCTCCACGCCGCATTTTGACTTTGTGGCCTCGGAGGTTTCCAAAGGGGTGGCCTCCGTATCCCTGGAAACAGACCTCCCGATCATTTTCGGGGTCCTGACAACGGATACCATTGAACAAGCCCTGGAACGGGCCGGTGTCAAGGCGGGAAACAAAGGGTTCGACGCGGCGGTCACGGCCATTGAGATGGTGAATCTGTTCAATGCCATGGAATAGAACGGGGTGGGCCGTGCCCATTGCATGAGAAAAGGGACCTGCCGAAGCGGCGGTCCCTTTTCTATGGAGGAATGATCTTTTCCGGATCAGAGGTTATTTATTCTTGCCACCTTTGGAACCACCCTTGGAACCGCTTTTGGAATCGCTCTTGCCAGCGCTGCTGTCCTTTTCCTTCGGGCTGTCCTTGGTCACGGTCGGTGCCTTCACAGGGGCTGTATCGGTGTTGACTTCAGCTGTGAGTGTTGCAGTTGCTGTGGTTTCCGTGACTGGAGCTACGGTTTCATCGGATCCGGCGGGTGCTGTTGTAACCACAGGAGCCTTACGGCTATCCTTGATGGCCTTCATGATCTCTTTGACGGGTTTGGCAGTCCAATCCGTGAGGACGACTGCCGCAGGATCCTCTGTGGTGGCGGCGTACTTTTGAATCAGGTTCAATTTGCCCGGGGTGATGCCCAGGGTTTTGGCAAGGGCAATGCGTTCAACCGCTGCGTTCTGGTAGGTCACGACCACTGGAACCTCCAGCTCTTCGAGGGCATCGGTGATGGCATCCACCAGGGTCTCCTCGGTCACGGCGGTTCCAGTATCGGGAACGGTTCCGGTGATGACTGGCTCCTCAGCAGGGACAGGCTCTACAGAGACGACCGGCTCTACAGTGACAGCCGGTTCCTCGGTGACAACGGTCACATCCACAGGAACGGTGCCATCCGTGGGAAGAACGCCTGTTTCAACCGCTTCTTCAATCAGTTGGCTGATGGCCTCCTCGGCCGGTTGACCGGTGAGGTCCACGCCGTCCAGAACAGCGGTTCCGGCGTCTTCCAGGGCTTCAATGCCGATCACCAGGTTCTCTGCATCCAGGGTCAGTTCAAAGGCGGTCCCGGCATCAACGGTCACATAGGCTGCGGGATCCGGAACGATGGTGGAATCCGTTGGGATCACCGTATCTGCGAAGGCGAGGGTCGAAAATCCCATGAGAGCGAAGATTGCTGAAACGACCAGGATCATAAACGTTTTTTTCATGCTGTTCCTCCTTGGGGCGTCAGGCGCCCGGTTCTGGGTTGTGACAATGGTCCGTTCAATCCCACTGCCGGCCTGGAGGGTACGGAATAAAAAAACTCTTCTGCACGGGGGCGGAAGAGTTGGGGTCCGTAAACACTCTTCGGCAACTGGCTGCCATCTCTTGCGAGGAAGGCCCTGTAGCTTTGCGTCCCTGTCTTTCGACAGGTTTGCCTTTATCGGGGATAATCCGGTACTGCTAAGTGTACACGTTTATTCTATCAGCCGGCCCCTCTTCCCACAAGGGACTTTAGTCCCGACTTTCAGGCCGACCGGATAATCCGGATTGCTGAATTGTCTGGCGGTAATCCTGCAATCCGGCGTATAATGGAATCAGGAACACTTTGTCCAGGAGGAATATGATGATTGAATTAGGAAAAATGCAGAAATTGAAGGTGCTCAGATGGACCACCGTGGGTGTTTTTGTGGGCATTGGCGATGAAGACGATATGGGTGGCATCCTGATGCCCAACAAATATGTAGCAGAAGGAACCGAAAAAGGGGACGAAGTCGAGGTCTTTGTGTACCGAGATTCCGAGGATCGTCTGATTGCCACCAGCATCAAACCGCCGGTTCAGGTGGGGGGGATCGGCTACCTGAAGGTTTTGGAAACCGGCAATCTGGGAGCGTTTTTGGATTGGGGCCTGGAAAAAGACCTGCTGCTTCCCCACCGGGAACAACAGGATCGGCCTCAAAAGGGGCGCTCTGTGCTCGTTGCCCTCTATATCGACAAGACAGACCGGATCTGTGCCACCACCTATATCGAAAAATATTTGGAAGCCCAATCGCCATACAAAGTGGACGATCGGGTGGATGGCCTCATCTACCGGATCAGTGACACCCTGGGTGTCCTGGTGGCCGTGGAAAACCGGTACATGGGACTGATCCCCAAACAGGAGGCCATCGGCTCCTTCCACAAAGGGGACACCGTCAATTGTCGGATCGCCTCCATTAAAGAGGACGGCAAGCTGATTCTCAGTCTCAAGGAAAAGGCCCATCTTCAGATGGATGCCGATGCCGTGACCCTGCTGGCAGTCCTGAAAAAACGCAACGGATTCCTGGATCTGCACGATGACAGCGATCCGGAGCTGATCCGCAGTACCCTCAAGATGAGCAAACGGGCATTTAAGCGGGCTGTTGGCCGACTCCTGAAAGAAAAGCAGATTGAACTGACCGATAAAGGCATCACGCTGATTGCAAAGGAAGTTGCCGATACAGAAAGCTAAGCCGTTCAAGGCCCTCTGACAAAGAGGGCCTTTTTCATGGATGCGGTTCCACGGCCGGGACTTGCGCGGTGTTCTGTGGTAGAATGGTGGTGTTAACCGAATGGACGCGCTGAAATTTCCGCACGAAGGATTATAAGGGAATTTTTAGGCTTGTTCTGTGATGGGGAAGGTTATTGTAAAACAACATGGTAATATATAACATAAATGTAATTTGAATTCGTACCAGGAGCCGGAATTATCCATATTGGAGGGAACCCGATGAGTCTGCCTGATATCGCATTATCCATGAAACTGATTCTGGGGCTGATGGCCGGGGCAGCGCTGCTGCCACTTCTGAAAAGAGACGATCAGAAGAGCAACATGCTTTCGGCCTTGCTGCTGCTGGCCGGCTCTGTCCTGCTCCTGGCGCTGTCTTTACAGACGCTGACGGGTCATGGGAACCCCGGCGAGCTGATCCATATCAGAACCGTGCTGGTGAATCTGGATATCACCTTCCGGCTGGACGGCGTTTCGGCGTTTTTCACGCTGATTCTGGCGGTGCTGAGCAGCTGTGTCTCACTATACGCCATGGGATTCGGCAAGATGGGGGATCCGGGAGAACGCCGGGCGGGCCTGACTGGCCTTATCGCGGTCTTTGTGCTGTCCCTGGCCTGTGTATTCATGGCAGGGGATCTGGTGGCGTTTTTCATGTCCTGGGAGCTGATGGCGTTCACCTCGTACTTTCTCGTGGTTTACCATCATGAATCCAAGGAAGCCCGGGAGGCAGGGCTGATCTATATCGTGATGACCAGCGCCGGGACGGTGTTCCTGCTGATCGGACTCCTGCTGCTGTATGCCGCTACCGGAGAAACCTCTCTGGCGGCCCTTGTCCATCAGATTCCGGCTGCGAAGGGCTCCCTGATTTTCATCCTGCTGTTCATCGGCTTCGGCACCAAGGCCGGTCTTGTTCCCCTGCACATCTGGCTGCCCCTGGCCCATCCGGCGGCGCCAAGCCAGGCCTCCGCCCTGATGTCCGGCATCATGATCAAGACAGCGGTTTACGGAGTGCTGCGGTTTGTCTTCATCATTCTGGGCACACAGGAGATCTGGTGGGGAGTGATCCTGCTGGGCGCGGGCATCGCCACCACGGTCATCGGTGCGGCCTACGCTTACCTGGACAACAACTACAAACGCCTGCTGGCCTTCAGCAGCATCGAGAATATCGGCATCATCTTCATGGGGCTGGGCGTTGCAGGCATTGGACAGGCCCTGGGGAATGAAGGCCTCCTGGGGCTCGGCCTTACGGCGGCTCTCCTGCACAGCTTCAATCACGGTATGTTCAAAGGAGTCATGTTCCTCAACGCCGGCAATGTGTACGAAGCCACCCACTCCAAAGACCTGGAGGTCCTGGGGGGGCTGATGAAGCGGATGCCCCATACCGGCTTTCTGATGCTGATGGGCGCCATCGCCCTATCCGCTGCGGTTCCACTTAACGGTTTTATCAGTGAATGGCTGACCTACCGCTCTTTCCTGGCCCTGCTGCTGAATGGGACGGCCATGGTCGCCTTCACCGGGATGCTGGGGGTTGTGGCCTTGGCTTTCGCCGGGGTCATGGCCACGGCTGCCGTGGTGAAGTTCCTGGGGATCGGATTTCTCGGCGTTCCCCGCAGTACGGCAGCCTCCCAGGCAAAGGAAGTGCCGATGCTGATGGTGGTGCCGGGCTACATGCTCGCGGGCATATGCCTGCTGACCGGTATTTTCCCCTACAGCGTCATCGCCCTGATCGGCCAGGGGTTTTCCGTGGTGCCGGGGGTTTCCAATGCCCTGTCTTACGGCGATCAGGTCGGCTTTCTGGTCAGGAACCTCAGCCTGGGGACCTTGGGCGTTTATCCGATCAATACCTTCGCCGTCCTGGTCCTTTTCGGTGCCCTGGCCTTCGTGCTCCCGGGGTTTTTCGGGCGGCACCGGGTTCACCGTCTCTACAACACCTGGGACTGCGGCTTCGTTCGTCAGAACGGTCGGATGCAGTACAGCGCCGCAGGGTTTTCAAAACCCCTGGCCATGGTTTTCAGAATGCTGTTCAAGCCGGCCAGGGAACTGACCATCGAGAAGGGGCATACGCCGTATCACCATAAACGGATGCAGTACAGTGTGGAAACAGAGGCGATATTTGAAAAATACCTGTACCTGCCGGTTTCCGCATGGATCTTGAAATTTTCATCCAGTACCCAGGAACGCGTTGAAACGGGCAGTATCCACCGGTATCTCTCGTACATTTTCATCATCATCCTGGTCCTGATCGTCTATAATATCATCCGGTAGCAGGGAGGTGCCCATGGAAAACTCATTCACGCTTATGTTGCAGACGGCCCTGGTCCTGTTGATTGCGCCGCTGTTCTCCGGAATCATCAAAAAAATCAAGGCACTCTCTCAAAAGCGTGTCGGCCCCCCGGTGATTCAGGGATACTTTGATCTGATTAAACTGTTTCAAAAAGGAACCGTCATTTCGACCAACGCCTCCTGGATCACCCGGGTGGTCCCCGCAGTGGTCTTCGCCGCCTCTCTGTATGCCGCTGTGACGGTCCCCTATCTGGCAGGCCGCGGTCCCCATCCTCTGGGGGATGATCTGGTGCTGGCTGTCTACACCCTGGCACTGGCCCGGATTTTCATGACCCTGGCCGGGATGGACGGGGCCAGCGCTTTCGGCGGCCTGGGCGGCAGCCGGGATTACCTGGTGGCGGCCCTGTTCGAGCCCGCCCTGCTGGTTTCGGTGATCACCCTGGGGCTCATCACCGGGACAACCTCTGCCCAGGGCATCCAGGCTTGGATGGCCACGGTGGGCAACCCGGCGACCCAGCCGGGGATGGTCCTGCTGTCTGCGGCGGTGTTCGTCGTGCTGATTGCGGAAACCAGCCGGATTCCGGTGGATGATCCCGACACCCATCTGGAGCTGACGATGGTCCATGAAGCCATGCTCCTGGATTATTCAGGCCCCCACCTGGCCCTGTTGGAGTGGGGCGCCAGCCTGAAACAGCTCTTTCTGATCGCCCTGCTGGCCAATCTGTTCATTCCGGGCGGTCCCGAGCTGATTCCCTGGGCAGGCGCCGCGGCCCCGCTGCTGGTGTTCATGGTCAAGGGCATGCTGATTGCCGTCGCAACGGGAATCTGGGAAGCGTCCACCGTGAAGCTGAGGCTGTTCAGCATTTCTAATCTGGCGGCGGCATCGTTCATGCTGGCGTTCATCGGTTTTCTCAATTGCCTGTCGGCCGTGAGGGGGTTCTGATATGAATGTACTGCAAACGCTCTCGGCCCTGATCCTGATCTCCTGCTTTGTCCTGGTTTCAAAAAAACGGCCGGTGAGCTATATTCGAACGTTCAGGGTGCAGTCCCTGCTCATCGGCTTGGTCGCCCTGATCATCGGCTTCGAAAAATACCGGACAGATGGTGAAATGGAGCTGTTGGTCATCGGCGCCATCGTCATTGCCATGAAGGTGTTCTATATTCCGAAGCTTCTGCAGAAAATGCTGGGCAACCGGCATCACCCTGCCGAAAAGGATTACTTCTATACGGTTCCGGTGCACATCCTGGCCTGCTGCGGGCTGTACGCGTTCATGTACTTCACCTTCGCCGCCATCCCGGTTTTTCATGGGCTCAGCTTCGGGCAGTACATGGTCAACTCCATCTCGGTGGTGCTGATCGGTTTTTATTTCATGATGAGCCGCCTCAAAGCGTTGGGGCAGATTGTCGGGTTCCTGGTCATTGAAAACGGGATTTTTATATCGGCGATCTTCGCCACCGATGGCATGCCGTTCATCGTCGATCTGGGAATCTTGGTGGATCTGGTGACGGCGGTGCTGATCATGGGGGCCATCGTTTTCAGGCTCGATGAGCATTTCAGCGTGACGGACACCCAGAATCCTGACGAAATGAGAGGTTAAGCCCATGATCATCGCTCTGCTTTTAGTGTCGCTGTCTGCTATCCCCCTATTCTGGGTTTTCTCCTCAGTCAGGTGGTTCAATGTCATCAGCCTGTTGGCTTCCGGTGGATCCCTTCTGGTTGGGGTTCTGCTGACCGGGCAGGTTCTTGAGAAGGGGTTCGTTGAACAGGGGACGATCCTGGGCCTGTATGTGGACAGCCTCAGTGTCCTGGTTCTCGATTTGATCCTGCTGGTCAGCTTCCTGGTGGCCATTTATACCATCGGCTATCTGGAGGCGGAGCAAAGGGCCGGTCATATGGACGCACGGCGCATCCGGGTGTTCTATTCCCTGATGTACAGCTTCATATCCACGATGTTCCTGTCCCTGGTGACGGGAAACATCGGTGTCCTGTGGGTGGCCATCGAGGCGACGACCCTGGCTTCGGCTTTCCTCGTGGGCTTCATGAACAATGAACTGGCCCTGGAGGCATCCTGGAAATATATCGTCATCTGCTCTGTCGGTATCGCCATGGCGCTGATGGGCATCATCCTGCTCCATCTTTCGGCCAGCGGCCTGACGGAATCGGTGGGGAATGAACTTTACTGGCCGTGGATGATGCGCTATGCGCCCTATCTGAACTGGGAAATCCTCAAGCTGGCATTTGTGTTCATTGTGGTAGGCTTCGGTACGAAGGCGGGTCTTGCGCCCATGCACACCTGGCTTCCGGATGCCCACAGCCAGGCGCCGTCCCCTGTCAGCGCCCTGTTTTCTGCGGTGCTGCTGAACAGCTCCATGTATGGGATCATCCGGTGTCTCGCCATCTTCAACAAGGCCGTCGGCAGCAATTTCGCCAACGACATCATGATCGGATTGGGACTGCTGTCGGTTCTGACTGCTGCCGTTCTGATCTTGGTCCAGAAGGATTATAAACGGCTCCTGGCCTATTCCAGCATCGAGCACATGGGGATCATCGCCATCGGCGTCGGATTCTTTACCCCCGCCGGGGTCCTGGTGGCCCTGCTGCACATGGTGAACCACTCCCTGACAAAGGCGCTGCTGTTCCTCTCCGCCGGGAATGTCCTGCTGGCCTACGGCACCCGAGAGATCGCGTCCGTGACAGGGCTGCTGAAACGCCTGCCCGTCACCGGGCCCCTGTTTCTCATCGGCATATTCGCCATCACCGGCTTTCCGCCCTTCAGCATCTTCTTCAGCGAATTCGGCCTGCTCAGCGTGGTGTTCCGATCGGATCGGCCCTTTGTCGGGTGGGTTTTGGCGGCGCTGTTCTCTGTGGTGTTCATCGGTTTTGCCCTGACCGCGTTCCGGCTCTTCTGGGGTCCGAATCCCGATGCCGAGCAGTGTGCTCGGGAGCCGAATCCTTGGGGGGCAGGCATCCTGGTCATCCTGTCGGGACTGATTCTGGTGACGGGCCTGCGGATGCCGGGGCCGTTCATGACCCTGATCGAACAGGCGCGCAACATCATCATGGGGGTATAGTATGCCACACACACGCATTCTAGATGACTTCAAGCTCCG
The DNA here is from genome assembly GCA_964424355.1 of uncultured Peptostreptococcaceae bacterium. GTDB lineage: Bacteria > Bacillota > Clostridia > Peptostreptococcales > Acidaminobacteraceae > CAZEHS01. The sequence goes on from CAYRIO010000005.1 coordinate 28,325, forward strand.
CCATATGGGGGGAATCCTGAAAACAACGGTCCGTTACGGCAACGAACTGACCGTCCAGGTGAAACCGGAGAGCATTGCGACGGTGGCACTGACCTGTACGGCCATCCTGGGCCTTCATCTCACGTGTCTGTTCTGCACGGATGAACGGAAGCTGGAGGCTCAGGGTTTTGTGCTTCACTATGTCCTGATGGACAGGGCGGCCGGGGCCCTGACGATCCTTCGGGTATGTCTGCCAACCGGGGTGGAGGAATTCCAGTCCATAGCCCCCGCCATTTATGCGGCCTCCCGCTACGAACGGGAGATCCAGGATCTTTTCGGTCTCACGGTGATCGGGCATCCGGACCCCAAACCCCTGGTGCTCCATGGAAACTGGCCCCGGAACCTCGCCCCCATGCGGCGGGATACGGACGGCAGACAGCAGCCTCCCTTTGAAGCACGGGTACCGGTCTTCAACCGGGTGGAAGGGGCAGGGGTCTTTGAAATCCCCGTAGGGCCGGTCCATGCGGGGATCATCGAGCCGGGTCATTTCCGGTTCAGTGTCGCCGGGGAAAGCATCATCAATCTGGAGGCTCAGTTGGGCTTCGTGCACCGGGGGATTGAAAAGCTCTGTGAAGGGAAGGACTTCATGCAGGGATTCTTTTTTTCCGAGCGGATTTCCGGAGATGAGAGCTTTGCCAACTCGATGGCCTACTGCCAGGCTCTGGAACGGATTGCGGAGATGGATATCCCCCCTCGGGCGGCCATGAGCCGGGTGGTTTTTGCCGAGTTGGAACGCCTCCTGGGGCATTTGGGCGATTTGGCCGGCATCTGCCTGGATACGGCCTACGGTTTCGCGGCCTTTCAGTTCAGGATGCTTCGGGGATGGAGCTTCCTGCTGGCCGATGAGCTGTGCGGTGTCCGTTTTCTCAGGAGCGTCAACCAGCCCGGGGGCTTGCGGGCGGATTTCCTGAAAACCGGGAGCCCCACCGCCCTGGAAGCCCTGGACCGCATTGAGAAGGAACTGCGGGAGTCCATGGACATCATCCTGAGTAAATCCATGTTCCTGGACCGGGTGGAGAATACGGGCGTCCTGAAACCCCAGGTCATCCAGGATCTCAATGTGACAGGGCCGGGGGCCCGGGCTGCCGGTATGCCGTATGATGTGCGGAAAGCCATGCCCTATGCGGCATACAGCGATCTGGAATTTGAGGTGCCGGTGCTGACGGAAGGGGATGTGAACAGCCGGATGCGCATCAAGCTCCTCGAAGCCTTGCAGTCCATCAGGCTGATGCGTCAGGCGCTGATCCAGTTGCCGGAGGGGCCGGTCCATACGCCGTTGGCATATATCCCGGCATACCACTCCGCCTTCGGGTGTGTGGAAGCCCCCCGGGGCGAGGCCCTGCACTATGTCATGACCGGACCCGGGGGGACCCTGTACCGGTACAAGGTCCGGACCCCTTCCTTCTGCAATTGGCAGGGCTTTGTCACCGCCGTGAATGGCAACATCGTTCCGGACTTTCCCCTGATCAACAAGAGCTTCAACCTGTCCTATGCGGGCAATGACCTATAGGAAGCGAGGAACCCGCCATGCCCAATATGATCAGTAAAATCCTGCAATATCCCCGGGTGACCCTGCCGTATCCCCGGGAGTCCGTGGATAACCGCAACTTCCGGGCGCGGCCCGAGCTGGACAGCGCACAGTGCAGCCACTGCGGCAACTGCGTGGGGGCCTGTCCCTCCCGAAGCATCACTCTGGACAGTGCCGGCAAAGACCTGGGCATCAACTACGATACCTGCATCTTCTGCCATCTCTGCGCCGAGGTCTGTCCGGCTGCGGCCATTTCGGTTACCGGAAAGTACGAATGGGCCCAGACCACCCGGGAAGCCCTGCGCCACAGCCCCATCGACAAGGATTGGCGCGCCGCGGAGCACCAGGCGGCGGAGGCCATCGGGGAGCAGATCAAAGAAAGGGCCGCGAAGCTCTTTGGCCGCAGTCTTCAGATCCGGGAAGTGGATGCCGGTTCCTGCAACGGCTGTGATTATGAAATCAACGGACTCAACAATCCCTTCAACGACCTGGAACGGTTCGGGATTCACTTTGTCGCTTCACCCCGTCATGCGGACCTGCTGATGGTTACAGGGACGGTCTGCCGCAACATGGAGCTGGCGTTGATCAAGACCTACAATGCCATGCCGGACCCCAAGCTGGTGGCGGCGGTGGGAGCCTGCGCCTGCAGCGGTGGGATTTTCCGGGACAGCATGATGAACCGGAACGGTCTGGATACGCTCCTCCCTGTAGATTTATACATCCCCGGATGTCCCCCGCGACCGGTCACCATTCTCCACGGAATACTGAAGGCAATGGACAGACTTCCCCAAAGGGATGCCTGGTAGCATGTATATGATATACAAAGAAACTGTTTAATTAGAATAATTACAGGCTTCTAGTTGTCATAATAAGAACACAGGAGTAGAATAAAACGTGAGAGTGTGGCTTCACTTGCATTTCTCACAATAGGCCAGCACAGCAATCATACAGAAAGAAGGGAAAGTTTTGAGAATATTGGCGTACGATTACAAGAAGTATCTGAAAGGCGATATCCTGGGAGGGGTCACGACCGCCGTGGTGGCACTGCCCCTGGCTTTAGCCCTGGGGGTCGCCTCCGGAGCGGGAGCCAAGGCAGGGCTCTATTCCGCGGTTTTCACCGGAATCCTATCCACCGTTTTTGGCGGAACACCGGCACAGATCAACGGGCCCACCGCTGCCATGACCGTCGTTCTCATTGAAGTGTATGAAAAAATGGGCGTGGAAGGCATCTTTCCGGCCATGGTCCTGGCGGGAATCCTGCAAATCCTCATGGGCGCCTTCAAGCTGGGCAAGTACATCCATCTGATACCCCATTCCGTCATCATCGGTTTCACCAACGGAATCGGCGCTTTGATTTTCATCAAGATGATCCCTTATTTTCAAACGAGTCCTGTCGTTGCGTTGATTACAATGGGCGTGATGTTCGCATGCCCTTATATAACTAAAAAAATACCGGCCTCCTTGCTGGGCCTTGTCATCGGAACCGCCTGCGGTCTGCTGATATTCAAGGGCGGCGCCGCTGTCGGAGTGATTCCCACGGGATTTCCGGAATTCGTGATCCCTGCCTTCGCCCTGTCAGACACCTACATCATCGTTAAAACCGCTGTCATGCTGGCGCTTCTGGGAGGGATTGAATCCCTGCTGGCCTCCGTGGTGGTGGACGAAATGACAAAAACCAAGCACCACTCGAACCGGGAGCTGATGGGCCAGGGAATCGGCAATACGGTATCGGCTCTTTTCGGTTCGTTGATCGGAACGGGGGCCATCGTCCGTTCCGCTGTCAATGTCAATGCCGGCGGTCGAACCCGCCTTTCCGGGATTCTGCACGGAATTCTCATCTTTTTCATCATCATGTGGTTCGGACCCTATGCGTCTCAGATTCCCCTGGCCGTTCTGGGGGGAATCCTCATGGTAACGGCGGTTAAGATGATCGAATACCAGACGTCTAAGGAATTGGCGGCGGCATCCAACAAGGCGGGAACGGTAATCCTGGTGACGATGCTCTTCACCGTTTTCACGGACCTGGTCATTGCTGTTCTGGCGGGCACCCTGCTGTCCATGTTCATCTTCGTTATCCGGATGGCCAACGTCTACCTCAAGGCATATCCAACAGATTTCACGAAATCAGGGAAGCGGCTGGCGTCATTCACCATCGAAGGGCCGATGTTCTTCGGCGTGTCCAATGCCATCGTTTCCCAGCTGGAAATCGCCTCGGAGGATGCCGATGTGATTGTGCTGAATCTGATGAATATCCCGCTTCTGGATACCACCGGTGCAGTTGCGCTCCGGTCCATTTACCGCCAGTTGGAGGATGAAGGCGTGGAACTGTATTTTGCAGGGATAAAAGAGTCCTTCCAACCGTTGGTTACAGACCTGCAGGTAGCGACCCCGGAAAAACTGGAACTGGGACGCAGACCCATCCTTGAGATGCTGGCCTATGTAAAGGAAAACAATTGATTTTGTATTCGGTATACAAAGAACAGATTGAAAAACTTCTGTAAGGTTGTTATACTTGACTGAGATGTCTCTGGATCCATGAGGGGATCCAGGGGCACAATCAAACTTACAGGAGTGTGCACAATGTCTGTTAATACGACAAACACGGTCAAGGTGGAAACCGCTGACCCTTCGTCCCTGGCTCTTTTTGGCCTTGCGATGGTCACTTTAGTCGCGTCAACCCAAAAGATGGGTGTTACCGAGGGCTTGTCCCTGGTGATTCCCTGGGCGATCTTCCTGGGCGGCGGCGCTCAGCTGTTTGGAGCCCTTGGTGACTTCAAACGGAACAATGTTTTCGGTGGGACTGCTTTTGGTGCTTTTGCTCTTTTCTGGTGGTCTGTAGCGGCGTCCTGGCTGATCAAGATGGGTGCCTTCGGCCCTGAACTGGCCAAAGCGGTGGATATGCGGCAATTAGGGTTTGCCTTTGTCGGCTACCTGATTTTCTCCCTGTTCATGACCTATGGCTCTGCAAAAAACAACAAGACCCTGTTCCTGATCTTCGTTTCAATCGACTTCCTGTTCATCGGCCTGTCCACAAGCCTTTTGGCTACGGGTCCCCTGGCAGAAGTCGGCCATTACCTTGGCGCTTATTCCGAGCTGGTGTGTTCACTGCTTTCCTTCTATCTGTCTGCAGCTACGGTATTGAACCCTCACTTTGGCAGAGTCGTGCTTCCCACCGGGAAGGCATTCATTCAGTAAGCAGGGGTTGATCAGTAAAAAACACGGCACAAAGTTAAAACCAGCCTGTCTGCTTATGCGGATCGGCTGGTTTTTTTCTGTGGTCTGTTGAATTTTCGAAGCGGCTCTTAAGCGGTTGCCTTCTTTTTGGCGAAGGCCAGGATGCCCCCCAAAGCGATGGAAAGCATAGCGGCCATCATGACCCGGTATTCCGGGGCCAGCATGAAGGTGACAGTGTGGGCAGGAATCCAGAACACCGGAACAGTCTTGCAGATGACAAAGGTGATGAAACCCTTCCAGTCGATATGGTCAAGCACCTGAGGCAGAGAGAGCGCTCTCATGCCGGCCCAGGTTCCGTTCCCAAGGTCAATGTACGTATCCGTAATCCGGTGGAAGGCCATGAAGGTCGGGGCGAACAGGCAGTTCATCAGGGTACTGGCAAAGAAGGCGAAGGCCAGGCTGTGGGCGAATCCGCTTTCGCCGAAGGAGGGCAGAAGCCCTTTTTTCATCGCATCGGTGACGCCGGCAGCATAGAGGGAGAAAACCAAGGCGATCATAATCCCCAGGAACCCCCAGATTGCGGCCCGCCACAGGATTCCGACCGGCTTTTTCCAATCACCGGAGATGATGCGGATTGCCAGGAGCTCTCCCATAGTGGATAGCAGCGCAAATTTGATGAAGGCCATCATGTAAGGATGGGTTTTGGAAAGCGTGGTGAAAATCACGTGGGTCGCCGGGGTGACTAAAAATAGGACGACGGCGGCTAGAGCGGCAGCCCAGACCAGATCATACTTCTTCATGTGTGTTCCTCCTGTGTGGATCTAGGGTATAAGTGCGGTTTGGGAGGGCGGAAAAAGAGCGCCTTCTCAAATTTCAAAAAAAAATAGTATCTTTAAAATATTTTAGCACGTTCTCGGACGTTTGTTAAGGGTCATTGCGAAAAGAAGATCAACCGGCGGTATCACTTGAAAATCAGCAACGCTTCCACTTTTTTTCATGAAGAAAACCCCGGATTTTTGAGAAGGTACTCAGAAATCCGAGGTTTTCATAGGTTTTTGCGTGGGGATTTCGATTCTTTACAGGCGTAGCCTTGGAGAATCGAAGCGAAATAGCCGATGATCCGATTCACGTGGTCATCGATATCAATGGGCTTTTCTGCGTTCTTGACCCGGAGCAGATAGCTTTCGAACAGGAGGATGAGGATATCGTTGATTTCAGGAATCCGTTCCTCTTTGAAATAGCCTTGATCCGCACAGCGCTTGAGAGCCTCGTAATCCCGCTTGTAGATATTGGTCTCCAGGAGCATGGGCAGCAGGTCTTCGGAGAGGTTTTCCAGGTCTTCAGGGTAGATTTCATAGTAGCGGCGGACTGAATCGTTGAACTTGAACCGCTGGGGTGCGAAGAAGACGTTATAGTAATGATCAGGGTATGTGAACGCTTCCGCCACGAAGAACCGCCAGATTTCAAGAAACCGCTGGAAACCGTCATGGGGCCGTGTCATATCCCGAAGCTTGAGGAGATAGCTGCGGAGATACTTGAGGGAGGCATAAAAGGCCAGATGGTCCAGGTTGTCAAAATAGCTGTAGAGGGTGGCGCTGTTGTAGCCGGCAAGGTCTGCGACCTTACGGATCGTCAGGCCATTGAGGCCCTCTTGCTCCAGAATGGTTTGTGCCGCATCAATGAAATAGCGCATGGTGCGGATCCGTCTGAGATTTTTTTTCATGGATGATCACTCCTTCAGGTCAATTATACTATGGATTGGCGGGGGAGCCAACCGATAGGCGAGAAACCTTCTGACAAAGGCAGAAATTGAGGAACCCACCTGATTGGAGTCAGGTGGGTTTTGTTGGATGGGAAGGCCGGTTAAAGTTAAAGGGTCTTGAATTTTCGGGTGCTGTCAGCCAGTTCCTGCGCCACTTGCCGGTTGGTGTCCGTCAGGGCGTTGACCTCCTGAACCGCAGCCGTCTGCTCCTCGGATGAAGCGGAGAGCTCTTCACAGGTGGCCGAAAGGGTATCTGCCAGCTCGGAGAGGACGGCGATCGCTTTGAGAATATCATCCTTGGAATTGCCGACGGAGTCGTTGACAGCGACAACGCCCTGCATGGATGCGACGAGACTGCTGATGGCCCCTTGGATCTTGCTGAAGATATCCAGGGTTTGCTGAAGCGTTTCCCGCTGGTGTACGGTTCCGGTGCTGACCAACTGGATCTCCTTGGCGGCGGAGGCGGTGCTGTCGCCGATTTGTCGGATGATGGTTTCAACCGATTCCGTCGTCTGCTTGGTTTCTTCCGCCAGCTTTCTGATCTCATCGGCGACGACGGCGAATCCCCGTCCGGCTTCCCCGGCTCGGGCGGCCTCGATGGAGGCGTTCAGCGCCAGGAGATTGGTCTGTTCGGAAATGGAGCGGATATGTCCCATGAATTCCCGCATGTTGCGGACCGTTTCTTCTACATGGCGGATGCCGCTTGCAACCGCATCGGATTGGGTGATGCTTTGGGTGGTGATGGCAGCCAGTTCCGTGACGATTTTCTCCCCGGCATCCGTCAGCTCATACACTTCGGATACCTGGTGATTGGCCTGGGCGATGCCGGCATGCCCCTCATCGACCTTGAGCCCCAGAGAAACCGCGCTTTGCGCCGCACCGCTGGCCTCCTGCGCCTGCCTGCCGGCTGAAATGGCCAGGGCTTCAACCGCGCGGGCATTTTCTTCAATGGATCGGGACGTTTCACTCATGATCTGGGAAAGCTGATCGGCCCCGGATTCGACAGAACCGATATCCCGCTTGAGAGAATCGATCAGTGTGCGGAGCTCCTGCTTCATGGTTTCAACGGACCGGGCGATGGAGCCCAGCTCATCGGGCTGCTTTAGGATTTTTTCACTTTGGGTCCCTGTGAAATCCCCTTGGGCGATGGTCTCCAGATGGCGACTCAGGATATTCAGGGGTGAAACAAGGTGGCGGATGACGGCCATGATGATGAGAGCGGCGATCACACAGGTAACCAGAGCAACAAGGATGGCTTTCATCAGGTTTTTCGACATGGCCTGATCCATGCGTTCCAGGGAGATGCCGATACAGAGGGAACCCTTCAGGGTCTTTCCGTCATAATAGGGAATCTGCACATCATAGGCCCGGGTCCCTTTTTCTTTATCCTCCCAGAAAGCGGCGCCCGGCTGCCCCTTTTGGGTTGCGGCCACGGTGACGGCATCCTCATATTTCTGGCCGAGCATCTCCGCGGTACCGGCGGTCGCAACGCCGGTCGTGTCCAGCATCAGGGCGTACAGAACGTCTTGATTGGATTCGACCTCGCGCAGGAGGTTGTCCGGGCTGAATTTCTTCCCATTTTCGGCAATGGTCGTGGCTTTGATTCCCACCTGGACATAGTATCCCGGTGTATCCAGGGCCATGCCACCGTATTTATTCAATTCGCCGGAAATCTGGTCTCCACGGACGGCTTCCATATAAGTCTTCTGGCTGCCGCTGAAAACCGGATCCATGGGATGCCCGGCAGGGTATTCCCATCCGACATAGTCAAGCACATCAGAATAGACGATCTTACGGTCCGGACCGATCACATAAATACCGCCGTCCACCTTGAGCCGAGGGGCCAATTTTATCAGCCGGTCATTGCTCAGGGAGCTGATGGGCAGCGCGTTAATCGCTTCACATGCTTGGAGGATCCGATCTGCCATAAGCGTATCCAAGACACCCTCGAATTCCTTTGCGGTTTTCAACTTCTGATCAACGGTGTTCGCCAGTGCGTACCCTTCGTTCTTCATCTCTTCCTGAAACAGCGCTCGGGTGGCATGGATGTTCTGCCACGTAAGCCAGCTGCTGGAGGCCATTAAGATGAAAACGACGGTCAAAATCAGCTTGGTCTGAAATTTCAGTTTCATAAGCGATCTCCTCTGTGATGACGCATATAATCGTGAGTATGTAGTGATCAAGATTATATATCAGCCTTGTTAAATATTCAACAGCCAAGAAATCTATGCAGCCCTTGCTATTTCATGATCAAAAATCTAGGCCAAAAATAAATCACGCATTTAAATATAATCGTGATTGATTTAACAGAATTATTGGTTATAATAGGATCATACATCTCTATACCATGGTGGGCATGTATAACAAACTCTTATCGAGGAGGTTCCCTGATGCGTCTGGAAATAGGTAATTTTAATGTCCGAGAGGCGGTTTTCGGAGATCGGACGGCATTCCGTGACGGCGTGCTGACAATTAACAAACAGGAGGCCCTGGCTTATGTGATGGAGGACGAGCACATCACGAAGGCAGACATCGAAATCACAAAGCCCGGTGATGCAGTCCGGATCGTACCAGTCAAGGAGGCCATTGAGCCCCGTTGCCGTGTGGGTCGGGATGTGCCGGTTTTCCCCGGTGTGACCGGTGAGGTTGCATTGGCTGGCGATGGTGTCACCCATGCCCTGAAAGGCTGCAGCGTTTTGGCGGTTGGGATGGAAATGGGAAGTTTTGGTGATGGTCTCATTGATATGAGCGGCGAAGGTGCCAAGTGCACCCTGTTCTCCCAGCTGATCAATATCTGTCTGGTGGCAGATACGGATGAGGATTTTGAGCGGCACGAGCAGCAGAAGAAAAACCATGCACTGCGATGGGGCGCTCACAAATTGGCGGAATATCTGGGGAATACTGTTCGCGATCTGACGCCGGAAGCCAAAGAGGTATTTGAACTGGCTCCCATCACCAAACGGCCTCAGCATGTGATGGATCTTCCCTCCGTGGTTTACGTGATGCAGGTTCAGTCCCAGATGGAAGAAATGGGCTACAATGACCTGGTCTACGGCTGGGACACCAACCATTTCGTTCCCACCTTCATGCACCCCAACGAAGTATTGGACGGCGCCATCATCTCCGGTTCCTTCATGCCTTGTTCCTCCAAATGGGCAACCTACGATTTCCAGAACTGCCCCACCATTAAAAGTCTTTATTCGGAGCACGGGAAAACGATTAACTTCCTGGGCGTGATCATGTCGAACCTCAACGTTGCCCTGGAACAGAAGCGACGATCCGCTATTTTCGTGGCGCAGATGGCTAAATCCCTGGGAGCTGACGGCGCGATCCTGGCTGAGGAAGGCTACGGCAATCCCGATGCGGATTTCATCGCCTGCTATGTGGCTCTGGAAGATGCCGGCGTGAAGACCGTGGGGATGACCAACGAGTGTACCGGCCGTGACGGCGGTTCTCAGCCCCTGGTGACCCTGGATATCAAAGCCAATGCCATTGTTTCCTGCGGCAACGTATCAGAAATGATTGAACTGCCTGCTATGCCGAAAGTCATCGGCAATTTGCAGTCCCTTGCAGATCACGGTCTGTCCGGCGGCTGGTCATTCGATGAAAAACTGGGATCTTCCGTTAGAACGGACGGTTCAATCATCATGGAAAATAACTCAATGTTCTGCGGTGACATGGTCCTTGGCTGGTCATCCAAAACAATGAAGGAATTCTAGGAGGCGCTCCATGAAAAAGACTGTTCTATACATCAACCAATTCTTTGCTGGGATTGGCGGGGAAGAGAAGGCGGATCACGAGCCGGAGCTCCGAGAAGGCCTGGTGGGTCCTGCCCTGGCACTTAATACAGCTCTGCAGAATGCAGAAGTGACCCATACGATCATCTGCGGCGACAACTTCATGGGAAGTAATGAAGCGGAAGCTGTCAGTCGGATCCTGAAGATGCTGGAGGGCCTTGAATTCGATATTTTCTTTGCCGGCCCTGCTTTCCAGGCTGGCCGTTACGGCAACGCCTGCGGCGTGATCTCAAAGGCTGTGAAGGCCAAGTTCGGCGTGGAAGCCATCAGCTCCATGCATGAAGAGAACCCCGGCGTACTGATGTTCAAAAAAGATCTTTACATCTTCCCGGGCGGCAAAAGCGCGGCAGCCATGAAGGGTGATGTGGAGAAAATGGCAGCCCTGGGCGATCGGATTCTGGCAGGAGAGAAAAATGTTTCCGCAGAGGATGCAGGCTTCTATCCCCGAGGCATCCGGCATCAGGTTTGGCGGGCAGACGGACGTCCAGCCAACGAGCGCGCCATGGAAATGCTGTTGGATAAGCTTCACGGACGCCCCTATGTTTCGGAGCTTCCCATTCCTTACATTGAAAAGGTGCCTGTAGCGGCGCCGATCAAAGACTTGTCCAAGGCTAAAATCGCCATGGTCACAACCGGCGGTATCGTACCGGTGGCTAACCCAGACCGCATCCAGTCCGCCTCCGCTACCCGCTGGGGCCGGTACGACATCTCTGGTATGGATCGCCTGGCCGGTGGGATTTACAAAACCATCCACGCGGGCTTCGATCCGGCAGCTGCCGATGCGGATCCCAACGTGGTCATGCCGGTTGATGCCATGAAAGCGTACGAAAAGGAAGGGAAGATCGGCGCCATCCATGCGTTCTTCTACTCCACAGTAGGGACAGGCACCACTGAAGCCGAAGCGGCTCGGATGGCACGGGAGATCATCCCGTACCTGCAGAACGACGGCGTGGACGCCATCGTCCTCACCTCAACCTGAGGGACCTGCACTCGTTGCGGCGCAACGATGGTGAAAGAGTTTGAAAAAGCAGGCTTCCCGATTGTTCAAATGTGTAACCTGATTCCCGTTGCCAATACGGTGGGGGCGAACCGGATGGTTCCGACTATTTCCATCCCCTATCCCTTGGGAGATCCGGGCACCAGCAAGGAAACCCAGTGGAAGCTAAGATACCACCGGGTTGGCGTGGCACTGGATGCCCTGACCGCCGATGTTCAGGAGCAGACGGTATTCAAAGTTAAAATCTAACACAGCAAATCTCGATACCCAATACACAATAGGCAAACGCTTAGAGGAGTTCAACATGAGTATCTTAAAAAACAAGAAGGTCATCATCATCGGTGACCGTGACGGGATTCCCGGCCCTGCCGTGGAAGTCTGCATCAAAAGTGAGCCCACTGCAGAAGTGGTGTTCTCTTCAACCGAATGCTTCGTCTGAACGGCTGCAGGCGCAATGGATCTGGAAAATCAAAACAGGGTGAAAGCATTAACAGATAAATATGGAGCAGAAAACATGCTGGTCCTGCTGGGCGCTGCTGAGGCAGAGTCCTCCGGGCTGGCAGCCGAAACAGTGACTGCGGGGGACCCAACGTATGCCGGCTCTTTAGCGGGTGTCGCTTTGGGCCTGGCAGTATACCATGTCACTGAAGCCGAGTTCAAAGGCGTTGTAGATGCAGATGTCTACGAAGAGCAGATCGGCATGATGGAAATGGTTCTCGATGTGGATGCGATTGCTGCAGAAATGCAGGGCATCCGGAGTCAGCACGGCAAATATTAATTCTGTAATACCTGTGTTCAGTAAAAATAAGTATCGCACTCACCCTGCGATCATCCAGATCCCTACCATGGGCCCGTCGGGCCCATGACCTCAAGCATGTTTTACGGATGCGGGTCAGGGAACGCTCTGATCCGCATCTTTTATTCTGTTTGGAAACCAAAATCAGGATGTAGATCCACCTGACAGGAGAGAACCCATGGATTATGCAGTAGCGAAAGCGGCCGGCTATGTGTTGATACACACCCCGGACATGATTATCCACAACGGCACGACTCAGACCGTTGAGCGCGCATCGAACCCGGATTCGGAGTACCTGAAGAAGCTGCCGGAACATTTCCGGAAGTATGAAGAAGTGGTAAGCTACGCCCCGAACCAGACGTACATCGGGAACCTGACCCCGGAGCAGCTTTCCGCGGTAACGGAGCCCTGGTATGCGAATCCGGTTCCTGGCAGCCGGGACGGAAAGCTGGGGGAAATCATGCCCCAGGAAGAGTTCATCGGCATGCTGAAGCTGGCGGACGCCTTTGACCTGGTGAAACTGGAGAAGGATTTCTGCTCCCTGGCGAAAGCCACACTCTCGCAGCACCCTCTGTTCAGCGACGATGAAGTCGCGAAGCTGGGTGACGGCGTGGAGCGCTCAGTCATCGATGAACTGGTGAACGTGCGCCACGCGGAAGCGATTTATCACAATTTTCAACTGGTGGGCTGTGTCAGTAAGGCCCACGACGTGGATGCCAACCTCAATGCCCACATCATGTTCGAGAACCTGGTGGTGAAGGCGTCCGGGGTCCTGGCGTTCAAAAACCTGATCGCGAAAAATAACATTGACCCTGCGTCAGTGGAATATGTCATAGAGTGCTCCGAAGAGGCCTGCGGCGACATGAACCAGCGGGGGGGCGGCAACTTCGCCAAAGCCATCGCCGAGTCCGTCGGTGCCATCAACGCCACCGGCTCCGATACCCGCGGCTTCTGCGCAGCCCCCACCCACGCACTGATCCAGGCTGCCGCTTTAGTAAAGTCCGGGGTCTATGAGAACGTTGTCATCGTTGCCGGGGGTGCCACCGCCAAGCTGGGGATGAACGGCAAGGACCACGTGAAGAAGGATCTGCCGGTCCTGGAAGATGTCCTGGGCGGCTTTGCCATCCTGGTTGGCAGGAACGACGGCGTGAGCCCCGTCCTGCGCACGGATCTGGTGGGTCGCCACACCGTCGGTACCGGCTCCTCACCCCAGGCAGTCATCATGTCCCTCATCACGGCCCCTCTGGATAAGGCCAACATGAAAGTGACCGACATCGACAAGTACTCCGTAGAGATGCAGAATCCGGACGTCACCAAACCGGCAGGCGCCGGGGATGTCCCCATTGCCAACTACAAGATGATCGGCGCCATCGGCGTCAAGCGGGGCGAGGTGGAACGAACCGGCATCGACGCCTTCGTCGCCAAGCACGGCATGCCCGGCTGGGCCCCGACCCAAGGGCATATCCCCTCCGGCGTCCCCTATGTGGGATTTGCCATCGACGCTCTCACCACCGGCTCCTTGAACCGGGTCATGGTCGTCGGCAAGGGGAGTCTGTTCCTGGGCCGCATGACGAACCTGTTCGACGGGGTCTCCATCATTCTGGAGCGGAACAGCGGCAGTACAGGGGACAGCGGCGCCGTCAGCAAAGCGGAAATCAACCAGCTGATCGCGGAAGCCATGAAGGGCTTTGCCTCCCAGCTCCTGAACGAATAGGGGTGGCGAAATGACCAATACCCATGTGAAACAGATGCTGGGCAATGCCTTCCTGGAAATCGCGGGAGCCATCGAGACCGGCAGCTTCGGTAAAAAAATCCGGGTAGGCCTCACCACCTACGGCAGTGAGCACGGCACGGATAACCTGGTGCAGGGGGCCGAACTGGCTGCCCGCACCGCCTCTGATTATGAAATCGTCCTCATCGGCCCCCAAACCGACACCGCCCTCCGGACCATCGAAGTGGCCAGTGAAGCGGACATGCACCGGAAGATGGAAGAACTGCTGGACAGCGGTGAAATAGACGCCTGCGTCACGATGCACTACAGCTTCCCCATTGGCGTATCCACCGTCGGCAAGGTGGTGACCCCAGGAAAAGGAACGGAAATGTTCCTGGCCACCACCACCGGCACCTCCGCCACCAACCGCACCGAGGCCATGTTCAGGAACGCCATCTCCGGCATCATCACCGCCAAGGCCATGGGAATCCCTGAACCCGCCCTGGGAATCCTCAACGTCGACAACGCCCGGGCCGTGGAACGGGCCCTGAAGGAACTGAGCCAGAACGGGTATCCCATCTGCTTCGGGGGCTCCGTCCGCAGTGACGGCGGCTCCATTATGCGGGGCAACGACCTGCTGACCGGCAGTGTGGATGTCATGGTGACGGACACCCTCACCGGCAACATCCTTATGAAAATGTTCAGCTCCTACGCTACGGGAGGCAGCTACGAAGCCAGCGGCTACGGCTACGGCCCCGGCATCGGTGAAGACTGGCATCGATCCATTCTGATCCTCAGCCGGGCGTCTGGCGTCCCCGTTGTGGCGAATGCTATCCAGTACGCTGCGTCCCTCGTCAAAGGGAGACTCAAAGAAATCACAAAAGCGGAATTCAAAAAAGTGAAGGCCGCCGGCTACGAGAAGATCATCCAAAGCTTCAACAAGGCTCAGGAGAAGGTCTGCGATGAAGCCGTTGTAACCGCCCCCCCAAAAGAAGTGGTGACGGGGACCATCTCCGGCATCGACATCATGGACCTGGACAGCGCCGTGCAGGCCCTGTGGCAGGCCGGCATTTACGCCGAGAGCGGCATGGGCTGCACCGGCCCCATCGTCATGGTGCATGATGCCAAGGTTCACGAAGCATCCGCTGTGTTGGCCAAGGAAGGGTATGTGGCCAAAGAGGGCGATATCTGTTGAAGCATTGAAGGAGGCACACTATGAGCAAGCAGTACGATGTGATCATCATCGGGGCTGGTCCTGCCGGCCTGGCTGCCGGGCTGTATTCGGCCCGGGCCAAAATGAGCACGCTGATTCTGGAAAAAGATAAGCCCGGCGGACAGATCGTCACAACGGAAGAGGTTGCCAACTATCCGGGTTCCATCCATGAGGCCACCGGCCCCAGCCTGGTTGCCCGGATGATTGAGCAGTGCGAAGAGTTCGGAGCGGAGCGCCGTAAAGAAGGGGTTCTGGCGGTGGATTTTAGCGGAGACATCAAGACGGTCACCACGGAAGCCGCCGTATACGAAGCCAAGGCCATCATCATCGGCACCGGTGCGGTTCCCCGCAAGATGGGCTGCCCCGGTGAAAAGGAACTGACAGGCAAGGGGGTTTCCTACTGTGCCACCTGCGATGCTGACTTCTTCACGGATCTGGAAGTATTCTGCATCGGCGGCGGCGACACTGCCCTGGAAGAAGCCATGTACCTCACCAAGTTTGCCCGGAAGGTGACCCTGGTGCACCGCCGGGATGAGTTCCGGGCGGCCAAGTCCATCGTTGAAAAAGCGATGAAGCATCCCAAGGTGGAGATCATCTACGATGCCGTCGTTGAGGAAGTGAAGGGGGACGGCCTCCTGGAAAGCATCGTTCTGAAGAACGTGAAGACCGGTGAACTGACCGAACACGTCGCCGACGAGAACGACGGCACCTTTGGCTGCTTCGTGTTTGTGGGTTACATCCCCAACAACGGACTGTTCAAAGGGGCAGTGACCCTGGACGAAGGGGGCTACATCCCCACGGATGACAACATGAAGACCAACATCCCCGGCGTGTTCGCAGCCGGCGACATCCGCGTGAAATCCCTGCGCCAGGTGGTCACCGCCACGGCAGACGGCGCCATCGCAGCCGTACAGGCTGAAAAGTATATCGAAGAGAAGTTCCATTAAACGGACACTCGGATCATTCCAAGGAGGAAGTACCCATGCTGGTTCTTGATAAGGATACGTTTGAAGAAGAAGTGCTGAAGGCCGAAGGCCTCGTGCTGGTGGATTACTGGAGCGAGTCCTGTGTGCCCTGCAAGGCCCTGATGCCCGATGTGGAAGTCCTTTCCCAGACCTATGAGGGCCAGGTGAAGTTCTGCAAGCTGGATGTCACCACCGCCCGGCGGCTGGCCATCTCCCAGAAAATCCTGGGCCTGCCCACCATCTCCCTGTACAAGGGCGGCGAGAAAATCGCCGAAGTGACCAAGGATGACGCCACCCGGAACGGCATCGCCGCCATGCTGGAGAAGGCGGTCGGTTAGGTTTCCAAGCCCGTAAGGGTTCCAGGCAAGTGCGGCGCAGCGGAGGAGACCTGCCGTTCATGACAAATCTGTTTATCTGGCAGTGGTCTTCTGTGCTGCAACCGTTAAAATAAGAAACTGTGGAGGGAGGAATCCGGCAGTCAGGAAGTGAGCAAAAATACACCAATGTATGAAGAGCAGATCAGAATGCTTCACCGGTGCTGAGCGCGGGCACGTTCGTCAATTTGATGGGACTCCTTCACGGTCAGTACAGCTATTTTTATAGTTCAGGAAAGGGGAAAACAAACATGCCTAATCAACAAGGCTCACAAAAACGCACCGTTCTGTACGTTTCTGCAGCGATATCCCTTCTGTTTGTTGCATTCAGTATCATCATGCCCACTCAAATGGCCGCAGGCGCCAAGGGGGTAATGGCCTACCTGTGCACAAGCTTCGGCTGGCTTTATCTGATGTCCGTATTCGTCTTCACCATTACTGTCGGCGTCATCGCCTGCAGCCGCTTCGGCAAAATCAAGCTGGGCAAGGACGATGAAAAACCCGAGTTCACCAACTTCCAGTGGTTCACCATGCTGTTTGGCGGTGGCATGGGGATCGGGATGGTCTTCTGGTCCGTCGCTGAGCCCATGATCCACTACATGGCGCCTCCCGTCGGGGAGCCTGGCACACAGGAAGCCATGTTCCTGGCCATGCGGATCGCCTTCAACGACTTCGGAATCCATGTATGGATCATTTATACCATCGTTGGTCTGGCACTGGCATACTTCCAATACCGTAAAGGTCTTCCCTGCCTCATCAGTTCCGCTTTCTATCCGATCCTGGGCGAACGGATCCATGGCCCCATTGGCCAGACCATCGATGTCCTGGCGGTATTCGCCACGGTCTTCGGCGTTGCCACCAGCCTAGGTCTGGGCTCCAACCAGATCGCTACCGGTATCCAGTACATCTGGGGGATCCAGTCCTCCCCGGGGATGGTTGCTCTGATCATCGCCATCATGACGGCCATCTTCACCTTTGCCACGGTGTCCGGTCTGCACAAGGCCATGCAGGCAGTTGCAGATCTCAAGACCTGGCTCTCCATCGCTTTCATGGTATTCATCTTCATGTTCGGCGGCAGCGTATTCATCCTGAACATCTTCACCAACACACTGGGTGACTATCTGCAGAATTTCATCGGCCAGAGTCTCTGGATGGGTAATCCGGACTGGGTCGGCGCGTGGCCGGTATTCTACCGGGCGTGGTACATCGCATGGGCAGGCTTCGTA
Source organism: uncultured Peptostreptococcaceae bacterium (assembly GCA_964424355.1). Classification (GTDB taxonomy): domain Bacteria; phylum Bacillota; class Clostridia; order Peptostreptococcales; family Acidaminobacteraceae; genus CAZEHS01. The sequence continues at coordinate 45,907 of CAYRIO010000005.1, forward strand.
GGCCAGTTCATCGCCCGTGTATCCCGGGGCCGCACCATCCGCGAATTCATCCTGGCCTGCGTGTTCCTGCCAGCCGGTTTCTGTATGATCTGGCTGGGGATCTACGGCGGCGCCGCCTTCAACCTGGACGCCCTGTCCGGTGGCGCAATTCAAGCGGCTGTTAATGCCGATATCTCCACTGCACTTTTCGTAACCCTGCAGCACCTGCCATTCTACGCAATCACCGCGCCTCTGGCCATCGTCCTGATCGTCGCATCCTTTGCCGGTGCAGCCAACTCGGCTACATACGTTCTGAGCATGCTCACTTCCGGCGGGGACATGAACCCCAGCAAAAAACTGCGGGCCTTCTGGGGCATCGCACAGGGCGCAGTCACCATCATGCTGATCCTGGTGGGCGGAACCACGGCCATCAAGACCCTGCAAACCGCTTCCATCGCTGCCGCATTCCCGTTCATGCTCATCATGCTGGTCATGTGCTACACCATCTACAAAGCCCTCCATGACGAAGACGCAGAAATGCAGAAGAAGCAGATAACCGGTGCGCCCGTGGATGAAGAGCTCCGTCAGTCAGTATAGCAGCCGTTCCTTCTGAACCGCTTTTAAAATGAAAACAGGTCAATCGGGGGCGGGCTGCACCGGCGTGCCGGCGGTCCGTTCCCGAAGACCGATTTAACGATGCCCTCTCCAGTAAGTTTCTGTCCTCATAAAAAGGCCGCACCCCAGACCTCATACTGGCGGTGCGGCCTTTGCCCATTGGCCGGGCCAAGGCAGGCTGTGCGGCACGGCCTGCAGATATCTGCGGATTCTCAGAAAAAGTGGGGGACAATCACAGCGCCGTATTATAGAATGGATGAGGAATAATCAGAGCAGCAGGAGGTACACATGAGTCAGATTTATGACGTGATCATCATCGGAGCCGGTCCCGCCGGTCTCTCCGCCGGACTGTACGCGGCCCGGGCCAAAATGTCCACCCTGATCCTTGAAAAAGACAAGCCCGGTGGGCAAATCGTCACCACCGATGAAGTGGCTAACTATCCCGGCTCCATCCACGAGGCCACCGGCCCCACCCTGGTGGCCCGGATGATCGAGCAGTGCGAGGAATTCGGCGCCCAGCGTAAAAAAGAAGGGGTCGTCTCCGTGGATTTCTCCGGGGAGATCAAGACCATCACCACAGAAGCCGCCACCTACCAGGCCAAGTCCGTCATCATTGCCACCGGAGCCGTGCCCCGGAAGATGGACTGCCCCGGTGAAAAGGAGCTGACCGGTAAGGGTGTTTCCTACTGCGCCACCTGCGATGCCGACTTCTTCACGGATCTGGAGGTCTTCGCCATCGGCGGCGGCGACACCGCCCTGGAAGAGGCCATGTACCTGACGAAGTTTGCCCGGAAGGTCACCATCGTCCACCGCCGGGATGAGTTCAGAGCCGCCAAGTCCATCGTTGAAAAAGTGGTGAAGCACCCCAAGATCGAGATCATCTACGACGCCGTGGTCCAGGAAGTCAAAGGGGACGGCATTCTGGAAAGCGCCGTGTTCAAGAACGTGAAGACCGGAGAGACCTGGGAGTACACCGCAGACGAGAACGACGGCACCTTTGGGATGTTCGTGTTCGTCGGCTACATCCCCTTCAGCGACCTCTTCAAGGGCGCCATCGACATGGACGCTGTCGGCTACATCCCCACGGATGACGATATGCGGACCAATATTCCCGGGGTATTCGCCGCCGGAGATATCCGGGTCAAGAGCCTCCGCCAGGTGGTCACCGCCACCGCAGACGGTGCCATCGCCGCCGTCCAGGCAGAGAAGTACATCGAAGAGAAGTTCCACGGGTAGCACGGGCCAAACGCCCTTAAATACAAGGAGGAAGACACATGTTAGCACTGGATAAAGACACCTTTGAAACGGAAGTCCTTCAGGCCGAAGGTCTGGTACTGGTAGATTACTGGAGTGAATCCTGCGTTCCCTGCAAGGCGTTGATGCCGGATGTGGAACTGCTGGCAGAGCAGTTTGAAGGCCAGGTGAAATTCTGCAAGCTGGATGTCACCACCGCCCGCCGTCTGGCGATTTCCCAACGGGTTCTGGGCCTTCCCACCATCGCAGTCTACAAAGGCGGCGAGAAGGTAGGCGAAGTGACCAAGGACGATGCCACCAAGGCGGGGATTTTGGAGATGATTGAGAAGGCGTTGGCATAAAAGTGAAGCACGGATCCGATTAAAAGGATCCGTGCTTTTTTATTCCCCCACAGCTATTGCCCTGGAGTGCACTCCAAGGTATATACTGAAATCGTCGCAGAGAGCTGCGGCACGATCCACACTTCTATGGAGGACCCAACATGCAGTATCGGAAATACGGAAAAACAAATGAAATGGTCTCAGCTCTGGGCTTTGGTTGTATGCGGCTGCCCCTTTTGGCGGGGGGAGACCCTTCCCAGATAGATGAAGACCTGGGGATCCGGATGGTCCGTCAGGCCATCGATGGCGGGGTTAACTATATTGATACGGCTTACCCGTATCACGGCCTGGGCAGGGCAACCGGCGGGGCCAGCGAACCCTTCGTAGCCAAGGCCCTGAAGGACGGATACCGGGAACGGGTGAAGATCGCCACGAAGCTTCCCAGCTGGCTGATTCAGACCCGGGAGGATATGGACCGCTACCTGAATGAACAGCTGGCGCGACTGGAGACCGATACCATCGATTTTTACCTGGTCCATAATATCAACAAACAGGTTTGGGAAACCCTGAAGGCCAACGACATCAGCGGTTTTCTGGACACCGCTGTCCAGGATGGGCGGATCCGTCACGCCGGATTCTCCTTCCATGACAAGCTGCCCCTGTTCAAGGATGTGGTGGATCATTACGACTGGTCCTTCTGCCAGATCCAGTTCAATTACTTGGATGAAGACTACCAGGCCGGGAAGGAAGGTCTGGACTATGCGGCCGCAAGGGGACTGGGCATTTCCGTCATGGAGCCCCTCCGGGGCGGCAAGCTGGCCGGGGTCCTTCCCGATCAGGTCCAGGGCCTTTTCGACCAGGCAGAAGAAAGGCACAGCCCGGCAGCCTGGGCGCTGAAGTGGGTCTGGAACCACCCGGAGGTATCGGTGGTCCTCAGCGGCATGAGTACTCTGGAGCAGGTAACGGAGAACCTGAAAACGGCGGATGAAGCGGGGGCGGGTTCCTTGTCGGTGCAGGAGACGGCCATGATCGATGAGGCGAAGGTCGCCTTCAAGGATCTGATCAAGGTCAACTGTACGGCTTGCGGCTACTGCATGCCCTGCCCGGTGGGGGTCGATATTCCAACCTGCTTCGCCATGTACAACAACCATGCCATGTTCGGCAGGGAAGAGGGGTATACCCTGTGGCTGACAGCCCAGCAAAGGGCATCCTGCTGTATCGGGTGCCGCCAATGCGAATCCCATTGTCCGCAGGACATTGTCATTTCAGAGGTGATGCAGGATGTCCGGCGGGCCATGGAATAACGGCAGCGTTATTCCTCCCGACTGGTGATCTTCTCCGTCAAGGTCTTCAGGCTGTCTCGGAGGAAAACCGCCTCGTGGGGTGACAGGTCCACGCTGCAGGCAACCTTTCGGGGGATGGCTCTGGCGGCCTCTTTCAGGGCCAAGCCTTCAGGGGTGATGGTGACAATCAGGCTGCGCTCATCTTCCGTGCCGCGTTTCCTTTCCACGAGCCCCCTGCTTTCCAGCTTTTTAAGCAGCGGCGTCAGCGTGCCGGAATCCAGATAGAGGGCATGTCCCAGCTCCTTGGCGGAGAGGGTGTGTTTTTCCCACAGGACCAGCAGGGTGATGTACTGAGTGTATGTCAGATCCAATTCTTCAAGATGGGGTCGGTAGAGCTTGATGATTTCCCGGGAACAGGCATAGACGGCAAAGCAAAGCTGGTTGTCCAGTTTCAAGTGGTTATCGGTTTCTTCGATCATAGTCATGGGGGCTTTCCTTTCGGACGGGGTTCTGATTTTAAAGTAAATTGCATACAATTAAATTAACATGGGGCGCATCGGTTGTCAACTGACCAGTTTTCTATGAAAACAGACTTGACACATTTTAAACCCCGCGCTAGTATGGTTGTATGCAATTGAATTTTAAAAAACCGGAGGAATGCAAAATGGGCATCTACGATTTTAAGGCACAGGATATCGACGGCGCGGAAGTCAGCCTTTCTCAGTACCAAGGAAAGGTGCTGCTGATCGTCAACACCGCCAGCAAATGCGGTTTCACCTCTCAATATGAAGGCCTTCAGGCGCTCTACGAAAAATATCAGGCACAGGGCCTGGAAATTCTCGGGTTTCCATCCAATCAATTTGCGGAGCAGGAGCCTGGCACCAATGAGGATGTGAAACAGTTCTGCCTGATCAATTTTGGGGTTTCATTCCCGCTGTTTGAGAAGACCGATGTACGTGGGCCTGCAGCGCACCCCTTGTTTGTATACTTAACGGAGCGTCTTCCTTTTAAAGGGTTTGGATCAGGCCATCCGATGGTTGAAAAAATGGCAGGCTTCCTTCGGGATAAATTCCCGGAAATCCTCCCCGGCAATTCGGTGAAGTGGAATTTCACCAAGTTCCTGATTGACGCTCAGGGGAATCCTGTTTCTAGGCATGAACCCTGGAAAAAGCCTGAGGAGCTGGAAGACGAGATTGTGGAACTGATTGGAAGATCAAAATGAGTATTTTTGGATCCACTCGGGGCACGGAACTGGAATGTGATATTGCTAAAAAAATTAACGGCGAGGAAAAAGGGGCGGTCATGTATGCCGCCATGGCCTACCTTGCCGCTGAAAAGGGGCTCCATGAAGCTGCCGAGCTGCTGATGAAGACCGCTGTCGATGAGCTTCGCCATGCAGGTTTCTATGCGGTCCTGAATGGGGTGGTGGAGGAGGACCTGTATAAAGGGATGACGAACATACTGCCTCTGGAAGCCAAGGCGGAAACCGCATTGTCCGCATTCGCAGAGCTGCTGAAGGCCCAGGGCATGGGGAAGGCAGCTGAGGAAGTTAAAGCGATTGCCAAAGAGGAAAGTGATCACGCTGAGCGGCTTCAGTACTTAATTGAAAAGGCTAGGACCTAAAAGAAGCACGGATCCGAGAGACGAATGGATCTGTGCTTCTTTATTGATCGGGCCCCCCACACGGTTTGAAAGCGGAGGCCATTATAAAAACCGAAGGTATAAATTTAAATGGGGGGTCCAAAATAGTGTCTGCTAGGATATACTGAGAATGATTGGCAATCCATTTGGGAGGCATCCGTGATGCGAAAGACGACGAAGAGCACGAGTAGGATTCTGTATTTTCCTGAGGGGATCACCGCCGCCATGAGCAGCGTTTTTGACTACCCGCTGACGGTCATAGAGGCCCCAATGGGGTATGGAAAGACAACAGCGGTTCGGGAGAATCTCAGCAGCGCAGCTTCTCGGATGTTGTGGCAACGGATTTTCGACGGTTCACGGAACAGTTTTTGGGCCAGCTTCTGTACGGCACTCAGTGAATTGGATGAGCACTGCTCACAGAGTCTGAGGATGTTGGGGTTTCCCAACGAAAGCATCTCCATTCAGGAAGCCCTGAGGCTCATTGGGGACCTTGAACTGCCTGAGAGAACGGTCATTGTCATTGATGATTACCATCTGGCCAACGATGTGGAGGTAAACCGCTTCATTGAGCTGCTGGTGATCAATGAGATTCCTAATCTGCACATGGTCCTGACCGCACGGTACACGGAGTTCCTCCGGATGGACGAACTGGCCCAGAAGGGGTATCTGAACCATATCACCAAGGACGCCTTTGAATTCACGGCTAGGGACATCCGCAGTTATTATCAGCTGTGTGGTATCAGCCTCGAGACGGGTGATGCTGAACGGCTGCATGCATACACGGAGGGGTGGGTGAGCGCACTCTACCTGCTGATGCTCAATTATCAGGCAGAAGGCAGTTTTATGACCACCGCAAACATTCACAAATTGGTGGAACGTGCCGTTTATGAACCGTGGCCCCAAGAATTGAAGGACTTCCTTTTGGCCGTGTGTATCTTCGACAGCTTCACCGTGGAGCAGGCTGCCCATATCTGGAAGGGTCAGGCTCCGGCCCCCCTCATTGATGCGGTTGTAGAAAAAAATGCGTTCATCACCTATGTCGATGCGGAGAAGAGCTATTTCATCCACAGCATACTCAAGCATTTCCTCCTGGAAAAACTGGATGCTCAAGAAGCCGGCTGCAAGAAAAGGCTTTATCAAAATGCGGCACATTGGCATATGGAGAGCAAGGAATATTTTTCGGCCATGCGCGATGCCTATGTGGCGGGGGATTTCGATATCCTGCTGGCAGCGATTGAGGCGGATAAGGGGTTCAGCATCAATGCGGAATATAAGGATTTGATCATCACGTACTTTGCCGAATGCCCGCCGGAAAGCAAACGGAATTATCCCTACGCCATGCTTATTTTTGCAAGGCGCATGTATACCTTTAATGAAAGAGAGTTGTTTAAAAAAACCTGTGAGGAGTTCCTGAGCTATGTCCAGAGCATGGACCCTTCAAAGGCGGATTTCAAGGATCGGTTGCTGGGGGAATATGAGCTGCTCTTAAGCTTTACGGGTTACAATGACATTGGGAAGATGTCGCAGTATCACCAGCGGGCATGTGCATTATTAAAAACCCCCTCGTCCAACTTTGACGACAAGAAAGGGAGCTGGACCTTCGGATCCCCCTCGATCCTGTACATGTTTTACCGGAAGAGCGGCGAATTGGAACAGACCATTGAAACCATCAAAGAGGCCATGCCCTTCTACTATCAACTGACAAACGGGCATGGAAAAGGTGCGGAGCTGGTCATGGAAGCGGAACGCTTCTATCATATAGGTGATTTTGAAGCGGCTGAAATCGCCGTTCAAAAAGCGGCTCAGGCCGCAAAGGAATCAGAGCAGTCGGGGATTATCCTCTGCGCCATCTTCCTCCAGATGCGGCTTGCTTTTATAAAGGGGGACTTTTTGACCATCCTTCGAGAGATAGAGGCTGCCCGGGCCGATATCTACACCCGGAAGTGGTATCTGTTCATGCACACCCTGGATATGTGTGAAGCCCACATCTTCGCTGGAATGGGGGTTAAAGAACGTGTCCCTGCGTGGATCACCCAGGGTGAATTCAAGAATACACGGCTGTTCTTTCCGGTGATGCCCTATCTCAACAGCGTGTATGGCCGTGTGCTGCTGATCAATGGAGAATACCTGAAGCTCATTGGTACCGTTGAGAATTTCATTGGAGCTGCCCGGATTTTCCCCAATGTGCTGGCGCAGATATATACCTATATTCACCTGGCGGCGGCAAACCGGCAGATTTCCAGGCACCTTGAAGCCCAAGCGGCGATGAGGCAGGCTCTGGAATTAGCCATGCCGGACAGGGTTTACATGCCCTTTGTGGAAAACTGCGATTTCATCCATCCCTTACTGGAAGAACTTCAGAGGCAGGGGGACGGTCCCGAGGATATCGGGGCGATCTTGAAATTGTACAGGTCTTACAAACGGTCCGCAGAACGGATGGCTCAGGAGCATTTTTCGGAGCAGAGACCTCTGCTGACTGCCCGGGAAATGGAGATAGCCAGGCTTGCGGCAGAAGGTCTTTCGAACAAGGAGATTGGAACCCTGCTGTTCATTGCGCCGAACACGGTGAAGACGCAGCTGAAAAACGTATTTACCAAACTGGGCATCAATTCCAGGGCATTGGTGAAAGACGCGATTGATCGGACCATCAAGCATGAGCAGCGGCATCTGAAGCCGTAACGAGAATGAAACAGGCCTTCCGGCATGTGTGTGACGGAAGGCCTGTTTTGCTTTGATTTAGTTTTATTTTGCCGGGATCACAGGGGCGGGAGCGGGATGTGGCAGTATCCCCGGGGGTTCTTCTCCAGATATTTCTGGTGATAATCTTCTGCGGGATAGTAACTTTTCAGGGGTTCCACTTCCGTGCAGATAGGATTCTTGTATTTTTCCTGTTCCTTAGCCAGAGATGCCGTGATGATGGGCAAGTCTTCCGGGTCGGTATAATAGATGCCGGAGCGGTACTGGCTGCCCACATCAGGGCCCTGACGATTCCACGCTGTGGGGTCAATGATGCCCCAGAACAGGTCGAGGATCCCCTCCAGGGAGATGATCGATGGGTCGTAGCGAATGCGGCACACCTCGGCATGTCCCGTCAGATGGCCGCATACCTCCTGATAGGTGGGGTTTTCAGTATGGCCGTTGGCGTAAGCCGTTTCGGTCTCAAGAATGCCGGGGGTCCTTCGGAAATATTCTTCAACGCCCCAAAAGCAACCGGCGGCCAGGATGAGTTCGTTCATAAGCGCCTCCTTTGATAAGTATTCTCATTTATTCCCCGTTGTGGCAACGCTTAAACAAAAAAGCCACCGGAATGCCCGATGGCTTTAAAAACGTTAAATCAGAACTTCAGCAGCTTTACCAGCGCCTCATTGCGCAGGATCTGCCGGAACAGCACCGTGCCGAATACACTGACCACAACGAATTCGCCGGCAGCCACATAGGCGGCAGCCAGGGTGTAGGGGATCTGGAACAGGAAGTTCAGCTCCCAACCTACGAGCAGGCCGTTGAAGAGCACGGGCATCAGGGTGGCGATCATGAGGGCCTTCAGGTTCTGACCCAGGAATTTCCGCGTCCCGGCCATGCCGAGCAGGGCCAGCAGGGTGGCGAAGGAGCCCACGGCCACATCAATGGGGCCCAGCGGGCTGGATAGATTGGCCAGGACACAGCCAAGGACCAAGCCGGGAATATACCAAGGGTCGATGAAGGCCAGCAGGGTCATGGCCTCGGAGATGCGGAACTGGATCTGACCGTAGCTGATCGGGGCAAGGGCCATGGTGATGGCCGCGTAGAGGGCAGCAATCACAGCGGTCCGTACCATGTGTTTCACAGTGAAATTTTTCATAAGTACTCCTTTCAAATTTTTGACATGTTGAAAGGTTCCAAAAAACAAAAAAACCGCCAATGAGCGCGCAGAGCTGGTAAACCTGCTCTGATGCGGGTCGACAGTTTTGCGCTTGTTTTTTTAAGAGTGGGGAACCAAGCAAACACTCGAAGTGAATTTTACAGGAACTCTCAGGGGTTGTCAAGGGGCATCAGAGATTCTCAATCTGCCAATCAATCGGTTCAAGCCCCTGCTTTTCCAGGAAGGCATTGGTCTTTGAGAAAGGCCTGCTGCCGAAAAATCCCCGGTAGGACGAAAGGGGGCTGGGATGAACGCTTTGCAGGATCAGGTGCTTGGGGTTGGTGATCAAGGCTTTCTTGTCCTGGGCGTTTTTTCCCCACAGGATGAAGACCATGGGGGTTTCCCGTTGGGCCAGGAGGCTGATGATGTGGTCCGTGAACCGGGTCCAGCCCAGGGGCTTGTGGGAATTGGGCTCCGCGGCCCGAACGGTGAGGACGGTGTTGAGCAGCAGCACCCCCTGGTCCGCCCACTTCATCAGATATCCGTTGTTGGGCACGGTGCAGCCCAGGTCCGTCTCCAGTTCCTTGAAGATGTTCACCAGGGAAGGGGGAGCGGGTACGCCGGGTTTTACGGAAAAACTGAGACCATGGGCCTGGCCTGGCCCGTGGTAGGGATAAACTGTTTTATGTAGCAAAAGTAGTATTAACGATAGCGGACAAGTGTATATTGTTTATGGTGGCTATTGTGTACTTACTATTATTATTTGAATATCACGTTTAATCAAATATCATCGTAGTTATATCTATATTTGATTAGATTGGGTGAAGGCAATTTTCCATATGGATTGTAGTAATTGATACCCCAACCTTTCTCTGATATTAAATGGAGGTGTTTTCGGGCTCTTGAAGCTAACACGTAAAGAAGTTTGTTTGAGTTTGTATCTCCATTTGTGTCTTTAAAATGCGGCACATAGTCATTGAGCAAAGCAAACGCAATGACGGTATCATATTCTTCGCCTTTAGTGCCGTGTATTGTCGAAATGGTAATCCCACTTCTTGGTTTGAAAGCCTTTCTAAAAACTGAAATGTCATTCATAAAGGGACTGCCATCTTTTATAAGTCTGTCAATGCGAGCTTTTGAACTACTGAAAAATGAGTCATAGTGGTTGGATAAGTTTGGAAACAAAGAAATATCTATCTTTAATTCTCCCATGAGTCTTGCGAAAAATAATTCTAGGTGATGTAAGCCGTTTTTTTCAGCAATGTGAATTGAGTTGATAATCCGCAAAAGCTTCTTCCCAGTTAAGTCTTCTGTAGAAAAAAAGGAGTTTTCCAGTTCCTGAATTATCTCCTTCGCCCACCGTAGTCTCCTTGTGTAAAGTAATGGGGAGGGCTCGCTAAGAATGAGGCGAGCGATTTTAAACCAAATATTATCGAGATCTCTCGAAAAGGGAACCATTCCTGGCCCGTCAAAGCTTAAGTTTGGAAGCCTTGCGGTTAACTGTCGGGTAATCGTACCCAAGTGTATCCACTGTGGAGCTACAACACAAATCTCTCTCTCTAAGATATTCTCACTTTCAATGCTATATTTAATAAGTCTCACAAGCTCATCGACAAGTTGAGATTTATTTATGTCAGTATTGTATGTGATTTTACTTGGGAACGATTTTAGTTCTCCTTCGGCTACAATTGTTGAAGGGTAAACTTTGAAATTGTTGTAGTAATCAATGATTTTTTCTGAAGATCGATAATTTGAGGTTAACACGTACTCTTTTAGTTTAAAACCTAATAGCTCGTCTAAATCATTCTTCTCCATTGGAAATCCGCCCAATGTACTGTAAATCGATTGATTAGGGTCGCCAACAATAAAGACTCTTGATGAACCATTACTTACACGGATAATTTGAGAAATAATGTGGTACTGGATTTCTTTTGTGTCTTGGTACTCATCGATTAAAATAAACGGGAATATGTTCTTAAGTGTGTTAGCGACAATAGGGTTGTTTTTTAAAATAGAATATGCATGAAATAGAATTAGCTCAAAATCGATTTGACGGTTTGCTTTAAGTATTTTGAAATATGCTGCAAGAACTTTTTTGATCATTCCATGCTTATCATCTTCTAGACATCCCAGTTTATAGCCTCTTGGCGTTACAAAGTAATCACAATCGTAATAGGTCAATTTTTTACCATACATACTAGTGCATAAATCTGTAATTATTACTTCAGAGTCATGTGAGTTAAGAAGTGCAAATCCGTATTTTAAGTCATCTTGGCAATGGTGGTAAGGTCTAACAATCCATTCAAGGCAGAATGAATGGATTGTTCCAATCCAGAGTTGCTCTGTTGAAATCCCAATTCTATCAAGTCGCTCTTTAATCTCTTCAGCAGCGCGGTTTGTATACGTTATTGCTACGATAAACTGCCGTCCAGAGTCTAGTCGTTCAAGTTCATAGGCAATTTTATAAGTTAAAGCTCTAGTCTTTCCGCTACCAGGACATGCTACCAGAAGTAAACTAGATTCTTCTAGAATGGCTTGTTTTTGTTCTGAATTAAGTACTTCGTCGAAGTTGATACTCATTTTAGAAGCTCCTCAAGGAACTCAGATAATTGTCGGTCGTCAATATTCTCTTCAAATATGGATTTATACTCATCAAGGGGAATCTCGCGCTGTCTATATTTCTTTAGGCTTGAAAATAGTGTATTGAAGTCAATTTCCCCATCACTATCTTGCGACTGTAAATATTTGGTTCGGTACTCAATGATATTCGATATCAATTGCGTTGACCACTCTTCTTTGGCGAAAATAATTGCGTTCAAAATGTATCTGGGAATGTAGGTCATTTCGTTAACGTACTTGCTTAAAAGTATTGCAAACCAGCCTTTTCCAGAATTATTCGCCATCATAAGAACACGTTTTCCGAATTGATCTGCTTTATCGGATTTTAAGTCAGTTTTCGCCGTACTTATTGTTGTTTTTGATGTGTATACATCTTTTAAAGTATCAATTACTTCGGGATCATTCCCACAGGCAGTAAAATCAATCTCAAAGGTATAATTCGCATAGAATACATTAATCCACGAGTTTTGATCGACAAAATTGTCCAAGCGCTGTTTTCTTAGTAAGCCTGCTTGTTTTGAGCGTTCTATAGATTCTTTATATTTCCTCACTGAATCAGTGTCAGATGTATTTACAGCAGTATCACATATTGCGTCATCTAAGTCGGTTAAAATACTACACCGACGGTGTATTCTATTATCATGAAATAGCTGAGCAACATTTTCAAAACCGGTACTACGAATATTAATCAGACTGATGCCAAGTTCATCTAGGCTTACCCCGAGAGATCTCTTAACAATAACAGGGATTAAAATTTCTTCTGCATCGCCTTCAACAAGGATTACACCTTTTGCAAATAACAAATTTGTACGAACTGCGTCAAGATATCTTTGAATTTGCCGAATTTCATGCGTTTTAAGACCTTTCGAAGGTTGAAAGGTTTCGGCATAATTCTGTCTTTTAGCTAATATATTGATATTCTCTACATTGCTAACTTCAGATATATGTGTAGAGTGTGTAGAGTAAATAATTTGAGTGTCGGAATAGTCAAGCTTATCGAATAGTGTTTTCTGAATATGTGTGTGTATGTGCGCTTCAGGTTCTTCGATTATTAAAAAGTTTGCAAATGTATCTTTTGCTTTCTGATACTTAAATTCTAGAAGCTTAAGAGTGAGAAAAATAAGGTTTGCACCACCTAAGCTAAGTTCATGAATACCGCCTTCGTAATTTTCATCAGGCTCACCAATAAACAATTTCAATGATTGTAACAATTTGTCAGCTTGATCAGGTACGCTGGACTTAATTGATAATGACGATGGTGAATAAGTTTGTCCAACAGCGTCTTTAATGGTGTTTTGTATATCCGAACGTATTTCCTGAACATCTTCGAGTGACTCGATTTCATCATTTAACTTCAGAACGAGGTCATTTATAGGTTGGAATGCCGCTGGGTCGATTGCACCACTTTTACTTTTTAGTAATCCAAGTAAAGGATTCGTTCTATTGTTGTGGAAATCGCTCACAACATCTCTTAGTGCTTGTATGAATGTAAAGGATATCTCTTTAGATACTGATAATTGATGAGGAATTTTAGCGCCAAATTTGGATGCATCTATTGCTGAGGGAAATGATACAGATTCGAAATCGCCAACTAGTTCTTTGTATGTGTTGGGATCGTTAAAGTCAGCTGTGCTTTTCCCAGTGAAAAAGACCTCATAATTATCTTTTACAGTAATTGTGTCAAGAAGGGCTTTTAAAGAAGCGTGGTCACCAATCTTTAATTCAGAGAGTTTTTGACGAATATCCGCTTTAGGCCGGAAAAACAAGTTGTAGCTGGCTTTTTTTATACAATCCGTTTCAACTGCACCAAATCCATGAATAAATAATGCCTGAACAGCTTCATTATCACAAATTTCATCAAATTCGATACTGATTATAATCCAATGTCCTTTCCACCCATTCTCGCCAAGAGTTCTATTAAAATCAGAGTCATTGAGTTTGTACGCATATTGAATTGAGGAGTCTTCGAGAAGTAAACGCATAGCGCGGAATAGGTTTGTTTTCCCGGAGCCATTTTCGCCAATTATAGTGTTTATTCCTTTCTTGAACTCAAATTTTGCATTTTTAAAATTGCGATAATTCACAAGTGATACTTTTGAAATATGCATATGATCCTCCAACGCTTTGACTAGTCAAGACACCAATCCACTCCCTCAACCCCATTAGCCTTCAAAAAATCATTCGCCTTACTAAACGGCTTACTCCCAAAGAACCCCCGATAAGACGACAATGGACTCGGATGGGGAGCTGTCAGTACTAGGTGCTTAGGATTGGTCAGCATGGACATTTTATTCTGCGCTGGCCGTCCCCATAAGAAAACGACTATCGGCCGATCCTGCTCGTTTATTAGACGAATAATGGCATCCGTGAATTGCTCCCATCCTCTTCCCTGATGGGAGTTTGCTTCGTGGGCGCGAACGGTAAGTACAGTGTTCAGTAGCAGCACTCCTTGATCAGCCCATTTTTTTAAATACCCGTGATTGGGAATTGGGCACCCAATATCATCATTCAATTCCTTGTAGATGTTTTGAAGGGATGGGGGAATCTTCTTTTGGGTAGGCAAAACAGAGAACGACAGGCCATGAGCTTGATTATCATCGTGATATGGGTCTTGTCCTAGTAGTAAAATTTTAACATCAGAAAGATCGGTGTAATGCAGTGCGTTGAAGATGTCATTTTTTTTTGGAAAAATGGTTTTTGTTTTGTATTCTTGAATCAAGAATTCTCGTAACTGTAGGTAATACGGTTTTTCAAATTCTTCTGCGAGGATATTGTTCCAATCATTTTTCAAGATTTGCGACATATGCAATCCTTACCTTTCCTTGGTGAGAGTATATTCATAAGAGGTTTGTGCAGCTTAGAATAATACAGTGTACCAAATTCGCCACCGGTTGCATCATGGTAATCGGTGGCGAATTTCTTTCAGAGTTGAGGTCCATATTCGATTATTTTCCAGTCCTCAATTGTTCGGCTTTCAGTTTATTGCATAGCTCCGACGTTTTTCTTGAAGATTCGGTAGCGTAATCCATTGTCTTCTTATCATCATATGGGGCTGTTCCCATTTGACTTATGGCTTTTTTGACTTGATCTAAAAAGTTCATCAGACTGCCCCCCAAGACATTTGATTTTTTCACCTTAATTATACATCTTTTGCGGCATATTGAAGACGGTATTGCTTGCAAGTCTCCTGAATGGTAAGGAATTATTTGTTAGGTCGCTGATGCCAACAATGATGGCGGCTTTTATTGCATCATAGAATGTTCAATGTGTTACTGTGAATTGTACTTTACTGTGGAAAAGGTAGCTGATTTCAATGGTAGGCCCAGTGCCAGCGAAGTTACAGAAACGGCAACAAGTGGGCTGAATTGGTAATTCATTAAAAATCAACACTTTCGGAGTTTTAGCGGTTCCGGTTTTAATTTTGAAGTTGGCACTAAGGACGACTTAGACGATCTCAAACTCTTAAATTCATCAATTTCAAACTGTTCCAGCTCCAAAAGTTCCGCCACCTGTAGAAATAGGAACTTTTTCAGCCGGTGGCTTCCCATTGTTACCCATACGTTTCCGATTTTGTAGCCTTCGCTGGGACCACCCCATCAAGGATAGGTACGGCGAGCGGAATATCCTTTCAGCCACCATCCACTACGACGAGAAGACACTCCATCTCCATTTGAACTTTGTGCGCGTGACACCGGACGGACAGCTCTTTGCCAAGGACCTGTTCAAACGCATGATCTCATTAAGCTCCATGATGACTTCTGGAAGTACTGCAATGAAAAAGGATTTAAGATTGACCGCGGCGATAGCAGGGGCGAGCGTCAGGAACATCTGTCTGTGGCTGACTTAAACTCAAGACACAGCGGGATGAGATTCGGAATACGGAGGAACATCTATCGACTCTGAAGGCCATCAAGAACCAGGTGTCCATCAATTTGGAAAAGGGGCCTCTGGGATACCCGGATGCAGCGGTGGAGGATCTGAAGAATCTGGCCGAGAAACAGCGGCTGGAGAACCTGCAATTAAGGACTGCCTTGGGTAAACAGGAAGATGCCTCTAAAACCATCCAGAATCGCCTTGAAAAGGCCGAAATGGATTTGAATGATGCCTGTATAGCGAACTGAAAACGCTCAGAAGCGAATCTGTGGCTCTGGAAGCATATCTTCAGAAAGAACCCGAGGCTGCGGAAAAGCTACAACTTTTCATGAGTTTTAAAATGCAGGTTCACACGGAGGGGGATCTGTTAGAGCAGCTAAAGACGGAATACATCCAGTGCTCCAGAACGATCGTTGAAGTCCTCCGAAAGATCCAAGAGACCGTTGATGAAAGTCGGAAAACGGCGGCAAGTATTCCGGAATTAGTCAAGCTGCAGAACCAGGCACGAACAACCAGCACCGAGCTGGATCAGCTTGCGGTGCTGCGCAAAGAACGGGAGGGTAAGATGAATTTCAGTGATCCGTTCCAGATCGGCAGAGAAAAGAAATCCCTGGACACGGCCATCATTGGACATAAAAAAACCTGGAGCTTATTCTGCCCAGGCTAACAAGTGTTTATAAGATTGATCCGGAAGGAATTGACGGGCTGAAGGCTTCTCTGGAGCGGCGGGTGTTGGTGCTTCAGGAGCAGGTGAACATCGTGAAGAAAACAAGGAAACGCTGGAGGCTGCTAAGCAGCGGCGAGCCATTGAATACAAATATTACTCCGCCAAGGTGGGTCTATACAGCGAACCTTACTGGAACATTGTTGAGGAGAAGCTTAAGTTGGCACCAAGTGACATAAAGACAGAATCAGAATTGAGACGAATCTACTCAGAGGATCGGCAACGAATCCAAGACAAGCTCCCTGAGAGGATGAGTGATAGTTATGCGGAACAGATAGCATTGCCGGCACAAAGAAAAAACCGGGAGTTTTCCCGGTAGCGTTGACGTGTTACGTTTCATTTGGCGAGCGTAGTTCCAAGTTGACCGTTTTGGCGGGGTGGGTACAAATAGCTTTGTTCGAGGAAAGATCCTTCTGTTCCAAATTGACATTCTTGGGTTTCAGTCAAACTTCCCCATGATTTTTGTTTTTTAAATAGTACCAAATAAACCCCAAAGAGACTACACAATAAAGCCCAATCAGCGGCACAGACACGGCATTTAGTTTTAAAGAATTTTCCCTATACAACAAAATAAAAACCATTATGCCGGGCGTAACAAGTTTAAATATAAGATTCTTAAGTGTCATTTAATCTGCTCCAATGTCTAGTATGTATACGTGTACATTTTTTCGCCGGAAGCTGGACGTATCCACTCTTTAAATCCAACAGTTCTTGATCCTCCCGCTCCGTATGCCCGGGCAATGGCATTTGCACTACTTTGGGTTTGCGAAAACTGACTTTGTCCGAACAAAGTTAGGGCAACGCCAGTAACTGGCAATACTTTTTTCCCTATGTAGCCCATTCCACAAACTGCTGCATTATAAGTAAATAACCCTGCATTGTACGCTGGTGCGTTTATTATACCCTGCAGCTTGTTGTTGATTTGTCGCAATTGATCATGTGTGTAATACCCTCCACCCGAACATTTAAATTCCCACGCAGCGCTTGGACTCGGGCCACCGCCAATTCGTTGAATAGTTGCCCCTGCAGCAAAACAGTCAACTGACATAGCACATAGTAATATAAAACACAAAATAAAAGCCATAAATTTTTTCATTCTTAATTCCTCCGCTAATTTTTTTTTTTAAAAGCATTTTGTGTTCTGATTTTGAGTCGCAATCTTACCAGTGTGCACTTCTGGAACCTGCCACCCATTTATTTCGATCCGCCCTTTAGTAAAGGCAAAATTGAAACCTTGATATTCATACCACCCTATCATTCTGGTAAATTAGCGAAAATTGTGGTTATAGTGGTGCGCTTGCCCGTTTTTTATGCTTAGCATATTTTTAAAAATTTGCACATGGGTACGACAACGATTACTTCGTTTCTGGGCCACTAGGTTTATAGACCGCTATTACAAATGATCCTATGACTTGTTCATGCCCTCAAAATATAGAATCGTTTCCTTGTTTTGCTCATGTTCTATAATTCTTGTTAATCTCGATTAGAATATATTCAAATCGCAATGAAGATAATCGATCTTCACAAAATGCAATGGACCTTTGTAATTGCAATATTATCAGGTTTTCTACGAATGTATTATAATTAGGATAATACTACTTTCACATCTAATCTCTACACCCGGATAAGATGAGTTCTATCTTAATGGATAGGCTTGTCCCCTAGACACAGCATATGTATATGTGGATTAGTGTTTACTTTAAGGATGCAGATAGTAATCAATTTTCAATAACAGTGACTGTAACCTTGTCACTGTTATCTCACAGCAACCATATCTTAGCAGAACGTTATTCTATAACATTACCACAGATTCCGTTATTTGGTATTCTTAAATTTTTCATAAAATTCCAGCTAGAGATATATATTGTAAACCGTCCGGCATCAACCAACTCTTCGCGGAAATTACCACACCTCCACCGCCAGAGTCTTTGGGTGTCAACGTTGGCACCTTAATTTCTTCGGCGCTGATCATCCGGACCGGCGCGCAGATGCTGCTCGTGGTCCCCAAATTCGGTCGGTGTCGGTTAATAAATTAAGGCCTGAAATTCCGGGACACCTTAATCACACCAAAACGGAAGTCATGAAGGTCCAGGAACCCGGTTCTGTCCAAAAATAAAACCCGCTGAAGATGTGTATTTTCAGTGGGTTTGCGATTGGTATATTTATACTGTTTGGAAAATGGCGATTTAGTGAATTCTTCGCGAGTGCCCACTAATTCATGTGGGGATATGGCTTTTTCAACGGTATACAAGGTGACCTCCTGTAGAAGGATTTACAAAAAAGAAAAACAGCACCTTAAAAAAATTCACGCACTTAATCTATGCTTAGGTGTATTACTAGTACACGTAAGTGCGTGTTTTTTTTTAGGTACTGCCAAATTCGATATTTGTAATAATTATCACATGTTGATCGTATCGATGCCAACCATTGTATAGATGTTGCGAATACTTGATTAGGTAGATGCTTATATCGTGAAAGGAGTAATCGTGAAGTAAAGGTACATAAATCCTGCCCGAGGATGACCACCTTCACATCCTGATAGCCGTATGGTGCAGGGCATTGAAGATATCGTGCTTGTCGGGGTATATGGTGTGGGCTTTATATTCTGAAATAAGCGTCTGCCGGAGTTTTTTATAGTAATCGGCTTCCATTTCATCGGCCAGCAGTTCCTGCCAGTCGTTTTTAAAGATGATTGCCATAGGCATGGCCTCCCGTATATGACTTGAATCGATCCAAAATGATTATAACACGATTAATCCCCTCTTTCTTTTGTGAATCATCTGACTTAGAATTGAAGTGACATGCATCAAGTGTTACAATGAATTTGGCACTGTTAAAAAAAACGTGTAACTCCCGCGGTTTGGGAGGGTCAAAAATACTATGAAGCGTTTCAGGAGGCTGAAAGATGATTTCAAAGGTAATGATGAGCCACGTATCCAACAGTTCAGTGATCCGAGCCATGTTTGAAGAGGGTAAAAAACTGGCAGCCATCCACGGGGCGGAAAATGTGTACGATTTCAGCCTGGGCAGCCCCAATGTGGAGCCGCCTGCCACTATCAAACAGGCGATTTTCGACATCCTCAATGAAGAAAGCCCCAATCTCGTTCACGGCTACATGAACAATTCCGGCTATATCGATGTTCGGGCAAAAATCGCGGATTTCCTGAACCGGAAGCATCAGGTGGCCCTCACCGAGGACAACATCCTCATGACCTGCGGTGCCGCCGGGGGTCTCAATGTGCTCCTGAAAACCCTGCTGAACCCGGGTGACGAAGTGGTCACCTTTGCCCCGTATTTCGTGGAATACCGCAGCTACGTGAGCAACTACGGCGGCGAGCTGGTGGTGGTGCCTACGGACATCTCCAACTTCGAACCGGACCTCACGGCCCTCAGCTGGGCCATCACGGCCAAGACCAAGGCCGTCCTCATCAACTCTCCCAACAACCCCACCGGGGTCATCTATTCCGAGAAGGTCATCAAGGGCCTGGCTGCCCTGCTGGAAGAAAAGCAGAAGGAGCTGGGGACCAGCATTTACCTGATTTCTGATGAGCCTTACCGGGAAGTCAGCTATGACGGGGTCCATGTGCCGTATGTGCTGAAGTATTACCGGAATGCCTTCATCGGCTATTCCTACAGCAAATCCCTGTCCCTGCCCGGGGAGCGGATCGGCTATATCGTCACCAATACCGGCATGGACGATTTCGAACCCATCACCCAGGCCATGAACGTGGCCAATCGGATCCTGGGCTTTGTGAACGCCCCCTCCCTGTTCCAGCGGGTCATCGGCCGGTGCCTGGATTCCGAGGTGGATGTGGATATCTACAAGCGGAACCGGGATCTCCTTTACAACCATCTCACCGATATCGGATTCTCCTGCGTAAAGCCCCAGGGTGCCTTCTATCTGTTCCCAAAATCCCTGATTGCTGATGACCGGCAGTTCGCAGAGGATGCCAAGCAGTTCAATATCCTGATGGTTCCCGGAACGGCCTTTGCCTGCCCAGGGCATTTCAGATTGTCCTACTGCATCGCCTACGAAAAGATCGAAAAGTCACTGGATGCCTTCACCAAGCTGGCGAAGCTGTATAAGTAGAAAAGTTGGATTCAAGGGCCCCGGACACCGCTTCGGGGCTCCTTTGTTTTTTGAACTCCATCCGGATTTATGCTACTATAAAGCAATAAGCAGTTATTCAATAAGGAGGTCTTCGAAATGAACGAAAAAACTACCCGACCCGAGTCGGTTGAAGGGCAGGCATCGCATTCGGTGAACTTCATCCAGGCGATTGTGAACAAGGACAATGAAACCGGCAAGTATGCAGGAAAAGTGATCACCCGGTTCCCCCCGGAACCCAACGGTTATTTACATATCGGTCATGCCAAATCCATCTGCCTGAATTTCGGGATCGCCCGGCAATACGAAGGCCAGTGTAACCTGCGTTTTGATGATACCAACCCGGTAGCCGAGGATGTGGAATATGTGGATTCCATCGAAGAGGATGTGCGCTGGCTGGGTTTCCAGTGGGACAACCTGTTCTTTGCATCCGACTATTTTGAGACGATGTACCAATGTGCGGTCGCGTTGATTAAAAAGGGCAAGGCCTATGTTTGCGAGCTGACGCCGGATGACATGCGGGAGTACCGGGGAGATTTTAACCATCCGGGAAAGGACAGCCCTTGGCGGGACCGTTCTGCTGAGGAGAACCTGCGGCTGTTCGAGGCCATGCGGGCCGGTGAATTCAAAGACGGCGAGCGTGTCCTACGGGCGAAGATCGATATGGCATCCCCCAACATCAATATGCGGGATCCTGTCATTTACCGCATCCTCCACAGCGACCATCACCGCACCGGGAACGCCTGGTGCCTGTACCCCATGTACGACTACGCCCATCCCATCGAGGATGCCATCGAGAACATCACCCACTCCATCTGCACCCTGGAATTCGAAGATCACCGGCCTTTCTACGACTGGCTCCTGGCAGAACTCAGCGAATTCTTTCCGAATCCCCCCCAGCAGATTGAATTTGCACGGCTGGCCCTGACCCATACCCTGATGAGCAAGCGCTACCTGAAAGCCCTGGTTGAAGAGGGCAAGGTGGATGGCTGGGATGACCCGCGGATGTCCACGGTTTGCGGTATAAGGCGTCGGGGTGTCACGCCGGAGGCAATCCGGGATTTTGCGGAACGGATCGGTATTTCAAAATCCAACAGCGAGGTGGATATCGCCCTCCTGGAGCACTGTGTCCGCGAAGACCTGAAGCCCAAGGTGTCAGGCACCATGGCGGTCCTGAAGCCCCTGAAATTGGTGATTACGAACCTGCCGGAGGATCATCTGGAATGGCTGGAAGCGGAGAACAATTCGGAAAATCCCGAGCTGGGAACCCGCCAGATCCCCTTCACCCGGGAGGTGTACATCGAAGCCGATGATTTCATGGTGGAGCCCACCAAGGGATACCACCGGCTGTACCCTGGCTCGGAGGTACGCCTGCGCCACGCCTATTTTGTGAAATGCAATGAGTTCCTGACGGATGCGGCGGGTAACGTCACAGAAATCCACGGCACCTACGACCCGGAAACCAAAAGCGGCAGCGGTTTCACCGGCCGCAAGGTCAAAGGGGTCCTGCACTGGGTCTCCGCCCCCCGTTCGCTGGTTTCCACCGTCCGTCAGTACGATTACCTGATGACCACGGATGAAGCCGGGGAACCGGTCTTCAATGAGAATTCGCTGAAGGTCCTGGAGAACTGCCGCATGGAAGCCGCCTTGGCGGAGGCCTTAGCCTATGACCGTTTCCAGTTCCTGCGCCATGGCTACTTCTGCGTGGACTATAAGGATTCAAAGCCGGGAGCTCCCGTATTCAACCAGATCGTCGATTTGAAAAGCTCCTGGAAATGATAGAAAAATCCCCTCGCCACGGCAAGGGGATTTTTTATGGGGGTGAATAACGGTTTCAAGTCTGTTGCCAGCTCGGTTTTCGAAAATTAACATGATAATGCTTTTCAATTACGCTATAATGGTAGAAGAAGTCAATCAGATAGGCGAGAGCCATTGGAGAGTCCCTGATGCAGAGTGCTGCAAACAATAATTCAAAAAGTATTTATTTTACCGAGCGTATTGAGCAGGCGATGGACGGGATCTTCGATTACCCTTTTACCTTGGTAGAAGCACCCATGGGGTATGGGAAAACGACAGCGGTCCGAGAACACCTGGAGCGCGCCAATGCCCATGTGCTTTGGCAAAAGGTTCATGACAGCTCACCGACGGTGTTTTGGAACAGTTTCAGCCAGCTATTCAGGAGCTGGGATTCCGAGCGGACAGAAAGCCTTCTGCAGCTGGGTTTTCCAAACGACAGCACCACGATACAGGAAGCGGTCAAGCTGATTAAAGCCATCGCGCTGCCGGATAAAACAGTCCTTGTCATTGATGATTACCATTTGCTGAGCAATGCCGACGTCAACCGATTCATAGAGCTTCTGGTGGTCGATGAAATCATTAACCTGCATATCGTGTTGACCGCCCGTTTCAGTGAAGCCCTGAACATTGAGGAGCTTTCGCTCAAAGGGTATCTGAACCATGTAAAAAAGGAAGCGTTCGAATTTACGGCGCAGGAAATTAAAAGCTACTATGCGCTTTGCGGAATCAGCCTGAAGGATTCAGAGGCGGAATCTCTGTGTATTTATACAGAGGGCTGGGTCAGCGCCCTCTATCTGCTGATGCTCAACTACAAGGCGGAGGGGTGTTTCATGACCACGGGCAGCATCTACCGGTTGGTCGAAACGGCTGTGTATGCCCCTTTTTCTCAAGAGATAAAGGATTTCCTTCTCACCCTGTGCATCTTTGATGAGTTCTCCCTGGAACAGGCACGGCATATGTGGGGCAAGGAGAACACCGTCAAGCTGATAGCCGAGGTGGCCAATAAAAGCGCATTTATCAACTATGACGTTCGGACAAAGACCTATCAGGCCCATAGCATTTTCACGAATTTTCTTCGAGAAAGCCTGAAAGGTGAAGATGCGGCGTACATCCGGGAACTTCATGCAAAAGCGGGGCATTGGCATACGAAAACCTCAGACTACCTGGCGGCCATGCATTACTTTTATACGGCAGGTGATTTTGAGAACCTGCTTCTAACCGTGGAGCAGGACAAGACAAACAGTATCGGAAATGACCATAAAGACCCGCTGATCCAATATTTTGAAGAATGCCCTGAAGAAATCAAAGAGCGGCACCCGGTAGCCCTTCTGATTTATGCCATGAACCTGATGACCTTTGGCGAAATGGAGCTTTTTGAAGCGGCCTGCCAGCGGTTTGGAATGCTGATGGTCAGTCAACCGATGGAACCGGAAACCGCCCGCAAGCTGATGGGCGAATTTGAACTTCTGCTGAGCTTTACGGCGTATAATAACATTGCAAAAATGTCGGAGCATGTCAAAAAGGCGTGCGCGTATCTGGACGAGCCGGCAACCTTCATCGACACCCAGGGGTGCTGGACCTTCGGATCGCCCTCGGTGCTCTATCTGTTTTACAGGGAGAGTGGAACACTGGCGCAAAGTGTGCAGGAAATGAAGCTTGCCATGCCGGATTACTACCAGCTGACAAAAGGGCATGGGATGGGTGCTGAATACCTGATGGAGGCGGAATGGCATTTTAATCAGGGGGGATTTGAAGATGCTGAAATCCTCGTTCATAAGGCGCTTTATCTGGCCAATGGCAATGGGCAGTCCGAGATCGTTGTCAGCGCGCTGTTCCTGCAGGTGAGACTGTCACTTGTGAAGGGGGATTATCCCCATGTCCTGTATCTGTTTGAGAAAATGACTGATGAGATTCGTCAGAACAAGAAGTATGTTCTCATCCATACGATCGATGTGTGCACGGGCTTTGTGAATGCCTGCCTGAACCAAGCGGCCCTGATAGCCGATTGGTTGGGCATGGGAGATTTCAGCTCCAGCCGACTGTATTTTCAGGCCACTGGGTTTTCTCATATCGTTTATGGCAGGGCCTTGCTTAGCCGGGGAGAAAACCTGAAGCTGCTGGGGATATCGGAGGAGATGCTGGGAGTTGCAGCGGTTTTTCCGAATCTGCTGACGCAAATTTACACAGGCATTTATATTTCAGCCGCCAATGAGCAGATATTCAGGCGGCATGAAGCGTTGGAAGCGCTGCGGCAGGCTCTGGATCTGGCCATGCCTGACAGGATCTACATGCCCTTTGTAGAAAACGGCGACCTCATCAAATCCCTGCTGGAAGCACTTCAGGCACAGGGCTGCCATGGCGAGGGGATCGGACAGATCCTGAGGCTGCACAAACCCTATCAGGAGTCGCTTGAGAAAATCACGAAAACGTATTTTGCGGGGGTGCGTCCTGCCCTTTCCGAACGGGAAATGGAGATTGCCAAGCTTGCGGCGGCGGGACTTTCCAACCGAGAAATAGGAGAGCGGCTGTTTGTTTCCCAAAACACGGTGAAAACACAGCTCAAAAGCGTCTTTGCCAAGATCAACATCAATTCAAGGGCGCTCTTGAAGCAATATTTCAGCGAAAATATCCAATCCTGAAGCAAAAATTCACCCGCTGGGTGATATAAAGCCAAAGCAATCCACAGTACAATTATGGTATTGTGGATTCTTTATTTGAGATGGAGGGATGGCATGACACGCATCGTAAAGGTTTCGCCCCGGGAAGACTACTGTGTTGATGTGCTGTTGGACAATGGCAGCAGCATCACCCTCAATATGGAGAACCGTCTGAATACCCTCCGCTTCGGGATGCTGGAGGATAAAACGTTTTTCAAGTCCGTCACCACCGACGGAAGCTATATCCGATGGGACAGCATGATTGAAATCTCTGTCAGCGAGGTTTTTCAGCTGGCGCAAAAATAGCACCGTTACACGATCCGGTCTTCGATGGCCATCAGAATCTGCCGGACCTCCGGTGTATTCGGAAGAACGAGCCGGGTTGCGTCTAAAATCCCGCAGGAACGGAACAGTGCCACTGCTCCCGGCGTTTCCAGGGTATATACCCAGGAGAGCTTGATCAGCCGCATGTCCTGGACAGAGGATCCCAGTTCATAGGGCGGCGAAAGGCCTTCTCGGATGGCCTTGGCCACCGCCGGTGTGATTTTGCCGGTGTCAGGATATCCCAACTCCAAGGGCGATCCGGGAACCGGTCCCTGGGTGTAATAGTCAACGAAGATCCTGTAGATATCCAGCCGGTCGGCATCCCGCAGGAGGCTTGCAAAAAAGCGGGTCCGTGGGGGCAGCTCGGCTGGCAGGGCCCGGCGGTTGTGAAGCAGAACGGCAGCCCACAGCATCCCTCTTTCCGTCGGCTGCAGATCCCTGTCCAGTGAAAGTGCGTGGATGAGCTTGAGGCTGAGACGGCCGTGATCGGTTGATTTGGCATCGTCAAAGGTATGGTAGCGCCGGAACTGCAGAAAACGGCCCAGATCATGGCACCAGCCGATGCGCTGAGCCAGCTGACTGTCTCTGGGGGAGCAGCCGGCGAAGTCGGCCAGTTGACGACAGGTGTCAGCCACGCAGGCTGTGTGGATCTGTTTCAGCTGCAGGGCGGCTTGTACGATGTCGGGATCCGAGGGGTCATCGATCAGAAGTGTGATGAGCTGCTGGATCTGTCGGGTGATTTTTTCCATGAGCACTCTCCTTTTATTCCTTTAAAATCCGATTATCCGCTTGAATGATCTCTGGCCGGGTAAATATGAAAAGGACCGCAGAAACAGGCCTTCGCAGCGGAGGGAGGGATTGGGATGAACTGGATTCGGAGTCGATTGTCCGCGAAGTTGACGGTGATCGTGCTGCTACTCATTTTCACGTTTGCCGGGTGCATCAGCCTGCTGCTGTATCAGCGGAGCATCACGTTCCTTGAGCTGGAGGCGTATGGGCGTCTTGAACAGATGGTGCGGGCGTCCGCTAACGAGCTTGACATTGAAATCGCCAACACCATCCAGATTGCCGATACGCTGGAAACCCTGATGCAAGAAGGCTTTGATCCGGTCATGCTGAAGCAGGATCCGGAATATCTCAGCCAGAAGATCCAGCACCTCGATCCTTACGTAAAGGTGATTGCCCAGGAGTTCAGCCTGGCGAAGACCGCCTACCTCTATTATAACTGGGAACTGGATGGAAAGGTTCATGATATCTATTATGTGGATACGGATCACGACGGCTCGGTGAGTCGGCAGGCGCAGCTGCCCATCAGCTACTATACGGATCAGGTCTCTGAAAAAGGTACCCGGGCATGGTGGTTCGGACCGATCCAATCTCGGAAGGGATACTGGTCTTCGCCTTACAAATGGATGTTTGATGATGGCACCAGCACCGTGTTTCTCTCATATACCCAGGCGGTTTTTAAGGATGGCCGGCTGATCGGTGTGGCGGGAACGGACTTTAAATATGAAAATCTGCTGGCCCTGATGGGCAAAATCAAGGTATATGATTCGGGATACCCGTTCCTCCTGACCGGGGAAAGGAAGTTTCTGATCCACCCGACCCAGTCTGGGAAACCGCTGGCAGATATGACACAGGAGCCTTACAAAACCCTGCGGGAAGAGCTGCCTTTCAAAAGCAAAGGCGCTTTCCGGTACTTGGATGGAGAGGGGAAAGCCTGGTTCATCACCTACCAGCGCCTCCGGAATGACTGGACCCTTGGCTTGGCTGCGCCCATCTCCGAGGTGACTGAAAGTGCGGGTTCCCTCACGCAATTAAGCCTTTGGATCGTGGGGATTTCAATTCCGTTGATTGTTCTGGCGTCATTTCTGGTGGTTCGGCAAATGACGGTTCCGATCCATGAATTGATTGCTGCCGTAGAAAAAATAAAGGCACGGGAACACATGCTGCGGCTGAGTTCACAGATTCTGTCCCGTCAGGATGAGCTGGGCAGGCTGGGGAATGCCATTCAAAACTTGGGAGATTCCCTGGAAGAGGAGCGGGCGGTCCCTGTTCACCGCGCAGCACCGGAAAATTCAGAAAGCGACGGGTGAGGGCTCCGTGGATTAGAGGAGAAATAAAAAGGGGACATACTGGTTCATGGGGATGCTTCCACATACCGTCGAAAGTCGGTATAATGGAAGCATCAACTATTAAGGGAGTCATGTATGATTAAAGGAGAGCGGGTCGTCATTCGCCCGATGGAACCGGATGATTTGGATTATTTGATAAAATGGCGCAATTCGCCGGAAGCGATGAATTACAGCGAGCATCTCTATGGCTTCCTGTTTAGCCGGGATAACATGATGCGCATGGTGGAAAACCAGTTCCGGGAAGATGGATTTTTCCCCAGAAACAAGACCTTCATGGTGGAAACCGCAGAGGGGGAGGTTATCGGGGATATCGGCTACAAGAACTGGGATCCCAGAAACCGGTCGGCAGAGATGGGGCTTGAAATCGGGGAAGTGGACTACCGTGGAAAAGGGCTGGGCCCGGAAATGATGGCGCTTTTTTCGGAGTATATGTTCCGCCACCTGAACCTCAACCGGATTGAACTCAGCGTGCTGCGCGAAAATACCCGGGCAATCAAGGTGTACACCGGCTGCGGCTTTCAAGCCTGCGGATACCGGAGGCAGGCGGTCTTTAACAGCCGCGAGAACCGCTATTCGGACATATTGATCATGGACTATCTGAGGAACGATTGGGAAGCTGCCCAGATTGGCGGGACGGCAGGACCCCAGTGACATAAGCGAGGGGACCGATATGAAACTGAGTGAAGGGTTGAGCCGACTGCTGAGAAGGAATGATTCTGAAAAAGGGCTTCAAAGCCCTCTGAACATTGAGAATATGGAATCTTCAAACTGGGCTTTGGTGGAAGATGTTTTTGATCTGGCACAGATCGCTCTGTGGGAGTGGGATATCCGAGAGGATAAGATCCGCGGGACCCGTCAGCTATATGACATTGTGGGAACCCAGCCCGGGGATTATGGGGACAGCCTTTTTGCCATGTTGAAGGCCTTGGTTCATCCGGATCAGCTGGCGTATGTCCAGAATGCGCTGCAGGACACCCTGAAAACCGGTAGCGTGGACCGGTTCAAGTTCAGAATCGTCAGAAGCGATGGGCAGGATCGCTGGCTCATGCTGAAGGCTGTCATCCAACCCGGTGGAGGTACTGCGGTTGGAATTGTGATGGACTGCTCCAGGTCTCAGGCGGCAGAACTGATGCTGCACAGGGATCTGGATTTCATGCAGACCCTGCTGGATGCTATGCCCAACCCGGTTTTTCATAAGGACCCTGAAGGGGTCTATCGGTTTTGCAACCTGTCGTTTGCTCAAATGCTTGGAACCGATCGGGAGAATATCATCGGGAAAACGGTATATGATGTTTCCGGGGCAAGTCTTGCGTCGCTGTACAACCAAAAGGACAAGGAACTGATTGAATCCGGCGGTTCGCAGGCCTATGAATCCAAGGTGCAGATCCATACCGGCGAAGAGCGGGTTTACCGCTTTCATAAAGCGGCGTGCAATAACTTCCTGGGCGTCCCGGCGGGGCTGGTGGGGGTTATGACGGATATCACAGAGTCGGCAGCGGCAGTTTCACGGAGTCAGCGGCTGGCGCATTTGAAAGAGGCGATGCTGGAAGTCAGTCATTCCATCATTGGGCTCAGTGACACGAAAAATCTGCTGGAGATCCTGCTGGATAAGGCGATGAGCGCCATCCCCTCTTCCCATGCGGGATCGGTGCTGATGATTGACGATGCGGGTTATCTGCGGATCCTGGTCACCCGGGGATACGGCGATGAAGGTGCTGAAGCCTTCAAGCTGAAAATCGAGGAAACCTTTACGTATCGGATCAGCGGCGGAAAATTTGAAGAGCCCTTTGTTGTGAACCACATTCCCAGTTTGGTGAAGGATGGCTGTTTGGAACCGTTGGTGACTGCCGAAGGACGGGCAATCGGATCGAATCTGTCCACGCCGATCAAGGTGGAGGGCGAACCGGTGGCCCTGGTGATTGTGGACAGCTATGATGATGAGGTGTTCACGGATGATGACATTGAGCTGATGGGGTACCTGAAGGTCCAGGCTGAACTGGCGCTGACCAATCTGAAGCTCTATCAGGAAACCCTGCGCCTATCGCGATATGACCATCTGACAGGAATCTACAACCGCGGGTATTTTGATAAGGTGCTGGGGGAGGTCATGGCCCGAACGCTGCACCATCCCCACCGATTGACCCTAGTGATCATGGATCTGGATGGCCTGAAGGTCGTGAACGATCAGCATGGCCACCGGGAAGGGGATTTTCGGCTGCAGGCCTTTGCGGATGCGTTCAAAAGGACGCTGGGAGAGGGAGACATCATGGGCCGCTACGGCGGGGATGAGTTTGTGGCAGCCTTTTTCTGCAAAGATCCGGAGGATGTTGCCCGGTCAGTGGAAAACGTCCTGGCAGAATTGAACAGCGCACCCGAACACTTTTGCAGCTTCAGCTACGGAACCGCTCAGTACCCTGCAGAGGGAAAAACACCTGAAGAGCTGGTACGGGTGGCCGACCGGAAGCTTTATGAACATAAGAAAACCAAATACTTCGGCAGGAGACGTGCGGACTATGGAGATCAAAATCAGTGACGCGTTAAGAATACACAGCCCAAGCTTGCAATTGGGCTGCCTAACGGCAACGGTCCGGTATCAGGAGGAATGCCCTGAACTGTGGGCCCAAATCGATGATACCTGCGATCTGGTAGCGGCCAGCCTGCCCCTGGAAGGAATATCAGCACTCCCGAATGTGGCTGCCGCTCGAAAAGCGTATAGAAGCTGCGGCAAGGATCCAGCCAGATACCGCCTCTCCTCGGAGGCCCTGCTGAGACGGGTTGTTCAGGGTAAGGGCATTTATAAGGTGAATAATATCGTGGATATCAACAATCTGATCTCCATGAAATATCATTTTTCAATTGGCGCCTTTGATCGGGATGCCATCGCTTTTCCGGTGGCATTCCGAATCGGCCAGGCCGGCGAACCCTATGAGGGAATTGGGCGGGGGGAACTGAATATCGAGAACCTGCCGGTGTTGGCGGATGCCCAAGGTCCCTTCGGCAGCCCGACCAGCGATTCCATGAGAACCAGGACCCATGCGGGCATGAAGCATTTGCTGTTCTGCATTCTGTCATTCGGTGGCGCAAGTACGATGGATGCCGCCCTGGAAGAGACGGTATCTCTTCTGGAGCAGTTTGCCGATGCCCAGGAAATCCACCGCTTCAAAGTGGTTTAGGTGGCACCCGTGCTGACCATCCGAAGGGCGGCAACCCTTGAGGACGCAGAAGGCATCCTCGAGATTGACCAGGTGACCTTCAAAGAGTGCACTGACAGCCCGGCCGAAATCCTGAGTAACCTCTGCGACAGATACCCGGCGTATATCGCCTGGCAGGGACCATTGGCGGTGGGATATATCTGTCTGATGCAGGTCCGCACCCTGCACTATCGGGCGTGCTGGGTGGACTTGGTGGCCGTGCGGCCGGACCATCAGGGCCAAGGGATAGCAAAAGCCCTGATTGCGCAGGGGCTGGCCCATGCGCATGAGACAGGGGCAGAGTTTCTGAGCGCTCTGGTGCGGAAGGGGAATGACCCTTCGTTCGGGGCGTTCCGGCACGAGGGCTTTGAAGCGGTCGGTGAAGGCTTTGATCTGATGGTATGCGAGTGTGATCCAACCCATAAAAAAATGGCCGGGGCGTAAGCTCTTGGCCATTTCCTATTTTAACTGGGGATTTCCTGTGCCGCCGCTGGGGGAAGTTCAATCACAAAGCGGCAACCAGGGGTGTGTTGCGGGTCCAGCCAAAGCGAGCCCCGGTTTTTTTCAACGATGGCTTTGCTGATGGCAAGTCCCAGGCCGGTACCGCCGGTGCGACTGCTGCGGGAGGCATCTGTCCTGTAGAAGGGGAGGAACACCTGGGTCTGCGCCTCGGATTCGATCCCCAAACCGTTGTCTTCAATAGCGATCATCACATGCCCCGCGTGGTTCTTTTCAACCCGGACGGTCAGGGTTGTCCCGGCACCGGCATATTTGATGCCGTTGTTCAGCAGGTTGCCGATGGCTCTTTCCATGAGCCCGGGATTGATCGAGGCATACCACTCCAGATCGGGAATGATGAAATCATAGTCCATGGCATTGGCCTCCAACTCCTGGATATAGCCGCCGGAGGTGAGCCTTAAAAATTCGCAGATATCCGTGGGTTCCAAGAGCGGTTCCGTGGGGGAGTTCTCCAGCCTGGCCAGATCAAAAAGATCCCGCAGGACGGAATTGGCCCGGTGACTGTTGTTATAGACGATTTCCAGGTGTTGCCGCATGAGCGCGTTTTCTTCCGGCACCGCTTGCAGCAAGGTTTCGGTATAGCCCTGAATGTTCGTGAGGGGGGTTTTCAAATCATGGGAGATGTCCAGGATCAACTGCTTCTGGTTTTTCTCTGAACGCTCACGCAGATCGATTTCCTGTTTGATCCGTTCCGCCATCAGATTGATGGCAGTCATCAGCTCGTCCAGCTCATTTCGGGAATTGAACTGGATCCGGGTGGAATAGTCGCCCTCACGGATCCGGTTCACCCCTGCCAAGAGGTGGTTGATGGGTTTCAGGAAAACCACAGAGGTGACCCGGGCGTAAATCAGCACGGCAACAATCAGGCAGATCAGCACGATGGAGAAGGTGATCAGGATCATCTGGATGAAATTCATATTCTGCTGAAACTCAGGCGTTACAACTAACAGAATCGTATCGGAACCGTCAGGGTAATAAAAGGTGTATTCCGGAAAATAATTGATCAGGATCCGGTTGAAAAGATCCTGCCGATACGTGAAGCCCAGGGGGTGGATGCTGTTATATTGGTCCAGAACCGTCAGGTTGCTGTCAATGATCTCGATATAGCTGCTGGGCGGGAGCTTCGCCTTCAGGAAGGCCTGTTCCAGGCTGCTGGTCTCAATGTCCTTATAAACCTCAGAAACATCAAAATCAAGGGCGGCCAGGTCCATCTGGCTGTAGATATAGGCAAAGCTTCCGCCGATGGCGACGAGCCCGATCAGTACCAGCAACAGGAAGAGCAGCATGTAGTTCAAAAAGAACTGGACGGACAGCTTTGCAAACCGCGGGTGGGAAAAGGCGGGGCGCTTCATGGGAATTTTTCCATCCGATAGCCGATTCCCCGAATGGTGATGAGGTATTTCGGCTCCTTGGGGTTATCCTCGATCTTTTCGCGCAGATGGCTGATGTGGACCATGATGGTGTTGGAATCACCATAGTAAATGTCTTCCCAAATGGACTCATACAGCTGCTTCTTCGTATACACCTTTCCTAGGTTTTCCATCAGGAGAGCCAGGATCTTGAACTCCTTCGGGTTCAGTTCCAGCGGTATCCCGAATTTTGTGACGGTATAGGTATCGTAATTCAATTCAAAGGGGCCGTTTCGAAGCACGGTTTTCCGGTTTGTGGTGGAATAGGTGAGAAAGCGCCGGAGCTGCGCGTTGACGCGGGAGCCGATTTCCAGAAGGCTGAAGGGCTTGACGACATAATCATCTGCTCCCAGTCCGAGTCCCAGGATCTTATCCTCTTCCTCCAGCCGGGCAGTCAGGAAAATCACAGGGATGTCACTGCTTTCGCGGATTTGAGTCAAGACCTGAAAGCCATTGAGCCGGGGCATCATGACATCCAGGAGGATCAGGTCCACCCGCTGTTTTCGAAACAGGGCAAGGGCCTCCTGGCCATCGGCGGCTTCCAGTATGGTGTAGCCTTCCTGGCGCAGGTGCATGGCCAACAGATGGCGGATATCTTCTTCGTCTTCGGCAATCAGTATAACAGCCATAGGGGTCTCTCTCTTTCATTGGCGGAGAATTATCATTACATGACCATTATACTGAATCCTGCCCCTGAAAGGGAATTTTAAGCCGGATTTAAGAATCCTTTAAGCTGAATTTAGACCAGGTCGGATGTATAATGGAAGCGAATCCAACGTTTCTGAGGTAATTTATGAAAAAGAACGGCTTTTGGCTATCCGGCCTCCTGCTCATGGCTGTGTTGCTGGTTTGTTTCAACCAGTCACGGCACCCGCAGCCTTCCGGCAAATATCATCCCAATAGTCCTGCTGGCAGTCATACCAGCACGATAACCATACTGAATCCCGCATTGTTCCACCGGCTGAATGCGGTTCTTGAGCATGGGCGGCTTCAGAGTAATTGAAACGGTGTTTACGCCATCTACGAAAAAAGAAATCCGGACAGAAAAATAACGGTGAAAAGCCGGAGAGATTCTGTATAATAAAAACGGAACGACTTTTTAGTTAGAAGGCGAGGGGAAGAAATGGCCAAGGACGATTCCATAAAACTGTATGGGTTCAACAACCTGACAAAGACGCTGAGTTTCAATATCTATGATGTCTGCTATGCCATGAATGATGAACAGAAGAAGGCGTACATCGCGTATATTGATGAGCAGTATAATGCGGAACGACTGACGGAGATCCTCTCCAATGTGGCAAAGATCATCGGCGCCAATATCCTCAATGTCGCCAAGCAGGATTACGATCCCCAGGGTGCCAGTGTCACCATTCTTGTCTGTGAAGAAGAGTTTAAAGAGATCGAACCTTCCTTCAACAACGAAACCCCCGGCCCGGATCCCGACGAACTGGAAGAACGCGAGGAAATCCACCAACTGGTCAAAAAAGAGTCCGTGGTGGCTCATCTGAATAAGAGCCACATCACTGCCCATACCTACCCTGAATCCCACCCGGACAAGGGAATCAGCACCTTCCGGACCGATATCGACGTTTCTACCTGCGGGCATATCTCTCCGTTGAAAGCGCTGAACTATCTGATTCACAGCTTTGATTCCGATATCCTCAACCTGGATTACCGCATCAGGGGATTTACGCGGGATATCAATGGCAAGAAGCATTTCAAGGACCATAAGATCAATTCCATCCAGAACTATATGACCAAGGAAACCCGGCAGCGCTACCAGATGATCGATGTGAACGTCTACCAGGAGAGCATCTTTCATACGAAAATGATCCTGAAGGATTTCGACCTGGATGAATACCTGTTCAATGTAAGTAAAAAGGATCTGTCGGCCAACGAAAAGAAAAAAGTTAAAAAACAACTTTCCAAAGAAATGCTGGAAATCTTCTATTCACACAACATCCCCAAAGGGCAGAATAAAATTTTGTAATCCAGACAGGGCAGGGAAACTTGCCCGTCTTTGTTTTGAAAAGGAGAAACGATGGTTAAAGAGATTATTGAGTGGGTTAAAGCGATTCTGATCGCCGCAGTGGTGGGTCTGGCGCTGTCTTATTTCTTCACGGTCCTTCAAGTCTATGATGTATCGATGAATCCAACCCTTGTCGAGGGGGATCGTCTGGTCCTTCAAAACACCCATCAGGTAGCCAAGGGAGATATCGTGATCTTTAAAACGGATTTGCCTATTTCGGAGGCGGATCTGAATGCGATGAATCCAATCCAGCGCTGGAAGAACGGCAGCACAAAAACCTTGATTAAGCGCGTGATTGCAACCGAGGGAGACTCTCTTACCATCGCAGACGGCAAGGTGGTCCTCAACGGAAAGGTTCAAACAGAGACGTATATTTTAGAGCCTTATAGCATCGGAGCGGTTCAGATTGATCAGGTGCCCCCGGGGATGGTTTTTGCCATGGGAGATAACAGGCAGAACAGCCATGACAGCCGCAGCGAAGATATCGGCCTGCTGCCGGCGGATGAAGTCAAAGGCAAGGTGCTGATTCGGTTCTGGCCCTTGGACCGATGGGGGAGCTTCTGATTGAACTTCACCTATGATTGGGTTCCTGGGACGTTTATCAGTCGTCCCAACCGCTTCATCGCCTATTTTAGCACGGCTGAGGGGGATGTGAAGGCCCATGTTCCGAATACCGGCCGACTTCGGGAGCTCTTGGTTCCGGGGGCACAGGTGCTGTTGTCCAGGCATATGGAGGCGCACCGCAAAACGGGATTCGAGCTGCGCCTGGTTAAAACCGACTCATCCTGGGTATCCATAGACTCACAGCTGCCGAATCGGGTGGTTGAGGAGGGACTCCGTTCGGGCGTGATTGACGATTTTGGCCCAATGACAGGCTATCGGCGGGAAGTGACGTTCGGCAACAGTCGCTTTGACTTCTGCCTTTACGGCGAGCAGGATTTCTGGGTCGAAGTGAAGGGTGTGACCTTGTTGGAAGATGGCTGGAGTTATTTTCCGGATGCCCCGACGGAACGGGGAACCCGCCATCTGCTGGAACTGACAGAGGCTGCTGAGAAAGGGCTTTGTGCAGGGGTGGTATTCTTGATTCAGCATCCCCAGGCCCTGGGCTTTACACCGAATGGCAGGATGGACCCGGCATTTGCCCGGGCAGTGAACGCGGCGGCATCCGCAGGCGTCAAGCTGGTTGCTTGGAAATGCGCAGTCAGCCCGGAGAAAATTGAATTGACGGAGCGGATCCCCATAACCCTATGGGAGGAAACAGATGAAAACCCTGTACATCCATCGTCACGCAAAGGCAGTAAAGGAAGGGTATGATCATGATTTTAGCCGAAATCTCCGTCCCCGGGGGATTGAAGATGCCCATCGGACCGGGCGGTACCTGAAGCAGCGGGAGTTCCTGGCAGATCGGATCATCGCCTCCCCGGCTAACCGGGCGATCCAGACTGCGGAGCTTATCGCGGAACATACCGGTGAAGCGTTGATCAAGAGCGATGCGCTTTATGGGCAGGGGTGGCTAGCCATTCTCAACGTTCTTAAAGCGCAGCAGGATTCGGTTCAATCCATCCGGATTGTCGGCCATAATCCGGATTGCGAGGATTTGTGCGCTGCGCTTTGCGGTATTCGAGCCGGCGGCATTCATTTGGCAACCTGCGGAATCGTGTGCATCGCCTGCGATATTGATGGCTGGCATGAGCTGGGTGAGCAGACCGGAACACTGGAATGGTCCATCCGACCGGCCCATCTATGAGGAAAACATGGAACTTGAATGGCTTCTTGAAATACAAAGGACACTGACCTCCCCTTGGGGAGATCGCATAATGATCGCCTTCAGCGCGGTTGGTGACAAGGGATTGGTTTGGATCGGCATCGCCTTGTTTTTCTGTGCCGTTCCCAAATGGCGCCGGGCCGGGCTGGGGATGCTGCTGGCCCTGCTGCTGGCCCATGTGATTGGAAACATCTGTCTGAAAAACCTGATCAGCAGGCCGCGGCCCTATGTGGTGTATCCGGCCGTAGTGCTTAAGATTCCGGCTCTGCAGGAGTTCTCGTTTCCTTCGGGGCACACCATAGCGGCTTTTGCCGCCGTTTTTTCCCTGCCGTCGGACATGGGAGCCGTGAAGAGGGGGCTGGCGCTTTTGGCGGTCTGCATCGGATTGTCCCGACTCTATCTTTTTATGCACTATCCCTCCGATGTGCTGGGCGGTGCGGTGATTGGTGCGATTATCGGTTATTCGGTAACCTGCATCCCTTGGCTTAAAATGAGAAAAAGTGTGGATAAGACCTCTTGATGGAGGTCTTCTTTTATGGATATTGGCAAAATGGATCAAGTGATTTCAACCGATTCAAGAGTTTTAAACAAATGGCACCCGGGTGTGGATAAGTTGTGGGTAACCTGTGGCCCGGATTGTGGAAAGTGTACGAACGGTAACAGAGAGTGTTTTCAATGGATTTGAATGTTTCGTGTTAGGGGGATACGTTTGGGGGTATATATGAAGCGAAATTGAGAGGAGGGGATGAGATGCTGATGAATCAGAAGCGGCTTGTGATCGGGGTGGTGCTTCTGGCACTGCTGGCCTATGGCTCAGGGTACGCTGTTGAGAATATGAAAGTGAAGCAGATGCAGAGCGCGCTGAGGGATTTTACGGCTGAAAACAGCCAGTTG
The DNA here is from genome assembly GCA_964424355.1 of uncultured Peptostreptococcaceae bacterium. Taxonomy (GTDB): domain Bacteria; phylum Bacillota; class Clostridia; order Peptostreptococcales; family Acidaminobacteraceae; genus CAZEHS01. The sequence continues at coordinate 82,881 of CAYRIO010000005.1, forward strand.
AAGAAAGATTTGGCAGATGTGGGCCAGGAGCGGGATGCTGCCCGCGCGGAACTCACGGCGCTCAAGACACAGACGCAGTTCACCCCCAGGCTGGAGCCTTATATGCTGGACGCCATCAAGCGCTCCGGCATAGCGGACCCCGGAAAGTTGATTGAAGATCTCACCCAGAATCCTTCGGTGATTCCAGAGGAGCCCGTGCTGGGTGGAACCATGCACTTTGGCCAGGTGGGACTCATCAATGAGCGGTGGGTATATGGATCCTATGAGGATGGACACATAGCGGGGGCCGCTGTTTTTCAGTGGGAAGTCCGGGACTCGGGACTCATTTGGACGCCAATCCTCGTTTTAAGGGAATAAAAATCAGATAAAAAGCAGGAATTGCAGATTTGTTGACGAATCATCTAGTTTGATGCACTTGACGGATTGACCGCCGATTAAGGGTCGGAAAGAAGGAGTAATTATGACAAAGGAACGATTCCGTTTCAGGGTATACCTTGAATCAGAAAATAAGATGCTGTATTCCGAGGCGTGGAAAGAATTGTCCTGGATGCAGATTGAAGCGTGGGCACAGCGGGGTCTCCTGATGCAGGTAATCGGGCTGAAGGATACGTGCGGGAATGATATTTTCGAGGGCGATATCGTTGATGTCTACAATACGTATAAAGAGGAAACCTTCAGAGGGTCCATCCATTACCATAATGGAGCCTATACCATCCGGAAGGATGATCTGACGAGCCATAGCCGGTTCATCAATTATGAGATGAAGGTGATCGGTAACATCCATGAAACGCCGAAATTGCTCAATCAAGGCTAATCTCTCCCACGGTAGGTGAAATTATGCATATTATGAATGTCGATGAACTGAATCCGGGCATGATCCTGGGCGAGCCAGTCCTGAACGCTGATGGCACGATTGATCTCCTTTCAAAGGGCATGGAACTGACAACCCGGCATATCGCACTGCTGAAACGGTTGGGAATCGACCGGGTCCGGATTGCCGACAGAGAGGATATTCCTGCGCTGACGGAAACGCCGGATATTCATGAACAGATTGAAACCTTCGAGAAACGGATCAAGTCTGAGGGCGGGAATCTGGATCTGATCGCCTTTAAAGAGGATATCCGGCGCATAGAAACCCAGGATTTCGATTATGTGGTGCGGAGTGCCGTTAACCAGAACCTGAAGATCAGCCTGTTGACCGGCGATGGCAACATCCCCATCGATCAGAAGCACAAGGTGACCCTGGAAGAGACCAAGAAAATTTTCAATCAGCTCAGAGATGATCAGAAGCTGGATATTAACAGCGTCAAACAGAATGTCCGGGATCTGCTTCCGGATATGGTCCGTAACAATGATGTCCTGATGCGGCTGAAGCAGCTGGAGGCCTCTGACGACTATACCTTCCAGCATTCCCTTCGGGTTTCCATGCTGGCCAGTATGATTGGAAAATGGCTGGGCTATTCCAAAAGTGAACTGTACGATATCTGTGAAGCCGGTCTGCTTTTTGACATCGGCAAGATGAAGATACCGGAGTTCCTGCTCAACAAACCGGATAAGCTGGATGAGCAGGAATTCGAAATGGTGAAGAAACATCCTCAATTGGGCTACTCCGTGCTGCTGCGAACCCAGGGGGTCTCCCAGGATGTGAAGTTTGCTGCACTGCAGCACCATGAGCGGATGGATGGCAGCGGTTATCCGCTTCGGCTCAGATCAGGCCAGATTCACGAGTTTGCGAAGATCATCATGGTCTGTGATGTGTACGATGCCATGATATCGGACCGGAACTATCGGTCGAAGCTTTCGCCTTTTGAAGCTGCCGAGTATATCACCTGGAATAGTGGGAGCACCTTGGACAGCGGCATCTGTTATATCCTGCTCAGCAATTTGGCGGAGTATTATGTGGGTAAATCCTGTACCCTCAACACTGGGGAAGACGGAGTTGTCGTCTATGTGGATGTGAACTATCCCACGCGACCGGTCGTGCAGATCGGCAACCGCTTTGTGGATCTATCCAAAGAGCGCAACAGAAGCATATCAGAAATCAGTTGACCGCCGCCGGATAAGGGAACAGCCTTGTCCGGCGATTCTTGCAAAGGGTGGGGAAATGGGAACCATAATGATCAATGCCGATCTTCTGGATCGGGAAGACTTGGATATCTATGCGAAAATGTGCTGCATTGTCCTGGCAAGGATGGCACAGGAAAGTCCTCAGAGGCCATTATCGTTGGGGGGCTTATCGAAGCTGATGGGCTGCACGGCCCGGGTGGCAGGAAAGGCACTGGAGCAGTTGATCGACAAAGGTCTTCTGCTGGAGGTGCCTCTGCTCGAACTGCCGGACCCCAAAGGCACCCCCCCCCGGGTGCGCCGAAAGGACCGTCAATCCCCGGCGGTAAAATTTGAAGACTTTGATAAACCCAAGAAGAATGTGAAGCAGCAACTGGAGACCTTGCGTGGGTTCATACTGGAACCGGCGACGGATGGAACGCTGCGAATCATCCTGAATATGGCGGATGGGGATGTGGAGCGGGTCCGACTGGCGTATCAGAGTGCAGCGGCCACACAAATTTCCGATAATCTGGAAACCCTGATGAATATTCTTCAGCAAGGGGAACCGGAGGCCTCGCCTCTCAAGGTGGTTCCACCGCCTGAATCTGTTCCGGAGGCGAGTCTGGAGCCTGAAACCCGTCAGGTTCTGACTCAGATCAATCAGAAACGCATTGCGGAATTATACGCAAAGAGCAAGCGCAAACAATGAGGGTGACACCATGGCAACAATCCGTTTTTTCAGAAAACCGGTAGAGGTCTCCTCTGTTCGAGGGAATACCCTGCTCCGCGCCGCCCACAAGGCGGGGCTGATTATCAAGCATCCCTGTGGTGGCAAGGGGATTTGCGGCGCTTGCGTCGTGCGGGTGAGGTCTGGCACCCTGAATGCTCCGGCACCGGAAGAGATCGCCTATCTGGGTGCTGAAAAGATCACTGAAGGCTATCGACTGGCCTGTCTGGCGGAAGCGGACGGGGATGTCGAAATTGAGTTGATATGAGACAAGCGGCATCCTCAGGGATGCCGCTTGTGGTATGCAGGGTGATTTTTGGGAATCAGATCAGGTGGAATGTCGGTTCCATGGCTTCGAAAGTACAGATGGACTTGAAACCCATATCCTTCAAACGCTCCAGGGTTTCAGGGAAGCGGTAGGCCAATACGTCCGGGGCATGGGCATCAGAGCCCAGCGTCAGGATTTCTCCCCCTGCTTCGTGGTACCATTTCAGGAGTTCCCAAGAAGGCAGCGGCATCTCGTCAGGGTTTCGATACCCGGAGGTGTTGACTTCCAGGCCCTTTCCGTTTCGGATCAGTTCTTTGAAAATATCCGTGAACTGGTGCTTCAGGGATTCCTTTGGGAAAGCTGCAGCCCCGGCGTCATACCGTCGCAGGATATCCAGATGGCCCAGGACACAATAGGCCTGATAGTTTCGGATGATGGTGTGCAGCTCGTGGAGATAGTCCTCCCATGCCTCAGCGGGGGTTCTGTTCCGGTAGAATTCACCGCGGTAAAGATCGAGCCGTCTGCAGGTATGAATGGAGCAGAGGACAAAATCCGGCTTTTCTGCGGCGACCAGCCGCGCACACCGATCAGCGATATGGGGTTGCAGCCCTAATTCCAGACCATGTCGCAGGGTGATTCGATCTCCATAAATCTGCCGCAGCCGATGGATTTCGGCAACATATGCCTGATGGTCCAGATCGAAATCGATGCTGGGATCCGCGTAGTCATAATCAATGTGGTCGGTGATGGCCATTTCTTTCAGCCCCAGGGAGATTGCACCCAGGACCATATTCTCCATGCTGTGATCCGCATCGCTCGAAAAGCTGCTATGGGTGTGATAATCGAACATAAGACCTCCTGATTGCTCTTTCTTTTTCTATTGTACACCACCTGTTTTCTTGTGCAAGATGCTGATGGCAGGAACACGTTTGCAGGATTTCACGGAACTTTTATCTCAGAAGGCATTGACACATCGGAACACAGGGTGTAGGATGTATACAATGCTTTAACACATTAACGCGCTAAAGCGAAAGGGGTGGGCTTCATGATGATCATCACAATTCAAAACATACTGCAAGCCCTGCATCATCATACCCCCTGAGTTTGTGTCCGCTGTTTTACCGGATGCAGGCTCCCTTGGTCGTGGGCTTGGGTTCGGGTAGATGCGCTAAACATCACCGTACTGGCAAGCCGCCGGTACGGTTTTTATTTTTACTGCGGGGGTAAATACGGGTTGTGTGTTGATCCGGTAAAGGAGGGTGACGATGAGTGCACTGCGACATTTAGAGCCCCATGGGGTGGATACCCTGCTGGGAGAGGAAGTTGAATTTCAGGAAACCCTGACGGCCCTGTTCCGGGACCGTTTCAGACAATACGGGTATCGGCCGGTCCTGACCCCCACCTTTGAGTATTTGGATCTCTTCCGGGAAGCCGAGAGCCTGTCCGGGGACGATATGGTGAAGCTGATCGCCCGGGATGGCCGGATTTTGGTCCTGCGGCCGGATGCCACGGTGCCGGTGAGCCGTATGACGGCCCGGTTGTACAAGGATATCCCTTATCCCCTGAAATTCAGCTACATCACCAGCGTCTTCCGCTGGGCGGACCCCCAGAAGGGGGAGCGGCTGGAGATTCTGCAGGCGGGGATCGAGGCCTATAACCAGCCGGAGCCCGACTGCGATGCCGAGGTGTTGGCCCTGGGAATCCACACCCTGGCGGATGCCGGCATGGAGGAGCTCCACGTGGATATCGGCCATGCCGGGTGGCTGGAAGGGCTGCATCAGGATTCCGGGATTCCGGAGAACCTTTGGCAAAAGGTGCTGGGCGCCATTGAACGGCGCAGTCCGGATCTGATCCGGAGCCTCCTTGAAAAGGCAGAGGTGCCGGAAGCCATGATCCGGTCTGTCCTGGTGGTGCCGGAGCTGTACGGCGAGGTGGAGCCGATCCTGGCGGCTGCCGAGAAGTGGGTCATCAATGAGACCATGGCAGCGGCCCTGCAGAATCTGAGAGCGGTCTACACGGCCCTGAAGGCCCATGCCCCTCGGGCAAGGATCCATGCGGATCTGGGTTTCACCAATCCCTTCCGGTATTACACCGGCGCAATTTTCAAAGGCTATGCCCCGGGCTGCGGCGAACCGCTGCTTCAGGGAGGAAGATATGATTTGCTGGCCAGCCAGTTCGGCGCGGAAAAACCCGCCTGCGGACTCGGCATCAATATCAGTTTACTGGCGGAGGTGCTTGAGAAGATGAAAATTAAAGAATGGAACCCCTGTGCGACCGATTATCTGGTCCTTTATAACGAAACAAACCGTCAGGAAGCCCTGACCCTGTCACAAACCCTGAGAACCCGGGGCTTTGTCGTGGAAGCGGAGTGTTTTGCCGGGGGCACACAGTCCCGGATCGCATCCGCCACCTACCGGAACACCCGGGAGATCATCGAGCTGAACGAGGACTGGGTCCGGGTCACGAACCTGATGAAAAACGATGTGATCCGACTGCCCCGGGAACAGTTCGTCACCAGCCTGGAGCCTGTCCAGATCGTTTCGATCCACTAGGAGGCGGCTATGGAACCCCTGCGGATTGCTCTGGCGAAGGGCCGTATTGCTCAGGACGCCATCGCTCTGCTGATTCGGGCGGGGTACGATCTTGAGAGCTTTGATAAGAAAAGCCGGAAGCTGGTTTTCAATGACCCGGCGGGCCGCGTCAGCATTGTCTTTGTCAAATCCGACGATATCCCGGTGTATGTAGAAAAAGGGGCCGCCGATGTGGGGGTCGTGGGAAAGGATGTTTTGGCAGAGGCGGAGGCGGATATCTATGAGATGCTGGATCTGAAATTCGGTGTCTGCCGGATGTGCGTGGCGGGCTTCGGGCCCTGGCGGCTTCCGGCCCGGAAGCTGGTGGTCGCCTCCAAGTACCCCAATGTGGCCCGCCGGTATTTTGCCCGGCAGGGCATCCACACCGAAGTGCTGAAGCTCCACGGCTCCGTTGAACTGGCCCCCATCATGGGGCTGGCGGAAGTGATCGTGGATATCGTAGAAACGGGCAGCACCCTGCGGGAGAACAATCTACAGATTCTGGAGACCCTGTTCCCCGTGAGCGCCCGGCTGATTGTGAATAAAGTGAGCCTAAAAACCCGGTACGAGGCGGTTCAGGAACTGCTGAAGGGCCTTCGGGAACAAGTGGACGGCGGAGGAGTCACCCCATGATACGGATGAAGATCGAAAAAGATACGGATTTTAAGGAACTGGCCCTGCTTCAGGACCGTGCCGCGGAGGACTGGAGCGCTGTAGACCAGAAGGTCCGGGCCATCCTGGCGGATGTGAAACAGCGGGGGGATGCAGCCCTGCGGGACTGGACGGAGCAGCTGGATAAATTCCGCCCGGAAAGCCTGGCAGTAACGCCCCAGGAGGTCCAAAAGGCCTGGGATGAAACGGAACCGGAACTGAAAGAGATTCTGGCGGAAGCCATTGAGCGGATCCGGCGTTTCCACAGCTTTCAGCTGGAACGGAGCTGGACCACCGATGCAGAACCGGGAATCTGCCTGGGGCAGAAGGTCACCCCGCTGGACCGGGTGGGGATCTATGTTCCCGGCGGCAAAGCGGCCTATCCCTCCACCGTGCTGATGAATGTGATTCCGGCTCAGGTAGCCGGGGTTCCCGAGATTGCCCTGTTCACCCCGGCGGATCCGTCGGGCAGCGTCAATGCCCTCGTCCTGGCGGCGGCCAAGATGCTGGGCATCACCGAGATATACCGGCTGGGCGGTGCCCAGGCCGTGGCTGCCATGGCCTACGGCACCGAGAGCATCCGGTCCGTGGATAAGATCACCGGCCCCGGCAATGCCTACGTTGCCCGGGCCAAACGGGAGGTCTTCGGCATCGTGGGCATCGACATGATCGCCGGTCCCAGCGAGGTCCTGGTGGTGGCGGACAGCGCCGCCAATCCGGAATGGATTGCCGCGGACCTGCTGGCCCAGGCGGAGCACGATGAAATGGCCGCCGCCATCCTGGTCACCCCGGATGCAGCCCTGCTGGACGCTGTGGACGCAGCGGTTTCCCGGCAGCTGGCCCTGCTTCCCCGGGTGGGGATCGCCACCCAGGCCCTGGAGAATTACGGGTGCCTGATCCTGACGGACTCCCTGGAACGGGCCCTGGCGGTATCGAACAAGCTGGCGCCGGAGCATTTGGAGCTCATGGTGGCAGACCCGTGGCAGGCACTGAAAGCCGTCCGCCATGCCGGAGCTGTCTTCATGGGGGCCAACACCCCGGAGGCCCTGGGGGATTATATGGCCGGACCCAACCACACCCTGCCCACCAGCGGCACAGCCCGATTCGCCTCCCCCCTGGGGGTCTATGACTTTGTAAAGCGGAGCAGCATTTTGGAATTCGATCCGGCTGCGTCTAGCGCCCTTTCGGATTCCGTTTCCAGGCTGGCCCGGGCCGAAGGGCTCACCGCCCACGCCCGATCTGCAGAAATGAGGAAATTATCATGAAGCCCTTGATCCGAAAAGAACTGGAAGGCCTCAGCGCCTATATGACCATCGAAAAGCCCCTGCCCTACCGCCTTCACGCCAATGAGTCCCCCTGGGACTGGCTGAAGGAATTTTCGGAGGAGGTACAGGCCGTGGTGGCCAACACCGCCTTCAACCAGTATCCCGAAGGGAGCAGCCTCCTGCTCCGTCAGGCTCTGGGCACCTACACCGACGCCCCGCCGGAGAAAATCGTCATGGGGTGCGGCTCCGATGAACTGATCAAGATGGCGGCGGAAATCTTCCTCAGCCCCGGGGATGCGGTGGTGATCCACACCCCTACCTTCTCCGAATATGGCGTAGCATCCATGATCTGCTCCGCGGCGGTCCACGCCGTCCCCTCTGCTCCGGATTTTTCAGTCGACATCGAGGCCATCATCGCCAAGGCCAATGCCGTGGCTGCCAAGATGGTGTTCCTCTGTGTTCCCAACAATCCCACGGGAACGGAGATCAGCCGGGAGCAGGTGCTGGCGGTGCTGAACCGGACGGAGGCCATCGTGGTCTGCGATGAGGCCTATTACGAATTCTGCGGCACCACCCTGATCCGGGAAGCCCAGGTAGAGGACCGCCTGATCGTGATGCGGACCCTGTCCAAAGCTTTTGGTTTAGCGGGGCTTCGGGTGGGGTATGCAGTCGGTACGGAAAAAACCATCGACTGTCTGAATCGGGTACGGATGCCCTACAACCTCAACAGCCTCACCCAGGGCTTGGCCTGTCTTGCTCTTAAGCACCAGGACCGGGTGAAGGAGCTGGTGGCTCAGATTTGCGCCAGCCGTCAGCAGCTCTACGCCGCGGCGATTCAAATCCCCGGCCTGGAGGTGTTTCCCAGCGGCGCAAACTTCCTGTTGTTTAGAACCCCTCAGGCCAAGGCCGTGGCCCAGCGCCTGGAAGATCAGGGCATGCTGACCCGGCTCTTCAGCCAGGATGTGATGCAGAACTGCATTCGAATCAATATCGGCACCCCGGAAAACAATCAGATGATCCTGGATGCGTTGAAAGAGGTTGACCATGCGATGTGCTGAAATCATGCGTAAAACATCAGAGACAGATATCCGCCTCCAGTTGGATCTGGACGGCACCGGCCAGTTTTCAGGGGAATCCGGCATCGGCTTTCTGGACCACATGCTCCATCAGGTGGCCCGGCACGGCGGCTTGGATCTGAGTTATACCTGCACCGGGGATCTGGCAGTGGATACCCACCACACCGTGGAGGATCTGGGCATCTGCCTGGGGAAAGCCCTGCGGGATGCCCTGGTGGATAAAGCGGGAATCCGGCGCTACGGTACCAGCTATGTCCCCATGGATGAAGCCCTGGCCCGGGTGGTGCTGGATTTCAGCGGCCGGTCCTATGTGCGCATGGGGGCCGCTTTCCCGGCGGAACGGGTGGGGACCCTTGAAACGGAATGCGTTCAGGAATTCTTCCGGGCGGTCGCCGAACAGGGGGGGATCACCCTCCACCTGGACCTCCTGGCAGGCACCAATACCCACCATATGATTGAAGCCCTCTTCAAGGCCTTCGGCAGGGCGCTGAAGGAAGCGGTGACACTTACCGGAGAAGGGCTGCTCTCCACAAAGGGAATGCTGGAGTGACTCATTTCGGAAGGAGCAAAAAATGATAGCGTTGATTGATTATGGCGTGGGTAATATACGGAATGTATACAGGGCCCTCAATGAAATTGGCCTGGAGGTTGAAATCACCCGGGATCCCGAGGTGGTGAACCGGTCCCAGGCCATCATCCTGCCGGGAGTCGGCGCCTACCGGGATGCCATGGAAAACCTGCGGGCCACGGGACTGATCCCCTGCCTGGAGGAGAATGTCCGGCAGGGAAAGCTGCTGCTGGGGATCTGTCTGGGGATGCAGCTTCTTTTTGAGAGCAGCACCGAGGGTGGGGATTATGAAGGGTTGGGTTGGATTCCCGGGAAAATCGTCCGGTTCGAACCCGGGCTGAAGATCCCCCACATGGGCTGGAACCGGCTGGAACTGGAAAGGCCGGACCCGATTACAGCGGGGTTGGGGCCCGACCCCACCGTTTACTTTGTGCATTCGTATTATCTGGAAACCCCTGATCCGACAGTGATCCTGGCAACGGCGGAGTATGGCATTCCTGTACCGGCCCTGATCCGGAAAGGCAATCTCATCGGCATGCAGTTCCATCCCGAAAAGAGCGGAGCCGTAGGGTTGCGGTTACTTCAAAATTTCAAGGAGATGATCAAATGATTCTCTATCCAGCTATTGATATCCGGAACGGTCGCTGTGTCCGGCTGTTGCAGGGAAAAGAAGAACATGTCACGGTTTATGACCACGATCCGGTAGCGGTTGCCGAGGGGTGGCTCGCCAAAGGCGCCAAGCGGCTCCATGTGGTGGATCTGGACGGCGCCTTCACCGGGAGCCCCCAGAATACGGGCATTGTCCGGGAAATCATCCAGCGCACAGGAATCCCGATCCAGATCGGCGGCGGGATCCGCAGTTTGGAATCCGCTGAGGCGTGGCTGAATGCCGGGGCCCACCGGATTGTTCTGGGAACTTCTGCCGTGAAGCATCCGGAGCTGATTGCGGTGCTGGCGGAAAAATACGGTGAAAAGATCGTCATCTCCCTGGACTGCTGGCAAGGCATGATCTGTGTGGACGGCTGGGTGGAGAACTCCGATCTCGAAGCGGTGGCCTACGCCAACAAGCTATACGCCATGGGGATCCGGACCATCGTCTATACGGATATCACCCGGGATGGCACCCTGGAGGGACCCAATCTGGCAGAACTGATCACCATGAAGGAAAAAACCGCCATGAACATCATCGCCTCCGGCGGCGTCAGCAATGAAGCCGATGTGCGGGCGTTATCTGAAATCGGCGTCTTCGGGGTCATCGTGGGGAAAGCCCTGTATGAAGGGAAGGTCACCCTGGACCAATTGAAGGAGTTTTTATGATAACCAAACGGATCATTCCCTGCCTGGATGTGAATCGGGGCAGAGTCGTTAAAGGGGTTCGCTTCGCAGATGTCCAGGATGTGGAGGACCCGGTCACCCTGGCCCGGTTCTATTCGGAAGCGGGCGCGGACGAGCTGGTTTTTTATGATATCACGGCCTCCAATGAGGGGCGGCAATTCTTTGTCGAAACCATCGAACGAACGGCGGATGTCCTCAGGATTCCCCTCACAGTGGGGGGCGGGGTCCAGTCAGTCGCGGATTTCAAGGAACTGCTCTGGGCCGGAGCCGACAAAATCTCCATCAATTCCTCCGCTGTGGCCAACCCGAATCTGATCACGGAGGCTGCCCTCCGGTACGGCAATCAGTGCGTGGTGCTGTCCATGGATGTGAAACAGACGGCCCCCGGCAAATGGGAGGTCTTCACCCTGGGGGGCCGTAAGGCCACCGGCATGGATGCCCTGGAATGGGCCATCAAAGGGGTGGAACTGGGCGCCGGGGAACTGGTGCTGAACTCCATCGATTCCGATGGGGTCCGTCAGGGGTACGATTTGGCCCTTAACCGCTTGATCTCCGAGAACGTGGAGGTACCGGTCATCGCCTCCGGGGGGGCCGGAACCAAGGAACACTTTCTGGAGGTCCTGACGATCGGGAAAGCCGATGCGGCCCTAGCGGCCTCGGTCTTCCACTTCGGCGATATCAAGATTCCAGAGCTGAAGGCCTGGCTGAAAACAAATAATGTCCTGATGAGAGGGGTATGACACGTGGAAACATTGCGCAACCGCATTAAATATGATGCCCAGGGTCTGGTGCCCGCCATACTTCAGGAGCAGACCACGGGGAAAGTCCTGATGATGGCCTGGATGAACCGGGAGGCCCTGGAAAAAACCGTGGAGACCCAGGATGCCTGGTTCTGGTCCCGTAGCCGACAGGAGCTGTGGCACAAGGGAGGCACCTCCGGCAATGTCCAGAAGGTCCTCAGCATCGGCCTGGACTGCGACGGGGACACCCTGCTGATCCAGGTGGCGCCCCAGGGGCCTGCCTGCCACACCGGGAACTGGTCCTGCTTTGAAAACAGCGACGCCATCGCCCCGCAGATCCTGAACCAGCTGTACGATCGGATCCTGGAGCGGAAAGAGGAAATGCCGGAGGGGGCTTATACCACCTACCTCTTCACCAAAGGGGTGGATAAGATCCTGAAAAAAGTGGGGGAAGAAGCCAGCGAAGTGATCATCGCCGCCAAGAACCGGGACGCCCGGGAACTGGTGTCTGAAACCGCGGATCTGGTGTACCACATGATGGTCCTGCTGGCGGAGCAGGGGGTTACGCCGGAGGACGTGGCGGCGGAGCTGACCCAGCGGTATGCGAAGTAAGAGGAACTGCCCGGTGTTGTCGCTGGGCAGTTTTTTTGTGTAATCATCAGGTTTCTGTTTTGCTCGATCAAGCAGTGGGATATAGTAGGGAATAAGTAGAACAATTCGAAACTGGCGGGCGGAGCAATGAGAAAAAAACTGGTGATAATCGAGAGCAGTCCCCAAGGGGCGGAGACCCGGGCGGGCCAGGTCCGGCACCTTTTCGGTGAGGCCCTGACAGTGACGGCCAGCAGTCTGGAAACCCTTGAGGACAGGGAGCTGGACGGCGCGAACCTGGTGCTGATGCCCTCCTATGAGGTGTATGACGGCATCCGGCACAGGCTTGTGTCGGGCTGTGAGGTGGTTTTTGCCTGCCGCACGGTTTCGAGAACCGGCCTGGAGAACCTGAAGGGGCTGGGGCTGAAAACCGGCGCCGTGCTGCTGGACGACACGGTGGAGCTGGCCCGGCAGATGGTGTCGGTACTCCGGCAGATCGATCCGGATTCCCCGGACCTGATTCCGGCGGCCCTGGGGGAGTGTGACTCCTACAGAGGCCGTGCGGTGGTGTCCGTTGCGGGACCGGTGACGGATCCCGGACGCTTTGCTTCGGTGACGGATATCGGCCCGGCCCTGCTGGATATCAGCACGATCCTGGAGCTGGGCATGCGGCTAGATCTGGACGATGTCCTGAACCATAAGAACATCAAGGCGGGGCTGGGAGAAATCGTGCCGGTCCATGTGGGGCTTTCGGTGATCCTGGGGAAGACCAACCGGTTCGAAAGCTCCATGGACCTGCTGCTTCAGGTGGTGGATTCCGGCGTGGTGGGCATCAATGCCCGGGGCCGGGTGTTTTCGTACAATGAGAAGGCAGGGCAGATTTTGGGAACGGATATCCCGTCGGTTCTGGGGAAGAACGGCATGGATCTGTTCCCGGAAATCCCCTTCGGTCAAGTGATGGCAACGGGAAAACCGATCCGGGAAGCCCTGGGCAGGATCAACGGCTACGATGTGGTCATGTCCGTGGACCCCATCGCCCACTCGGGGAAGCAGTACGGAGCGGTGGCGGTCATCAAGCGGTTCAGCGATGAGGAGCGCAAGCAGCACCTCCTGCGGAATCAGTTGCTTGGCAAGGGGCACCGGGCCAAATACCGGTTTGAGGAGATCGTGGGCGGCAGTGAAGCGCTCCGGAAGTGCCGGGAGATCGCCCTGCGGATGGCGGGCTCCGATTCCTCCATCCTGATCACCGGGGAGAGCGGTACGGGAAAAGAGATTTTCGCTCAGGCCATCCACAACAGCTCCGGCCGCCGGGCGTATCAGTTCGTTGCCGTCAACTGCGGGGCGATTCCTGAGAATCTGCTGGAGAGCGAGCTTTTCGGCTATGAGGACGGCGCCTTCACCGGTGCCCGCAAGGGAGGCCGACAGGGACTTTTTGAGCTGGCCCACAAGGGAACCCTGTTCCTGGACGAAATCGGTGAAATGCCCCTGGCCCTCCAGAAACGGCTGCTCCGGGTACTGCAGGAGCGGGAGGTGGTGCGGTTGGGAGGCGACCGGGTCATTCCGGTGGATGTGCGGATCATTGCCGCCACCAATCGGGAGCTAAAAAGCCTGGCTGAAGCCGGGGGCTTCCGGGAGGATCTGTACTATCGGCTCAGTGTGCTGCCCCTGGCCATTCCGCCCCTGCGGAGCCGACCGGCGGACATTCCGGACCTGATCCATGAATTCCAGAAGAAGATGAATGCCTGGTTCCGGCTGACGGACAGCGCCCTGGGGGCCTTCATGGCCCATCCCTGGCGCGGGAACGTGCGGGAGCTACGGAACTACATTGAATACCTGGCCAATCTCAACGTCGCTGTGGTGGAGCAGGGGGACCTCCCGTTTGCGGTGTCACCCCCGGTTCAGACCCTGGGGGCCGCTCAGGGCGCCACCGGGATCCCAGTGGATCACAGCCGTTTCATTCTGGAACAGTTGGCGCTGGGCCTGAGGAAGATGAAGCGCCTGGGGCGGCGAAGCCTGTGCCGGCTGGCCCGGGAAAACGGCCTGTTCCTCGGGGAGCAGGCGGTTCGGAACCTGCTATTGGCGCTGGAAAAGCAGGGGCTCGTGGTGATTCATCCCGGCAAGGGAGGCACCGTGATCACGGAAGCCGGTCTTCGGGCGCTGGACCAGGGTTGGGGAGGGTGAAACGGTATTTTCGGTATCAGAACACATACCATAAATACTTTAAATACCGAAAACAAACCCGTAAAAGAGATTACAGCCATGAAAAAGTCGGATTATTCCGGCTTTTTTGCTGTTTTTGAGGGGCTGTCACCTTGGCACGGCTCTTGCGACTCGGTGTAGGGGAGTACCATTCCACCATCCGTACACAAGCAGGAGGGAAAACCATGAAAGTCCTGATGACAGGAAACGAAGCGGTGGCCCGGGGCGCCTACGAAGCAGGGGTCAGCTATGCTTCGGCCTATCCCGGAACCCCCAGTACTGAAATTTTGGAGAACATCGCCCTCTATCAGGGGGATATCATCGCCGAATGGGCCCCCAACGAAAAAGTGGCCCTGGAAACCGCCATCGGCGCATCCATTGCCGGGGCCCGGTCCTTGGCGGCCATGAAGCATGTGGGCCTCAATGTGGCGGCGGATCCGCTGCTCACCTTCGCCTACACCGGTGTGAACGGGGGCCTGGTTCTGATTTCCGCCGATGATCCCGGGATGCATTCCTCTCAGAACGAGCAGGACAACCGTTATTATGCCAAATTCGCCAAGCTGCCCATGCTGGAACCCAGCAACAGTCAGGAGGCAAAGGATATGGTGGTGGCCGCCCTGGCCATCAGCGAGGCCTTCGACGCCCCGGTCCTGCTGCGGACGACCACCCGGGTGAATCACAGCAAGACCCTGGTTGAATGGGGACCGGTTCAGGAAGCGGTGAAGAAGCCCTATGTGAAGGACATCCTGAAATACGACGCCAAGCCCGCCGTGGCCCGAAAGCTCCATGGGGAGCTGGAGGAGAAGCTGCTCCGGCTGGAGGCGTTTTCCAATGAAACGGCCATGAATGCCACAGAATGGCATGACAAAACGGTGGGGGTCATCGCCGCCGGCATTGCCTACGAATACGTCCGGGAGGTTTTCGGGGAGACGGCCTCCTATCTGAAGATCGGTTTTTCATATCCCCTGCCCATGGAGAAGATCCGGGCCTTCGCCGCTGCAGTGGGCACCCTCTACGTGGTGGAGGAGCTGGAGCCCTTCATGGAGGAGCAGATAAGGGCGGCCGGGATCCCCTGCATCGGCAAAGCCAAGGTTCCCCGGCTGGGGGAGCTGAATACCGATATCCTGCGCCAGGCTTTCTTCGGCACCCGGAATGAAATCCTGGAATATGACAAGGCGGATATAGCGGCGCGGCCTCCGGTGCTGTGTGCCGGCTGTCCCCACCGCGGTTTTTTCTACGAGCTGGCAAAGAGGAAACAGGTAATGATCACCGGGGATATCGGCTGCTACGGCCTGGGGTCCCTGGAACCCCTGAACGCCATGGACACCAGTATCTGCATGGGGGCCTCCGTCAGCATGGGCCACGGCGCTCAGCAGGTCTTTGCAAAATTCGGGGAACCCACCCGGACCGTGGCGGTCCTTGGGGACTCCACGTTCTTTCACTCCGGGATGACGGGGCTCATCAACACGGTCTACAACCGGAGCAATTCCGTGGTCTGTATCCTGGACAACCGCATCACCGGCATGACCGGCCATCAGGAAAACCCGGGCTCCGGCTTCAAGCTTCAGGGGCAGGAGACCCAGGCGGTGGAAATCGAGCCCCTTGTCCGGGCTTTGGGGGTCGCCCATGTCCGTGTGATCAATCCCCTGAAGCTCCAAGACGTGGGGGATGCGTTGGACTGGGCTCTGGCCCTGGATGAACCGGCGGTCATCATCACCCGGTGGCCCTGTGTCCTAAAAAAGATGTCGCTCCGGGATAAAACGGAGTTCGGGGATTGGATAGGCACATGCACGGTGGCGGAAGCGGACTGCATCGGCTGCAAGCGCTGCATTAAAACCGGCTGCCCCGCTCTTCAGTACAATCCGGATACGAAAAAGGTCAGGATCGACGGGGGCCAATGCGCGGGCTGTGAGGTCTGTCTCCAGACCTGCCCCAAACAAGCGATTCGAAAGGGGGACCACTAACATGAGCGACGTTAAGAGCATCATTTTGGTAGGGGTGGGGGGCCAGGGAACGATCCTGGCAAGCAAGATCCTGTCCAATGCCCTGGTCAGCTCGGGCTACGACGTGAAGATGTCCGAGGTCCACGGCATGGCACAGCGGGGGGGCAGCGTATCGACCCAGGTGCGGTTCGGGAAAAAGGTGAACGCCCCCACCATCGGCTTAGGGGGCGCGGATGTGCTGGTCTCCTTCGAGTCCATGGAAGCCCTCCGCTGGCTGGATTATCTGAAACCCGGCGGGAAGGTGGTGGTGAATCGCCACGAGATTCCTTCCGTTCCCATCCTCATGGGGAAGCAACCCTATCCGAAGCGGGTTATTGAGCGGATTTCCGAAAAAGCGGAGACCCAGGTGATTGATGCAGCTGGAATCGCTGCCGGGGTTGGAAACGTGAAAACCATGAACATCGTCCTTCTGGGCGCCCTGGTGAAGGCCATGGGGCTGGATGGAATCGACTGGGAAGCCGCCATTCGGGCCAATGTGAAGGAAGGCTTGGCGGCGGTCAATCTGCGGGCATTCGAGGCGGGCTATGGGCGCTAGAGTCCCGGAAAAAGGAGAAAGAAGCATGCGGATACTGGCAATCAACCCCGGCTCCACCTCAACAAAAATCGCAGTGTACGCGGATGAGCAGGAAGTTTTCAGGCAGGGCATGGATCATCCGGCGGATGAACTGGCGGCCTATCGGACCGTTTCGGATCAGTATGAGATGCGCTGTGAAGGGATCAAAGCGGTGATGCGTGCCAACGGCATCCCCTGGGAGGGGCTGTCGGCCATCGTGGGCCGCGGCGGAATCCTGCCCCCGGTGAAATCCGGGGCATACCGGGTGAACGCCGCCATGGTGGACCGGCTCAAGAACCGGCCGGTTGTGGAGCATGCGGCCAATCTGGGGGCCATCATCGCCTTCAATATGGCGGAACCCCTGGGAATACCGTCCTTCATCTATGATTCCGTCGCTGTGGACGAGCTGACGGACATTGCGCGGATCTCCGGCATGGCGGACATCCAGCGGAAGAGCTTTTCCCATGCCCTCAATATGCGGGCGGTGGCGATCCGGGCGGCGAAGGAATCCGGAAGGGACTACGGGGAGCTGAATATCATCGTTGCGCACCTGGGAGGCGGTCTGTCCGTCAGCATCCACAGCCAGGGTCAGATGATCGATATCGTTTCCGACGACGAGGGCCCCTTTTCTCCGGAGCGGGCCGGTCGGGTACCCTGCAAGGACCTGATCAACCTGTGCTACACCCACGACAGGGAGACGATGCATGGGAAGCTCCGGGGCAAGGGGGGGCTGGTCTCCTATCTGGGAACCAACAACGCCCAGGCGGTGGAAGAACGGATCCGCGGCGGGGATTCCTACGCGGCCCTGATTTATGAGGCCATGGCCTACCAGATTGCCAAGGGCATCGGGGAGCTGGCCACCGTGGTGGACGGTCAGGTGGACCAGATCGTCATTACTGGGGGCATCGCCTATTCCGAGCGGATGGTGGGCTGGATCCGGAAGCGGGTCGGGTTCATTGCACCGGTGACCATCATTCCGGGGGAAAACGAGCTGGAATCCCTGGCCCTGGGAGCCCTGCGGGTCCTTCGGGGTCAGGAGACGGCCCGGGAGTATGACCTGGGGTGAAGGACGATCAACTGCTGTGATAAAATCAGAACGAATCAGATAAAGAGGAGCGTTTCCATGAAATTCATCGTAGAGAAAGCGGTTTTTGAAAAGCTGCCGGAGGCCTGCTTCGGGGTGGTCGTTGCCCGGGGTGTGGATAACAGGACACTGAACCCCGCCGTGGAAGCCCTGCTGGACAGTGCCATTGAAGGGATCCGCCAGCGGCTGGACGGGGCCAATGTCAAAGAGGTGCCTGAAATCGCTGTGTACCGGGAGGCCTTTCAGACCCTGGGGTTCAATCCCAACAAATTCATGTGCTCCATCGAGGCGCTGACCAAGCGGATCCTCAAGGGGGGAGAATTCCCCCGGATCAGCAATGTGGTGGATGTGGGCAACGCCATGTCCCTGAAGTATATCCTTCCCCTGGGGGCCCACGACATTGCGGCCTCCCCTCAGGATATCGAAATCCGCTTCGCCCGGGAGGGGGATGTCTTTGTGCCCTTCGGAACAGCGGAGACGGAGGCGGTGGACCTGGGGGAGCTGATCTACGTCCGGGGCAGCAGCGTGAAAACCAGGCGGTGGATCTGGCGGCAGAGCGAGGTGGGAAAGATCACCGAAACCAGCACCGACATTTTCTTCCCCATTGACGGTTTTTCCGGTTTCAATAAAGAGGCTGTCAAAGCAGCTCAGCTGGAGCTTGCCAGCACACTTGAAGCGGTTTTCAGCTGCCCGGTGGCCCTGGGTTTTGTGGATAAGGATTGTATGGAAATGACGATATAAAACAGTTCCCCCCCGGATGCACAAACGTGCTCCGGTTTTTTTTGATTGTTCCATTCTGTGCACGGCAATTGGTGGAGACAGGTCTTTCTCCGGAGAAGAATATGGAGTACACTGAGAGTATCTAAGGGTGCACATCTGTCAGAAAAGAGTGGTTATGAAAAACGTCTATCAGAAGCTTTTCCTGGTGTCAGGGTTCATATGCGTAGGCTTGGCGATCATCGGAATCCTTTTACCCATCATGCCGACGGTGCCCTTCCTGCTTTTGGCAGCGGCCTGCTTTGACAAGAGCTCGCCACGGTTTCACCATGCCCTGGTCAGCCATGTTCATTTCGGTCCCCTCATCAGGGACTTTTATGCGGGAAAAGGCATCCCCCGACGCGCCAAGCTGATCAGTCTGACCATGATTTGGGGGAGCTGTGTAATCTCTCTGTTCATTGTGCCCTTCTTGTGGGTCAAGCTGACCCTGGTGGCTATTTTTACGGCGGTGACGGTCTATTTGGTCAAATTGAAAAATTCAGATCAGGCGGTGTTTCAGGAAGAACCGGTTCAACCGGAGGAGGAATCATGATGCAGGATTGGCAGGCGCGTTTGACACCCCTCATAAAGGAATTCGGGGCGGATTTGGTTGGCTATGCTTCTCTGACGGATGTCGCGGC
The DNA here is from genome assembly GCA_964424355.1 of uncultured Peptostreptococcaceae bacterium. Classification (GTDB taxonomy): domain Bacteria; phylum Bacillota; class Clostridia; order Peptostreptococcales; family Acidaminobacteraceae; genus CAZEHS01. The sequence continues at coordinate 101,951 of CAYRIO010000005.1, forward strand.
GGCCCAAGAAGCCGGTTTTAGCGGCGGCATTTCGATTGGTGTGGCTCTGAAGCCGGCGATTGTAGCAGCTTTGGAACAGGGTCCCACCGTGGCTTATCATATGGAGTACCTTCGGGTGAACAGCGTTCTGGATAAATTGGACAATCTGGCGGCCGATTGGCTCGGAATCCACGGTTATGATGCCCATCCATTGGTTCGGGACAACGTCACCATCGACTGGGATGCGTTGAAAACGCCGATTCCGCATAAAACTGCTGCCCTGCGTGCCGGTCATGGATGGGTCGGGCGCAGCGCACTTCTGGTGACGCCGGAGTATGGCGCTGCGGTGCGTTTTTCCACCGTTCTGACCAATGCCCCCATCGCTCCGGCTTTATTGCTGCCTGACGGCTGCGGTTCCTGCACCGCCTGTAAAACCGCTTGCCCAGCCCAGGCGATCAGCGGCGTGCCCTGGTCACTGGATCTCAAGCGGGAGCAGTATTACGATGCCTTCGCCTGCAAAAAATATGCAGAAGAACGCTGTCGGGCAATTGGTATTAAAAATGAAATCTGCGGCATCTGCATCCATGCCTGTCCTTATACACAAAAATACCTTCGTGGGAAAAACACGTAAAATTCATTTTATTGGAAAACATCGCAATCGTTCGACTATTCGGTCGCTTTCGGGAATGATATAATGAGCCATATATCGTCAGAAAGGTGGTGCGAGGGCATGGTGATTTCAGCCGAGCCCGGAAGCTATGCATGAGAAATTCAAAATCCTGATTTGTGATGATTCAAAGCTGATCCGTCGCAAGCTCAGTCAAGTCTTGGAGAAACATTTTGAGGTGCAGGTTTTTGAAGCGGATAACGGTCAAAAGGCAGTCGAGCTGTATGAGAGCGTTAAGCCGGGCCTGGTTTTCATGGATATCGTCATGCCGGTTCTCGATGGCGTAGCGGCTCTGGAAGCCATCCGATCCATCGACAAGGAGGCGCGGGTGGTCATGTCCTCGTCCTCTGGTACCAAGGACAAGCTGAAGAGAGCATTGGAAGCCGGCGCCATGGAGTTCATCCAGAAACCCTGGACAGAAGAACAGATCCGCTTTGTTGTGGAAAAAATCCTAAAGGAGCGGGAGAGCCATGTTTAGTCAGTTCTTTGGACAATTCCTTCTGAATAAAGGGCATCTTTCAGCCGAAGATTTGCTGCCGGTTCTTGATGAAACCGCAAAGACCCATGTGAAGCTAGGCACCATGGCAGTGAGCAACCGCCTGTTGACACCGGCGCAGGTGGAAGAGATCCACGCCATCCAGGCCAGTGAGGATAAACGGTTCGGTCAGATCGCCATTGAGCAGGACTACCTCACCGCGGATCAATTGGATGATCTGCTGTCAACTCAAAAGAATGAACACCACCAAATGGTACAGGTTCTTCTGGACCGAGGGATTTTCAACCTGGAAGAGTTGGACCAAATTATGGAAGATTACCGGGAATCCAATGCTTTGAACGAAGAATCCATGGAGGCCCTGAAGAATGGCGAAGTGGATACCTACGTGGACCTGTTCCTGAACCTCCATGAATCCTTTGATGCGGGCACCTGCCGGGATTATGTGTCCCTGTATCTGAAAAGCTTCATCCGGTTTGTGGATCAGAATATCCGGTTTGAGACCTTGCGCAAGGTGGAGGACTATCAGGCCACCTATCTGTCGACTCAGGTTCTGGAAGGTACCACTCGACTTATCACCGGGATCGGCGGCAGTGCAGATGCCTTCATGCAGCTGGCTGTCCACTTTTCCCAAGAGCCGGAGGAAGAAATCGAAGACATCATGGAAGACGCTGTCGGTGAATTCCTGAACCTGCAGAACGGGCTGTTTGCTGTGAACATGTCCGATAAAGGGGTGGAGCTGAACATGGAACCCCAGATTTATCTCACCAATGCCTTGCTGTGCGGCAGCCAGGCCTATTATGTGCTCCCCGTCATTGCCCCCTGGGGACGGACGGATCTGGTGCTGGGACTGCTGGACGACTGAGGGGTTGAAACAGCATCTGTTCAATAATGAGGAGGAGAAGCATCTGGTTTAGCCAAGTGCTTCTCCTTTGCAGTCCGCCAGAGGGTATAATTATTTCTGTGGGGGTGTTAGCTGATGGTGAAGCAGCGTCTTTCTATTGGGCGGCTGAGTATTGCAGCTGCGGGGGTGTTTTGGGGGACTTCCGGTATTTTTGCACAATATCTTCTCAATGAAGGGCTTTCCGCCGAATGGGTTTCCTTCTTGAGGCTTGGTATCGGTTGTCTTGTTTTAACAGGAACGGTAGCATCGACAAATCCCGGGCTCCTCCGAATCGACGGCCGTGGGCTGCTTCTGGCTGCCTTTCTAGGCTTGATTTCCCAAGCGGGATTTAATCTGCTTTACTATAATGCAATTCATCTGATCGGCGTTGCGCCATCTGCGGTACTGCTCTACACGGCACCCTTCTTCCTGCTGCTCTGGTCGGTACTATTCTTCGGGGAGCGGGTCAATCTCTGGAAGCTGGCAGCGGTCATGATCTGTTTTTCCGGATGCCTGCTCGCTGTGACGGAGGGGCATCTTGAAATGCTACAGGTATCCCTTTCGGGGGTGATGTTGGCACTATTGGCGGCAGTTTCTTACTCCCTGATGAGTGCGGTGAGCAAAGGGTTCATGGACTCTTATGCATCGGCGACTGTACTGATCTACAGCTTTTTTTTTGGCGCGGTGGCACTGTTGCCCTATGCCGCCGCTTTTGGACATCTCCCTGCTCGTTTAAGTGTTCCGGTAGCTCTGGCGAGCATCGGACTGGGTGTCATCCCCTCAGCTCTGTCGTACAGCCTGTATTTGTATGGAATCACCACGGGAGTGGAACTTAGTCAGGCTGGGGTCATCAGCACCTTGGAAATGGTCTGCTCCGTCTTGCTGGCGGGGGCGTTTTTCCACGAATCATTGGGACCGGTAAGGCTGGCAGGGATTGGCCTGATCCTCATGGCCATTGTGATGATGAACCGGCCAGCGGGGTCGGTCCTTCAAACCTTCGCGGAAGAGGAACTGCAAGAATAGACAAGAGACGGCCTGGCAGATGCCCTCGAATGAGCCGCAATCAGGTATTGGCCGCCGATGACAGAAAGGCCTAATGGCTGGAGATAACATTTAACTATTGACTTTCCGTAACAATTTGGTTTACAATCAAGAAAATCATACCTAACAACCTTGACGGGAAGAGTACCCTGTATTCAGATGTTTCAGCGAGCCGGTGACAGTGAGAGTCCGGTACGGAGAGACAGGCGAAGAACATCCCCGAGTTGCCAACCGAAAGCGTAAGCGAGTAGACTTGGCCGGTTCCGGACCGTTAACCCCGGTAGATATCGACAGCCTCAAGCCGTCCGTATCGAAATTGAGTGGATTGATCTTCGGATCAGTCAATTTGGGTGGTACCACGGAGAGCCTTCAAGCCTTTCGTCCCTTGACCGGGATGGAAGGTTTTTTTGTTTTTGAAATCGGTGTTGTGGGTAATGAGTGACAAGATAAGGAGGTAAGGAACATGGCTGAAACATTAGGAAGTTTGAAACGGAGTCATTACTGCGGAGAGATCCGGGAATCCCATATCGATACGGAAGCGGTGCTGATGGGCTGGGCCCAACGGCGGCGGGACCTGGGGGGCGTGATCTTCATCGATCTCCGGGATAACTCCGGCATCGCCCAGGTGGTCATCGATGCCCGGGATGTGGATGAGGCGGATTTCATCAAGGCGGAGAAGATCCGTGGGGAGTATGTCATCGCCGTATCCGGCATCATTGAAAAGCGGGATGAAGAGACCGTGAATCCCCTGATTGAAACCGGCACCGTGGAGGTTCGGGCGAAAAAGATCAAGATCCTTTCGGAGGCGAAAACCCCTCCCTTTGCCATAGAGGAAAAAAGCACGGTCCGGGAAGAACTGCGGCTGAAGCACCGGTACCTGGACCTGCGACGGCCGGATCTTTACCGGAACCTGCAGCTGCGGCAGCAGGTGACCCAGGCGGTCCGCCAGTTCCTGATCAGCCAGCGGTTCATGGAGGTGGAGACCCCGGTGCTGACCAAGAGCACCCCGGAGGGGGCCCGGGATTATCTGGTGCCCAGCCGGGTGACCAAGGGCAGCTTCTACGCCCTGCCCCAGAGCCCTCAAATTTACAAGCAGCTCCTGATGGTGGCCGGGATCGACCGGTATTTCCAGGTGGCCCGCTGCTTCCGGGATGAGGACCTCCGGGCAGACCGTCAGCCGGAATTCACCCAGGTGGATATGGAAATGAGCTTTGTGGACGAGGCGGATGTGACCTCTCTGCTTGAAAAGCTGTTCTCGGATATGTTCCGGACGGTCCTGGGGAAAGAGATTCCCCTGCCCTTCGCCCGGATGACCTGGCAGGATGCCATGGATAAATACGGGGTGGATAAGCCGGATCTGCGGTTCGGCATGGAGATTGTGGATCTGACGGAGATCGCATCCACGTGCAGCTTCGAGGTGTTCCGGAAGGTCACAGAGGCCGGGGGCGTGGTCCGCGCCATCAACGCCAAGGGCTGTGGGGATCTGACCCGCACCGAGATCGAGGAATTGACAAAGAAGGCCGTCTCCTACGGCGGCAAGGGCATGGCCTGGATTGCCATCCGGGAGAACGGGGAGCTGTACTCCGTCCTGACCAAGTTCTTCAAAGAGGAAGAGTTGAAGGCCATGGTGGAGAAGCTTCAGGGAGAGCCAGGGGATTTCATCATTTTCTGTGCCGATAAGCTGGAGGCGGTCCGCACCATTTTGGGAAGCATCCGCTTGGATCTGGGAGATCTCCGGGGCCTCCGCAAGAAGGACGATATGGCCTTCCTGGTGGTCACCGAATTCCCCCTGCTGGAATGGAACGCCGAGGACAGCCGCTATGTGGCTATGCACCACCCCTTCACAATGCCGGTGGAGGAGGATATCCACCTGATGGATACGGATCCCTTGAAGGTGCGCGCCAAGGCCTACGATGTGGTCCTCAACGGCACGGAGCTGGGCAGCGGCAGTATCCGGATCCATATCCGGGAGCTTCAGAAGAAGATGTTCAAACTGCTGGGCTTCTCGGATACCGATGCTCACGACCGGTTCGGCTTCATGCTGGATGCGTTCCAATATGGCACACCACCCCACGGCGGCTTCGCCTTCGGGATGGACCGGCTGATCATGCTGATGGTGGGGGCGGAGAGCATCCGGGATGTCATCGCCTTCCCCAAAATGCGGGACGGTTCCTGCGCCATGAGCCAGAGCCCCTCCAAGGTGAGCATGGCCCAGCTGAAGGAACTGGACCTGATCTCCGGCCTGAGCGACTATGTCCATGTTGAACCGGAGAAGCCCCAGGTATCCGGGGAAGATGTGGACTATGTGGCAGCCCTTTCTCGGCTGGCCTTCACAGAGGAGGAAAAGGAAGAACTGACCCGCAACCTCCGGGATATCATCGCCTTTGCGGATAAATTGAACGAGCTGGATGTGGCGGGGCTGGACCCCGTGGCCCATGTCATGCCCATCGAGAACGTGTTCAGACCGGATGTCTGCAGCACCTTCGAGAATCGGGATGCCTTGCTGGCCAATGCACCCGCCCAGCGGGATCACTGTTTCTTTGTCCCCAAAGTCGTAGAATAGGAGGAAGACCCGATGAAACTCAACGAATTGACCATACATGAACAGAAAACAATGCTTGAAAGCGGGCAAACCTCAAGCGTAGAGCTGACGAAAGCCTGCTTTGAACACATTGAAAAGACCGATGGAGAAATCGGCGCGTGGATCACCCTGTGTCAGGACCGTGCCATGGAACAGGCCAGGGGAATAGACGCCAAACGTGCCAAAGGGGAAGTCCTCGGCAGTCTGGCCGGAATCCCGGCGGGGCTCAAGGACAACATGTGCACCACGGAGATGCCCACCACCTGCGGCTCCCGGATGCTGGAGAACTACACCTCCCCCTTCAACGCCACGGTGGTAGAGAAGCTGAAAGCGGCCGATGCCGTGGTGCTGGGCAAGCTGAACATGGACGAGTTCGCCATGGGCTCCTCCAATGAGAACTCCTATTTCAACCCGGTTCGCAATCCAGTGGATCTCAGCCGGGTTCCCGGGGGCAGCTCCGGCGGTTCGGCGGCGGCAGTAGCCGGGAATCAGGCGGCCTTCACCCTGGGCTCCGATACCGGCGGTTCCATCCGACAACCCGCTTCCTTTTGCGGCGTGGTAGGGCTGAAGCCCACCTATGGTGCGGTTTCCCGGTATGGGCTGGTGGCCTTCGCCTCTTCCTTGGACCAGATAGGTCCCTTGACCAAGGATGTCACGGATATGGCCCTGGTCATGAACGTCATCGCGGGTCATGATGCCAAGGATTCCACGTCTGCCCCGGTGGCCTGGCCCGATTTCACCGAAAGCCTGAAGGCGGATATCAAGGGAATGAGAATCGCTTTGCCGAAGGAATACTTCTCCAAGGGTCTCAACGGGGAAGTGAAGGGGTCCATCCTCGACGCGGCCAAGAAATTCGAAGCCCTGGGGGCTATCGTGGAAGAGGTCAGCGTGACGACGATGGAATATGCCCTCCCGGCCTACTACATCATCTCTTCGGCAGAGGCCTCCTCCAACCTGGCCCGTTTCGACGGGGTACAGTACGGTTTCCGGGCCGAGCAGTTCGACGACCTGGCAGACCTGTATGTGCAGAGCCGCAGCCAAGGCTTCGGCAAGGAAGTGAAGCGCCGGATCCTGTTGGGCACCTACGCCCTCAGCTCTGGGTACTACGATGCTTACTACAAGAAGGCTCAACAGGTCCGCAGCCTGATCCGCAAGGAGTTCAGCGGGATCTTCAAAAAATACGATATGGTCCTCTCGCCGGTAGCGCCCACGACAGCGTGGAAGCTGGGAGAGAAGAGCAAGGACCCTCTGGAAATGTACATGGAGGATATCTACACCGTGCCCATCAACATCGCCGGTGTTCCGGCCCTGTCCCTTCCCTGCGGGAAAGATTCCAGCGGCCTGCCCATCGGGATGCAGCTGATCGGCAAGGCCTTCGACGAAAAAACACTGATCCGGGCAGCTTATACCTATGAGCAGGCCACAACCAAGGAAAGGAGGTAACGCCATGACTGCCAAGGACTATGAAATCGTAATGGGGCTTGAGGTCCACGTGGAGCTGAAAACTGAAACCAAGATTTTCTGCGGCTGTTCCACAGTCTTCGGAGCGCCTCCCAACACCCAGGTGTGCCCTGTGTGCCTGGGCTTTCCGGGGACGTTGCCGGTACTCAACGGCAAAGTGGTGGATTACGCGGTAAAGGCTGGAATCGCCACCAACTGTGAAATCACCCCTTACGGCAAGCAGGACCGGAAGAACTACTTCTACCCGGATTCCCCCAAGGCCTATCAGATCAGCCAATACGACCTCCCCCTGTGCCACGACGGCTATATCGATATCGAGGTCCTGGGCGAAACCAAGCGGATCGGCATTACCCGGATCCATATCGAAGAGGATGCGGGGAAACTCATCCATGACGGGGAAGGGACCCTGATTGACTACAATCGGGGCGGTGTGCCCCTGATCGAGATCGTTTCGGAGCCGGATTTCCGGTCTGCCGAGGACGTGCGGGCTTATCTGCTGAAGCTCCGGGCTATTTTACTCTACGCCGGGGTTTCCGACTGCCGCATGAACGAAGGCTCCTTCCGCTGCGATGTGAACCTCTCCGTCCGCCCGAAAGGCGAGAGCGAGTTCGGCACCCGGACGGAGATGAAGAACCTCAACTCCTTCAGCTTCATCAACAAGGCTATCGAGCATGAAACCCACCGTCAGATTGCCCTGATCATGGGCGGGGGCAAGGTGACCCAGGAAACCCGCCGCTGGGATCAGGCCGCTGGAAAATCCGTGTCCATGCGGACCAAGGAAGATGCCCACGACTACCGGTACTTCCCGGATCCGGACCTGATGCCCATCGTCGTGACAGAAGATAAGATCCGACAACTGGAAGCCCAGCTGCCCCAATTGCCGGATGCCCGAAAGGCTCTCTATATCAAGAAATACGATCTCAGTGCCTACGATGCGGAGCAGCTGGTCTCCTCCCGAGCCATCGCCGACTACTTCGAGGCTGCGGCCCAGGGCTGCGACAGCGCCAAGCAGCTGGCCAACCTCATCACCACCGAAGTGTTCCGCCTCCTGGGGGACCAGGAAGGGGATGAAGCGGTGCCGCCCTTCATGCCGGAGCATCTCAGGGCTCTGGTGAACCGCATCGCCGACGAAACCATCAACATCGGCATCGGCAAGAAGGTGCTGGGAGCCATGTGGGCCGGAGAAGGACACCCCGATACCATCATTGAAGCCCAGGATCTGAAACAGATCAGTGACGAAGCGGTCCTGCAGCCCATTGTGGACGCCGTGGTAGCCGCCGGAACCAAAGCCGTGGCCGAATACCAGGCAGGCAAGGAAAAAGCCCTGCAGTCCCTGGTGGGCCAGATTATGGCGAAAACCAAGGGCAAGGCCAATCCGCGGAAGGTGAACGAACTGTTGGAGAAAGCGGTTCGGAACTGATGAAAATGTAAAGAACGGACACGTTTCCCCCCAATAAAAAAATCCCGCTTGTGCTGCTAAGATTTAGGCAGTATAAGTGGGATTTTTATGACTCGGCCTATGGATCCTAAGAAGATACAGGCGAACCACCTTATACAGCAGAAACAAAAATCGCCGGCAAAATGGTTCGAATCAATGAACCAGCGTCCGCTGTGGTTTCAAGGGTATGTAATGCCGGTGAAACTTGAAAAGAACTGATGTTTTGAGCCTCTGATTAACTGGAATGGTATTTTATGAGGGGTCATCAGCAGGTGGTGTTTCACGATGGATAATGTGTCATAATAAGCAGGAATACATGTTGGGACGGATGGGATTCAAGTCATACTTCAGGAGTGTTGTCATGGATAGAAGCAGAAATCTGGTAGTTGTAGCACACTGTATTTTGAATGGAAATGCAAAAGTCGGGGGCATTTGTACCTACAAAGGCGCCATGAGGGAGATTGTCACATCTCTGATGGGTCGGGATATTGCCATTTTTCAGCTGCCTTGTCCGGAAATGCAGGTGTTGGGTTGTCGCCGCTGGGGGCATGTGAAGGAGCAGCTGGATACCCCGTTTTTCAGGGATGCATGCCAAAAAATGCTGAAGGATTCGGTGATGCAGATTCAGGACTACTGTGCGAATGGCTATCGGGTCCTGGGGGTGATTGGCATCGATGGGAGTCCCAGCTGCGGCGTTCGCAGCACGTGCTCATCACCCCGGTGGCAGGGCGATTTCATAGACGCTGAAGAGACACAGGGGCGGATTGGCAGTCTCAAAATGATTTCGGGTCAGGGCGTGTTTATTGAAGAGCTGGCAAGCATGCTCTCGAATGCGGGGCTGGAAATCCCTTTTACTGCGGTTGATGAGGGGGACCCCTTGGGGGATTTGAAAACCTTTCATGGGTGGCTTGATGGTATCGACATATAGGGATTCCAAATGCTGAGACGGGCCGCATTCAATTATTTAATTGGATGCGGCCTGTTTTTTCCGGTAGGATATTTGAGGAGGCCTGTATGAAGTATACATTAAAAACCTGTGAGGAAGAGGCCCGGGAAAGGCATCGGGCATTTTGGAAAGGACAATCACTGGGAAGACCTTTGATTTACGCTACGGCTTGTGATCCAGAATACAAAGAAATTCCCTGGCAATCCACAGCGCCGAGAAAAGTCTGGGACATGGACCCTTTATGGCATCTTAACCGTGTAGAGAACAGCCTGTCCGGCATACGATTTCTGGGAGATGCCATGCCAGCCGCGAGCCTGATGGTTGGGCTGGACATTACGAATACGGTGATTCTGGCTGGCGGTGATTATGAATACAGTCCCAGTGGGGAACAGGTCTATTACAACCCAGGGGTGTTTAGTCTGACGGAACCGGTACCGCTGTTCAGGGCTGATCATTCACTTGTGACAGGGCTAAAAGCCTGCTACGATGCGGTGATTCCGGTGGTTGGCAACCGTGCTTTTGTCAACACACCGATGACGCTGGATCCGTTATCCTCACTGTTCAGCATGATGGGGAATGATCTTTTAAGGGCGTTGATCAAGCGTCCAGAACTGGTTCAGAACCGCATTTCAGAGCTGACGACAGCCTATTTGGATTTTTATGATTATTTCTATGACTACTTAGAAGGATTGGGATACGGAGAATCAGCATCCTGGTTCAATGTTTTTTGCGAAGGGAAATTTGAAAGTGTCCGGTGTGATTTCACGGTGATGCTTTCCATGCCCTTGTTTTGTGAATTTGCAGTGCCGATGCTTTCCCGGATCTGTGGTCATATGGATCGGTCCCTATTCAATATGAGCTCAGTGGCCCATTTTCGGTTTTCGGAGGCGTTGGGCGGAATCGATGCGCTTGACGGCTTCTTTTGGAATCCGGAGCCCTATCTGGAGGGGGTTAAGGACTACCTTCCCCAACTTCAGCATCTCAAAGCACTGAAGCCCTGTTTGGAGCTGGTCTGCTATTCTGTGGAAGATGCGGAACTGGCTACGCGGACATTAGGGTCGGACGGCCTGTACATTTACTTTCCAGAAGTGTTTCCAAGTGTTTCAGATGCGGAGTCAGCGGTTTCCCGGATTGCTCGGGCCGCCAAGACTAAACGCTGAAAAAATATTCTGCGATGGAGGATTGTCATGAAAAGAATGATGGCACTTTTATTGATGGTTGCATTGGTTTTCGGTATGGCAGGGTGTGCTCCCAAGGCTGCTCAAGCAGAGCCGACCCCTGCGCCGGCAGCACCAGCAGCACCGGCACCCGATGCGGACCAGTCATGGGAAAAGGTTAAGGAGAAGGGTGAACTGGTCATCGGCAACTGTCCGGAATACCCACCGTTCTCTTCCCGGAATGCGGCTAATGAAATCGAAGGATTTGACAGCGATTTCTCGAAAGCTCTCGGGGATGTATTGGGCGTGAAGGTTACCATTAAAGATACAGCATGGGAAGGGTTGGTTGCAGGACTTCAGAAGGGCGACCACGATGTGATCATTTCCTGTATGTCACCGGAGGAAGCAACGGCTGCTTCTGATAATGTGATGATGACGGTGCCTTACTATCAGTTGAATGAAATCATCGTCACCAAGACTGATAACCAGAGTATCACCTCCAAAGAGGCTTTGGCGGGAAAAGTCATCGGGGTTCAGGCAAACTGCACCAGTGAGGTGGCGGTTGACAGCCTGAAGGATATGGGGATTGAAGCCAAGGAGATCAAACGATATAACCGCAATCAGGAAGCCCTTGTCGATTTGAAGAACGGGCGCGTGGATGCGGTTGTTGTAGGAATCGCTTATGCTGCAACTCAGGTTAAGGGCAACCCGGATCTGAAAATAATCAATGATGCAGTCAGATCCGTGGATGTCGTGGCGGTAACCGATAAGGGGGCTGCTGCGCTGACGGAGAAGCTGAATGCTGCTATCAAAACAGTGAAAGAAAACGGCAAGTTCGATGAAGTATCCAAAAAATGGTTGGATTTGAACTGATATGTGCACGCTGGACTTTCGCTTTCTCATACCTTACATACCTCAACTGGCTGAAGCTGCGAAGGTCACGGTGACGATAGGGGTGCTTTCCTTTGGGATTGCACTCCTCGTTGCTGTTTCTGTGGGGATTGCAAGGTCCCTGGAGCTGCCCTGGTTTGTGCGGCTTCCACTGGTCATTTATGTCGAGATATTTCGCGGGACGCCCCTGTTGATTCAGCTGTTTTTGATTTATTATGGGCTCCCCAGCTTTGGAATTGTCCTGGAGCCTTTTTCGGCAGCCGTCATTGGTTTATCCCTCAACTGCGGTGCGTATATGTCGGAGGTCGTCAGGGCGGCGATATTATCCGTTGAACGGGGCCAGTATGAAGCTGCGTACAGTCTGGGGTATTCTCCCTTTCAGGCATACCGCTGCATTATCCTACCCCAGGCGTTTAGAATTGCACTCCCCACAGGGATGAATTATTTTTCTACGATGATCAAGGAGACTTCTTTGGTGTCGGTCCTGTCCATTGCAGAGATCACCCGTGTGGGAAACCATATTTATGCCCGAACGCTGAGTCCGTTCGAAATATTCATGACCATTGGCGCGATTTACTTTGTCATGACGTATTCCGTGGTGCTCCTCAGCGCAAGCCTTGAGAAGCGAGGTGCCCGATGGAACCGATAATCCGCATTGAGAATATCCACAAACGGTTTGGTTCCTTGGAGGTGCTGAAGGGGCTCAGCACAAAGATCGGAAAAGGGGAAATCCTAGGGGTGATTGGTCCCAGTGGATCAGGGAAGAGTACGCTGGTACGGTGTATCAACGGTTTGGAACGGACGGATTCCGGAACGGTTTTCATTGACGGTGAAGCCGTAAAAGACACGCAATCGGCTTCCGGCAAGGTTGGGATGGTTTTTCAGAGCTTCAATCTGTTTCCGCACTATACGGTTCTTGAAAATATCACCAAACCGCTGTGTTTGATTCGAAAGCTGTCGATAAAAGAGGCCCAGCTGCATGCGTTTGAGCTGCTTGAAACGGTTCATCTCCAGGACAAGGCCGGAGTGTATCCGGGGCGCCTCTCGGGCGGGCAGAAGCAACGGGTGGCCATCGCCAGAGCCTTGTCTATGGATCCGGAAATCATGCTGTTTGATGAACCAACATCATCGTTGGACCCTGAACTCGCCTATGAGGTCTTTGACACCATGCGGGAAATTGCACGGAAAGACCTGACAATTGTTTTGGTGACCCATCAATTGAATATGATAAAGAATTTTGCGGAACGGGTCCTGTTTTTGGAGCACGGAGATATTTCTTTTGATGGGTCCCCGGAAGCGCTTTTTGCATCGGATAATCCCAGGATTCAACAGTTTATTGAAAGGGTATTCTTTTAGCCGCCGCAGAAGGATGGCAGACGAAAAGATACAGGGTTCGGAAGCATCTATTCAGCAAAAGGCCCTCCTCCATTGCACAACCATGCATTGGAGGAGGGTCTTTTGCTGAGTAGAAGCATGCAGTTGGACTGAGGCGATTGCCACCGTTTTTTCAGTGGAGACAATTTTCTATACCGGTGAATCCCCGTTTTCCGTCGGGTTGGATACTCCCGGCTCCGGTGCCGCCAAATTCGTCTTCAGCGCCTTGTCAATCGCCTGATACAGGACCAATACAAAGGGAGAAAACAGCAGGCCGGCCAAGCCGAACTGGGTGAAGCCGATCCAGATGGCGATGAGGAGGGGCAGGGCGGGCAGCTCCATGGTATCGGCCAGTACCTTGGGCTGGACCGCTTGCCGGAAGACGAAGATGAAGCCGTAGAGGCCCAGCATCATCAGGCCTTTCGTGGTTTCGCCCATGACGAGCAGCCAAATCGTCCAGGGGATGAAGATGGCCCCGGGGCCCAGCACTGGCAGAAGGTCTGCGATGGCGATGACAAAGGAACCCACCAGGGCGTAATTCACACCGATCAGGGTCATGCCGGTCAGGGTGACGGCAAAGGTGATGCCCACGAGGATCAGCAGAGCCTTCAGATACTTGCCCACAGCCCGGGTCATTTCTTCAAGAACCGCCCGAATGCGCTGGCGGGTCATGTGGTTGAGGTTGGCAGTCAGTTTTCGGAGAAGGTTGGACATATCCAGGGTGATGATGTAGCTGGACAGGATGGCGAAAATCAAAACAAGCAAGAAGCCGGGCATTTTAGATACGCCGGACAGAAGCCATGCGGCGGCATTCTGGGCGAAGAGGATCCCCTTGGAAGCCAGCTCTGTAACCGCTTGATCCACATAGGGTGATAGGTTTGCTGGGACGATATGGTACGCCTTTTCGGCTTGGAGGAGCAGTCCGTTGAACAGGGCGTCCGATTGCTTGAGGATTGCAGGAATTTCGTTGGCCAAGCCCAACAGATCCTGACTGGTTTGGATGATCAGCAGGGTGACGAGGAATCCACTGGTGAGGAAAAAAGTACTGAGGCATACAACCGAGCTGAATACCCGATTGATTCGGAATTTTTCAAGCCAGCCCACCAGTGGCCATATCAGGAAGGCGACCATCAGGGCAAGGACAAACGGCAACAGATATTTGACCGCCAGAATGGCAATCAGGGAGATCGCTGCAGTAATCAGCAGGGGTGCGACTGCGGGAAGAATTTTCTTAATGGGTGTCCAGTTCATGGTAAGGCCCTCAATTCGTTGAAATTTGCGCTTTTATTAAGAATATCATATCATAGCGGCAGGGGATTAATCCTGAAGAAATACTGAAATTTAAGGATGCTTCTGCCATCCGGTGATATTTTTGGAGAAACACTGAAAATTACGGTGTGGGCCAATGCGGATATGGGTATAAAGAAAATGGATTATTCTCAGGAGGTGTGCTGATGTCCGAGAATTCAAAAGTCAACTGGAGAGAAATTCTGGAGAGCGCCCGGCTACCTCTTCGGATTGTACTTGTGTATATGGTTTTCGGGGGTCTGTGGATTCTTTTTTCAGACCGTCTGCTGGGGTATCTTGTCTATGATGCGGATCTGTACGTGGAAATTTCCGTGGCCAAGGGCTGGCTCTATGTCCTTGTGACCGGATTATTGCTCTATGGTCTGATTCGTCGGGATTTTTCCCGGATTCAGAATCTGAATCGAGAACTGAACGGGAAAAACGAGGAACTGATGTGCTCGAACGAGGAAACACGGGCACTTTATGAAGAAATGGCCGCTTCTGAAGAAACATTGAAGGAAAGCTATGATGAATTGACCGAGATCCGGGAAAAGCTAGAGGCCAGCGATGAGCGGTACCGACTGGTCATGAAGGCCAGTCAGGAAGGCTTTTGGGATTATCGGATGGCCGAAAGGCGGTTGGAGATATCAGATGGCTTCAGCAGGATCTTCGGAGCCGAATGGGGTCATCCGGAAGGCCTGGTCAATGAAATCGCTCAGCGGATCCACCCGGAGGATAGGCATAAGGTCAAGGGCTTTATTGGCGAGGAAGAGCTCCCGGATACCGGTACCCAAACGGCGGAAATCCGGATCCGCCATGAGAACGGCAGCTATCGATGGACGCAGTTCAAGGGCCTGGCCATACGGGACGCCCTGGGTGTGCCGCACCGGATTATCGGCGCCATTACGGATATTCACGAAAAGATTTTGCAGCGGGAGCGCATTGAATACTACGCCTTCCATGATCCCTCCACGGGTTTCCATAATCGGGATTTCATGCTGGAGCAGCTGAGCCGGCAGCTACGGATGGACGGGTCCCAACCGGGGTCCTTGACCTTCCTGGTTGTAGGCATTCAGGGGATGGAGCGGCTGGTCAGTGTCTATGGCACCAACATTTCAGAAATTATCCACTATCAGGTGGGCATGGCTGTCTGGAAAGCCATTGGACAAGTGGACGCCATTGCGATGTTGGGCTTGGGGCGCTTTGGTATTATTCTGGGCCGATCCGAGGAAAATCAGGATTTGCAGATGCATATTGATGCGATTGATGCACTCACAAGATTGCCGATCCAGATCAACCAGCTGGCGGTCAGCGTACAGATGGCCTATGGGGCCGCCCGGTGCGCCGGCGGCCGGTGTGAGCCGGAGGTCTTGGTGCAGCAGGCGGAAACGGCATTCAACCACGCCGCTAAGGAACGGAGCCGCGAGCATGTAGTCTGGTACGAATCATCCCTGCAGGAAGAAAAGAATTATTTGGGGAAAGTAGAGTTTCTTCTGCGCCAGGCCTTTGATGCGGGCGAGTTCAGTCTGTTTTTTCAGCCCCAGGTCCTGGACGGGACAGATGCGGGCATTCAGGGGTATGAGGCGCTGATCCGCTGGAATAATGCCGAACTGGGCATTGTAAGCCCGGAGGTGTTCATTCCTGTAGCGGAGGCAACCGGACAGATCGATGGGATCGGCGAGTTTGTAATCGCCAATGCCTGTCGCTTTCTCCGCGCGTTCATGGATGCCACACAAACGGTTACGCAGGTATCCATCAACGCTTCACTGATAGAACTGATGAATCCGGATTACATTCAGCGACTGACCCGGAATATAGAAGCCTATGATCTGAAGCCGGAGCATGTGAACATAGAAATCACAGAAAGCGCCCTGGCAAAATATCTGGAATCAGTCATTGAGAATTTAAAAATCCTGAGAGACAAAGGCTTTGAAATCCATCTGGACGATTTCGGGACCGGTTATTCTTCACTGAACCACCTGGGGCGGCTTCCGGTCCAGGCCCTTAAGATTGACCGGACCTTCGTCTGGCAGATGGAAGAGGATCCTCGGATGAATCAGATGACGGCCCTGATCATTCAGGTGGGGCACCAGCTGGATATGAAGATCATCGCCGAAGGGGTGGAGACGGAGGCCCAGTACCAGATGCTTCAGAGAATGGGATGTGACAGCTACCAGGGCTTCTATTTTTCTAAGCCCATCCCGGAAAACATTCTGATGGAAAAAGCCCATGGCAAGTGATACACAGCAAATAAACGACGCCTCCCTGAATGACAGGGAGGCGTCGTTTATTTGCCCGGGGAGGGCTTGGGTACTATATCAGAATCAATTGATGATATAGGCGTTTTCCTTGTGAATCGTGGTGTCCAGTCCTTCCAGCTCCGTCTCTTTCGTAACCCGTACCGGGCAGAAGATGTTGACAATCTTCAGGATGAGCATGGTCACGATAAAGGCGTAGATGGAGGTGAATGCCACTGCGAAGACTTGGATCAGGAACTGGTGCATATTACCGGCAATCAACCCGTCGATCCCGCCGATGGATTTGACTGCGAAGACGCCCACCAGGACAGACCCCAGCATGCCGCCCACGCCGTGGACTCCCCAGACATCCAGGGCATCGTCCCAACCCAGCTTGATGCGCATCTGAACCGCCAGATAGCAGACGATGGCGGAGATGAAGCCGATAACGACGGCGGCCCAGGGCTCTACAAACCCTGCTGCAGGCGTGATGGTGGCCAGGCCGGCAACTGCACCGGTGAGTGCGCCAACAAAGCTGGGACGTTTTTCATGCACCCAGGAGATAAGCAGCCAGGTGATCATGGCAATGGAACCGGAGATATCCGTATTGACGAAGGCTGCGGCTGCAACGCCGTTCGCCGCCAGAGCACTGCCGCCGTTGAAGCCGAACCAGCCAAACCACAGGAGGCCGGTGCCCAGGGCGACATAGGTGATGTTGTGCGGTTCGTGGGATTTCTGGTGACGGCTTCCGACGAAAAAGACTGTTGCCAGAGCTGCAATGCCTGCGCTGACATGGACAACAATCCCGCCGGCAAAGTCGACCACGCCCATTTTCTGAAGGAAGCCACCGCCCCAGATCCAATGGGCGAAAGGAATGTAAACAAGGATACTCCAAGCCACCAAGAAAATCAGGTAGCTTTTAAAATTGACCCGGTCCGCAAAGGCACCGGTGATGAGTGCGGGGGTGATGATTGCGAACATTTGCTGGTACGTGAAGAAGGTGATGAAGGGAATCGTGGCGCCATAAGTGGGATGTGGCGTCATACCGACCCCGTTGAGGAACATGTACTGGAAATTTCCGATCAACCCATGGATATCCGGGCCAAAGGCCAGGCTGAAGCCCCCGAAAAACCAAATGGTTGTGACGACGCCCATGGAAATGAAGCTTTGCATCATGATGGTGAGAACGTTGTTGCGCCTGACAAGACCGCCATAGAAGAAAGCCAGGCCCGGTGTCATCAGACACACCAGCGCCGCGCTGATCAGCATAAAAGCGGTATCTCCTGAATTAATCATAATTCTGCCTCCAATGATTCGTGAGATAAAAGTGCCTGTCATCATTGTAAGGCGGATCAAGGGAAGAGATAAATACAGGGAAACCCCGATTGTATCCGGGATTTCCCTGTATTTATGGTTCGATCATATGATTGCGGACGGCGTAGAGCACCAGATCCGTGATGTTACGGAAGCCCATTTTCTTCATGATGTTGGCCCGGTGGGTCTCCACCGTTTTCACACTGAGGTTCAGCTTATCCGCGATTTCCCGATTGCTGCAGCTTTCCGCCAGCAGCTGGACAATCTCCCGTTCCCGGGGCGTAACGGTCTCGGGAATCGTGGTGCCGTCCTTTTGGTGATGGCTGACAAAACCGGTGATCACGGTGTGTACGAAATCATCGGACAGGTAGGTCCGACCATCGATGACGCAGCGGATGCACTTGAGCAATTCCTCCAGGGCGTTATCCTTCAGCAGATAACCGCTGACCCCGATGCTGTAGGCCCGGGCTACGAATTCCTCCGATTTGTGCATGGTCAGCATGATGATGCGGATCTCAGGCAGGTCCTGTTTTAGCTTGGCTGCCAGATCCAGCCCGTTGAGCTGGGGGATGGAAATATCCAGGATGGCGATTTCCGGGCGGAGCCTCAGGATCTCCCGGTAGGCATCATGGCCATCGGATGCTTCGCCGATCACTTCCAGGGAAGGTTCCTGATTCAGAAGAAAAATCAGGGATTCCCTCAGGATCTTATGGTCGTCTACCAGATAGACGGTGGTTTTATGCATAGGGCACCTCCAATTGGATCCGTGTGCCGTTCCCCTCCGAGCTGTCGAAGGTCAGGCGGCCGTTGAGCATCCGCGCCCGTTCCCGCATGGAGTTCAGTCCGATGCCGTTGTAGGAACCCTGGGGATTGAATCCCCGGCCGTTGTCGCTGATCATGAACAGGTATTTTTGGCCCGGCTGCCGGGTGAAGAGCAGTGTGACTTCCGTGGCTCGGGAGTGCTTCAGGATATTGGTGAGGCTTTCCTGAAGGATCCTGTACACATTGAGCTCTTCGGTTTCGTCCCACTGGGGCAGCGGATCGGCGAGGGTGTACCGAAAGGTGATGCCACTGAGGCGGGCCAGATTATCCGTGGCGGTCTGGATGCTTTTGAGCAGGCCCTCTTCGTTCAACTGAGCGGGTTTCAGGTTGTAGATCACAGCCCGCATCTCCTCGATGGTGCCGCCCACCAGGCTCATGGACCGTTCGACCTGCACCAGGGCGCTGGGATTTTCGGACACGTGGTTTTTCAGCAGGCCCAGATGGATTTTCAGGGCCGCCAGAGACTGGCCGAGGCCGTCGTGGAGATCCCGGGCGACCTTGACCCGTTCTTGTTCCTGAGTGGCTGCCAGCATCGACGCTTGCCGCTGGAGCAGCACGTTCTGCTCCTGGATCTGATTTTCGTAGTTCTGCCGTTTCAGGTACTCCAGCCAGGAATAGATATCGCCGAACTCAACGATGTTGAGGCCCTTATCCTCCTCCTCGGGTGTTACCCGCAGCCCCATGGTCCGATCAATGATCCGGAACATCAAGAGGCCAATGCCGAAGGCCCACCCGAAATTCACGAGGACGCCCAGGAGTTGAACGCCCAGCTGCTGGAGCCGCGAAGGGTAGTGGAGCAGGCTGGGAGAAGCCAAAAGGCACCCCAGCAAGGTGCCGGAAACGCCGCCGAAGGCGTGGATTGAAACAGCTCCCACGGCATCATCGATCTTCAGCTTTTCCAGAAGCAGGCTGCCGCCCACGACAACCGCACCGGTCACAAAGCCCAAAACCAAGGCCTGATGGGGGTTGAGGATATTGGAGCAGCCCGTGACGGCCACCAAGCCTCCCAGGGCGCCATTGAAGATGGCCTCCATATAGCTGTGATCTTTTATGAACCAGTGTGTCACCAGGAGAGCGCCAACAACCCCCGCGGAGGCGGAGAGGTTGGTATTCAGCAGGATGAGGCCGACCTGATCGCTGTATTTTAAAAGACTGCCCCCATTGAAGCCGAACCAGCTGAACCAGAGGATGAAGGTTCCCAAGGCGGCAAAGGGGATGTTGGACCGGCCCGGTTTCCCTTCGGTGGTATCCCGATCGAACCGTCCTTTACGGGGCCCAACCGTGAGAATTCCTGCCAGGGCAACCCAACCGGCGGTGGCATGGACCACGGTGGCCCCTGCAAAATCAATGAACCCCAGCTGGGTCAGGAAGGCCTGCTGGGTGTGAAACAAGCCTCCCCAAACCCAGTGCCCATAGAGGGGGTAGATGAGGGCCCCGGTGAGGAAGGCTGACAGGATCAGGGGATTGAGGCGGGTTCGCTCGGACATGCTGCCGGAAAAAATCGTTACGGCGGTGCCGGCAAACATCAACTGGAAGAAAATGAATACATAGTCGTCCGATCGGGCCAAGTCGAAGAGAAACCAGTGATCCATGCCGATCAGGCCGTGGAAAGTCGGTCCAAACATGATGGCGAAGCCCACGAGGCAAAAGGCCAGGGTGGCCGTGACAAAAGTCAGGATATTCTCAATAGCCACACTGACAACGTTTTTCGATTGGACAAAGCCCACTTCGTAGCAAATAAAGCCGGCCTGCATGAAAAAGACAAAGCAGGAACAGGTAAGGATCCAAAGGTGATCGACAGAGGTCATGGCGTCATCTGCTTTCTAATAGAGGTTGCTTTCATCGTAAAGTGAAACACCACCAATGTAAAGAGTGGAATCTCCGGGGCATACAGCCTGTGCTATAATGAGACGGTTGCGGTTAACCGTCCAAGAGGAGCGTTCTATGCAGAAAAACAAGGAATTCGTTAAAGTCGGCGTCATCCTGATCACGTTATCGGTGATTCTTCACGGTGCACACTATCTTATTTTCAAGGATCTTGCCTACATCATCCAATATCTCATGATTGAGATTGCCTTCATTCCGCTGTCAGTCTTCCTGGTGACCGTGGTCATCGACCGGATGCTGGAAGGTCGGGAGCGGGCGAACCTGATGGAAAAGCTCAGCATGCTGATTGGTCTGTTCTATCAGGAATTGGGGCAGGAGATGCTGCGGGTCTGTGCCGCGGCGGATACCCAGATTGAAACCCTTCGCAGGCAGTGCCATGTGACGGTGCACTGGGGCGATGTGGATTATAAAAAACTGGAGGAAATCCTGAAGCAGTTTGCATACAAGCTGGATCTGGACCGGGTGGATCTGGAAGCGCTCTTTAACCTGATTGATTCCCGGAAGGAGCTGATGGTGAGCCTGATTGCGAACCCCTCCCTGCTGGAGCACGATACCTTCAGCGAACTGCTGATGTCGGTGAGTCATCTGCATGAGGAATTGGCCATGCGGAGTACGTTGAACAGAGAGGACATCAACCGGAAGGACCGAGAGCACTTGAAGAAGGATTTGGAAAGGGCGTATGGGCATCTGGCGCAGGAATGGCTTTACTATATGAAACACCTGAAGGTGCGGTATCCCTACATGTTCGTGACTGCTATGGTCAACAACCCCTTTGAGCAGCGGGCCCGAACGGAAGTGGAGCGAGAGGTGCGGGGCGAGCTTTATTAATTTTTTATTTTCAGCGATGATTCATCAGAATTAAGGGTAATAATTGGGTATAGGAGGATGTGCCCATGGAAATCAATTTTGAACTGAAATCTGAAAAAAGCTTTGAGGATACCCTCAGCAGTCTGGTTGAGAATTTGAAACTGGAGGGATTCGGCGTCCTGTGGGAGTTCGATGTGTGGGAGAAGCTTCAGGAGAAGGGGCTTGCCTTTGATTACAATTGCCGGATTCTCGAAATCTGCAATCCTCAAAAGGCGAAGGAAGCTCTGGATATCAATCTGGACGCCGCCTACTTTCTGCCCTGCAAAATTGTCGTCTTCGAAAAGACCGACGGCGTCTATATGGGCATGATCCGGCCCAGCCTGATGATGGAAATGCTGGGGGATCAGGAGCTGCTGACCACGGCCCACGATGTGGAGCGGCATCTGAAACGGGCGATTCTGGAATCGGTATAGCACATTTGAAGAGTACCTGCGGGTGCTCTTTTTTATGCGCGGAATCACCATCAAAGCATACGCAACCCAGGATGTATGTTATCATAAGTGAGGGGTTTTCACCGTGTTCACACATGTACAAGCGATAAAGGAGGTAACGGAATGAAAGGAAAAATAGGCAGCTGGATGCTGTTGCTTGTTCTGATGTTTTCAATGGGAGGCGGCGCCAGTGCCGACAGCTATCCCATCCGCATTCTACAGGATGGACACGTGGTTCCGTTTCTGGAAGGTGAGGGACAGGTCCTTGTGGATGAGAATGGCCGCACCCTGGTTCCGGTCCGAAAGGTGGCAGAGATCCTGGGGGCTCAGGTCAGCTGGAAAGCAGAAACCCAGACCGTCACGATCGCGAAGGGAGCCCGTTTGCTCCTGGTGACCATCGGCAATCAGGCAATCTGGTCTGGCGGGAAGGCGATTCCCATGGACACTGCCGCGCAAATCATCGATGGCCGAACGTATCTGCCCCTCCGGGCGATCTCTGAGAATCTGGGCTACCGAATCCAGTGGGATGCGCAGACCCGCACCATCGGTTTTGAAGCGGAAGCCCGAACGCTCCTTTCTCAAATGGAAGCCCCGGTTTCCGGGGATACGGTGGCGCTGATGAAGACGACGGCGGGAGATATCAAAATCAAATTGCTGACGCAGGACGCCCCCAAAGCGGTGGAGAATTTTATCGGTCTGGCAGAGAAGGGTTATTACAACGGGTTGACCTTTCATCGGGTGATTCCGGATTTCATGATTCAGGGCGGGGATCCCACTGGGAACGGTACCGGGGGAGAGAGTCTCTGGGGTGAGCCTTTTGCTGATGAATTCAGCGATACGGCCCATAATTTCCGGGGGGCCCTATCCATGGCGAACAGCGGGCCGGATACCAATGGCAGCCAATTTTTTATCGTACAGCTCCCGGCAGCGTCCCTGGAATCGTCTATGTTCCCAACGGATACGCCAGCTAATCTGCAAGAAGCCTACGGCCGGCTGGGAGGGACCCCTTGGCTGGATGGGAAGCACACGGTCTTTGGGCAGGTTTATGCCGGGATGGATGTGACAGACCGCATTGCGGCGGTAAAGACCGGTATCGGCAATAAGCCGGTGGAAGCGGTTACAATCCTTTCCGTCGCCATTGAAACCGTCAAATAGAGAAAACTATGGAAATGAGGGGAGAAAGAACATGAAAAGAGGAATCGTATTATTGTTGATGGCCGCGCTGGTGCTGCTGCCAGCTTGCAGCAAGCCAGAACAGGCGCCTGCAGCCGCAGCGGCTCAGGAGAAATCGGATCTCACCCAGCTGGACCCACCGGTTGCCGGGGCACAGGTGGCGGTTTTGGATACCAGCCTGGGTGTCATTAAGGTGAAGCTGATGCCGGAGGTTGCCCCCAAGACCGTGGAGAACTTCACCGGATTGGCTAAAAAGGGCTACTACGATGGCCTCACCTTCCATCGGGTGATGGCGAATTTCATGATCCAGGGAGGCGACCCCAAGGGGGATGGCACCGGTGGCGAAAGTATCTGGGGTAAGCCGTTTGCCGATGAATTCAGTCCGAAGGCCCATAATCTCAGAGGGGCGCTTTCCATGGCCAACAGCGGTCCGAACACCAATGGCAGTCAATTTTTCATTGTCCAGCTTCCAGCAGAAGCAATGAAGAAGGACATGAACAATCTGATGGAAAAATTCGAATACCCGGCGGATCTGATAGCTGCCTATAACAAGCTGGGGGGAACCCCATGGCTGGATGAAAAGCACACCGTGTTCGGGCAGGTCTACGAAGGCATGGATGTGGTGGATAAGATTTCTGCGGTCAAGGCTGCCGGAGGCGGAAAACCGGAAACGCCGGTAATCATCAAGACCATTACAATCGAAACGTTCAAATAATGTTCACAAGTCGGTAACATCCGGGTAATAAAGTTGTTTAGCAGGCGTGTATCCGCTAGAATGACAGCGGACTGATAATTTAAGGAGGATTTTGATGCAGAAGCAAATGAAGTTGATAACAACCGCGGGGGTCCTGGGGCTGTTTCTGGTGGGAAATTATGCGTTCGATCTGCTGGGCAAATTGGGTGCGGGCATTGTCTCGGCGGTCCTGACAGGCCAGCTCACGGCGGAAGCCATGAATGGCGAGCTGTATGCCGCCATTGGGAAGCAAGCGCTTCCGTTCCTGGTGATGATGATGATCGGTACGGCACTACTCAGCTGGAGTCGGGGCAAGAACACGGCGCTGGCAGCGACAGCACCGGAGTGGGCCGCTGCCGCACCGGAGAGAAAAGCAACGGAATGGGCAATTTTCGGTGGCCTGATGCTCTTCGCAGGCCTTTACAATCTGGTGGTTCCAATCTACTTCGGGTTTCAGGATCTGGTAGCGGGGCTTTCATCCCCTGAGAGCGCCGGATATGTCCTGAAAGCGGTCCTGCCGAATTATCTGGTGCTGGTGGTGCAAATCATCGTGGGGATCTGGCTGATGATTGGTATGAAAACCAAAGAAACCCCCGTCGTTGAGGCTGTGGTTCCTGTTGAAGAGGGTGAAGCAGAGGCGGAAGCGACAATCAGTCACACTGAAGCCGTATCAGCCGTTGAAGATGCTTCGGAAGCAGAAGAGACCAATAAAGCCCTTTAACGAAGATGAAAAGACTGTGCAGGTGCAGTCTTTTTTTATCGCTAAAAAATGTAATGATTACAAATATATATAGATAATAATTGTCGGCTGTGCTAAAATAGGGGCATGAAGTAAGTGAAATGTTTGACAAAGCAAAGCCGTTTTTGAATCATGATGAACAGACCCTCAGGAGGCCCTCTATGAAAGTAGCAGTCATCGGATGTACCCATGCAGGCACCGCAGCTATTGTGAATATTGCCAAGCTTTACCCGGATGCGCAGATTACCGTCTATGAGCGCAATGATAACATCTCCTTCTTATCCTGCGGCATCGCGTTGTATGTCGGCGGTGTGGTGAAGGATTCCCAAGGCTTGTTTTACAGTTCGCCGGAAAAGCTGGCGGATATGTGGGTGACGACCCGGATGCAGCATGATGTGGAGGCGGTGGATTTTGCCGAAAAACGGCTGACTGTCCGAAACCTGGTGACGGGAGCAATCTTGGAGGATACTTACGACAAGCTGGTCCTGACCACAGGATCCTGGCCCATCACCCCCCCGATTCCGGGGATTGATCTGGACAACATCGTGTTGTCCAAGAATTACAGCCACGCCAATGTCATCATTGAAAAAACTAAAACCGCCAGGAAAATTGTAGTGGTGGGGGCGGGATACATTGGGGTTGAGCTGGTAGAGGCCTTTGAAATGAACGGCAAAGAGGTGACGCTGATTGATTCCTCAGACCGGGTCCTGAGCAAATACCTGGATCCGGAGTTCACTGAAAAAGCGGAGGCCGCCATGAGCGGTCATGGGATCAAGCTGGCCCTGGGTCAGACGGTGCAAAAGTTTGAAGGGGCCGGTGGCAAGGTCACCGCGGTTGTTACCGACAAAGGGCGCTATGAGGCGGACCTGGTGATCCTGTGCATCGGCTTCAAACCCAATACGGATCTTTTCAAAGGCAAGCTGGAGATGCTTTCTGGCGGGGCGCTGGTAGTGAACGCCTACATGGAAACCTCTCAGAAGGATGTATTCGCAGCCGGGGATTGTGCCGCGATTCACTATAATCCTACAGGAACCGCAGGCTACATTCCGCTGGCGACCAACGCCGTGCGGATGGGGACCCTGGTTGCCAGGAATCTGAAGGCACCCACGGTGAAGTACATGGGCACGCAGGGGACCTCCGGCATCAAGATCTACGACCTGAACATCGCCTCCACCGGCCTGACCGAGGAGGGCGCGGGGCTCTGCGGCGGGGCAGCGGTTGAAAGTGTCACCGTGAATGACAGCTACCGGCCGGAATTCATGCCCACATCAGAAAAACTGCTGCTGAAGGTGGTTTATGAGAAGGAATCCCGGCGGATCGTGGGGGCCCAGATCGTATCAGAGATAGATCTGACCCAGTCCATCAACACCCTATCCCTGGCCATTCAGACCAAGCTGACCATTGATGAGCTGGGCTTTGTGGATTTCTTCTTCCAGCCCCATTACAACAAGCCCTGGAACTTCCTCAATGCGGCGGGTCTGCAGGCTTGAAAGCAAGAATGATGCTTGTGATCGCCCCCGGTGTTAAATCCGGGGGTTTTGTTCAAATCCGTGTATAATGGAGTCAAACGGTGCTTTCAGAGGCACCCATTACAGGTGAACGGGGGAAGACGATGAAACTGATATCATGGAATGTAAATGGCCTGCGGGCCTGTGTAGGAAAAGGATTCATGGATTATTTCAGCGGCGTGGACGCCGACATCCTCTGCCTGCAGGAAATCAAATTGCAGGAAGGGCAGATTGTCTTGGAAACCCCAGGATACCACCAGTACTGGAACTACGCCGTCAAGAAGGGCTATTCCGGCACGGCCATCTTCACGAAGCAGGAACCCCTGTCCGTACGCTATGGCCTCGGCGCTGAGGAGCATGATCAGGAGGGCCGGGTCATCACCCTGGAGATGAACGATTTCTATATGGTGACGGTGTACACGCCCAACTCAAAGAAAGAGTTGCTCCGGTTGGATTACCGTATGACCTGGGAGGACGATTTCCGCGCCTTCCTCAAAGAGCTGGAGAAGACAAAGCCGGTAATCCTCTGCGGGGACCTGAACGTGGCCCATCAGGAAATCGACATCAAGAACCCCAAGACCAACCGGAAAAATGCGGGCTTCACCGACGAGGAACGGGGAAAGATGACAGAGCTCCTGGCGGCAGGGTTTGTGGACAGCTTCCGCTATTTTTATCCGGATCGGACGGATGCCTATACCTGGTGGTCGAATTTCGCCAATGCCCGGGAAAAGAATATCGGGTGGCGGATCGACTATTTCATCGTGTCCGAAGGGCTGAAACCCCGGCTGAAGGATGCGGGTATCCAGCCGGAAGTTCTGGGAAGCGATCATTGTCCCGTGGTACTGGAACTGGCATGATCTGAAAATGATAGAACCCGTACAGGCCTTGGAATATCCAGGGCCGTACGTGTTTTAGGGCGTGTTTAATGGGTATGCATGGGATGTCTTTCAGAATATCCGAGGTGATCGAATGTTTACGAATAAGCGGCTGGACCAGGCATTTTCAAGAGCTCCCATCATTCCCTTCGATGATTCCCACCGGTTCATCATCCTCAGCGACTGTCATCGGGGGGATAACAGCATCTCCGATGAGTTCGCCCACAATCAGAATCTGGTGCTCCATGCCCTGGAGTACTATTATCAGAACGGGTACACCTTCATTGAGAATGGGGATGGGGATGAACTCTGGGAACACGCCCGGTTCAGCCATATCCGGTTCGCCCATGGGGACATTTACGATCTGATCCAGAAATTCCATCTGGCAGACCGGTACCTGATGATTTACGGGAACCACAACATGCAGTTCAAGGATGACAAGGCCGTTAAGGATACCCTGCATACCTATCGGGATGAGTACACCGGAGAGCAGGTTCCGCTGTTTGACGGAATCATCACCCATGAGGCGGTGATTCTGGAATACAGTCCTTCGGGACAGATGCTGTATGTGGCCCACGGGCATCAGGGGGATCTCCTGAACGACCAGCTCTGGCGGCTCAGCCAGTTCTGGATGCGGTATTTCTGGCGGTACATGCACATCATCGGCTTTCATAACCCGGCCAGTCCGGCCAAGAACATGCACAAGCGCCACAAGATAGAAAGGCGCTTCGTCAAGTGGGTCAAGGAAACCCACCACCTGCTGATCATCGGTCATACCCACCGGCCTAAATTTTCCCGGCCGGACCAGGATCCCTATTTCAATTCAGGGTCCTGTGTACGGCCCCGGAATATCACGGGGCTGGAGATTGCAAACGGAGAGATCCAGCTGATCGAATGGCGCATCCTGCCGGATGAAGCCGGGCGGCTCCAGGTTGTCCGGCGGATCATTCGGGGGCCGGAGCGGCTGTCGGATTATGGCTCTCAAGAGGCGAACGCTTAAATGCCCCATGATCCCTGGATTTCCAGGAGACATGGGGCATTGTGCTTCATATCATGTGATCTTTTGAAGGACCAGCAGGGTGCGGCAGGGGGTATAGATGAGAATGCCGGTGGTGTCCGGCTGATCGGGCAGAGGCCCGGCTGGGTATCGGTGTTCATGGGAAATCCGTTCCTGTCCGCCAAAGGCGGTGCTGTCGCTGTCGAAGACCACCTGGTAGTCACCGTGCTGGTGGGTCGGCAGAGGAAACGCTGAAAAGGAATCTGTGGGGTGGAAATTGAAGAGGAAGACCAGGTCCTTCTTCCGGAATGCCAGGATTTTCTTGTGCTGATCCAGCCAGAGGGCGTGGGGCAGCTCTCCCAAAAGGCTGGCGGCTTGGACAAAGGCCAGCATCTCGCGGTCGAAGCGGTACAGGAATTCATACCGGAGGAAGGGGTCATCCGCCAGGCTCCACTGCCGGCGGCAGTGCTTGAAGCTCCAGCCGTTGCCCTCCCGGGGGAAATCGATCCATTCGGGATGGCCGAACTCGTTGCCCATGAAATTGAGGTAGCCGTCGCAGCCCAACGCCAGGGTAACGAAACGGATCAGCTTGTGCAGGTCCATGGCCCGGGAAATCACAAGGCTCTGGCGATCCTTGGCCATGTTGGTGTACATCTCCTTATCAGCCAGCCGGAAGATCAGGGTCTTGTCTCCCACCAGGGCCTGGTCGTGGGATTCCACATAGCCGATCCGTTTTTCCTGGGGCCGGTGGGTGGTCAGCTCATGCCACAGCTGGAGCATATCCCACTTTTCATCCGGGGATTTCAGGATCTTGATCCAGAAATCCGGCATTCCCATGGCCAGACGGTAATCGAAGCCGATCCCGCCCGCCGCGATGGGCAGGCACATGCCGGGCATGCCGCTCATATCCTCGGCAATGCTGATGGCATCAGGACGGATTTCCCGGATCAGCTCGTTGGCGAACTGCAGGTAGGTCAGGGCTTCCACATCGGTGTTCAGGCTGAAGTATTTGCTGTAATCGTCGAAGCTGGTGCCCAGGCCGTGGTCGTGGTAGCACATGGAGGTGACCCCATCGAACCGGAAGCCGTCGAAATGGTATTCGTCCAGCCAGAATTTGATGTTGGAGAGCAGAAAGTGCATCACTTCATGCTTGTCGTAGTTGAACAGCTTGGAATCCCAGGCGCTGTGATCGCCCTTGGCCCCCCGGTGGAAGAACTGGTGCACGGTGCCGTCGAACTCGTTGATCCCTTCAGCGATGTTCTTCACCGCGTGGGAATGGACGATATCCATTAGCACCCGGAGTCCCAGACGATGGGCGGTGTCGATGAGGTATTTCAGATCATCCGGGGTGCCGAACCAGGAGGAGACGGCGAAAAAATTGGAGACGTGGTAGCCGAAGGAGGCGTAGTAGGGATGCTCCATGATGGCCATCAGCTGGACGGTGTTGTAGCCGCTGGCCTTGATCCGGGGCAGGGTGATATCGGCGAATTCTCGGTAGGTGCCGATGGCCTCCTTTTCCTGGGCCATGCCCACATGGGCCTCGTAGATGCACAGGGGTTCCCGGGAATCGTTTCGGAAACCGCCATCGGTCCACTGGAACGGCGTTTCGGGCATCCAGATCTGGCCGCTGAAATCATGGGTGACCAGGTCCTGAACCGTTTTCCGAATGTAGAGGGGGATCCTGTCCAGGGTCTTGCCATGGGAACGGACCCGCACCTTCACCCGGGAGAGATGGGGCAGGGCCTCCCGGCCAGGGAGGAACAGCTCCCAGGAGCCGTCCGGGTGCCGCTGCAGGGGATGGGATTCCCCGTTCCAGCCGTTGAAATCCCCAATAAGGTGCAGGGCTTCGGCATCCGGTGCCCATTCCCGGTAGTGCCAGCCGGTATCGGAGCGATGAAAGCCGTAATAGTGATGGCCGTTGGCAAAGGCATTGAAGCTCGGATGCGTTCCCAGGAGCGCTTTTTTTATGTGAGCGTATCGATCCATCCGCAGGCGCAGGTCTTTCTCGTAGGGCTTGATCCAAGGATCGATCTCTAAGATCTTCAGGGGCTGGGTGGCTTTATGAGAAGTCGGCATGGGTGCTCCTTTCAACTGTTCAGAGGGAGAAACGGCGGGGTCTGGTCCATTCATACCTGATTCTGCGGGTTTTACGCAATTATATCCCCAAAGCCCCCGTTACGTAATTCCAGGAGCGGTTCAATTTGTAAAGATCCTTGTCGTTGAGCAGGTCGTAACCGGCGGGGGCGTCCAGCACCTGCCGGATCGGAAGGATCCGGAACGTTTTACTGCCGTTTCCGGGGCTTTGGTCTACCCAGGTGGGGACAAAACTGACAGCCTGCACCGTGGTCACCCCCTCTTTCTTCAAGATGTCCAGATGGGCGATGACACCGGCAGCCCGGGGCTCGGTCCGCTGGGCAGAGATGAAGTTCCCCAGGGAATAGGCCACGAACCGGTTCTTCGTCACGCCGTACCTGTCCGTGACAGGGGCCAGCACCTGGCCTTGGACCACGTGGGGATGGGTTCCCAGAACAATGTCGGCCCCCTCCTCAAAGCAGGCGGCGGTCAAGGCCTTTTGCGTGTCGTTGGGCTGCTGCTGGTATTCCTGACCGAAATGCAGGGAGACGATGATCAGATCCGGACTTTTCTCCCGGGCGGTGCGGATATCGGCCCGGATTTTCGCCTCATCAATCAGATTCAGGGAAAATTCCTTGCCGGTGTCCAGGGCGATGCCGTTGGTCCCATAGCTGTAGGCCATGAGGGCCGTTCGGATATGATTCTTCTCCGTGATCAGAATCCGGTCCTCCTCCGGGGTGCGGAAGGTGCCGGTGTGTTCGATGCCGGCCTGGTCCAGAATGTCCAGGGTGCGGCTGAGGCCGTAGAAATGCCGGTCCAGGGAGTGATTGTTGGCCGTGGTGACGATGTCGACACCGATATCCGTCAGGGCATCCACAAAAGGATCCGGGGTGTTGAAGGTGGGATATTCCGAATAGGTCTTGTCTTTCCCGGAGAAGGTGGTCTCCAGGTTGCCGATCAGCAGATCGGAGTCGGCCAGCTCGGGTTTGATGAGGCTGAAGGACTCCCGGAAATCGTAGCCCGCCTGCGTGTGCGCCGCCTCGTACTGCAGCTTGTGGCACATGATGTCGCCTACGGCCGTCAGCTTCAGGTGGTATTCCTCCGGCGGGGCGGGTTCTGAAACCGCCGGGACG
Source organism: uncultured Peptostreptococcaceae bacterium (assembly GCA_964424355.1). GTDB lineage: Bacteria > Bacillota > Clostridia > Peptostreptococcales > Acidaminobacteraceae > CAZEHS01. The sequence continues at coordinate 132,938 of CAYRIO010000005.1, forward strand.
GCTGGGAGGGGAGCTGCGGCTGATGGGGCCGGTAGCGGCTCGGCGGCGGCGCACCCGGCTATCAGGGCGGATGCAAGGAGCATGATGAACAGTTCTTTTTTAAGGAGCATAGGATCCATCCTTTGTCATCGAGAGTTGCCTGAATTATAACATAAATTTCTTATCCCAAAGACTGTAAAATGCGATAAACTGAGGGGGAATCAGGCTTTTGACCGGAACACCGAGCAGTGACACTGAAAACGGAGGCACCCCATGAACACCCGTGCAGTCACCATTAAAAATCTGAATAAAACCTTCGGCAGCCTCAAAGCCGTCGATAATCTGGAATTCCATGTGGACCAGGCGGAATGCTTCGGCCTGTTGGGCCCCAACGGGGCGGGGAAAACCACCAGCATGAAGATCCTCTACGGCAAAACGGATCCGGACAGGGATTCCGGAACGGTCATCGATATCTTCGGATGCCACCCCGGGAAAGACGCTCTGACCATCAAGACCTTCTCCGCCATTGTGCCCCAACAGGACAATTTGGATCAGGAGCTGAATGTCACTGATAACCTGCTGGTCTACTCCAAATTCTATGGCATCCCCACGGCGGTGGCAAAGAAACGCATCGACGAGCTCCTGGCCTTCATGGAGCTCCAGGAGAAGGCAAAATCCAATGTCCGGGAGCTTTCGGGGGGCATGCAGCGGCGGCTCACCATTGCCCGGGCCCTGATCAACAATCCCCGGATCCTGATTCTGGACGAACCCACCACCGGGCTGGACCCCCAGGTGCGGCACCTGATCTGGAACAAGCTGCGGGAATTGAAGGAGCAGGGGGTCACCATCCTCATGACCACCCACTACATGGAGGAGGCCTTTCAGATCTGCGACCGGCTCATCGTCATGGATAAGGGCCGAAAAATCCTGGAAGGGAATCCCCGGAGCCTGCTGAAGGAAAACCTGGAGCGGTTCGTCATGGAGGTGTATGGCGTGAAAGGGGAAAATGCCGGGTTGGGGGCCTGTATTGCGGCAACCGGTCTGCGGCAGGAAATCCATATGGACACGCTTTTTATTTTCAGCGATGGGCAGGATCGGCTCACTCAGCTGGGAGAAAGCCTTCGGGAGGTGGATTTTTATATCCGCCACTCCAATCTGGAAGATCTTTTCCTTAAAGTGACAGGGAGGAGCCTCAATGAACTACAATGAAACCTATAGTCCTCCGGTTTGGCACCGGCGGCTGCTCAGCGTATGGTACAGGCATTACCGGGTATACACCAGCAATTTTTTAAGCAATGCGTTTCCTCCCTTTATGGAACCCCTGATCTACCTGGCGGGGCTGGGAATCGGGATGGGCACAGCCATGAATACCGGAGATATCGGCTATACCTTGTTTTTAGGGAGCGGTCTCATCGTCACCAGCGCCATGTTTGCCGCCGCCATGGAGTGCACCTATGGCACATTCATCCGGCTGGAGTTCGACCACGTGTATGATGGGATGTTGGGCGCCACCCTGTCCCCAGAGGATCTGATCGCCGGGGAGATTTTTTTCGTCGGCACGAAGGGTTTCTTCTTTTCCTTCGCCGTGCTGGCGGTGATCTGGGCGGCGGGCATCATCAGCTATCCCCTCAGCATCCTGACGGTTTTTGTGGGCTTCCTCACGGGGATCATGTTCGGTGCTCTGGCCATGTTCATCACCTCCTTGGTACGGAACATCAACCACTTCAACTTTTTTTTCACCGGTCTGCTCTCGCCGATGTTCTTCTTTTCCGGCGTGGTGTTTCCCTTGGAGAATCTGCCGGCCTCCCTGCGGTTTTTCGCAGAAGTGATCCCCCTCACCCATGTGGTGCGGCTGGCAAGGGCGCTGTGCGTTCCGAGGCTGCTGGAAGCCGGACTGCTCTGGGACCTGGTCTACTGCGTCGCTTTCATTGCGGTGTTCGGACTGTTGGCTTCCCGGGGAATGAAAAAACGTCTGATCGGCTGAGGTGGATACAAATAAAAACTACCGGCCCAAAGGTTAATTCCGGGTTCAGTTGACCGGTGCATATCGAGAAGAATAGTCCGAAACCAAACAGAAATACACAATTGAAATGACACATAAAAGGATTGTTTTTCTTGAACAACGAGGCCTCTGAAGCATAACCGGTGGGGGGGTACTTATAACAGAGAACCGGCATCGGAAAAGCAGGCACACATTTAAAAATCATGCAAAAAGGCCCTGGATATGTGAATTTATCCAGAGCCTTTTATTTAGGTGGAATTATACCGAAATCATCGTTGATCCAAATTTAGAACGAGTTCCTCATACAGAACAACCTTGTTTCTTCCGCTCTGTTTTGCCTGATAGAGTGCTTTGTCGGCATTTTCGATGAGCAACTCTGGGTTTTTGACATAGTCGGGATATGCGGATACGCCAATTGATGTAGTAATATGTATCGGCTCACTATGGTTAATATGAAACTCAGTCATTTCAATTGTTTTTCGAATTCTCTCAGCAACTTCAACAGCATGAATTGCTGGGCAGTCTTGTAAAATAACAGAAAACTCTTCTCCGCCATTCCGAGAAATAATATCAAACGACCGGCAAGCCTCGATAAGTAACTCTGAGAATCTCTTTAAAACAACATCTCCTGTTGCATGTCCATAAGTGTCATTGACATGTTTGAAAAAATCGATATCAATTTGTAGAAAGGCCAGTCGCTCTCCTTTCCGCGAACAGCGGTTTATCGCTTTATTGAATTCTATATCAAATCCTCGAACATTGTTCAGGCCTGTCAGAAAATCATTAGTGGTTTCCTTGGATATACGCGAATAGTTTTCGTGAAAATCGATGTAATAGCTAATCAGCCAATAGAGGTAATACGACACGACGGTAGTGGAAAAAACAAAAACGGACATGATCTTTAAGAAATTGGGGGAGTTGTACAGCAGGTAGGATAGAGATATACCACTAACTCCTATATTCCAGATAAAACATTCGATCCATTTTGATTTAAAGTCGATATCTTTGCGAGATGAATAGCTGGTACCCAGCGCCAAAATAACAACCGCAACAAATCCCACCACCGACCCTGGTGTGACACTCCAATGCCAAATCCTCATAGCCCCAATGATAAATGCAGTTATAATGGCAGATAAGGGCCCGCCGCCAATGGCGCTGATTATCACCATGACATTTCTCAAATCAACAATCGTACCCGAACCCACAGTGATACTGTTCAGCATGAGATGGAAACCAATAAACCCGTTGATTAATCCAAACCCCGCTCTGGATACGATTGGATGCCGAACAAAGGATTCACTTTTAATTCTATACACATGGTAGTAGACCGCAGTCATTGCCAACGTTATATAGACATTAATCAGAAAAACATTCAACATACTAATCACGTCCCTCGCCATGCATAGTCCCGTTTCGCGGATTGTCGATGGCCTTATTAATATGATTATACCCTTTCGGTATCATTGACAACAATCAAATCATACAATGCTCAGACTTTGTCTATAAAATAAATGACGGTATTCAATCCATACGATTTATCAGTGTCCCCGGTCTTTGTTCCAAGGTCTCCATTTTGGGGTCCAGCAGAAATTGTGTAACATTGTGGGGGAGTGACCATCACCTGCAGTTTTTATTTACAGCGTTGTAATTATGAGATCATCCATTTATAGAAACTACGCATAACCCTTCTAATAATTCATCTAAAGAATGTCCTCCAAATCAAACGCCTTGTCCGCGATGCCAGGTTTTTGTGCGGGGGAAGGTTCCGGACTGGAGTCGTGAATCTTGCAGAAGTTATGAATCGGCCTCAGAATTGTGACTAGGATCATGGCATACTTGGAATTGTAGTTGGCGCAGAGATAGCTTTTGGAGTAGGGTCTAGCAGTCAGATGTGCCATTCATGTAATAGAATTCTTACATACGTTGAAATATAAAGGAATGGCGCATCAAATTTTGATGTGCCATTCCTAATTTGAAGATATTGGTTTTCAATTGGTATGCATTGGTCAACTGAACCCTGTAAAAGGTTAATTGGCAGGTAGTTTTCTGATGCGCTGAGAGTTCACTTCTTTCATGATCATCAGCGTGATCCCCAACGTGAAAACGCCGATCAGAAGGGTAAAATGGCCTAATTCCGGCAGGAAAGAGCTGAGATCGCCGCCCTTGAAACCCATTCCCCTTAGAAATTTGAAGTGCAGGGAGAGCGGCAGGAGCTGGTTGAGCCACTGTAAAGGCTCAGGCAGCATGGCATAGGGGATCTGAACACCGCTGAGCAGGAACGAGGGCATTGTGATAACCAGCACCCGGTCGGCGGCCTTCGCTGCGGTGGAGGCTGACCACCCGATCAGCAGGCCCATCAGACTGGTGGCCAGCATGTAGAGGAGCACCGGCACCGATAATTGCAGCCAGTTGGCTTCCATGCGCAGGCCGCCTGCCTGCTTGAGGGTGCCAATCACAAAAAGGAAGGAAACGGTGGCGATGCACGCGTAGGGAAGTGTTCGCAGGATCAACCCCATAGGGCTTTCCAGAGCGCCTTGAAGTTCGCCGGTTTCACGGAGACGGGGCACGATCTTCATGGTGCTGAGCCCCAGGAGAACGAGCAGAGCGATATTCACAAACAGCATGACCATATTCATCAGGGGGAGATTGGTGGGGTTATACAGCAGACGGGTTTCCAAAACCAGAGAAGCAGCGCTTTTTCCGGCATTTTCTGTGCCGATGACCTCCGTGACGCCGCTGCGCAGGGCATTGGCTCCGGCGGCCAGGGTCATGTCGATGTTCAGACCCAGATTGATGGGTCTGCCCTGGATCACAGCGACTTCCAGTCCGTCGGGCAGATAAAGGATCCCGGAATAGCGTTCATTATAAAGCAGAATGTCGGAATCCACGGTGTTGTCATACACGTCTCGAACCTGAATGTACTGCGATGCATCCAATTTGCCGATCAACAGCCGGCTGGCCGCGCTGTGATCCAGATCCACCACGGCCAGGGGGACCTCATAGAGGGTGCTGTTTTTGAAAATATACCCGAATGCCACCGCAATGATCAGGGGAACGATCAAGACCATCAGGATAAACTTGCCGGACAGGATCTGCCGCCACTCGTCACTTGTTGCCTTCAACGGTGTTCACCTCCACTGTCATGCCGGGAAGAAGATCCTGAGAAACGGGCACATCCACGCGAATGAGGAAGACACTGGTGTCGGCCTGCCCTTTCTCGCGGCTCATCCGCATGCTTGCATATTGGGGAGCCGAGCTGATGGTGTGAACGGTGCCCGTCAGATTTTTCCTCAGGGCAGGCAGATACCCAGAAACCGTTCCCGCCGCTTTAAATTGAGAGACCTGGGTTTCGTCCACATACAGGTTATAGTACAGCTGGTCCGATTGAATCATGACGGCGACAGCGCCTGCAGCAATGTTCTCTCCCGCCTTGGGGATGATCCGGGTGATTTTTCCTGAGGACGGCGCTCTCAGAACGCTCCGCTGTTTTTGAAGTGCCAGCCCTTGCAGCTGGATGCCCAAGGACTCCTTTTGAGTTTGAAGGAGATCAATGGTGAAGGCATAATTGCGTCCATCGGTATCCACTTGGGCACCCAGTTTATTGGCCAGGGTTCGTTGCTGGGATACGGTGTTTTTCGCCAGCTCCAGTTGGTTGCTGATGGTATCCATGGCGGCTTGTGCAAGGACTCCGGAATCGAACAGTGCCTTGCTGCGGTCGTAATTGATCTGAACCAGATCTAAAGCCTTCTGGGCGGATTCGACCGCTAAAATCTGCCGCTGATGATCCTCAGGGCGGGTCACCTGATTGATGGCCTGCTGGATCTTGACCTCCTGCTGCTTGATGTCGGTCTGTAACTTTGAAATCTGCAGATCGATATCGGCCTGATCCAGTGCCATGAGGACATCGCCGGCTTTCACCATCTGTTCCTCGGCAACCGGGATGGAGACAACGCGCCCTCCCACGCCTTGAAAGGATGTGTTCACCGTATCGGCAGTCAGCAGGCTGTTCTTTTCCAGGGAGGCCATCGTGACGGCATCCTTTCCCTGGGTCATCAAGAGGATGCCTCCGGCGGCCAGGGCAATGACCAGCAGGGCTATTGGAATCAGTTTCTTTTGCATCGTCTTTTCTCCTTTGATTCATCGATCGGATGTCGCATATTCTCTCTCAAATGATCATTTTTTTCTATTCTGAAAGAGCGCCGCCTTCTCTGTAAATGCCTTCCCAGTCATGCAAAGGATTGGCGAGCGCTCATATTCAGGTTTTTACACGGTGGAAATCATGCTAGTTGAAAACGACACGGTGTTGATTTATACTCAAACTATAACATGAGCAGCGCAAAGGGGAATGAACACCCCGCTTAAAAGCGTCGATTTCACTAAAAAAAACATTGAAAGAGGGTCTATGAGCGATTCCGGGAAAATAAAAAAAACACGGGCGAAAATCAGAACGGCATTCCTCCAGATGTACGCGGAAAAGCCCCTGGAGCAGATCAGCATCAAGGCGCTGACGGAGGCGGCAGGAATCAACCGCGGCACGTTCTATCTGCACTATCAAGATTTGGACGAATTGGTTGGTGCAATCGAACAGGAGCAAATTGAAACCTTGGCCTACCTGACCCGGAACGCCGATCTTCTGTCCTACTCGCCAACGGATATGGCGGATTTTGCGGAGTTTCTGCGACCCGTGCTGAGGTATATCCATTCCAATGCGGGCCTGTTCGCAGTTCTATTCAGTACCCATTCCCGTTCCAGTTTCAAGGAAGCCATCGATCAATTGTTCAAGGGCAACTTGAACCGGCGTTTCCAGACCGTTTTGGGGGCCGCCCGGGGAAAGGAGCTGGTGAAGAAAGCCTGCGTGCTGGAGTACATTCTTTCAGCGAATATCAACGTGGTTGCCTATTGGGTGCAATCCGGCACGCCGATCACGCCGGAGGAACTCACGGATCTACTGGTCAGCATCGCCATGAAAGGCCCCATCCAGACCATGGGCGGCTGAGAGACAATGGAAGACCTCACGGGGTGCAGCTTAAGACAAGTCATTCACCGTGGCGGAGGTTTTCAAAGATAACGGATTTACAAACTATCGGGAAAGCGGTATGATGAAACAAGAACATACGTTCGCTACAAAATGGTGGTGGTGATGAGATGAATCTGTATGATAAACTGGGCATCTTGGCGGATGCCGCCAAATATGATGTGTCCTGCTCCTCCAGCGGCAGCGACCGCTCAGCAAGGAAGGGCGGTCTTGGCAATGCGGCCATGCCGGGGATCTGCCACAGCTGGTCCGATGACGGGCGCTGCATCTCTCTGCTGAAAATCCTGTATTCCAATGACTGTGCCTACGACTGTTCCTACTGTGTGAACCGCCGGTCCGCTGCCATCCCCCGGGCCAGCTTCACGCCCGAGGAGCTGGTGGAGCTGACCATCGGCTTTTACCGGCGCAATTATATTGAAGGGCTGTTCATCAGTTCTGCGGTGATGGGGAGTCCGGACCGCACCATGGAGCAGATGGTTGCCGTGGTGAAGAAGCTGCGGGAAGAGGAGCGGTTCAACGGCTACATCCACATGAAGGGAATCCCCGGAGCGGATTACCGGCTTTTGGACGAAGCGGGCCGGTATGTGGACCGGATGAGCCTCAATCTGGAGCTGCCCTCCGACAAAGGGCTGAAGCTGCTGGCGCCCCAAAAGGATCAGAAAAGCATCCTGCTCCCCATGGAGCATATCAAGGAGCAGATCATCGAAAGTAAGGACCTGCGGCAGAGGTTCCGGGGAACACCGGGGTATGTCCCGGCGGGGCAGACCACCCAGCTCATGGTAGGGGCCACCCGGGATTCCGATTACAGCATCATCCGGGTTTCCGAAGCCATGTACAGGGGGCTGGAACTGAAGCGGGTGTACTATTCCGCCTATGTGCCCATGGTCCAGGATAATCCCCTGCTGCCAGCCACGGTGAAAGCGCCCCTGCTCCGGGAGCATCGGCTCTATCAGGCGGACTGGCTCATGCGGTTCTATAAATTCAGGGCCGAAGAGCTGCTGACCCGGGAGGCCCCCAATTTTGATCCGGAGGTGGACCCCAAGGCCAACTGGGCCCTGAAGAACCTGGCCCTGTTCCCGGTGGAGGTGAACCGGGCAGAATACGAGATGCTCCTGCGGGTGCCGGGCATCGGGGTGGTCACGGCCCGGCGGATTGTGGCATCCCGCCGTTTTGCACGGCTTAGCTACGACGATCTAAAGAAGCTGGGGGTGGTGCTGAAGCGGGCGAAATATTTCCTCCTGTGCAACGGCAAATACCATGGGGAAGGCGATGGGGATGCCATCCTGATCCGCAACCGGCTGGTCCTGGCGGACCCGGATGCCCGAAAGCTGAACCCTGCCCAAATCAGCATGTTTGAACTCTATCCGGCGGCGCTACGCGACGAACTTAGTGGCAATCAGGCCCTTGTCCCAATCTTGTCTTTGCGAGGAATGCAATGACGCGGCAATCTCTCCCTTATGTTTTGATTTTACGGATTAACAAGCATCTTGAATGCAAGGGAGAGATCGCCGCGCTATGCTCGCGAAGACAGACTTTTTAAATTCTAGATTGATAAAGGAGGCATCTCATGATCACCTTCCTGTATGATGCCACCTTTGAAGGCCTGCTGACAGCAATCTATGAAGGCTATTACGGTCCGCACCGACCAGACCGGATCGAACTGCCGGATCATCGGCAGGAAACCCTGATGGATCAGGTGGTCTGGATTGAAACCGATTCGGAGAAATCGGCCAAGGTCAACGAAGCGATTTTGAAGAAACTCTCCGGGGAAATTCGGGAGCATGTACTCTATGCCTGGCTGTCGGAGGATGCCTGCGCCGGCACTGTGGTGTACGCCTTCCTCCGGTATGCCTTTAAAGCCGGCCCGGCCTGTATCGGCCACGAATCCCACCCGGCGGTGAATCCCCTGCTGCGGCTTTCCCGGGCAGTCACCCGGGAGAACCACAGGCTTCTGGGGCTTGTGCGGTTCATGGAACTGGACAGCGGGATTTTTTACAGTCGGATTGAGCCGGACTTCAATGTCCTGATGCTTATGGCGCCCCATTTCACCCAGCGGCTGGGAGACCAACTCTGGGTGATACATGATGCGCGGCGGGGCGTCGCGGCGTTTTATAATAGGGCAGTCTGGTATATGGCGGCGGTGCCTATGCCGGAGGATTTGAAGCTTCACGCCGACGAAACCCGGATGCAGGCCTATTGGCAGGAATATTTCCGCCGGATCGCCATCAAGGAACGAAACAATCCTCAACTACAGCGGCAGTTGATGCCGAAAAAATATTGGAAGTACCTCACAGAAAAACACTGACACGCCTTCTAACGGGGCGTGTCAGTGTTTTGGGGGGATAAAAATATTCAGCGGTTGAGATAATGCTCGGAATATCGGGTAAATAGGGTAACGGAATATGTATGGCTAAGGCAAACGGTTACGAGGGAGGATTCGATTCGATGCAACTGGATATCTTAACGATTCTAATTCTTGCAATCATATCAAGCGTGATTCAGGCGATGGTGATTCACTACCAATCCGCTGCAAGCCCTCGTTTCAGGGACATTAACTTCTATGCGGCGGGCTTGATTGCCTATGTGCTGGGGAGCCTGCTGATGCTGCTGCAGGTTCACGCCGGTATCCGGCATCTTGCCATCATCATCGGGAACGGGTTCAATTTATCGGCGCTGATGCTCATTTACATCGGACTCTCGCGCTTCGTTGGTATACGGGAAAATCGAAGAGCGTTGGTGCTTGTGGGGTCGGTCTATCTGGTTGCCTTTACGATCCTGACCTGCTGGATGGATCTGATCCTGATGCGGATCATCGTTCTGTACCTCTTGTTTACAGTCATGGCGGGGCTGATTGCAGCCAACATGATAAAGAGCAACATCGCGCCAATCAAGGGGCCTGTAAAGCTCTTGAAAGGCATGTTCATATTTTACGGGATTTTTTGGCTTGGGCGGGTCATTTCCGTGGTGTGCGGAGACGGAATTAAAAGTGCGCTGGATCCGACCGGGTGGCAAACGGTGGTGTATCTGGTGCCCTACTTCATGACCTTTCTGATCACCTATCTGCTGGTGGTGATGATCAATCAACTCTCTAATGCGGAAATGAAGGAATCCAAAGAAAACTTCGAGCTGATTTTCAATATGGGGGGCGAAGCTGCTGTATTGACGCGGCTTTCAGATGGGCGCATCGTAGCGGTGAATGATGAATTCACGCTTCTGTCAGGGTATGCCAAGGAAGAGGTGTTCGGGAAGTCGGCCGTGGACGTTGAAATGTGGCTGAATCCCATCGATCGGAAGCGCATAGTGGACATCTTGGAAGCCAAGGGGGCGTGCAAGCATCTGGAAACGGAATTTATCGGTAAAGACGGCCGACATATTGTTGGAGAAATCAGTGCCAAGAAAATAACCCTGCAGGGGGTGGAACATATCCTCACCATTATGACGGATGTCACGGAACGCAAACAGGCCGTGGCAGAGCTGATGGCGGCCAAAGAGGAGGCAGAAGCCGCGAATAGTGCGAAAGACCACTTCCTGGCCAACATGTCCCACGAAATCAAGACCCCTGTCAATGGCATCATTGGCACCCTTCAACTCATTGAGATGGAAGGGGTAAGTGATAAGCAGGCGGAGATCCTGAATATTGGCAGATCGGCCTCAGAGATCCTGCTGAAGCTGATCAATGAGATCCTGGATTTTTCAAAGACAGAATCCGGGCACACACAGCTGGAGAACATTCCGTTCAATCTGCGGGATGTCCTGTCAGAGATGTTGGGATTGTTCCGGCCCGCAGCTGAGAACAAGGGTCTGCAGATCAGAGCCTCTGTTGAAGAGGCCATTCCGGAGCAATTGGTGGGGGATCCTTTCCGATTGCGGCAGATTCTATCGAACCTGATCGGCAACGCGATCAAATTCACTGAAAAAGGCAGTGTGGTCATTTCAATCAGGGTGCTGGAGCCGGTGGGAGAGAAATCGATGCGGCTGGAATTCAAGGTGGCGGATACCGGTATCGGCATTGCACCGGAACACATCGGCGGACTATTCAAGCGGTTTGCTCAGGCGGAGGACTCTGTCACCCGGAAGTATGGGGGAACCGGTCTCGGCCTTGCCATCTCAAAGAATCTGGCGGCCCTGATGGCCGGGGATATTACGGTGTCCAGCGTACCGGGAACCGGGAGTACGTTTGTGTTCACCTGTGTCATGGAATCGGTTCAGGATGCGCGGGGGTGGTAGCTTGTCTGTTGACAGGGTGGATTAACCGTATCGCAAATTCATTGGATGAGATAAAATGGATATAGCCGCCATCCGATCTGTTTTCCCCCTGGATTTTATAGAGGAAGCGGTGTAATGGCAGTCGTTTTGAGTAATGAGATGAAAAATTAAATGCGCGAGGTGGTTTCATGCACATGACGGATCAGGAATACTTAGAAAATGTGATGCAGATTTCAAAACTGCTGCCGGAACTTTATCCGGCGGATGTAGCGGTTACGATTACGGATCTGGAAAAGCACCTTTCCATGCAGCAGGCAAAAACCTTCCATATGAACGTGAGCATCAATGATCCCATTCGTGAAAACGGCGGGATTCATAAAGCGCTGCAGTCACAAAAGAGTACGGTAGCCCGCATTCCAACAGAACTTTACGGGTTTCCTGTAATTACGCATACGGTCCCTCTGATTAACGGAAGTACCCGTAAGTTGGCGGGTGCCCTGTCCGTGGCAGTGTCCCTGGAACGGGAAACAGTGGTCCTGAACATGGCAAATGATCTGTTGGGATATGCGAAGAATATGGAGGGGTATTCAGAGCAGCTCTCCGGTTCATCTGAACAGTTGTCCTCAAGGTCTGCCAGCATGAATCTGGACATCCGGAATGTCACTGACGAAATCAAGAAAATGGATGATATCATCGGGTATATCAAATCCGTATCAGAAACATCCAATCTGCTGGGGCTGAATGCGGCAATCGAAGCTGCCCGCGCAGGTGAAGCCGGACGTGGCTTTGCAGTGGTGGCGGAAGAGATCCGAAAGCTTGCAACCAGCAGTCAGGAATCCTCGGTAAAAATCCTGGAAACCCTCAATGCCCTGCGAGCTGACGTGAACCGGATGATCGAAGGTGTCCAGAGCTTCGCTGAAATCAGTCAGCAGCAGGCTGCTCAGACGACGGAAATTTCAGATGGCAGCCAGCACCTCACCCTGTTGTCCGGTAAGCTGGCAGAGCTGGCGAAGGAACTGGTCTGATCCCACAGAAGGATCGATGCACCGGCTATCAAGGGCTCTCAGCGTTCCTTACGCTTTCCAACCCTTCGCCAATAATTCCCAATCGATATACTTGACCAAGAGGTCCACACATTTGTTCAGCCCATCGACATCCAAATTGTCAAAGCGATTCTTCAAGGGGCTGTCCACGTCAAGAACCGCGACCACCTGATCATTGACGATGATGGGAACGACCACCTCGGAAGCGGAGGCGCCGTCACAGGCCACGTGGCCCGGGAACAGATGGACATCCGGTACCAGCTGAACCTGCTTGGTTGCGGCGGCGGCACCACAGACGCCTCTGTCCAGAGAAAGGTGGGTACAGGCAGGCTTTCCTTGAAAAGGCCCCAGTACCAGCTCGCCGTTCTTCATGAAATAGAATCCGACCCAGTTGATGTCATCCATCAGAAGCCACAGCAGGGCGGCGGTGTTGCACAGGTTCGCCATCCCGTCGGGTTCCTCGCAGATCAGGCCGGTCTGCTTGATGCTGATGTACTGGTACAGCTTTCGTTTATCATCCGTCTGAATCTTTTTAATCTCATTGCTCATGGATGTGCCTCCGGTATTTTTGTTGTTTTTCAGTTTACCACTCTGGTTAGAATATATCATAAATGGCTGTGCACATAGAAGGCGGCAATTGAACGGGGCGTACAAGGTGATCATGGCGATCATCCGGTACGCCCCGTTTGCATAGGTGTTTTCAGGAAATTTAATGTTGAAGGCTCTTACTTGTGGGGAGCCATCCTGTCCCATCACGGACCTTACTTATGAGTGGCCATCTTATTCAATTCATCTGCAAGGCTGGAAACCTCCATCAGGTTTGCGGTGGTCTCTTCAATAGCTGCAGTTGTCTGCTCAGTGGTTGCCAGTGTGGATTTAGAAGTTTCGATGGTGCTGTCTACAGATTCTTGGATAATGCGTGTCATTTCAGCAATCTTAATAGCTGTTGCTTTAGAGTCTTGTGAGAGGGCTCTGATTTCCGTGGCCACAACCCCGAAACCGCGGCCTGCTTCACCGGCGCGGGCAGCTTCTATGGCCGCATTCAAACCCAACATTTTGGTTTCGTCCGCAATATCCTTGATTGAATCAAGAATGGAATTGATTTCAACGGACACCTTTTTCACATTCAAAATCTCTTCGCTTAAATGATGCTGATTGGAAATGACTTCACCGGAAGAGGCGCTGAGTTCTTCCATCGTTGCAGAAATATGACCGATGTTTTCGGATAAAGTGTGTGCCATATTACCGAGGCGCAATTGCTCATAACCGTTTTTCGATAGGGCGTTGGCAACAATAAAAAGAACTTCTGCAGCGGCTTTCACATTTTTATCCTGTGACATATATACTTCTTTGGATGCTGCAACGTAGCCATCGATATCGACGCCAATCTCCCGGGCAACTTTACGGAAACTGTCATCATCCGGCCTTTCGGTAAGAATCTGCCCCCCCAGGATTGTTCCCAACAGCATGCCGTCCACAATAATCGGCGCTGCAAAATCGGTTAAGCCTGCGTGGCATGTAAATATATACGGTCTCCCGGTACGTGCTGCTTCTTCGCCGGCCTTCTTGTGCGATTGTGCACAGCGGTCATCGCCAATTTTTGTCGCATGGGTAAAATCGATGCAAAATTTAGTGTACGAGCTGGGCTCCGTAACGGGGGTGCCGTCTCTGTCCACGGTGACACTGGCAATATTCATCCCGTTTGCAAAGTTATCTTGAAATGTCTGCAATACACCCAAGTCGATTACATCAACAATTTCAAGTACATCCAGATCCAGTTCTCCATTTTTTAAAACCTTTATCATAGAATACACCCTCCGTTAGTTTATATATTTGCGAATATATGTGGCGAAACAAGGAAAACAAGCGTATCTTCCAAGGTGATGACACTTAAACTCTCATCGTCATTCACTCTTTTAATATGCTGGTCCTCAACTTCCAGAACATCATCCACGTCCTCTACTGCTAAGGCATATTTTTCTTTTCCGTGATTCACCACAATCAGTTTGTTTAATTCCTCAGAGGGGCTTCCCTCTAAAATGGTGCCGGCATTGATGACAGGCACAACCCCTCCGCGGATGCTTGTAAGTCCCAAGATCAGCTCTTTTGATTTGGGAACAATCGTCAACGGGGTATTGTTTTCAATCGTCTCCACCATTTCAATTGGAATTGCGTATTTTTTGTTCGACGTTGTAAATATAAGAACCTGCATGATTTCACCTCGCTTTGCTCTTGATTATTGCCGGAATATCCAAGACCATTGTTACTTGACCATCGCCTAAAATGGTTGTTCCCTTTACTTCGATGATGTTGCTCAAGATAGAATGCTTGGGCTTTATGACCAGATCGGTCTGATCGATGACGGAATCTACTCGGAGGGCAATCCGGCTGCCATTTGCGCTGACAATCAGAATCGTTGTTTCGCTGCTTTCCTCGGCGATGCCCATCAATTCCCCTAAGTCCATCATCGGAATGATCTTGTCCAGATAGATTACCTGCCCATGGTTTTTGTTCTCTTCAAAATTCAGTAGATTCTTAGGCATGACAATGGCTTCTATGAAGTCCGACGGCAATGCCATGGTGTGAGATCCCACGGTGACCAGCATGCCTTTCATGACAGCCGTCAGCAAGGGGATACAGATGGTTACGCGCCGGATTTCACTGGATATCGGCTCGAAAATCAGGCTTCCATTTATCGCAGCCAAGGTTGGTTTCATCAGCTTGAGCCGGTCCATTTGCGTGAGGTTCTTAATCCCGGTAAGAAATTCGCTCAACTGCTCATCGCTGAGCGTTACCAAGTCCACCTGCCGCTTGCTCAAAACCCGGCAAGCGGCGTCACACCGCGTGCTGTTGTTCGTGGTTTCCAACAGGACGGTCAGAGTCTTTCCGTCAGAATGGGCTTTTACACTGAGTGCGTTGGCATGAGACCCATTAAATGCGTCTTCATCCTCGAAATAATTTTTAATTAAATTCCCCAAAATGAGATGTAAATATTCGAAGATGGTATGCTCGACTTCGATATCCATCCCCTGAATAGCCACCTGTGCAGGGTCTTTCTTATTAAGGTTTTCCTGACGGACCCCTTCTTCGATTGATTCTGCCAAGGTACTCAGCTCAGACAAACTCAGCCGTTTTACCGCATCTTGTATCTCTGAGATGATATAAAGCTCGTGCTCGAGGATTTTTACATCGGCTACCTTTGTCAAACTGTTTTTCAGATTTTCTACCCGTACTTTGTTGATGATCAATTCTTCTGCAAGATTGGTGACCAACTCAATATTCTTTTTCTTGACGGAAATTGTATCTGAGTCAATCCCGTTCAACACTAACGCCATTAAATCACTTCCTTCATCTAGGGAGTCAACACCTGCAATAATCGAAAAATATTCGCGCAATAAATCCTGCCGGATGCACATGAACAGGCAACGGTGACTGCAGGATCAACCACGCCTTCCGCGGCCTCCTTTCTCAGCATTCTTGATCTTTGAAGCGGGGGGGCGGATCGGTGCTTTTGAAATAAGTAATAGGTATGGTTTGCCCATGACTATAGATGCACCTAAATGCCACATCAAATTAAACCCCCTTTCCTTTGCGGAAAATTCACGCAAAATTCAGAAAAAACCCTTTGGATTGTAGTTAATACCCTTGAGAAGGTTCTCCAATCATCAATTTCCAAGGGCAATCTGAGGGATGCGGCCCATAGGTGCACCACTATATAAAATCGCGCTTGGCAATCGAAAACAAACAGACTAAAATTAACTCAAATGGAACACGTTCGCAATGCAAGAATGATCCGCAGGTTATTGAAGCGCGGATGGGACGGTATTAACTTGCAGAGAGTCATGGAGGTCTGTAATGATTCGGAAAAGTTTCATCTTGAAAAATGAAACAGGGTTCCACGCTCGGCCCGTCAGCTTTTTTGTAAAGGCTGCCGCCGGTTTTGAATCCGACGTGATCCTGCTCAAGGACACCGTGCCTTACAACGCCAAATCCATCCTGGGACTCCTCAGCATGGGCGCCGGTATGGGGACGGAACTGGTGCTGCAGGTAGATGGGCCGGATGAAGCGGCTGCGATGGATGCGCTTTTAAAGGTGCTTGAAGACATGGTTTGAATCTGTCCAAAATTCCATTGACGGGCAGCCTCCTATTTCCGAGGCGCCCGTTTTTTGGTAAGATAGGAGGAACTATATAAAGCGTGAAAGAAGACTCTCTGAATTCAGAAAGAGATCCCGTGCGATGACGTGATTCATGAGGAGGGGCAATATGGGGTTATACCGAAAGGCAGCCATGGCGCTGTCGGCTCTGGAGGAAACCCTGCAAAATCAACCCATGTTGGTTGCTGTAAGGCGGGGCTTGACCTATATGATTCCACTGCTGCTGGTGGGCTCCATGGCGCTTATTTTTCTAAGCCTGCCGATTCCGTTTTACCAGAATGCCATGGATTCAGTATTTGGCAGCCAGTGGCGGAATGTTTTTCTCTTTGTTCGGAATGGCACGTTCAATATCCTGGGACTCCTGATGACCCTGTGTATCAGTTATTCCTATGTGACGGAACTCGGTGAACAGGGAAATCCCCGGATCAGTCCGATTATTGCGGCTGCGGTGTCGCTGAGCTGTTTTATGGCGGTATCCGGTATCGGGAAATCCGGATTTTCCGTGGACCATCTGGGAGTGACAGGCGTGTTCACCGCTATGGCGGTTGCGGTGACCTCTTCAATGCTGTTTGTAAAACTCAGTTCGGCGAAGCTTTTCAGGATAAAGGCATTTACGGACGGGGCCAACTCCACGTTTCAATATGCAATAACGGCAATTTACCCAGCGATGATCACCATCGCTTTTTTTGCTGGATTCAACCAGGCTCTGGTTCTGTTATTTGGTATATCGGATATTCCAAAGTTCGTTTCCGATGTTCTCTGTGGACTCTTCGCACAGGTGGAATCCCCCTTTTGGAGCGCTCTTCTCTTTGTGGGCCTGGTCCACATATTCTGGTTTTTTGGGATGCATGGCAGCAACATCCTGGAGCCCGTGGCACGGAACCTGTTTGTGCCGGCCCTCACGGAAAATCAGGTGGCCCTCAGCTTCGGGAAGGCGCCGACAGAGATATTCACGAAGACATTTTTCGACACCTTCGTTTTGATGGGGGGATGCGGAACCACTTTATGCCTTTTAGGAGCGATTCTGATCGTGGGCAAGTATAAGAATCAGCAGCGATTGGCAAAACTGGCGATGATTCCGGTGATTTTCAATATCAATGAGCTCTTGATTTTCGGAATTCCGCTGGTGCTCAACCCTATTTTCATCATCCCATTCCTATGTACCCCAATCATCCTGACAATTGTCTCCTACTGGGCTGCCCTCAGTGGCTTCGTTCCGTATACGATTCGGGCTGTTGAGTGGACAACCCCGATTTTCCTGAGCGGCTATATGTCGACACTCTCTATCAATGCCAGTATATTGCAGGGATTTAACCTGGCTCTGGGTATCCTGTGCTACATCCCGTTTGTCAAAGTGTCGGAGGGGGCGGTGGACGCACAGATGCGGAAGAACCTCAATAAAGTGTATGCCCGCTTTAAGCAGGATGAAGAACGCGGTGTGGTTTCAACCTTCCTGGCGCGACCGGATGATATTGGAAACGTTGCAAGGTTTCTGGCGGCGGATTTGGAGCATGCCCTCAAAAATAACCGGATTTCCCTGTTTTATCAGCCCCAGGTGCGGTATGCAGGGAATGTGTACTGCGTGGAGGCGTTGTTGCGTTGGCATCACCCATGCTATGGGTACATCTATCCGCCCTTGGTACTTGCCCTGGCGGAAGAGGCCCATCTCGTTGATGAATTGGGTTTGTGGATTATGGATACGGCCTGCGGCGATTTAAGAAGGCTGGTTGACGCAGGCTCTTCAGAGATGACCATGTCGGTGAATGTTACGGCGGCCCAGCTGGAAAACGAAGGGTTTGCGGAGAGCGTTAAAGCGATGATCGGTGGGCATGGAATCCGGGCAGAGGCATTGACCATAGAAATTACAGAGCAGGTGGCCCTGGCCGGAAGCGCGAAGATAATCAACCAGATTTTGGCGTTGAAGGCGTTGGGGATCAAATTGGCCATGGACGATTTTGGAATGGGCCACAGTTCGCTGATGTATCTTAAAGAGCATGATTTCGATACGGTCAAGCTGGACGGCTCCCTGGTGCGTGAAATTCTGTCCAATGGGAATTGCTGCAATATCATCTCCTCCATCGTGTACTTGGGGAAATCCCTGAATTATTCCGTGGTGGCGGAATACGTTGAAGTGGAGGGGCAGCGGGAGCTTCTCCATGAACTGGGCTGTGACAGATACCAAGGCTATCTTTATAGTCCGGCGGTGCCCTTTGACCTCGTGGTGTCCTATATTCAGGCCCAGGAGGATGGTGTGGAAATCACCGCGTAAATAAGACCGTTTGGCAACAAAACAGGAAATTGATTTCCAATAAGGTGCCTCTGCCAGTGTGCAGGGGCATTTTTTATTTTGGGTCAAATGTCCCATCACCCCTTCTGAAAACGCATTCCTCAATCCTGTCCGACCACGAGGCGTCATTATTCTGACAACTCTGAATTGATTGCCTAGTCTCATAAGACTATGCTCAGTGAGACAAGACACCTTGTTGCGTGACAGCAAAGGGGTAACAAAGGGAGGATATCTTAATGAGTGCAGTAACGAAGAAAGCAGCAGTATCCGAGGACTTATCCGTTAAAGATCGTATTCAAGTATTCGGCCGCTTCCTGAGCGGTATGGTGATGCCCAACATCGGGGCGTTCATCGCGTGGGGTCTGATCACAGCCCTGTTCATTCCAACCGGCTGGACACCCAATGAAAACCTTTCCAAGCTGGTAGGCCCCATGATCACATGGCTGTTGCCGCTGCTGATCGGCTATACCGGCGGAAAGCTGGCCGGCGGAGCCCGCGGGGGCGTCCTGGGCGCCATCGCCACCTCCGGTATCATCGTGGGATCCGATATCCCGATGTTCATGGGCGCCATGATCATGGGCCCCGCAGCCGGCTACGTCATCAAGAAATTTGATGAAGCGATCCACGGTAAAGTGCCCAGCGGGTTTGAAATGCTGGTGAACAACTTCTCCGCCGGGATCATCGGCATGATCCTTGCCCTGATTGCCTTTGTCGGTGTTGGCCCCGTGGTACAAGCCATCATGGCAACTCTGGCAGCCGGTGTAGGCGGCATTGTTGCCGCAGGCCTTCTGCCCCTGGTATCCCTTTTCATCGAGCCCGGCAAGATCCTCTTCATGAACAACGCCATGAACCACGGCGTACTGGGCCCCCTGGGCGTACAGCAAGCCAAAGAACTGGGCCAATCCGTCTTCTTCCTGCTTGAGACCAACCCCGGACCGGGTCTTGGTATCTTGCTGGCCTACTGGATGTTCGGTAAGGGCATGGTCAAGCAATCTGCTCCTGGTGCGGTGATCATCCACTTCCTGGGTGGTATCCACGAAATCTACTTCCCATATGTCCTGATGAACCCAGCCCTGCTGCTGGCAGTCATCGGGGGTGGCATGAGCGGCGTGTTCACCTTCACGGTCCTGGGCGCAGGCCTGGTAGCAACCCCTTCCCCCGGCAGTATCTTCGCCCTGATGGCCATGACGCCCAAAGGCGGCCTTTTCCCGGTACTGGCTGGTGTAGCCGTAGCAACCGCAGTCAGCTTCTTCATCGCTTCCATCTTCGTGAAAGCCAGCAAGGTGACCGGTGATGACGGGGAACTGGAAGAAGCACAGAGCAAAATGAAAGAACTGAAGGGCGTCAGCAAAGCAACGATCAAGAAAATCATCATCGCCTGCGACGCAGGGATGGGTTCCAGCGCCATGGGTGCCACTACCCTTCGGAACAAGCTGAAGAAGGCCGGCCTGGACATCGCGGTTTCCCACAGCTCCGTGGACGAAGTGCCCCTGGACGCAGACCTGGTCATCAGCCATGAAAACCTCACGGCACGGGCCAAGGCACGGGTTCCCAAGGCAGAGCATATCAGCATCAAGGACTTCATCAACAACCCGGTTTATGATGAGCTGGTCAAGCGATTGACTGGATCTAAAACAGCATAAAAAAATTCAACAGTGGGCGAAAGCCCACTGTTGCTATATCAGCCGTTCCTCAGAAATGTCACTATTCGATTTTGACACAGGAGCTACATCTTGTTGTATATAAATGATTGTGGGGTATGTATGATAGAAGTATTCCGAACATATGTCATTAATCGGCAGGTGCATGGTCATGAGTGAATTAACGGCCCGATCCCAAAAAATAATAGGCATCCTCACTGAAACGGAGGGCTTCACGCCAATCGGCCAGATTGCGGAGCGGCTGGAGGTCAGTGCGCGGACCATCATCCGAGAGCTGAAGAACGTTGAAGCTTGGCTTGCTGAGCGAAAGGTGCATCTCCTGAGTAAACCGGGTCAGGGCATCCTGCTGGATGCGGATGCAGCCGATGTGCAGACGATTAAAGAGGAGCTGCGCCTTCAGGAAAACCTCGGGGAATACAGCCCCCGAGAAAGGCAGGCCTATATCCTGGTGGAGCTTCTGAATGCATCGGAGCCCTTGAAACTCTACTGTTTCACCTCTGCCCTCAATGTGTCGGAAGGAACCATCAGCAATGATCTGGACAAGATCGAACCCATCGTGAACGGCTGGAATCTCAGGCTGATTCGCAAGCCCGGATACGGCATTGAAATTGAAGGGGACGAGAAGCATTTCAGAACGGCGATCTCGCATCTCATCTTCGAACATTTCACCCGGGCGGAGCTGCTGGATATCATTCGCCGCAAATATCAGGGAAGTGTTCCCCGGCTGGCCATGACGGCCGTGCGCAACCGCCTCCTGAACACGATTGGCGATGATATTCTGGAAGGGATTGAAGAGGCCATTGGGAAGACGGAAGCCCTGAAGAACTATCCCATCGCAGACAACTCCTATGTGGGGCTGGTGGTACACATGGCCCTGGCTGTAAAACGGCTGATGAACGGGGAACGGATCACCTTCGATACCAAGATCCTGGATGAACTCCGGGAATCCAAAGAATATGATATCGCCCGGGCTATTGTCATAGAAACAGGAAAGATATTCGATATTCACATTCCCGAGGACGAAACAGGCTATATCACCATGCATCTGAAGGGTGTCAAATATGGCAACACCCTGACGGATACCGGGAAAATCCACGTGAATGACTACCGGATCATCCATCTGGCCAATGAACTGATCCGCAAGGTGGAACAGGATACCGGCTATCTCCTGCAAAACAACAACCGGCTGCTGATTGGCCTTGTGAACCATTTGGGACCGGCCCTGGCGCGGATTCAACTGGGCCTTGAGATACAGAACCCCCTTCTGGAGGAAATCAAGACACGCTACTCCGAGTATTATGAGATGACGGCCCGCAGTGTCGGGGTGATTGAAGAAAAAGTGGGGGTCTTGGTACCGGAGGATGAAATAGGCTATCTGGCCATGCACTTCGGCGCGGCTTTGGAAGAACAAACTCTCGCTGTCCACCGAATTTTCCGGGTGGTGATCGTCTGCAGTACCGGCATCGGCTCCTCCAAGCTTTTGGAAGCACGAATCAGGAAGCACTATGAGACTGTGAGGATTGTGGAGTCCCGTTCAGTGATCAACCTGGATGACTATCTGAAAAACCATGAAGATGTGGATTTCGTTATTTCAACGGTTCCTGTGCAAGGGTTGGAGCGGCCTGTGGCCGTGGTAAGCCCCCTGCTCCTGGAGCAGGATATGGACAAGATCAACCGGATTATGAAAGCGCTTGCAGGAACCGTTTCAGGAAAAAGGCAGGAACTGTCCGAAGCAGATGACTTTGCGAGCAGCGTGGCAGCTCTGGGGCAACTGACCGAATCTGTCCGGGTGTTGCTGGGGAGCTTCAGGATCCTGTCCCTCAGAGTGGGATCCAAGGAGGAACTCATCCAGCGGACGGCCCAGGCACTGTATCAGGAACCGACGGAACAGGCGCCGGTGATGCGGGCGCTGCAAGACCGGGAAAATGCGGGAACAACGGTGTTTGATTATGGCCGGGGATTGCTGCTGCACTGTCGGTCCCAGGAAATTCTGAGGCCGAGCCTGGCTATTATCCTGGTAAGCAAAGAGAACGGGCCGGCTATCGACCTGCCTGAAAAGATCCGATACGGTGTGGTCATGATCGCACCGGATAAAATGTCAGAATCCATGCGGTCGGTTTTCGGTGAAGTCAGCCGGAACCTGGTGGAGAATCCCCAGTGGACAGATACGCTGCTGGGAGGTCAGGAAACAGACATCCGCAGGCAGCTCGAGAAAATTCTCAAGCAGATGATCCGGCGACAGTCCATGGCATTGGACGAATAGAAACCCTACCTATTTTGAAAGCACAAGGAGAGTATCATGAACACAACCTTATCCGTTAAAGATCGTATTCAAGTATTCGGCCGCTTCCTGAGCGGTATGGTGATGCCCAACATCGGGGCGTTCATCGCGTGGGGTCTGATCACAGCCCTGTTCATTCCAACCGGCTGGACACCCAATGAAAACCTTTCCAAGCTGGTAGGCCCCATGATCACATGGCTGTTGCCGCTGCTGATCGGCTATACCGGCGGAAAGCTGGCCGGCGGAGCCCGCGGGGGCGTCCTGGGCGCCATCGCCACCTCCGGTATCATCGTGGGATCCGATATCCCGATGTTCATGGGCGCCATGATCATGGGCCCCGCAGCCGGCTACGTCATCAAGAAATTTGATGAAGCGATCCACGGTAAAGTGCCCAGCGGGTTTGAAATGCTGGTGAACAACTTCTCCGCCGGGATCATCGGCATGATCCTTGCCCTGATTGCCTTTGTCGGTGTTGGCCCCGTGGTACAAGCCATCATGGCAACTCTGGCAGCCGGTGTAGGCGGCATTGTTGCCGCAGGCCTTCTGCCCCTGGTATCCCTTTTCATCGAGCCCGGCAAGATCCTCTTCATGAACAACGCCATGAACCACGGCGTACTGGGCCCCCTGGGCGTACAGCAAGCCAAAGAACTGGGCCAATCCGTCTTCTTCCTGCTTGAGACCAACCCCGGACCGGGTCTTGGTATCTTGCTGGCCTACTGGATGTTCGGTAAGGGCATGGTCAAGCAATCTGCTCCTGGTGCGGTGATCATCCACTTCCTGGGTGGTATCCACGAAATCTACTTCCCATATGTCCTGATGAACCCAGCCCTGCTGCTGGCAGTCATCGGGGGCGGCATGAGCGGCGTGTTCACCTTCACAGTTCTGGGCGCAGGCCTGGTGGCAACCCCTTCCCCCGGAAGTATCTTCGCCCTGATGGCCATGACGCCCAAAGGCGGCCTCTTCCCGGTATTGGCTGGTGTAGCCGTAGCAACCGCAGTCAGTTTCTTCATCGCTTCCATCTTCGTTAAAGCCAGCAAGGTGACCGGTGATGACGGGGAACTGGAAGAAGCACAAACCAAAATGAAAGAACTCAAGGGCGTGAACAAAGCGTCCATCAAAAAGATCATCATCGCCTGTGATGCAGGGATGGGTTCCAGCGCCATGGGCGCCACCACCCTTCGGAACAAGCTGAAAAAAGCAGGGCTGGACATCGAAGTGGCCCACAGCTCCGTGGACGAAGTGCCCATGGATGCGGATCTGGTCATCAGCCATGAAAACCTTACAGCACGGGCAAAAGCGCGGATTCCAGGCGCTGAACATATCAGCATCAAGGATTTTATCGAGAACCCGGTGTATGACCAGATCATTGCAGACCTGAGTCACGGCAAAGCGTCGGTGATTCCATTAAAGCCAGAGGTTCAAGCGGCGCCGGCGGTTCTCAAAGCCGAGGCCATCCTGACGGGCCTTGCCTCTGAAACCCGAGATGAAGCGATTGTCCGGGCAGGAAAGCTGCTGGCGGCCAATGGCTATGTGGAAGACGCTTATGTAGCGGGCATGCTGGCCCGGGAACAGCTCACCTCCACCTTCATTGGAAGCGGTGTGGCGATTCCCCACGGCATCAATGAAGCAAAAGCTCATGTCAAGCAAACGGGCATTGTCATCCTCCAATACCCACAGGGGGTGGATTTCGGCGATGATAATGTGGCGAATCTGGTGATTGGCATCGCTGCCCGAGGCGAAGAACATATCGATATCCTCTCGAATATCGCAGAAGCCATCGGCGATGAAACGGTTATGGAGAAGGTCCGCCAGACAGCGGACGCCGGCTTTCTCTACAATCTCTTTGCAGGAATCGGACAGGAGAGTGCCTGATGATTATCACACTGACCATGAATCCCGCAGTGGACAGGACCTTGCAGGTTGAAAAATTCACCGTCGACCGTGTCAATCTGATCCAGGAGGATCGGTCCGATGTCGGCGGCAAGGGCATCAATGTCTCCAAGGTCATCCGGCAGCTGGGTGGACGCACCAAAACAATTACCTTCCTGGGGGGCCAGACCGGGGCGTTCATCGAGCAAGAGTTGGATAAAATGAAAATCGGAAAGGTGTGTGTGCCTGTCAACGGCATTACCCGGACCAATCTGAAAATCGTAGATTTGAAACTGGGCACCTATACGGACCTGAACGAGCCGGGTCCGGTCATTGGCCCAGAAGAGCTGGCCCAGTTTGTCAAGCAGCTGCGCAGTGAAGTGACGGGCCAGTCCTTGGTCGTCCTGACCGGCAGCGTGCCCAAGGGGGTTCCCGCTTCTATTTATCGGGACCTGATCCTGGATATCCAGAAAATTGGCGCCCGGGCAGCGCTGGATGCGGACCACGAGGTCTTGAAGCTGGGCATTGAAGCGGCTCCCTTCCTAGTGAAGCCGAATATCCATGAGTTGGAACGCCTGGTGGGACGCACACTGACGGAAATCAGTGAAATCATGGTGGCTGCCCAAGAACTGATCGCCCAGGGCATCCGGATCGTCATCGTCACCCTGGGAGAGCAAGGGGCTCTGTTCGTCACCGAAGAGCGTGCCATCCATGCCAAGGGGGTGCCTGTCCAGGTACTGAGTACCGTCGGCGCAGGGGATGCTCTGATGGGCGCCTTCTGCTACGGGCTGGACAAGCAGCTGCCCCTGGAAGAAACCATCCGCCTCAGCATCGGCGCCAGCGCCGCCATGATCAGCACCGCAGGCACACAGGTACCGGAATTCAACCGAATCCACGAACTGGTGAATCTGGTGGCTTTAGAAAAACTATAAGGAGAAAAATCGATGAAAATACAAGCAGTCCGACTTCACGGCGCAGGGGATGTCCGTTTGGACACGTATGAGCTGCCCGAGATCAAAGAAGATGAGATTCTGACCAAGGTCATTTCCGATAGTCTGTGCATGTCCACCTTCAAGGCAGCGAGCCTGGGCTCCCGTCACCGACGGGTTCCGGATGATATTGCGGAATACCCCACCATCATGGGCCACGAATTCGCTGGAGAAATTGTCCAGGTGGGTGAAAAATGGAAGGGCCTCATCGAGGTAGGCGACAAATTCACCATCCAGCCAGCCCTGAACTACAAGGGCAGCCCCAACTCTCCAGGGTATTCCTACCGGCACTGCGGCGGGAACGCCACCTATACCATCCTTCCCAATGAAGTGATGGAGCTGGGGTGCCTGCTGAAATACGATGGAGAAGGCTTCTTCAATGCTTCCCTAGCGGAGCCCATGTCCTGCATCATCGGGGCCTACAATGCCCATTACCACACGATTTTCGGGGATTATCAGCACCACATGGGCCTGAAGCAGGGGGGCAACATGGCAATCCTGGCCGGTGCCGGCCCCATGGGCATGGGAGCCATCGATTATGCCATCCACCATCCCACGAAGCCAGCCCTGCTGGTGGTTGTGGATATCAGCGAAGAACGGCTCTCCCGGGCAGCGAAAATCCTGACGGTGGAAGAAGCCAAGCGTTACGGCGTGGTCCTTCATTACATCGACGGCAGCAATGCCGCGACAATCCAGGATCAGCTGATGGCCCTGACTGGGGGCGAAGGGTACGATGATGTCTTCGTGTATGCCCCGGTGACCCCGTTGCTGGAACTGGGCGACCGGATCCTGCGCCAGGACGGCTGCCTCAATTTCTTTGCAGGCCCCACGGATGAATTGTTCTCCGCCAAATTCAACTTCTACAATGTTCACTATAAACAGACCCATCTGGTTGGCACCAGCGGCGGCAATACCGACGATATGCGGGAATCCCTGGAGCTCACGTCAAAAGGCGTCATCAATCCTGCGGTCATGGTGACCCATGTCGGCGGCCTGGACTGTGTGCCGGAAACCCTCATGAATCTGCCCAATATCCCCGGGGGCAAAAAGTTGATCTACAACGGAATCCGGATGCCCCTGACAGCCATCGACAGCTTTGCCAAGCTGGGAGAAACCAATCCTGTGTATCACGAACTGAGCCAGATCCTGGCCGCCCATAACGGTCTGTGGAACACAAAAGCAGAAAATTACCTGTTGGCCAATATGCCATCAATCGAGGAGGTGCCCCGTGGTAACTAAAGCCGTAAAAATCCAGAACGAAACCGGCATGCACGCCCGTCCGGCCAGTATTTTAGTGAAAGAAGTGAAAAAATTCAGCGCCAAGGTCCGCCTGCAGAAGAATGGCAAGGATTTCGATCCCGCCAGCATTCTCAGCATTCTCAGCATGGGAGCCAAATGCGGAGAAGAGATCACCATCTGCGCGGAAGGTACGGATGCACAGGAAGCGACCGATAGCATCGCCGCACTGTTTGACAGCAACTTCGGAGAGTGAGAGAAGGAGGTATCGCCATGAAAGGCATCCCGGCATCTCCCGGCATCGCCATCGGCCGGGTCCTGAAACTGGAAGAACCGGTCATCACCATCGAAATAAAGACTGTTCCGGATCCTGAAGCAGAGGCATATCGGCTGCAGAACGCCGCACAGAAATCCGCTCAGCAGATCCTCGCCATCGCCCGGAATGTCCGGGAACAGGGCCATGCCGCAGAAGCAGAGGTGTTTGAAGCCCATCAGCTGATGCTGGAGGACCCGGAGTGGCTGGGGCGAATCGAAGCCCTGATCCTCAAGGATTCCCTCAACGCCGAAGCCGCTGTGGACAGCATTACCGCTGAATTCATCGCCATCTTCGACGCCATGGACGACGAGTACCTCAAAGCCCGGGCCGCGGACCTGAGAGACGTCTCCGGCCGCCTCATCCGGAATCTGCTGGGAATCACTCCGCCGGATCTGGGGGGACTGACAGAACCGGTCATCCTCACCGCCCGGGATCTGACCCCCTCCGATACTGCCCTGCTTCGAAAGGAAACCATCCTGGGGTTCATCACCGCCCTGGGGAACAAAACCTCCCACACCGCCATCATCGCCCGTACCCTGGGGATTCCGGCTGTTGTAGGCTTTGCAGGTGCGTTGGAACTGCCTGACGGCACCCTGGCCGCCCTGGACGGGGACACCGGCGAAATCTGGCCCCTGCCCACTCCGGAACAGCAGGCGCTCCTTGAAAAGAAGAAAACGGAACAGGATACGGACCGGCAGGCCCTGGAAGCATTTCGCGGCCAATCCAGCCACACTCTGGACGGATTTGAAGTAGAGCTGGCCGGCAATATCGGAAAGCCCGAGAATGTCAAATACGTCATCGACCACGACGGAGAAGGCATCGGCCTCTTCCGCAGTGAATTCCTCTTCATGGACCGGGACACCGCCCCCACGGAAGAGGAGCAATATGAAGCCTACAAAAACGTGGTTCAGACCATGGGGGATAAACCCGTGGTCATCCGGACCCTGGATGCCGGCGGCGACAAACACATCCCGTATATCAATACCGGCGAAGAAATGAACCCTTTCCTGGGCTTCCGGGCCATCCGGATCTGCCTGGCGGATGCCCCTCTGTTCCGCACCCAACTCCGGGGAATCCTGCGAGCCAGCGCCCACGGCAATGTGAAGATCATGTTCCCCATGATCGCCACCCTGGCGGAGTGGCGGGCTGCCAAAGCCGCTGTGGAGGCGGTTAAAGTAGAGCTGACAGTGGAAGGCATCCCCTTCGACAAGAATCTTGAAATCGGCATCATGGTGGAGATCCCCTCCGCCGCCGTTCTGGCAGACCTCTTCGCTCAGGAAGTGGATTTCTTCAGCATCGGCACCAACGACCTGACCCAGTACATGCTGGCGGCAGACCGGATGAACGAGCGGCTGGAGACCCTTTACTCCACGTTCAATCCCGCCGTTCTCCGGATGATCCGCCAAGTGATCCTGGCGGGGAATGCCGCCGGGAAATGGGTGGGCATGTGCGGGGAAGCCGCCGGAGATCTCCGGATGATCCCCCTCCTCGTCGCCATGGGGCTTGAGGAGTTCAGCATGGCTCCAGCCACTATCCTGAAAGCCCGGCGCCTGATCCGCAGTCTGGACCGCAGTGCCCTGCAGCCTCTGCTGACAGAGGTGATGGGGATGGATGACGCCCAAGAAATCGAAGCACGAATGGAACAGTTCCTGAAAACCCTATAGCAAACAAAAATGCGGCTGAATCCTGATGGACGGCCGCATTTTTGTTTGGAGAAATCGTTGAGATGATCGTACCTGTGCGAAATGCCCTTGAACACGCGTGAAACGTTTCGCGCAGGTTCAAGGGCATTTCGCACAAGTTGCGTTGTAATGTTCCAAATAAATGTTTAAGATGGCGAAGAGGCACCAGTAAAATTTTGGTGGTGCGGGTTGAAAGCCTGTTGGCCAACGGGAGATTCAAGAAAAAAATCAACTAAAAAAAATTAAGCGAGGTATGATTATGAGAAGAATCATTGCTATAGCATCTCTGGTGTGTTTACTGTTGTCGTGCAGTTCTTTTACGTTTGCTGATACAAGCAAAATCGCAGATGTAACGGTAAAAGCGGCAAATGAAAACGTGAGTGCTTCCATTAGCGAAAGCGTCAGTGCAAGTGATCAACCCGTTCAATTATCAACAAAAGAATTGAAGAATTTAAAAACGTATATGAAGGCCAATTCCATCGATAAAGGGATCATGGATGCAGTCCAGGCGTATTATAACATGGAAGGCGAGTCACAAGTTTCTGGAGAAAATGCTGTATATTCGACGGTTGTGTCCGATGCAGACCTGATTGAATACGCAAGCACTCGTGATGCTGCGAAAACAGAGTGGAATAAGAAACTTGGTCATGAAGTGAATCAATACAATGTGTCTGTGAACTATAGAAACGTTACTATTAAAGCGAACACCGCAGTCGTTGAGCTCGAAAAGAACTGGGAGATGGTTTTAGACGGTGACTACGATAATGTAGCCCGGGCCAGTGGAGAAAACCATCTTTTGAAAATGAAAAATATTTCCGGCAAATGGTTCATCGAAAAGGATGTATTTAACGAGGGCGGAAAACCCGCTACGTCAGATCTGGACTCAACAAAGTACACGAAAGAAAAAACAGAGGGCATTAAAACCTTCATCGAAAACATTGATGAAAATATAACTGACTACAAAAGCATTGTTTCTCAGTCCAACTTGGATCAGGCCGCTGAATCAATGAGTGTAGCCGCTCTATCGAGTCAAGTGTACGATAGAAGCGCAGCGACATCGTATGCAAACAGGTATTCTCAAAGCAATAATTCCAATTACCCGGTCTTTAGCAACGACTGTACAAACTACGTATCACAGTGCATTTTTATGGGCGCTTCCGTGCAAAATGTAAGTCGAAATTGGTACTGTTATCAAGATCCAAGACTTATGACATTCAGCTATGGTAGGAACTGGACGTTGGTGACTGGGCTGAACAGCTTTCTAACCTCCAACAGCAGTTATCAGGCCCTTACGGGAGCGTTGTCAGCAAAAGCAGCTGTGCAGGCGGAGATGTAATCCGATTTCAGCGTAGCAGTGACAGCGTGTGGTCTCATTCTGTAATTGCATACCGTGTGACATCCTCGGATATCTTCTATTGTGGGCACAGCGACTTTAGACAGAACTACCCGTTGAGCCAGGTGTTCCCAGGTACTGGTTATTACAAGGCATTAAGATTCATACACATCACGAATTTCAACCGATAGGAGATGAGTAATGTT
The DNA here is from genome assembly GCA_964424355.1 of uncultured Peptostreptococcaceae bacterium. Taxonomy (GTDB): domain Bacteria; phylum Bacillota; class Clostridia; order Peptostreptococcales; family Acidaminobacteraceae; genus CAZEHS01. The sequence goes on from CAYRIO010000005.1 coordinate 163,218, forward strand.
TTGAAAACCCATATTCGATTATTAATATGTATTGCTTTTCTGCTTGTGGGAGTATCAATTGCTTACAATTCCATGATGTACCAACCATTAACGTCAACGATATCCTCTATTGAACAAGCGATGAGGTCAAACAATGTCTTTGATGATGGGTTGTCAAAGTACATGCCAAAAGAAGTTTTTGACCATTTGAACATTGATAAGCGCTATTTGGACGCACAAGGAAAGACGCAAATTGCAAAGAAGGATATTACCCTAGAATGCAACTTTGCCCTTCACAACTTTAAGCACGGACACCTTTGGCTGACTTATAGCTACCAAGGTTACGACAAAGATGGGAATTTGATGTTTGGTGTAAAAGATGCACCCATTGAGTTTGATGTGACGTATGAAGATGGCGTCTGGCTGATAGTGTCAATGTCTGAAAAGGCCTAATTTACACAGTTTTAGCCAGATTAGCAGTACAAAAGGCCCCCAAAAAGATTATTTCTGTATAGCGGTTTCAGCTATCGAGTATATTGATAATATTCCATCCTCAAAATAAAGGAAAGTTGACTGTTGGGATGGCATTTCCCCATCCTAACAGTTTTTGTATTGCTGCAAATTTAATACCTCAGGCCATGACCTTTTCACGAAATAAGGTACAGCGGGCTACTCCAACAAATAAGTGGTATATTCAATGAAGCGCGAAAATGTACTCTAACTCTTCTGTGTCAGGCAATTCGGGGATAGGTCAAAGTGCTTCAAATTACACAGTTTCCAGGGGTACGACAGATAAAAGCACAAAGCTTGATAGAGTGGTCTCTGTCATGACTGTTGCAATGCTAGCGACTGCACTGTCAGGCACTGCCCCGGCGGCGTATCTCCTAGCAGCTAGAACGGCCGCTGCGGGGATAGTGACTGTAGTAAACACAACAATAGCATTAGACACAAATATTCTCTATTATCGCGAAACTGTAACTGGGCTTAAAGGGACTCCGTATACAGATTACAAAGTAGTTCAAAAATGGTATTCTGATAACGCGCACACAAAATATCTCTATACAACGACTTACTATGCATCGTTCTATTAATTGCTTGGGGAGTTATTTATGAAGAAGCGAACAGATGAATTGTCTAATAAGAGTTCATTAACTTCATACTGGGGCTCCGTTAAAATTGCTGACGTGCTAGCATGGTATTGGAGTTGGATGCCCGGCTTTGCGGTTGCATTTGCAGTGTCTTTGTGGATGTGTTACAACGACTATTCAGCAAAGATGAATCGACCCATATTTGACTATGTGCAAATTATACTTCAGAATGTAGGCGCGATATTTTTTGCAGTAACACTGGTGGGATTGATTCAAAAGTTCCGAAATCAAAGAATAAAAACTAAGAATTAGAAGAGCTTTATCGGCGCAATAGGAACGTATTGAAACAAACCTGAAAACCTTATAGAAAAATAAGAATCGGCTGATTCCTCAATGGACAGCCGATTCTTGTGATGAGGCGAAGAAATAGAGGATAAAAACAGTCTAACTGGTATACTATAACCATAGTACCAGTATGTGTTTTTTATGCCAATGAAGAAATCTTAGGAGCGGTCATGGGAAATATACTGATTGTAGAAGACAATGAAGTCATCAGCGACCATTTGCGGCACATCATTGTTACCGTGGATCCTTCCCGGACCATTCACAGCACCGGGTATGCAGAGCTGGCTCTGGCGTATACCCGGGAGCATGAGGTGGATGTGTTCCTACTGGATATCGAGCTGTTGGATTATTCGGGGATCCATCTGGCAGAGAAAATCAGGGAAATCGACCGCTACAAAATGACGCCAATTGTGTTCATCACTGGCAATCACAGCATGGAGCTGGAAGCCTACCGGAATACCCAGTGCTATAAGTTCATATCAAAGCCCTTTCAAGCGGAGGAAGTGACGGAAACCTTAAGAATTGTTATCACCCACCCCCTGTTCACACCGCCGGTGGCCGAAAAACTGGTGCTGCGGCAAAAGGGGTTTGTGATTTCGATATTTCAGAAGGATATCCTATACATAGAAGCAAGACGGCGGCGGCTGCTGGCAATTACGGTCCATGAAGAGCTTGAGCTGTCCTCCTATACCCTGGGGGGCATATTGGGAGAGCTCACGGCGGCGTTTTTCCAGTGCCACAAGGGTTATATCGTGAATCAGGATTGGATTTTTCGAGTGGATAAGAATGATCAACGGATCCATCTTCGAAATAACCGGGGAAGCATCCCCTATGGGGATAAGTATAAGGAACAATTGACAGGTGAGTGGCTATGACCTTTCCGTTTTTAGAAACCTTGATTTTTTCGTTTTTTGATGTGCTTCAGTATTATCTGCTGACGAATAAGCTCAGCAATGGGAAAATACAGGTGAATCCGTGGCATGCTATTGGGCTGCTGGGGGGCGCGGTTCTTGGCACGATTATTTCCGTTTCGGTTTCCGGAATATATGCGATATTTGCAAATGTGCTTGTTCTTCTGGGGCTATGTTATTTTCTGTACAAAAGGACCGGATTACAGCTGGTATATCTGAGCATCATCGGAATGGTCCTGACACAGACGGTTCAACTGTTGATTATAATATTGATATATGCCTCGAATGGGAAGATTGAGTATACCTCCAACACAGGAATGGCTGCCCAAGTGATGGGCCTTGTTCTGGCATACGTAACCGCACGATACATACCGATACATCTGCTGTTCCGGTATGTGGAGTCCAAGAATAATCTGTTCAGAGTGGTTATTATCAATGTGTTCATTCTCATGACATTCTGTGCGATCTACTGGTATTTGCATTTTGAAGGTGTCATTGAGAATATTATTTCAATTGCGGTCATTGTGATTATCGTTTTGCTGATCAACTTGATATTCCTGAGGGAAGGGCTAAAAAATCAGGCAGTCGAAGAACAGTATCAGGCTTATCAGCGGTATATGCCCATCGTTAATGAACTGATAGATGAGATCCGGATAAAACAGCATGATTTCAATAACCATATCACAGCGCTGAAAATCGTTATGGATCAGAAGACGGTGGCTGAATCAGTTGTGAAAAAGGTAGAAGATTATCTACATGAAGCGGAGGCGTCTTTTCGGAATGCGGATCTCCTGAATATAAAGAACCGAATCGTTTCTGGATTTCTGTACAGCAAGAAGAAGCAAGCCAAGGAAGCGGGCATCCAGTTAGAGATCTATATTGAGGACTACGTTCTTGAAACCTCGCTGACAGACTATGAGCTAATGGATATTTTGAGTGTTCTTGTTGACAATGCCTTTGAAACTGGGATTCAGGGTAATCTGGTGAAAATACACTTTTTAAAGGAAAAAGAAAAGAGTGTTATTGAAGTTGCCAATAAACACCCTTACATTCCAATTGGGAAAATTAATGAATTTTTCATAAAAGGCTTCTCAAGCAAAGGAAGCGATAAACGGGGGCTGGGGCTCTATAAGCTCAAGGCACTTATCTCAAAGTGCCAGGGCCGACTTGAGGTTTCAAATGTCGATGATGGTGAAAACTATGTTGTCTTTAGGGTGACATTGCCGGATGAAGCCTGATTTTTAATACATTCAGGACATTCAGGTTCTCCCCAAAAGAACATGCACCCTGTCTTTTGAACAATGTATGGCGCAACAAAGATAAAGAAGCCGGCAAATGTACAGAGCAAATCATGACGGATTTTTCTTTTCATAGCACTGAATCCCCTTTGCAATAAGTAGTTGAATAGCCTGTAGAAAGATAACCCACATTGCGATTTCAAAATAGGGGTTATTTTTTATTGCGATGGCGCCGATGAGGTGGAAATAGACGACGCTGCATCCAATAACCTTGAAGTTGAAACGCTGCTGCTTGCTGTAAACGGGCCGGTTCTTCGATGTTATCGGAGAAATCAGCGCAATGACTATTAGACTGAAAATCCACCACAGATACATGTATGGCTGAGGAAGCTCACAGAAATCTGCGAGGCCGATGGCTGCACAGAAGAACAGCAGCGAGAATAGCAAACAGCCTAGATAGCTCTTGAAATGCAGCCCCCCGGTATACACCCGCAGGATGGACAAAGCCAGCACGGCCATGGCGAACTGCCCCGGGACCTTCAAGCACAAGAAGAAGAGAAACAACACAATCAGCTTTGAAGCGTCCCCCAAGATCACCTGTAGTGAGTACTTCAGCTTGGAACGCTCGTCAGGCGTCAGGCAAAGCGCGGTGCTAATATAACTGCTGATGATTGAACCCATGGCGCCCCCTCCTCGCATCAACAAGTTCAATATATGCGGGCGGTAAATGGAAGTCAATGGATTCGGTATGAAACGGCCTTAAACCGGTATGAAACGGTTTTGGCCGGTTTGAGGCCGCTTCATATCCAAAGGGTTGAATGAAATTGGGGACTGGTAAGATAAGGACAATGTATCTGCCGGATATCAGGGGGCGGATTGGAGACTTGCTGACATCGGCTAGTATTTCAATAATCAATAAACCTCAAGCTAGAACAGTTCCAAGTGATAATGAAATGTACAACAAAAAAGTATTTCCAGAGCATGATAATATGCCTGGAAATACTTTTTTAAGGAAGTGCCTAACCAATCGCCTCAACCCGATTGCGGCCCAATCGTTTCGCCTTATACAAGGCAATGTCTACTGAGGCAACGATCTCGTTTTCTTCTGCCATCCCTGCCTGTATCTCGGCCACGCCGAAGCTGGCGGTAATCTTGAGGGGCCCCGCCTTCGTCTCAAAGACTGCCTCCTCGATTTGAAGGCGGAGGGTTTCGGCGTGAACCATCGCTTCTGCCAGATTGGTATAGCGCATGATGATCAGGAACTCTTCTCCGCCGAATCGGCCCACGATATCGGTGCGGCGGGTGTTGCGCCTCAGGATATCCGCAAATTCCGCGAGGACTTCATCACCGACGAGATGCCCGTAGGTGTCGTTGACGTTCTTGAAAAGATCGATGTCGATCATGATGGCTGAAAAGATGCTGCGATAGCGGTGAAAGCTCTCAAATTCGATTTCCAGGGATTCTGTCAGGAACCGCTTGTTATACAGATGGGTCAGGCTATCCACCTTGGAAAGGTGTTCATACTGGTTCCGTTCCTCCTCCAGCTGCCGGGTCCGCTCTTCCACCAGTTCCCCCAGGTGGTTTTTAAGCTGCTCTTCCGTAAGGACCGCTCGTCGAAACCGGATGGCGATGATGGCGGACTGTGTGAGGATCAGGACCAGGAGACCGATGCTGAGATAGTACCCCGTTTTCAGCAGCATCAGATTGTACAGGATATCATTGGCGGCGGTGATGAAGAGGGAAACGAAACCAGCCAGATAGATGGCGGCGCCTTCCCGGTGATGACGAATTGCTTGGATACTCCAAAAGGTAATCATCCCACATTCAATCAAGATGAGGATTTGAAAGCCGACAAAGGTGCCCTGATAGAAGCTTTGGGGTGTGAACAGGATCACCAGGGTCTGAAGAATCGCAAGGATCCTGAAGGCCTTCACATAGAACCGCTTGATTTCATCGGGAAAGCAGATTTCAGCGAAGCTCAGAATGGCTTGGGCAATCCACGGGATGGTCAGATAGGCGATGCGGATTCCCACGCCGTAGCTGATGAAGGGATACCAGACAAACCCGAACTGCTGTCCTGAAAAAGCTCCCTTGATTGCAATCAGGGTGCAGGCGGCGGCAAAGCAAAGAATGGCTTTGTCTTTGCGCATGATCAGGTACAGAATCCAGTGGTAAAGTGACATGATCAAGATGCAGCCATAGATGAAGGCGTCGATCCGGACTAATTCTTCCTGATAGGCAATGATGTTTTCTGAGGTGCTGAAATGGATTTTCTGCCACAAGCCGGTCAGATCGGACTCGTGGTTGGATACCTGAAAGATAAGCTCCGCTTCACTGGATTGTGCCTTGAAAAGCCCGATGCAGGGATCCGATGCCGGCCGTGCATCTTTTGGGTCCGCTGCGACGATGCCATTTCGGACAATCAACTTCCCGTCGGCATGCACCGAGAAGGCTGTCAGCGCCTCCAGTGTCTGAACGCCATACGTGCGTCCCGGTTCAAGCCCTTTGATCATAAGGCGCTGTGTGGCAGTGTGTACACCGTCTCTGGCCTTCCAGGTTGCAGGCAATGGAGTCCACTCACGGCCATCGTGGCTGGTCTTGGGCAACGCTTTAAAATCCGAGTGGCTAAGCAGCTGATTCGGGTAGGATTCAATCGTTCCTGTCAGCTCGATCAGGGTGTGCTCAAGATCCACGGTGGATAAATCCATGAGGCCGTGGTTGGCAACCCCCTTGATGGATGGGATCTCATGGGGGTTCAGATAAGGCTGGAGGATGAGGAACAGGATGAGGATCATCCCTATTTGGAGGATTCTTTTAACTGCATTTTTCATAGGAAGGCTGCTCCTGAACCTGAATGGAAGGTCTGCCAAAAAGATGGCGGCTGCGTAATAAGCTGTTTCACTATTACCCATGACGGGGTGTGTCTACACTTTTTCCGATTGAAGTATCTGAGCGGGGGCAATAAAAAATCGGCCCCCAGAAGACGCCGATTTTTATTGCAGGAGTTACGGTTGTGTGTGCTTCACAAGGGAGCAGGTCTTTCGGTCCTTCCCTTCGGATGCGCCGTGGGTGTACCCGACCACATTAAAGTGAGCGGACAGTCTTTGGGCCAGAGCCTCATAATCGGCGCCCTTGGCCCGCAGGCAGGTGGACAGATGCACCGTATCCACGCCGTTTTCAATGAGCCGCTCGATCTTATGGTCCAGATCGCCGCCGGTGTGGGTGAAGCCGATCAATTCCACTTCAGGACCGTAAGGGCCAAAGGCGTCGTGACGCTGGTAGAAGGCGTTCAGGCAGCCTTTGCCGATGCAGCGGTCTGCGGTTTCCGGGCGGACGAGGATTGCAATTTTCATGGGACCTCCGTGGGTTGGTGCGTATGGGGAAAGTGTAGCAGAATTTTGCGGATGGAAGCGGTAACGGACGTTACAAACAAAACACCCTGTGAAAAAGAATCACAGGGTGTTAAGGGCGAGATATTCTAGGTCAACAACTGGTAGATTTCCAGTTTCAGCTTGGCGAACTGCCGATCCGTCATCAGATCCCGTTCCCGGGGGCGGTCAAAATGGGGTTCGAATTCCCTGCGGATGGTGGCGGGGCGATCAGAAAGCACATAGATCCGGTCCGACAGGTACAGGGCTTCTTCAATATCGTGGGTGATGAAGAGCACCGAGACATCCAGCCGGGCCAATAGCTCCAGCAGCCAGTCCTGCAGCCGGGCCCGGGTGATGGCATCCAGCCCGCCGAAGGGCTCGTCCAGAAGCAGGATGTCGCTGTTGCACAGATATGTGCGGAGCAGGGAAGCCCGCTGTCGCATCCCACCGGAAAGCTGGTAGGGGTAGGCCTTCTCAAACCCTTCAAGGCCAAACAGCTCGAACAGCTCCAGGGCTTTCTCCCGGGATTCTGCCTTCCCGGCCCCGCGCAGGCGCAGGGGAAGGGCCACATTGTCCACTACTTTCTTCCAGGGCATCAGCAGATCCTTCTGGTACATATAGCTGATCCGCCCGGCCTTTCCGGTATAATCCTCGCCATCGATCAGAATACGGCCCTGCTCCGGGGTCATGATGCCGGAAATGTGATGGAACAGGGTGCTCTTCCCACAGCCGCTGGGCCCTACGATGGAAACGAACTCCCCTTCGTTGAGGTGGATGCTGACAGCGTTCAGAATGGGCAGATCTTCATAGAGGGAGGTGAGCCCCTGAACTTCCAGTAAAGGGGGATTACTGCGGGAGGTAGTCATTGGTGTAGGCCTCGGCGGTTTTCAGGGGCACGAGAATCAGCTTGCGGTCCTGCAGCCAGGTGGCGTAATCCTGCCAGACGGATTCCTTCATCACGCCCCAGGTACCGCCGGCGGCGTACTCCTTGGCCAGGTATTTCTGGCTGGCTTGAACCAGCGCGTTATCCAGCTCAGGAGCGTTCTTCATCAGGATTTCCGCAGATTTGTCAGGTTCATTGATGCAGGTCTCATAGCCCTTGCGGGTGGCCCGGAGGAATTTTTTCACCAGCTCGGGATCTTCCTTGATCAGCTTGTCGCTGGAGATCAGGACCGGGGTGTAGTAGTCCAAGGCCTTGTCATAGTCCGTCATCTTGATGTAGTTGATGGGGTAGTTCTTCTGCTCGGCGGCGATGCCGTCCCAGCCGTAGAAGATCCAGGAGAAATCGATGCCGGAGCTTTGGGCGGCAAAGAAGTCCATGGAACCGATATCGGCGGTTTTCACTTGGCTGTAATCGGCGCCATCCGCCGCCATGATGGCCTTCAACGTGGCCTCTTCCATAGGTGATCCCCAGCCGCCATAGGTATGGTTTTCAAAATCCTTGGGGCTGGCGATGTTCTTCTCTTTAGAGGAAGCAAAGCCGCTGGTGTTATGCTGGATGACGGCGGCGATGGCCTTGATGGGCAGCGGTGTTTCCGCTGTTCGGGCGAAGGTGACCTGTTCCTGATAGGAAACGCCGAACTGGGCCTGGTCGGCGGCGACGAGATCCGGAGCGCCTCCCTCGGAGGGCTGGATGATTTCAACATCGAGGCCCTCTTCCTTATAATAGTTCAAATCCTTGGCCACGTAGAGGCCGGTATGATTGGTGTTGGGGGTCCAGTCCAGCAGGACCGTGACTTTTTTCAGTGCCACCGGAGCGGCGGGGGCTTCCGGTGCAGGGGCGGCGGGCTTTGGCGCACAGCCGGTAAAGAGGGAGGCTGTGAGAGCCAGGGTCAGGGTGAGGGCGAGAAGCTTTTTCATGGCGTGTATTCTCCTTATAATGAGTGTTTTGTTAGGTGTTTCTTCTGCTCCAAGGCATCAGCAACCCTTGCAGACGGTCGATGATGTAGAACATCAGCAGGCTCAGGATAACGATGACGAGGATGGCGTCGAAGAGGTGGACCAGGTTGAAGCTGCTGCGGGCCCGCATCATGTAGATGCCAAGACCTGCGGAACCGCCCATCCATTCCCCGATGACCGCCCCCATGATGCTGTACGTGGCCGCGATCCGCATACCGGAAAAAAAGCCAGTCATGGCGGCGGGGAGTTTCACGTGGCGATAAATCTGCAGGGGGGTGGCATCCATGGTTCGCATCAGATCCATCAAATCCGGGTCCACGGAGGCAATGCCGTCATAGAGCCCCACCACAATGGGAAAAAAGCAGACCAGGACCACGATGACGATCTTCGGCAGGATCCCCAGGCCGAACCAAATGGCGAAGAGCGGGGCTAAAGCGATGAGGGGCACGGTCTGACTGACCAGCAGCAGGGGATAAACGGCCTTGCGAATCACCGGGGAAAGATCCATCAACACAGCCAGAATCACGGACAGGGCCGTCGCAATGGCAAAACCGGTGAAGGCGGCGGTCATCGTGGCCTGGATATGCACTCCCATGACCGGCAGGCTGGGCAGGAAAGCCAACAGAATCTTGCTGGGGGCGGGCAGGACGTGCTCCCGAACCATCCCGGACCGGACAGCAGCTTCCCACAGGCCTCCCACAAGAAACAGGAGGACTGCAGGGCTCAGCCATTTAGCGATATTGGTGGATTTTTTCATCAATGGTCACCCCTTCGGGGCGATAATCGACTTTGATGACGGACATCACGCGGCTGGCACCGGCTTCGATGCAGATTTCATGGGATTTCTTCACGATGGCCATAAGCTGGTCATATTCCCCTTCCATCGTGGTTTCCATGGGGCCCACCTCGTAGCGGACGCCCTGGGAAGCGATATAAGCGATCACCTTGTCCACGGTGGGGTATAGATCCACATCGGGGACCCGGGGTAAAACCTGAAGACTGACGTTGACGATTGGCATGTGCGACCTCCTTGGGATTAACAATACGTGGTTCAGTAGCTGAAGCTGGACATAGATGCAAAAAAGCCACTCCTCGATAGGGGAGCGGCTTGTAAAAGACCAGACAACTCCCTCCGCCGGCATGATCCGGATCAGGTGCGATGAGTCGAATCCTTGCGGAATCCTCTCAGCCGGGCATTACCGGCTCCTCAGTTG
>CAYRIO010000006.1:0-162610 GCA_964424355.1 uncultured Peptostreptococcaceae bacterium
CATATCCTGGCCCGTCTTGAGCGGGAGTTGGAATCCAATGTAGGCCTTCGGATGGAAGTGCTTCCCGGCCAGGACGGTTTCCGTGTTTCCGGACGGGGGGAGCTGCATCTGTCCATCCTTCTGGAAAACATGCGTCGTGAGCTGTATGAGATCGCGGTTTCCAAGCCGGAGGTGCTGTACAAGCAAATCAATGGGGTCCTCTGTGAGCCGGTTGAAAAAGTAATCGCCTCCATGCCTGATGAATACAGCGGCCCGGTTATCGCCGCCATGAATCAGCGCAAGGGTTTGATGAAGTACATGGAAGCGGATCAGGGCTACACGAAGGTTGAGTACCTGGTGCCAACCCGCGGTCTTCTCGGATACCGCAGCGAATTCATCAACGTAACCCGTGGTGAAGGGACTCTGGTTCGTTCCTTTGAAAGCTTTGAGCCTTATGCTGGGGAAATCCCGGGCCGTGCCAACGGCGTCCTGATTGCTCAGCAACCGGGAGCTGCCATGGCGTATGCCCTCAGTAACCTGGGCGAGCGTGCGACGATGTTCATCGAAGCGGCCTCAGAGGTGTATACCGGCCTGATCGTCGGCATGAACAGCCGTCGGGAAGATATGGTGGTCAATGTCTGCAAAGGGAAGAAACTGACCAACATGCGTGCGTCCGGTTCTGATGATGCGGTTCGGGTTCAAAGCCCGCGGATCTTCACCCTGGAAGAAGCCCTGGAATTCATCGAGGGGGACGAGCTGGTTGAAATCACGCCGGATGCGATCCGCCTGCGGAAGAAAATCCTGGACGAAACCGAGCGCAACCGTGCCAGCAAGCGAAAAGAGACAGTTTAATCAACATAGAGACAGCCATCCCCGACACATGTGTCGGGGATGTTTTCGTTTGCAGAGATTCCACAATCTAGGGGTGTTAATCCGCGTGGATTTTGGGTATGATTAGGGAGGCAAGCGCTCAAATCCTTGATGAATCATAAACCGGAGGGATTTCATATGTCAGAAACCGAACACGTCCAAAGAAAGAATCTTAAAAAAGATACGCTGGATACCTTTGAACTTTCCCTTTTCTGCCAGCAGATGGCCCTGGTATTGAAATCAGGCATTGCTCCGGTGGAAGGGGTTCCCCTGATTGCAGAGGAACTGACACAGCCGCGGCTGAAAAAAGCCCTGGATGAAATCAGTGACGATATCACCGGAGGCGCCACTTTTCACGAAGCACTGGGAAACCAGAGCCTGTTCCCGGCGTATCTGGTCTCCATGACCCAGCTGGGGGAAAAAACCGGAATGCTGGACCGTGTGATGGACAATCTCGCCAAGTATTACGACCGGGACTACCGGCTTCAAAAGAAATTCCGCAGCAGTATCACCTATCCGCTGATCCTGATGACCCTCATGCTGGGCGTCATCCTGCTGCTGATCCTGAAGATCCTGCCGATGTTCGCCAATATCCTCAGCTCCCTGGGCGGTGAGATGCCCCAGGTAACGATGATCCTCCTGTCCTTGGGGCAGGGCGTCATCCAAGTGGGGCCGATCCTGATCGGCATCCTGGTGTTCCTGGTTCTGGGCCTCATCTATTACGGGCGCACCGATGCAGGCGAGCTGCACTATGATCGGCTCAAGATGGGACTGCCCTATCTGGGCAAGATCTATCGGAAGGTTTCTGCGGCCCGGTTCAGCCACGGGATGGCTCTGGTGCTGAGAAGCGGCATGACCTTCGAGGAAGGGTTGGATGCCGTGGAACAGATTATTGGCAACCGCTTTGTGCGGACAAAAATCATGGAGGCCGGCGATAAGATCCGTGCAGGTGAAACCCCGGCGGACGCCTTCGCTCAGCTGGGGCTGTACCCCAACCTTTTCATACGCATGCTGCGGATCGGTCATAAAACCGGAGAGCTGGATCAAATGATGGCAAAGATTTCAGACGTGTATGATGACGAGGTTGAAGATTCATTGAACCTGCTGGCCAATGCCATTGAACCGATCCTGGTCATCACGCTTTCCGCCATTGTGGCTGTTATTCTGCTGGCTGTCATGCTGCCCCTGATCAATATCATGAGCACCATCGGCTGATTTTCGGAGGACGGACATAAAAAGGGGGAGTTTCGCCGATGCATGCAGGGAAAAATACACAGGTGCCCTATTGGATCCTGTTGGGAACCATCTTGATCATCATGGCCTATGGTTTCATGGGAATGGACCGTTTCGGGCGACAATCCGACACGCAGTACACCGAGGCCATCAAGCAGGCGATCCTCAGGAATTCGGCGCACTGCTACGCGTTGGAAGGCAGCTATCCGCCGGATCTTGCCTATCTGGAGAACAATTACGGCCTGATTCTGGATCACGAGAAATACAGCTATGTCTATGAAGTGTTTGCTTCAAATATCCGGCCGGAAGTTGAGGTGCTCCCATGGAATACAGAAATCGCACAGCCCTGATCACAGCGGTACAGAACCGTGCTGGGCGAACCCAGATAGAGGTGCTTGCCGTCTTGGTGCTCCTGCTGCTTTTGGGCGTTTCAGCCTTCACGCTTTCCATGGCGGGAGCCGATTCGTACAAGAGTCTCAACAGCTTCCGGGATAAGAGCGCCTCGGTGCGGATTGCCACGGCCTATACGGAAATGAAGATCCATCAATATGATACCGCCGGCGTGCTGGCGGTGGAACCCCATCCGGTTACCGGTGAGCAGGCCCTCGTCATCCGTGAAACGGTTGAAGGTCAGAAGTATGAGACGTGGATTTACTACAGCCAGGGGTACCTCCGGGAAGCCTTGGTACTTCAAGGGCAGGCGCCCACCGACGCATTCGGTTTTGAGGTGGTTGCGCTGGATTCCTACAAGCTGACGGCGGATCTTCAGAAAAACGGCGTGGCGATTGAAGCCCAGGCAAGGGATGAAAAAGGACGGAATCTGGTTCTGGACAGCTTTGTCGCTTTCCGAAGCGGGGAGGTGCGCCCATGATGAAAAAAACCAGGACGACTAGGGGGATCAAGGGATTCTCGCTGATTGAGATGCTCATTGCGGTAGCGGTTCTGAGTCTGTTGGGATTGGTGGTGATCCAGGTGTTCATCACCGCCAGCTCACTGAATCACAAGGCTGCGGATATGGACAAGGCCGTAGCGGTCAGCACAGCCGTGGTGGAGCGGATGAAGGGCCTGCCTGGGGATGCGCAGCTGGACGCGCAGACTTTGGGAAGTCTTTTTCCGGAGGCGGTCGTCAGTATCGGCATAGATGGGCAGGAAGGTGCGTTAAGCCAGCTGTACACCGCAGAGTGGGAGCCCATGTCCATGTCATCTTCCCAATTGGCGGCCTTTGTTCTGGATGCCCGATTGAAAGCAGCCAGCCCCGAGGAAGGGAACGTGACACTTCTGAGCCTCAAAATCGTAAAACAAGGCAAGTATTTTCACAAACCGGATCTGCTGCCCCTCCTGTTTGAATTGGAGGCGGCGCTGCCCCAGCCCTTGAAGGGAGGGATCCGCTGATGAAGCTGAAACATCTTTCGAATAAACAGGGGAGCGCGTCAGTGATTGTGATCATGGTCATGCTGCTCCTGGTGGTCTTTGGGATTCTCGCCTTTGTCTCCGGCGGGTCCAGCCTCAAATTGGCTGAAAAGAATGCCAAGACCGTTAAGGATTACTATCTGCTGGATAAAAAAGGCGAGATCGCCGTGGGTCAGGTTCTGGCGCTGCTCAAGACGGAAGGCGTCGGCTCGGATTTAGCAGCAGCGGCGCAAAAGGCGACGGGAATACAAGACGTGACGACCCAATCCCAGACCGCCGGGCAACAGGTCCTCACGATGCAGATTCAGGATCCTTCCCTGGAGAATGGCGCCAGCCTGAGAATCCGGTTGCAGCCGCAATCGAGCGCCGCTGGAATTCAAGGGCTCGCAATTCGGGAATGGAAGCTGATTTACAAGCCTTTTGTCTATGATGAAACAGTAAATCTATGGGATGGTGCCAATTGATGAGCGATAAACTGGTCTATAACGGTGAATATACAATCATGGAGCTGCTGCGGTTCGCAAAAGAGCAGAAGGCTTCCGACCTGCATCTGACTGTGGGGGTCCCGCCGATCATCAAGGTTCGGGGCGAACTGCTGGATGTTGGCGAAAAAATGCTGCTGCCTGGGATTATCGAGCCCATCATCCGGGAACTGTTCCAGGATGAGAACAACTACCGGGAATTTCTCAGCTCGGGGGACAAGGACTTTTCCATTTCGGCTCCGGGCATCGGGCGTTTTCGGGTCAACACGTTCTTTCAACGGGGCTCCATGGCCGCAGCCATCCGGATTGTCCATACGGAACTGCCGAACCCCAAGGAACTGGGAATCCCGGAGGGGATTTTGGATCTTCACAAAACCAATCGCGGTCTGGTTCTGGTAACGGGCCCTACCGGCAGTGGGAAATCCACCACCCTTTCCTGCCTGATCGACCTCATCAACGAATCCCGCAAATGCCATATCCTCACACTGGAAGAACCCATAGAGTTCCTGCATAAGCATAAACGAAGCATCGTGAATCAGCGGGAAATCGGCCAGGATACCGCCACCTATACCAAGGCCCTGCGGAGTGCCCTGCGAGAATCCCCGGATGTCATCCTGTTGGGGGAAATGCGGGATTTGGAGACCATCGGCATCGCCATGACGGCAGCGGAAACCGGGCATCTGGTTTTTTCCACCCTCCATACGGTCGGCGCCGCCAAGACCATCGACCGGATCATTGACGTGTTTCCGCCCAATCAGCAGCAGCAGATCCGGGTACAGCTCTCCACCGTGCTGCAGGCCGTTGTTTCCCAGCAGCTGCTGCCTTCCCACGAACTGGGCAGGGTGGCGGCCTTTGAGATCATGTACATGAACAGCGCCATTCGGAACCTCATCCGCGAATCCAAAGCGTTTCAGATCGATGCGGCGATTCAGACCGGCAGAAGCGCCGGTATGGTCAGCATGGATCTGAGCATCGCCAACCTGGTGAAGCAGGGGCTGGTCACCAAAGAGGATGCCCTGGTGTACTGCGTGAATCCGGATATCCTGATGCGGTATCTGGAAAGCTGAAAACTTGTGTTGATCGAGATTCACAATGAGGGGTTGCCAATCGGGTAATCCCTCTTTTCATATCCTGAAACATCTGATACAATCAGAGCATACCCAACAAAAATACTCGGAATTAAATATGCGTAACTTCGGTTACGGAGTTATCCTCTCAGACCCGTTATACTGAGACCATAGCACGAAAGGAGAACACTTATGGAAAAGCCCAAATTCGCAACCCTTCAGCGGGTACGCACCGAAGACCGCACCTTTGCCATCACGCCCCGCATACCCGGCGGCTTTGTCACCCCGGAAATCCTCAATAAACTGGCAGCCGTGGCTGAAAAGTACCATGCTACGCTGAAAATCACTTCAGGACAACGGATCATGCTGCTGGGGCTCAAGGAAAGTGATGTAAACCTGGCATGGGACGAACTGGGCATGGAACCGGCGGTGTTATCCCCTTATTCAGTCAAGAATATTGAAATCTGTCCGGCCTCTTTCTGCAAGCGTTCCAAACAGAATTCCATGAAACTGGGTCTGAAGCTGGAAAAGCGTTTCTACGGCGCACCGGCCCCCAATCGCACCAAAATCGGCGTGGCAGGTTGTCTCAATGCCTGCACCAGCGTGAATGCCAGGGATATCGGCGTTCTGGCGGACGAACAGGGATACATCATCGTGGCCGGCGGCAGTGCCGGTTACCATCCCCGGTTGCCGGACCGGATCGCCGAAGGATTGAATGAAGATGAAGCCTTTTGGATGGTGGAAGCTGTTTTCGATTACTATGCAGCCAACGCCCCCATGGGGGAAAAATTAGGACCTTGGATAGACACCATCGGCCTAGACGTTTTTAAAGCGGGCGTCCAGCAACACTACACTGAAAAACTTAAAAATCAGGAGGAACACACATCCCATGAGTAAATTCCTAGCACCGATCCACGGCTGGCTTTTCAACAAGATTCAGATTTCGGAAAGCATTGAGCGCAACCTGTTGGACACCCTGCAACTGCAGAAGGCACCTTTTGTAACGGATCTTTTCGCTGCAGTGGGTCCTCAGCTGCCGGACAGCCCCCTGGAAGATTTGATCGATCAGGGAAATATCCACGGCTGGCTTCAAAGTCGGATCCACATGACTGAAAGCCGTCTGGCGGCCTTGATCACCTGGCAGGTGAATGAGAATCCCGCAGTGCTTTCAGACCTTCACAGGATTTGGGCACAAACCGGCGCTGAATTGGCCGCAGCGCTGGAAACAGCAGGCCCCTTGAAGGCCGAGGAAGCCTACAAGCTGGTACAGGACCTCATTCTGGAAGGGATGCCCTGTGACCGGGTCAGTCAGGTGACGGCAGTCAATGAAGACACCGTTGAATGGTTGACGACCAGCTGCCTCCATAAAGGCTACTTCGATGCGGTCGGCGGCGATGTCACCCACTATTATGATCTCCGGGCGTCCCTGATCAACGGCATCCTGAGCACCCTTCAGCCCGGCACGCAGTATCAAGTTACGGCACAACCTGCAGGCAGCAACGCAGCCTATCATAACCAAATAACCATCCAATAGGAGGAAATGACCATGAAAGTAACCAAAGACATGATTATCGCAGATGTACTGAAAGCCAATCCCCAAGCGGCAATGATCCTGATGAACAGCGGCATGGGCTGCCTCGGTTGCCCCTCTTCCCAGAGCGAGACCCTGGAACAGGCTGTCGAGATCCACGGCATGGATATCGAGAAGCTCTTGAGCGAACTCAACGGATAAGCGATATACGAAAAACAGCCTGGGTGCGTAACCCAGGCTGTTTGCATTCAGGCCGGTATGCTTTTTTCGGGACAGATCACTGAATTTCCAGTACTTGGATCTTCTCATCCCAATCAACCTGCAGCCCTAAGCTCTCAACCATAGCTCGAAGGGGGATGACGGTGCGGCCATTGATGATCTGTGGGGGGACATCCAGGTCCGTGCTGGTGCCGTTGACCTTCATGCTGTCGTCCCCAATCTCGAATTCGATGACCGTTGTCCCCTTTTGAATGGTGATCTTCTGCTCCCGTTCATCCCACAGGACAGTTGCTCCCAGAGAGGCTGCAATGGCCCGGACAGGAATCAGGGTGCGCCCGGAGGAGATGACCGGCGGGGTGTCGAATTTGACTTCCTTGCCGGAAACGAAAATGCTGTTGATTGGCAGGGCGTGCACGTTGGTGAGTTTGTCCAGCTCAGCCTGGAGCTTCACTGCAGCATTCCATTCGTCATCGGAATAGAGCTCCCGGAGAAGATCCCGGATGGCCAGTTTTTTTTCGCGGATCTGAACCTGCAGCGAATCCTTCAGGGCTTCCTGTTCCGCAATTTTCTGGCGGAGGAGGGCTTGACCGGCAGTGTCGCTGGAGGCAGTCAGGAGGCTCAGTTCGGTTTTTAGGCGAATCAGCTCCCTCTCCACGGCATCCCGTTGATCCTTCAGCGTATCCAGCTCCGTCTCGACCCAGTGCTTGCTGCTGTCGAAGAGCTTGAACCGGTCGTCACCGACCAGCTGGTTCATCTGGGTCTCAATGGCATCCTTCTGGTTCTTCAGGGTTCTCAGCTCTGTTTCAAGGCGGGCGGTCAATGCGGCATCCGCCCCATCTTTAGCGGTATCCAGCTGAGCCTTGACCCCGTCGATCTTGCTGGAAAGCAGCTCTTTTTCACGGACCAGATTCATGTACTCCGGGTTGCTTGAGAGGGAAGAGGAGCTGGAATCATCCAATACGGCATCATCTGATGTAGAATCATCTGACCCAGAATCATCCGATCCGGACCGGCTGTCATCACCGGGGGGATCATCGCTGCCGGAAGAGCCGCTGTCGGAGCTGCTTCCAGAGGTGCTTCCGTCATCGGAGCCTTTATCGGCATAAGACACAATGGGAATTGCAAACACCAGGGTTACGATCAGAACCATCAGCAATAGATCAATCAGTCGTTTCATGTGGCGCCTCCTTTGTCCTTTTTTGTGTGGTGAGACATCATTATCCTTATACCACTTTTGGAGGCATTTAAACGGTACGGCGATCGATCTCGGTGAGGATGCAGATCAACATCGAATAGGAAGGATGGGCTGCACAGGCGTTAAAAATTTTTACCACCTTCTCCTGGCTGCTGGATTGATATAGACTGAGTGCAGAGTGAGACAAGAATAGCGGAGGTGTCATACGTGGGAATAACAGTCAATCTGAAAGTCATGGAAAGTATGATCTATTTCTGGGAAGCAGTGAAGGGCCGGGAAAAAATCGGTGAGCAGTATTTTGTCAGCGTGGCTGAAATGCCGGAGATGAAACCCCTTTATGAAGCGGCGTTCACGGAGGAATCGGTTAGGAAGCTCCTCAGCGGTATCTCGAACCGTGAAATGTTCCCGTGGAACCAGAAGGAAGGCCGATTCTGGAACAACAACATGTGGGTCCTTGAAGAGTATGCTTTCATGCAGTCGATCATTTCAAAAGTGAAAGTGATGAATCTGGACTGTCTGGAAGACAAAGTGGAGGATCTGGAAGTAGCCATTATCCCTGGTCATGTGGATGCGAGCTACAAGACGGAAGGGAAACTGACGCTGAATTTCTTCAAGCTGAGATTGTCGGAGGACGAATCCGAACTGACCTTCGAGGGGGTACCGCTGAAGGCGTATATTGAGGGGCAGCTGTAACTTCAGAATCCATCAAAAAGGGTCTTGCTGAGACACCATTGCAATTGCTGCGACGGTGTCTCCGCAAGACCCTTGGTTATTTGTGAATCTAACCGACTGAAACGCTGAGCCGCTCGGTTCCAAACTGCTGGATGCATTGGCGGCAGACAAGGTGCTGTCTGAAGCGGTTCAATTCCTGGGTGGATTTGCATAAAATGCA
Organism: uncultured Peptostreptococcaceae bacterium; assembly: GCA_964424355.1. Taxonomy (GTDB): domain Bacteria; phylum Bacillota; class Clostridia; order Peptostreptococcales; family Acidaminobacteraceae; genus CAZEHS01. Next base: position 8,879 of record CAYRIO010000006.1, read on the forward strand.
GGAATCCTGATATTTTCGTATGTGAATATGGCCATCTTTTGAAAAGATTTCAACGGGGGTGTCTTCAATCAGCCCCAACTGCGCACGTACTTTTATCGGTATGACGATGCGACCAATCTCGTTGATGGAACAGCAGCTGTGTTTAGGCACCTGTAATCCTCCTGGTGGATGGGTTTTAGGGGTCAAGTTAAACGTTTACCCTGATAATACTGGATTTTGTTGAAAACCGCAATAATATCATTATATTAATATGTATAACAAATTCAATATGCTTGAAGAATCAGGGAACACGGGATTCAGGCAAAGCATGACAATTAGTAGGCAAAGTAATATAATAGAAGAGAAACTCAAATCACTGATCATAAGGACATACCATGAATGGTAAGGAAAAAGGCGCTCTGGACAACGGCCTGCTGTGGGTATACATCCTGGCGTGTGGCGATGGCACGCTTTATACCGGGATGACGACAGCGCTGGAAAAACGTCTGCGGCAGCATCAGCAGAAAACGGCTCGGTGCAAATTCACACGGCGTGCCGATAAACACCCGATACGGCTGGGAGCGGCCTGGGAGCTGTCAGGCCTGCGGGGGAACGCTCTGACGCTGGAGCGGTATATCAAGGGATTGAGCCGGGCTCAGAAGCTTCTGCTGCTCAGTGATAAAAGCTTGCTTGTAAGCCTGATAGAGAAAGAGGCCGGTGTATTGCCGTGCCCAATAATCCCATATCAGGGGGACTTATATGATCTGGAGGAATGTTCATGATTAATCGAAAGCTGAAACGCATTTTAACACTGATTCTGGTGGCCCTGCTGATTGGCTCTCTGGTGTTTGGTACCTTGCTGACAGCGCTGCCGCTGCTGTATTAAGTGATAGGAAACCTGTAAATCCATGTAGCCGGATGCAATGAAGGCGGTGATCCTGTGTTTGTTCTCAACAATCCTGATAAGCATCTCTTTCCGATCAAAGTCTGGCTGAAGGATCTGAACCATTTGGAACCGGCCTGTCTCAGCCAAGCCATGAATCTGGCAAACATCCCCTTTCTGCACCAATGGGTAGCGCTGATGCCGGATACCCACCCGGGCTACGGCATGCCAATCGGCGGTGTGGCGGCATTGAAGGGGATTGTGATCCCTAACGCCGTGGGCGTGGATATCGGCTGTGGGGTCTGTTTTTCCGAAACGGATCTGCCACGGGAAGTACTGACGCCTCAGAGCGGACAGCGGCTGATCCGGAGGATCATGGAACGGATTCCTCTGGGGTTCCGCCATCAGGAGACCAAACAGCAGGCACTGGAGATCAAGGCCCTGTTAAAAGAGCGCGAAACGCGTCTGAAGCAGAACTTTGTCCTTTACCGGGAATTGGAGAGTGTTTTTTTTCAACTGGGCACCCTGGGAGGCGGCAATCACTTCATTGAGATTCAGGAGGATGATCAGGGGAAGGTCTGTCTGATGATTCACTCGGGCAGCCGGAACATCGGTCTGAAGATCGCCAATTACTTCAATGAAAAAGCCAAGGTGACTTCAAAGAAAAACGGGTGGCAGACCCATGCGCGGAACCAGTTGGCTTTTTTTTCAGTGGATTCCGAAAGCGGACGGGCCTATCTGGAATGGATGGAGATCGCATTGCTGTTTGCCCGGGAAAATCGACGACAGATGATGGAAACACTCCAGGAAATCGTGCGGGAACAATTCCCGGAAATGAAGATTCTCAACAGCCTCAATGTGCATCATAACTACGCGGCCCTGGAAACCCATTACGGAGAAGAGGTTTGGGTGCATCGTAAGGGTGCGATCAAAGTGGAAAAGGGCGAGCTGGGCATCATTCCAGGCGCCATGGGGTCGGCCTCTTTCATCGTGGAGGGGCTGGGTAATCCGGAAGCCTTCAATTCCTGCTCTCACGGTGCCGGGCGTCATATCAGCCGCCGACAGGCTCTGAAGGAGATTCACAGGGATAAGGTGTTTCAGGATCTCGAGTCCCTGGGTGTTCAAGTGGGAACGCCGGACCGGGATGGTCTGGTGGATGAATCCCGGTTTGTCTATAAAGATATTCACGCCGTCATGGCGGATCAGACGGATCTGATCCGGCCCGTGAAGGTAATGAAGTCGGTACTGGTGGTGAAGGGATGATGCAGGCGGTGATACAGGAGATCCAACCGGTTCGGGAAGGGGTTGTACGCTACCGGATCATTCTGGATTCGGGGCGGACGTGGCTGATCCATAGTGGCACACTGAAGAGGCTGGGTCTGAGAGAAGGCACCTTTCTGGACGAAGAAGAATTTGAAAAGAACGTGCTTCAGTCCGAAGCTGCCGAGGCACGGGAATTCGCACTGCGGAGCCTCGCCGCCCGGGGGCGGACCGTCTTGGAACTGACAGGAATCCTGACGCGGAAAGGGTTCACCGCGGCCCAGGCTGCCCAGACGGTATCGTGGGTTCAGGAAAAAGGCCTGATTGAAGAGGAACTCCTGCTGGAAGATACCGCTGAGTCTCTGATGCAGCGAAAAGGTGTGCATCAGGTGCGGCAGATTCTCAGCCAACGAGGGTTTTCAAAGGCCGACACGGAGCGGATCCTGAAAGAAAAAGCGGCTGAACCCGAGCACTATGAAAGGGTATTGACCCTCTCAAGAAAAAAAATGCGGGAGCTTCAGGATCGCTATCCTCAGGAATGGTCCCGCCGCTTAGGCGCCTGGCTCTATGGGAAGGGGCACGACCAGGCTCTGATCCGAAGGGTACTCAGTGTTCTCAAGGTTCCGGAACAACCTTTTGACGAGTGAAGCGGATTAATTCATTAAAAGCCTTTACATTAAAGAATGATTGCGTTAAGATACCAGTGGTTATTATCCGTTGCTGGGTATTCATAGATTTGTTATAATGGGTTGATAAGGTCTGGAAATCTAAGTAATTCATATACAATGGAGGAAATTCGAATCATGAAAGCTGAAATGATCAAAAAAGAGGGCAATCAGGTAGTACTGAAGCTTACAATCGATGCAGATGTTTTTGAAAAAGGCATCCAGAAGGCTTATCTCAAGGAGCGCGGGAAATACAACCTGCCAGGATTCAGAAAGGGCAAAGCGCCCCAGCAGTTGATTGAAAAGAATTACGGCGAAGGCGTTTTCTTCGAAGAAGCCATCAACCTGGTGGTTCCCGAGCCTTACGGCGCGGCCCTGGATCAGTTCGAGCTGGAGCCGGTGGACCGACCTGACCTAGACATCGAAGATGTCGGCAAAGGAAAGGAACTGGTTGTGACCGCTACGGTAACCGTTAAGCCTGAGGTCACCCTGGGCGCGTACCTGGGCGCGGAAATCGAAAAGGTGAGCTATGAAGTCACCGATGCGGAAGTGGAAGCAGAGCTGGAACGCAGCCGGGATATGAATTCCCGCATGGTCACCGTGGAAGATCGCGCGGTTCAGGATGGCGACACCCTGACGATGGACTACGCAGGCTATGTCGGTGATCATCAGTTCGAAGGCGGCACCGCCGAGAACCAAACCTTGGTCATCGGTTCCAATCGTTTCATCCCCGGTTTTGAAGAACAGCTGATCGGTGCGCCTTTGAATGAAGAAGTGACCGTATCCGTTACCTTCCCCGAAGAATATCACGCTGATGAGCTGGCTGGCAAAGAAGCCAAGTTCCTGGTCACCGTTAAGGGTATCAAAGCAAAAGAAATGCCTGCCCTGGATGATGAGTTCGCTAAAGACACCAGCGAATTTGACACGCTGGACGAACTGAAAGCGGATATCCGCAAGCGGCTGGAAGAAACCGGCGCGACAAAAGCCAAGAACGAGCAACGGGATAAAGTTGTGACTGCTCTGGTGGATAAATCTGAAATCGACGTTCCCCAAGCCATGGTGGAAAGCGAAATCAATGACATGCTCCGCGATTTCGATTACCAGCTCCGTTACCAGGGACTGGACATTGAAAAATACCTGCAGTTCTCAGGCTCAACCATTCAGGATCTCAGAGCCCAGATGCAGGAAGATGCGCTGCGCCGCGTGAAAACATCCCTGACTGTTGAAGCGGTTTGCAAGGCTCACAGCTTTGAGGCTTCCGATGAAGACGTTGAAGGTGAACTTCAGCGGATTGCGGACTCACAGAAAACAGAAGTGGATAAAATCAGAAAGTCTTTTGCAAAGGACAATTATGCCTATCTGAAAGATATGATTCTTTCCAGAAAAACTGTAGATTTCCTCACGGAGCAGGCAGTCATCAAGTAGTGAACCCATAGCCGGCACGGCTTTCCCACTGGCGGGAAAGCCGGCCGGATGTTTTGATATTTGAGGATTGATCCTATTTGAAGAGATTATCAGGTTTTTATGCGTTAATTGGAGTTCCTTGGGTATGAATCTCAAAAAGTGAAAGGTGTGATTCGGATGGCATTGGTGCCTATAGTAGTAGAGCAAACCAACCGCGGTGAGCGGTCTTATGATATTTACTCCCGGTTGTTGAAGGACAGGATCATCATCCTCAGCGATGAAGTGAATGATGTCACTGCCAGCCTGGTAGTGGCCCAGCTTCTGTTCCTGGAAGCAGAGGATCCCGAAAAGGATATCAGTATTTATATCAACAGCCCCGGCGGATCCATTACCTCCGGGATGGCTATTTATGACACGATGCAGTACATCCGCCCGGATGTATCCACCATCTGCGTCGGGATGGCCGCCAGCATGGGGGCTTTCCTTCTGGCCGCCGGTGCTAAAGGGAAACGTTACGCGCTTCCGAATTCAGAGATCATGATCCACCAACCCCTGGGCGGTACCCGCGGGCAGGCTTCCGATATCAAGATCCATGCAGAACGGATCCTAAAGCTTCGGGACACCCTGAACCGCATCCTCAGTGAACGGACCGGACAACCTCTGGAACAGATTGAAAAAGATACAGATAGAGATAACTTCCTTTCTTCTGAAGAAGCAGTCGCCTATGGACTGATTGATGAAGTACTGACTTCCAGACAAAAGTAGAGGGATACGGTTCCATAAAGAGGTGATGGTATGTCGAAATTTGATGAGAGAAAACAATTGAAGTGTTCATTTTGCGGGAAGTATCAGGATCAGGTGAAGCGATTGATCGCCGGACCCAATGTCTATATCTGCGATGAGTGCGTGGAGCTGTGTCAGGAGATCATCCATGAGGAATTGAAAGAATCCATGGATATCCACACGACAGAGCTTCCCAAGCCGGCGGAGATCAAAGAAACCCTGGACCAATACGTCATCGGTCAGGACAAAGCGAAGAAAACCCTGGCAGTGGCGGTTTATAACCACTACAAGCGGATTAACCGCGGTAAGCCCAAGAAGGACGAGATCGAGCTTCAAAAGAGCAACATCCTGATGCTGGGGCCCACGGGTTCCGGGAAAACCCTGCTGGCTCAAACCTTGGCCAAGGTACTCAATGTCCCCTTTGCCATCGCGGATGCAACCTCCCTGACGGAAGCCGGCTATGTAGGGGAGGATGTGGAGAACATCCTTCTGAAGCTGATTCAGGCTGCGGACTACGATATTGAAAAGGCTGAGCGGGGCATCATCTACATCGATGAAATCGATAAGATTTCCCGTAAGACCGATAACCCTTCCATTACCCGTGATGTCAGCGGGGAAGGGGTTCAGCAGGCCCTCCTGAAGATCCTGGAGGGAACGGTGGCCAGCGTACCGCCTCAGGGTGGACGCAAGCATCCCCATCAGGAATTCCTGCAGATTGATACGAGCAATATCCTCTTCATCTGCGGTGGTGCCTTTGACGGCGTGGATAAGATCATCCAAAAGCGGATTGGCCAGAAGGCCATGGGCTTCGGTGCTCCCATCCAGACCAAGAAGGATCTGGGGATTGGAGAACTGCTGAGCAAGATTGAAACCCAGGATCTCCTGCGCTATGGCCTGATTCCGGAGTTCGTAGGCCGTGTCCCCGTTGTGGTGGCCCTGAACGAGCTGACGGAAGACGCAATGGTCCAGATTCTGGTAGAGCCCAAGAACGCCTTGGTCAAACAGTATCGCCATCTGTTTGAAATGGATGGGGCCGAGCTGGAGTTCGAACCGGAAAGCCTTCAAGCCATCGCGAAGATGGCCAATGAGCGGAAAACCGGTGCCCGTGGCCTCCGAACCATCGTGGAGAACATGATGATGGAAATCATGTACGATATTCCATCCCGGGGCGATATCCGCAAGGTCATCGTCACGAAGGAAACGGTGGAAAAGAACCAGATCCCTACCCTGGTGCTTTCCGATACACCCCGTAAGAAGCAAAAAGAAAAGAGCGAAGAATCTGCATCCTGATTATCGACAGCAAGCGAAAGCTTGCTGTCGCCATGAATGGGTATAGATTGACATAAGTACGAAGCTGTGTGAAAGGAGGGTTTGAAATGACGACTTTAAAAATAGGCATCCTTGAGCTGCCCCTGATTCCTTTGAGAGGGCTCTCTGTTTTCCCCTACATGGTCCTGCACTTCGACGTCGGCCGTGAGAAATCCATCAAGGCATTGGAAGAAGCCATGATGCGGGATCAGATGATTTTCCTGACAACCCAGAGAGATGTGGATATCGATCTGCCTGAAAAAGAAGATTTCTATGAAATCGGTACGATCTGTAAAGTGAAGCAGATGCTGAAATTGCCTGGGGACGCAATCCGGGTCTTGGTTGAAGGGGTTGCCCGGGGGAAGGTTCTGGAATATCTTCATGAAGAACCTTACTTCAATGTGCATGTTGAGCGTTATGTTGAGATGAAGACGGATAAGTCTCGGGAAGTGGAGGCCCTCATGCGAGGGGTTGTCACTGCCTTTGAAACCTATGTGAACGTGTCCAACCGGATTTCGCCGGATGTGCTGGTATCCGTTACAACGATCAATGAGCCCGGCCGCTTTGCGGATACCGTGGCCTCCCATCTGGTGCTGAAGACTGACCAGAAGCAGGCCATCATTGAGGCGTTTGATGAAAAAGCCCGTTTGGAATTGATTTACCAGATCCTGCTGACAGAAATTGAAATCCTTGAGGTGGAGAAGGAAATCAACGAAAAGGTTCGGGGCCAGATCAACCGGCTGCAAAAGGAATACTACCTCAAGGAACAGATGAAAGCGATCAAAGAGGAACTTGGGGAAGATTACGATTACGACGAGGAAATCCAGGAATTCCAGGATAAACTCTCAAAACTGAAGATGCCTGCGGATGTGAAGGAAAAGGTGATGAAGGAGATCGACCGGATGGCGCGGATGGCTCCTGCCTCAGCCGAAGGCGGTGTGATCCGTTCGTACATCACCTGGATTCTGGATCTGCCGTGGAACACTGAAACCAAGGACACCCTGGATATCAAAAAGGCGCGAAAAATCCTGGAAGAGGATCATTACGGGCTGAAGGATGTCAAGGAACGCGTTCTGGAATACCTGGCTATCCGCCAGCTGACAAAGAGCATGAAGGGGCCGATCATTTGTCTGGTGGGCCCTCCGGGCGTAGGCAAAACGTCCATTGCCCGCAGCATTGCCCGATCCCTCAACCGGAAATTCGTCCGTATGTCTCTGGGCGGCGTACGGGATGAAGCTGAGATCCGCGGCCATCGTCGTACCTATATCGGTGCGATTCCCGGTCGGGTCATCTCTGCCATCAAGGATGCTAAGTCAAAAAATCCGGTGTTCCTGTTGGATGAAATCGACAAGCTCACCAGTGATTTCCGGGGAGATCCCGCCTCTGCACTGCTGGAGGTTCTGGATCCGGAGCAAAACAAAGAGTTTAAAGACCACTATCTTGAAATTGCCTTTGACCTGTCCAAGGTCATGTTCGTAACCACCGCTAACAGCCTCAGTGGTATTCCCCGCCCGCTTCTGGACCGGATGGAGGTCATTGAGGTGGCAGGCTACACCGAGCTGGAGAAACTCCAGATTGCCAAGCGGTACCTGGTGACGAAGCAGATGAAAGAACATGGAATCAAGGATAAGCAGATGCAGCTGCCGGATGATGTCATTTCACGGATCATCAACAACTACACCCGGGAATCCGGGGTGCGGGAGCTGGAACGGAAAATCGCCGCAGTCTGCCGGAAGGCAGCCATGCGTCTGGTAGAGGGGAAGGTTACCTCAATCCGGGTGAACAGAAGCAATCTGGACAAGTTCCTGGGAATTCCGAAGTACCATCATGATGAGGCGAATAAGGTGGATGAAGTCGGCATCGCTACCGGACTGGCTTGGACCAGTGTAGGCGGCGAGACCCTGCAGATCGAAGTGACGCCCATGAAAGGGTCCGGCAAGCTGGTCCTGACCGGTCAGATGGGGGATGTCATGAAGGAATCCGCCCGGGCCGGTCTTAGCTACATCCGTGCCAAAGCTGATGAATTCCACATTGATGAGGATTTCCACAAGAACATCGATATCCATATCCATATCCCTGAAGGCGCAATTCCCAAGGATGGTCCTTCTGCCGGGATCACCATGGCCACTGCGATGACCTCCGCCCTGACGGGGCTGGCGGTGCGCCACGAGGTTGCGATGACAGGGGAAATCACCCTCCGGGGTCGCGTGCTCCCGATTGGCGGATTGAAAGAGAAGTCTCTGGCCGGAAAACGGGCCGGGGTCACTAAGATCCTGATTCCGAAAGAGAATGAGAAGGACCTGGAGGATATCCCGGAGGAAGTGAAGAAGGCCATTGAATTCGTGGTAGTCAGCTCTATGGATGAAGTATTGGATCAAGCCTTGGTAGGAAATGTTCGGGAGATTCGGAATGAAGATAAGCAAGTTTGATCTGGTGATGACCGCTGGCCGCAAGGACCAGTTTCCGTCCACGGACCTGCCGGAGTTTGCCTTTGCCGGCCGATCCAACGTGGGCAAGAGCTCACTTCTGAACATGCTGATGAATCGCCGGAGCTTCGCCCGGGTCAGCTCAACACCGGGTAAAACCCGGACCATCAATTTTTATGAACTGAACGGCGGTGCCCGTTTTGTGGATCTTCCCGGTTATGGCTATGCCAAGGTGGGAAAGAATATGCAGAGTTTTTGGAGCGGCCTGATTGAGCCCTATCTGATGGATCGGGAGAATCTCCTGGATGTGGTCTTGCTGGTAGATATCCGCCATGAACCTACGGCTCAGGATATTCAGATGTATGAATGGATCCGGCACTTCGGATACCAGGGGATGGTGGTGGCTACCAAGCTGGACAAAATCCCGAAATCCCAGGTGCAAAAGCAGTTGGCCATGATTCGCAAGACCTTGGGTGCTCCGCCAGATGGATTCATCATGGCGGTATCTTCCGAGGATCGGCGCGGGAAATACCAGCTGTGGGACCATTTTAACCAGCGGTTTGAAGAAGCGGGTCTGGCTGTTCGGTTTGAAAGACAGCAAAAGGAATAGTGGACGATCATAAAAAAGGGATCTGCCTGAAAGTGCGCTTGCGCTCCTTTCAAACAGATCCTTTTTTATTGGGAGGAATCATTTTCATGGCGAGGGAGCCCGGCTTCAGGCGGCTTTCATCTTCTTCCTGAAGAGGACGCGCCAATCAAGCTCGGCAGCGAGCATGCCGCCCAGGATCAGAGCGGCCCCGATCAGACCTTGGCCCGTCAGGAGATCGCCCATCATGAAGTAGCCGAAGATTGCGGCAAAAACAGGCTCGCCGCTATAAATCAAAGCAGTATGGGTGGCAGTGGTATACTGCTGGGCCACGCATTGGACGATAAAGGCACCGGCGGTGCAGAAGATGCTGAGAAGCAGGATGTTGATCCAAACGGGACCGAAGCCGGGAATGACTGGGGTTTCTACGAAGAACGTTGCCAGAAGACTCCAGAAGGCAACGACACCGATCTGGAGCACGCCCAGCATCAGGGAGTCACAGCCGGCGGTGAAATGGCCGACAGAAATGATGTGGACGGCAAAGGCGATGGCAGAAACCAATGTTAGCACGTCACCGACATTCACTGTCAGGTTGCCATCCAGGGTTAACAGCCCGATGCCCAACAGAGCCATGACGGAGCCTGCTGCGGCAGGTGCTTCGGGGCGTTTTTTCAGGAATAAAGCCGTCATCAGTGGAACCAGGACAACCGAAAACGCGGTGATGAATGCGGATTTTGATGTGGTGGTGAAATTGAGCCCCACTGTCTGGAGCGCATACCCGATAAATAGGACCGTGCCGACAATGACGCTTGAAATCACGGTTTTCCGGTTCAGGGTTTTCACGCGTTTTCCAAAAATGACCAGGCTCAGGACAAAAGCAAGGATGAACCGGATCGCAAGGAAATTGAAGGTGGGTAGATCCGCTAAGGCATTTTTTGTTAAGATAAAGGAGGCTCCCCAGCCCACTGTGACCAGCAGAAGCGCAAGGTCCGCCTGAAGCTGTTTGCTCATGAATATTCCTCCTTAAATGAAGTGAACCGTGCATCAGGTGGGGTTTCAATCCCATCTGTGCTTAGCTGAACGGATCCAGGGCCTTTACGGTTCTCCACGCCCGCTTTAGAAGCGGGCGTCTTAGAACTGTGTAGGCATCGGATAAATAATTATGAAGAATATAGCATACGGATAGAGGATTTGCAAGGAATGTAAAGAACTATAGCAAATAGTAAGCGGACACATCAATTATCGGAGAAACAATGAAGACACTGCTGAAAAACAAAAAGATACAGATCATATGGTTGGTCATCCTGATTTTTTCAGTGATCACCGACTTTTGGGGCGGTCATTTCTTCCACGAAGAAATGACCAGGCAAATCAATGAAACCCTGGCCTCTCAAGCCGTTCAGATCATGAAGGGGTATGACACCTATGATCAGAACATGGAGATTCTCCGAGCAGGTATTCAGGCTGATGCTCTGGAACTCAATCGGATTCATGGGGAGTTCCTGTTACAGGCAATGGCACAGACGTACCGCCAAAACCTCCGGGGAGAACTGAGTCAGGAACAACTTAAGCATCAAATCGGTTCAATCCTACAGCGGTCTGAGGCCGGAATCAGCCTGAAGGGAAGCTTGATCTGGGATGCCTCGTCTCACCGGAATGATCTGGATCGTTTGATCCGGGACACGGTTCAGGACAAAGGTCAGTACATCCGGTATGTCGGAAATGATCCTTCAGAGGTTTTTCATAGCGGTGCACTGGATGTCGTTATCCGCGGCGGCTCCGAACAGCCTTGGGAGACATATGGGCGGGCGGTTTATTACCAGCCCCTGGATGTGATCGTTGTTTTTGAGGGAACCTCCAGCTACGCAGAGGACAATGTCGGGCGGCTGTTCCGCCGCAATCAGGAGAATCTGGAGCGTAATATCCGGACTGTCGGCACGATGGAGGATGTCATCATCTTCCAAAAGAGTGGCTACAGCTTTTACTCCGGCCGGTTTGAAAAAGACAGTACACGGCGGGTGACCCGGATCCTGTACAACGACATGAATGATCCTGAGGGCCTCGGAAAGGAAGTCGCCGGAAGCCATGGCACCTATAAGACGCTGATGGTGCCCACGCCTTACCAGGAACTGCAGGAGCGTTACTGCTATATTGTTCACGATACCCATCAGGATCAGTACATCGTCGTATCCCGACCGACCGAAGAGATCGAGAAGCGGGAGGATGCCCTGAATATGGTCAGCCGTCTCGTAGGCGCTCTCAATGTGATAGTGATCTGTTTCATTGCCTATATGCTGGTTTCCCGGGATGAGACGTTGAAAGAGGAGGGGATGGCGCCATGAAAAAGTGGGACATCAAGCTGCTCACGCTGAGCTTCATCGTACTCAACCTCCTTTTCTTCTCCTTTGTCCATGGCGTGTTCCGGCTTCAGCTATTCAAGCACACGGTGAATTCGGAAATCCTTGAAAAGCTACAGGTGGAAACGCTGCAGATGGCCGATGAGTACCAGGAGATTCAAGCGGAAGCGGCGCAAGCCCGCACCCGAATATTCGCCGGAAACCAGAACCGCAGTCAGCTGATTGTGGAGCAGATGGCAGGACTGATCGCCGCTACCTGGGAGTCGGGTGAAACGGCTGAAAAATCAGGCCTTCTGGAGTCCCTGTCCGTCTACGATGAAACCCCGGAGCACTGTTTCTGGATATTTGATGATCAGGGCACCCTGATACTGGCCCCCCGGGGAAGCTTGACGGATGTGGAACTGGGTAACGGAAAAACCTTGGTGGACTCCGTCCGGAACACGCCGGAAAGTGCACTTTATCTAATTGGGAAGGGGAAGACCTTTCAAAATCCGGGGTATGGGAAGCGCATTGAGGCCCTGGGGTGGACCGTGGTATCGTTTCAGTCCTGGAGTGTTCTGGAGAGAAAGATTCAGGGGTTTGAATCCCTGAAAAGAATGCGGACAGATTGGCTGATTAAAGAGATGGGAATAAACGGCAGTGCCGGGGTGGTGGATAAATTGCTGAGGATCCAGGAGTACACCTATGCCCAGCAGAAGGGGCACTCTGTGGATGATATGCGGCTGGAAGGCAGCCAACCCCCGTCGAAGCTGCTGTTCAATAAACAGGATGGAATCAGGGAGTACGTCGTGATGGACCCTGTGAGCAACCATGGGAAATATCGCCAGGCGTATATGCACACCGATGACACATCCGGAAACACCTACTTCATCACCCAGGATAAGAGCGGGATCTTTAAGGGGATCGATCAGCGATCGTCTCCGCTATTAGGGTATCTAGGCGGTCTGAGCCTGCTGATCCTGATAGTCAATACTGCCTATTCGGTTCGGGAGATCCTGCTCCACAAGGATTTGTAGGCAGAGCCCCCTGATGATTCTTGATACACGTGGGTACACACCCGGGTCATTCAATGGTACAATTGGGGAGAGAAAAAAATTCAGGAGGAACCTATGAACAATCCAATCGTGACAATCGAGCTGGCCGACGGCCGCGCTGTAAAAGCTGAACTCTATCCGGAACATGCACCCAACACCGTGAACAACTTTCTTTCACTGGTACAGAAGGGCTATTACGATGGCCTGATCTTCCACCGGATCATCGAGGGCTTCATGCTTCAAGGCGGATGCCCGGACGGCACCGGCATGGGTGGCCCCGGCTACCGGATCAAAGGCGAATTTTCAAAAAACGGCGTGAACAACCCGCTCAAGCATACGGAAGGGGTTCTGTCCATGGCCCGTTCACAGTCCATGGACAGCGGCGGGAGCCAATTCTTTATCATGCATAAGCCTTCCCCGCATCTGGACGGTCTCTATGCAGCTTTTGGTAAAGTCATCGCGGGCTATGAGATCGTTGACGAGTTGGCACAGGTCGAGACAGACCATTCCGACAGACCCCGCAAGGAACAGAAAATCCAGAAGATCACTGTTGAAATGAACGGCTATGCCTTTGAAGAGCCTGTCACCCTGAAATAGGGGCAGCGATGAAAAAAAGACTGACTCTCATCCTGGGTCTCTTGGTGCTGTGCTCAGCCTGTGCAGCACCCGGGGCCGAGGTTCCTGCTGCTCAGACCGAGCCGCAGGCCGCGCTGAAAATTGCGGTGCTGAAGGGACCTACTGCCTTGGGACTGCTGCCCCTGATTGATCAGCCGGCACTGAGCGACGGCACCGCGCTGACCATAGAGGTGTTGCCATCCCCGGATATCCTGGTTGGACGCCTGGCTACGGGAGAGCTGGATTTTGCAGCGGTTCCCACCAATCTGGCTGCCAAGCTGTATAACAAGGGTCAGGATTATCGCCTGATTGCCATGAATACATGGGGATCCATGTACATCGTGGGCTCAAATCCGGAGATCAAGACCCTGGCCGATCTGAAAGGCAACACCCTCTACAGCACGGGGAAGGGGACCACACCGGATATCCTGTTGAATTTCCTGCTGAAAAAGCAGGGCTTGGATCCGGCAAAGGACCTGACCGTGGATGCTGCCCTGCCTCCGATTGAGCTGGCCCAACTGGCTGCTGCAGGCAAAGTGGAACAGGCATTGCTCCCGGAACCCTTCGTCACCATGGTGATGGGCAAGAACCCGAAGATGCAGATCCTCATGGATGTCAAAACCCTGTACCAGGATGCTCTGGGACAGCCGGATCTGGATATCGCTCAGACCTGCCTGGTGGTAAAGGGCTCACTTCTGAAAGAAAGACCGGAGGCTGTAAAAGCCTTTATGACAGCCTATGCGGGTTCTCTGGCAACGGTGAATGCCAAACCTGCCGAGGCGGGGGTTCTGGCTGAAAAGCACCAGATCCTTCAAAGTGCAGCCGTGGCTGAAAAAGCGATCCCGCGAAGTGGCATCCGGTTTGAATCCGCCCGGGATGCCAAGGCGGCCATCACCGCTTTCTTGACAGTCCTTCTGGAGAATGCCCCGGAGGATATTGGGGGGAAATTACCGGATGAAGGATTCTATGCGGTTGAATTTTAAAAAATGGGAATTGGTGGGGGTTGCTCTCCTCTTCGGAGGGTGGGCAGCCCTTTCTGCTGTGACGGATAGCATGCTGCTTCCTGCCCCATCGGCAGTCCTGGCAGCCCTGGGAAAAATCCTGAGCACCCCTGGCGATTTGAATGAAGCATTCACCACCCTGATCCGAGGTTTTTCCGGCATCGGTCTGGCCGTGTTGACTGGCGCCGCGGCAGGCTTTGGCGCAGGGAGGAAAGCGTGGCTGGAGAGCCTGCTTCGTCCTACCATTGCCCTGATGAAAGCCATTCCGGTGGTTTCGGTCATCATTTTGATGATCTTCTGGTTCAAAACGGATCGGGTGCCGCTGATCATCGGCTTCATGATAGCGTTCCCGGTGGTATACCACGCCGCTCTCCAGGGAACACGGCATGTGGATCAAAAGCTGTTGGAAATGGCAAAAGTTTTCCGCGTGACCAAAGGCAGGATGCTGACAGGCGTTTACGTGCCTTCCCTGCTGCCCTTTCTGGTCGCTGGAATGGATGCTGCTGTTGGAATCGGGTGGAAATCTGTCATTGCCGCAGAGGTGATTTGCCAGCCGCGATATGGGATTGGCACACAGCTGATGACGGCGAAGTACAATCTGGTGATGGAGCCCCTCTTTGCCTGGACCCTGCTGGCGGTGACCATCAGCTACCTGGCGGAGCACGGCATCCGGAGCGTTCATCGGGCGATGAGCCGGTGGCAGTCATGAGGCCCGTTGCGATCGGCAAGATCACCCACCGCTATGGAGAGAAAGAAGTGCTGAAGGATTTCAGCCTGGAACTGGCACCGGGGAAAGTCACCTGTCTGCTGGGTCCCTCCGGATCGGGAAAGACCACTGTGCTGAACATCCTGGCGGGTTTAGTGAAGCCGGACTCCGGGGAGACGGATATCGCCGTTACGGTTTCCTGTGTGTTCCAGGATTTAAGGCTCCTTCCCTGGCGTACTGTGGCCGGGAATCTGTTCTTTGTGTTAAAAGGCCAGATTCCCTCAGAAAAACTGGATACCCGGATTGAAACCATACTGCGGTTGGTAGAGTTGTGGGATGAGCGGCACAGCTGGCTCCACCAGCTGAGCGGCGGCATGAAGCAGCGGGTGGCCCTGGCCCGTGCCCTGGCTATGCCGGCGGACCTGCTGCTGTTGGATGAACCCTTCAAGGGCCTGGACATCGCATTGCGGGAGCGGATCATGCGCCAGTGCAAAGCCTTGTGGCAGGCTGAAAATCAGACAGTCCTGCTGGTGACCCATGATCCGGCGGAATCGGATTTTTTAGGGGATATCACTGTGGATTTTGAGAAGCTGAGGAGGGTGCCATGAAGATTGTGGTCTTGGATGGATATGCATTGAACCCGGGTGACCTTTCCTGGGCAGAAATAGAGATCTTGGGAGAACTGAAGGTGTATGAACGGACGCCGGAGGAACTGATTGTTGAGAGGGCCGGGGATGCGGAGATCCTGCTGCTCAACAAAACGCCCATGAGCAGCGAGACACTGAAAAAACTCAATCGGGTGCGGTTCATCGGGGTTCTGGCCACGGGTTACAACGTAGTGGATACTGAGGCGGCCCGAGAGCAGGGAATTCTGGTGACAAACATTCCGGCCTACAGCACCGCCTCCGTGGCCCAACTGGTCTTCGCCCTGCTGCTAGAGATCTGCCACCATGTCGGGGACCATGACCGGTCTGTTCAGGCAGGAGAATGGACAGCCTGTCAGGATTACAGCTATTGGAAACACCCGTTGATTGAACTGCAGGGTAAAATACTGGGAATCATCGGTGCGGGCCGGATCGGGCTGGCAGTAGCGACGATAGCTCAAGCCTTTGGCATGCAGGTGGTGGCCTTCAGCCGGACGCCAAACAGTGCACACGAAAGTGAAAACTTCCGCTATGTGACCCTGGATGAGCTCTATGCCCAGTCGGACGTCATCAGTCTCCACTGCCCGCTTTCTGAAAGCACTGAGGGGATGATCAATACTGCCGCCATTGCCAAGATGAAGCCGGGGGTCATCCTCATCAATACCTCCCGGGGCGGTCTTGTCCGGGAAGCGGACCTCGGAGAAGCGCTGCGCACGGGACATATTTTTGCGGCAGCCGTGGATGTGGTTTCCATAGAGCCCATCCAGTCAGGTAACCCTCTGTTGGGTGTGTCCAACTGCATCATCACCCCCCACATCGGCTGGGCGCCCTTGGAATCCCGGCGCAGGCTGATGGGAATCCTGGCAGATAATATCCGCCAGTTTCAGGCGGGCACCCCAGTCAATGCCGTGAACGGATAACCTGCCTGAAAATTACTTGCTATCCGGCTTGTGGCGCAGCAGGAATAACGCCTGTGGCAGCGAAATTAATAATGTGTTTATAATGCATAAAACCCCGGTTCAGGTTATGATACTAAAGTGCGACCCGCATCGTGCGGGTCGCGAAACGGAGGCATGCATGCTGGATTTCAGACAGCTGATGCCGGCAGATGCCAGGCAGACGGCTGTGTTTTTGAACCGGTTTCCGGAGGAAACGCTGGAATTGACCGGACGATTGGAGAAATACGGGTTGGCAAACACCCGCCTGCATAAAAAAGAAGGGGATTGGTTCGGTGTATTTGATGAAGGCGCATTGACCGGCGTCTTTCAATTTTCGAATCATCGAAGCTTTCTTTGTCATTATGTTGACGATGAGATTCTGAAGAAAGTGATTCTCCTGAAGACTCTTCGCCACTATGCCCCCAAAAATCTCAGCGGCACCCAGCACTGTATGGACCCTATCTATCAGATGCTTTCAAAATCTGTCAAGGATGTTCGCTACTCGGAGTGCTGGCAGATGTTCGCCCCTGCGGAAGCGGGGCCATCGGCAGGGAAACCTGAACTCCCAAACCTAGATTTCGTCGATGCGAGACAATATGATCTGAACCGGGCCATGGACTTCCTGATTGAAGCAGAAAAAGCGTTCGGGCGAAAGCCGCGGATGATCAATGATCTGAAACAGCGGATCATGGACCGCGAAGAGCAGGAAACCTACCTCTTCCTGCTGGCGGAGGGGGCCATTGTCGCCCAGGGGATGATCGAATACCAGACCTCCGGCTATGCCCAGATCAGTGCGGTGTATACGGCTCGGGCACTGAGAGGAAAGGGCTACGGCTCCAGCCTGATGCGGGAACTGATGCATCGGATCCGGGATTTAGGCACCCAACCGGCGCTGGTTGTTGAAAAAAGAAATACAGCAGCCCTTGCTCTGTATGAAGAACTGGGCTTTGTGAAAGGCCCGGCA
This sequence comes from uncultured Peptostreptococcaceae bacterium, assembly GCA_964424355.1. Classification (GTDB taxonomy): domain Bacteria; phylum Bacillota; class Clostridia; order Peptostreptococcales; family Acidaminobacteraceae; genus CAZEHS01. The sequence continues at coordinate 26,432 of CAYRIO010000006.1, forward strand.
TCCGTTGTCATCAATGTAGAAATAGAATAAGGAGCCCCATGATAAAACTAACGATTGGCGAAAATGAAAAAGAACAGCGGTTGGACCGATTCCTTCTGAAATTGCTCAATAATGCAACACGCTCACAGGTGTTCTCTTGGATCCGCAAGAAAACCATCCGCGTCAACGGGAAGGGCGCCCAGGAAAACCAGCGGCTGGCCCTGGGAGATACCCTGGAGCTGCGCATCACAGAAGAAGCCTTTGAAACCCTGTCGAAGAAAACAGTGATTTCGCAAAAGGCTGCAGCCAAGCTGGAGATTGTCTATGAAGATGATGAAATCCTGGTTGTGAACAAGCCTGCCGGGCTGTTGACCCATCCGGATAAGGATGAATACCAGAACACCCTGGCAACCCAGGTTCAGCTGTATCTGCAGGAGTCCTGCTCCCGGACCTTCAGACCGGCCAGTATCCAGCGGCTGGACAAGAACACCAGCGGATTGGTGATATTCGGCAAGACCTACGACGCCCTGAAGAAATACAACGAACTGATGCGGGAACGGGAGATCCACAAGTTCTACCTGTGTATCGTTGAAGGCAATGTGAATGAAGCAGGTGAAGTTGAAGGATACATCGCGAAGGATGGCGATTCGAACACCGTCAGCATCGTGTTCGAGCCCGATGATTATCATCAGACCTACGTGCATACCCGTTACCGTCCGTTGAAACAGGGTAAAGAGCACACCATGCTGGAAGTGGAACTTCTGACGGGCCGGTCCCACCAGATCCGTGCTTCTCTGGGAGCCATCGGCCACCCTATTTACGGGGATGCTAAATATGGCGCGGAGAGCCGCCGAAAGAAATTCCAAGTGCTCCACGCCTGGAAAGTGATCCTGGAAGGCCGTGAATTCACATGCCCCAGCACTGAAATGGATCAAATCTGGAAAACACTGAATCAAGCGTAGTGAAACTGTCTTTTGGGAGGGAAACCCTGTGATAAAATCCTATCGGATCATCGAAAAACTCATAGACCGTTACGATTACGGCGGAGCCTTGGAGCTGATGGGTGAAGAGAAACTCACGGGTACCGTCCCTGCGATTCTCGTTGATTCCTGCCGGTATGCCATCAATTTCGATTTTGCCACGGCCATGCACATCCTCAACGAGCTGCCTCAGGAAACCCGGGACGAGAAGACCATCAGAGAGCTCACCAAGAACCTGAGGGAACTCATTGCCGGGGACCCCAACGCTATCTTTTCCGAGCTGCTGGAGAATATCAAGTTCCAGGTGGTCAATGAACAGTTCATCGATTTCCTGGGGCGGGTCTACCGGTGCAAGGAGGCCATCTTCAAATACATTTTTGTTAAAAAACACTTGAATATCAACCGGTTCAGCTTTCACATCGAGGTGATGCAAAAGCGGAACATCTTAAAGATCCTCAACAAGAAATACAAGATATTCAATGCCAACCTGGTTTATGGCATCAGTACCTATATTCAGCGGAATCTCCGGGAAGAGCCCCGGTATATTGAAATCGCCCGGGTCATGAACGCTCAGAAAATGGACGATCTGATAGAGCTGCGCAACAGTTCTATTGTGGGCCATGGTTTTACCGGGGTCAGCATTGATGATATCTACAAGGTCTATGGGAATCCGTACAACGTCCTGGATGACTTCAAGGAGTGCCTCACCAAGCTGGAAATCCGTTTGAACCGCTATAAATACAGTATCATCAATGACTATATCAAAGATGAACTCCATAAGATCCACATCCAGGGTCTTGATGCGAGCCAGGCGTTGGCTCTTGAATCCGAGTAAGAGGTGAATCCCGTGATAAATGAAGTGAAGGAATGGCTCCAGTCCCTCCTGTTCTCGGTGGTGGTGGTGGGCCTGTTGATGATTTTTATCCAGCCAACGCTGGTAAAGGGAGATTCCATGTTCCCGACCATCCAGGAGAACAACTACCTGGTAATTGAAAAAATATCCTATTGGTTCAGAGCACCCGCCTACGGGGAGGTCATCGTCTTCAAATCCCATTTGCCTGAGAATTCATTCAGGAACAAGGATCTGATCAAACGGATCATCGGCTTGCCCGGCGACACCATTGTGATCAAGGACGGCATCGTCACAAGGAACGGTACGGCGCTGAAGGAGCCTTACATCGCCGAACCCTTTACCTTTGGGGATCTCGCTGTCACCATTCCGGCGGATTCAGTCTTCATCCTGGGAGATAACCGGGCGGTCAGTCGAGACAGCCGGGATCCGGCTGTGGGGTTCGTGCCGATAAAAAGCATCCGCGGAAAAATACTGCTGCGACTTTTCCCGTTTAACGAGATGGGTTCGGTGGAATAAATAGCATATCATATCCTCACACCAACGGAGGCTGCCCTATGAGCAAACACACCATCGAAGCGGTGATCGACAATGAGCCTGTATCCATCGACGTCCCGGTGAGGGTTGAGGAATTCGTCAGCGAATTTCAGCCACGCCATAAAGCTCAGATTGTTGCAGCCCTTGTCAACAACGAGCTGAAGGAACTGAGTCATAAACTGGAGGATGCAGGTGCCTGCGTTCAATTTGTTGATCTGACCAGTGAGGATGGGATCCGTATTTATCAGCGGAGCCTGAGTTTTGTGTTCATCCGCGCCACCATGGAAATTTTTTACGGCTGCAAGGTGAAGGTGCATCATTCTCTGAGCAAAGGCCTGTACTGCGAGTTTGATTATAACCGTGAACTGAGCGCCGACGATATCAGCCAGATTCGGCAGCGGATGCAGGAAATCATCGATAAGAATGAGCCCTTCCTGAAAGAAACCGTATCCACCGAGGTGGCTACCCGCCTGTTCAATCAGCATGGGATGGAAGCGAAAGAAAAGCTGATGAAATACCGACGCCATGAGTACATTCACCTCTATGCCCTGGGGTGGCTCAAGGACTATTTCTATGGCTACATGGTTCCCAGCACCGGCTACCTGAAGATTTTCGGATTGATTCCCTATGATAAGGGCGTGATCCTTCAGCACCCCACCAAGTATTCCCCGGATAGTCTGCCGGAATTCCAGGAGCATAAGCAGCTGGCCCGGATATACTCCGAGGCGGAGGAATGGGCTCATATCCTGGATATTTCTTATGTAGCCAATTTGAATGAACGGATCGAATCGAACCGTCACGGAGAATTGATCCAGGTGGCAGAGGCGCTCCACGAGAAGAAAGTGGGGCAGATTGCTGATTTGATCACTGCCCAGGGGGCACGGGTTGTGTTGATTGCCGGACCGTCTTCGTCTGGAAAAACAACCTTCGCACACCGGCTGATGGTCCAGCTGCGGGTAAATGGCCTGCGACCCATCACCCTATCCACGGATGATTATTTTGTGGATCGGGAGAAAACTCCGTTGGACGAGGATGGGAACTTCGATTTCGAATCCATCGATTCTGTGAATGTCGGGCAGTTCAATGAGGTTTTGACCCGGCTCCTGAATGGGGAATCCGTGAGCATGCCGATTTTCAACTTCAAATTGGGTAAACAGGAGTTCCCGGGCAAATTCTTGCAGATCGGGCCCAAGCAGCCCATCATCATCGAAGGGATCCATGGTCTGAATGATCGTCTGACCGCAATGATCCCGAAGGATGAGAAGTTCAAGATCTATATCAGCGCCCTGACCTCCCTGAACGTGGATGACCACAACCGCATTCCAACAACGGATACCCGGCTGCTCCGGCGCATCGTCAGGGACAGTAAATACCGCGGTCATTCCGCCAAACGGACCATCTCCATGTGGCCCTCAGTGAGACGTGGGGAGGAACGCAATATCTTCCCCTTCCAGGAAAGTGCCGATGCCATGTTCAATTCGGCCCTGCCTTATGAACTGGCGGTTCTGAAGCGCTATGCCGATCCGCTGCTCCGTGAAATAAAAGAGAACGAACCTGAATATTCTGAAGCCAAACGGCTCCTTAAATTCCTCCATTATTTCTTGGTGATTGAGGATGAAAGCCTGATTCTGCAGACCTCCATCCTGAAGGAATTCATCGGAGGCAGCTGTTTCCATGATCAAACGGAGTAATGCCCACTCCCGTGGACAGTGGACGCAATAAAAAAACCCAAAAGGAGACGCCTCTTTTTGGGTTTTAATCCTTTTATTTGGATACCGTGCTATTGAAACCAAATGAAGGGGTGTTATAATGAAAATAGGCGTAAAATCCCTTTGAATTCAAGCTGCTGGTCAAGACGAACGTTGGAGGTTCATCATGTTTGAAGCCCGGGACGAGTCCCGAATCAATCTATTCAGCAGCTATATGAGCCTGATCATGGCATTTGTCGGTTCCAGTCTGGCATTCATTCTTTTTCTGTTCCAGAGCGAATCCATCTATGGGCTGATGAACATACAGGATTTTCAAACAACCAATATGATGGTCAGCATGGCTGGCATCATCATTATCTTCCTGCTCTTCAATACCAGCTATTATTCGCTGATCAGCTATCGGCGGCGGCGTATGCTTGTACTGTCCACCACATTTCTGGGGGCGGGCTGTATCCAGCTTTTGGGGATCATCCATGGCTACCCGCACTTTTCTCTGGCGGCGGATTCGGTGAGCCAGGAATTGATTTATGGCACATTCCCCAGGCTGATCATAGGAATCGGCGTCCTTTGGGGCTCCATGATGTCTCAGGAAACCGAGCTCGCAATGAGCAACTCCAAAAGTGTCAAGCTTGTGCCTGTTCTTGCGGCCGGACTCATCATCTGGTTCAGCCAATGGCTCAGCGGCAAGTTGCTCGTCATGGCACCTCACACGGATCTGCGGCTGGTGCAAATGCTCTTTGAGTACATGACCGCTGCGGCCTATGTCCTGTCAGTCGTTTCTTATTTGCGCGTGTACAGCTTGACAAAAAATACGTTTGTTCTCCAAGCTGCCTCAGCTTTCGTGGTCCTCATCTTTTCTCAGGCGCTGAAAATCGCTTATGGTTTGCCGCCGGAACTGACAGATGTCGCTTTTGGAAGCTTTCAGATGGCGGGGCTCAGCATCTTCTTCGTGGCGATGTTCCGGAACAATATTGATATCCCCTTGGCTGAGCTGGTGAATGCGGAAAAGCAGATCAAACTCTATGCGGAAAACCTTGAAAAGATCGTGGAACGCAGGACCGCAGAAATCAGGCAGGTCAATGCCCGGTTCATTCGAGAGATGGATTACGCCCGCAGCATTCAGCAGTCCCTGCTCCCGCTTAAACGCCTGAACTTCAAGAAAGTAGCCTTTTATTCAGAGTACTATCCCTGTGAGCGTCTCAGCGGGGATTTCTATGATATTTATCGGATTGACGATGATCATGTTGGCATGTATGTTTTGGATGTGTCAGGTCATGGGATTTCCGCTGCGCTGATGACGATGTTCTGCAATAACTACATTAAGTCCACCGAGCGTCTGATCAAGCGTTATCGCGGGCTTAAACCCCATCGGAACCTGAAGCATTTCTATGAAGAATTCAACAAGATGAACTTTCCGGAAGAGATGCACATGGTTATCTTCTTCGCGTCGTACAACCTGGTAACGCAGGTGCTTACGTACTCTTCCGGGGGCATGAACTGCCATCCGATCCTGATCAGGCAGGATGGTACATGGGAATATCTGGACAAAAGCCAGGGGTTCCCCATCTGCAGGCTCAGTGACTTCTTTGAGCCGGAATACACCAGTGAATTCATCCATCTCAGGGATGGAGATCGCCTCATTTTCTACACCGATGGCTTGGTGGACAAAGATAAGAACCGTATCCTGGATCAGGATGAGCTGGTCCAACTGATGCTCCAGTACCGGGATAAACCTGTAAAGACCTTGAATCGGGCCCTCACGGACAAGGTTGGGAGCGTAGCTGCGGAGCTTGATGATGATGTGACCTATTTCATCATGGATATCGGCATTTGACAAGTCTCTGGGATGTAACTATAATTGTCGGTAGTATCTGAAAATGTTACATTTCCGCAATATATCAAGCGTGAGGGGACATCAGCTGTGAAAGATGTAGAAATTTTGTCTGATTTAAAACAAATCAAAGCAGTTTCACATGTGTATCGCATTCGTATCCTGGAAGCATTTCATGAGAAGTCAGCGACTGCAAAACAGATATCCGACCGTCTCAACGAGCCCCACGCCAAGGTGAATTATCACATTAAGGCATTGGTCAATGTAGCGATTCTGGAACCGGCGGGGGAGAATATCCGGATGGGTATTGTTGAAAAATACTACCAACCCGTTGCAAAATCATTCCGCGTGGATTCCAGTGTCATGAAAATGAGCGACGCTCAAATCAAAGCTTCAGTGGACCATGCCTCGGTTGCTGCTTTCGAAAGGGCTTCCCGACAATTTTATGAATCCCTTGAACTGAAAGAACGGATCGTGGCAAACCGGATCACCAACATTCCGGAGATTTATCTCACCGATTCCGAGGCGAAAGATTTTTTTTCAGAGTTTGATAAACTCATCCATGACTATGCTGTTCGCTACAAAGAGCCCCGGCCTGAAAGTACACGACATTTCACCAGCCTGCTGTTGGTGCCCTGCGGGAAATGAAACGATGGTCTGACACAATCAGAGAATTGAAGGATATCTTTCGATTCTTTTTTTATTTTGTTCGTTTCTCACTGACAGGGGGTACAGAACTATATACACAGGGAAGTTGTGTAAATGTTTGCGTATGGCGAACAATATTGTATAATTAGAGGGTAGAGTTACAGAGTGTATGCGATGCGTGGTTGACGAGGCCCGCGAATCCACAAAAGGGAGGCAATACATATGACTGATATCCATGAGTTGGGGTTTTTAAAAGAAAAGATTCAGGAATTGAAAGATCAAGGGGTTTACCGTACGCTGCCGGTGCTGGAAAGCGCCAGCGGAGCTGAGGTGATCCTCAACGGCCGAAAAGTGATCAACCTGTCGTCCAACAACTACCTTGGATTTGCCAATCATCCCCGGATGAAGGCCGCCGCCATCGCAGCAGTAGAGAAATATGGTGTAGGCTCCGGCGCTGTGCGGACGATCATCGGCAACATGGACATCCACGAAATTCTGGAGCAAAAATTGGCCAAGTTCAAACGGGAAGAAGCAGTCATGGTCTTCCAATCCGGTTTCAACTGCAATGCTGGCACGATCCAGGCCATTACTGAGAAGGGTGATGTCATCATCACAGACGAACTGAACCATGCCAGCATCATTGACGGATGCCGCCTCTCCCGGGCTGATAAAGCGGTTTACAAGCACAGCGACATGGTGGATCTTGAACGGATCCTGAAGGAATCACAAAGCAAGTATAACCGGATGCTGATCATTACCGATGGGGTTTTCAGCATGGACGGAGATTTGGCAAAACTGCCTGAAATCGTTGATCTGGCTGAAAAATATGGCGCTCTCACCTATGTGGATGATGCACACGGTTCCGGTGTTCTGGGCGAAAATGGCCGAGGCACGGTGGATCACTTCAAGCTTCACGGCCGGGTAGACTTCTGCATTGGGACGCTGTCAAAGGCCATCGGTGTCATCGGCGGTTATGTGGCGGGTTCCAAGACCATGCAGGAGTGGCTGAGCCATCGTGGCAGACCCCTTCTGTTCTCAACCTCCCTGCCGCCAGCAGCAGTAGGTGCCATCATCGAAGCAGTGGATGTATTGACTGAGACAACAGAGTACACAGACCGCCTGTGGGATAATGCCCGATTCTTTAAGGAAAAAATGAGCGCCCTGGGCTATAATACAGGAAAAAGCGAAACGCCGATCACCCCGGTGATCATCGGCGACGAAGCCCAGACCATGGCCTTTAGCCGCAAGCTTCTTGAAAACGGATTGTTTGCATCAGCCATCGTATTCCCAACGGTGCCCAAGGGAACAGGCCGGGTGCGCTGCATGGTGACAGCGGGCCATACCAAGGAGCAGTTGAGTGAGGCTGTAGCCATCTTCGAAAAAGTGGGAAAAGAAATGAATTTGATCGGTTAAGACACAGACAGGCAGAGACGATTAACAGTCCTGCCTGTTTTCAATTCCAAAGGGCTGGTGCGCTTAGAAAATATATTTGAATAGGATGATTCCGGTCGGGTATAAATGCCGCATATGCAAAGACAAAGATTTTTATCCGTAGAAATCCGATTAAAATTTTAAAAAGAAGGATTTTAAGGGGTCGGTGTCAAATAGGAGTAAGATGTGAAGTTCATGTCCAGGAGGCGTATTTATGAAAGAGAATGAAGGAATTCTGTTAGAAAGCGGCACCGGAGAATTTGAAATCCTGAAATTTACAGTAAACGGGAAATTTTATGCAATCAATGTAATCAAGGTCCGTGAGATCCTCCAAATTGAAAAACTCAGTGAGGTTCCCAATTCCCCTGAAGCAATTTCAGGAATCACCCTGGTGCGGGGTGAAGTTGTCACTGTGATCGATTTGAAGTATGTGCTGGAAAAGAATCACTATGCAGACAGCAATCACAAAATGACGTTGCTGTGTGAATTCAATAAACTAAAGGTTGCGTTCCTAGTGGATGAAGTCCTGGGAATCCATCGGATTGGTTGGAACCAGATGCAAAAGCCGGATGATATCCTGAATGCCACCCTGGTTATCGGGAATATCAATTTGGACGATGTCATCTATATGATGCTGGATTTCGAGAAAATCGTCATGGATATCAGCCCTGAAACCGGAATCACTACCGCCCGGATCGCAGGTCTGGAAGCGAAGGACCGATCCAAGGTTGAGTTGATGCTGGCTGATGATTCTCCCATGATCAGACAGGTGTTGAAGGATACATTGAATTATGCCGGATTTACTAAGCTCCGATTCTTTGATGACGGTCAGGACGCTTTGAATTACCTGATGAACCTGGTGGAACGCAAAGGTGATGCTTTTACAGAAGATGTACAGTTGCTGATCACCGACATCGAAATGCCTCAGTTGGATGGGCATACCCTCACCCGGAAAGTCAAGGAGCATAAGATTCTCAGAAAATTGCCGGTTATCATCTTCTCATCTCTGATCACCGACAGCCTCAAGCATAAGGGCGACAGCGTAGGCGCCGATGCGCAGATGTCCAAACCGGAAATCGGGAAATTGGTACTTCTCGTCGATAAGCTTCTGAATATTTAATACATACCGTCTGTCTCCCCATGGAGGCAGGCGGTTTTATTTCACTAGGAGTTTTGTTGGTGAATAAAGAGGCGAAGGAGAGGGTATCTAATGCGTATACACTGCATTGCGAGCGATCAGGAGGTTTTGCCATGTCTTATATCACCCATGCCCGCATCCTTGTCGTTGAAGACAGCGATATCAACATTGACATCATCGTAGAGGCCTTTAAAGGCTTGTACGAGCTGACGATTGCAATGGATGGCATTGAGGCATTGGAGGCTGTTGAGCATGAAATTCCAGACCTGATCCTGCTGGATGTCCTGATGCCTGGCATGAATGGGTATGACGTCTGCCAGCGTTTGAAGGCGGATGAGCGAACCATGGATGTGCCTATCATATTTCTGACAGCGATGAAAGACATTACGGATAAAACCAAGGCTTTTGAAATGGGGGCTATCGATTATCTGACCAAGCCTTTTGAAACCTTGGAATTGAAAGCCCGGGTAAAGAATCATCTGGAGCTGATCTTTGCAAAGAAGCTGTTAGCCGATCAGAACCAAGTGCTGGAGCAGATGGTCAAGGTGCGGACGGAACAGCTCTATCGGACACAATCAGCTACCATCTATTCCTTGGCAGCCTTGGCAGAAACCCGGGATTCGGAAACCGGGGATCATATCAAACGGACTCAGGAATATATAAGGACTCTGGCTCTGGCACTGAAGAGCTTGGGATGGTACGGTGATATCCTTATAGACGACTATATCAACATGCTTTATGATTCTGCACCACTCCACGATATTGGGAAAGTGGGGGTTCCGGATCATATCCTGTTGAAGCCCGGCAAGCTGACGGCGGTGGAATTCGAGCAGATGAAGCTCCACGCTTGGTATGGGATGAAGACCCTGGAGAGTGCTGAAAAGGAGTTGGGTGAAGCTTCATTTTTGACTCTGGCCAAGGAGATTGCCTACACCCATCATGAAAAATGGGATGGCACGGGGTACCCCAATCAGCTCTCCGGCGAGCGCATTCCCTTATCGGGACGGCTGATGGCGTTGGTGGATGTATACGATGCCCTGATCAGTGAGCGGCCCTACAAGAAGGCGTTTTCTCATGAAAAATCCCGGGAGATTATCCTGGAGGGCAGCGGCAAGCATTTTGATGAGCGGGTTGTGGCAGCTTTTGTCAAATGTGAAAGGGCGTTCATTCAGATAAAAGACAAATACGTGAAAGTCGATCTCTTTACGGGATCATGAATCGGTCGGCATAAACTGATGGGGCGGTCTCAAGAGGAAGTAATTCCTGGATTGAGACCGCCCCATCAGTTATAGTGTCTTATTCTTTTGGCAGAGACATCATGGTGATGAAAAGATCCACCACCTCGGGATCGAATTGGGTGCCAGCCCCCCGGGAGATTTCGATGAGGGCATCCTTGGGGAGTATGGCCTCGCGGTACAGACGGGGCCGGATCATGGAACAATACGCATCCACAACGGCTAGGATCCGTGCCAAAATAGGGATTTCTAAGCCCTTCAAATGGTAAGGATACCCCCTGCCATCCCAGCGCTCGTGGTGATAGAGGACGGCTTCGGCGATATGGGAATATTTCGGGCTCAGATTGACAATCTTGTAGCTGATTTCAGAATGCCTTTCGACCTGCTTCAAATCCCCTTCTTTAAGTCGGGAATACTTGTAAATCCAAGTAGGGAGGCAAATCATGCCAATGTCATAAACTTGGCCTAAGTGGCGGATATCCCGAATGCCATCGCCCAGATCATCCCGCAACTGGATCATCTGCTCCATGAGGGAAATCACCTGATTTGTGAAATGGGAGCCTTCGTAGGGGTGATTTTGAAGTTCATCATAGACATAATTGAAGCACTTTTGGTAGTAGTTCTTTTTAAGAGAGCTCTTATCCCGGTACATGTCTTCGTCAGCCCGGATGATTGCCGATTGCACGGTTTCGTCCAGGGTTTCCTTGGTGTAGTGGCCCAGGGCAATGCTCATGGGGCCCAGGGGTGTGATGACGTTTTCGCTGCCGGACCGGATTCGCTGAACGATATGGCGGACATCGGCGTCTGTGGTGGCAGGCAGGAAAATCAGGAATTCATCACCGCCGAACCGGGCGATGATATCTTCATCCCGGCAGGCCTCCTTCAGTTGATGGGCACAGGCCTTCAGAAGCAGGTCGCCGTCCACGTGACCAAGGATGTCATTGATGATTTTAAGGCCGTTGAGATCCGCCATGATCACGCTGATGGGAAGCTGGCGCTCTGTATTCAGGCGAACCAGCTCTTCTTCTAAAAAATGTCGATTGTAGAGGCCGGTGAGGCTGTCATGGAAGGTCATGTAACGGATTCGTTCCTGCATGACCCACTCGTCCGTGATGTTGCTCAAGGTGGTGACCTTGACATTGATATCCAAAACCGGGTCGAACAGCATCTGGGTTTTCATGAGGATGATATGGTTCAGCCCAGACAGCGTACGCATCTGACATTCAAGGTGCTGTAAAGCGTCGGTCTCATCGGTGATAGGGTTGCCTTCCATATCGAAAAAAGAGACATACGCATGAAGGGTTTTACCCAGAAAATCACCGCCTGCTTCCAAAAGAGCGATTGCGGGGGTGTTCATATAGACGATCTTGCCGGATTCATCCGCGGCAAGAATCGCGTCGACGACGCCGTCCAGGATGGCTTCATGCCAGTGCCGTTCTTTTTCAGAGATTTTGCTGAGCCGGTGTTTGTGGACAGCGATTTCGATATTGATAATTAGTTCCGCTTCCTGAACCGGTTTGACCAGATAGGTGCTGCACTCGCTTTTGAGAGCATCCTCCAGCATGGAGACATCTGTGGTTGCTGTAAGGAAGATGACGGGGATGTCATACTCCCCGGTGATGATCTCTGCAGCCTGAATGCCGCTCATCGCCCCCTCCAGTCCGATATCCATCAGGACAAGGTCCGGCTGGTCATAGGGAATGGACTCCAAGGCTTTTTCGGCGGAGGTGAGAATTCCAGAAAGGGGATACCCGTGCTTTGACAAGATGTCCTCAATCACCTGTGAAACAGTATGAGAATCTTCCACCACGAGTATCGTTGGCATTTGCATGGTCTCACCTCCACGAATCTTATGTAATCCGGATAATTATACTTACCCACTTTGTGAAAACAATTCACATGGGACAAAGTATATTTTAATCTCAGGGTGGGATTTGAAAAGAATTAGGACAGATGCTATTTATGTGAATGCCCCTATGGTAAAATGTCTTAAAAGTCAGACAACGGGAGTATGCCATGCATAAAGAGAGTATCTTCAACATCCTGGGCCCTATCATGATTGGACCCTCCAGCTCTCATACCGCTGGAGCGGAGAGGATCGGCAGGGCAGCGAAAACGATTTTCGGGAAAACAGTGGTTTCTGCCAGGTTTCTGCTTCACGGTTCCTTTGCCACCACTTACCGGGGCCATGGCACCGACCGGGCGCTGGTGGCTGGCATCCTGGGGATGGAGACCGATGACGAGCGGATTCGGGAATCTTTTGCACTGGCCGAAGCTCAAGGGATGACCATTGCCTTTGAACCCGCGGATCTGGGAGATGTGCATCCCAACACAGTGGAGGTCCAACTGACGGGTGTAGAGGGTGAAACCATCACGGTCAGAGGCTCCTCTGTTGGGGGCGGCAGTATCCGCATCACTGCCATCGATGGTGAACCGGTTGATTTTGACGGCAGCCTGCCGGTGCTGATCCTGAAACACAAAGACAGGCAAGGCATGATCAGCCGGATTACATTTGCTATCGCCATGCAGGGGATCAATATCGCCAACCTCAAGGTGTCCCGGGAAAGCAAAGGTGAAATCGCCACGACGATTGTTGAATCGGATACCGTGGTGCCTCAAAACGCCGTCGATGAAATTGCTGCCATGGATGGCGTGTTGTCAGTGAGAGCCGTAGCGGGCGTATAGGAGGAATCATGTACACTTCAGGACTTGAATTGATCACCGCCGCTCAGGAAACCGGCCAGCGGATTTGCGATATTGTTTTGGAGGAGGAGGCCGCGCTGTCGGAAACGGACCCCCTGGAAATTCGCAGTCAGATGGGAAAGGTGCTGGACGTGATGCAGGATGCAGCCAATAAGGCCCTTGATCGGGAGATCCGATCGGTCAGTGGACTTCTGGGAGGCGATGCCCAGCGGATGGCGATTTATCGGCAAAGCGGCACCCCCTATTCCGGTGAATTCCTATCCCTGGCCATGGCCAGGGCGTTGTCCGGTTCGGAGGTGAATGCTTCTATGGGAAGAATTGTGGCAGCGCCGACCGCTGGTTCCTGTGGAATTCTGCCTGCGGCAGTGATTACAGCCGCTGAAGCGGTAGGGTGCGGACGGGAAGGCATGATCGACGGTCTGCTGACAGCCAGCGGTATCGGGCGGATTGTTGCCCGAAATGCAACCGTTTCAGGGGCCGAAGGCGGGTGTCAGGCAGAGTGTGGTGCAGCCGCAGCCATGGCGGCAGCCGCCTTGGTAGAAATGAAGGGGGGAACCCCGGAGGCAGCGCTCCATGCCGCTGCGATCGCTTTCAAAAATATTTTGGGACTTGTCTGCGATCCTGTGGCGGGATTGGTTGAAGTGCCCTGTGCCAAGCGCAATGCCATGGGTGTCGCCAATGCCATGACTGCGGCAGATATGGCGTTGGCAGGCATTCGGAGTGTGATCCCCTTTGATGAAGTGGTGGATGCCATGTACCGGATCGGCAAGGCTCTGCCCGCTTCTCTTCGGGAGACTGCCCTGGGCGGCTTGGCTGTAACCCCGACAGGGAAACGGCTCCAAAAAGAGATCCTGGGCCGTTGATTACAGCATGTCTTCAAAAGCGATGACTTTATTCCGCCCAGTGATTTTCGCATGGTACAGGGCATCGTCCGCCTGAATGATGCTGTGGTCCAATCCCTTGGCAGGGTCGTATTCCGAGACGCCGAAGGTCATGGTGATCCGGAGCCCTTCCGTTTTATCCCACTGGAAAGCCAGGGATTCGATGGCTTCCCGCAGTTTTTCCGCTGCGGCTTTCGCCTCGGCACAGGGAGTATCCGGAAACATAAGGAGAAACTCTTCTCCCCCCCAGCGGCTGAGCAGATCGGCGCTGCGGATGTGGGTTTTCATGACCTGGACCACTTGTTCCAGGACCATGTCTCCTGCGGCATGACCATACTGGTCATTGAAATACTTGAAACGGTCCAGGTCTGCCATTACCAGTGAAAACCGGGTTCCATAGCGATTTGATCGGGAAATTTCTTCATGGAGGCGGGCTGTCATGCTCCGCCGATTCAGAGCGCCGGTCAGAAAATCAATGGATGCAGCGGATTCCAGCTGATTCTGGGAATCTTCCAGATCGCGGACCGTTGCTTTCAGGATTTCCTGATCCGCCCGCCGGCGTTCATAGGCATTGTTGGATAGCAGGAGCAGTAAACCGATCAGTAGGACGGGAGCGCTAAAAAGAATGGCGTCTGAGATGACTTGCCATTGAGGAAGCATATTGACTAAAATCCAGGGTGAATTATCAATGCCGGTCGTATAGACATAGTTGCCGCTGAATGTGCTGAGGACATCACTGCGGGAGTATGTGACCAAATCCAGTTCCTTTGCTTTGTCGGCCCCCAGATATTTTTCAACGGTGAGGATTTTAGTCCCTTCATTCAGGGCGCCTGCGGTTCCTGTCAGGATCTGATCCTCTTCGTTGATGACAAAGCTTTTGTATTGTGGATCCAGCAGGGAAGACAGGGTTTCCAGCGTGAAATCCAGGGAAACCACCCCTCTAAAATCATCGCCGTCATAAACCGGCTTTGAAACACTGACCATCAACCCTTTGTTGGCAGAATCCAAGTAGACCGGGGTCCAGTAACGCATCCGGTTGGGATTTGGCTTGGGGGTTCCCAGGAGGTAGAAGGGCTTTTCAAACTCACTGGAAGTGAAGTGGTACTCGGTTGACGGTACCCAGGGGTAGGTATTGGTGAAGCCCTCCACACCCGTGTAATAGACCCATGCGATTCCAGGCAGGGCGTTGTAGAAGGCCTTGAAGTGGGGATTATAGAGAAGTGCCAGTTCAATATTCTCCATTTGGTCAGGGCTGGCATTCAGGGCGCCGATACCTGTCAGATTGCCGATGGTGCTGTCCAAGCCGGTATTGCTGACCGCATCCATGTTGAAGCTGTTGCCGGCGGGTGATTCATGGATCATCCCGCGCCAGGGAGAAGGGTTCATGGTTCCGTTCTGGAAAAATTCCTCGCCGATGAGGCTCATCTGATCGACAAAGCTGCAGCTTAACTGGACATGCTGGGAAAGCTGAGTTTTTACAGTGTCCGCAGAATAGGTGAAGGCCTGAAGGGATTCATGCTGCCGCGAGAAATAGACAATCAGAAAAACGCCAAGGGTCAGGATAACAATGGAGATGCGGCGTGTAAGGGACATAAAATCACCTTCCTAAAAGCATGACATGCATGGATTATATTTATACCAAAAACACCGGCATTTAAACGTTATGCCGGTGTTTTTCTCTGCAGAGCCCGAAAATTCAGGTTTGTGATTCGATTTGGCGGCAAGATTGTGCCGGAGGTCACTTCATACGGGCATGGAGGTCTTCCAGATATTCCTGACGCTCCATCTTGTTGAGGAGCGCGTCTTCCAGGGCATCCTTCTTTTCTGTCAGCGCCTGCAGTTTCACGAAATCCGTGGCATGCAGGGATAACTCCGCGTCAACCGCGGCAAGCTGGGCTTCCAGTGCGGCAATTTCAGCGGCCATCGTATCGTATTCAACCTGTTCCTTGTAGGTGAATTTCAGCTTCTTGCCGTGCGCAGCGGCGGAGGCTTCAGCCGTTTTTTGCGGGCGCGGGGCGGAGGCGGCACTTTCAGCCTGGACGGTCTCCAGATATTTCCGATAATCCACGGTATCCGAATAGTTGCCGGTATGAATGAGGATTTCCCCATTGCCTTCAAACGAAAAGATTCGGTTGCAGATCCGGTCCAGGAAGTACCGGTCATGGGAGACGGTAATCACCACGCCGCCGAATTCATCGATGAAATTCTCCAGGACGGTGAGGGTGTCGATATCCAGATCGTTGGTGGGCTCGTCCAAAATCAGCACATTGGGGGCCAGCATCAGCATTTTCAAGAAATACAGCCGCCGCCGTTCGCCGCCGGAAAGCTTGGCGATATAGGTGTACTGCATCTCCCCGGTGAACAGGAACTTCTCCATCATCTGGGAGGCGGTGATCTTGCTGCCATCCGCCGTGGTGACGAATTCTGCGGTATCCCGGATGTATTCGATGGCCCGCAGGGTGGGATCCATATCCTCGGATACCTGGGAGATGTAGCTGATCTTCACCGTGGGCCCCAGGTCCACATGACCCGTGTCCGGGGCAAGCTGCCCCGTCAGGAGATTGAGCAGGGTGGATTTGCCCATGCCGTTGTTGCCGATGATGCCGATCCGGTCCTCTCTTAAAAAAGTGTAGGAAAAATCACGGATCAGGAGCCTGTCCCCGAAGCGCTTGGAGAGATGGGAGGCCTCCATGATCTTCCGGCCCAGTCGGGATCCTGCAACGGAAATTTCCACATCGGCATCGGTGTAATTGAAGCCGGAGTCCTTCAACTCTTCAAACCGCTGGATCCGGGCTTTCTGTTTGGTGGTTCGGGCCTTGGCGCCCTTACGGATCCATTCCAGCTCGCTCTTATACAGGCTTTCCCGCTTCCGCTCGATGGTGGACTGTTCAATGCGCCGTTCCAAGCGCTTCTCTACGAAATAGCTGTAGTTTCCCTGATACGAGAAAAGGAAGCCATGGTCCAGCTCAATGGTCCGGTTCACCACCCGGTCCAGGAAATACCGGTCATGGGTCACCATAATCAGGGCCCCCTTCCGGGTTCTCAGGTGGTTCTCCAGCCAATCGATGATTTCGTTGTCCATATGGTTGGTGGGCTCATCCAAAATCAGGAGGTCACAGGGGGATATCAGGGCGCTGGCCAGGGCCACCCGCTTTTTCTGCCCGCCGGAGAGGGTCCCCATTGCTGCGTCGAAATCGTGAACGCCTAAACGGGTGAGGATGGTCTTCACCTGGCTTTCCAGTTCCCAGGCATTGGTGAGGTTCATCTGGGAAGTGAGCTTCAATAACCGCTCCTGCAGGGCGGCATCCTGGGGATGTTTTTCCACGGATTCCAGGGTTTCTTCGTATTCCCGCACCAGGGCGATGGTCGGGGAGTCACTCTTAAAGACCTGCTGCAGGATGGTGGCCTGTGGATCGAACTCCGGGTCCTGGGGCAGGTATTCGATCTTCATAGGGTTCAGGAAGGTGGAGACCGTTCCCGCGTCTGGGCCGTCTATTCCGGCTAAAATCCTGAGGAAGCTGGATTTTCCCGTGCCGTTGATGCCGATGAGACCGATCTTGTCGGTGTCGGCTATATTCAGGGTGATATCATTGAAAAGGGTGCGGATACCATAGGTTTTCGTGATGTTTTCAGCTGCCAGCAGATTCATAAGGGCTCCTTCGTTACACAGATCGGTTCTTGCGGGGATTCTCAGGTCATTTTATCATAAACCGGAGGGCACATCCACTGAGGGCCATTGGTGAAAAGTGTGGAATGATTCAAAATAATCAATCAATTTACACGGAAAGCCTTGACGGGCATCCGGGAGCCTGTTAGAATCAATTCAATTACATGAAAGCAGGCGTTGATGGAGACGCTGCTCCGAATCAATCGGAACCAGAGAGCCGGGATAGGTGGAAACCGGCACCGATGCGGCGTAGAAATCCCTCCTGAGCTGTTGTTCTGAATGCAGTAAGAGCAACCGGTAGGCCCCGTTACAGGCCTGGGTTTGCAAGAACCGAGAATGAGTGCCTGCGTGAGCGGGAACAAAGGTGGTACCACGGGAATCATAACCCGTCCTTTAAGTGATTAGAGGACGGTTTTTTTTGTTGTCAACATACAGGAGAGAATGCCGGAACCAGCGTGTGACCGGCTGAAGAGATGAAGGGAGCTAACCATGACAGAGGCATTGGCACGGGTACAGGAAGTGATGACAGAGGAATTGTCCCTGGAAACAATCCAGGAAGCGGCTAAACGGCTAAAGGGCCTGATCAAGGAAACGCCCCTGATTGCCAGCCCGGTTTTCAGCGAGGAATCCGGCAACAACGTATGGCTGAAACCTGAAAATCTGCAGCTGACCGGTGCCTATAAGGTCCGGGGGGCTTACAACAAGATCCTCAGCCTGACAGAGGCGGAGCGCAAACGGGGCATCATCACCGCTTCGGCCGGCAACCACGCCCAGGGAGTCGCCTTGGCGGCAGCTCAGCTGGGCGTGCAGGCAACCATTGTGATGCCCTGCACGACACCGCTGATCAAAGTGGAAGCCACCCGGAATTACGGGGCCCACGTGGTCCTGCATGGGAATATGTTCGATGAGGCCTCCAAGGAAGCCTATCGTCTGGAACAGGCCAAAGGCCTGGTGTTCGTGCATCCCTTCGATGATCCGGCGGTCATGGCGGGGCAGGGGACCATCGGGCTTGAAATTTTTGAAGAATTGCCCGAGGTGGACGCGGTCCTGGTACCGGTGGGGGGCGGCGGCCTCATCAGCGGCATTGCGGTGGCGCTGAAAACCCTGAATCCCCGGATCCGCATCATCGGTGTGGAGCCGGAGGGGGCCATGGCCATGAAGAAATCCTTCGTTGCGGGCAGATTGGTGACCCTGGACCATGTGGACACCATCGCCGACGGGGTGGCGGTCAAGGTGCCCGGTGCCCTCACCTACGAGATCGCCCGGCACTGGGTGGACGAGATCATCACCGTCAACGATTACGACCTCATGGATGCCATGCTGCAGCTCTTGGAAAAGCACAAGCTTATCGCCGAGAACGCCGGGGTGCTTTCCCTGGCTGGGTTGAACAAGCTGAACTGCACCGGCAAGAACATCGTCTCCATCGTCAGCGGCGGCAATGTGGATGTCATGACGATCTCTTCGATGATCAATAAGGGGTTGGTGATGCGGGGCCGCATCTTCAGCTTCGCCGTAGATTTGCCGGATACACCGGGGCAGCTGGTAAAGGTCAGCGAGATCCTGGCAAAAAACAGCGCCAATGTCATCAAGCTGGACCACAACCAGTTCAGTGTGCTGGACCGTTTCCACAACGTGACCCTGAAGGTGACCATTGAAGCGAATGGGCACAAGCATATCGAGGATATCACCCGGGCCATGGCGGCTGAGGGCTATGAGATCCGGGCGGTGTAGAGAGGTCAGCATAAATCAGAACCCACTGAGGCGCAACAAGCTGCGGATCAGTGGGTTCTTTATTTGCGGCTGTTCAGCCCCGTTATTTTTCAACCTTCCGTGCATGGATCACAAACCGTCCGTCGTCGATTTCGTAGGTGCATGTGATCAATGTCAGGACTTTGTCCGTGGGCTTCAACACGATGTCCGAGGGATACATGGATTTATGTTGCCGGGTGGTGATGAACTTCATGAAGTCATCGTCGTCAGTGAAATCGGTGGGGATGAGGTCCAGGGTTGCCGGTGAAATATAGGCCGAGAAAATCTCCCACTGGGTATCCTCATAGAGTGTGCTGTAGGTGAAAATCCGGTTGGCTTCATAAAAATCCTTCTTTTTATAGAGCTTCAGGGTGCCGAACATCGTGCCGTTCTTCATATTATGCCCATAAATGATGGTGTGGCGGTTTGTAGCGTCCCCGGCGTTCCGATAATCCATGAAGAGGGTTCCAGGGTCGTATGGCTTCCGGTTGAGGTCCCGGTGAAGGTAATAATCATTATTCAGGGATTTAGCCACCGGATAATCCACCTTGGTGTGCGGCAGGTTAAGCCACCCCACCACATCCTTGTTCTGAGCCAGCAGGTCGGTGAACCGTTCCTGAATGACCAGGGGGGCGGGTGCTTCGGCGGGGGCAGGCTCCGGCGCTTTTGGAGCAGGCGCTGGAACGGCTGGCGGCGGTGCTGGTATGGGCACAGTTTGCTGCGGAGCGGCTGGCTGCAGGGCCAGATACATCCCCCCTGCTGTGATGAACAGTGCCAGCAAAACCCCTGCAACCACGACTATTTTCTTGTTTTTCATAGAATCACCTTCCGTCAGGGGAGGAATCGGTTTGCGCTTAGAGTTACCGATTCTGGGGTATACATCAGACGAAAACAAAAAACCAGCTCTCAAAAGGAGGGGGGATTTACTTGGATAAACGAGAGATTTCAAAATCCCGGATGACTTTCCTGAAGGATCAGTCGGCAGCTTGGCAGCAGGCGGATCTGATCGGGGAAGACGCTCGGAATGGCATTTTGGAGTTGTACAGCGTCAAAAGCCTTAACTTCGTGAAGGTAGTCCTAACGATTGGTGCTCTGCTGGTGGGGCTTGGCATCCTGAGCTTCATTGCAAGCAATTGGGACGCCATGAGCAAGCTGGCCAAACTCCTGGTCATCATCGGCATGTATGCCGCCGTCAACGGTGTGGGATACCGGGCAATGACGAAGTACCCTAAAACGGCTCGGAGCCTTATCTATCTGGGGGTGCTGATTTACGGCGCCGGCATTTTTCTGATCGGGCAGACGTTCAATCTGGGCGGGGATTTCACCAATGCCTTCCTGTTGTGGGGCGCAGGCATTTTGCCCCTCGCCTGGCTTTACAAGGATATGATCGTCTATATCTTCGCCCAGGTGGTCCTGCTGGTATTCGTGATGAGCAGCTTTGACTCGGGCTGGTGGAATATTTGGATCCTGCCGGTAGTGGCAGGGCTCTATGCCCTCAACACCCAGATGGCTGACAGTAAGATCGGGACGTTCTTCAACAACCTGGTGCTGTTTGCGGGGGCAGGGTATTTCCTGATCAACCTGGATGTGGACGGCCTGGTGGCGGCAGGGCTCTATCTGGCATTAGGGGCACTGCTGTATGCGGTGAGGCTTCCGTATAACCGTGAAATATTCAAGTTCCAGGGGGGCTTGTGCTTTGGAATCGCCGGCCTGTTCATCACCGGGAAAAGCCTGTGGGCCCATTACCCGGTGTTCGGGGATGGCATCACGGCCAGTATTGTCTTTGCGGTGCTCTTCGTCCTCCTGCTCCTGGCTTATGTGCGGACAGGAAGTCTGATGGCATTGGTGTTTGTCTGCGCAACCATCCTACGATTCTATTTTGACACATTTTTTGATTTCATGCCCAAATCATTTTTCTTCATTATCGGTGGGCTGATCCTTCTGGGCTTTGGATTCTATTTCGAGCGGCTCAGAAACCGGAAAGGAGGGATTCTGAATGAATAACAGACCCCTCTTGAAATTCCTGATCTGTGTGGGGATTCCTCTGCTGATTCTCATGGGGATGACCATCACCCCGATGCTCACCATCCTGTACGGCCAGGAGATCCAGATCAAGACCAAGCCTGTGGACCCCCGGGATGTCTTCAGAGGAGACCATGTGGTCCTCAGCTACGACATCAATGACATCGGGATCGATGCGGTTCCAGCCGTCTTCAAGGATGAGACCCAGACCCAAAAGCACAGCAGTAAACCCCTGTATGTTCTTTTGAAGAAGGCAGGCGAATTTTACGTCGTTGATCATGCGGCCTTCGAGAAACCCTCTGAAGGGATCTATCTCAAGGCGTACTTCCAGTATACCAACTGGCCCGCAGGGGCGGTATACCAGGGTCAGCCGAACATCACAGGGATTCATGTGACGTACAATCTGGACCAGTATTTTGTTCCGGAGAACACAGGGACGTCCTTGGAATTCCTGTCCAGCAGAGGGCAGCTGACGGCGTTGGTTAAGGTTTGGAACGGCTATTCAACCCTGATCACTGTCAGACCATGACCGGGGAAGTGGGAGGGGAGTTCCCGTTGACAGCGGGGGCTCTCCCTTTTGGTGTGAAGGGGAATACGCAAGGCAGATTCGCCGAGGTGTCTTGCTGAACCCCCTTCCCTCTGATACGATGGATTCACAGAAAACAATCAGAGAGGAGCCACCGTGTCCATAACCCGTTCAAAAACCCATACTCCCCTGAGGGGATATCTATACGCCGCCGTCGCTTCGAGCCTGTATGCCTTGATTTCAGTTCTGGGCAAACTGGTTCTCCACGAAGGGACAGATCCCATGGTTTTGATTTTCTATCAGTATGCCGTTTCATCGGTGGCCCTGTATATCGGCATCCGCTTGCTGCGGCCCCAGCTGCTCACAGTCAGCAGGGTGCAGCTGGGACAGCTGGGCATTCAGGGGATTGTCGGTGCCCTGGCCACCAACATCTGTTTTTATTTTGCGCTGCAGTACCTGAATGCGGGCATCACCTCCATGCTGCTGTTCACCAATCCCATTTTCGTCACCCTCTTCTTTGCCCTCACAGGCATAAAAATTCTGCGGGGCGTGAACTATATTGCCTTGGCCCTGGCCATGGTGGGTTCCGTTCTGGTGCTGGATGTTTTCCGTGCAGGGATGACAGGGTTACCTCTTCCGGGAATCCTGCTGGGGCTGGGAAGCGCTCTGACCTATGCCTTTTACAACGTGTATGCGGATTTGAAAATGACGGCCATGAGTCCCTATACCGTCAGTCTTTATACCAATCTATACGGCCTGGCGGCCTCGGGCCTTTTGGTGGTAGCCCTGCATGGCGGGCTGCCGGTCATCAGCCTGCTGTCCTTTGTGTATATCCTGGGGATTGTCCTGATTGCCGGGATCATGCCGGTGGTGTTCTTTTATAAATCCGTGGCCCTCATCGGTGCGGAGCGCACCAGCATCGTTGCCACATTGGAACTCCCCTTCACACTGATTGTCGCATTTCTGGTGCTGGGGGAGCAACTGAATGGCATACAGGGCATTGGCGTACTGCTGGTGTTGGGGGCTGCGGTTTTCCTGCACTGGGGAGATCGGCAATCGCCTGGGAAAGCATGATAAAATGCCTCGTCCGGTAATCCGGCGGGGTATTTTTTATGGAATCAACACCCGTATAAGAAAAATCTGTAAATACCCCCAGGTTTAGAATGTCACATTATTGGAAGGCGTGGGCGTTTAATCATAAATACACGGAAATCGTTTTGACCTATACTTTAAGACAGAGACAGAGACAGATAGGAAAAAGCACAGATTCAGGTGCGGGAAACCGCCGTGGATCTTATTTTTTCTATCCTGCGTATCGTGAGCCGACAGTGGGGGGAAGGATGATGTTCGGGGGAGGGTTTGATATGAACAGAAAATTCTTTTTTGAAAGTGAAGATGGAAGCTATAAGGTTCCGTTGAGCGAAGAATTGTTTATAAAGAACTATGAGTACTTTCATGGCATGGGGATCTATGATGAATCAGCGTGCCAGGAAAAAGCCCTGCTCACCACTGGTTTTCGGAGGATCGGTTCCGAGGAATGAAAGCCGGGCGTTTATTTTGGGTCATTTTAGGGGGAGGATACGATGTACAACATCGAGGTAACGGATTACGGCATGAAGCACACCTTCAGCGGGGTTCTGGATGACAGGGAATTGGAGCGGTGGAACGCGGAGTCCAAGCAGGTTCTTTCCTCTTTCAGCCGTCCTTTCAATATGGTTTTGGATATCCGGGAAGCCAAGCCCTTGGGGGATCGTGCCGAGGGGATCTTTTGCGAAGGGATCAGTCTCATTGAAACGTATGGCGTAAAACGCCGCGCGATCATCATGGAAAACCCCGTCGTGACGGAACAGGTGCGGAGAATCTCCAAATTCGCCCATGTCACGCATAAGGAGCGGTATATTGATGCCGTGACCAGCCGAAATTGGAATAAAATCAGCCGGGACTGGGTTATCTCAGGCATCGACCCAGATCGGCTATAGTGACGATAAGAGAGGCATCCCATGAATCTTAAACACCTGATGAGTATGAAGAACAGCAAACTGGTTGTAAAAGCGCTCTCCTATGAAGGGGCAGATGATCTGTTGCGCTGTCATATCTGTCATCTGAATAACGAGATTACAATCCTGCAGGAAAGCTATGATGAAGTGAGTGATATTCTTGAAAACGGGAAGATTTCCTCCGGTGTCCGGTCTGCGGAACGGGAACTGGAAGAAATCAATCTGCAGTTAAAAGAAAAATTCCATCAGCTGCATCATACCACCGCGCTTCTGGCGGATTTGGAGAGCTCTTTCGGCATGGAGGATATAACCGACCGGGAGAGTCCGGACATTGAACCGGATGCGGGGGGCAAGAAAATTCCTCTGAAGAGAACGTTGGGTTTTGAGTCTGCATCCGAGTGACAAAGGGTTTGAATAGCTTCAGACAGTGGTGAGAGCGACAGCTGCAGGCCTATATTCCTATGCCTGCAGCTATTTTGTTGCATCACGCAGGATTCGCCGACACGATGTCGAATAGAATCCCTTATAGAAGCAACGGCATCAGCTGGAGGAGGATCATGATGGACAACGAACAACAGGTTTACGATGCACTGGATGCACTGAATATCACCTATGAAGTGTTTCGACATCCCCCGGTCTTTACGGTGGAAGAAGCCAATGAACATTGGCAGGACATTCCCGGCAAGGGCTGTAAGAATCTCTTCCTGAGAGACAACAAGGGCGAGCGCCACTTTTTGGTGGTGGTGCCGGACGAAAAGCGGGTGGATATCAAAGCCCTCGGCGCAGAACGCGGGTTGGGGCGGCTTGGATTCGGTTCCCCGGAACGGCTGCAGCGGTTCTTGGGGCTGACGCCCGGCTCTGTTTCACCTTTTGGGCTGCTGAATGACCCCAAGGGGGTTGTGACGGTGCTGATCGACTCCGCCCTGTTGGAGGAAACCCAGGTGACCTTTCACCCCAATATCAACACGGCCACATTGATGCTGTCGGTGGCGGATTTTAAAAAATTCCTGGGGAGCCGGAAGAATACCGTATCCTTTGTGCATATCCCGGAGGTTCAGGAATAGCTTATGGTTTCATATGACATTATCCTGTTCCTGAATGACAATGATACCGTCGAGCATGTTGAGTGCTGGGATTTCACCGGCCAAAACGATCGACTCACGATCTGGAAAGAGTACGTCGGCAGACAGATCGACAGCTTCCTGAACATCGACATGGACCGCAACAGCGGGCAGGTCAGCTGGATGGGCATGGCTATGAAATACACCAAGACCCATAACGTGCAGGGGAACGGCACCATTGTCTATATGACCACCAGTGCCGGGAACACCCGGCTTCTGGAGGAGGTGCTGGACTGTTTGGATGAAGGGATCCAGGTATATGACCAGAACGGGACCCTGGTGTTCTGCAACCGCCTCAGCGAACAGATTGAAAAAACCGATCGCACGAAGATCGTCGGCAAGCATCTCTTGGATATCTACGATCTCAATGAGGAGTTCAGCACGGTTCTGAACACCCTGAAGAGCCGGGAACCGGTGATCAACCGGTGCGATAATTTCAAGAACAAGAACGGCGAGATGATCACCACGATGAATTCCGGTTTTCCGCTGTTCGTCGATGAAGAGCTGATCGGTGCCATGGTCCTTGTGGAGGACTCCCGGGGGATTTTAAGGAAGCGGCAGAATGCAGAGGTGCTGGATGCCTTCATCAAGCAGGGGGAGAAAAAGCCTGCCGGAGACCGTCAGAAGAACTACGTATCCTTCAAATACTACAGCTTTAAGGATCTGATCGGTGAAACCGAGAATTTTCAGGAGGTCATCAGCCTGGCCCGCAACGTATCCGAGCGGGATTGCCCGGTATTGATCCATGGGGAGACCGGCACCGGGAAGGAGCTTTTCGCTCAGAGCATCCACTCCGCCAGCCGGCGCAGCAACAAAGAGTTTGTGGCGGTGAACTGCGCCGCCATTCCGGAAACCCTGATTGAAGGCATCTTTTTCGGAACGGAGAAGGGCACCTTCACCGGCAGCGCCGACCGGATGGGGCTGTTTGAACAGGCCGAAGGGGGGACCCTGTTCCTGGACGAGATCAACTCCATGAATCCCCATATGCAGTCCAAGCTCCTGCGGGTCATCCAGGAAAGCAAGTTCCGGCGCGTAGGGGGCCTCAGGGATATGAAGTGCGATGTGCGGATCATCTCCTCCACCAATGAGGAACCTTTTTATGCGGTGGAGAACAACCGGATCCGAAAAGACCTCTACTACCGTATCAGCACCGTGACGCTCAACATTCCGCCCCTCCGGGAGCGGCACAGCGATATCGCGATCCTGGTCAAATTCTTTATCGACAAGCTGTCCCGCCATTATTCCAAAGGGGTGCTGGGAGTGACGGAGGCCACCATCGATTTGATGAACGGCTACGATTGGCCGGGAAACGTCAGGGAACTGCTTCATGTGATTGAATATGCATTCAATACCATGAACGGCGATATGATCCGACCGGCGGATCTGCCAAAGTATCTGAGTAAGACTGAAGAACCGGACCGCAAAATCAGTTTGCAGTCCGGGACCCTGAAAAGCAAGATGGACAGCTATGAGAAGGAAGAGATTCTACGCACGCTGAAGCGTTGCGGAAACAACGTTACAAAAGCAGCTGACGAACTGGGTCTTGTTCGGCAGAGCCTGCAGTATCGTATACGGAAATATGGCTTGTAGATAGAAAAAGCAAAATGAGTTTGCACATGTGCAAACTCATTTTGCTTTTTCTATACGCTTTATGCAAGTAAAGCACCCACATATGAACAATAATGGAATAATACATCAACTAAAACAATCCGGCGAAGGTTAACTCCTTTTGGGATGTATTGCTGTGTTCCAATGGAATGAACCGTTGGAGCTGATTGATGAAAACGATATCCGGGAGGTTATGAACAATGGCATGCATCTTGCTGTATATAATCTGCAACGACGGAACCCCAGTTGAATGGAATCCGGTTTTGAAGGAGGGAAAATGGATCCTAAAGAAATAAAAGAAGTGGTGTTGGGTGTGACGCCCATGACCCTTGAAGCGTTCATTGCCATAGCCAGATATGGCGCAACGGTTACCTTTGACCAAGCGTATCGTCAAAGAACCCGTCGCTCAAGAGGACTGGTAGAGAAATTCCTGAATGAAGAACGCATCATTTATGGCATGACCACTGGATTCGGATCAAATGTCAAAAACATCATAGCACCCGGGGATGCGGTGACCCTTCAAAAAAACATCATTCGGTCCCACGCCGTTTCGGTGGGTGAGCCCTTGGAGAAGGAAGTGGTGAGAGGCATCCATGTCATGATGCTTCAAAGCATGGGGCAAGGCTACTCTGGAACGCAGCCCGAAACCTTGGAGCTGATCAAAGACTTATTGAACCACGATGTAACGCCTTACGCACCAGGCCATGGATCCGTCGGATATCTGGCAGTAGAAGCGCATATGAGTCTGGTCCTCATCGGTGAAGGCAAAGCATGGTTTAAGGACACTTTGATGAGCGGTGCAGAGGCTTTGAAAGCAGCGGGCCTGCAACCGATTGAACTGGGGTGCAAAGAAGGATTGGCTTTGGTTTCAGGTGTCACATCACCGACTGCTTTGGCAACATTAGCTGTTTATGATGCCTTAAAGATCGTCAAAACAGCTGACATTGCAGCAGCTATGACTTTAGAAGCATTGAAGGGAACCTTAAAAGCATTTGATCCAAGATTGCACGCCGTTAAGAGGCATGAAGACCAAGCCGCCACCGCACGGAATATCCAAAAGATTCTAGCCGATAGTGAAATAGCCGAAAAACATGAGCATTACAGGCTACAAGACGCCTTGTCCTTACGCTGCATTCCCCATTTGCATGGTGCCGCAAAGAAAACATTGAAAGACGCTGCAGTGGCCATCGAAGATGAACTGAATTCCTGTGGTGACAACCCCATCATATACCCCGATGGAGAGGATGGGCTGGCTATGAGTGGCTGTAATTGCGACAGCTCCTACGTCGGTATCGAATCGGATTCGATTTGCATCGCCCTGACAAACTTGGCCAAAATTTCAGAACGCAGGATCGACAGATTGGTCAATCACCTTGTAAGCGAGCTGCCGGCATTCTTGATCAAGAATGCTGGATTGAACAGCGGCTATATGATTCCACAGTACACTGCGGTAGGATTGCTCAATGAAATGCGCTCCCTTGCTACCTCCTGCACTATCGATGGCGTGCCCACCTGTGCCAATCAGGAAGATCATGTGGCCATGGGATACAATGCGGCTAAAAGTGCCTATCAATCCGCGAAGCACTTGGAGTATATCTTGGCCATTGAAATTTTGAGCAATCTCCAAGCCTTGGATTTCTTGGCGCCCCTAAAGCCGGGAACGGCCTCTGGCGCGGTCTATACCACCATTCGAAGGGAAGTGCCTTTTTTAGAAAACGACAGATATATCTATCCGGATATTGAGTTTGTGCACAAGCTGGTTCGTGAGGGAGAGATCATCCGTATCGTTGAAAATGCAATTGGGAAATTGGAATTATAAAAAAGTACAGGATGCCTTAGTGCTTTTGACCCGTTATGAAAGAGGTGATGACCACATAAGAAGGTCCACAAGTCTGTGAAAATAGAAGGAAGAAAATTTGAAGTTGGGCAGATTGAAAATGAATCGCAATTATTCATATGATTAAGGGGGAAATAACACATGGAAAGTATTGAAATGACGAATACGCCGAAACGGTATAAAGTGGATGATGTGCCTCTCAATAAGTTTCATCTTAAAATAACGGCACTTACTTTTGGAGCCAATTTTTCAGACGGATACTTGCTCGGTATTATTGGTATTGCACTGACCCTTATTGGGCCACAAATGAACTTGGGCCCCGTATGGACGGGCTTGCTCGGTTCATCGGCTTTAATCGGTCTTTTCTTCGGCAGTTTATTCTTAGGCACCCTGGCTGACAAAATCGGCCGTCAGAAAATTTTCCTTTTGAACTTTGCCATCGTTTCAGTATTTTCTTTCCTTCAGTTCTTTGTAAGCGGTCCAATGGAGCTCTTTATTCTACGGATCATCATCGGCTTGGCCATTGGTGGTGATTACGCGGTTGGTTCGACCTTGTTAGCTGAGTTTGCGCCTAAAAAGCAACGGGGCTTATTGATGGCTTCGCTGAACGTGCTGTGGACATTGGGATATGTTTGCGCTACATTTGTAGGCTTCTTACTGCAAAGATCACCCGACCCCAGTAACTGGCGTTGGATGTTGGTAAGCTGTACGATTCCAGGCGTTATTGTTCTTTTGCTGAGAATCGGCACTCCGGAATCCCCACGATGGCTCATCGGCCAAGGCCGTGTCGAAGAAGCTCGTGCCATTGTGACGAAGTTTCTCGGTGAGAATGTAGATATTGATGAATCGATCGCCAAAACTGCTAACCATAAAATTTCTGATTTGTTCAAGGGCGATTTGTTGAAGCGCACCCTCTTCGGTGGGATCTTCTATTTGTGCAACGTGCTGCCTTATTTCGCCATTTACACATTCTTGCCAACCATTTTAGAGAGAATGAATTTTGGAGAGTGGACCTTTGTCGTTGACACAACCCTTAATCTGTTCTTATTGCTTGGTGCTATAGCCGGCCTGTGGATGATTCAAAAATTCACGCGACGCGGATTCACGATCTATTCCTTCTTTGTTCTTGCAGCTTCACTGATTCTGATGGTCTTAATACCGGGCAACATGCAAGTACTTACGTTTGCGACATTCTGTTTCTTCACCTTTGTCATGTCGGCTGCCTCAAACCTTACCTTGGTTTATCCGGCAGAAATCTTCCCAACCCAAATACGTGGTGCCGGGGTTGGCGTTGTAACCGCGATCAGCCGTATCGGTGCTGCACTTGGAACCTTTGCCCTGCCTGTCGTTCAAAACAGCTGGGGAATCGACGTGGCCATGTATGCTATGGGAGCTGTACTGTTGCTGGGCGCATTCGTTTCGATTTTGTGGGCACCTGAAACAGGGAAGTTGTCCCTTGAGGACATCAGCCATTAGGCCAGAAGTATTGCCGCTACGTATTTATAATTTGTAACGATAATTCGAATGGATACAAAGTTTTAAAAAAGCAAGGGGATATCAAGCGAGGTGCTGTGCTTTCCCGTTCCATCACAAACGAAAAGCTCATATGGGCCGGATATTATGACTTCCCGGCTCAAAAAAAGAAACAGGGACGTCTCCGCCTTTTCAGGTCTGGAAACGTCCCTGTTCTTATATGTTGCCTGTGGTAGGGGGGGGCATTAGGCTGTCAGCAACTGTTCCAGCACCGGTTCCACATCCTCTGAAACCACGGGATCTGGCTGGAATACCCGGATCGATGCCGTCAGTCCCTCCGCGAGGAGATGAAGGTCTTCGGCCTGGTTGCGCAGATGTTCAACGGAAGAGAACTGTTCTTGGGTGGATGCCCGAGCGGTTTGAGCGGCTTGGGAGGTTTGGGCAGCCACGGCTGCGATGGCGCTGACCGATTGGATCATTTCGTCTTTACTCTGATCCAGGGTTTCAATGGCCTCGGCAATCACAGTCATCTTTTCTGTTGTAATATGGATTTCAGTGGAAATCCGGTTGAAGGCATCCGAGGTGGTGTCAACAGACAGACGCTGCTCCTGTGCAATGGCTTCGTTTTTGAGGACAATGGTTTCCATACTGCGGGCCTTTTTCTGAACCGACTGGATGATGCTGTGAATATTGGTGGCTTCCTGAGTTGTCTGGCCAGCCAAATTCCGGACCTCCTGGGCGACCACGGAGAACCCCCGACCGGCATCGCCAGCCCGGGCGGCTTCAATGGCCGCGTTCAGAGCCAGAAGATTGGTGGTCTTGGAAATTTTAGAGATGGCCTCCACGATACCGCCGATCTGCTGGATTTCGGCATTCAAGGACGCCACTTCGCGGCGGATATGCAGGGCAGCCTCTTGATTTTCATCGGATTTGAGCCCCAGGATCTGAAGCTGCTCCATCCCTCTGCCTGCAACTGATTCGGAGGACCGGACAGCGCTGAGGATCCCGGCGATCTGCGCATGGATTTCCTGAATGGATTCCGCCATGATCTGGGTACGCTGTACACTGTCGGCGGCATCCACCCGCTGGATTTCCGCACCGGAGGCAATCTCCTCAACGGATTCCAGCATGTTTTCCGCAGAGGCAAGGGTTTGAGAGGAGAGGGCGCCAAGGGTCTGAGAGGTGGATGTGACAGAGTGGCTGGCCTGAGAGATGCCTGTGATGAGAACCTTCAGGTTCTCAAGCATCTGATTGAAGCTGTTATTCAGCTCAGCGATCTCCTGATTAGGCTGGTGTGTACTTTCCACCTCCAAGTCCCCATGGGCCACCCGGTTCATCAGGAGCCCCAGATCCTTGATCGGTCGGATGATGGAATCGGCATAGCGGATTGCGATAACGGCGGCAATGAGAGCCGTGATGAGAGCGGTCAGGAGCATGAAATTTCGGATCATCAGGATGCCTTTTTCAAATTCGGCCCGGGACAACGTGGCCACAACGGTCCAGTTTGAAATGCCCAAAGGTTCCCAGGATGCCAGCCGGGAGCCGGTGGTGTCCTTGTACTCCCCAAAGCCCTTCACGGCAGGGCCGGCCTTGTTTAGGATCTGAGTGGCGAAGAGATTGGATTCCAGGGGCAGCAGCAGTTTTTTCGGATCCGGCGTATAAACGGCGTTTCCCTTGGCATCCAGGATATAGATGGCCCCGGAGTTTCCGATTTCCGAGGTGCTCAGAAATTCCATGAATCGCTGGTGATCGAAAAGCACCACCAGGGTTCCGCTGCGTCCTGCCAGGGTTTCGATGGCCCTGGCCATGGGAATTACCAGCCGGCCCGTTGCTTTTGAAAGGAAGGGCGCCCCCACCGCAAATTTATTGCTGCCTGCCAAGGCTTTGAAATAATCCGTATCCGATATTTTCTGACCCAGAGCACTGTTTTTTCCGAGAGAGCCTTCTACCAGGATTTTCCCGGATTTGTCTGCGATAAAAGCGGATTCATAAAGCTTGTCGGACCCCTTGACGGCATTTTTCAGAGAAAAGGAGGTGCTGTTCAGCAGAGGCGTGTCATCGGCCACACCATCCTTGTTGACATCCTCCATCAGGATAAGGACACCGGTTTGAGAGGCGATGCCTTTCAGGGTGTC
Organism: uncultured Peptostreptococcaceae bacterium; assembly: GCA_964424355.1. Taxonomy (GTDB): domain Bacteria; phylum Bacillota; class Clostridia; order Peptostreptococcales; family Acidaminobacteraceae; genus CAZEHS01. The sequence continues at coordinate 58,489 of CAYRIO010000006.1, forward strand.
ATCCACTCCGGACAGGACTGATTCCAAGCTGTGCCGGATTCCCTGAGCATGGGCGCTCAGCATGCTTTCCTGAGCGGTACGGACGGTGCTCTGGGCCTTGGAATACGTCACGATCCCCATGATGAGGATGGGAACGAGGGCTAAGCCTGTCAGCAGCAGCATCAATTGCTGTTTCATACTGGTGGCGGTATTGGCCGTAAAGGGATGCTGTATCATCTTTGCCTGAAACACGTGCCTTGCGTTCGTCAGGATTCCCTGAACGGCATGCCGGAAAATGCCGAAAGGCCCAGCTTTCTGGAATAATTGCGTTGGAGCAGGAGGTCTCGTGATCCGTAAACTTTTTCTGGTTTTCAATGCTTTTACGGCTTTTATGTAACGTAGCAGGGGCATTTTGCTTTTTAACGCCTTGAACAGCATCTTCATAGAACCTCCGTTCTGAGTCTATACAGATTTTGTCTGAATGCCTGGATATCCGATGATGTCCACGGGTTCGATGTCTCGTCCTGAATATAGCATGGCGGGATCTCGGCGGTGTTGTGTCCATGTTTGAGGCAGGTTAAGTTTATGTGAACAGGGCGGTGTGAAAAGTTTACACAAATGTAACCAAAACAAAAGCAGGGATGGCCCGACCGTTTCACCGGTCTTGAACCATCCCTGCTTTCCTATGCGAACTGTCCATTCGTTTTTGTTTTGGGCTACGGCTTGCTCAGCAGCGCCTTTTTAGCTGTATACTCTTCGTCATTGATCTCGCCCCGGGCATACCGCTCGTTCAGAATCACGAGGGCGTTGTCGCCGGATCCCGGTGCAGGCTGTTTGCTGAGCTTCAGATACCGCACCAAAGCCAGAACGCCGAGAATAACCAGTGCCACCAGCATCAGCATAAACAGCGTCATCACAAACCCTTCGATCCCGCCCAGCATTCCTAAGCCGCCTCGTCCAAATCCATACCGCATCATATCATTCACCCGCTTTCTGCAATAATTCAACATGAAATGGATCATTTCATACTCTTATCATAAACCTGATATGTGACGATTGTGTGGAGACAATGCTTAACAGTGAATTAACAGGAAGGATACACAATGATAACTGCAAAGGATTAACATGAGAACGACAACACTGATGAACAGAAAAGGAGTTCTCATGAATCCTCAGGATGGTTATAACGGGTCACAGCTCAATATCTACGAAATCATGAATTCCCGTCTGATCGGGACACTCTATCAACCCATCGTCCGGTTGCAGGATGGGGTTGTCATCGGCTATGAAGCGTTGAGCCGCGGACCGCGCAACACGCCTTTTGAGAGTCCGCTGGTGCTGCTTTCTGAGGCGGAAAGCAACCACTGTCTCTGGGAGCTTGAGATTCTCTTCCGAAAGCTCGCCATTGAACGGTCCGTTGGTCTTGAAGCGGGACAGGCGCTTTTTTTGAATGTGGATCCCCGCATCATCAACGACCCCGGCTTTCATCAGGGCCTTACCCGGGAGTACCTGGAGCACCAGCGCCTGAGTCCTTCTGCCATCATATTCGAAATCACGGAGCGCTACGCCATCCAGGACCATCAGGCCTTCAATAAGGTCCTCAGCAATTACAGGGATCAGGGCTATCAGATTGCCATCGATGATGCCGGTTCTGGTTATTCCGGCATGAACACCATTGCGGTCACACGGCCGGAATACGTGAAAATCGATATGGACATCATCAGGAATGTGCACGGGGATCCGCTCCGGCAGGCGATTGTGAAGAGCTTTGTGCTGTTGGGTCAGTCGGCGAACATCCGGATTGTGGCTGAGGGGATTGAAACCCGGGAAGAATTGAAAACATTGATTCAACTGGGGGTGTATTCAGGACAGGGCTATTATCTTCAGCGCCCGATGCCTAGGATTCAGCCGCTTCCGGAAGCCAAGGTGGAAGAAATCCTGAACATCAGCCGGATTCAGCAAAATCAAACGGGCTACAGCAGCCACTATCATTTCATTGGAAGCTTGGCGGCTGAACAGCCGGTACTGGAGCCGGATACCTCCTGCGGTGAACTGGAATCCCTGTTCCGCAAACATGAACTGGAAGCCTTCTGTCTTGCGGGAGAGGGCTATGTAAAGGGGTTAGTTACCCGCAAGGATCTGTTCCAGACCATGTCCAGTCAGCACGGGCATGCCCTGTATACCCGGCGGCCCGCGTCACTGGTCATGAATGATACCCCCCTGATTGTCGACTATTACGCCTCCATCTCATCCGTGGCGGATCAGGCGATGAAACGGTGTACGGAAAAAATGTATGACCCCGTCATCGTCCTGAAGGGGTCTAAATATCACGGGATGGTGGCTGTCAGGGATCTGCTCCAGTATTCTGTGGAGTACGAGCGGGATTATGCCAGGGAGCTCAATCCCCTGACGCAGCTGCCGGGAAACAAAGTGATCAACCGGGTGCTCAACGACATTCTGGTGTACAGCACCCAGGCGGCCCTCTTCTATTTCGATCTGGACTATTTCAAGGCCTATAACGACATCTACGGTTTTGAGAAAGGGGATCAGATCATCTGCCTGGTCTCCCAGATCATCCAGAGCGTCATCAAGGGGAAGGATGCCATCAACACCTTTGTGGGGCATATCGGTGGGGACGATTTTGTGGCGGTTGTTGAGAATACGGATCCCCAGGTACTTCATGGAATCTGTAGGGAAATACTGGATCGGTTTGGTCGGGAGATTCAGGGGTTTTACTCAGAAGATCATTGGAAAGCGAAATGTATCTTCTCGGAGGATCGCCACGGCACCCTGGTTAACCACTGCCTCACCTCCCTGTCCATCGGGGTTCTCTACGGCGAGCTGACCCGGATCTCGGATGTGGGAATTTTAGCGGAGCACATGGCCGTCATCAAGAAAGGGGTCAAGCGGATCCCCGGCAACGCCTATCAGATGTTCACCCTGGAAACCTTTGAACAGACCCAAGAGCTTCCAAGGCAAAAATTGAAACTGGCGTTGTAGTCCGTATGCCCATTCCCTTTCCATCATTATAAGCCATTAGCGTAGGATTTTTTGAATCCTGCGGCCTTCAAAAATAGAACACAGCTCTTACGCCCCTTGGAGAAATCCCAGGGGAATTTTGCTGTCCTGGGAAAGGAAATAAAGATTTCGGAGCGGATCCGGGCCTTCATTTTTTAGGCCGAAGGCTGCCGAATCCCTCCGCAGCAGCTGCCCATGTGCTCCGGATTCTGATGATCCGGACGAACAGATTGCTGGTCCACTTCACAAAACACCTTTTTCCTGTCCAAAGGGAAGCGTCTAAGTTCCTGTAAGGCGGCCGTGGGAAACAGAAAAACCGACTGAAATGGAGTATTTCAAACGGATTCAAAGATGAGAATTTTATACTGCTTAAAAAATGACAATTTAATGAATAGTTATGGATTGGAAAGATGAAGCAGCAGCGTAAAAAGCAGACATAAATTGGGAGAAAAAGACGTTTCGCGCACGTTTGAGGCTCTTTCGCGCATAAAGTATTGCAACAAAACGCAAACTATGGCCATAATCAATGGATTTCAGATTAACTGACGGCCTTTGCTAGTGAATTTTTAAAAAACACAAACTGAAAACTAATATATGTATAAATTAACAAATGAAGTAATTTGATAAATATTTAAGAGTATTCAGATGCAATATAATGGTATATTTAGAATAATAACTGTGCACACAGTTTAAAAGAAAAGAGGAGCACTAAAAAATGATAAAAAAAATACTTTCAATTACCGTTATGACTGCGTTGTTGCTTAACTTGGGTTTTGCATCTGCATTTGCAGCAACGACTAACGAACAATGTATTACAGTGGATTCGGGCAAAATGGGAGTCCTTGCAAGCCAACTAAAGAGCATTGATTGTAGTGATGCAAATAAAGTTAACGCGACATTGTCTGCTTTTTCTACAAATACAATGAAGAGTGCATCAGCAGTACTTGGTGCCAGCATCAAGAATCAAGGAGATACAAAAATAAAGTTTGAAAGCAAAAAAACGGTTAAACTGAACGAAACTACAACTGTAACCTTTGAAAACGTAAGCGATATAGGCGTTGTTACAATTATTCAGCCAGAAAAACAACTCAAGAACGATCTTTCCAGCATTGCAGCTGTCAAAGGTATAAGCGCTGCAGCTGCTTCAACCGTGACTAAGAGCGGAACATATAAGTTTTCCTCATATTCCATAATGGGGACCACAATATTTGCTGTGACGATTAAATATGGGTTCCAAATTACTAACGGGATTGTTAGCTGTACAGAGGGAAAAGGGTGGATTGCACCGGGATTTTTAAGCATGTGGACGGGAAACATCTGGACAGATAAGAATCCGACGAATGTTAATTCTTATGGAACAGCTTGTTGGACTATGCCAATCGCAAAAATATTTGGTATTAATGTGAATTTGCAGTCTATAAACTATGATTGCAAAGTTAAGTGCAATAGTGCGGGTACAATAACTACAAGTGCTTCGTATGTGTGGAATTAAATGTGATTATGAAATATAGAAAATTGGACTATGTGTGTTTCTTTCTTCTAGGAATGATCCCAGCAATGATGAACATGTACAAGCCCAGCGTGAAGCTCGTGTGTGTGATCGTTGTGTTCAACATTCTGGGTGCTGCTGTTTTAGGGTCTCTCACGAATGTTTTTATACGAGGGAAAAATAGCGGAAATATCAGATAATCACAAAGGACCCAGATTGTTTTTTAGCAATCTGGGTCCTTTGCGCAGGGGGGAGGAGTTAGGTTAAAGAGAATTTCAAGGAGTTTTTGAAATTTGGTGGACCAATTTACCGGGACAACTCCCAGTTTTTTATTTGTGGCAGCTGCGGCACTATCCCTTCCGCATAACCCGTCTTCATTCCCTCAGGAAGTTTGTCCTGGATCCTCTGCCGATCCTCCGGGGAGATCTGCCGCAGCTCCGACTCTGTTTTGAAATCCCCAGAGCCAATTTCAACTTTTCCTCAACGATGGCCCGGTATGGTTCACTGTAGAGGCTAATCTTGGCAGCATAATACTTATATCCAAACGCCAGCTGTTTCTTCGCTTCCTCCAGCTTGTCCCGATTTTGCTTCAGAATCGCCTCCTGCTCCTGCAGCATGATGGCCTGGTTCTCAAGAGTCGCTTTCAACCCATCGATCCTTTCCGGATTAATCTTATAGACCGTCATCAGCCTGGACGTGACACTTTCCAGGCTTTTTTGATGCCCCGAAATCTTTCCATCCAAGACTTTCTTCTCATCACTGATCCGGAAGGGGTTTATAAAATCAATCTTCCCGTCCAACTCCTTCCGCCGGGCCTTCATGATTTCCAACTCTCCGTACCTGGTGCTGTAGCTTCTCCAGCTCTGGAATCGCGGCCTATATTTTCCTCAATGCCTCCACTGTCTCCTGGAACTTCCGGATGATCTCGATCTCCTTCCTGGAAACCTCCATGTACTTCGTTTTCAGCAGCACCAGATGATCCCCTTCCGTATAGACCTGCTTTTAAATCTCATGAAGTGTTTTAGTTTTTCAGCCGGTTCCGGGTCTTCCTGGAGATCGGCCTCCAAGGCCCGAAATTCGTTTCTGAGCGTTTTAAGCTCGCTGCTTAGATGGGACAAACGCAGAATTCGGACAAAAACAGGTGTTAAGGATTTTTCGAATTTTGAGCTCTGCGGGTTCCTTTAGCTTCAGGTATTTGTGTTAGAGTAATGTATACCTCACTCTGACATGAGCGCCCTAAATCCGTGGAATCAGCAGTATTCAGAAATCTGGAATTGCTTAACGTACGATTTTGTTCGAATCCTGCATCTGCCCCTATATGCAGTCAACAGAAAAAAAACAACCCCTGGCGGGTTGCATTCAGATGCTGAGGTTCTGTTGGAATAGGGCCCGTTTTATCTGAACATGGGCGTGGTAATCAGTCAGTGACTCCCCTGGAAGGGTCTTCAAATCAAAATAGGGGGCTTCCTTTCCGAAAATCTCACGGGCGACAGTGAGCAGCGCTGCCGTTTCAATTCGGATACTCCGGGCTTTTTCAAATGTTAGGGACTGGCTGGGCAGAGACTTGGGCATGATATCCTCCTGAGGATGTGAACTGATGCTGCACCTTCAGTATATGCACCGGGTGTTAGGGTCGCATTAACGGCCGGTTAAGCTTCTGAGCGGACTCCCGAGCTCCGGTGTGAGGGCAATGCCAGTGTGCCGCATATGTGACTTGACACGAAGAGCGGGATAAGTTAAAATCAATTCGAAACTTATCGAAGTGTAGTCTGTTCTGCTTGAGGAGGGAAAAAAATAGATACGAAAAAAATGGCGAAGATATTTAAGGCTCTTTCGAATCCCAATCGCCTGGAATTGTACCTGAAAATAGCGGATGCCCATGAAACCAGCTTTGAAACAGGGGGAGAATGCTCTGTCGCAGATATGATGAGCTGCCTGAATATTGGTGCGCCGACAATCTCACATCATATCAAAGAGTTGGCGAATGCGGAGCTGATCAGCACTGAAAAAAAAGGAAAATTTCTCATATGCAGATTAAATGAAAAATTGGCGGTGGAAGTAAGCACGATCTTAGCGCTAAAGCGTTCGTCTGAGTGATCCTTCGTGCGTGGTACAACTGCGATGTTCATTCGGGGAATTTCTTTTAAGTTGATGATTCGATGTTTATCAAAATTTAAAAGTGTTGGTTCTGATAGTTACAAAAAAAGCCCAAATGGGTGACTTCAGCTGAGAGGGGTAATCAAATTGAAAATATTCTATTTTACGGCGACGGGAAACAGCCTGTATGTTGCAAAACGCCTTGGAGGAGAGCTTTACGCAATTCCCCAGATGATGAAAGAGGGGACGCATGAATTTGAAGACGAAGCGATTGGGTTTGTATTCCCATGCTACGGATTTGGTGTGCCGCGACTGGTCAGTGACTTCATAAAAAAATCAACGTTCAAGGCCGATTACTTCTTCTCAATCATGACCTATGGAAATATTGCCGCATCGGGGCTGCGACATATAGAAAACATCGGAAGCGGTGCGGGGATCCAATTCAACTATACCGATGAGATCCTTATGATCGACAACTATCTGCCGATTTACAAAATAGAGGATCAATTAAAACAAGAGGACGCGAAAAAGATCGACGAGACATTGGATCGGATCATCCGGAATGTTGCAAACAGAGAAGATAAGCTAATTCGAAAAGGGATTGCCCTGGATATCTCATCTCAATGCGTCCGGAGTTTGGTGGCTAAATTCGCCCGTGATGGCAGCGATAAGGGCTTTGTTGTCCAGGACAGCTGTAACCGATGCGGCGTGTGCGAAAAGGTGTGTCCGGTAAACAATATCAAGATGGGGAAAAAACCGGAGTTCTTACATCGATGTGAAATGTGTCTGGCCTGTATCCATAACTGCCCTCAAAATGCAATCGATCTGAAATCGCAAAAGAGTAAAGTCCGATTCATCAATCAGCATGTGAGCTTAAAAGAAATCATTGACGCCAATAATCAGTGCGATTGACCTGCCCAAAAGTAAAGACACGCCCACTGAATGGGCGTGTCTCTCTTTACGGCAGCTTGCTGAGCACGCTGGAAATTCCCAGGGCGGAGCGGTTCAGAACCTCGATATCCTCAGGCGGCAGGGTAGCCAGCATATCACCGATCAGTTGCCCCATTTCTTCACGCTTTTCATCAATGAAGGCATACCCTTTCTCGGAGAGAACGATCGTCACGTTGCGGCGGTCCACCTGATCGTGTTCCCGGACAACCAGATCCATTTCAATCAGCTTATCGATGATGGGGGTCAGCTGCTGTTTGGATACGAAGATCAGGCGGGCCAAGTCACTCATGGAATGCTTTCCATCGCAGGAGAGGGTGAAGAGGGTATGCATCTGGAGCGGGCTTAAGATATCCCGCATTTTTCGTTCGGTGCTTTTGATGAATTTGACGGCGAAAATAGGCATCATCTCGGCCAGTAAAAGAGCGGTTTCTTTCAATTTAGGATGTTCATTCACGGGGGGGACCTCCAAAAGAAGATAGCGTAAACCGGTTTGTTATGGTTGACAAGAGGATAGATAGCCTGTATAGTAAATATTATATTTACTATACACAATAAACGTACATTGATTAAAAAGTGAACTATAAACTCTATGTGTATAGTCTAGCACAGACATCCAAAAGCGTCCAGACGCATTTTAAGGAGGAACACCATGATACGGAATAAGAATGTGGTCATCGCAGCGGTCATTGTCACCTTGATGGGAGGCGGGCTGTTGTTGGGGAAGAGTGGACTCATCACCGCTCTGGCAGCTCCCAAAGAATCGGAGACTGCTGTCCAGGAAAGCCGGATCACGGTGAAGACCCTGAAGGCGGAAGCTGAGATGAAAAAACCGACGGCAACCTATAAAGCCACCCTGGAAGCCTCTGAAGAAGCGCTGATCAGCGCCCAACTCAGCGGGAAGGTCGTCCGGATCCTCTTTGAGGACGGCACGGCTGTAACGGCTGGCATGCCCCTGATCCAACTGGACGACCGGGATGCCCGCAGTCAGCTTCAGGTGGCCCAGGGTCAGCTGGAGAGCGCCAAGGCAGCGCAGCTGCGGGCAGAAATCAGTCTGGCCAATACCCAACTGAGCTTTGACCGTGTGAATGCGCTGTTCCAGCAGGGGGTAACCTCCCAGGCGGAGTACGACAGTGCTGCGGCTTCCCTGAACATGCTCAAGGCTGAGGTAGCCTCTACCCGGGCAGCTGTCCAAGCGGCTCAGGGCACCTTGGAAGCACGGCGCATTGCGCTGGACAACACAGTCCTTCGGGCGCCTCTCAGCGGCATCGTCGATGCCAAGTCCGTCAGCCTGGGGCAGCAAGTGACCCCAGAAGCAGTGCTGGCCAAGGTCATGCAGGTGTCCTCCTTGGATGCGGTTTTCGAGGTTGGACAGGATGCGGTGGGGAACCTCACTGCCGGGCAAAAGTCAATCCTGAAGCTTCAAAAGACAGCGGAGCAGAGCTTTGATGGATCAATCAGCACCATCGACCTTTCTGCGGATCCCACATCCCGGGTGTTCAAGGTTCGGGTTCGAATCCCCAATCCAGAAGGGGCCCTGCGCCCTGGTGTGTTCGGCTGGGTATCGGTAGAAGCCACCGAGGCCGTGCCGGTCATCACCCTGCCGGTACAGGCGGTCACCGGGCAAGAAGGCGCCTACAGTGTCTTTACGGTTGAAAACGGCATCGCCAAACGCGCCACGGTCCTCCTGGGAGCAGTGGCGGACAACCGGGTGGAAATCCAGTCCGGCATCAGTGCCGGTGCCCAGGTGATCCTAAGCAATTTGAGTACACTGCAGGACGGGGACTCAGTCACCGCCTCAGTCCAATAAGGGAGAACCGGCATGCGCATTGTAGATCTCAGCATCAAACGGCCCGTGGCTGTCACGGTCATCATCATCGCTCTCCTCGTGATGGGATTCATCAGCTACCGCGGTCTCAACCTCAACGATATGCCCCAGGCGGACATCCCCATGGTCTCCGTCACGGTTACCGACAGGGGCGTATCACCGGACCAGATGGAAACCAAGATCGCCAAAAAGCTGGAAGAAGCCGTGGGGGAGATCTCCGGCGTCAAACACATCACCACCAATGTCAGCGAAGGCTTTTGCAGCCTGATCATCGAATTCAATCTGGAAAAATCACCGGATATCGCCTCTCAGGAGGTTCAGAATAAAATCGCCGCCATCCGCCAAGAGCTTCCGGATGAAATGGACGAACCCGTCGTCTCCAAACGGGATCTCACCGCTTCGCCCATCCTGTCCCTGGCGGTAACTGGGGATATGGACAGCCGGGTGCTTTCAAAGCTCGTAGACGACGTGATCACCAAGCGGCTCTTCGCCGTTAAAGGGGTAGGCTCCGTAGATGTTTACGGCAAGGAAGAGCGGGAGATCCAGATCAAGGCGGACCTTGAAAAGCTGGCGGCCTACGGCCTGTCTCCCACGGAGATGGTGGCCGGTGTTGTCAGCGGCAACCTTGAAAAGCCAGGCGGTACCGTTCAGAACGGCTCCCAGGAAATCTCCCTGCGGACCGACAACAACGTCAAATCCGTTGAAGATTTCTACAATATCTCCGTGGGCACCCGTGCCGGCTATGATATCAAGATTCAGGATGTAGCCCGGGTATCCGATGGGGTCAAGGAAATGACAGACCTGTCCTTCTACGACGGGAAGCCTGCCGTGGGCATCGATGTTTCCAAGCAGTCCGGCTCCAACACCGTGGCCGTGGCCGATAGTGTCAAACAGGAGCTGATCCTCCTGGATAAAGTCCTGCCGGACAGTGTGAAGATCGAAGTGGTTCGGGATAACTCCGAATCCATCCGGGATTCAGTCAACGAAGTCGTCAAGACCATTATCGAAGGGTGTATCCTGGCAGTCATCATTGTGTTCCTGTTCCTGGGCGAGTGGGAAACCACCCTGATCAGCGCCGTGTCCCTGCCAGTTTCCATCATCACCACCTTCAGTGCCATGAAGGTCATGAACTTTTCTCTGAACACCATGTCCCTGATGGCCCTGTCCCTGGCCGTGGGGCTGCTGATAGATGACGCCATCGTGGTCATCGAGAATGTCATCCGGCATCTCCATATGGGGAAAACACCTCTGCGGGCTGCCATCGATGGCACCACGGAAATCGGTCCGGCGGTCCTTGCCACCACCATGGCCGTTGTGGCGGTATTCATCCCCATCGGTATGGTTTCCGGCATCATCGGCAAATTCTTCATTGAGTTTGGACTCACCGTAGCCTTCAGCATGCTGGTTTCCCTCTTCATCTCCTTCACCTTGGTCCCGATGATGTCCTCAAAGATGCTCCAGGCAGAAAAGCGGGAGCACACCGGGATCGTGGGCAGAGTCCTGACCCGGTTCAACCAGGCCTTTGACCGGCTGGGCAACCAGTACGGCCATGTCCTGGAGACGGTGCTCAAACACCGCTGGAAGACCCTTGTGGTCCTCATGCTGGTCTTTGTAGGCAGCCTGACCATGATTCCCAAACTGGGCTTTGCCTTCATCCCCTCCACGGATAACGGGCAGATCAACATCACCGCCAATCTGGACTCCGGGCTTACTCTGGAAGCCAGAGGGGAAAAGGCCCACGAGATAGAAGCACTGATCCTTAAAAACCCGGCCGTTTCCCACATCTATACCACCGTCGATTCCGACAGTGCCACTGTTTTCGTGGCCTTGGTGGATAAGAAGGAACGGAAGGAAACCTCCAAGCAATTGTCAGAGACCTTCCGCAAGGCTATCCAGACACTTTCCGGGGTCGAATTCCAGGTCATGCCGGGTTCCCTGGGCCCCAGCTCCAGCTCCGATGTCTCCTTTATCATCCAGGGGGAGGATCTGGAACAGATCCGTGCAATCGCCCAGAAGGGTGAGAAAATGCTCAAGGAAGATCCCCATTCCCGGGATGTATCCCTTAACGATAAAATCGGAAAACTGGAAACCCGGCTGGAACTGGACCGGGATCTGGCCACCGATCAGGGGATCGACGTATCGATGGCAGCAGAAACCCTTAAGGCTCTTTATGACGGCATCGACGCCGGCAAGTTCGACTGGAACGGGGACCGCTATAATATCCGGATGTCTGTGGAAGACGCTCAGAAAACGAGTCTGGACAGCCTGGACGGCATCTATGTCACCGGTTCCGGCGGGCAGCAGGTATCCCTGTCCAGTGTGACCCGGAAGGTGATCACCACCTCCGAATCCTCCATTCACCGATACGATCGGATGAAACAGATTGAGATTTCCGCCAACGTTTACGGCATGGCCACCGGGGATTACCTGAACACCCATATGGCCCAGCTGAAGGCTGCGGCCGCAGATACCCCGGGTGTATTCGTCAGCACCGGGGGCTCCAGTGAAACCATGCAGGACGGCTTTGGCAACCTGGTGATTTCCCTGCTGATGGGCATCATGTTCATGTACATGATCATGGCCATGCAGTTTGAGAGCTTCCTGGAGCCCATCGCCATCATGTTCGCCCTGCCCATGGCTCTGATCGGCGCAGTAATCGGGCTCTTCGTTGCCGGCAGTGAACTCAGTATCATGGCCCTCATCGGCGTGATCCTGCTGATGGGCCTGGTTGCCAAGAACGGCATCCTGCTGGTAGACTTCGCCAAACAGAAGCTGGCGGAGGGGCTGACCCTGACAGAGGCGTTGATCGAAGCGGGTCAGGTTCGGCTTCGACCCATCCTGATGACCACCCTGGCCATGATTTTCGGGATGATTCCCATCGCCACGGCCACTGGCGCCGGAACCGAGATGCGTGCCCCCATGGGCCATGCCGTTATCGGCGGCCTGATCTCTTCCACCATCCTGACCCTTTTCGTGGTGCCGGTAGTTTACTCCCTTCTCAGGGATCTGAAAAGCTGGGCCGGGGACAAGGTGAAAACGAAAGCAACGGATTCACCCCCACAAATATAAGGGCACTCGCTGCAATGAAAGGACAGTAAATCTGATGAAACGGAGGATATATGGAGATTCATATATACTTGGTGGGGCAGGATGCCGAATTGAGTCAAATTACAGCATTGTATCTGAGCCATGAAGGATATAGCATTGGAAAGTATCAGTCAGTGGAAGACATCTGGGCAGAACCGCAAGGAACGCGCGCTCATGTATGCATTATAGATTTTAGAACACCATCCGAGGGCGATTTTAAGAGGATGCAGGGCTTTTGCAATCGGAACCCGCTGGTTCCCGTAACTGTCACTGCAACCAGCAGGTCTCCTTTAGACCGTATCATATGTCTTGAATCGGGAGTAGAGGATTATCCAGAGAAGCCTTACGAACTCGGAGAACTGATTCTAAGGGTGAGTCAACTCCTCTCACCTGGGGAGACGCTCAGGAGAAAAAATAGCAAGATGCTGATGTTGCATGGGTATATCATTGATGAGGAACGTCGGATAATCCGTTATAAAGATACGGTGATATCACTTACAACGACGGAATTCAATCTACTGCTTATGTTTGCCCGGCACATGGGGTATGCTCTTTCACGGGATCAGATTCTGGATGCCGTTTGGGGAAGAGGATGCTGCAGCAATTACCGATCAGTAGACAATATGGTAAGGCAGTTACGCAAAAAAATGACCTTGCTGCAGATCGAGTCTATACATGGTTACGGCTACCGTATCTCTGTCTGATGAAATTTAAAGAGATATTCTAACCCTTTTCGTGGTGCCGGTAGTTTACTCCCTCCTCAGGGATCTGAAAAGCTGGGTCGGGGACAAGGTCAAGAAGAAAGCAACGGATTCACCCCCACCGGTGAGCGCAGATTAAGCTCACCCTGACAACCGATAAAAACCGGTTTTATCTGCTGATGGCTCACTGGGAAGGGAGCTGCAGGCGGAGACGACCGGTTTTTTTATTGGAGTCATTACCGGTGTTGATCCGGAGAATGGCTTTATTTTTTGTATGCAAGAACAAAGCGCCATCGGTGATGGATTCGGGAAGGTCGATTTTTCTTTCTCATGAGTGATCAGACGGAATGGGAGCGAATCTATTCGTCAAAAACCGATAAGACCGCCTTCTGGGGATTTCTGGTCTCCTTGACCATCACCCTGATGCTCCTTTTGCTCCCTGCCTACCTGGGTGTATTCGAACGGGTTCTGCTGGCTGGAAATATCGATTCAAGCGATGGTGTCTATGCCTTCATTATGGAAGTGCTTTTCCCAAATCTCGCAGGCGGATGAACTTGAATGATATCTTTTCACTGTGCTATTCTTATACTCAGAGAATAACGAATAAGTGAGGAGGGAACGCCATGAGATTACTGATTATCGGCAATGGTATCGCAGCACTTTCTGCGGCAGAGCATTTTAGGAAGAACAACAGTGAAACGGAAGTCCTGATCCTCAGTGAAGACAGCTCCTTGACGTACTACCGGATCAAGCTCTCTCATTATTTGGGGAAACCGGCCTTTCAGGAGGAAGAGCTTCTGGTGAAGGACCTCCCCTGGTACCAGGAGAAGGGGATTACCGTGGTATTGAATACCCGGGTGGACCGGATCGACTTTACAAAAAAAGAGGCAGTCACCCGGGATGGGGACTGCTATGACTATGACCAGCTGCTGCTGGCACATGGCGCCCAGCCCTTTGTCCCTCCGATATCGGGTTCACACAGACCGGGTGTTTTTACCCTGCGGAGCCTGGAGGACCTGAAAAATATCAGGGCTTTCATGGAAGATAAGGAGCGGGTGGTAGTGATCGGCGGCGGTCTCTTAGGGCTTGAAGCGGCCCATGGACTGGTGGAGCTGGGGAAGAAAGTGACCGTTCTGGAATATTTCCAATACCTGCTGCCCAAGCAGCTGGATCAGGAGCTTTCAAGGATCGTGCAGTCCCAACTGGAACGGGAGGGCATATCCTTCACCCTTGAGGCGGAGTGCGAAGCGATATTGGGTGATGAATCCGTCAGCGGGATCCGGCTGAAAAGCGGCAATGAAATTCCTGCGGATGCCGTGATCATATCCGCGGGAGTCCGCCCCAATTTAGAGACCCTTCAAGGGAGCCCCTTGGTACTGAATAAGGGGATTGTTGTGAATGAACGCATGGAGACCAATCTGCCTGGCGTATACGCCGCTGGGGATGTTGCGGAATGCCATGGCACGGTGTTCGGCCTATGGACAGCCGCCAATGAGCAGGGGAAAATAGCGGGCTCCAATTTGGCGGGGAAAGACCTGACCTATGCGGTGCCTGAATTGGCGGCCACCCTGAATATCGGAGATGTGAAACTGTTCTCAATTGGGGATGTCGGTGCTCCGGATTCCGTCCTCAGCTTCCAGGATGAAAAAGTCTGCCACCGACTCTTTGTCAAAGGCGGTGTCGTTGTGGGTGCGGCCCTTATCGGGGATCTGTCATTGATGCTGAAAGCGAAGACCTTGGTTACCCAAAAGAAAGAAGTCCTGGTATCGGGTGCGGGTGAGGACGTGTTTAAAGAGCTGATGAAGTGATAAATTTTGATTATAAAAAATAAGGGAGAGATCGCCGCGTCGCTCTGCTCCTCGCGAAGACTAATTGTTGTCTTTGCGAGCCGCAGGCGCGGCAATCTCTCCCTTGCTTATATCTGGTTCCCAGTCTTGATGGAGACGCTTCAGCGGGCGTTACTTACCGCACAAAATTCATGAAAACTTTATTCTCCTTTTCAGGAGCAGCTACCTGGCCCTTGCCGTGTTCAACCAGCTTCATCAGCCAGGCCATATTTTTTCCCAGGACCCGCATGATCTGGACTCCTTCCTCATCCTGGGCAGCATCGCCGGGCTTGGTCCCGTGGATGACATTCCAGTAATTCGATGTGGGAACCAGCATTTCAGAGTACAGCACATAGTGGTTCATCTGATCGAAGGTGGCGACGCCGCCGGAGCGCCGGACAGCCACCAGGGTTGCGCCTACCTTGTGGCGGAACAGGCCGCCGTTGGCGCCGCCCACATAGAATGCGCGGTCCAGAAACGCCTTCATGCTGGCGCCGATGGCGGAGTAATGGACCGGTGTGCCGAAGAGGATGCCATCAGCTTCCTTCATTTTCTGGATCCAGGCATTCACATGGTCGCCGGGGAGTACGCACTTTTCGTTCCTGTTCTTGGCACATTGTCCGCAGGCGATACAGCCTCGGATCTCTTGGTTGCCAACATGAAGGAATTCCACGTCGATACCTTCTTTTTCAAGCTCGGCTGCGGCGGTTTTCAGGGCGAAAAAAGTATTTCCTTCTGCTTTGGGGCTGCCATTGATTGCAAGTACCTTCATTTTCGTATTCTCCTTCAGGATAGGACTTCATAATACCAGAAGTATATCATCCCCGTGGAATCCGGCAAGTACGCACTGTTATGAAAGCAACTACCCTTTCAGTCCCTTTCGCAGCAACCCCAACAGGGCCGTGGCGGGGCAGGCGGTGTTGGACACGGTATCTTTCTTCTTAGGATGACTCCTTTTAAAATGGAGGACAAAAATGCCGGCCCCTGCCAATCCCAGGACCTGAGCGGTTCGGAGTCCGGACCGTTTTCTTGAGGCCAGCTGTTTGTCCAGCCAGGGCGTGTGCTTATTCAGGACATAATCAGCCAAGGTTCGATGAAGATCGGGGATCAAGGGTGAGGATTCCAATGTTTTCTGAAGCGGGACGGGGTCTCCATGGAGCCATATGCTGAGCTGCATCTCGGTGTTGGAATCCGCAGGTGCATCCAGGCTGAAATGTGTGATGCTCCGGTACGGAATGGAATGGCAGGGAATGGCGCTTTCAACAGGGGTATCGGCCATCTTGATGATCAGCCGTTTGTCTGTGAAGATGAAAACCTCAGGGCTAAAGGGGTAAACCTTCCCCACCTTTTCATGGGGGGTGAGAACCGCTTTCAGTTCTTTTTGGCGTGCGGTGGGGCTGAGTTCGTCCTGAGCCGGTATCAGGGCACTGAATAGTTTCATAAACTGCCTCCTTTGTTTGAATCCAGAGTTCCTGCTTACAATATAACAAAATTCGGAAGGGGCGTCTGCCGTTTCCACTTCAAAGAATAAAACGTGATTCATAGGGATTTGGAACGGGGTATAGGTGATTCAGGAGGAAATGACTATGGAAGCCATTGAGGATCTGATCATAAAAACCTATCACACCCTGGACCGGCGTCTTTTTTTGGATGACCTGAAAGATCTGGCCTGGGTGGATTCCCCTCTGCCGATCGGCTATGGGCAGACCATCTCCCAGCCCTCCCTGGTGCTGCAGATGACACTGAACCTGAAGCCCTTTCTCGGCTGCCGCGTACTGGAAATCGGCACAGGGTCCGGCTATCAGACGGCGCTGCTGGCCTGTTTCGCAGAAACCGTCTACACGGTGGAGCGGTTGGAACCGCTGCATACCAACGCCGAAAAGCGGCTGGAAGCCATGGGGTATACGAATATCCGGCACCGACTGGGCGATGGCTGGGAGGGGTGGCCGGCCCATGCCCCCTATGACCGCATCATCGTGACTGCAGCGGCTGCCGCCGTTCCGGAGGCGTTGCTTGCCCAGCTGGCCCCCGCAGGGATCATGATCATTCCCATCGGGGCCGAAGGAACAGTCCAGGAGCTGATCCGGCTTGAACGGGATGACCAGGGGGGCTTTCAAAGAACGGTGCTGGAGTACGTGCGCTTTGTGCCGTTGGTAAAGGGGAATTCTTAACAGCTTTTAAGAGTCTCTTTAACAAGAAGGGACGCTGTATCCAGCTGCTGGGACATCAGCAATAATCACCCCAGCCAATCAAAGAGCCGATCAATGCTGCGTTTCAATACCCGGATTTTTCCTTGGATATGCCGGTTTCGGAGCGGCAGCATTCTCCGGGTGGACATGGTATTGTCCCTGGTGTGGCGGTCGAGAATGACCTCATATTGATGATAGGCTTTCTCAACCGCATCATCCCAGGAGAGATAGATGCTGTCGGCGGCCTGGGCTCCTATCTGCTGAAGCCGTTTCAAATCCTTGCAGGCCCTCAGGATTTCAGCGGCGATGGCGTCCTTGTTTTCTGCAGCCAGAATTCCCGTGACACCATGGATGATCTCTTCTGAAGAGCAGCTGCCCGCAATGAGCAGACTTGGACAAGAGCAGGCGGCTGCTTCCCGCACAACGATGCCGTTGGTGTCATACGTGGAAGGGAACAGGAACAGGTCGGCAATGCTGAAATGCACCTTGAGCTCTTGCCGATCATGAATGGCCCCTGTGAAGAGGCAGCGTTCCTTCAGCCCGCAGGATTCAACGTACGCCTCTATTTCTTCTCTGTCGCTGCCTTCCCCTACGAAGAGCATTCTGAAGTCGGCACCCTGATCCTTTGCTATCCGGAGTGCATCCACCGTCAAACGGATGCCTTTATACCACATCATCCGGCCAACATAGAGAAACCTTGGGACGTTTTTCGGCAGGTTGTATTTTTCCGCGAGGGAATCCATGTCGCCCCGTGGTGATTTCCCGACGGGAAAGTCTGTCCCATTGGGCATGATCCGATAATCGCCGGTATAGCCCAGGGCCTTCAAATTCTCTCCAGCTCCCAATGAAACGACCCAGACCTCATCACAGGCTTGGATATTGGCCAAAAGAAACCGGATGGAGGCTTTCCGAATGGGATTGTAGGCGATCCGCTTTTCAATGTCGATATCGAATTTCGTATGATAGGTGAGGACGATGGGGGCGCCCGTTCGGTGCCGCAACAGCCTTGCAAGGAGAGCGGCGCTGAAAGGGCAGTGCGTATGGATGATATCAATCTGCTTCTCCGCCAGCTTCGTGATGGCCGTATGCCCAAAAGGGTAGCCTACCCGATATTCCAGCTTCCTGCTGAGACGGGCACTGGGATACCGGACGACCTCAAAGGGGTATGCGTCCATCACCCCGGGATAATGGGGGGTAGCAACAATGGCACGGCCATATTTTTTTTGGATCACCTGGGCATAGTTGAAGACCACATTGGCGACGCCATCTATGGTTGGCGGAAAGGAATCATTGAACAGTCCTACGGTCAGGTTTCTCAAAATGCCTCCCATGAAACCAGGATATACTCATACCTCCATTATTCCCTGCCCCGACGGCCGGCAAACGCGATTTTTTAAAATCCAGGGCATTATAAAAGCGCTGCCGGATGAACGGAGGGCAGCGCTTTGTATTGAGGAACAGGGCTTCTCTAAACCGTCATCCGGCTCAGCAGTTTTTCAAGATAAACGGATTTCATCTGCCGGCTGGCCAGAATCTGTTTCGCGGGGGGGAGCTTCAGGATAACTCCCAAAATAGCGGCCATGGCCCGGTGGCTGGGGAGCCCCTTGTCGAAAATCAGGTGCTGGAGGGTCCCTTTTTCAATGGCCATCAATACGATGCGGTGAACAGAATTCACCGGGGTGATGACGGTTTTTTCGCGCCGCTTCATCAGCATGGCTTTGGGGGTGCAGTTGCGGATGCAGACCCCGCACCCCAAGCAGATGTCCTCATCAATGACCGCCTTCTTCCGCTGGCCGGGTTCCTGTTCCAGCGTAATGGCGGCCACAGGGCAGACCCGGGCGCACTTTCCGCAGCCGATGCAGGTGTCCAGAACGTTTGGAAGATAATTGGTGGTATTCACAGGCTGCAGGATGCCGAACTCCTTGGAGGCAATCATGGCCTCGCAGCAGCAGCCGCAGCAGTTACACATGAAGCTGACCCCCTGTTGGGCATTCTCCCCACATTGTACCAGGTTATGCTCATAGGCCTGATGCAGCAGCTCCATGCCCTCTGAGGCGTCAATCAGCCGGGAGTAGCCGTGACGGGACAGGGATTCCGCCAGATTGCCGAAGCTGAGGCAAATATCCATGGGGGCGTCACAGGCCGTGCCCAGATGCGCCATTTTATGCCGGCAGTAGCACATGCTGACCCCTATGTGCGGTGCGGTGCGGATGATATGGCTTGCCTTTTCAAAGTTGAGGATGGTGATGGCTTGGTCGGAAGTCAGGACGGGTTCCTGCACGAAGACACGGCCCAGCTTCGTTTCAGTGCTGGCGAAAAGATCCCGCATGAAGCTCTCCTCCACATTGAGGTACTGGTGAAAAAGCTCGCTGAGGAGCTTTTGATCGATATCCCCCCGGGTGCGCATCAGGGCGAATTCAAAAAAACCGGCCATGGGAGGCGGAAGGACATAGGTGCACCCGCTATCCGTTTCGGTGTCCAGTAAAATGGCCCGGGACGCCAGGGTGTCCAGAATTTTTCGGGCTTCCGGCACAGGCATATGCCAGAGGCGGGCGGCTTCTTCCGTTTTAAAGGGCTTAATGGGCAATTGAGAGACCAGCTGGGCTTCCTGCTCGGTGAACAGCAGCGCCAGGATCTTATACAGGGTTTCCGATGGAGGCGCTCCCTGAGGGAAGCGGTTGATCCGTTCGGTGAGATGCTTGTACCCTTCGCGGGCCGTATGATGGGACATGGAGGCCTCCTTAGTCTGACT
Organism: uncultured Peptostreptococcaceae bacterium; assembly: GCA_964424355.1. Classification (GTDB taxonomy): domain Bacteria; phylum Bacillota; class Clostridia; order Peptostreptococcales; family Acidaminobacteraceae; genus CAZEHS01. The sequence goes on from CAYRIO010000006.1 coordinate 78,403, forward strand.
GGTGCTGGTTTCATTGTACTTCGTTTTGTGTTCCCGAGCGACAAAATTTTGAGCGGAAGGGGCAAGCGTTGTTTAAAAGGAGCGGTTCTGGGTATATATGAATCAAAGCAAAATCGACGAAAGTTGATTGCGCAAAGCCAAGGCCTAAACACTGAGATCCGTGTGAGAAGGCGGATGCGACTTGGTGCAGGGCAGCACGGCTACCAAAATAACCTTTCGGTACAGCGCAAAACTGATGAAAGTCAGTGACGCAAAACTACAAGGGTCTAAACAGAAGAGAGCCATTGCAAACCGTTTTCATCGGCTCTTGATCTGCATGACAGCCAGTTGCCGAGAAGGGTTTTTTTGTGTCCGTTTTACGGAGGTGCGGATTATTTATCAAATTCACGGATTCCTTGTTCTGAAGGGATTTTTTCAGGGTATAGTTGTAATAACCCAATCAATCTGCGTATTCAGGGAAATACCATTGATTCCTACAAGGCGGTCCTTATGAGCGTGATCCTCCTCTTAACCCGAACATTGACTGTCATCAGTATCGGTTTGCTCCTCATATACCTGTATGGGATGTTGATCAGACGATACAGGTCCGAATTGATGCCCTGGGAAAACTGGATTGCAGGCGTTTTCTTTGGCATCGCCACGATGCTTTCAATTTTTGCCGGCAAGGTATTGTTCTCAGGAACGGTGATAGATGGGAAAATGGCACTTCTGGCAGTCGGGGTGGTATTCTCCGGACCCCGCGGTGCGATTGTGATCATCGCCAGCATCTTATCGGCGTGGACCCTGCTTCAGGTAACAATCACCCCGTTCCTGATCAGCCAGCTCATCACCGTGACAGTGATAGGACTGTTCTATGGAAAATGGCTGAATAGAAGGGGATATGAACGTTTTTACGGACCGATGGCACTCTTAGGCCTGATTGTTATGGCACAGAGCCTTCTCTGGAGCCAGCTGTTCAAGGTGTCCCTGACAATGAACGGCTCAGGCGTTGCAGATACCCTGCTGGTCCTGATGCTGGCCCCGGTAGTGACCTTAAGTACCGGCAGTTTGTTTCTGATGGAAATGGAACGGCGTGAGAAAGAGCGGCAGCTGATGGATGTCAAGGAGGATCTGATGGCGCAGAACGAGGAGACCACTGCTCTCTATGAAGAAATGTCAGCGGCGGAAGAGGCCCTGCAGGAACAATATGACCATCTTCGGGAAAACCGGGAAGAGATCCTTCGCATTAATGATCGGTATAAGCTGATTTACCAGGCGGGGAACGAGGGGCTTTGGGAGTACGACTACGCGACGAAGGAAACCCTCCTGTCGGACCGCATCACTGAAATTTACGGATACGGCCCGGATCAGAAGGATTTCATGAATACGGACCGGAATGCCTTGATCCATCCGGAGGATCTTCCGCGGGTCTATCAGAATTGGCGTGACCTCAACTGTGGAAAGATCGAGTCCTATGATATGGAGTACCGAATCCTCCATGCGTCCGGTGAATATCGGTGGATCCAGGCCAAGGGCATCATCCTTCGGGATGAGAATGGCAAGAATGTGCGGATGGCCGGTTCCCATGGCGACATCCATCAAAAGAAAATGCAGGAGCAAAAGCTTTATGAATCCGCGTATTACGATCAGCTGACCGGTCTTCCCAATCGCAAGTGGTTTGTGGAAAGATTGGAGAAATGTGTGGCTGAAACGGTGGCAATCCACGATGTCGGTGCAGTCCTGGTGCTGGGGCTGGACGATTTCAAGGTGATCAATGATGCCATGGGCCGCGGCAATGGGGATGAAGTGCTCCGGGAAGTGGCCTGCAGGCTGGTATCCCTTCAGGGAGAAAAGCGCACGGTAGCGCGATTGAGCGGGGACGAATTCCTCGTGCTTCTCAGCAGTATTCAACAGCGGCACGAGATAGAAGCCGAGATCAACACGGTGTTGGAACTGATTCACCGCCCCATTCACCTGAATGCCGGAGAAATCATCGTCACCAGCAGCCTTGGCGCAGTCCTTTTCCCCAAAGACGCCCATACGGCAGAAACGATCCTGCGCAATGGAGACATCGCTTTACAGCAGGCGAAGAACCACAGAAAGAACGGCTTCGTTTTTTTTGATGATAAAATGGCCAAGGAAAACATGCGGCGGATCCTCTTGGATGTCGGGCTCAAATCAGCCTTCGCCAATCAGGAGTTCATACTGCATTATCAGCCGATTTTCAAGACAGAAACCCGAGAGCTGGCGGGCTTCGAGGCATTGGTCCGCTGGAATAGCCCTGAATTCGGATTTGTTCCCCCGGATGAGTTCATCAAATTGGCGGAGCAGAACGGGAGAATCGTAGAACTGGGTAATTGGGTGCTGCAAGAGGCCTGCGGATTTCTGAAACGCATGAACCTGAATCACAACGAGGATCTGTATCTCTCCGTCAATCTTTCACCGGTTCAGTTGCTGCAAAAGAACTTTGTCATGCAGGTTAAGGATATTCTCAATGAATCTGGGGTCTCAGCGGACCGGATTATCTTCGAAATCACTGAAACTTCGCTGATGGAGTCCTTTGATACCAGTTTCCAGAAAATATTAATTCTGAAGGACTGGGGGCTGAACTTTTCCCTGGATGATTTTGGAACCGGTTATTCCTCGCTGAATTACCTGCGGAGCATTCCTGTGAAGACCCTGAAGATCGATAAGAGTTTCATTGCCGATCTGACAAGGGACCAGCGGCTGCAGAGGATGGTGAAGTCCATAATCGACATCTCTCATGATCTGGACTTGATTGTCGTTACCGAGGGGGTTGAGGAAGAAGATCAGCTTCGGCTGCTGAAGGATTACGGGTGCGACTGTATACAGGGATACCTCCTGGGACGCCCTGTTCCGGAGGCCCAAGCCATGAATTGGATCAATCAGCCGCTAAACGGGGCCTTGTCATAAGTCCGCCGTGGTGATTTAATAACCCGCTTGATCCTGTATGTTAATCAAATCAAAGAGTCTCCCACCTTTTTTGCAGGTAGGAGACTCTTTTTTTGACTGATGATACGGTCTGGTTTTGTCATAACCTAGGTATATTCTGGTCTTCGAAAACGATCTTGAAATGGACTCCGTGCTGATACGTGCTGGTCAAGCTGATTTGACCGCCCAAGGTCTGGGTGACGATGTTGTGGACGATATGCAGCCCCAGGCCGGTGCCGCCGGATGCCTTGCGGGTGCTGAAAAAGGGATTGAAAACCTTTGAGAGATTCTCTTCAGGGATGCCACTCCCGTTATCATCGTAAAGCAGGACGATGGAGGATCCGGTTCGTTTGAAAGCGATATGCATATGCCCTGCGCTCCGGTCGTCGAAGCCATGAATGAGAGAATTGGTGACAAAATTCGTGATAATTTGTGAAAGCGCGCCGGGGTAACTGGTGACCTCAAGTTCCTCATCACATTCAAGGTCCAGGGTGAAGGGAGTGTTCTTAAGCTTCGGATGCAGACTCTTTAGAACATCAAGGACGGTATCCCGGATTTTAAAGCGCCTTCGCTCCTGTGAAGCCTGGTCGACAGCCACCTGCTTGAAGCTGATTACCAGGCTGGAGGCGCGTTCTAAATTAGAATTCAGGAGAGATAGAGCCTCCTCGCTGCCCAGAAGGTATTCATGAAGCTCTGAACGGTTCAGCACGTTGCTTTCGAATTGTCCCCGCAGGGTGCTGTTGAGTTTGGACAGATAGCTGGATAAGGTGACGCCTATGCCGAGGGGGGTATTTATTTCGTGAGCGACGCCGGCCACCAGTTCTCCCAAAGCTGCCAGCTTTTCAGAAATAATCAGCTGCGTCTGAGTTTCCAGCAGGTTCTCCAGCGATTGCTGCAGCTGATCATTCATGGCAGTCAGCTCCGACTGACTCTCCTCCAGCTCAGCCATATTCTGCACCAGATCGGCATTGGCAGATGCCAATGCATCGGTACGTTCCTGCACCTTCGATTCCAACTCATCATTGGCGGCCAAGAGCTTGAATATGCCAGTGGAGGCACCGGCCGCTGTGAAGAAGCCAAGAATCAGAATCAACCAGGTCGTGCTGGTGGCGGCCTTCCATCCGGATTTTGGTTCGGCGTAAAGCTCCCAGTCCACCTGGTAGAGGCGGATGATCTCTGAGATGCCGTCGGCTGGGAATGCGGCTGTATTGCTCCAGATGATCTGCTTACCCCCGGTGGCGGGGTTTTGTTCGTAAAGGATCACATCGTGCGATTTTCCCAAGGCAATCAAACCACTCTCCGCAAGCATCTTGTCGTAATCGAATATCAGGCTCATCTGCCCCCAGTACGTCGGCGCACCGGTTGAAGAATCACGCATGGAGATTGGAAGCCGCACAATGATGCCCGTTCCTCCCTGAATCAGCTTCACAGGAGCCGTGAGCTTCATTGTGCCGGATGCCTTCACCGCCAGCACCGCGTCCCTCTGGTCGGGGATTGCCGATAAATCTTTTCCAATGACGGCTTCGTTGCCTTTGAACGGGTAGACATGGGTGATGGTCGTATCCTTCAGCACCCCCATGTTTCTGACAAGCCCATCGTCCGATTCGAAAATTCCCTGCGCGAAATTAGTGTAGGCCTCCTGGGTGAAGTCGGGGTGTGTCTGGATGTAGGCAATCAGTCCCCGGGTACTGATAATCCGGGAGGTCAGGGTTCTTTCAATGTTGGCCCTGGCAATCAAAAGGCGGTCAGCGGTTTTTCGCCGGTCGGACTCTAAGGAACGGTTATATTCAAAAGCCGCCGTGATGAAGAATACTGCCAGAACAGACACGCCGATGAAGGCTGTCAGCAGCGATTTTTTGTGAGCAGATTTCATATAAGTGCCCCCTTAGAAATAATTTTTAATTCATACCCCTAAAATATAGGGGGAAATCCATAATAAGAAAAAATCTTTAGTGGATGAGTTTCCAAATATTTGTTTCGGTAAATTAATCCTCGGGTAAGAACGCAGTGACAATCAGATGACAAAGATGGTGTAAAAAGTGAATGTATGAGGAGGAAAACCGATGAAAGGCTTCTACAATTTGAAAATCAGCATGAAATTACTGACTGGGTTTATCATTGTTGCCCTCATTGCCGGTGCCGTAGGCGGTTTTGGAATGATAAACATCAAGAACCTGAACCAATCAGATACGGAGCTCTATCAGTATATGACGGTGCCCATCTCACAGATCAGCAATGTATCTGTTAATTTCCAGGAACTCCGCGTTCATGTGCGAGACCTTCTTCTGGCCAATACACTGGAAGCAAAGAATGACGCTGGGGTAAAAATAGAAGAACGGCATGTGGAGATGGCACAATTAGCTGCGGAATTCGAGAAATCCATTCGGGATGACGTTGCCATGCGGACCGCTTTTGATTCTTATATGAAAACCCAGGATAATCTGTTCGTTATTCTGACAAAAGTCGTAGCCCTTGCCAAAGCAGGACAGAACGCAGAGGTTGTCGCCATGATGTCGGCTCAGGGAGAATCCGGGATCGCTTCGGCAGCCCTGCAGGCAGCTATTGATAATCTGGTCAGCATGAAGGTCGAGCAAGCGAAGCAGATGGCATTGGCCAATTCAGTTCAAGCCAGCCGCACCATGACCACCATGGGGACTCTGGTGGCGGTGGCCATGGTTCTGGCCGTAAGTCTGGGCCTGTTCCTGGCGCGGATCATCAGCAAGCCCTTGGTCAAAGGGGTGGAGATGATGCAGGAAATGAGCAAAGGACACTTAGGGATGCGGATGGGGATGGACACCACCGATGAAATGGGCAAAATGGCTACCGCCATGGATATGTTCGCAGACGATTTGCAGACCAATGTGATTGGCCCGCTGAACGCCATCGCCCGAGGGGATATCAATGTCACCGTGGCTGCGAAGGACGACCGCGATGAAATCTCGCCGGCGATGATTAAAACAATTGAGACCATTCGGTCACTGATCCATGAAACCAATTTACTGATCACCGCGGCTGTGGATGGGAAACTGGATGTTCGTGCCAATGCGAGCGGATTTGTAGGCGAATGGGAGCATCTGATCAAGGGGATCAACCAGATATTGGAGGCTGTGACAGAACCCATTCAGGAATCAGCTTTGGTACTGACGGAAATGAGTAACGGCAATTTGCAAAAGCGGGTCATGGGCAATTATAAAGGGGATCACGCTGCTATCAAGAACGCCCTGAACGAAACCCAGGATTCCCTGTCCACTTATGTCAATGAGATTGCCCACGTGCTCAACGAAATAGCGGATTCCAACCTGGATATCGGAATTACCAGTGATTATAAAGGTGATTTTTCCGCCATCAAGGATGCCCTGAACCTGATCGTCTCTTCTCTCAATGAAGTGATGGGCGAAATCGGCAATTCTTCGGATCAGGTCGCCGCCGGATCGAGACAGGTTTCCGATGGCAGCCAGGCTCTTTCCCAAGGGTCAACTGAGCAGGCCAGCGCCGTTGAACAGTTGACGGCCAGCATCACACAGATTGCGGCCCAAACCAAGCAGAATGCCGTCAACGCCAGTCAGGCCAATGAACTTGCTAATCAGGCCCGAATCAATGCCGATCAGGGAAACCAGTCCATGCAGGGGATGCTCAAATCCATGCAGGATATCAATGAATCGTCCAACAGCATTTCCAAGATCATCAAGGTCATCGATGAGATCGCATTCCAGACCAATATTCTGGCTCTGAACGCCGCAGTTGAAGCGGCACGGGCCGGTCAGCACGGCAAGGGCTTCGCGGTTGTCGCCGAAGAGGTTCGCAACCTGGCGGCCCGCAGCGCCAATGCGGCGAAAGAAACCACGGTCATGATCGAAGGCTCCATCGCCAAGGTGGCGGGGGGCACCCAGATCGCCAATGAAACCGCTGGAGCCCTCACACAGATTGTGGACGGTGTCGCAAAAGCAGCCAATCTGGTAGGCGAGATAGCAACCGCTTCCAATGAGCAAGCCAACGCCATCTTCCAGATCAATAAAGGGGTGGAGCAGGTATCCCAGGTTGTTCAGACCAATTCAGCCACGGCCCAGCAGAGCGCTGCCGCCAGTGAAGAACTGAATGGCCAGGCAGAAATGCTCAAGGGAATGGTGGGGAATTTCCGTCTGAAACGAAGCTATAATGCCGGAGGGCATAACCCTAAAGTATCCCGTAGGGAGCCGGATCTGCTGTCGATGACTGCACAGGCACCTAAAAAGAGCAAGAAGAACGGCCATTCCGATTCACGGGTCGATATGGGAATCCCCATGATATCCCTCAGCGATGGCGAGTACGGAAAATATTGAAAACCAGAATAGAAGTAAAGCCCGGCATCTCCTTACGGAAGTGTCGGGCTTTTACTATTCAATGACAATGACAGCCGTCTGGCCGATCTTTGTCCAGTCATGCAGGAACTTGGCATGAGAGGTGTAATTCCGAACGCATTTGTGGCTGCGTGGAACCGTTCCCAAAGTGGAGAGGAATTCAATCTCGCCGGGATCAACCAGCTTTCCGGTCACGGCGTCTTTCTTAAAGGTCACCGGAACACCGTGGAGGTAGGCACCGCCGGAAAACCGAATAACGTTGGGTGCGTATCCATCCACTTCTTTTGTCACATCGTGAAGGTAAAGAAATTTGGCTTTCTTTTCAATGGCCATGAACGCGCCCAGGGGAGTGGGATAGCGGTACTGATCCCGGGCACCGGTGGTCACGACCTGGTAGGAGACCAACTGCCATCCCGAATCCGTTTTTTGGAAGACCGCTGAATTTTGTTGCTTGCGGTCAACCACCACATACTGGGTAGCGCCTTTCATCGATGTGCTTATGGTGATGTATTTCTGGGGGACCCAATAAGTGGTTTGTTTACCGGGAAGCCGACAGTGATAATAACCGGCATTCTTTCCGATAATCAAAAGCAGGGTTCCGTCCTGAACATAAACAAAATCCTTCAGGTTGCTCAGGGAAGCATATCCCGGAGCACTTTGGCTGGAATCATTCCCAAAGCTGTCATTGACACCGCCGGGCAATTTTGGCGGTGTTCCGCGCTTGTTCTTGTAGTTGTTGACGTAACCAAGGGTGCCAGCTTGCGCCAGATCGGCTTGCACCGCCTTCGCTTCCTTGATTTTTCGGGCCAGATCAAAATGGCGGACATCAATCAAAGGGCCATAGACATAGCCGGTTCGGATACCGCTCTTGTCATACCAATAGATCCGGTACCATAGATCCGAACCATACTGGGCAATCATCTCGCCTTTAACAGAATCCACTAAACTCATTTTTTCGTAAGTGCCAGGCTTCCGGATAAAATCAAAGCTGCCTCCGGGGCCTGTTCGGATCCCGACACCGCTTTTAGGAAGCGCATAATCGTAGTTGGTGAGATACTTTTGGTAGAGAAGATTGAGGGTGAAATCTCCCGGAAGGTTGGCTGCAAAGCTCTCCACCAAAGGGTAGCCATCTGTATTGAGAACGATTCCAGGCGCCGCCGGCTGAACAGGCACGGGTGCGGGCGGGGTCGCTGGCGGAATTGTCGGCTCGACCACGGCGGGCGGTGTGACTTCTTCTGCGTCCACAGGTGTGACTTCACCATTCTTGATGTCATCGGTACTGGGAGTGATTGCAGTTGGCTCGGTGGAAGGTGTTTGTGTAAGGGGAGGGGTGCTGGGTGTTGTGGTTATTGTACCCGGTTCCGCAAAGACCGTAAAAGAAGAAAACAGGAGGCAACTGATCAGTGCTAAACTGGATAATCTGCGGGCTGTTACGTGCAGTTGTTTCGGAAACATGGCATTCGGCTCCATTTCTATTTAAAAATTTCCTATTCTATTTATAACACACTTTTTGAAGGGTCTTCAAACTTTCTGAAGGGTTCTCTAAAGAAAATTTGCGATTTCCTTTACACAGGAAGTTATTAAAATCAGTGTGTTATAATGTCACTATGTGGGTATCAGTCCATACGACAAAGGACTGCGCTGGCTTAGGCCGGTTGAATATCTTGAACTACAGAAACGGGGGGTCTGAATGAATAACAAAAATAAAATGTTTACATGGTTAGCTGTCGCACTGCTGATTGTAATGGGAACAATGGATAATCTGATCCGATTCGCAACCGATTATCTCTGGTTTAGCGAAATGGGGTACGCGACAGCCTTTCTGACAAAGCTTTTTGCTTATCTCAAAATCGGTGTGCCGGTATTTATAATCAGCACGTTGGTGTTTTTCTTCTACTTGAAAGCCCTTCGCTCCCGGTTCGAGCAGGTTTCGGGCATTGTTCCCGATAAAGCCGCTCATGAGAAGATCAGCCGTGCCTTGAATTTTGGCGCGGGATTGCTGGGGATTGTCTACAGCATGATCTTTGTCGGCAGCATTTGGTTTGACTGGCTCAGCTTTATGAACAGAACAGCTTTTGGGACGATGGATCCCCTGTTCGGTATGGATATCTCCTTTTATTTCTTTGTGTTGCCGCTGCTGCGACGGTTCCTGGGAATGGGCCTGACATTGCTTTTCATCCTGGTGATGCTGACGGTCCTGCTGATGCTGATGCTCCTCAACCTCCGCCCCCAAACTGGAGCGGATCATGTATATGACCTGAATGAATTCAGGTTCCGTCACGACATCCGTTCCATCCTGAACCGCAATGTTTTTGCCAATGCCATTGTAAAAATCGGGATATTGGGTTCTTTGTCCCTGGTCCTTATCTCGTTCACCAACGTCATCGATGTGTACAATCTGGTCTATTCCCCCCGGGGAGCTGCTTACGGCGCCAGCTATACCGATGTGACCATCGCTCTGCCGGGCTATTGGATCCTGGCAGGTGTGTCCCTGATCGGTGCCGGGCTTTTCCTTTTCGGCGCCCTCAAGCGGAAATGGCGTTTCATGATCATTGGCCCCGCCGTCCTGTTGATTGCCGCTGTGGGGATTTCGCTGACCGAGGCAGTTGTTCAGAAATTCATTGTCGATCCCGATGAGCGGGCAAAAGAACGGCCTTACATTGTCAACAATATTAAAAGCACACAGGTTGCCTTCAATCTGAACGGGATTGAATCGGTGGAGTTCCCTGCTGCCGAGAACCTTAAAATCGCTGATTTGAAAGACAACGCCGATATCATCAAGAACATCCGGATCAATGATTACAAACCGCTGAAAATGACTGTCAATCAGCTGCAGGGAATCCGGCTCTATTACGAATTCAACGATGTGGATGTGGACAGGTACACGATTGACGGGGAATACCGACAGGTCTTCATCGCCGCCAGAGAGATGAATCAGGACAAATTGGAACAGAAAACCTGGGTGAACAGCCATCTGCAATTCACCCACGGCTACGGTGTCGCTTTGGCTCCGGTCAATGAAGTGACAGAAGAAGGCCAACCGGTATTGATGATTAAGAACATCCCACCGGTATCGGTCACCAAAGACTTGACCATTAAACGGCCCGAAATCTATTTTGGCGAGTTCACCAACAACTTCATCATCGTCAATGCCCGGGAAAAGGAGTTCGACTATCCCAAGGGCTCGGATAACGTCTATGTCAATTATGAGGGACCAGCTGGAATTCATCTCAATCTGGTGAACAGGCTGCTGTTCTCAATCCGCGAGAAGACGATCAATCCGCTGATTTCGAATGCGCTCAACGCAGATAGCCGCATCATCCTTAACCGCAACGTATTGAAGCGGGTTCAGACCATCATGCCCTGGCTGACCTACGAGCAGGATCCTTACGTGGTGATCAATCAAGAGAATGGCAAGCTTTACTGGATTATTGACGCCTACACGGCAAGCAACCGCTATCCCTACTCCCAGCCCCATGCGACCGGTGTCAATTACATCCGGAACTCCGTCAAGGTCGTTGTGGATGCCTACTCCGGTGAAACAGATTACTACATTTATGATAAGACCGATCCCGTGGTCCTGACCTATCAGAAAATATTCCCCGGCCTGTTCAAAGCCTCTGAAGAAATGCCAAAGGGTCTGGCTGAGCACGTGCGTTACCCCAAAGGCCTGTTGGATATCCAGGCGGATATCTACAAGAAATATCATGTGACCAATCCTGATGTGTTCTATAACGGTGAGGATATCTGGGATGTGGCTCAGGAAAAATACATGCAGGAACAAACGCGGGTAGAGGCGAACTACATGATGTTCCGGCTCCCGGATTCTAAAAACATGGAATTTATCCTGAATATCCCCTTCACACCAAAGGATAAGACCAACATGAACGCCATCCTGATGGCAAGGAATGACGGAGCGGCGTACGGGAAACTGTTCATGTACAAGTTTCCGAAGGATAAGCTGATTCAGGGGCCGCAGATGCTGGGCTCACGGATCGATCAGGACACCTCCATCTCCCAGCAGCTGACCTTCTGGGATCAGAAGGGGTCACAGGTCCTTCGGGGCAACCTGATGTCCATTCCGATCAAGGACTCCCTGCTCTATGTGGAACCGATCTATCTGCAATCCTCCGGGGAACGGAGTCTGCCTGAAATGAAGCGGGTTGTGGTATCTTATGGCGAGAACGTCGTCATGGAAGAAACGCTTCAAAAGGCCCTGGACAAGATATTCGGCGTTGAAAAACCCGCTGAGCCGACCGCTGCATCACCGCAACCGGCGACATCTGGCGGAACGGCAGTCATAACCAGCGAAACCCAGGCGCTGGTCAACCAGGCAAAAGGGCTCATCGATTCATCGGTGAAAAGCATTGAGCAGCTGAAGCAGGTCCTTGATCAGCTGACCCAGATTGTCAATCAGGCGGAGCAGGCCACTCCTCAAGCGACACCGCCTTCACAAATACAGTGATGCAGAATGAAAGAGGCGAATCACGTGTGTGAAACCGAAAAAAGCGAACTGATCAAGGCCAAAGAAGCCGCTGAAAAGGCAAATCAGCGTAAAAGCGTTTATTTGGCCAACATGAGCCATGAAATACGGATTCCCCTGAGCGGCATCGCCGGAATGACCGACCTCCTCCTGAAAACATCCCTGAACCGGGAGCAAAAGGAGCTGGCCAACTATATCCGGTATTCCAGCGACTCGTTGATTCAATTGATCAATGATGTCTTGGATTTTTCCAAGATCGAAGCTGGAAAAATGGAACTGGATCTTAAGGTCTTCGATCTGAAAGACATGCTGCGCAAGCAGATCCGGGCGTTTGAGTTCCGCGCCAAGAGCAAGGGCCTGGAGCTGTATCTGGATATCCAAGAGGGGCTTCCTGACTGGATTGAGGCGGATCCTGTCCGTCTTCAGCAAATCCTGAACAATCTGGTGGGGAACGCGATCAAATTCACCTCTGCTGGATCGGTCCAGGTGACCGCCCGGTGTCTCAGCGAGGATGAAGAACAGTGTGAGCTGAAGCTGACGGTTTCGGATACGGGCATTGGAATCTTGCCCGAAAAGCAAAGCCGGGTTTTCGATGATTATGAGCAGGGAGGCGTGGATGTAACGACCCAGTTCGGTGGAACAGGGCTGGGCCTTGCCATCTGCAAACTGCTGATAGAAATGATGTCAGGAACCATCTCAGTTGAAAGCACACCGGGGGAAGGTTCAGCCTTCACCGTGGTATTGAAGGCCAGAAAAGTCAGAGAATCAGAGGTCCCTGTCCTGGAAGCGGATTGCGCCATAGAGCCCAGTCAGCTGGAGGGGATGCGGGTACTGATTGCAGAGGATAATTTCATCAACCGCCTTTTTTTGACAAAGCTTCTTGAAGAGGTTCACCAGTGCTGGATCATGACCGCCGATGATGGTTTGAAGGCACTGGATTTATTGAAAAGCGATAAGTTCGATTGTGTGCTCATGGACGGTCATTTGCCGGGATTGGACGGGGTTGAGGTTGTCAGACAGTTCCGCACTTATGAACGGCAGCAGGGCATTCATCCCGGGAATCCGGGGTATACCCAAATCATCGCCCTAACCGCTGAGGCCATGAAGGGAGATCAGGAGCGCTTTCTGGCTGCCGGAATGAATTATTACCTCACAAAACCCATCCAGGAAGCGGTTCTGATCAATCTGCTGATGCGGATTGCCGGGGATGACGATTTCCAATTGAAGCCCCGTTTCCAGGGCAGTGTCCCTTGGGAGCTGAGCCGGCTTCATCATGTTCAGCAGTCTGCCTTTCAGGCCTTTGTCCGACGGATGACGGAGGCCGAGATCGTAGGCCTCGTCAGGGCAGCCCTCAAGGAATACCCCGCAAAAATAGCCGAGGCGGAGACTGCTCTGTGGCGTGAGGATCGGGACAGCTTCAAAAAACTGATCCATGCCCTGCGCGGGAGCCTGGGGTATTTCGGTTCCGATGGGCTGATGCTCCACATGGTGGATATTGAAAATAAGGCCATGAGCCAGGATCTGAACCATCTGACTCTCCGATACCGTGAGCTGAAGCATGATCTGCTCCTGTTCGTAGAGGATCTGAAAGCGCTGGAACGCTATTATGCCTATCAGGCCGGTGAAGAATCCCAGTATCCGGTAATGTGAGCATTATTTAAACAAAGGAGGTGTGGGAAACCGCGACCTATGAAGGAAATACTGAAGCCCGGACAATTCCTGCACCATCGGGGATTAGACATCATCAAAGTTGAGAAATTTCTGGGTTCGGGGGGGCAGGGAGAGGTCTATCAAGTGAGCGTCAGTAAGAACCAGCTGGCTCTTAAATGGTACTACCCCAACCATGCAACCCCTGTTCAGGCAGGGCTGATTGACCGCCTGTGCCAGATTGGTCCCCCCAATGATTTTTTTTTGTGGCCGACCCATCGGATCACGGATAGGAATGTGAAAGGGTTCGGATACCTCATGCCCCTGCGGCCTGCCCATTACCGGAGCATTGTGGACCTGATGAAAAGAAGGGTGGATCCTTCCTTTCGGACCCTGATCCTGGCAGCTATGAACCTGGTAGACAGCTTTAAAAGACTGCATGACAAGGGACTGTGCTATCGGGACATTTCATTCGGCAACGTCTTTTTCGATCACAAGACCGGCGATGTCCTGATTTGCGATAATGACAATATCGCCCATGAGACAGTAGATAACACCGGCGTATTGGGAACCCCGCGTTTCATGGCCCCAGAAATCGTCGTGGGTGCGGGCACCCCCAATGTTGCCTCTGATCTCTACTCCCTCAGTGTCCTGCTCTTTTATCTCTTTTTCGTCCATCACCCGCTGGAAGGCAGGCAGGAAGCTGAAATCCGATGCTTTGACCTGCCCGCCATGACGAAGCTCTACGGGACCCATCCGCTCTTCATCTTCCATCCAGAGGATATATCCAACCGGCCGGTGCCAAAGCTTCATGAAAATCCACTGATCTATTGGGGGATTTATCCCCGCTTTTTCAAGGATCTTTTTACCCGGGCATTCACGGCCGGATTGAGGAACTCGGAAAGCCGGATCCCTGAAACCGAGTGGCTTAGAGGGTTTGAAAAGCTGCTGGGCTCCATTCATCACTGCAGCTGCGGGGCCGAGAATTTTTTTGACATCAGCCGGGTAAAGGAGTCCCCAGTGGTAACCCGTTGCTGGTCTTGCCGTGGGCCCTTGGATCTTCCTTTGAGGATGCGGCTGCGGGACGAAGTGATGGTTCTAAGCAATGACACCCTTCTGTTTACGCATCAGATTCAGCCTCAAATGCGGCGGGATTTCAAACAGCTTTATGGGCAGGTGATGTGCCATCCGACCGATCCCGGCAGGCTGGGTCTTCGCAATCTGTCAAAGGAAGCCTGGCAGGTACAGTGTCCGGGGGGCCGTGTTCTGGCTGTTTCCGAAGGGCAGACCGTGGCGCTTGAAACAGGACAGATCATTAAATTCCCGAATGTTTCTGTGGAAATAAGACAATGATTCTGACACGATCACTGAGGTGATGGAAGGAGAAACCTATGCAACGTCCTGGTGGTGAACTGGCATCCCGCCCCCTGCATTTCATATGGCTGGCCGATTGCTCCACGTCCATGGGAACTGGGGGAAAAATGGAGGCACTAAATCAGGCTATTCGTGATTCCCTCCCACAAATGAGGCGAGTAGCTGATGAGAATCCCAATGCGGAGGTGCTGGTTCGGGCAATCCGGTTCTCCACCGGTGCGGCCTGGCATGTTCAGGAACCAACGCCGATTGAAGATTTCCAGTGGCAGGATCTTACCCACGGCGGTGTCACCGACTTGGGTAAGGCCTTTGAACTGCTCTCCAAAG
Source organism: uncultured Peptostreptococcaceae bacterium (assembly GCA_964424355.1). Lineage (GTDB taxonomy): Bacteria > Bacillota > Clostridia > Peptostreptococcales > Acidaminobacteraceae > CAZEHS01. The sequence goes on from CAYRIO010000006.1 coordinate 93,502, forward strand.
AATTAACCATTCCGCCCATGAGTGAGCGGGCTCTTCCCCCTGTTCTGATTCTTGTCACAGACGGTCAGCCCACAGATGATTTCAGAAAACCTCTGGATGAGATGATGAAGCTGCCCTGGGGAATCAAGGCGGTCCGCCTTGCCATTGCCATTGGGAAGGGCGCCAATCAGCGTGTGTTGAAAGAGTTCATCAATAATCCCGCTATTTCACCCCTGCAGGCGGATAATGCCGAACAGTTGACGGAGTATATCCGCTGGGTTTCTACGGTCGTTCTGCAGTCAGCCTCATCACCCGCCAGCCAGACGGAGGTTTCCACTTCAAAAACGAATGTGGCCTTGCCGGATTTTCCAGAAGATTTCTGGGATGCCGTGTCTGTGGATGATGTCTGGTGATTCCCATGACGGCGGCAAACACCTGGCAGGTCATGGGAGCCAGTGTGCCCGGAAGCCGACATATCCGGAGCGGGCAGCCCAATCAGGATGCACTGATACTGGGTGTCCTTCCTGAAGGGGCCGGCACCTTTGCGGCAATTTCAGATGGCCATGGCAGCCGAACGTGCTTTCGCAGCGGTGAAGGTGCTCGGCAAGCGGTCCAGATCACCGATGAGCTGATGCGCACCAACAGGATGATCAGCACCCTGAAAGAACATCAGGGGATGCAGCTGGTCGCTCAGGAAATCCTCAGACATTGGCGCAGCAGCATTATGAACCATTTAAAGCTGCATCCCTTCACCTATGCCGAAACAGAAGGACTGGACAGACAGCAGCGAACCCTGTTGGGCCGGAACGCTCTGGTAGCCTATGGCGCCACACTGCTGGTAGCCTGTGCCATGGAAACGGAAGTGTTTTTTCTGCAGCTGGGGGATGGAGATTTTCTTACCCTAGACGGCGCCGGAATGGTTTCAGGCATTTTTGGCCCGGATGGGAAGCATATGGGCAATGCGACAACCTCCCTGTGTCTGCCGAACGCATTGGAAGAATTCCGATTTTATCGTTGGCGTACGGCGCTTCCCAAAATGCTCTTAGGCAGTACGGATGGTTATGGGAATTCCTTTCGGTCGGAGGCGGATTTTCACAAGGCCCTTCGGGACTACGCCCGGCTGATATCAGAGCATGGCTTGGATGCGGTTTCGGACAAGCTGCCGGAATGGCTGACGGAAACCAGTGAGAAGGGGAGCGGGGACGATATTTCCCTGGCCCTGATATTCCGATAACCGGTTAAAAGCGTTTTGCCTTTTTATGGGGTGTTGTTTAGAAGTCGGTTTCAAGGGTAATAAATCAGATAAGAGCAGCAATCGTTCTGAAGTGTTGGAACCTAAGCATAGTCTCACTGCAAACACCCCAGGAGGAACCCCTATGATAATCAGAATGCTGGAAAAAGAAGATATCCCGGTAGCTTCAATGCTGATCCGGGAAGGCTACGACAAATTTGTGGCCCGGGATTACACCCCAGAGGGGACGGTTCATTTTTATGAATATGTCACCGAAGAGGCGCTGGCTGAACGGATTGAAAAAGGAACCCATTTTTCCATGGTTGCTGTGGCTGATGGGGAATTGGTAGGAATCATTGAAATGCGGGATTTCGATCATTGCACCCTGTTCTTCGTCAAGGCGCGGTACCACGGTCAGGGAATCGGCCGCTGGTTGTTTGAAGAAGCGGTTGCGCAGTGCCAGCTCAAGAAACCGAATCTCCGAACCATAGGGGTCCATTCGTCACCCTATGCAGTTCCTGTCTATAAACGGCTTGGGTTCGAGAACGTAGGAACCCTGCAGGAAGAACACGGGAGCGTCTATCAGCCCATGGTCCGCAATCTATAATTAACTGAATGAGGTAAGCATAATGCCCTGGTGTCCTGTGTGTGGATGTGAATACCGGGAGGGGTTCCTTGAGTGCAAGGACTGTCAGGTAAGCCTGACGGATTCCCCCCCGGTGCATAAGAATGAATTCTTGGATCCTGAACAGGTTCAGGAAACCCTGCTGACCATCGTGCGGGATGAGGTGGAGTTCACCCGGATTGAATCCCTGATGGCTGAAGCGAAGATTCCCGTATTGAAAAAACACCATGGCAGCGGCGGGTATCTTGAAATTTATATGGGTGCAACCCCTTACGGGATTGAGGTGTACGTCCCCTATGAAGCACACTCCCGGGCAAAGGCATTGCTTGCGGGAGATGAGAGCGTTCTGGAAGGGCTGGATGGGGAAGAGGAATCCGCCCCCGGTGGGAACCCTGAGGAGACCAATGGCGGTGATCCTTTTATGCTGGATGCCCATGAGGAACGGGAGCTACACCAGTATATGGATGCCGTGAATGCGGATCTGTACCGAAAAAAGCAGGCCATCGCCACCATGATGCTGCTTTCCATGGGTGCCGGTGTTATTTGGACGATTTACAGCATTCTGAAGGAATTCTTGTAGAACTTCTATTTTTAACGGTTCATCCAATGGAGAATACAGCCGATTAAAACAGCAGGAAACCCTGCTGTTTTCTTATTGTCCGGAATCTGATAAAATAACTGTGGATAATCGCGAAAAAATGAAGTAAAATTTACTAAATAAAATGAATGTGAGGGGGCCTGATTGAATGGCGACCATTAAGGATATTGCAAAAAAGGCGGCGGTGTCTTCGGCAACTGTCTCCAGGGTTCTGAACTACGATAACACCCTGTCGGTTTCCGATGAAAAGCGGAAGCTGATCCTGGAGATTGCGGAGAAGCTGGACTACCAAACGCCTCGGAAGCGGCGTTCCAACACGGGTCTGAACATGCGGATCGGCCTGATCCACTGGTATACCCTGCGGCAGGAATTGGAGGATCCCTACTACATGTCGATCCGCCTGGGGATTGAAAAGACCTGCTATGATCACAAGATCGACATGGTGAAGATCTACAACCCGGAGGAATATGATTTTGAGCACATGGAAGGGGTAGATGGGCTGATTGCCATCGGTAAATTCCATGAGCGGGAAATAGAGCGGTTCAAAGAGGTGTGTCCCACCATCGTCTTCGTGGATTCTTCTCCCCGGGAAATGGAGTTCGACAGCGTGGTTTCGGATCTGGAAGCCGCCGTTGAAAATGCCCTGGAATATCTGATCGGCCTGGGCCACAGCCACATCGGCTATATCGGGGGGCAGGAGTTCATCGGGCCGGAGAAGGTACCCCTGGGGGAATGCCGCCTGGAAACCTTCAGGGAATACCTGCGCAAACGGGACCTGCTGGACGAAACCCAGGTCATGGTGGGGGCATTTGTGGCGGAAAGCGGCTATCAGCTGATGAAGAAGGTCATCGCGGAATCGCCGAAGCTGGCTACGGCCTTCTTTTTCGGCAGCGATTCCATGGCCATCGGCGGCCTGCGGGCCCTCCACGAGGGAGGGCTTCGAATCCCTCAAGACGTTGCGGTGCTGGGTATCAACGATATCCCCACGGCCAAGTACATGTCTCCCTCCCTGTCCACGGTTCGGATCCACAAGGAGTTCATGGGGGAAACCGCCGTGGAGCTTCTCCTGGAGCGGCTGGTGAAGAAACGGACCATCTCAAAAAAAGTGGTGGTGCCCACCTGCCTCATTGAAAGGGATAGTACACAAGTAAAGATTACGTAAATTAATTCTTGACGGACTCGTAAAAATTTACTAAAATACAAATAAGCTTCATCATCTTGCTTAATATGAAAGGGTGGGTATCAGTGAAAAAGATTTTAGCGACGGGGATGGTTTTGGTTTTGGCACTGAGCGCAGTAGGATGTGCGCCGAAAGCCGCGGCACCGGAGGCGGCAGCACCAGCAGCACCGGCAGCGGTAGAGATGCCGAAGATCGGGGTAACGATCTACAAGTTTGATGACAACTTCATGAGCTTTGTACGACGGGCCATCGAAACCAATGCAAAAGACAAAGCGGAATTGATGCTGAACGATTCACAGAACAATCAGGCGACACAGAATGAGCAAGTGGACATGATGATTTCGAAGGGTGTGAAAGCGCTTGCCATCAACATGGTTGATCCTCAAGCCGCTCCCTCCATCATTGCAAAGGCACAGGCTGCCAACCTGCCCGTGGTTTTCTTCAACAAGGAACCCAATGCAGCGGATCTGAAGAGCTACGACAAAGCATGGTATGTCGGAACCGCTTCCGCTGAAGCGGGCGTGATCCAGGGCAAAATGATCGTGGACCTCTGGAAAGCCAAGCCTGAACTGGACAAGAACAAAGACGGCAAGATCCAATACGTTCTACTTAAAGGCGAACCCGGCCATCCGGACGCTGAAGCCCGAACCAAGTTTGCTGTTCAGGCCATCACAGATGCCGGCATCGGTGCGGACCAACTGGAACTGCAAACCGGCATGTGGGACAGCGTGAAAGGCAAAGAGCTGATGGACGCTTGGCTTGCCAAGCACGGCGATAAGATTGAAATGGTCATCGCCAACAACGACGGCATGGCACTGGGCGCTATCCAATCCCTGAAAGCCAATGGCCAGTTCGACGGTGGCAAATGGATGCCCGTATTCGGTGTTGACGCCATCCCCGATGCCCTTGAGCAGATCAAAGCCGGCCTGATGGCTGGTACCGTTCTCAACGATGCGAAGAACCAAGGGAAAGCAACAACTGAGCTGGCTATCAACGTAGCCGCCGGCAAAGATCCCCTGGATGGCACCGAGTGGAAATTCGACGAGAACAAAGCGGTCCGTGTACCGTATGTTGCAGTCACCAAGGATAACCTCAGCTTTGCAGAGGCAGCCTACAAATAAGCAGACCACAGTGAATATGAACAATTCGAGATGCTCCCGCAGCATCTCGAATTGTTTAACCACTCAAATGAATCCGCCAGACCCGGATCAAACCTCGGGGGGAGTAGCGTATGACAATGGAAAACCTGAACAATTCAGACGAATTCGTTCTGCAGATGCAGGGAATCACCAAGGTGTTCCCCGGGGTTAAGGCCCTGGATGGTGTGCACCTCAACGTCAGGCCCGGCAGTGTCCATGCCCTGATGGGTGAAAACGGGGCGGGGAAATCCACCCTGATGAAATGTCTTTTCGGGATATACAAGGCCGACGAGGGCCAGATTCTTTTCAAAGGACGCCAAGTCAACTATACGACCGCGAAGGCCGCATTGGTGGATGGGGTTTCCATGGTTCACCAGGAGCTCAATCAGGTTCGCCAGCGCAGTATCTGCGACAATATCTGGCTTGGCCGCTACCCGAAGAAAGGGCTCTTCATCGATGAAGAGAAAATGTACACAGAGACCCTGGCAATTTTCAAGGAACTGGATATCAATCTGGATCCCAGCGTGAAACTGAACAAACTCTCTGTTTCAGAGATGCAAATGGTGGAAATCGCGAAGGCTGTATCCTATGATTCCCGGATCCTGGTCCTGGATGAGCCGACCTCCTCTCTCACCGAGAAGGAAGTGGAGCATCTGTTTCGGATCATCCGGGCACTGCGGGATCGCGGCGTCGGCATCATATATATTTCTCATAAGATGGAAGAAATCTCGAAGATCTCAGATGATGTCACCATCATGCGGGATGGAAAATGGATTGCCACCAGGCGGACGACGGATATCACCACCGATGAGATCATCAACCTCATGGTGGGCCGGGATCTGACCCATCGGTTCCCGCCCAAGGGGAATTCCCCCGGGAATGTGATTTTGGAGGTCCGTGATTTTACAGGGTTGATCCAACCTTCCTTTAAAGGTGTTTCCTTCGATCTGAAGAACGGCGAAATTTTAGGGGTTGCCGGTCTGGTGGGCTCCAAGCGGACCGAGGTCGTTGAGGCGGTATTCGGCATCCGTCAGATTGCCGGCGGCACCCTGAAGCTTCACGGCCGGGAGATCCGGAACACCCATCCCAACAAAGCCATCGAGCACGGCTTCGCCCTGGTTACGGAAGAACGGCGGGCCAACGGCATCTTCGCCATGCTGCCGGTCAGCTTCAACACCATCATTTCCAACATGAAAAAATACACCAACCGGATCGGACTCCTCAGCGATAAGCTGATTGAAACCGATACCCGGTGGGCCATCGATTCCATGCGGGTGAAGACCCCCTCTTCCAAGACCCTGATCCGAAACCTTTCCGGGGGGAACCAGCAAAAGGTCATCATCGGCCGCTGGATGCTGACGGAACCGGAAATATTCATGATGGACGAGCCGACCCGGGGAATCGATGTCGGGGCAAAATACGAAATATACCAGCTGATGATCGATTTGGCCAACAAGGGGAAAGGAATCATCATGATTTCTTCGGAAATGCCCGAACTCCTGGGCGTCACGGACCGGATCCTGGTTATGAGTAATGGACAGGTCGCCGGCATCCTGAACACTGCCGAAGCCACCCAAGAAGAAATCATGCGGCTCTCAGCCAAGTATCTGTAATCGGAGGAGGAAACCCCAATGAAAGCTAAACTCGCATCCCTGAAGGGGATGAATATCCGGGATTTTATGATGAACAACGCCATATCCCTGGTCCTGCTGGCCCTTGTTCTGATCATCATCTCCATTGCACCGGACTTCATGTCCCTGCTGAATCTCACCAATATCCTGTCCCAGGCCTCTACCCGGGTCATCATCGCCCTGGGTGTGGGCGGAATCCTGATCGCCCAGGGGACTGACCTCTCAGCCGGGCGGCTGGTAGGCCTTTCCGCCGTCATCTCCGCATCCCTCCTCCAGGCACCGGCATATGCCTACCGCATGTACCCGGATCTCCCGGCGATGCCCATGTGGATGCCGATCCTTCTGGCCATGGCTGTCACCTCGGTCTTTGGTCTGGTCAACGGTTACATCGTTGGCAAGTTCCAGGTGCCGCCCTTCATTGCCACCCTGGGTATGATGATCATCGTCTATGGCATCAACTCCACCTACTACGACCGTCCGCCTTACGGGGCTCAGCCCATCGGCGGTCTGGACCCGGCATACATGAAGTTCGCCCAAGGGTATTTCACCGTGGGGGGCATCATGATCCCGTACCTCGTCATCTACGCCCTGATCACCACCGCCATCATCTGGGTCATCTGGAACAAGACGCGACTGGGCAAGAACATGTACGCCATCGGCGGCAATCCTGAAGCCGCTGCGGTATCCGGGGTAAACATCCTGGTGAACCTGCTGATCATCTACACCCTGGCAGGGGCCCTCTACGGCTTCGCCGGTTCATTGGAAGCAGCCCGGGTGGGAACCGCCACCAACAATACCGCCAACATGTATGAGCTGGATGCCATTGCGGCCTGCGTCGTGGGCGGGGTGTCCACCTCCGGAGGAATCGGCACCATCGGCGGCGTTATCACCGGGGTTCTGATCTTCCAGGTGCTCAACTACGGCTTGGCCTTCATCGGCGTGAATCCTTACATCCAGTTCATCATCAAGGGTCTGATCATCATCACCGCAGTAGCCATCGACATCCAAAAATACATCAAGAAAAAATAGCGAATGGGGAATGCCACGTGTATACGCAAGTAAAAGATGCTTTCAGAGCTGTCTTTGGCAGCTCCGGGGACGTACGCTCTTTTTTCGCCCCCGGCAGGGTCAACCTGATCGGAGAATACACGGATTTCAACGGCGGTCATGTCCTGCCCTGTGCCCTGACCATCGGCACCTATGCCGTTGCCCGGAAAAGGGACGACGCCGGGATCCGCTTGTATTCCGTCAATTTTAAAGAGCAGGGGGTCCACGAACTGTCCCTGAACACCCTGGAGAAGGATGATGCCCACGACTGGGGCAACTATCCCAAGGGGGTTGCCTCGACGCTGATCCAGGCCGGGTTCCCCATCGATTATGGCTTCGATATCGCCTTTGGGGGGAATATCCCCAACGGAGCGGGGCTTTCCTCCAGTGCCTCTATCGAGGTGGTCACCTCCGTGATCCTGAACGCCCTGTTCGGACTGGGGATTCCCCTGGACCGGCAGGCCATTCTGGCCCGAAAAGCCGAAAATCAGTATATCGGTGTGAATTGCGGCATCATGGATCAGTTCGCCATCGCCATGGGGAAGGAGGACCATGCCGTACTGCTGAACACCGATACCATGCATTATGAGCAGGTGCCCCTCCGGCTCAAGGGCTACCGCCTGGTCATTGCCAATACCAATAAAAGGCGGGGGCTGGCGGATTCAAAGTACAACATCCGTTTTGCCGAGTGCCGGGAAGCCCTGGGGGATCTGCAAACGGTGATGGCCATCCAAACCCTGGGGGAACTGGACACCGCCCGGTTTGAAGGGGCCTCCCATGCCATCCGGAACCCCGAGGCCATGAAACGGGCCCGCCATGCGGTTTCAGAGAACGAACGGACCCTCCAGGCCCTGAAGGTTCTGAAATCTGGAGATCTGGCCGGCTTCGGCCGCCTGATGAACGCTTCCCATCAGTCTTTGCAAACGGATTTTGAGGTCAGCTGCCCTGAACTGGATCTGCTGGTGAGCCTGGCCCAGGGCCATGAAGGGGTTCTGGGGGCCCGTTTGACGGGTGCCGGTTTCGGAGGCTGCACCGTGAACCTGGTGGCAGAAAGCCAGGTGGCTTCTTTCATCAGCCGTGTAGGCGAACAGTATGCTGCCGTCATCGGATACGCCGGGGATTTTTATGTGGTGGAAGCCGGAGACGGGGCCAGAGAAATCTAGGAGGCACAGATGAAGATATTGGTCACCGGCGGTGCCGGTTATATCGGATCCCATGCGGTCCACGGGCTCATCCAAAGCGGTTATGACGTGGTGGTGGCGGATAATCTCTCCACCGGCCACCGGGAAGCCCTGCATCCGGAAGCCATCTTCTGCAAGGGGGATATCCGGGACCGCCGGTTCCTGAAGGACCTCTTCGAAGCCCATCCGATTGATGCCGTCCTACATTTTGCGGCGGCGTCCCTGGTCGGGGAGAGCATGGAAGACCCCCTGAAGTATTACGACAACAACCTCACCGGTACCCAGTGCCTGCTGCAGGCCATGGTGAACGCCGGTGTGGATAAGATTGTTTTTTCCTCCACGGCGGCGGTGTACGGCGAGCCTGTGGAGACCCCCCTGAAGGAAACCCACCGGACCCAGCCCCTCAACACCTACGGTGAAACCAAGCTGGCCATGGAAAAGATGATGCAGTGGTGCAGCCAAATCCACGGCATCCGTTTTGTGTCCCTCCGCTACTTCAATGTGGGCGGCGCCCACCCGGAGGGGCATATCGGCGAGGCCCACATCCCGGAAACCCACCTGATCCCTCTGATCCTGCAAGTTCCTCTGGGGCAGCGGGAAGCGCTCCGGATCTTCGGAGACGATTATCCCACCCGGGATGGCACCTGCGTGCGGGATTATATCCACATCGCGGACCTGGTGGACGCCCATGTCCTGGCCCTGGGGAAGCTGATTGCCGGTGATGCCGGCGGCATTTTCAACTTGGGAACCGGGGAAGGCTATACGGTTCTTGAAATGCTGGCAGCCGCCCGGAAGGTGACCGGTCATCCGATTCCCGCAGAAATCTGTCCGCGACGGGCAGGGGATCCGGCGGTACTGGTGGCATCACCGGAAAAAGCCTGCCAGGAGCTGGGGTGGCAGCCGCGGTTCACCGCCATTGAAGAGATCATTGCCAGCGCCTGGCGCTTTCATCAGAGCCACCCCAAGGGCTACAAGAAGTGAGGATCCCCATGATCGATACGCTGATTGAACAATTGATCCTTTACGGACTCCAAAAGGGACTGATCGAAAAAGACGATGCGGTCTGGGCCCGGAACAGCCTGATGGCTGTCCTGAACATCGATGCCATCAGGCCAGTTACAGTGGCGGATTCTCCGGTGGACCACGTGTCCGTGCTGGAGCAGATTCTGGACTGGGCCTTCGAGACCGGCCGCCTGGCCTCCCGGTATGCGGACCATAGCGACCTGCTGGACACCCAGCTGATGGGGTGTCTGACCCCCCGACCCTCGGAAGTGATAGCCGACTTTCGGATACGGTATGCAGGGGCCCCGGAGGCGGCAACCGATTGGTTCTACGCTTTCAGCCAGAATTGCCATTACATCCGCATGGACCGGGTCGCCAGGAATCAGTCCTGGCAGGCGGATACCGCCTATGGCTGTCTGGACATCACCATCAACTGCTCCAAACCTGAAAAAGATCCCAAGGCCATCGCTGCGGCGGGCAATACCGCCTCGGCGGATTACCCGGCCTGCCTCCTGTGCCTGGATAACGTGGGCTATGCAGGGCGATTGAACCACCCGGCCCGGCAGAACCTCCGGGTGATCCCGGTGACACTCAACGGGGAACCCTGGTATTTTCAATACTCCCCCTATGTCTACTACAACGAGCACGCCATCATCTTCAGTGAAAAGCACCTTCCCATGGCCATCACCCGGGAAACCTTTATCCGGCTCCTGGATTTCATAGAAATATTCCCCCACTATTTCATCGGCTCCAATGCGGATCTTCCCATTGTGGGGGGCTCCATGCTGTCCCACGACCACTATCAGGGAGGGCGCTACGAATTCGCCATGGCCCGTGCCTCGGTCCTGGAGCATCATGGCTTGAAGAGGTTTCCCCAGGTTTCCTGCGCCCATCTGAACTGGCCGCTGACGGTCCTGCGGCTCACCAGCCCGGATCGGGAGCAACTGCTGGGGGCGGCGGAAGCCCTGCGCGTTGGCTGGCAGGCTTACTCGGATCCGGAGGCGGGGATTCTGGCCGCCTCACCGGCGGGGCGGCATAATACCCTGACCCCCATCGCCCGGCGCCGGGACACGGATTTTGAACTGGATCTGGTCCTGCGCAACAACCGCCAGGACGAGGACCATCCTGATGGGATTTTCCACCCCCATGCTGAAATCCACCCCGTGAAAAAAGAAAATATCGGCCTGATTGAAGTGATGGGGCTGGCAGTCCTGCCGGACCGTTTGGTCGGTGAACTGCAGGACTTGGCAGCGTGGTTCACAGCGGTGGATCCCAGCGGAGAGCCGGTCCTGCCGGAAGCCCTTGAAAAATTCGCCTACCTGCTCCATGTCCTGAAAGGCCTGGCAATCCCAGCGGGCACGGCTCCCGGCAAAGCCCTGGAGCAGGCCGTCAGTGCAGTTTTCCTCCAGGGTCTGGAGCACTGCGGCGTCTACGGTGTCGGTGAAGCAGGGCAGCGGGGCGTCCGGCGGTTCATCGATGCAATCAATTCAGGAGCGTGAAGCCATGACGATGCCCAACAGCAACCCCCTGATGTTAGGGGTCGATTATTATCCCGAGCACTGGCCCGCAGATTTCCTCGAAAAGGATCTGGCGGCCATCCGGGCCACCGGTGCCAACACCATCCGGATCGGCGAGTTCGCCTGGCACCTCATGGAGTCCCTGCCGGGTCAGTATGATTTCAGCTTCTTTGACACCGTCATTGAAAAGGCCAAGGCCGTGGGGCTGGCTGTGATCTTCGGGACGCCCACCGCCACGTTTCCGGCATGGCTTGCCGCGGCTCATCCTGAAATTCTGTCTCAAAACGAAACCGGCCAGGTCTGGAGCTTCGGAGGCCGCAGGCAGTACTGCTTCAATTCTCCTGCCTATCAGAAAGCCGCTGAGGCCATCACGGAAAAGCTGGTGGCCCATTATGGCCAGGAACCCGCTGTCATCGCCTGGCAGGTGGATAACGAATTCGGCCATGAGGGCAGTGATTTCTGTTTCTGTGAAATCTGCCATGAGGAATTCCAGCAGTGGCTGGAGGAGACCTACCAGCATATCACCCATCTCAATGAGGCCTGGGGCACCATCTTTTGGGGGCAGACCTACAACACCTTCAATGAAATCCCCAGTCCCCGGCCCACCATCACCACCCATAACCCCAGCCTGCTTCTAGACTGGGCCCGGTTCCGCAGCGATGCCATCAATGGCTTTGCCCGGCAGCAGATCACCGCTATCCGGCGGCACAAGGGCGATCATCAGCTGGTGACCCACAATCTCTTCGGCGGCTACTTCAATCGCTGCTACGATCAGAACACCCTGGCCGACATGCTGGACGTGGTCTCATTCGACAACTATCCGGTCTGGGGCGGTCTTGAAAAGCCCATTTCCCCGGCTCGGTCTGCCCTGGCCCTGGACTATATCCGGGGGCTCAAACAGCAGAATTTTTGGATATTGGAACAGCTGATGGGCTCCCAGGGCCATCAGGCAATCGGTTATCTGCCGCGGCCCGATCAGGCGGTGCTATGGTCCTTCCAGGCCATGGCCAGGGGCTGTGAAGCCCTGCTGTATTTCCGCTGGCGGGGAATGACCCGGGGGGCTGAGCAGTTCTGTCTGGGCCTGATCGATCAGGATAACCGCCAAGGCCGGAAGGTTCAGGAGGCCAGCGGCTTCTTCGGAAAGGCTGCCGAGAATGCCGCTGTGTTCCGTAGCCCGGTGAAGAGCCAGGTCTGCGCCCTCTATGATTTCGATTCGATCTGGTCGTGGCATTATCAGCCCCAAAGCGCTGGATTTGATTATGAGACGGAATTCTGCCGCCTGTACGAACCCTTCTATCAGCACAATATAGCCGTGGATGTCCTCAGCACCGACCGAGATTTTTCCGGGTACCGGGTTCTGCTGGTCCCTGTCCTGCAAATTGTCAATGAAGCCCTGGTCAAGCGGCTGGAAGCCTTTGCGTCCGCAGGGGGGATCGTGGTGTTCACCTTCCGCACCGGCATCAAGGACAAGCACAACAATCTCCATTTCTTAAAGACACCCCCCTGCCTGCTCCGGAATATGATGGGGCTGGAGGTGACAGAGGCCGAATCCCTGGGGGCCCTGGGTAGCGCTTCCGTCAGCGGCTGCGGTCCTAAGCAGGGCCAGTCCGGAGAATTCGCCGTATGGCGGGATCTGATCACCCCCTTGGAGGCGGAAGTCCTTTACCGGTATGACGATTCTCCCTACCAGGATTTCGCGGCGGTGACCCGGAATTCCTATGGTCGCGGATGGGTCTACACCGTCGGCGGCGGGGCAGATATGTCCCTGCTGATGGATCTGGCGGCGGAAATCCTCCAGAGGGCCGAGATTCCATGGATCCCCAGCGTCCCCATGGTCGAGGTGGTGACCCGGGAGCTTGGAGACGGCGGCTCATGCCGCATCCTCATGAACCATTCCGGCAGTGTCCAGAGCCACGGCGATCACCGTCTGGCTCCCTACGAAGTCCTGATTGCGCCCGCCCCGATTCCAACAGAATAGAGTCTCCCCTTTTTCTTTTTATCCGGGCCACAGCATCCCCCTGCTGTGGCTGTTTTTTTTAGGTGCCCGGCGATGGAGCGGCAGGGTTTCAAGGTCCTTGGGGCGATGGAATCGGCGGTTTATAGCCTATTCATCCGGGGTACAATCATAAGCAAAACTATTTTGTGAATAAATCGCCTCAAGGGGTGCATAATGCTGTAGAATACTAGCAAGAATAGGAACTATCGGTGAAAATCCGCCGCGTGATAGCTTTCAGCTGGAAAGGAGAAATGTCATGAAACCAGTGTTCATTTTGGGGCATAAGAACCCTGATACGGATTCCATCTGCTCAGCGCTGGGGTATGCCGCCCTGCGGAACAGACAAGGAGAAACCACCCGGTTCATTCCGGGGCGGATCGGAGAGATCAGCCCGGAAACCGCATTTGTCCTGTCGTATTTCAGTCTTCAGGAGCCGGCATATATCGCCAATCTGAAAGCACAGGTTTCAGATCTGAACCTTCGGAAGATCGCTTCCGTTTCTCCTGAAATATCCCTGAAGCGGGCCTGGCAGGTCATGCAGGAAAACCAGATCACGACCCTGGCCATCAGCCGGAATGAGGTCACCTTGGACGGCATGGTCACCATCGGCGACCTGGCCCGGTCGTATCTGGACCCCATCGACAGCCGGGCCCTTGCGGATGCCTGCACCCCTTTTCGGAATATGCTTGAGGTCCTGGACGGCGAGCAGGTGGCCGGGGATCCGGAGGGCTGTTTCACCTCCGGGCAGGTCCTGGTCGGCGCCATGAACCCCGAGCGGATGGAGCAGTTCCTGCAGCCGGGGGATGCCATCATCCTGGGCAACCGCATGGACAATCAGTGGAGCGCCATTGAAATGGGGGCCGGGCTGCTGATCCTCACCGGCGGGTCTGTGCTGGATCCGGCCATGGTCAAACGGGCCGCCGCAAGGAACTGCGCCGTGATCCAGTCCCCTTATGATACCTTCAAGGTAGCCCATCTGGTGAACCAGAGCCTGCCGGTGAAGCACGTGATGAAGGTTCAGGATCTGGTCTCCTTCGAGCTGGACGATTATCTGGATGAAACCCGGGAAGTCATGGCGGCGAAGCGCTACCGGAACTTTCCCGTTGTCGATGAGCACGGGGCCTATGCGGGCTTGATTTCCCGGGCCCTGCTCCTTAACCTGGAGCGGAAGGCTGTGATCCTGGTGGATCACAACGAGCGGTCCCAGGCGGTGGACGGCCTTGAAGAGGCGGAAATTTTGGAGATCATCGACCATCACCGCATCGGGGATATCCAGACCAGCGGTCCGGTGGTCTTCCGCAACCAGCCGGTGGGCTGTACCGCCACCCTGATTGCCGGTCTGTACCAGGATGCTGGAATCCTACCGGAAAAATCCATCGCGGGGGCCCTTTGTGCGGCGATCCTCTCCGATACCCTGATGTTCAAATCTCCCACCTGCACCGAACTGGACCGTCAAACCGCCCGGTATCTTGCCGCCGAAGCCGGCATCGACCCCATGCAGTTCGCCCGGGAAATGTTCCGCGCAGGATCCAAAATTCGGGAAAAGACAACAGAAGAGCTGTTCTATCAGGATTTCAAGCGGTTCAACGCGGGAAAACTCACCATTGGCGTGGGCCAGATCAGCAGCATGGATCTGGAGGAGCTTGAAGAGGTGAAGGATCCCCTGAAGGCCCTGATGAAAAAAATCATCGATGACAACAAGTTCGATCTGCTCCTCTTCATGCTGACGGATATCGCCCGGGAGGGGACGCTGTTGTTGTTCATGGGTGAAAGCGGGGAGCTGATATCCCGGGCATTCGGAGAAAAAGCGGATAATCAGGAGGTCTACCTGCCAGGTGTCGTATCCCGAAAAAAACAAGTTATTCCGCCGCTGTTGAATTCCATCAACCAAGGCATATAATAGAAGTGAATCAGAAATGTACACTGACACTCTTTGGAGGATCTTTATGAAAGCCTATGATCTGACCCATATCATTCAAGAATCCATGCCGGTATATCCGGGTACCCAGCCGCCGAAGCTGACCCTTGTGAACACCCTGAAAGACGATGGTTTTGCTGAAACCCTGCTGACCCTCTATTCCCACAACGGCACCCATATGGATGCTCCTGCCCATATGGAAATGGACGGCTTGACCCTGGATCAAATGCCGGTGGAGCGATTTATCGGACCGGCCCTGTGCATCGATGTCCGGAAGGTCGGCAAATACATCACCCTCGAAGATCTGATTCCTCACCAGGAAGCTATCGGAAAAGTGGATTTTCTGCTGCTCTGCACCGGCTGGAGTGAAAAATGGGGTTCCCCAGAGTATTTTTCGGGGTATCCGGTTTTGGAAGAAGCCGCAGCGAACTGGCTGGCTGCCCACTGTCTTAAGGGAATCGGCATCGACGCCATTTCTGTGGATCCCACAGAAAGCCATGAATATATGAACCATGGCATCCTCTTCGGTGCCTGTCTGTTTATCATTGAAAACCTGAAGAACCTGGATGCCATTATCGATAAGGACATCTTGCTGACCTGTCTGCCCATCAATTATGAAAATTCAGACGGTGCCCCTGTTAGAGCCGTCGCTCTTGAAGGCTTTTAAAAATCAAACAACACTTCCGCCAATAATCGAACAGCCGCTCAACAGAGTTCATTCAAATGCCCCCGAACGTTGTAATCCAAAGCCTGCTATGCTAAGATGCCTTTAACATCTAACACATAGGAGGCTTTTATATGGCGTTCAAATACATCCAACCCATTCCGACACCGGAAAAAATCAAAGCGGATATGCCGTTGACGCCGGAGCTGTCAGCTGTGAAGGCATCCCTCGACCAGGAAATCCGCGAGGTTTTTGAAGGGATATCCCAGAAAAAAGTCTTGGTAATCGGCCCCTGTTCTGCGGACAATGAAGATGCGGTGATGGAATATGTCCATCGACTTGCCCGGATTCAGGAACAGGTGAAAGAAAAATTGATCTTGATCCCCCGCATTTACACCAATAAACCCCGCACCACCGGGGAAGGCTATAAAGGCATGCTTCACCAGCCGGACCCCAACGAAGAGCCGGATATGCACAAAGGGATTTACAGCATCCGCCACCTGCACATCCGGGTGCTGGCTGAAGCCGGGCTCACCACAGCCGACGAAATGCTCTACCCTGAAAATTACAGCTATCTGGAAGATCTGATCGGCTACCATGCTGTCGGTGCCCGGTCCGTAGAAAATCAGAAGCATCGCCTTACCGCCAGCGGCGTGGATAAACCCGTGGGAATGAAGAATCCCACCAGTGGGGATATCAAAGTCATGCTCAACTCGATCAAGGCGGCTCAGATTCCCCATAACTTCATTTACAGCAACTATGAAGTGCAGACCGATGGGAACCCCCTGGCCCATGCCATCCTTCGGGGAGCGGTGAACCAATACGGCCGCAACATTCCAAACTATCACTATGAAGATCTGATGTTCCTGTCCCGAAAATACAGTGAGGCCAAGCTGGCCAACCCGGCCGTCATTGTGGATTGCAACCATGCCAACTCCATGAAGCTCTGGCAGGAGCAGCCCCGCATCGCCATGGAAGTCATGCGGAACGTCCGTTATAATGAAGATATCCGCAAACTCGTCAAAGGTCTTATGATTGAAAGCTACCTCGTTGGGGGAACGCAACCGGTTGATGGCACCACCTTCGGTCAGTCCATCACTGATGGCTGCCTGGGCTGGGAGCGGTCGGCACAGCTGATCCAGGAGGTTGCCGACAACGTAGAGTGAATCAAAAATGCCGCTTCGTTTAATGGAGCGGCATTTCTTATTGCCCCCCTCCAAGGTGCGCCTGCCCTATTACCGAGCCACTGTGTTGCGGTAAAGCATCTGCGGATTTTATATGTGAACAGGTTTACGATAGGGTGTAAAACCTTTATAATTGAATAGATGGTGCGTTTGTGATATAGCTATAGTAATTGCAGACAGTGGGGCATAGTCCCATAAAATCGTCACAAGGAGGCTCGCGTATGTATGCGCTTTACTTTATATTGAATCGTACGGATCGATTAGATGCCATATTGGATCGCCTTTTCAAACTGGGCGTGGGCGGTACTCTCATGGAAACCGCCGGGATGGGTAACATGCTCCTGGAACAGCTGGGGAATGATCCTGCCTTATGCAACGTGAAGAAGATGAAGGGGCTTCACCGTCCTTTCAACAACACCATCATGAGCATTATCCGTGATGATAATAAGCTTTCAGAGGTAAAGCAGGCCATTGCAGAGGAAGTGGATTTCATGAATGAGCCAGGAGCGGGATTCATGTTTGTCCTGCCAGTCCTTGAATGCTATGGTTTTGGTATCGACCTTCACCAGGATAAGAGCCACAAATAGAGTTTATACCTCATGAATAAGGATGTGTATCCATGAAAAGCAAAGTACGGGTGATGCATAAAAACGAATTCGAAAGAAATCGCTGGTCCGGGGGCGTGACAACCGAGCTGGCCATCTGGCCGGAAGAAGCCAATTATCCCGCAGGCCCCTTCACCTGGCGGCTCAGTACCGCCCGTGTGGAAGCAGAGGAAACCCTCTTCACGGCGCTCCCCGGGAAAAAACGGGTGCTGATGCTGCTGGACGGCGCGATCCGCTTGGAACACGAAAATCACCACAGCGTGGATCTGGAGCCCTACCAGATGGACACCTTCGCCGGAGACTGGAAAACCCGGAGCTTTGGAAAAGGCACCGATTTCAATCTAATGATGGACGATACCTGCTTCGGAGAACTGATGCATCTCACCATCCCATCCGGCGCCTCCTTCAACGTTGCGCTTCAGAGTGAAGGGGAATTCGACCGCTATTACACCATGGTGACAGAAGCCTACTACTGCCTCGGCGGGCAAGCGAAAGTCCAATTTGCCAATGGTTACATGGTACATATCCAGCGTGGAGACCTGCTGTCCTACTATAGCCATGTGGATGGCGATAAAGTCAGTTTCAAAATTTTCAATGACCAGCGGGAAGAAACAAATTTTGTGCGCGCCCTGATCTATTATTAGGCAAAAATCACTTTTCAAAAGCCTGAGGCTTTGCTATAATAGTCACGTTGACACCCTATCGGGGTATGGCTCAGCTTGGTAGAGCGCCTGCTTCGGGAGCAGGAGGCCGTGAGTTCGAATCTCGCTACTCCGACCAGAAAAATAGAGCATTTGCAAAGGTTTAACGGCCTTTGTAAATGCTCTATTTTTATTTCCATTTTATTATTACTCAAATCATTACTCAAACCGAATTGTTTTTGAAATGCCTTACCCCCTTGAGGGAGGGGGAGGGGTCCGTTTAGAGCACCATTTTATCCATGGAACTGCGGATTACGTTGTCGCATAAATGGGCATAGGTATCGGCTGTCATGGCATAAGAGCTGTGCCCTAAAATCTCCTGAACCTCTTTCAGGTCTGCCCCGATATAAAGCAGCCAGGACGCGCAGGAATGCCTCAAGTCATGGAAGCGTATTGGTTTTAAGTAGCGAGGATCAGAACGTTCATAGGTGATGCCGGTATTGGGATCTTCATTCAGAACCTTCATCAGCTTTCGCCATTTCCTACCCACATATTGATCACTCTGGATCTGGCCCGTCTCGAAAACGGATAGGTAGCCTAACCAGGATTCATCGTACTTATCGCGAAACCGCATGCGGTTCTCCCTAATCTCCTGAATTCGGGATTGAAACAGGGCGGACACATACGCATTCATCGGAATCCGTCTGCGTGATTTGTCGGTTTTAGGATCCTTAATGATAACTTCGCCGCCAATTGCCTGCATGGTCCGGTTCACCACAAAATAACCCTGGGCGAAGTTGATATCCTCTTCGCGAAGGCCGCACACCTCTCCAAGCCTCAGGCCTGTATAGAGGGATACCTTTACATGATAGAATATTGTGGTGCCCGCTATGGCCATTAGGCCCCGCTGGATATCCGCCACTTCCCAAAACTCAAGCTGAGGCTTTTTCTTTTTGGGGCCCATTACCTTCGCCATAGGGGATATATCTATGTAGTCCCACCTGATTGCGGTGTTCAGCATGCTCCTGAGGGTTTTGTGTATGTGGTGGATTGTATTCTCATGCAGCTTTTTAGAGGCCCTCAGATCCCGGTACATGCGCTCAATGTGATTGGCCCGCAGCTCCGGAAGAATGATCGCACCCAGATGCTTTATGATATAGCTGGTCGTGTGCTTATAATGCCCCCGGGTTTTAGGCGCGAGCTGGCTCACATGATCCTCATCCCAAAGAGCAACCAAATCGGCCACTGTAAGCCCACAGGGCGGCTTATAATCACCGGTGGATATCTCGGCCTCTAACTGGATAACTGCAGCCTTCGCGGAAGGCTTATCCGGGAAACCTGATATGAATTTCTGTTTCTTCTTGCCGCTTTCATCGGGGATCCACATTCTTATGGCATACCCGGTTCCATATTTCAAAATAGATGCCACAAAGAACCCTCCCTTGCTTACTTTCCATTCATGCTCCGCATGCGGAGCGCCAAGATAAATGCTTCCGCAGCCGGTTGAAACAATGTATAACGCTGATCCCGCACCCACCAGCATCCATCCTTTCTCCGAATCGAGAGCACGGGGCGCCGATCTTCCTGGTAAAGTGTGAGGTGAAACCTGTCGGCTTCTGCAATCAGTCCAGATGCCAGGATATCTCTTTGCTCCAGGAGAAGAATATCCTGAATGCCTGAGTAGTTCCGAAAAGGCTGATTCTGAACTATATGCGGAATCTGGATCAGGTCCACTTTAAAAGACTTGGCAGCACCCTGGCAGCGGGCCTTCACAATTCCGCCGGAAAGAGCTGTAGGTAAAATCCTGCGCGCTGTGCCTGGCTGACTGCCGCCGGCATAGATAATATCAAGCTCAAGATGGTTATGTATTGCAATCTGAAGCACAACGGCTTTATCCATACGGATCTCCTTAGGGTATAAAATCATTCTACGCTTGTGAAAGGCAATGCCCAATAGGGGTGAATCAGATGTGCGGCATGGCGGGAAAAGGCGAAATAAGAATTCGGGCTATCTCCATTATAGCGAACATTAGTTCGCTATAAAATAGAGAACATTCAAAATAAGGGTATTTTTATTTGAGTAAAAACCTATAAAAATACCCGCCCAAATAGTTGTGGGCGGGTAATACGTACCAATTGAAACTATACAGCTGCTTCCTCATCTTCTTCTATGACTGAGATGCTTTGACGATATTGTTCAGCAAGCATTGTCTTATTGAATTCAGCGGTAGGATAGAGTTCATTGACCAAAGCTTCAAGATCATCAATCGACGATCTGAAAAACTCTTTTCTCAGATTGATTTTATTGAGTCGTTGATCGTTTAGTTTATCGTGCATTTTGCCTTCCAGGCCGACGGCATCGTCTGAGAAAATGAAGCTATGCACGTCAAACGAGAAGGGTACGCTGGCGTCGCCCAATTCATTGACACGGTCCTGAGGATCAAGGCGTCGTGTCATGCCGATTTTGAATACATCATCGCCGAATGAGCCCAGATTGCTGATGATGTAAACGTATCCGGCGCAACCATTCTGGAGCTTAATGATATCTTCTTTTTTATCTTCAACAGCAATCAATTGGCCTTTGAGTTCCTCGATTTTTTCAAGCAGCTGCTGATATTTCAGATCTTCGGGAGAAGTGGCCTGAAGCTGATCACTGAGCTTATCGATTTCTACATGGTATTTTTCCTCTTCGGCCTCAATCTGCTTCTTCTGAGCTTCGAGAATTTTTCTTTCTTCAACTTCCTGGCGCATGATCTCTTTAAGACGCTGCTGTTCTTCTTTTGCCTTTTCCTTCAGGACATAGTATTCATACTCGATTTTGAGGGCATTCATAAACAGGTACTCAATTTCCCCGATGAACTTAACCAGCGTAGGGGCAATACTCTGATTACCTTCGGCGGCGATCTTGAGATAGTTCTCTGCGATTTTCTTCACGTTTTCTTGGGAGTTTTCAAAACGATCAAATTTCATATTATACATAACGTTCTGAAGCTCGGCCTGTAGCGCAATGACCATCAGCTTATAAATGGCGGCATTCGCTTTTGTATTGTATCTATTTTTATAATTTTCAAGAACCTCATTGATCAATTGCTGATTCTCTTTGTAAGCTTTTCGCAAATCCTTCATATCCATGCAATGAAGCTTAAGCGTTACGACTGGAGACAAAGATTCCATGAACTCAATAGTGTCAGCATCTATGCTTATCCCGATCTCACTATCTGTTTTGTCACTGAAGCTTTGAATCATATGCTGGAAGCTCTTGATGGTAGTATGTACACTGGATAGTTTGAATTCTGCATTTGAAAGCTTACTCTCATAAGTTTTGATTTTCTTCTTAATATCTTCTATTTCCTGCAACAGATCATCCTTCGATGCGATTTCAAGGTTGATATGCTCAATTTTACGGTTGGCAATTTCAGTGGCTTGAATTATAACTTCCTGAATCATTTTGTCCCGATCTGAAAGTTTGTTGTCAAGGGCGCTGATTTGGTCCTGCTTTGAAATGATTGCCGCATCAAGATCAATCAGCTTTCGGTATACTTCAAACCGTGCAGTTTCACCTTCTGCATCCCGGATCGCCTTCTTATCCTTGAGAACGCGAACGATTAATAGTGGAATTCCAATTAAAGCACCGTAACCTGTGATGATTAAGATGGCAATAACGATTCCATTCAGATAAAATGGTACTTTGTACTTCGGCATGACATTTCCTCCCTGTAATTTATTCAATATTATGTAACTTTAAGATTTGAAAAATAGCCCAATCCAATAAGGTTGGGCTATGTATTTCCTCTTGAATGCATGATATGGTGAGAATCGTGATTCTAAATAAATTAAGTTGACTTTGCTTGGCACACTAAAAACAAAAAGGCTTGCCCAAATGACACTGAATAATAAATAATCGCACAACACAAAAAAACGTTACAATATAAAGTGTTGACATTTATAAGTTTCACCCTTTTAATGCATTGGGGCCAAGTGGAAACAAATGATAACTCAAAAATCATGGGCGGCTTATTTTGTCAAGTGCATTCGGTTTGACGAATGGCAAGAAATATTACTATAATGAGGTGTCACATCAAACGTGACAGTCAAGGCAGACTTTAAACCGCTTGGGTCGCGAACGCGGCCGACCGCCCAATAGGGGCGGTTTTCCACTTTTAAGGGAATATTTTCAGCCCTTTCCCTGAATACAATGGATAACCATGCAGCTTACTTTCGATGGAAAGGAAGGCTGCATTTTTATTTCCGGACCGTGCGTATTGATGGATAGGATGCGATACCAAATCAGCTATTTCTAATCCAAAATGGCTTTTCGTATAACTGGAATAGCGGCACCACTTTTCATTAAAATACACACCAATTATTCTCTCTAATTGCCGAGGGGTAACATATGGCGTTCCATCTGCCAGTGTATCTGTAATGCTTTTCAGAAGGATAGTGTCTTCGTTTTTTCCGCGCGATTCAATCATTACCGCGCCTTTTCCAGAGAACTGAAGAACATGCTTTGCGAGTCGCTCAAAGATCATGTCGGACATGAACCCATAGGTATACCAAGGCGCCGAGTATCTTCTTACAAACAGGTCCTTATTAATCGTTGCGGAGATTATATTGTACTGACTATTAACCAAGAAGTCCGTTAAGTCAGAAACGAATGCCGAGTGATCAATAACAGAATCGTGAAAGGGGCCTTTTTTATTACGTATTTCACGTGAATGAAAACATACACGCTTTTTGACCCCATTGTATGTATACATTCCATCTTCCCAGTACTTATATTTCAGTCCCAAAATATCGTTCTTGATTTGAACGAAATCCTCACGTCGAATAATCACGGCAGTGGTCGTGAAGTGAGATTCTCCTATATCTAAGGAACCACCTGCATTGATGATTTTCTTAACGGGTTCAAGATTTGAGTTTCCGCTTTCGTCAATAAAAATAGAGTGGGTTGCATCAGCGGGCATCGCAAGAATGTTTCTTGGCTTGTTTCTCCAGGGCAATCAAATCACATCCTAAGTATGCAGTCGTATAATCGTCAAAAAAGCCTGATCCATCCGGACCAAGCTATTTATTTCTTCCCGCCCAACATCGCACTCATCCCTTTTATAAGATGATTTAAGCTCTTCGGGTCCATTCCGGCAGAAGCGGCGGTTTCAATTACGCTGTCCCAGCCTTCCTCCTGGTGCTTTTTCAAACTGAGCATGGACTGAAAAGCGTTCAGGCCCGGGGCATCTTTGATGATGTGCACCACCACCCCGATGATCCTATGCCGGTCATCCATCACTATATCTTTATATTCCGGATTGGCAGCTCTCAGCAGGGGGCTGCCGTTATTTTTTATGTAATACTTCAGGGTGGCTGTCCAGTCCCCATCTTCTTTGCCGGCGGCAACAATGTCGCCGTTCTGGGCCACTTCGGTATGGCGCAGCAGGGCAATGTCGCCAGAGTGGATCCCGGCCCAGCTCATGGAATCGCCATGAACATAGAGGGCAAAATCTGCTTTGAATTCCTTGCCCAGATCCAGTTCACCTTCAAAGTTATCGATGGCCAGAATAGGGATGCCTGCGCGGATAGTGCCAAGAATCGGGATAGACTTGGTGGGCATTGATTGATTGTTGCTGTCGGTTTGTCGCCCAAGGAGCCAATCAACGGAAACATTAAAGTAATCAGAAAATGCCAACAAAATATCTGAGTCTGGTGAACGGGCGTCCGTCTCATATTTGGAAAGAGCAGAATAACTTATAGAAAGCTTGTCTGCACATTCTTGTCGGCTAAGGTTTTCGCGTTCTCTGAGTTGCCTTAAAACGTTGCCTAATCCCATTTTTTCACACTCCTTATTTACAATATTAACACAAATTGTCCAATTGGAAATAAGTTAGACAAAATGTCCATTTTGGCGTTGACATTGGACAAAACGTCCTATACAATAGTGTTATCAGATGGACAAAACGGGAATAAGGAGGTGGAAATCGTGAATTCTAAGATCAAGCATTTTCGCGAAAATCTCGGGTTAACCCCAGAAGATATGGCTGAGAAGCTTGAAATTTCAGCGTCTTACTACTACAAGTTAGAAAGCGGATTAAGAACGCCCAGCTTTAAAGTTCTTCAGAAGTATAAAGCGGCATTTGGAGCCAATTTGGACAGTATTTTTTTTGAGCAAAACGTGGACGAATCGTCCAAAACAAAACTAAAAAAATCTCGCCATAAGCGGGCCAGTTGAGGGAAGGGGGGTGAGGAAGGGTGGATGACAAGCAAAAAAAGATTGATGACTGTGCATTGGAATTTGTGAAGACGATGGGTGATAAAGAGATGTCCTTCAATGATGCCCATTTGGTGATGGTGGCAATGAAGGACATCCTGGAGCAGGTAAAGCAATTTACTAAGATTCCTATTTGTAATCGAACACTTGAAAGCGAATAGGATCGTTGAACGGGTCCCAGATAGGTTTCTGATAATTGAAACTGTCAATATCGAAATTTTGGCTTCTTTGAATTTTGGGCAGTGGATTTTGATTTCCCCAATTGAGGCTGATGCCCCAACCTTTAAGTTCGTCATTTTGTGACTCTATTGAAATTAGTACAGCTTTCAATTCAGTAAACACGTTTTTAAGTTTCGAGAGAATTTCATCATCCAACTGTTTGCCGCAGTTGGGACAGGCAATTGATTCTTTGTTCATAAAGTGTTTTACGAAAATTTCAAAGTTTCGCTCACAGTCATAACAGTGAAGATTTATAGAAAGATAGTCAGGCTGCTTTTTATCCATGGTTTCACCTCCTCCCTGCATCCAATTTATCACAGGAAGCAGATGGCAAACAGGTGAACGGATGTTCTAAAAAACAGGAGGATACCTCATGATCAACAGCGCAACCAGAACAAATCTTTCAGGCAAGAAAATTGTTTTCACCGGGCTTCTTGATTCTATGAGTCGGGCCGAGGCCGCAGACAAAGTGGCGGTTATGGGCGGCATGGTAAGGAGCCATGTGGGCAGGGATATTGATTATGTAGTAGCCGGATCGGAAGCGGGTTCCCGGATGGATAAGGCGCTGGAGCTTGGTGTTTCGGTTTTGGATGAAGCGGCGTTTCTGGCGCTGCTGGTGTAGGGCGGTTTAAAAAAGAGGGCCCTTTCGGGCCGGGAAGATCAAACTGCAAGGCGGTTGATGGCTATAGCTTATCAAATAGCCAATGCTTGCAGGGCGTAAGGGTTTTACGGGATTTACCAAATAAGCGAATAGGGAAGGAGGAGATGGCTTGAACAATATTTATCAGGAAGCCAGAAGGTTTTCCGGCAAAACACAGATTCAGGCGGCAGGCGAATTGTACATAGATATCCGCACGCTGCAGTTTTACGAAGAGCCTGGCAAACGGCGGCCCAGCGGCGAAATGGTTAAACGCATGGCCGAGCTTTACCGCTGCCCATGGCTGAACTACATGCACCTGAAGGAAACAGCACCAGGGCACATTCTGCCCAAGGTGGTGCCCATGGGGCTCTGCCAGGCGGTGGTGAATATGCAGTATGAACTGGGCCATGTGCAACAGCAGATCAGCAAGCTGATTGAGATCGCCGCAGACGGCATGGTGGATGTAAGCGAGGCGGATCAGTTCGCGGTTATCTGCCGGGAAGCTGAAGAAGCTGCCGGCACACTGCTTACACTGGCACTGTGCGGCAGGGAGATTGGAGGCAAGGTTTATGCAGGTTATTGATCCTAATGGCTGCTATACAGCGGAGGAGGCGGCAGAGGTACTGAGCGTCAGCAGATCCACGCTGCAGCGTTACTTTCATCAGGGGTTAAAAGTGAGAAGGCCCCGGGGCAAAATACATATCCTTGGCTGCGACATGCTTGATTTCTTGAAGAAGGAACCCCAAGAGAACAATGATTCGGGCATGCATCCCCGCCTGGAGAATCGGATTGCTAAGGCGGTGCTGGATATTCGAAAAGGCAAGCATCAAAGCCAGCAAGCGGCAGGGAGGTAACCATGATCATATGCAGCAGTAGTGACCGGATTGCAGCCCAAGAACGGAAAGAGCGCATGAAGCAGCAGCTGGCATGGTTTTCAAAAGGCTTTGCCACGGCGGCAGTGATCCTGACAATGACAGCAGCAATGGGGGTGTGGTGATGCGCATCGGTATGGTTACGGACCTGCTTCCGGATAGTGATAACAGGCCGCCGCTCTGGTGGCTGCAGTTTGAAAGGCCTGCGCTTTCCCTGGTTAAAAAAGAATCTCCGGCCAGATCCGGAGAAAAAGAAAACGCCTTCGCAGTTGCGAAAGGCGCCTAAGAAAAATCTCAGCTTCAGTATATCAAAAGTAAAGCCTTATTGGAATAGCACGAGGAACCCTCAAGGAGGCTCCATGATTATTCAGTGCGTTGCAGCTTATAAAAGCTTTGATGAATTTGAAAAGGCCATGCTGGATTTAGGGCAGGCCATGACCGGGGTGGACAGCATCGACATCTTCGAAAAGCCTCTTGATGCCAATCTGATGCCGGTGAATGGATGGCGCTGCGGCTTATCGTTTGAGGATTACGGCCTGGACATTAGCTGCCTGGGCAAGAAGATGCAAATCTCCTGCGATGATGAACAACTGTGTGTCCGGGCGCTGATAACCATCAAAGGCCTTGGTAATGAGAAAAATACGATGTTGCCCACAATTTCCCCAGAAATTTACGGGATCCGTGAACATCGGTGGGCAGTGGTGGCCAGCTGATGAGCGTTATTCGCTACATATGGAACCAGCCGCAGATATGCGGAGACTGCCTGAAGTCGGTGGCAGCTGGCTGGCAGGAGCTTAAAAAATCGGCAGGGGGCCCGTATCTTGAAAAACGGTGCGATTCCTGCGCGGAGGTGCATTACGGCGATGCCTTACCTGAACTGGCTGATTACATACCCAAGGCGAAAAGGATTGCTGGCCGCACTGCGGCGGATGATAAAAGGATGAGTCAGGCTCCACTTTTGGGGATGGCGGGATAGGAGGATTTATGAATCAGACGATTTTCAGAAACGATGCCCACGCTCAGGGCTTTGCACAATTGATCGCCAGGGACAAGACCCCGCTGGATGATCGGGAGCGAAGGGCGCTATTCTTCTGCCTTTCTGCCCTGGAAGGCCTCATGAGGAACGCAGGCGTGATTTACGACTTCAAGGCCCGGAGCTTCAATATGGCGATCCTTGAGAAGATGCCGTTTTCAAGTGGGGAACAGGCGCTGGTGAGACTGGGGTTCAACCTGTATTCAGGCGGGGTGGAATATCAGAAAGGCCGCAGCACGAAGAAGCTGGACTGTGATGTGATGGGGATGATCAAGAGCATGGATGCTGAGCTGGTGACGGTGGTGCTGAATGCTATCCGGATCCGGAAGGGCATGGCATAGGAGAGAGGAGCCTAAGATGAATCTTGAAAACAGTATCAAAGATGCAATTACGAAGAAACTTGAAGATGGGACGATAGAAACTCTGGTTCAAGAGCAACTTGAAAAAGGGGTGACCAACGCTCTTAACAATATGTTTCAGTCCTACGGGGATGTGACGAAGGTCATTGAGACCAAAATCAAATCGGTGGTGCTTCCGTACATCGAAGGCTACGACTATTCGCGGTACATCGTCAAACTGGACACCGTCCTTGTCGAGGTCCTTAAAAGCACGGCCTTTGAGAACTCAAAGCTTCTGATGAATTTCAAGGAACTCATGCTGGTGGAGGACCGCAAGGTCATCAAGGCTTCGGAACTGTTTGAGATCTGGAAGAAGCATGTGGCTGAAAACGTCGAGATTGATGGCCTTTCTATTCATGAGGATGAGCATGCGACTTACGAAGCAGTTGAGGTGACGTTTGAGATTGAGAAGAACAATAGACCGAGCTGGAGCATCTACAACACGGCGAGGCTGATATTCGAATGTGAACACGACAAGACATTGAACTTTGAACTGCAGCTCAGCCAGTACGAAGGGCTCAATGAAAGCTGCTGGACAATGCTTTCAAACACTGATCTGGTGATGAGCTCCCTCAGACGACTCGATTCGTTCCAGGTTCTGATGATGCGTCTGGGCCAGGCGGGCACAAAGCTTGAAATCGACAGATGGTCCGATTCGGACGAGATCACCCCAGATAAAGAGCCCGAACTGTCCTATAGCTGAAAGACGGAGGAAACCTAATGGATATGCGATACATTGAATCAGTTCACGTGAACAGTGCCGTGGCCCATGTGCTGGACAAACGGCTGGAACAGCCCCTGATGGGCATCAGTGAACTGGAAATGACCGAAGATCTGCACGAATTTTTCATGAAGCACATCCTCCGGAGCCTTAGGAGCGAGGATGCAGAGAAAGCCAAGTTTGTAGGAGAAGGGGCGACAAGGCTCCTGATCAGGAAGATATTCGATGAGCCAGATTCATTCCTGGAATGCACGCAGGAGATGGCCCGGCGGCTGTTTGCCATTATGCGGCCAATGGAAAGCGTAGGCGGCGGTGATCTGGCTGTTGTGAGATTCAATTCCGGTGAGGCCCGGTTCATTGGCCTGTTGAAACTTGACTACCAGAAGGCATACAGCCATGAAATTCGGTACGAGAATGAACAGTTCGATGTCAACCTTGCTGTGCAGGACACCGGCCTCCCTCTCACCCATCAGAAACTGACGGCCTGTGCTTTTATCAAGGAAGATACAACGGATGAATCTTATGACCTGCTGTTGCTGGAAAGAGCCACAGTGGATGAAGGGCCACGGTTCTTTCTGAATCGTTTCCTGGGTGCAGCCAAGGTGCTTGATAAGCGGGACAGGACGAAGATCCTGAGAAAAACTGTGGAACAATGGACCCGAACGAATCTGAGAAACGATCTGGATAAAGCGCTTCAGGTGCGGAGTTTGCTGAATGAAGAACTGCTCGGCAGCGCTTACATAGATTTAGAGGCTTTCTCAGAGGATTTATTCTCAAACGCCTCAGACGCCCGGGAGAAATTCAACAAGAAGATGCAGGCAGTTGGACTGCTGGACGGTGAAAAAGTGGAGGTGGACCGGCTCTGGGTGGATGACAAGATGAAAACCCGCGCCATTAAAACTGACACAGGCTTCACACTCCGAGGCGAGCATGAATTCTTTGACGATCCCGTCCGGTTTGAAATGCGACGAAATGGGGATGGCAGTGTGGATTATGTGATCAAGAATGTCCGGAATATCAGTGAATCATAACGAAGAAAGGCGCGGAGGGCATCATTTTGGGGAGAATAGCAAAGGAAACTGTGGACTACTTTCCGCACATGGCCGTAAGCGGCAAAACCCTGTTTCTGTTGGAATCTAAGTTCGGGAACAACGGATATACTTTCTGGTTCAAGTTGCTGGAATCACTTTGCCAGACAAAAGGCCTCTGTATGGATATGAGCGTTTCGGCAGATCTGATGTTCCTGGCAGCCAAGGCGAGAATTGAACCGGAAGAGGCCATTCAGATGCTGGATTTACTGGCGGAACTGGAAGCCATCGATCAGGTACTCTGGAGAGAAAACTCGGTTGTTTGGTCCCAGAATCTGAGGGTTAATTTGGACGATCTTTTCCGCAAAAGAAAAGCAGTTGCCCCCGAAAAACCGTGTTTTTCCGCAGATAACGGCGGATTGCCGGAGATATCCGCGGATATCCGCGGAATAAATCCCGAAAATCAGGGATTCCCGGAGCAAGAAACACCGGAAACAGGGATTTCGGACGTCAGAAACACACAAATTAAATTAAATGAAATTAAAGATAAAGATCTAAAGAATAATGTCCCACCTTCGGGGGACGCTCCTCCGGAAAATGAAAAGCCGCCTAAAAGTCCGAAGGCCTCAGGGCATGACAAAACCACAAGAATCTTCGGCCCTGCTTCGCCGGAATACAAGATTGCTGCCTACCTGCTTGGCAAGATCATGGAACTGGACAGCAAGGCACGGCAGCCGAACCTGCAGCTATGGGCCATGGATATCGACAAGATGATCCGGCTCGATAACAGGACACCGGCAGAAGTGAAGGATCTTATCGACTTTTCCCATGGAGATTCATTCTGGCGGAAAAACATCTTATCGGCCAGCAAACTCAGGGAGAAGGCCACGGCATTAACGGCGGCCATGAAAGCGAAATCAAGTCAAGGAGGTCCAGGCTATGGAAGCAATGCAAAGCATGCTGCAGAGAATTCAAAGCCTTCAAAATTTGCAGGCTTCGACGCCAGCCAGCATCAGTTCAGATCAGACGGCTAAGTGCCCCAGCTGCAAGGGTGATCGGTTCGTTCCCGGCGAAGAAGGCCGGCTTAAACGATGTGAATGCGTGGAACGGGAAATTGCCATGGAGCGCTTGAAGAACAGCGGCGTGGGCGAGGATTTCGGCACCAAACGCCTGGATACCTTCGAGGTTGAAGGCCGGTCCAGGCAGGTGGTTGAGGCTTACAGGCTGGCGGTTCAGTACGTTGAGCGCTTTGATACCATCCGCAAGGAAGATTGCAACTGGCTGGCCATGGTAGGGCAGGTTGGCAGCGGCAAAACCCATCTGACAATCGGCATTGCCAATGAACTGCTGGCCCGGAACATCGGCGTGGTGTACATGCAGTACCGCGAAGCCATTCCCCGCATCAAGCAGGTGATCACCGATGAAACCGAATATTCCCGGGCCATGAACCGCTACAAGAACGCCCAGGTGCTGGTGGTGGACGATCTCTTCAAAGAGGCCGTGACCCGGTGGAACGGCGAGGTTCGGCTAACAGAATCCGATCTGCGGATTATCTTCGAACTGTTCAACTACCGGTACTTCAAACGGCTGCCGGTGATCATATCCAGTGAGTACGGCATCAAGCCCCTGCTGGATCTGGACGAAGGGCTGGGAAGCAGGATTTTTGAGATGTGCAAAGGCAGATTCATAGAATTCCACGGTCAGGAACTGAACTACAGACTGACCGGTTGAGGAGGCAGTGCAGCATGATTACAAATAAGCGCATTGAAAGATGCCAGGATATCAAGACCCTGGCGGATTGGAAAGCCACTAAACGAATGACAATTATTCGGTCCGAAGATTTTATTGCCCAGTGCGAGCTGCGGATAGAACAGGTGCGGTTTGAAAAGACCAATCAGGTCACAATGGACGAGTTGTCGGTGTCCCCTAAATCACGTGTGCGGAAAAAAACAGCGGGTTCCAAACTGATTGATGCATCAAATAATCCGGCCAGAACCTGAATAACAGCCTGGCAACATGAGGAGAGTTTTAAATGCGCACAGCACAGAGTACATACAAGACCGGAGCCATTGAAATTTCACAATTGCAAAACCATGATCTGAAAATAGGCATGAAGGTTGAAATCAAGGAAAGTTTGAGTGACCAAGGGCCAAACGGGAAGAAGCAGCGCTGGATCACTGGCGAAGTGATTTGCATTAACGACCGCATTTTCACCTTGAGCACGGAATTCAGGCGGATTGAAAGTTTTCATCTGAGCGATTTGATTGGGACAGGAAAGTTGGAGTTGAGGAGGGTCGGATGAAAAACAAACTTGGTGATTTGAACAATCATCTGTTCGCACAACTAGAAAGATTGAATGACGAGGACCTCAAAGGCGAAGACCTTGCAGAAGAAATTCAGCGAACGAGAGCGATAACCTATGTGGCATCGCAAATCATCGCAAACGGAAATCTAGTACTTCAGGCCAAGAAGCACATGGACGAATGTCTCAACGCAGATTCTTCACTTCCCGCGATGCTGGAGGGATAGCGTGGATCGGCGGCGCAAGTATTCGCTCGAACAGGCAGATTTCATCAAAGCAAACGCGAAAGGGCTGCCAAATCAAATACTGACGGATCTCTTTAACGAGCGATTTGGAACTGATATACCCATGAAGAAAATCAAGGCATTCAAGAAGAACCACTGTCTTTCCAGCGGCCTTGACGGTCGATTCTTAAAAGGTTCTGTACCGCCCAACAAAGGGAAAAAAGGTGTTGGAGGCTGGGAACCCACGCAGTTCAAGAAGGGGAATCGGCCCGTCAACTATAAGCCGGTAGGCTCTGAAAGAATCGATACATACGGGTACGTGGGTGTTAAAGTCGCAGATCCTAATGTGTGGCAGTTTAAGCACCGCCTGCTCTGGGAAGAGCACCACGGGCCGGTTCCAATAGGGCACGTTGTGATCTTCGCGGACAGCGACAAACTCAACGTAACAATCGAAAACCTGCTCCTCGTGAGCCGCAAGCAGCTGGCAATCCTAAACAAGAGAGGGCTGATACAGTCCGATGCAGATTTGACAAGGACCGGGATAATCATAGCAGACGTTATTGCAAAGGCACATTCGCTTAAAAAATGCCGACGAAGCAGAATCATGGAGGAAGCCCAATGATACACCCACTCAAAATCTGGCCACAGTTCTTTGAGGCCATTATAGAACCAAATCCGATCCGCAGAAAAACCTGCGAGATCCGCACCAATGACCGGAACTTTCAGTGCGGAGATGTGCTGGAGCTGCGGGAGTACAATCCGAATACTGAGGAATTTTCCAGCAGGAAAGCCCTGAGGTTGGTAACCCATATCGTTGAGGGCCCGCCCTTCCTTCCGGAAGGCGTGGTGGTCATGAGCCTGGCGGATCCGCAAGACATTGAATCGGAGGGTGCCAAGCATGAATGATTTTCTAACCCCTCTTGAAAGGGCAAGGAACAATGAAAAAAGGAAGCAGGCCTGCACCGGTCATATGTTCAAGCGAACCGGGGCCTATGGCCAGCATAGGTGCATCCACTGCGGCTGCACTGCGGATAGCACATTTGTAGCGGGCTATCTCCAGGGGATCAGTCATAGCCGGGTTAATCCGGTGGCTTCAAATCAGGGCAGGGTGTGGAGAGGGAAGGCATATGGATGATCGATGGAAAGTAAGGGCTTGGGATAAAGTCGAGAAACGGATGATGAATGTGTTTTGCATGAATGGCTTGGATACCGCAATCCCATACGCAGGCCTAGTCCATGAGAAAACTCACTGCTTTAAATATTTTGAAGAGATCATCTTAATGCAATGCACTGGGCTGAAGGGCGACGACGGAGCGCTGATAATGGAATCGGATATTGTTGAAGCTTGGGATACTCGCTGCGGGGATGATGAAAAGGTATGGATCCGGATCAAAGTGCATTACCTGAATGGCTGCTTCATGTTTGGAAACTGGAATGCCCATGAATTTATGAACCGGTTCAGAGGCAGGAAAATCATAGGAAACATTTACGAGAATCTTGCACTTATGGAGGAAGCCCATGGAATTGAACGATAAACAGGCTCAATATCTTGCGCTCATGAATGAGCTTCATAAGCATCTTACAGATTTTGATAGCACCGGTGAAGAAGTTGAGTATATCAGCATAAAGCGGAACCAGGATACTGATGATCTGGTGAGAAAGGTTTGCGAACTTACCGGACAGAACTTTGAATCATATCTGCAGGATTTTGCTGAAGGCGGTGAAGCGGATGAGATCGATATTCAAGGGCTATGGGATTCAAACATTGTGAACATGCTTTTCAATTCAGAACGAGGCTTTTTTATCAAAGAGGAATCCAAAAAGGATAACCTGAGATTTGCAAAAGTGACCGGCGGCGAAGTGTACCCGTTTCTTAAAGACCTCCGACTCTTCGGACTGGTGGACGGAGATACATTCCGACTTTACGGCTGCCACGTTGATGATGAAAAAGCTTTTTATAAAGGCATTTACGATCTTGATCAGTCAGACCCTGTAATCGGATTTGAAAGTCTTGAAGAAGTGGAAAATTACTGGGTGAATCAGGGTGGCGACATGATTTTGGTAATTGAGGAATTTGAGGTTATCGAGGAGGAACAGGATGAAGCAAATGATTGATGCATGCAGAGAGATTGTTAAGTTGGCAAATGAAATCCGGACGAATCAAAATATTCCTTATGTTTTGGGAGATTCAATATCAGAACGGTTGTACGCAGTCCGAGGCTTGTTGGAAGCAATACCTTTGAACGATCCACGGAAGAATCCTGAGGCTCGAAACCCGTGGCGCAAGATTGATGACACGGATGGGTTGGCCGATTGCACTGTATTAATGCGAGAAGCAGATGGATCCTTTGATGTCGGGAATATCGAAGATAGAGAGGTACGGCTCAGGCCAGGAGCTCATGCTTATCACAAAACAAGCAGACAAGCAAAAGACAATTATTATACTCATTTCATGGTTGTACCAGAGGGATGGAATGAAAATGTGGACTAAGCCATGGATACCACCCAAGCGCCCCGGCGAAGTGGCTGACACAGCCCGGATCAGCAAAGCGGCCAAAGTAAGGCCTGAGGACATCAAGGTAAAGGCAGAAATCCGGAGGGAAACAGATGGCATACAACTGCGGACAGTGCGCTAACTGGAGGATGCCTTTGAAAGAGGCGCCATGCGGGGTGTGCAAGCTGGTAGGCAAAGAGAAGTGCGGAAGTGAGTTTAAGCCGGAGGTGCGGAATGATACAGGGAATAAAGATTGATTACAAAAATACGTATATCATGAGCAGCAGGCCAACCAAGGACTGCCGACATTGTGTGAACGGCCATTATCAAAGTTGCCCCGGTAGCTATGACGAACCGCCATGGGAAGACTTCTCTTGCGACAAAGAAGATTTGATTCCCGAAGAGTTTTGGGAAGCAGGCGGCATGGATACATGGCCAGAGACATGCGGACACTTTGACCCGCACATGGTAAAAAAGTGCGCTTGCTGTGGGCAGGAAATGAATGTGCCTGAGTATCTATGTCTATTGCGTGCTGATGGGCGTGACTACGAAGACGCATTTGTTTGCAGCCCAGCGTGTCTTGTAGTCATAGAGGCAGAAGGATATGAGTGGCACCGACAAGAGGAAGAAGACGAACGGAAGTATATCGAGTCACTGCAGGAGGAAAGGCTATGAACAGCGTGATCATGGTCGGAAGGCTCACCCGTGACCCGGAGCTCCGTTATGTAGCTGGCACCGGAAAACCAGTTTGCACCTTCGCCCTTGCAGTAGACCGGCCACACACCAAAGACAAGACCGATTTCTTCAATGTCGTTGTCTGGAACAAGCCCGGCGAAAATGCCGCAAATTACCTGAAGAAGGGCTGCCTGATAGCAGTAAGAGGTTATATGGCAACCCGAAATTATGAGGATAAAACGGGGCAGAAGAGATGGGTCACTGAACTGGTGGCCAGCGAGGTGGAATACATAAGCAAGCCCAAGGGGTCCGACAGCTCATCCGCGCAGTTTACTCCACCAGATGATTTCTCCGCAGATGGCTTCCAGCAGATTGAAGACGATGAAGATATTCCATTTTAGCCAGGAGGCTTCGTGAAAGTGAAAAAAGAGAACCTGAAAGCCAAGATCATGGAGTTTGTTGAAGTGACCCTGAGCAACCTGGCAGAGGCGGACAAGCTGGACCACTTTGAAATAAACATCGCTAACCACAACGGCACCCTTCAGATGGATCAGCAGATTAAACACAGAGAAAAAGCATATTAGAGTCTACCTGACAAGCAGGAGGCACTTTCCGGATTACCCGGGAGGTGCCTTTTATTTTTGGCCGATGGCCGGGAGGATTGAACTGTATGGAGAAAGTGATCATCAATAAGGTTGAGCAGAAGCTGAGAAGGCACTACAGAAGGGTGCGCCAATTGGAACAGTTTAAGCATAGGCTGACTGTGACCAATGAACGGATCATTGAGACTGAAACCAGTATTCATAATTGCAATCATAGGATAGAAAACCCATTGAAGAGTCCTTCGTTTAGCGGCATGCCTCGCAGCGGGGATGCTAAAAGCAGTATTGAGGAAGCACTGATCAAAGCATTTGAAAAAATGGAACGGGATCTCGGCATGCTTTATCAGCGACAAGCCAGCATCAGATCGATCATTTACCGGATAAGTGATGAAGTAGATGCCATGCAGATGATTCTGGACGAACTGAAGGAGCCGCACCGGCAGCTCATGGAAATCCGGTTTAAGAATGGGCGAACCCTCCGGGAGTTGGAGGCCATATGCTTGGCAGACCATGCCGTGATTAACCGAAGAATCAGGAAAATAGTTACCTGGATTGGTGAGGAAATGATTGAAATAGCCTGAAAAAGGGCGACAAAAAGGCGACAAGAAGGCGAAAAATAACCAGAAAATACGTGGTATGATTGTAGTGTGAATAACTGGCACTGGGGAAAACCCCGGTGCCTTTCTATTTCCCAAACGAAGGCGAGGGATGCGGTTGGAGAATTTCTGTTTCAAAGAGAAGGAAACCTGCTCAGCATGCCTGACAGCTGCCAAGCGGGAACTGATGAAGGAAATACGCGAAGAAGCCGGGTGCAATAAATGCAAACGGCTTTTTCAATTGGTGCGGGATGATCATCCCCTTGTTCACCGGGTGCATGGGAAGCTGAAGCAGGCCCGGGCAAAGAAGGTGCTCTGATGAATCTGGTTGAACCGATCAGGGATCCTAATCTCCTGAAAGAGATAGCAAGGTGGCTGAAGCAGGAGAATGAACGGGATTATATGTTCTTCATAACAGGCACTTGCACTGCTTTACGGGTGAGCGACCTTTTGACTATAAAGACCAAAGAATCGCGTCAGCTGAGCATCAGGATCAGGGAGAGAAAGACTCGAAAAAGTAAAATCCTGCCTATCAGTCCCATGCTGAAGCGGGAATTGGACAGCTACGCCCAAGGCAAGCCTCCAGGCGAATATCTTTTTAAGAGCCGCCAAGGATACAATCAGCCAATCAGTCGGCAAACCGCTTATCGAATCATGCAGAAGATCAGCGTTCAGTTCGGTATCCCGAATCTGGGGTGCCATTCCCTGCGTAAGACATTTGGCTATCATTTCTACCTTCAAACCAAAGACATATACACACTCATGCAGATTCTGAATCACTCAGACCCCGCTATTACACTGGATTACATAGGTGTTACCCAGGATGAAATGGCAGATGCGGTCAAACGGTTCAGAATCTTTTAATATGCATCGAGTGGGTCAAAAACGGAAAAGGTAACACAGCATTACTGCAAGTGGGGTGAAATGTAGAAATGCCAACGGCAAGAGAGGATAATGCGAGTGTTACAGTCTATGGGTTATGTGACAGTGAGAGAGGGCAAAAAAACACACGTGAATGCGTTGATGTTAGATGGATTGAAAGCAATCTGATATTCGGCGTAAAAACATATTCACTCCAATGTATACCCATATAAAGGGAATGATAATGAGTGAGAATGTAGTAATAGCAATATGTATACGTCAAATCCGAATCAAAAACAGGCACAAGAAGTCAAATCCGAAGGAAGTATATGGAAGCGCACAAGCCCCTAAACTTCTATGGGTCCCTCCCCGGGGTACACCCCCTGTGCGGGTCTGGCGAGGCCCGGGAATTCGCTCAGTGTGATAAAAATTTTGAGTTCGGATATAAGGCTTCCCATTTTGTGGGACAAGGAGGTGAGGCAGAAAGATGGCAAAGGTTGAACGGATGAAAATCATTGATGATGAAATCTGTCTGTCCACTGCCGAGATGAGCGCCTTACTTGGAGTTGATCGTGACACGCTGAGTAACTGGGGAAAGAAAGGCTGCCCGAAATCCGGGCATGGTTACTGGCCGCTGGCCCGGCTGCTGAGATGGCGGGGCATGGTAGGAAGCTCAGGCACAGAAACTGAGGAAGGGGTCCAAGGAAAAGCACTCACCACTCAGAAGCTGGAGGCAGAGGTAAGATACAAGACTCTCCAGGCTGAGACCCAGGAGCTGAAGAACGCCATTGCTAAGGGCGAGTATCTGGAACGGTGCGATGTGGTTGGTGATCTGACCCGGTGCTTCATGATTCTGAAGCGATCCCTCACTGGGGTGGTCCGGAAGATGACCACCATCGTTGGACCTTTCGTGGATCCGGTAACGGCCAGGCGAATTGAAACGGAACTGAATGAAGCGCTGCATGATGCCCTTGAGCAGCTCAGCGTGAATGGAGTGTATGTTGCCCATGGGACCAAGAAAAAGCGCACGGCGTAAATATCCTGAATGGCTCCATGAAGCACTGCTCACCCTGAAGCCGCCGGAGAAAATCAGCGTCAGCCAGTGGGCCGACAAGCACCGGATATTGGACGAGAAAACAAGCGCCCAGCCCGGCCAGTGGAAAACAAACCTCACGCCATACCTGCAGGGAATCATGGATGCATTCAATGATCCCATAGCAGAAGAGATCATTTTCTGTAAGCCTACTCAGGTTGGGGGAACCGAGAGCCTGAACAATATGCTGGGTTACCTGATTTGTCAGGACCCGGCACCGGTGCTGGTGGTCTACCCCACGCTGGATCTGGCGGAGTTTGTTTCTAAGAACAGGCTGCAGCCGATGGTGGATTTGTCGCCTGCGATTAAAAGCAGGTACAGGATTCGGGATTCAAAGGATCTGGAGTTACAGTTTGAATCGATGTATGTGGTTCTGGCCGGAGCGAATTCCCCGGCGTCGCTTTCATCACGGCCTATCCGTTATCTGCTGCTGGACGAGGTGGATAAATACCCGCCGGCATCGGGCAGAGAATCGGATCCGATCTCTCTGGCCAGAGAGCGGACCAAGACCTTCGCATACAACAAGAAGATATTCATGGCATCCACCCCCACGCTGAAATCGGGGAACATCTGGAAGGCGTTGAACGGGGCCGATGAAATCCGTTATTACCATGTGCCGTGCCCACACTGCGGGCATTACCAGAAGCTTACCTTCAAGCAGGTGAAATGGCCCAAGGGCCTGACGGATCCCATGGAAATTCAGGAGCTGACATATTACGAGTGTGTCAACTGCAATGGCATTATCAATGATAGCCACAAGCCCACAATGCTCAGGGCCGGACGCTGGACAGCGGAAGGACATTCCCGGGGAAGCGTGCGGAAGGTGGCTTTTCATATGAACACCCTTTATTCCCCCTGGGTGCGCTTCGGCGATGTGGCTTATGAGTTCAAGAAATCGAAAGACTTTCCGGACCTGCTGCGCAACTTCGTGAATTCATGGCTGGCCGAACCTTGGGAAGAAACCCAGGTGAAGATGAACCGGGATACCATCATGGATCATCAGTCGGAATATGAAGAGGGGATTGTTCCGGAAGAAGCCATGATCCTGACAGGGGGCGTGGACGTTCAGGAAGGACTCCTATACTGGACCATCCGAGCCTGGGGGCCGATGATGACCAGCTGGAATATTGCCCATGGTCAAGCCCGGTCCTTTGAAGACATTGAAGTGATCATGAATGGCTATTACCGAAAGCTCAGCGGCGAGCAGTTCAATGTGCATCTGTGCGCGATTGACTCAGGGGACCAGACAGAGGATGTATATGATTTCTGTGCCATGAATCAGGACTGGGCCATCCCGGTTAAAGGAGCCAGCCATGCAATGCTGACCCGATACCGGATCAGTCAGATCGATAAAGTGAACAGCAAGGCTTACGGCATGCGGTTGGTGCTGGTATCGACTGATCAGTACAAGGATATGATTGCCGCCCGGCTGAACAGGCCCAACGGTAAAGGCTCATGGATGGTTTTCAAGGGCTGCGATCTGGATTATGCGGAGCAGGTAACCGCCGAGCACAAAGTGATGGTGAAGCGGGGCGGCAGGGATGTGGAGGTTTGGCAAACCAAAACCCCAACGGCTGCGAATCACTACCTGGACACCGAAGTGTATGCCGCAACAGCAGCGGACCTGCTTTATGTACGGTATCTGCAGGAAGAAGAACCGCAGCCCTCAGCACCTCAGAGCCCACAACTGGACCAGACCCAGGGCCAGTGGCTTGGCGGCAATGACTGGATTAAAAGCGATAAAGGAGGTTGGATCAAGTGAACGCTCAGGAACAATACGATTCGGTATGTGCCGCAATAGCAGCCATTGAAAGCGGCGCTCAGGAATACAGTATCGGCAGCAGAAGGGTGCGCCGCGGGGACTTGTCGGTGCTTTACAACGAACGGCGGCAGCTGCGGGCCGAGCTTGCAAGTGCGGACCCAGGCGGAATGACGATTACATCGGCAGTGTTCAATGGGAGGTGACGGTTTGAACTGGATAGACAGAACCCTGATAGCCGTAGCCCCTCGATTTGCTTACAATCTGCAGGCCTGGCGTATGGCCGCACGGTCGGCCTACGATGCAGCCAGCACAGACCGGTCAAACTGGCGGGCTGTGAATGGCACGGCGGAACAAGTGGACAGCATGCACCGGGACACCATTCGGGGCAGAGCCAGGGACTTGGAGCGCAACAGCGATATTGCTGAAGGGATTGTGCTGGCTTATGAGCGGAATGTGGTTGGCACCGGTTTCAGACTTCAGGGCCGGGTTTTAAAATCGGACCTGAGCGAAGATGAAGAAATGAACCGGAAGCTGGAGCTGCTCTGGAAAGACTGGTGCCGGCCAAGGAATTGCGATGTTACCGGGCAGCAGAGTTTTTCCGAGATCATGCGCATGGTGGTCCGCCGCATGCGGGTGGACGGCGGGATATTCATCATCAAAACCTATACCGAAGGGGGCCCCGTTCCCCTCTGCCTTCAGGCCAGAGAAGTGGATGAGCTGGACACGAATCTTTCAAACAGGCTGCCAAACGGCAACCGGATCGTAGGCGGCAAGGAACTGGACAGGCACAATAAGCCGGTTGCGTATCACTTCAAGCAGTATACCCCTGATGGCTATTACACAGGGGCGACTGAGCGGATTGAGGCAAAGCGGGTCATTGATCTCTTCATCAAGCGGCGGCCAACGCAAATCCGGGAAATGTCTCCGATGGCTGTGAGCATTCCCCGCGTGAAGGAAGCCAATGAATTCATGGAGGCGGTAGGCGTTAAGGAGCGTGTGGCGGCCTGTCTTTCGGCTTTCATTGTTCGGGCCACGCCTGGCGCCGGTCAGATAGGCCGGATTTCTCAGAAGGACAACGGATCATCTGCCTATACCGGGCGCACGTTGACGCCTGGCATGATGTTCGAACTGCAGCCCGGCGAGGATGTAAAGACCGTGATCCCGCCCAACGGCGCCACCAACGCCCGGGACTTTGTATCTGTTCAGCAGCGGATGGCAGGAGCGGGGCAAGGCCTGAGCTACGAGGTTATCTCCCGGGATATGAGCCAGGTGAATTATTCAAGCGCCAGGCAGGGCCTTCTGGAGGACCAGGTAACATATAAGATTCTTCAGCAGTATCTGATCGATCACTTCCTCACCGAGGTGTATACGGATTTTGTTATCTCTGCCGTGCTTTCAAATGCGGTGGTTATAAAGGATTTCTGGCAGGACAAGGAACGGTATCTGCAGCATGAATGGATTCCTCCGGGTTGGAGCTGGATTGATCCACTGAAAGAGGCCTTGGGAAATCAGAAGGCACTGGACAGTAACCTAGACACCCTGGCCAGGGTGTGCGCTGCATCCGGCCTTGATTGGCGTGAAGTGATGGAGCAAAGAGCCCGGGAACTGAAATTGATGAAGGACCTGGGGATTGTCGTTGAGAAAGGGGGAAATACTTTTGCCGAACAAAATCAAGAACCGAACCAATCTGGTTCGGATGGAAACGGCAGCTCAGATTAGAGCGGTTGAGGGAAGTGAGAAGCAGTTTGAGCTTTCATTCTCCAGTGAGCTGCCCTATCCGCGCTGGTTTGGAAATGAAGTGCTTTGCCATGACACGGGAGCGGTTGACTTAGCTCGGCTCAACGCAATCGGCGTTGTCCTGTTCAATCATGGCAGGGATGTGCTGGGTGGAATTCCTGTCGGCAAGGTGATCCGTGCATGGCTGGACGAAGCCACAAAGCGGTGCAAGGCAATTGTGGAATTCGACAGTGATGAACAGAGTGATCTGATCAGACAGAAAGTCGAGAGCGGCACCCTGAAAGGGGTTTCTGTTGGTTACAAGGTTGACTGCTGGGAGACGATTGCCGCAGGAAAAACCAGCTCAAACGGCAGATTTCAGGGCCCGGCGGAAGTGGCCACCAAGTGGTTTGCTTACGAGATTTCAATTGTTTCCGTGCCGGCGGATGAAACCGTTGGCGTAGGAAGAAGCTTCGAGGAACCTCAACCGGCCGCAAGCCGTGAGGATAGTGAGACTCAAACGAACAAGGAGGAAAAGGAACGTATGAATGAAGATGAGAAAAAATTGAAGGCTGAAGAAGCACAGCGGGCGCTTGAGGTTGAGGCTCAAAGACAGGAAGCGGTGAAGATGGAACGGCAGCGGGTTACCGATGTATCGGTCCTTTGCCGTGAATTCGGCGTGGAACCCCAGGATCATATTGCACAGGGAAGATCCCTTGATGAGGTGCGGGCCATGGTTCTTGAAGAAATGAAGAAGCGGAATGCACCTTCAGCCGGCGGCACAGTGGAAGTGCTGAAGGATGAAGGGGATAAATTCCGGACAGCGGCTTCGGATGCTATCCTCCTCAGATCCGGAATTCGGATTGATAAACCGGCTGATGGCTCCCATGAACTCCGTGGACTCAGCCTGCGGGATCTGGCCATTGAATCCCTGCGCATGGTGGGCGTTGAAGGTGCGGCGCGCTTTGACAATGACCGCCTATTCCGGGATGCTCTGACAGCCGGCGGCGCCTTCGGTTCCATCATGGACAATACCGTGAACAAGTCCATGAAAACTGCCTACACGGCCCAGGGCACAACCTTCGATGCATGGACCTCCAAGGGTTCCAACCCGGACTTCAAGGCAGTGAAGAAGTATCAGATTTCCGAGGCTGGCGATCTTGAAAGGATTCCGGAAAATGGGGAATTCAAGCATGACGAAATGAAGGACGAAGGCGTAAGCACGGCGCTGCTCACTTTCGGTAAACAGTTCAGCATTTCTCGTCAGGCCCTGATCAACGATGATATCAGCGTGCTCACCAAGCTGCCGGCAGCATATGTTCGGGCCGCCCGCCGTGGCATCAACCGGGGCGTGTACCAAATGCTCGGCACCAATCCCAGCATTTATGATGGCACAGCGCTGTTCCATGCAAACCACGCCAACCTTGCAACATCTAATGCAGCCATCAGTGTTGCGGCTGTAGGTGCTGCCCGTGCCGCCATGCGTAAGCAGAAGAACCTGCGCGGCAACGAGATCCTGAACATTGCCCCCAAGTTCCTGATCGTGCCGGCGGCATTGGAAACCGATGCTGAGAAGTTTGCAGTATCCATCGCGGATCCTTCGCAGGCAAACCCCAACGTGATCAATCCCTTCGCACGGAAGCTGACCATCATTGCCGATGCCGAGCTGGATGCCCACTCTGCAACTGCCTGGTACCTGGCCGCTGATCCTGCGGACTGCGACAACATCGAGGTAACCTACCTCAATGGGTCCGATATGCCGATGCTTGAATCCCAGATTTCCTTTGATCAGCTGGGCATGAAGTGGAGAATCTACATCGATTACGGCATCACTGTCCTGGATTACCGGGGCATGCACAAGAACATCGGCGTATAAGCCGGAGAAAGCGAGGGCTGAAATATGAGAACATTTATTCAAAAGGGTAACAGCATTGACTATTCAAACAGCGGTGCAGCTATTGCCTACCACGATGTGGTTCCCCTTGGCAGCCGGATTGGCGTAGCGCAGAGCGCTATC
Source organism: uncultured Peptostreptococcaceae bacterium (assembly GCA_964424355.1). GTDB lineage: Bacteria > Bacillota > Clostridia > Peptostreptococcales > Acidaminobacteraceae > CAZEHS01. The sequence continues at coordinate 137,151 of CAYRIO010000006.1, forward strand.
GCATCTGGCGCTGTCGGAGCCATGGAGGTAACCGGCATCTGGGAAATGGACGCTGAAACAGGCGTGGCTTGGGCCATTGGCGATGCGCTCTATTGGGACAACACCGGAAAGAAGTTGACGAAAACCGCTTCTGCCAACACTGCTGCAGGATGGTGCACAGAGGTTAAGGCCTCTGCCGCTGCTCTTGGCAAAGTAAAGATCGGATAGGTGGAGCGATGATCCGATTGCTGAACGGCCTGAATATGGGAGGCCAGCTGATTCCAGCAGAAACAGTGCTGGTGCTGGCTCCTGAAATGGAAGAAAAGCTGATTGCAGGGAAATCCGCAGAGAGGGTTGCCACGCAGGCGTATGCGGTAGAAGAGCAGGCGCCTGTGAATGAAAAGCCCCCTGAGGATGCGCAGACTCCTGGAGAGGATGCCGACACCCAGCCGGCTGAAGAGCCGGGCGCTGAGAATCCGGAAACGGATGAAGTGATCCCTGAGGAAAAACCGGCCAAGAAGCAAAAATAGGGGGGAGTATTCTCCCCCGCCCTTAGGGGGAGTGAAGGTCTATGTCTAAATTCAAAGATTTGATTGCTGCGGATATTGGCAACGTGTTCATGAACCCCGATGAATTTGCCGAGCCCCACACAGTGGACGGGGTTTCCATGGTCGTGACCGTGGACAACGACCGGCTGAAGGAGCGGAGCAAGAAGGAATACGACGGACTGAGCGTGGGCGAGCTGCTGTTTTTCGCCCCCGCTGCAGCTTTTACAAAGCGCCCGGTCCAGGACAGGCCCATGAATTTCGACGGCCGGGCCATGATTGTGTTCGATGTGCGGGAGGATCTGGGCATGCTGGAGATCATTCTGAACCAGAACAGGGGGCGGTAACGATGGTGGAGCTGACGGTGGATGAAAAGGTGTATAAATCCATGACCGTTGCGTTCAAGGACTTTCCAAAGGAATGCGACATTGCTACCTATCACGCCATCAACCGGACCCTGGACAGCTGCAAAAGCAAGCTGGGCCGGATCATCCGAACACGGTATGCGGTGGATAAGAAAGCCATTGAGGAAACCATGCGGGTGAACCGGCCATCCCAGAGGGATCCTTCCGCCAGCATTTCCTTCACCGGCTATACGCTGAGTATGGCCCACTTTCCCCACACGCCGGGCACGCCCCGGAAAAACAAATACCAAGTGCGCACAGAAATCATCAAGGGCGGCAAAATCGGCATGGGGCGCAAGGCATTTATCGCTCCAACCGGCGCCATGTCCGCGGATAAAGTGCAGTTCAATGTGTTTGCCCGGAAGGGGCCCTATGTGACGCCGTCGGCAAAAAGCAGCTGGTCGGGGCGCACTTATAAAACCGGGCCCAAGCGGGGAATGCAGATTCTGCGGCAGGAGATCGCGCCGATCCGGACGCTTTCAGTGCCCCAGATGGTCACCAACGCCAATGTGGCCGAGGAGATTCTGGCCCATGCCGGAGAGGTATTTGAAAAACGGCTGGCCCATGAGCTGGAACGGGCCATTATGAACATAGACAAGAAGGTGAAGAAATGATGAACGTAAGCGTGCTGGACACGGTGAAGGCATTCCTGGAAGAAAAAGTGGCATCGAAGATACAGCTGCAGCGGTCCGAGCCGGAGGAATCAGGCGAATACGCCCTGATGCATCCCAACGTATTCGTGGGCTGGGTACCGCCAGAGGGCTATCTGCCGGTAGGAATCACGGCGGCCATTCCCTGCATTGTCGTGGGGATGGATACCGGGGAGGATGACCGGGTTGAGAAAGAAACCCTGGCCATCCGGCTTTCCCTGGCTGTGTATGATCCCGGTCTTCATGACCCGGAAAATCCTGGCCCCTTCGGCTATACTCCCAGCCTCGAAGGTTACCGGAATCTTGTGAACTTTACCGACCATACCCGGGCGGAGCTACTGAAGCATCACCGCATCGGCAATCTCAGCCTGGAGGGGCCGGTGAAGTGGGGGATCTATAAAGACCAGCCCTGGCCCTACTGGTACAGCTACATTACCCTGACCCTGCGCCAGCCCAGCTATCCGGCGGTGCAGGCCAGAAAACTAGTCGACTAAAGAGGTGATTAAATGCCATACAAACACGGAGGCTTTGCGGAGCTGCAGGGCACCCAGGACATGGTGGCCCCTTCCGGGGGCGCCACGCTGCCGGTGTACTTCGGCCGGCTGCCGGTGCACCAGCTGGAGGATTTCAGCGCCGCGGTGAACCGGCCCCTGCTGGTAAGCAGCCTGGCCGATGCCACACGGCAGGGCGGCTACAGCGACAACTGGGCGGATTTCGACCTGTGCGAAGCTATTTATGCCCATTTCAATAACGACATCGGACCGGTGGGCCCTATCGTCCTGGTCAACGTTCTGGATCCCGGCAACATGGTGCTGGAAGAGCAGACAGCCAGCGTTGCTCTGACGCGGAACGTCGGCGTCATCAGCCGCGACGATGTGATCCTGAAGACTGTTTCCATCGCCGGAAAGGTGCGGGGAACGGACTTTACTGCTGAGTACACGCCGGCCGGCGACAAGGTGACGATTACAGACCTGACCGGCGCCCTGGTGAGCCCGGTGACTGTCGCTTTCGACGCTGTACTTCCGGACGATGTGGAGGCTGCAGAGGTGATCGGCGGCACGGCGGTTTCCGGCGTAAAGACCGGCATTGCCGTGGTCGACCTGGTATACCTGACCCACAACATGATCCCCACGATTATGGACGCCCCGGCATGGAGCCACATTTCCACGGTGGATGCGGCCCTGAAAGCCGGAGCGCAGAAAATCAACGGCCACTGGTACGCCTGGGTGAACAGCAATATCGACTGCAGCGCTACTGGGGCCGACACCATCGCCGAGGCGAAGACCTGGAAGAACACCAACGGCTACGACGGTGCCGGGGAGGCTCCCTGCTGGCCCATGGCCCTGAACGCGGGAAAGAAGTTCCACCTCTCAACGCTGGCCACTGTGACGATGCAGCGGGTGGATTTCGACAACGACAACACGCCCCACGAAACGCCCTCGAACAAGCCGGTGGATGTAACCGGCATGTGTCTGGCCGACGGCACTCCCATCGTGTTCGACCAGATGCAGGCCAACGACCTCAACAGCAAAGGCATCCGCACCCTCAGCTACTGGGGCGGCCGCTGGGTACTGTGGGGGCCTCACACCGGCGCCTATGAGTTCGGCAAGGACATGGATCCCCGGGAGAAGTTCGACTGCTCGGTGCGGATGCTCTACCACCTGATGAACGGCTTCCAACTGAAGTACGGCATGCTGGTGGATAAGCCCATGAACCGGGCCATGGTGGATACCATCCTCAACGATTTCCAGCGGTATCTGGACGGCCTTGTGGCAAAAGGGGCCCTTCTGTACGGGGAGATCCGGTTCACGGAGCTCAGCAATCCCACCAGCGACATCGTGGAAGGGGATTTCGACTTTGATATCGCCACAACCACAACCCCGCCGGGCAAGAGCCTGACGGCGAAGATCGCCTATACCATCAAGGGCTTTAGCGCCCTGTTCGGAGGTGCCGCATGATTACCGGAAACGTACTGGCCCATAAGCTGCTGATCGATGCCCAGGAGATTGAGGACAATGTGTCCTGCCAGATCCCCGGCATCGAGTTCCAGACCTCGGACATTAAGGGTGCCGGCATCATGGGCACCATCAGCATGCCGATGATGGGCCAGATGAACAGCACAACATTTGCGGCCAACCTCAGGGCCGTGGCGAAAAAGGCGGCAGGTCTTGGCAAACTGGGCCTGCGGAACATCGAGCTGCGCTTTGCCCGGGATACCTACACATCAAACGGGGACCTGGTGACGGAAGGCACGAAGATTTTCATTTCCGGATTCCTGAAGAAGCTGGACCAGGGCAAGGTGGAGGCCGGGTCGGCGATGGACGGCAGCGTGGAGTGGGAGGTTGTCCGCATGCGCCAGGTGGTGGACGGCAAGGAAACCCTGCTGTGGGACAAGCAGAACTACATCTACAAGATCAACGGTCAGGATCAGCTGGCCAGCATCCGGGCCGTCCTTTAGGGCGGCCTTTGATATGAGGAGGAGCCATGGAAAATTTCAAACTGAATAAGCCCATCGACATCAACGGAGCTCAGGTAACTGAGCTGAAATACGACTTTGAGGAAATGACCGCCAAGGACAAGCTGGAGGCTGGTAAGCGGATGAAGAACGCCGGGTGCCAGGTTTCTGTGGACTCCCTTGACCCGGATTACCATGTATACCTCTTCGCCGCAGCTGTTCATAAGGCCGATCCGAGCATTGATTATCCGGATGTTCTCCGTATGAGTGCCCGGGACGCCGTTCGGGCAGGAGAATTGGCACAGCGTTTTTTCTTCTTGAGCATGGCGGTGTAACTCCGGACAGCGATCTCCTTAAAGCAGCGGCACAGATCAGTCTGGTGTCCAGCACAAGCATGAAAGATGCCCTTTGCGGGATGCCGATGTGGCTGCTTTGGGATTGCTACGACGTCGTAACTCAGGAAGCCGCAAGGATGAGGGGGGCGAACAGTGGCAAGTAGAAATGAGATCAAAGCTCTGCTCACCCTGGCAGGTAAGGTGGATCCTTCCCTGCATCAGGCTCTGCTGAAGGCTACCGGAGAAACCAAAAGGGCCGCGGCAGAATCTGAAAAGCTCAACAAAATGGCAGCCGCCGGCGCGGGAATCGTTAAGGCAGCTGCCGCAACCTTTGCAGCAGGAGCCGCCGGATTGGGGCTGATGGCCAACAAGTCGATGCAGTCGGCGGATGAACTGCTTGTGATGGGTGATAAAACAGGGCTGGCGGTAGAAAAGCTGCAGGAACTGCAGTACATCACCAGTCAGGTCGGTGGAAACCTTGAAACCCTGCCCAACGCAGCCAAGGCGCTGACCACTAAAATGGCAGCGGCCGCCGAAGGCACAAAAGCAGCAGCGGGAGCCTTCGAGCTGCTTGGCGTGAAGGTAAAGGACAGTAAGGGCAATCTGAGGGATCAGAGCGAAGTGTTCGGAGAAACCCTTCAGAAACTGGCCGGGATGCCCAACATAACCCAGCGGAACGCCCTGGCCTTTGAGCTGTTCGGAAAAGGCGCCGGGGAACTATTCCCGATACTCAATGCCGGATCAGAGGAAGTGGCGAGACTCACGGCCGAAGCCAACAAAATGGGCTTGGTGATGAGCCGCGATACAGTGGATGGCCTGGACTCACTGGGCGATACCATCAGCAAGCTGCAGCAGGTGGGCATGGGCTTTATGAACCGGTTCCTGGGCCGTATGGCTCCTGAGCTGCAGCCTTTGCTGGATCAACTGATCCTGCAGGCGCCGCTGATTGGAGAAAAGACTGCCAATGCATTCGACAAGCTTTCAAAAGGTGTCGGTTTCGTAGCAGACAATTCAGAAGTATTGGTGCCCTTGGTTACAGGGCTTGCAACCGGCCTTATGGCACTCAGAACCATTGAGACGGTGAACGGGTTAATGGCGCTGTGGAAGACAAGCACCTTCGCCCAGACATTGGCCCAGGGCGGTCTGAATGCGGCGCTGATGGCGAATCCTTTAGGCTTGCTGGCCGCGGGAATCGGACTTGCTGTTGCCGGCGGTGTGGCCCTGTACCAGAACTGGGATACCGTGAAGGTGAAGGCCATGGAGCTATGGCAGACCGCCGAGCAGTACATGCCATTCCTGAAATACATGGCAGGGCCCATCGGGCAGGCGGTTGATGCCGGGGAGTACCTTATCCGTAACTGGGACGAAATCATGGCAAAGGCGCAGCAGCTATGGGAAAAAGCGCAGAAATATGTGGCACCCATAGCGAAACTGCTGCAGGGGCCTACCCCGGCGGGCGCTGCTTATCAGTCTGCCCGGGATAAGAGCGATTCCCTTCAGAAATTTGCAAACGGCGGTATAGCTACTAAAGCCAGCATCTTCGGGGAAGCCGGGGCTGAGATGGCGATCCCACTGCAGCGCACACCGCGCAGCCTTGCCCTCTTGAACCAGACGGCTCAGATGCTGGGTTCGTCCGGAAACGGCGGCGTGGTGTACCACATTCAAGTTCCGATCACGGTTCAGGGAAATGCAGAGCCCTCAATGATCCAGAACATGGTCAGTGCAGTGGAAGCGGCAGTGGAACGGGTGCTGGAAGAGAAAGTGCGGGTGGCCTATGGGTAAAATCATCAACCGAACAGAAACAAGGATTATTTACCAAACCAGCGAGGGCGATACGTTTGACAGTATCGCCCTCGGCTTTTACAACGACGAATTCCAGGCCAGCGGACTGATGAACGCCAACCCCCGGCATATCGGAACCATCCGGTTCGGCGCAGGGGTTGAGCTGGTGATACCCATTATCGAAGCGGCTGCGGCTGACACCGTGGCGCCGTGGATGAGGTGATGCTGTGATCTTTGAATATAACGGCGTGAATATAACCGATCGGGTGGATCTGCTGCAGGCGGACTTTGACGATGTGGCCGGGGGATCCCTGGACAGGGTGACAGTGACTGCGGCGGATCCGCAGAAGCTGTGGAGCCAGTGGAAACCTAAAAAGGACGACACCCTCCGGATTGCCCGGGACGGCATCGATTCCGGAATCCACTATATCGACGACATCGAACTGAGTCGGGGACGGATCACGCTGAGGGCACTGCCGGTGAAGCAGTCCGCTAAGACCCCGGAGAACCGGGCGTGGGAGAACATCACGCTGCTGCAGCTTGCGGGGGAAACAGCTAAAAGGCTGGGCCTGGCCTTAACCGTTCACGGGGCACCAAATCCCAGTTACCAGCGCCTCGACCAGATTCAGAGTTCAGACCTGGCCTTTCTGACCGAACGCTGTGCGCTTGAAAGCACAGCAGTGAAAGTCCATGGCGGTCAGCTGATCCTCATCGGGGAGCCTGCGATGGAGCAAAGCGGCCTGGCGGTACTGGTAAATCTGGGCGATGTGGATGGTGATCCCTCCTACCGGGACAAGACCACGGGCTTAAAAGGCGGCTGCCGGATCAGCTACCAAGGAATCATCGGCGAAGCGGCTGCGCCCATCTCCGGACCCTGGCTCATTGTGGAGCACCTGCCGGTTTTCTCTGCGGGGGAAGCCTTGCGGTTTTCAAAAGGGCTGCTGCGGCAGGAGAACAAGCTGGGCTGCACGGCGGGGATTGTTCTGAGAAAGATCGGCGGGATTACCGCCGGTACCCGGGCCGAACTGAAGGGTTTCGGGCTTCCGGACGGTGCCTGGTTTACCCACCGGGCGGTGCATCAGATGGTGCAGCAGCACACGGCCCTGACCCTGAGGCGCCCGTTGGAGGGTTACTGATGCGAAAAGGAAATGTAACGGCCTATGATATCGGCACCGGACGGTACCGGGTGACCTTTCCGGACCACGGCAATGTAGTGAGCCCCTGGATTGTCCGGGCAAGTCATGTGGGCGGCCTGGAAATAGGCAGCACGGTGGCCGTGGCGCTGTTCGCCCATGGGATGGACGGTGCCGTGATTATGGCCCGGATAGAGGAGTGATGGGATGATACTGGCCGTATTCGGCAGCAGAGTGTTTGAAATAAGGCCCGGAAAGATTCTCACCTTCGACGGCCTTCAGTACGGCAGCAGTCTGGCCACGGAAAAACAGGATGCGGATGGCAAGAAGCCTTCCACCTACATCAAGGGCCCCGGGCTCGACTCCCTGGCGCTCTCAGTGCCGGTGAAGCTGCAGGCCGGGCCGGACCCTATGGCTGAGCTGGAGGGCTGGCGGTCCGTGATGCATGCTGCGCTGCCCGAATACCTGGTCATCGGCGGCCGCCCCTTCGGGCAGAACCGGTGGCTGATGATCGATGTGCAGATGGCGGATACGGAATACGACGGATCCGCCAAGCTGACGGCCTGCACACTGAACCTGAAATTTGAGGAGTATGTGCGGCCCGGAAGTGCCCCAGCAGTGTCATCCTCAGCTGCAAAAGGCATCAAGAGTAAAAGCGGCAACCCGGCTCCGGTCATTATGAGCGCGGCAGAAAAAGAAAGCCTGAAAAGCGGGGGTTGGTGATCATGCAGTACACACTCAGCACAGCAGACAGTTCACCCTTGGACTGGAACGCTTCAGGTGATGCCCGAATCGTCCAGAATGTGCGGAACCTTATCCGAACGTGGCGCTATGAGGTGGCCTTTGATAGGACACGCGGTGTGGACCCGGCCATTCTTGACAGGCCAGCCCCTGAAGCGGCGGCCCGGTACACCGCAGAAGTGGCCCGGCTGATCCGTGACTATGAACCCAGGGCAACGCTGGTCTCTTGTGAATGGACCGGGCTTGACGATGAAGGACAATTAATCTTCCAGGTGGTGATTGAGATATGAGTTATACCTTCGTAACAGGCGATGCTAAAGCTATCTACGAGGATCTGATACGGCAGATGGAAACCGCGCTGGATACGACGCTTTACCCGGGGGATGAGCGGCGCATCTTCCTCGAGCAGCTGGCACTAGTTGTGATGGGCATCAAGGGGAAAATTAACGATGCCGCCAACCAGAATCTGCTCAGGTATGCCCGAGACGAGCTGCTGGATCTGATGGGCGAATATGCTCAGACGCCCCGGCTTCTGGCCATGATGGCCGGAACGATCCTGCGTTTTACGCTGGCTTCCGCCCGCGGAACCAACACCATCATTGAAGCCGGTACCAGGGCAACGCCGGACGGAAAAGTGTTCTTCACCACGAAACAGGCACTGACCATCACAGCCGGCAGCCTTTACGGAGATGCCCCCGCTGAAGCAATAGAAGCCGGGGCTGCCATGAACGACTATGTGCCCGGACAGATCAACATCCTCGTGGATCCGATCCCCTATGTGGCATCAGTCAGCAATACCACCGCTTCCTCAGGGGGAGCCGACAGGGAACCGGACGACGACGGCGTGAACGTGTGGTCCGGTTACCGGGGCCGCATCCGGGACAGTGCCGGCAGCGTTTCAACAGCCGGCCATGAGGACGGCTATAAATATCATGCAAAGAGTGCCAACAGCGGCATTTCAAGTGTGGCGGTCACCTCGCCGGCTGCCTGCCAGGTAAAGATTACGGTCCTGATGCAGGGCGGGGAACTGCCGGGACAGACGGTCCTGGATCAGGTGCTGGCAGCCTGCAGCGGGAAGAAGGTACGCCCCCTGACTGATCAGGTGACGGCGGCGGCTCCCGGTACAGTGGCAGCTGATATTGACCTGAGCTATATGATCGATACAGCCGATGCGCAGCGGGAAGCAGCCATCCGGTCAGCCGTGGAAGACTCCGGTGGCGCCGTGGATCAGTACAGGGCATGGCAGGTGGCGGAGCTCGGCCGGGCCATCAATCCGGACCAGCTGAAGAAACTGGTGCTGAATGCCGGAGCCACTCGGGCCATCATCACCAGTCCGGTTTATACCGCCATCGAAAATGATGAGGTGGCTGTGATCGGCACAGTAACCGTCGCTTACAGCGGCCTGGAATAGGAGGGACCATGGATATATCAAATATTGATCTCTTCTCGCTGCAGACCCAGGCGATGAAGGCAGACCCGACCACCCAAGCCCTGTGCCAGATATTGAACAGTTACCTGGCACAGGCGGCAGAGGATGCCGGGCTGGTTGTGATCCTTCAGCGGGTGGACAGCCTTCCGGAAGCGGTGCTGGACGAACTGGCCGTGCAGCTGCATATCGAATGGTACGACGCCACGGCCCCCATCGCTGTGAAACGGGCACTGATCAAAAGCAGCCGCATCGTCCACAGCCTCCTGGGAACGCCGTTTGCAGTGGAGCAGGTCGTGAAGGATTACTTCGGCGACGGCAAGGTCGAGGAGTGGTTTGAATACGGCGGCGATCCCGGATACTTCCGGGTCCTCACGGCAAACAGCGCCGTCACCGGCGACCAGGCCACCCGCTTCGCCTTGGCGGTGGAAGGTGTTAAGAATAAGCGGTCTGTCCTGGAGGCCGTCATCATCACGTTGATGGCGGAGCTGCAGTTTTACCGGGGATGCGTACTGCATACCGGCGACACAATAACGATAAGGCAGGTGGGATAATGAGCTTCCCTGGCGGGATTCAATTTACAAACAGCGGTTTTCTTCTCAGCTCAAAGACCCTTATCGGCAAGCAGGTAGTATTTACCCGCCTGGCTGTGGGGGATGGCGAGCTGGGCGGGCAGTCACCGCTGGAACTGACGGGCCTCATCCATGAGGTGGAGACAATAGAGATCAATAAACTGCAGGTCATGAGCGATACTGAGGCCGTTGTCGGCGGCCCATTCACAAATCAAGGACTTGCCACGGGCTTCTGGTGGCGGGAGATAGGTCTCTATGCAACGGATCCGGATACGCTGGCAGAAAAGCTCTACTGCTACGGCAATGCCGGCGCTCTGGCTGATTACATCCCGGCCGGGGGCGGGGCTGAAATCCTTGAAAAGCAGACTGATATCTGGATTATGGCTTCGGCGACAGCTAATATTGCTGCGGAAATTAACAGTTCCCTGGTGTATGCCTCAGCCCAAGACCTGACGGATCACGTGGGAGATGGGGCGGCGCATGGGGCGACGGTGGCGGCCACTGGCGGGAAGATCATGCTGAGGGATGCCAATGGCCGGGCGAAGGTGGCAGATCCGATAGATAATCTGGATGCAGTGAATAAGCAGACGCTTACTACTGCCATGGCTCTGGCCATTCCCAAAGGGACGAATAGTTCCGGAACAGATGCCTATGTGCTCACGCTTTCGGGAATCACCGCTTATACAGACAACTTATTGGTGTTGATGCGGACATCCATTGCCAATACTGGCCCTGCAAGCCTTGAAATCAACGGCCTGGGTGCAAAACCGATAAGGACATTCAAGGCCGGGGTCGATGCTGATATCAGCACAGGTGAGATTCCGGCAAACAGTCAGGTGTTGCTATGCTACTCCTCGACAGCGGTTTCAGGGGCAGGGGGATTCGTGAGCCTGAACATCCGGGATGCGGATTTGCTGGATGGGCAGCATGGGAGCTATTACATGCCTGCGGCTTCTGCAGCAGGTTTTGCTAAAACAGCGGGCTATAAAACGGCTGCGGAAATCAATGCCCACACACTTGAAACTGGCTTCTACGAAGTGACGGACACTGTAGCGGCGACATTGGGGTTGCCAACCTCCTACTACCACATTATGAACATGCACCATATCGACAATAATGGGTTCACCACCCAGATAGCTTATCCGCTGAACAATGCCACGGGAGAAGTCTACATCCGTTATTCTGCCGGAACCACATGGGGATCGTGGAAGAAAATCTGGACATCTGATAATCTCAGGGCTACAAACGGTTATCTTGAATATTTAAGTGGAGGGGCGTGGACACCAGTGGGACTAATAATAACTAAACCTAGAACGGCAGATATTAAACAAAACCCGGCCACACAAAACACATGGTATCCATTAGTCAATGCAACTGGGAAAGGTGAATTGAGCAGGGTTGAAGTTATTGCCTACTTAACGTCAACATTTGCTTCCGCCACCGACTCAGAAATCCAATTAATTGTCGACGGTGTTACAAACACATTGCCAAGTGCTGACATAGCGAGTGGCGAACAGTATACCCGAGGCGCATCGATGCTTCATAGTTCATCCGGCGGGACTCGATCGAGCGTTTTTAGCTATTTACAAACGACTACCTTTCTGAGTAGTTTACAGGTAAATGTAAGGTGTGTTGCATCAGGCGTAACTTGGCTTAATGCATCTGCGGACTTTGGACTTGTTTAAGGGGTGGTGTCATGTTCAAAATAGAGAATCAGCAAATCTATAGGCAAGAAAAAGGCGAGAGTTACGAAATCTGGTTACCTTCAGGCCCTGAATATAGAGTAACCACAGCAACAGGTGTGAACGCGTGGGACCGCTTCGACACTGAAACCGGCGCTTACATTCCGGCACCGGAACACACTGCACCGTTTCCCGGAGAGCCGTCCACCCTCGAAGAAGCTAAATCCAGTAAAATGACCGAACTGAACGAAGCCTGCCGGCAAGCTATCGAGGCAGGCTTCATCTATGACGGCCATCTGTTCAAGTCCGCCGTCGATCCGGACCAGACCAACATTGCCCTGGCCGGACTTCAGTTTCTGATGGATACATCGGCAACGCTTCCGTGGGAGACGGCTGACAACAGCGCCATCATCACGCTGACTGCCAGCACCTTCCCACTGTTCGCGACAGCGTTCGGAACCCACAAGATGGCCCAGCAGGTAAAGGTGGCACAGCTTAAAGCCCAGGTGCCGCTTGCCGCTACGATGGAAGAGGTGGCAGGCATCGTATGGTAGGCATTATCTTTTACCGTGGACGCGATCCGCTGGCCCGGGTGATCCGGTGGTGGACCGGCGGCAGGTTCAGCCACTGCGGGATTCTTCTGTGGCGCTGCCTGGTGATCGACATTGACGGGATCCACGGCGTTCGGGCAAGGTTCGATCCCTGGCAGCAGGGGGATATCACGGTCATACCGATTGACCGGGATCCCGCCGAGCTTCTGCTGAAACTCTACATGAGCCGGTGGGTGAAGTACAGCTGGCGTGAGGGGCTCCGAAAGAGGCTGCCGTGGATCGGTGACGACGGGCTTCGCTGGAACTGCGCCGAGATGGTCTATGATGTGCTTTTCCCGGGCGGGACTGAGCAGTGCCTTTATCCGGATGATGTCTATGAGATTCTGACAGCCTCACCGGATCCGGCGGTGGGTGATACTTTAACAGGATGGTGACCAATGGCAGGTGAGGATTTCAAATGCCCCCAACACGGGGAGCATGAATGGCGGCTGAGGGCTGTTGAAGAAGCAATAAAAGAACTGCCGGACATCAAGGAACGCATGACTGCAGCTGAAGCGTCGGGTAAATCTGCTCATCATCGGCTGGATTCCCAGGAAGAGCAGACCCGTGCCATTGTAAAGATGGGCGTGGCAGTGGAGCAGATGGCTAAAGAAACGAAGGAAACCATAGCTCTGCTGAAGGAACATGACGGGCGACTGTACGATTTGGAGCGGGTGCCCGGTGAAGCGGTGCTCAAATCCATTGAAGGGCTGGCAACCAGGGTTGAAACACTGGAGAAGGCTCCGGGTGAGGAAGCTTTGAGTTATGCCAGGCAGGCAAAGAGAAAGGCCGTGGATATGCTGACGGCTGCAGCTGTGGGGGCACTGTTGGCACTGTTTGGTCTTTTGGCAGTAGCACCAGAACTGATTACTTTGGCTGGGGGATGATAGGATGAAGCCTATGGCAGAAAACCATGAAAAGCATCTTTACAATGGTGGCGCCCTGATCAGCATGGTGATTCTTTGGTACTGTGCCATATCCGGCATGGGAAGCCCGGAGGCTATTGCTGCCGTGTTCGGGGTGTTCCTATTCTGCACCCTCAGCAGCTTGGCAAGAAAGCTGTCAAAGTATCATAATGGCAAGTCATTCCTCGATGACCTGAAGACCTTCAGTGTGAACAGGGACGGCGTAACAGTTGAAATGAAAGGAGATAGCGCAGATGCAACCCAGAACATTTAAAAAGCAGCTGATTCCGAAGTTCAGCAGCATCGAACTGAAGCCGGAAGGCTTAGTTATTCACGAAACAGCAACCCCAGGGGCAACCGCGCAGGCTGAATTTAAATTTTTCAGCCGGTACACAAAAGCCAACGCCCATGCATTTGTTGACTGGACCGAAGACCTGCAGATCATTCCCTGGAACCGGCGAGCATGGCACTGCGGACCGACTGGCAACAGCAAATACATAGGGCTTGAAATGTGCCATCCTAAAGGCCACGACCCTGAAAAATTCAACATCGTGTACTGGGCCTCTGTGGACGCTGCCGCAAGATTGTTCCGTTACATCCTGGGCATGAAGACAGTAACAAAGCAAAACTGCAGGAGTCATGAAGAGGTGACAAAGGAATACCGCGAATCTACCCATGTGGATCCGGTATCATTCCTCGCTGAGTATGGCAAGACAATGGACGGCTTCCGGGCCGATGTGCAGTACAGGCTTGACGAGAAGTGGAGGGCATAAGCCATGGATATGATTTTTATGATTCTGATTGCGCTGATCATTCTGCTGCTGGGATGGCAATTCGTGCTGGCGCCTATTCTGGCCAGGCGCGGCGCCAATCCCGCCATGCTTCAAACCGTTACCCTGGCAATCCAGCGGGCGGTTATTTTCGCTGAGAGGATGTACCTGAAGGATAACGACATTCAAAGGCGGGTCCTGGCAGAGGAAAAGATTGATGAACTCTTGAATGATATGGGAGTAAAACCAGCCCCCTGGAGGAAACAAATTAAATGGCTTATTGATGCCGCGGTTGGAGAACTGCCTAAGACACATCCGCCGGCAGATGTGCCTTCAGGAATTGAATGTACTGAGTGAGCGAAGCCCCTGGACCTTTATCAGATCCGGGGGCTTTTTTTATTGTCCATTTGTTTAAGTTGTGCAACCTAGGGTAAACACGAATATCAAATAGATGGAGGTGTGTAATGAAATCAGCTTACAATCTTACAGGAAATGTAGTTGAAGAAATTAAAAAGAAGCATGCATTCGCTTGGCGGCTAAAAGATCAAATTTATGCAGTTTATAGTAACAAGTGTAGAAGAGTGACAGAGGACAGTCAGTTGTTTTTCCACTATCGCGAATACGAAAAATCGGATAAAGGAATGAATTTTGGCCTAATAAAATCATATGCCTCTGCATATTTGAGTGATAATGCTATAACTTCAGAGGAGACAGACGCAGTGTTTTCAGGACTGGATATTGATAGTGATGACGACCTAAACAATCAACTGACAAACTATGTTATTGCTTATTCAACTGTCAACGACACCCCACCACCGGTAGGTTTTGGATCGGCACAATAAAGAAGGTATGTATTGTATCAGCTGGCAACTGAAATAGTGTTTATGATAAGAAAAGCCCCTGGACCTTAACTGATCCGGGGGCTTTGTTATTTAGGTCTTTACACGAACGCACGTTCGCTATAATCTTAAAGTGTAAACCGTTAAAAGTAGCAGCGAGGACAGACATATGATGCGCCCGGTTGAAGTGGTAGCGGTATTCAAAACTAAAGGAGTGCCCCGGCCTGCAAAGATAAGCATTCAAAGCGATCTGGGGCAGCAAACTTTCATGGTAGATAAGATCATCAGCCAGGACATCGAAAAGCTGGCTGGAAACCAGATGATCAAGTACCAGTGCGAGAGCGAGATAATGGATCATACAATTCAATACGAACTGAAATATGAGATCCGCACCTGCACCTGGTATATATCGACTAAGTAAACAGCAAGAAAAAACTGCACCCCGCTCGGTGACCGCTGAAAATATGGGGAGGGGGGTGCTAAAAATCCATTACACAAGCATTGCACAATCCGGTGAAAAACGGTGAACTTTACTTACCATTCATGACTATGCTATAATTAACGAATAAAGCTGGCTGAACGTGTATGGCGCTTATTGGTGACGGGATACCCCTCCTACCTATAGCTTCGGGAGCAGGAGGCCGTGAGTTCGAATCTCGCTACTCCGACCATAAAAACAGAGCATTTGCAAAGGTTTAACGGCCTTTGTAAATGCTCTGTTTTTATTTCCGATTTCGAAGTGGAACAAATGTTGATGGCATATCAGAGGTGGAATTAAAGCAAAAATAACCGTCCCCGATGATCTGATGTCCCCCCATTTTTAAGTACGCCCTATCCGTTGAAAACGAGTTTCTTCCAGTTCGAAGGGTTGTTTGATAGAATGGGAGTGACAAGGCAAACTGTGTCTTGAATGGGAGGAATGATATCGTGGCACGAAACTTGCGTGATATAAACGGTGAGACCTTATATCGGAGGGACACCATGATACTCATTCAAGCAGTGAAGATAATCGGGAATGCGCAGTTTACAGAGGGAGACATTCTGCTGGGCGGTGGTCGGATTCTTGCCATAGGCCCAGATCTGTGTGCGGAGGGCTTACCTGGGATCCAGGTGGTGGATGGGCGGGCCCTGGCGGCCATGCCAGGCTTCATCGATGCCCACGTCCATCTTTGCGGCGGTGGCGGGGAGGGTGGGTTTGCAACCCGGACCCCGGAGATTCAGCTGACGGATTTGACCCGGGCGGGGGTTACCACTGTTGTAGGCTGTCTTGGCACCGATGGGGTTACCCGGAGTCTGGAAGGCCTCCTGGCCAAGGTGCGGGCCCTGGAGTCTGAAGGGATCAATGCCTATATGTACACCGGGAACTATCGGATTCCCCTGTCCACGATCACCGGTTCCGTCATGCGGGACCTGATTCTCATTGACAAGGTCATCGGGGTGGGGGAAGTGGCCCTATCAGACCACCGTTCCTCCCAGCCCACCTATGAGGAGCTGTTGCGATTAGCTGCGGACACAAGGGTTGGCGCCATGCTGGCCGGCAAAACGGGAATCATCAACATCCATCTGGGGGATGGGCCCCGAAAGCTGGAGTTGCTGGAGCGGATTCTGGATGAAACGGAAATCCCCATTAAACACTTCTATCCCACCCATATGAACCGCAATCCAGAGCTGTTCCAAAATGCGGTGGCGTATGGGAAGCGGGGAGGATTGATTGATTTCACCACCTGTACTATCCCCCTTTTCATTGAAGAAGGAGAGGTTCCAGCCGGGGAGGCCATGGCCCGCTGCCTGGATGCCGGGGTGGCTGTGGACCGGATCAGCTTTTCCTCTGATGCTCAGGGAAGTCTTCCGGTGTTCGATAAGGCTGGAAATCTCACCGGGATCACCATCGGAAAGCCGGCCTCCCTCTACGGGGCAGTCCGTGACGCCGTAGCCCTGGGGGTTCCCCTGGGTACGGCCATCTGTGCAGTCACTTCCACCCCGGCGGCTCTTCTGGGGCTGCAGGATATGGGGAAGCTGGATGTGGGATGCTGGGGCGATGTGGTCCTGGCGGACCGGGAGAGCCTGGAGATTGTCCACGTTTTTGCAAAGGGACGGCAGATGGTGGCGTATGGAGAACCCCTGGTGCGGGGAACCTTTGAATGATCAGTCGAGCTCTGCCTTGAAATCAGGGCAGGGCTTTTTTGATGGAATCGGGTGCTTCAAAGGGTGAATCAGAGGGTATCAATGGGTGGAATGTTGCAGGCGTTAACGGAGAGTGAGGGTGTGCAGATGAAGACAGTGACATTGTTCACAGGGACAGAATCAACGCGGATTGAGCTGAAGGCACAGCTGGAATCAGTTCTTCAGGGGGTTGTTGAGATAGACAGCTATGCCACGGATAAAGGCCTGAGCCGGCAGGTATCTCCAGACCTGGCGGTGCTGTCCACAGATCTGATCCGCGCGGAGGCCATGCCTTGGATTGACGCTTCCTGTCCCTGTGTGACGGCACGGCGGACCCTGGACATGACGCGGCTGGATGAACTCTTTGCCATTCCCGGGGGGCAGAAGCTTTTGCTGGTCAACGATACCCGGGAAACCGCTGAGGAGTCCGTTGCGCTGATCACCAGCCTGGGACTGACCCATTTTGAGATGATTCCATACTATCCAGGATGCGGTATCACCAAGGGCCCGGAGCGGGCCATCACCCTGGGGGAAAGGGAGCTGGTGCCGGGATTTGTCAGTCAGGTCATCGACATCGGGCCCCGGGTCATTGATCTGACAACGGTGGTTGAAATCCTGGAACGGCTGGATCTGCTGGATGAAAAGGCCAATCTGGTGTCGGCCCGGTATTTTGAAACCATCATCCGGCTGCACCGGGAGCTCTATCAATCCATTGAAGAAAAGGGGCGCCTCAACGCGTATCTCATGCAGGTGCTGGATGGGGTCAATGACGGGATTCTAGGCTTCGACCGATCCGGCAGGATCACCATGTTCAATCAGCGGTGTGAGGAAATCTTCGGCATGAGCCATCGCAAAGCAGCGGGAAGGCTGGTGCAGCAATTCTTCAAATCGGAGGAAGTGGATTTTCTGATGAATTCGGAGGAAGGGGCCGATCGGGCCGTGGTCCTCAATCAGCGGGAATACATATTGAACCGGTTCACGGTGGAGCAGCGGGGGGCCATTGTCTGCACGGTTCGGGACAGTGCGGAAAAGGACCGGATGCTTCTGACCCTGCGTCGGGACCTGCTGCGGAAGGGACATGTTGCAAAATACAGCTTTGAGGACATCCTGGGAGAGTCGCCGATTTTGAAGGAGGCCATCAGCAATGGAAAAAAACTGGCCCGGACCGAGCTGGCGGTCCTGATCCAGGGGGAGACCGGCACCGGGAAAGAGCTCTTTGCCAGCGCCATCCATAAGGCCTCCGGCCGCTCGGAGGGCCCTTTTCTGGCGGTGAATTTCAGCGCCTTGCCGGAAGATCTGGTGGAAAGTGAACTTTTCGGCTATGTTGAAGGGGCCTTCACCGGGGCCCGGAAGGGCGGAAAACAGGGACTCTTCAAACAGGCGGATGGAGGAACCCTATTCCTGGACGAAATCGGAGATATTTCCCCCAGAATCCAGGCCCGGTTGCTCCGTGTGCTGCAGGAAAAAGAGGTCATGCGGGTGGGGGGCACGGATATCATCCCCATCGATGTCAGGATCATCGCTGCCACCCACCGGCAGCTCTCAGAGCTGTGTACCACCGGGAAGTTCCGAGAGGATCTCTACTTCCGCCTGAAACGGCTGTACCTCAATACCCCGACCCTTCGGGAGCGGCGTTCCGATATCCCCATGCTGTTCAATTGGTTCCTCCAGCGGAATAATCGGGAGGATTTGCTTCTGTCTCCTGAGGTTCAGGCCCATTTTCAGACATACCCATGGCCAGGAAATGTCCGGGAACTGGAGAGCGTTGCAGAGTATCTGACAGCGGTCTGTGACAGTCCAGTGGCTGGGCTTGAGAATTTACCCCCGGATCTCATGACATCCGCCAATCAAATTCACAAGGCAGAATACGCAGAACCCCCTCTGGAAGAAAATGATCTGGATGTGATCCTGGGCTGGGTTCGGGAAATGCGGGGTGCCGGCATCCGTGTGGGACGGCGCAGTCTGGCCCAAATCGCTGAAAAGAGGGGCGTTCCACTGAGTGAGAATCAAATCAGGGGTCGACTTGAGATGCTGGCTGCCCAGGGGAAGGTTCGGATTTATCCAGGCCGCCGGGGCATAGAACTGGGGGATGTCTGAAACTGATTCCTATTCAATGGGTTAAACGGGTGAATCAAAGGGTTGTAAACCCATTAAAACCCGGTTTAATGGGGGTTGATCCGGAAATTGCCGATCACTTTGAAATGATTTTTCTGTAAAACTGCCTTTTTAGTCGTTTGTTCCAGGATTCTTATGTTGGCACGCTCTTTGCGATGATTTATTGGTACAATCCAGCAAGGAGGAACGCATATGTCTGAAAAAACGAAAAAAGCAAGAGAATGGCGGATGCCCCACACGTACGTAATCATCTTCGGTGTGGTGATGTTCTGCTGGCTGCTCACTTTCCTGGTGCCCTTGGGAAAGTTCGACACCCATGATGTGACGTATACCAATGCTGATGGGAAAGAAAAAACGAAGACCGTCCTTATTGCTGAATCCTTCCGTTATCAATATCCTCTGGATGTCATGAAGCTGGAAGAGAAGTTGAAGGGCCTTTCTGCAGATGAAGCCGTTCTGACCGAAAAGGAGATTGACAAGGAAGCCCTGGATGCTTTCCTGGCAACGGATAAAGCGGAGTGGAATGAAGGGGCTCTGGAGGAAATCGGCCTCGGCGAATCGACCCTGTACAGTCTCTACGGACAGGACGTCTATGACACC
The DNA here is from genome assembly GCA_964424355.1 of uncultured Peptostreptococcaceae bacterium. Classification (GTDB taxonomy): domain Bacteria; phylum Bacillota; class Clostridia; order Peptostreptococcales; family Acidaminobacteraceae; genus CAZEHS01. The sequence continues at coordinate 156,837 of CAYRIO010000006.1, forward strand.
TCCAAGGCCCTAACCAAACCGACGAATCTCTGGGGAACCGATGATTTTTACGGCTTTGGTGTCCTGAACTACATGTTTGAGGGTCTGGTAACCGGAGACAAGTGGGGCAGCGCGGTCGGAATCGTAGCTTTCATACTGGTCATCGGCGGCGCATTCGGCATCATCATGCGTACAGGCGCCATCGATGCCGGAATCTATGCCTTCATCAATCAGATCAAAGGGGCTGAGCACCTGATCATTCCCTTGCTGTTCACCCTCTTTTCCTTAGGGGGGGCGGTCTTTGGCATGTCGGAGGAGACCATTCCCTTTGCGATGATTGTCATTCCCTTTGTCATCGCCCTGGGCTACGACTCCCTGGTGGGGGTTGCCATCACCTTTGTTGCAACACAGGTAGGAAATGCCGCTTCTTGGATGAATCCTTTTGGGATTGCAGTGGCACAGGGAATTGCCGGGGTTCCGGTGCTTTCCGGAGCGCAGTTCAGGATTGTCATGTGGGTGATCCTCACCGGTGCCAGCGTGGTATACCTGACACTCTACGCCAATAAGATCAAGAAGAATCCGGAAATGTCCCTCGTCTATAAATCGGATCAATACTTCCGGGACCGCATGGCCGACACCAAGATTGAAAACCCGAGGTTCAAGCTGGGCGATGCCCTCGTACTCCTGACAGTCTTGGCAGGGATCGTATGGATCGTCTGGGGTGTGACTGAAAAAGGGTATTATATTCCCGAGATCGCTTCACAGTTCTTTGTCATGGGACTTGCTGCCGGGATCATCGGGGTGATTTTCAAGCTGGAGAACATGGGGATCAACGATATTGCGTCCTCGTTCCAAAGTGGAGCCGGTGATCTGGTGGGTGCGGCCATGGTGGTGGGTATGGCCAAGGGAATCCTATTGGTTCTGGGCGGTGCCAGCGCTTCATCCCCTACGGTACTCAACTCAATCCTGAACGCCGCAGGGAATGCACTGAAAGGGCTTCCTGCCAGTGTGACAGCCGTTTGCATGTATGCCTTCCAAACTGTGTTCAATTTCTTCGTTACCTCCAACTCCGGTCAGGCAGCACTGACCATGCCGATTCTGGCACCCCTTTCCGATTTAGTGGGGGTAACGCGCCAGGTGGCTTGTCTGGCATACCAGCTGGGGTCCGGTTTTGCGGATGCCATTGTTCCAACCTCAGCCTCCCTGATGGGTGTCCTGGGGGTTGCACGGATCGATTGGATAACATGGGCGAAGTTCCAGGTGAGGATGCAGGCATTCTTCTTCGTATTCGGTGCAACATTCATTGTCATCGCAGTCATGATCGGGTTCAGCTAAACGAGCATCTCAAGCTCGTACTGAAATGCCTGAAAACAACAGTCCGCATCGTCCCCCGGTGCGGACTGTTGTTTTTAGTAAAGTGGAGGGAGATTGGAACGGAAATTGCAATATGTTAACCTAAACAGTCGTCAGTAGCTAGTAGCGTAGGAAAAACGCAGGGTGGAATCGCTGATAGGAAATCTGTTTAAGGAGGCATCCAATGGATCAGTGACAAAGAGGAGATCCTGTTTCGAAAATTGATGAAGCGGCAGATCGACTGTCTGATCATGAACGAACATGCAGCACGCTATTACATTGCATCCAACGGCATACAGAGTCAGGTGCGCATGTTGCCCTTCAGCTATTTGGAAGAGGCCGGCTCGGATACCCGAATCGCCTTTACCAGAACCCGGGACATGCAGCGTTATGTTGACCTTTTTAATCAAGGCTTTCAGCTACTGAAAGAAGATGGGACACTGAAACGTATCACGGAGAGATACCTGGGGTAATGGGGACTGGCTAAGGATCCATTCGATGATGGGTGATTCTGAACAGTTTATCCCAATGATAACCCGTTCTCCCATTGGGGCCCCTGGAAAAGGCGGAGCAATAGGGATGAAGAATCTTGGACGCTATTGGAGAGATTCAGAAGGACAAAGGACCTAAGCTTGAGATGAACAATGTGGATCTCAGCTTCCTTTCACCAGGAGATGTATATACCTTGACCGACAGAAAACTGGCGGCGGATGCCTCCAAGGACAGCACCAAGGATTACGAATATTACAACCTGAAGGGGCCCATCACCAATACAGGAGCCTTCAGCGGTTACGGCATGGTAAAGCCTTTCATCATGTATAACCTGGTGGATAACAGTGCAGTGTCGGAAATCACCAGTTACTGCTTCGATGAACAAGGGCAAGGGGCCGAAATCCTTTTCTCCAAGACAGATCAAACTGATGGGTACTGGGGTTATCAGGATGGAAATCTGGACAGCTACTCTGCGGTCCAGATCCGGATGGATCTGAAGCCAATCCAGGTGGAAATCAAGAAAAAATAGAAGGCGTGAAAATGGGCCCCATTGTGAGGTATTCACTCATAACGGGGCCCATTCTATTTCAGGATTGAAGCATATTCCATCTACAGGAGGGCTCCTTTTGATGGGCAGTGAAGGATCTCAGCACGATTCTTAAAACCAATGTCAAAAATTCCAACAGAATGAAAGGGATTCGACTGGGCATTATTGCGATTGACTACAATAGACATCAAATTCAGTGAATCGGAGGTGAAGATGCAAGCAAAAAAACCGTCCCTGATGCTTTCTTGAAATAGGCATGAAGATTGAGATACTGGGGCTTCAACGCAATTAAAACGGAGTATCAGAGGTGAAGGTGGTGGGGTGATTGCGAGGGGAAAAGAAAAACCAGATCACAATGGGGTGATCTGGTGCAGGGATAATCAAACGGTGATGATCATCATGATGGTGAATATTCATCAACTGGACTTGAACTATAGCCATGTATCAATGGATCAAGACCATAGCTGTTAGTACCATCAGTTCCTTTAGCAAAAGTCAAATAGAGGCCCCAAAAAAAACAAACGATTGGGATAAACATAAGGAGTGAAAAAAATCCGGATTTGTTTAAATCGTGACATCTCTGGATAGTCAAACATAGTCCCACATACCAAAACGGGACCAGCAGAGCATAGACGAATAGCATTGCCATTCTGCCGCCGGAAAAAATGAATACAATCGGAAATACTAGAGCCATGAGTGCCGCACTGCAAACAATAGCGCTTAAAAAATACCTCAACCGGTTAATCCGGCCGTTCCAAGAAAAATAACGCTTCATGATTAAAACCTCCATAGGTAAAATATAACATTACAACTATACCACAATTAACTCTATATGGGAATGAAAAGGAATTATTTCGAAAGGTTATCAAGACCAGAGTTCACTGGAGGGTGATAGATTACACTCGTGAATCAGAGGAATATACGGCCGGAGAACAACAACTCAAGAGGCAGAACCTCGCTTGAAACAGCTCTTCTTTGGTCGTATAATGGGTGTTGTACAACGTCTCAGTCTTGAGATGCGAGAAGAAGGATTCGATGCATGCATTGTCGAGGCAGTTTCCTTTGCAAGAGTGGCTGCCGACCATGCCGAACTCCTCGAGTCACTAGTTGTACATGTCTGCCGCGTACAACTATTTACAACAATATTGAGCTCACTATTATTATCACACGAGACAAAACACAACATGTTATGGAATAACAAACATGCGGAGGTGTTGGCCACGAAAAAAATAATTGTGTTTTGTTGCGTTGTATTTTCCATAGTTGTATTTTTCTACATGGCTCCTATCAACTCACAAATCATCACCGATGATTTGTATACGCTTGCCATTGAAGGTGATTCAAGTGGAACAGGCGCTAAAGATAATAATCTTACTTTATATTATTATTCGCACGCGTACTATTTTGAAGAAGAGGTAAAGGGTGGTACCAAAATTCCAACCTTTTTTGATATAAATGATAAGCGAATGAAGATTATTGAAGTGAAAGATTTAGAAAAGCCCTATGTTGTCAGACGGTACAGAGGGTGGCTTATTGGTAATGAGAGCCCAAGCTCTTTAATCATGAACGAAGAGGATCGTCTAATTTCAGTGGAGATATTTGTACCCAAGAATAGATTGCGAATGAAATACTTCAATCCTCTAGAAGAATAACACGATGCATGCATGTACAATTTCGGTCAGTATACCCCGGTGATAAAAGACAAGGAGGTAATAGTGAAAAATGGGGTAGGCACGAATTGCCCTATTTGCGGCAATGTAATGGAAGATGGGTTTCATCGGGGAGATATCTGCCCGTGTTGCGGAAATGAATCGGGCTTCAACGATGACATTACCCGCGATGACCTTCATGAGAAATTTGATCGGTCTGTGTTTGAGAAATTTTCAGAGCAGATTGAATCAGCGTTGTCTAAATCGGACATACTTGATAAAGAAATTGCCTGGAAGTTGCTTCGGGTTGTATGGGCGAAAAATGGATGCAAATGGAAGCGTGGATCGGCGCCAATCAGATGGGACAAGGAAAAAGGAAAACAGCAGCTTCACAATGCTGGGATTAATATCAATGAGTGTGAAATGGAATAGATAGTAGGATGAACGGAATCTTTAAAAGAAAATCAGAAGCGGCCTTACCATTGGTGAACAATGTTGTGTGAATGCCAAGGTCCCCGATCGGATTCGAGAGCAGGAGACCGCAGGTTGAAATTCTGATACATTTACCACAAAAGACAGCATTTGCAGAGGTTTAAGTGCCTTCACAAATGCTGTCTTTTGTTTTGGGATTCATATCCAGTCGTATTCAGAGTCAAAAAGAGATATTCGGTAGAGCAACTGCTTCTTTTTCAAAAAAACACTTTAAAACGCCAATGATCCGTGTATCAAGAATCTCATAGGTAACCTCAAGGCCTTGTCTTTTACCAGTGACAATCCCTGCTGCGCGGAGCTTTTGTAAATGCTGTGACAACGTGGACTGTGGTATGCTGAGACAGCTTTGCATCTGGGTCACATTTGCCGGTTTCACACCGGAAGTTTGCTGTTCCAGCAAGTTCTGTACAATGCATAATCGGATCGGATGGGCCAGAGCTTTTAGGATTTCTGCGGTTTCTTCATATAAAAGCTTTTGATGGTCCATGGTGGCTACCTCTTTATTTTTCCGCGCCAGGATGAAATGCCTCGGCTCAGATGGTAGATGTTTGTGAAGTCAGATTTCAGCAAAGTGGAAACAGCTCCTGGGCTTCTTCCGCCAGAAGCGCAATAAACCAGAATGGGTTGATCTGCGTATTTTTCTAATTCAGAGATTCTTCGGGGCAGTTCCTGGACAGGGATATTTCGAGCCCCAGGGATATGGCCGCCTGAAAACTCCCCTGGTGTTCGAACGTCTAAGATGAGGATACCCTTATGTTCATTGAGGAGCGTGCCGGCTTCTTCGCCAGAGATGTTCTTAACATGTGTATTCATCGTAAGAGCCTTCTTTCTTGCAAACAGGAAAAGCACAACGCCAACGGGTAAAGCATAGGTGAGAAACGTGTTTGGATCGATCAAGAGGAATCACTCCTTATGGGGTTATTATATCGTTATATCTAGTTATAACGATATAATAACCTGTCTCTAGGAATAAAGCAAGAGGAGCATTGAAAATAAAATCTGAGCAATGACTTTGAAGTGAATCCTGCCCTGAAATCAATTTGATTTCAGGGAGCATATCCGTGTATCTACATTAAATGGTGACGAAGTCGAAAAATATTATGAGAAAGATTTTGAAATCACCTATTGACGGAGTGGGGGGCAGGGTGGTAGGATAACTAAGTCGCCTCGAGCAAGCCGCTTGAAACTGAGCAGTCAGGCCGACCGCAACGAACCTGGAGATTGAAAACTGAACAATCCAAAACGATTCAATTATTAAAAAT
>CAYRIO010000007.1:0-159517 GCA_964424355.1 uncultured Peptostreptococcaceae bacterium
CAACTTCATGCAGAAAAACTAAGTTTAGGTTGTCCGATTTCTTGACAGAGGACCAAAACTGAGGAATAGCAAGACGGAGACCCTTACGAAAAAAGCGACAAAGGAACGTAACTCGCTGTACGTGTACTCCCCCAGAAGGTGGAAGCCATCGGATATCTCATGATTCTTTTGATGCTCCTGTTCAGTGTGGCAAAATATGTTGTGCATCGGGAGCTGACCAAGGACAAAGCAATCATCATCGGACCTGGGAAGGTCCAGATGACAAAGCCATCTTTGCTGGCCATTTATAGGGTTTTATACTCCGGTGGCACCGTTAAAGTCATCGTAGCATAAGAATGTCGCAGGGATTTTAGCAAGGCGCTTGCACCCAATGTGAGGGCGGTGATGAGATACTTAGGCATTCCTGAGAACATTTCCATCAGGGGAATCTGCTAATCCAAGTCCATTTTAAACCATTTCAGAAGCATCAAGCATTCAGAGGAGTATGAGTTGTCATGTTCTTCATATCCTTCTGATATGGGGCAAATAAACACAAGGTTCGCAGCATCATGGTAATTGCAGCGAACCTTGTGTTTATTTATTGTTTTGATCTATGATCAGTTCCTTTTCTGCTGGGGCGATATCCTTTTCATAACGCTCAATTTTTTTGCTCAAACGATCCAAGGTGCCCTGCATTTCAGCAATTTGTTCTGCAATTCGATCATGTTCTCTTACCAGTATTTGCTTTCGCTCATCCGCAGTGGAATCACCTTGCTCAAAAAGCCGTACATATTCAACAAGGGCATCAACTTGCACCCCTGAACTCCGCATACATTTGATGAAGTCAATCCAGCCGCAATCGTACTCATTATAATTTCTTGTACCACCAGAAGTGCGGGTGACTCTTGGTATGAGTCCGACTTTTTCATAATAGCGAAGCGTGTCTTGAGTCAAATCAAACCTTTTCGCAACCTCTGCAATCGTCATGTTTATCTACCCTTCAAGAATATTTTCGTATAACGCTTGACTTGGAGTTAACTCCAGATGCTAACCTGATAGTAACATGGAGTTGGCTCCAAATCAATATTAAGGTTTTCAAGGAGGATAAGATGATGGCTAACAATCAAATTTTCGCTAAAGGCGTCAAAATGGACACAAACTTCAAGGGAACTGCTTTTGTGAACTTTCTGATACCAGACTTGAACGGAGACTACAATTGCCAAGTTTATGACGTGCTGTTTGAAGCAGGCTGCCGTAACGATTGGCATTCTCACCCCGGCGGCCAATTATTGCTCTGCACAGACGGCATCGGATACTACCAGGAAAAGGGCCAAAAAGCCCGTCGGCTAACCAAAGGCGATGTCGTTGAAATTCCAGCGAATGTTATTCATTGGCATGGTGCCTCACTGGACAATTCGTTTTCACACATCGGCATTAGCCCCAGCACCCAAAATGGCCCGGTAGTATGGCTTGATGAAGTTTCTGATTCTGAATACATTCGTGCGATACAAGGAGCGTAGCGGGCAACTTTCTGCATGGCTGGAATCACTTCATATTGCGAAGGAGAGTCAATGAAACTTGAAGCGTTTTTAGAACATATGGATCGTGGGGAAACGGTTACAGGCGGATCGGAGATGCACAAATTCATGCACTTTCTCAGCCAAGAAGCGCTGCGAATAACCAGCGAGATAAATACGTCTTACCATGAACCCGAGGAAATTCGCCGTCTTTTTTCTGAACTGATCGGGAAACCCGTGGATGAATCCTTTGGTTTGTTTCCGCCTTTTACCACGGACTGTGGCAAGAATATCTCCATCGGCAAGAACGTCTTCATCAATTCAGGCTGCCGGTTCCAGGACCATGGGGGCATAACGATTGGGGATGGAACCTTGATTGGTCACAATGTTGTTATGGCAACACTGAATCATGACATCGATCCAAGAAAACGCAGTGATATGCACCCTGCACCGATTTCCGTTGGTAATAATGTGTGGATTGGAGCCAATGCCACTATTCTAGCCGGTGTGACCATTGGTGATGGTGCTATTGTTGCCGCAGGTGCCGTTGTCACCAAGAATGTACCTATAAACGTCATCGTCGGCGGTGTGCCGGCAAAGATGATCAAGAGAATTCAAAGCGATCAAGTGTAACTTAAAGGGGTATCCCCGAGAAACTGGGGTGTGATATGAAACATTTACGTCTTTTAATTTTATCAATCGCGGTTATGCTGATATTTTCTGCCTGCGCAGCATCTACCGATCAGCCTGATGCGAGGGAGAGTGAAACAACGAACCAAATCCCATCGGCGGTTACCTCAACCGCAGAAGCGAGCCCGGCCAAAGAAAACAGTGTTCAGGACACTTCAGTAAAAAGTTCGGAAGTACTCGCAACGACTCAAACAATCAACAGCCCCATCGCAGAGTCGAGCCCGGTCAAAGAAAACAGCGGTCAGGACAACTCAGCAAAGCTCACGGATGTCCCTGCAGCGATGCCAACAATCAATATTCATATCGGAAACCAATCATTTCAAGCCACTTTACACGATAATCCTTCGGCTAAAGCACTGTTGAAAGAGCTCCCCCTTACGATGGAGATGCGTGAACTGAATGGAAACGAAAAGTATTTTAACTTTTCTAAGAACCTGCCTTCAGCTGCTGTGCGGGTCAATGGAATTCAAGCGGGGGATTTGATGCTTTACGGCTCGGATTGTCTGGTCTTGTTCTACAAGAGCTTTTCCACATCGTACAGCTATACCTCTCTCGGTCGAATTGAAGAATCTGCCGGGCTTGCAGAAGCACTGGGAAACGGGAACGTATCGGTTACATTTGAAATTGAAAAATAAAAACATTTGGAGGATAAAACATGTTAGGAAATTTCAGCTATTCAAACCCCACAAAATTGTATTTCGGAGAGGCGTCCTTAATGTCCTTAAATGAGGAGCTGCCCAAGTACGGAAAGAATGTGCTGTTGGTCTATGGCGGTGGTTCCATTAAGAAAACCGGGCTCTACGATGAGATCATCAAAATCCTCGCAGACAACGACAAAATGGTCTTTGAGGATGCAGGGGTTATGCCCAATCCTACTGTCGAAAAGCTCTATGAAGGCTGCGCACGGGCTAAAACCAACGCTGTTGATTTGATTCTGGCAGTGGGCGGTGGCTCAGTATGCGATTACGCGAAAGCCGTTTCTGTCTCGGCCTATTGTGAGGAAGATCCGTGGGGCAAATACTATCTCAGAATGGAGGATGTTGATAACAAGATCATCCCTGTAGGCTGTGTTCTGACCATGGTCGGCACCGGTTCTGAAATGAACGGCGGGTCAGTGATCACTAATCATGCAACAAAACTGAAAATCGGCCATGTGTTTGGCGAAAATGTTTTTCCGAAATTTTCGGTCTTGAATCCTGTATTGACCTACACCCTGCCAGAATATCAGATGGTCGCCGGATTCTTTGATATCATGTCCCATATCCTGGAACAGTATTTCTCTGGTGAAGACGACAACACCTCGGACTATCTCATGGAGGGGCTGCTCAAGTCGTTGATCCGCAGCTCCAAAGTTGCTAAAAAGAACCCCACCGACTACGAAGCACGGAGCAATATCATGTGGACGGCAACCTGGGCGCTCAATACCCTTGTATCAAAAGGAAAATCCTCCGACTGGATGGTTCACATGATCGGGCAGTCCATCGGTGCTTATACCGATGCGACTCACGGCATGACGCTGTCCGCCATCTCGCTGCCCTATTACCGGTTCATCATGCCTTATGGGCTTCAAAAATTTAAACGGTATGCCATCAATGTCTGGAATGTAAACCCTGAGGGAAAAACAGATGCACAAATTGCAGAAGAGGGTCTGGAACAAATGGAGGCCTATATGAACGAGATTGGCCTTGTGATGAGCAGCAGGGATTTGGGCGTCACTGAAGACATGCTTGAAGGCATTGCAAAAGGGTCTTTCATCCTGAAAGGCGGCTACAAGATGTTAACACCTGATGAAATCGTCCAGGTGTTAAAAAACAGCATGATCTAAGGGTGTTTTATTGCCTCGCTGAGTTTGCCCCCCCTTACGTAGACAGTAGAAAACATTAAGCAGCCAAGATGAACAACGATGTGGTCATGTTGAATCAAATCCGTTGAAAAGCGAGAATCATCCCGCCTGATGAAACAGGGTGGATGATTCTCGCTTTTACATTAACAGTCGGGGAATCACAGATTTCAATTTTTGAATTTCTTTTCGGTGCTCCAAAAGCAATAATCCCTTCAACAACCGTCCCGGGTGCACAGAACTGCTCTTCGTCATTGAAATATGATACGCTTATCATGTCCGTTATTTCAAAAATCGTATATTATATGAAATAACAGACGTATAATGTGCATATACTTTCAAATGGCGTTGGGTGCAGATGAAACGTTCAGGAGAGTGCAGATCGAATCTCAGTGGCGAAATGATGGACCACTCTTTTTGTCTGCACCATTCCTCCCAAACCAGAGCTGAGGATCGCTTGTCTGAACTGCATGAGAGAAGCCTGAAGCTGGTATTGGAGAACGATACCTCACCGAAGTCCGTTTCAAGGATATTTGCTTGCGAGGAATGCCTCGGAATATTGCGGAAGGATACCTGATTACACGGATACCGGCTTCCGGTTAGAATACAGCGCGTCATCAATGAGGAGATGCCCAATGAAACCCGATGTGAATTTAGATGCCATTTCCGATGGCAGGCTCTACGATATCAACGATATGGTCAAAGCAGATACCGGGGGCTGTAACGGCTGCAGTGCCTGCTGTCATGGGGTCGGCGACCTGGTGGTGCTGACCCCTTTTGATGTGTACGAAATCGCACGCCATTTGAACAGGCCCTTTGATGACCTGCTGGTGGATCGGCTTGAGCTGCGCTCAGATAATCAGATTGCGCTCCCCCACCTCAAAATGCATGGGGAGCAGGAACGATGCGGGTTTTTAGACAGCACTGACCGGTGCGCCATCCACGGCTTCAGACCCAATATCTGCCGCCTGTTTCCCCTGGGAAGGATCTATGAGCAAGACGACTTCAAGTATTTTGTCCAGGTGGGCGCCTGCACCCAACCCCGTTTAGCCAAAATCAAAGTGAAAAAATGGATTGGCATTCAGAACTACACGGCGAATAAAGCCTTTCTCCTGGCATGGCACCAGTTGCTGAAAGCCCTGGCGTTCCGGGTCAAGTTCATCCGTGACGCGCAGGAATTGAAAACTATCCAGGAAGATCTGCTGGAGTCCTTTTATCGGATTCCGCCGGACACCGAGGACTTCTACGCCGAGTTCTTCCAGCGGCTCCCGGAGGCAAAAAACCGTTTGGGAATCCTATGACGGAGCTGAGCCTGTGATTCAAATGTGCCCTTCTGTTTTTCGGGTTGAATGTCAAAGTGCCCTGTCATGAGTCTTTAGACCAATGACAGGGCACTTTTTACTGAAATTTGGTTTATAAAATCCGATGGCAGGCACACATCTCAGGCGGATTTTCTGGCCTTGGATGTCCGCTTCTTTTCCCAATCCATGTAGCTGTCGAAGGTTTGAAGGGCACGCTTCATGGATTTATCAGTCACCTTGGATCGGTCCTTCAGAATGCTGTTCATCTGAACAACCTGCGCCTCAATCTGTCTGGGGTCGTTGATTTTGCGCGGAACGCTCCCCTTCTTGGTTTTGGAAGCTCGAATGCTTTCCTTGAACATGTAGAGGATGTAGCCAGGTTTCTTCTGCTGAGGAATCTGTCTTGCCGTTTGGGAAATCTGTTCGAACATCAGCATCACTTCTTTGCTTTTGCGACGGTAGAAGAAAACTCCGCCTCCTACAGCAACAGCCAGAACAACGGAACTCGCAATCCATACTGTCATATCCATTTTCAAGTACTCCTTTAAATAGGGGGATGATTCATTTAACCATATCCCGTTATAAAATGCATGACCTGTGATCATATTGTAACTCAGATTTAATAGCGAACACAAGATATCAGATGCAAATTAAGCTTTCCCCTTCAAACGATTCTTCTCCTCCTCGGTCAAGATATCCTGAAGGGTGGGTCGCCCTTTTTTATCGGGGGTCAGGTGGTCGGCCGCCATCTGCTCTAAGGCCTGGTCCACCGCTTCCTTCAGCTCCCGAGCCGAGAGGAGATCACAGCCTGCACCCCGGATGATCACCTGCTGCAGGCCATCGGAGGTTGCCACGGTGATTCGGATTTTTTTTCGGTGATCCCTGGCAAATTTCTCGATGTACTGGTCTGCAGTCTGGGCCTCTGCGGTGAATACGATGGAGATATTGTGGTAGTCCTCCGCAGTCTCGCGGCGCCCTTCCACCCGGTAGGCATCGAACACCACGATGATGCGGCCCTCCCTGATCCCCTTGTAATTGCAGAGGGTATCCAGCAGGCGGATCCGGGCCGCTTCAAGATTCACTTCCGCCAAGGCTTTCAGCTCCGGCCAGGCAAAAATGATGTTGTAGCCGTCCACCAGCAGGTATTCTTCGCCCTCGGACCTCGGCGGTCTGGGCGCGTAAGAGGAAGGTCCCTCATAGTAGCTCTCCTGAGCGGTCTTACGCTTCTTCCAGACTGATTTCCTGCCCTGGTTGGCATAGTATGTGCTATTGATGATCTGATCGATTTCTTCAAGGCTGATCCAGGCTTCATCGCCCCTTGCTGTCCCTTCACGGCCGACTTTTTCCAGGGGCGTCTGCTCAGGCTTCAAAAAGCTCTCCAGGTGCATATGATCCTTCACCTGATCCCAAGGGACGTAAAACCCTGCGCCCTGTTGGCAGAAGATGGAGCCGGTGGGGTTTTCCACATCCCGCTCAGAATCATAGCCGATCCGGCTGATCACGGCCTCGGAGGTATGGCAGACCTCATAGCCCTGAAGGGTGGTCGTCAGGCGGCCGTGACCCTTGGTGAAGGCCACCACCTCCCTGTGGTAATTCTGCATGGCAGAAACCGGCGCCGAGCCGGACAAAACCACCTGATCCCCCTGGGTTTCCGTGATGCCGCAGCTGCCGTTCATGTGATCGATGGCTGCCATGGCCTTGCCCACCAAGCTTCCGGGAAGCTCCAGCCGAAAAGCGTAATAAGGCTCCAGGAGGACCGACTTTGCCGCCTTTAACCCTTGGCGCACCGCCCGGTAAGTGGCTTCCCGAAAGTCGCCCCCCACGGTGTGATTATTGTGGGCCCGCCCCGACACCAGGGTGATTTTCAGATCGGTGACAGGGGATCCCGTCAACACCCCTAAATGGATCTTTTCCTGGAGGTGGGTCAGCACCAGCCTCTGCCAGTTCTTATCCAGAAGATCCTCACTGCAGGCCGCTGCAAACTGAAGCCCACTGCCCCGCTCCCCTGGCTCCAGGAGAACATGGACCTCCGCGTAGTGCCGCAGGGGTTCAAAATGCCCGACCCCTTCGCAGGGCTCTGAAATGGTTTCTTTATAGACGATGTGGCCTTCCCCGAAGGTCACCGCCGCATCGAAGCGCTCCTGTATGAGGGCCTGCAGGATTTCAAGCTGCACCTCCCCCATCATCTGGACGTGAATCTCCTTCAAGATTTCGTTCCAGACCAGACGCAGGGACGGGTCTTCCTCTTCCAGCTGACGGAGTTTCGGCAGCAGCACCTGCTCATCCACTCCCTCCGGCAGGATCAGCTTGTAGGATAATACCGGCTCAAGAACCGGAGCGCCGGACACAGTTTCAGCGCCAAATCCCTCACCGGCCCTGCTCGCAGACAGCCCCGTCACCGCACAGACCGCCCCGGCCGCCAGACTGCCGACCGCTTCAAAGCGTTCCCCCGAATAGATGCGGATCTGGTTGATCTTTTCCTCCCAGGCTTCGGTTTTGATGCTGTCCTTGACCCTGAGGACCCCTCCGGTGATCTTCAGATGGGTCAGGCGGTTGCCCTGTGGATCCCGGGATATCTTAAACACCTTGGCGCCAAAGGTTTCGGGATAGTTGGGGGCGACGGTATAGGCCCCCAGCCCCTTCATGAGGCCTTCAACCCCCAACTGCTTCAGGGCCGAACCGAAGTACACCGGAAAAACCTTCCGCGCCGTCACCAACCGCTGAATTTCCTCCGAAGGGAGGGTTCCGTGCTCCAGATAAGCCTCCATGGCGTCCTCGTCGCACAGGGCCAACTGCTCATGGGCTTCCGCTGAAAAGGGCTCATCGAAAGCGATGCACGGGTCCCCCAACTCCTGCTTCACCTGGGTCAGAAGCGCAGCGGGATCCGTGCCGTTCTGGTCCATCTTATTGATAAAAATGAAAACCGGAATCCCATAGATCTGAAGCAGACGCCACAGGGTCTTCGTATGGCCCTGGATGCCGTCGGCCCCGCTGATGACCAGGATGGCATAGTCCAGAACCTGGAGGGTCCGTTCCATCTCCGCGGAAAAATCCACGTGGCCAGGGGTATCCAGTAGGGTGATTTCTGTATCGCCGGCGCTGAATACCGCCTGCTTGGAGAAAATGGTGATTCCCCGCCGCTTCTCCAGCTCATGGGTATCCAGATAGGCGTCCCGGTTGTCTACACGGCCAAGGTTCCGGATTTTTCCGCTTAAAAAAAGCATGCTTTCAGACAGGGAGGTCTTCCCCGCATCAACATGCGCAAGTATGCCCACCACTATTTTTTTCATTGTATATTCAGTCCTCTGATTGTCCGTTGACTTCAATTTGCCTGTTGCTTCATCATAACAGTTTCCTGTTTTGTTGACAAATTACTTGGCAGAACCGGCGGGTTTCGTGTTACCCCCCACCGGATCCAGGGTATCTATAGTCCGATTGGCAACCGGAATGGCCGCCGCAGCTGTGCGGCGGCATTCGCGGACCCCACAGAGTGAAGGAGGAATCGGTATGGGCGAAAAGAGTAAATGTCCTGTAACGGGCATGACAGGGCATCGGCCTGTCGGCGGCACAACGAATCGTGATTGGTGGCCGAACCAATTGAATCTGAAGATTCTTCATCAGAATTCGAGCCTGCGCAATCCTATGGACGAAGGCTTCTGTTATGCTGAAGAATTCAAAAAACTTGACCTTGATGCACTGAAGAAGGACTTGGTCGCCCTGATGACGGATTCCCAGCCGTGGTGGCCAGCCGATTACGGACACTATGGTCCCCTTTTTATCCGCATGGCTTGGCACAGTGCCGGTACCTATCGCACAGGGGACGGCCGCGGCGGCGCCGGGTCCGGAACCCAACGCTTTGCACCGCTGAACAGCTGGCCGGACAACATCAATCTGGATAAGGCCCGGCGGTTGCTCTGGCCCATCAAGCAGAAGTATGGAAAGCGCATTTCCTGGGCCGATCTGATGATCCTTGCCGGCAATTGCGCGTTGGAATCCATGGGCTTCAAAACCTTTGGCTTTGCAGGCGGTCGGGAGGATGTCTGGGAGCCCGAAGAGGATATCTACTGGGGCACTGAAAGTGAGTGGCTTGGAGATCAGCGCTACTCCGGTGAGCGGGACCTCGAAAATCCACTGGCAGCGGTGCAGATGGGGTTGATTTATGTGAACCCGGAAGGACCCAACGGGAATCCCAGCGCGGTCGAATCCGGTAAGGATATCCGTGAGACCTTTGCCCGGATGGCGATGAATGATGAGGAGACGGTGGCCCTGATTGCAGGGGGCCATACCTTCGGCAAATGTCACGGTGCTGGCAGCGCCACCCATGTGGGCCCTGAACCGGAGGCCGCCGGCATTGAAGAACAGGGACTGGGATGGCGGAGCAGCTTTGGCACCGGAAAAGGATCCGACACGATTTCCAGCGGCATAGAAGGCGCTTGGAATCCTACGCCCACCCAATGGGACAACAGCTATTTCGACACCCTTTTCAAATATGACTGGGATCTGGTAAAGAGCCCTGCCGGTGCCTATCAATGGATCCCCACGGATCCTGCCGCCGCAGACACCGTCCCCGGCGCCCATGACCCTTCCAAGCGCTACGCCCCCATGATGACCACTGCCGACCTTGCCCTGCGGATGGATCCCATCTATCGGCCCATAGCCAAGCGGTACCAGGAGAATCCTCAGCTGTTTGCGGATGCCTTCGCCCGGGCTTGGTTCAAATTGACCCACCGGGACATGGGGCCCCGATCCCGTTACCTTGGCCCCGAGGTTCCAACCGAAGAGCTGATCTGGCAGGACCCCCTCCCCGCAGTTGATTTTGAACTGATCGACGAAACCGATATTGCCCAGCTGAAGGGCCATCTCTTAGCATCCGGCATGACGGTATCCGAGCTAGTCTCCACAGCGTGGGCATCCGCATCGACCTTCCGCACCTCTGATAAGCGGGGCGGCGCCAACGGGGCCCGTATCCGATTGGCTCCCCAGAAGGATTGGGAGATCAACCAGCCTGAACAGCTTCAAACCGTGCTGCAAGCCCTGGAAAAAATCCAAACTGCGTTCAACGGCGCTCAGTCAGGCAATAAAAGGGTTTCTATTGCGGATTTGATTGTCCTCGGCGGATGCGCCGGGGTGGAACAGGCCGCAAGGAACGCCGGCTTTCATGTGCCGGTACCCTTTACCCCCGGCCGGACAGACGCTTCCCAAGAGCAGACCGACGTGCAATCGTTCTCCGTGCTTCAGCCCATTGCAGATGGCTTCCGTAACTACAGCAGAGGGAAATACACCGTCTCCGCTGAAAAGCTGCTGGTTGACCGTGCACAGCTGCTGGGACTGACTGCGCCTGAAATGACAGTCCTGGTAGGCGGGATGCGGGCTCTCAATGCAAACTTTAAAAAGCTGCCCCACGGTGTTTTCACCGGACAGCCGGAAAAACTGACCAATGATTTCTTTGTGAATCTGCTGGATATAGGCACCGTATGGAAAGCCGCCTCTGATGAAAGGGACGTGTTCCAGGGGTATGATCGCAAAACGGGGGAACTGAAATGGACAGGGACCCCTGTTGACCTGATCTTCGGCTCGAATTCCGAGCTCCGGGCCCTGGCGGAGATTTACGCCAGTGAGGATGCCGCGGAGAAATTTGTTCGGGATTTCATTAAAGCCTGGACGAAGGTGATGAACGCAGACCGTTTCGACCTGAAGTGATGTAAGTGGCGCAGAGACACAATGAGACCCCGAACTGCCTTTTTAGGCTTGCTCAGGGTCTCTTTTCTTAGTCATAACCGTTTTTCGTGATTGGAAACGCCCTGTCATGGGGACATATTCACTCATACTCAGATTGTATTTCACTTCCAGTCAATACCCACGCTTCTATAACAAGAATTGGATTCCCTCCTATTCTAAAATATCAAGCTGTTCTATAATGGTAAGTAAACCCGATGCATCTGGATTGGTTCATCTCAATCTGTCCGATACCCGCATCCGTATTTCCGTACGAATTTGATTCTCAAAAAATCGTAGCATCAAGATTTTACTGAACCGTCCGCCGTAATAGAGGAGGATCCTATGGATTCTGGAGTTTTGGGGGTAACCGAAGTCATGAGAAACCATGAGATAGAGAAACTTGAACGGCGTATATCGGAGCTTTGGGGACTTCTGAATCAGGATTTATCGGGAACATTGGCTGAAGCTTCTGCCCTTAAATCAGCTTCCGAGAGTCTGAACTACACGGCCGGCATCACCCAAAGCACCCTTCTGGCGGCCCGATGCCTGGCAGGCCAGGACAAATACGCCGAGGCTATCCTGTGTGCAGCGGAGGCTCACGCAATCTGTAGTGATCACGATGATCAGGCCGGTCTTCTCAGATATGGGAGGATCATGGGATTCATCACGCTGATGTCAGGAAAATCCGGAGAGGCTTTGACCTATAACACCGAGGCACTTAGATTTTCACGGGGAATGGAAGTGCCAATGTTTGAAGGGATCTATCCGATTGAGGGCTACATCCTCAATAATATAGGTGCAATATTTGTCAGTATGGAGCGGTTCGAGGCGGCCATAGAATCATACAAGGAAGCATTGGCGATTGTGAAGCCTTATGGTGGCAGTCTGTATTTGCTGGTGCTTACGAATCTTGCTGAAGCCCTGGTCTTTACCAATGATTTGGATTCTGCCCTTCAGTACACAGCCCAGGCCAATGAGGAAGTTCCCAATGAATCCACCGAATCAGGGCTCCACGATCTTCACTTGATCCATCGGACTTACGGTGTCATCTACAAGAAGAAGGGGGATTATGAAAAAGCCTTGGACAGCTTTAATCTCTCACTTACCTGCGCTCGGCAAATCGGCGAAATCTACAGTGAGGCCGATGCCCTCCTTATGATTTCAGAACTCCATGAATCTGTCGGCCAATCCGGTGAAGCTGTCATCCGGGGAGAAGAAACTGTCAGAGTCGCTCAAACCATTCTATCCCTGGAACATCTCCGAAAAGCCCATGCGCTGCTTGCCCGTGCTTTTGAGAATCTGGGGGATTATCAGAATGCCTTGACCCATTTTAAATCACTGATGGAGGCAGAAAAGAAAAGTGCAGCCCGTGAAGCTGAACAGAAGGTTCTTTTGGTAGAAGCCGAACTGAAGGTCGAGCGCGCCGAAAAAGATGCTGAGATTTTCAGACTGAAAAATGTCGAGTTGAAGCGCATCTCTGGGGATCTTAAGGAAAGGACTGCGGAACTGGAGAATGCCAATCGGAACCTTGCGGTCATCAGCCAGATTGGACAGCGGATAACATCATTTCTGGACCTGGAGCGCATTTTGGGTATGTTGTTCGACAGCGTCAATACCCTGATGGACGCCAGTGGTTTTGGGATTGGCCTTTACGATGATTCCACAGGAATCATCGACTATCGGATGTTCATAGAGAACGGCGTCCGCTTGAATGCCTATCAGACCACTGTTCAGAATGAAAAATCCTACGCTTCACAATGTATCCGGGCACGCTCTTCCGTTTGTCTGAACGATTTGGTGCCGGATGGTGAATCCTTCATGATTCCCGGATCTGGAGAGGCTTCAAATGGCCTCACTACCCGGTCTCTGATCTACCATCCCCTGATTCTGGAGGAGCGTATCATTGGCGTCATTACCGTGCAGAGCTACAAGAAAAATGCATATACCGAAAAAGATTTGGACTTTCTGAAGGCATTAGGCTCCTATGTGGCGATTGCACTGAACAATTCGCAAAAATCAGAGGAATTGGAACGGCTGTCTATAACAGATCCCCTTACAGGCCTTCATAACCGGCGGTATCTCACGATTGAGATTGACGACGAAATTGCCAAGTATCATCGGAATCCAAGAACCTTCTCTGTGATCCTGGGAGATCTGGACTCCTTCAAGCAGATCAACGATACGTATGGGCATGACTGTGGCGACTATGTGCTCAAGACCCTTGGAAAAGTAATCGGGAGTCATTTGCGGGACAGTGACCGCCTTTCCAGATGGGGAGGCGAAGAATTCCTGATCCTCCTGCCTGATACCGACTGTGTCCAGGCTCAAATTTCCGCAGAGAGAATCCGGCGTGTGATTGAAGAAACCCTCCTGATTTATGAAGATCAGCCGATTGCCGTTACCATCACACTGGGGGTAGCCGACTATCGTGATGAGCCTGGCGTGTCTGAAATCGTCAGACGGGCCGATCAGGCGCTTTTCAAAGGGAAGGAAGCAGGGCGAAACCGCGTGATTGTCAATTCTATGCGCCAGGATTGATGCGCATCTGACTCAAGAGTCTCCCACCATTTTCACCGGTAGGAGACTCTTTTTTAGGGACTGTACATCTTTAAATCCACTGAAGTGCGGCAGCCTTTTGGTGTCTCGGTTATATTGGGCTTATGCAATCTCCGTGTTGAGGAGGTTGAGCAGGAACGGAATTTCATAGGGCGATTCAATCAGTTCCGCTGGAGCCAGCAAGCGGATCTGCTCCAAAGTCAGGGCTGTCCAGCCGACCAACACCGGCATGACTCCCGCTGCACGGGCGGCAAGTATATCAGCGATGCTGTCACCAATGAACATGCAGTCGTCCGGGCGTATGTTCAGTAAATCAAGGGCCTTGTGAATCCCTTTCGGAGAAGGCTTACATTCGGAGACGTCATCTCTGGTGATGATCACATCGAACAGAGATTCCAGCCCCAACAGATCAAGGCCCAATTGCAGTCCCTGTCGGCTGTTATTGGTTACGATACCCAGTCTGTAGCCTTCCGCTTTCAACAGGTACAGCATGTCTTCGATATCTTCGTAGGGTCTTGCATGATGATTATGATTCTCACGGTACCAACTCTGAAAATCCTCCACAAGAACATGTTCATCCGAGTGGCAGATCAAGCGCAGTTGCTCCCCAAGAGGCTTCCCCAGCATGCCAAGGTGCTCATGGGCCTCGAAAGGGATTCCGCGCGTGGCCAGTGAAATATGGTTAAATCCCTTAATAATCAAATCATGTGTATCGAGAAGCGTTCCATCAAAATCAAACAGTACAGCCTTGAACATATCCAAATCCTCCATATCGAGATGCTTTAACAATCCGTTTTTTCGGAGCAAGGTCTGAGGGCCCGATCCTGTTTGGGGTGCCATTATCTCTACAGTAATCCCTGGTGGTTATCAACAGATGTCCTTGGGGTTAATTTCCTGTAAATGCATCTTTTCCGACACACACCGCTTGTGTAACTTATCCTGAAGTTAACAGCTTCCATTCAGGTTCTTAACGTTTCTCCGATATGATGGGGCTGTAGACCATCACGATGATCTCGAGGAGCTCTCCATGAATCTATGTCCCTGTCTGAGCAAGAGTGAAATGCCCGCGCTTTTGATAAAGGCAAAGCAGCTTCGGTTGGAAACCTCAACCCCGGTTCATGTTGTAAAAGAATGCCACACGGGAAAAAGAGAAGATTTGAACTGCGCGGTGAATTCCGCACAGTGTGAAAACTACGCTGATGGCCATCTCCTGAATAAACGTAAGTTATTCAAGCTCATATGAAAAACACGCTGCCTCCATGGGATTCTTGGGGCAGCGTGTTTCTTTATAATGCAGACAGCCATTCAGTTTATTTTCAATCAGAGGAAAGGACGTGATGTGATGGGTCGACAGGTGTATCAGGAAGGGAGTTACAAGGTTTATCGCGCTGGGAATGACTTCATTGTCCACAATGCACGGTACGAATTCAGCCAGAAGCACACCCACATCAAAACCCTTAATACGGCAAAGCGGATTATTGAATCCTTGGAACGCCGGGTTATCCCGAAATCCTTCTCGCCTTATCTTTTGACCTCTTTGCTTAGATTGTCGGATGATGACCGGTACAAACGGGATGTTGAAGGTCTTCTGGACACTCGGGAACAAAAGGGACCGCGACTGAAATACCACAATCACAACGCTGCCAGGATATGACGTTTGAAGCATTGATCACACTATTTGATTCATTTCAGGCGATTTTCTTGAATTCAATCGTCCAGTGGATACCGGTGCCGATGCTGTAGGCCTTGGCAAAGTTCCCCTGATTGATGGCGATGGCCATACGGTACAATGAATTCACATAGATGATCTGCTCACTGACATACACATCCCCAAATGACTTTCCATAAACGATGCGATTATTGTACACCAAGGTAGAGCCGTTTCGGATTACAACTTCGATCATTTCACCGAAGGCAAAGCCCAGATCCAGGAAATCCTCCCGGGTAATATTAGTCCACAAACTGCCGAAGCGGACATCCAAAATGTCAATACTCCCTTTCACACTGGTTTCGGTCTTGGTAATAACCCCCATCTCCAACTCAGCAATATCCGCCACGCTGAGTTGAGTGCCCACATCCTCAAATTCGATGAGACCGGAAGCCAGTTTGGCTCCTGTATACGCGTACACATCTCTGCCGTGGAAGGTGTAAGAGCATTCCGTATTTTCACGGCGATGTTTGGACTCTTCGATTTCTCGAATTTCTTCAATGCCGACGAAGCATTTCAAATGGGTCAAAGTGCCATTGTCCGGGGTGACTATATAGTGCCCGTTGACAGTCTTGGCCACGACGCTTTTACGGCTGGTCCCTACGCCGGGATCCACCACGGAAACAAAGGTTGTACCCGCTGGCCAGTATTCAACGGACTGATACAGGCGGTAGGAAGCCTCCCATATGTGATAAGGGGTGATTTCATGAGTGAGACTGTATAGCTTCAGATCCTTGTTCACCTCCAGAGCCACCCCATACATGGCGGCCACCGCACCATCAGTCAGTCCAAAATCACTTTGTAAAACCAATAAACCGCTCATTTTATACCCTCCCTAAAATTGTCCATTTTTCAATAATATTGAAGCCAAGTCGTTGAAAAATCCTGCCGCTGTCTGGATTATCATAAAACAAGCAGGCATGCTTGCCATTATTCAGAAGATCCCTGCACAGTGCCGACAGGATCCGGCTGCCATAACCGGTGTTCCGATGCCCGGGAAGGGTGAAAAGTCCTCCAATCATGGCGCTGACGCTGGTCTCCGCGGTGGTATTGCCATGGCTGACAATCAGTCCGTTTTCCCGAATTATCCTATGGATCCCTTCCCTACTTTCGATGCGGTTGGATATCTGCCGCAACAGACTTTCTCCATCACCGGAGTAGAGGCCGGAAAACTCCGCAATCATCCCGTAGGCCTGAGTGATTTCTTGGGCATCCTTGCCGGTTGCCACCTGAACCCGCGCATCCGGCGGCAGGAGCCTGGAGCCGTCCTTTAACTCACAAAAGAACATCTCCCGCTTAAAAAAATTCTCTCCAAGCAAGGGCTTCAGCTGTTCCATAACGGAATGCTTGCCGCTGACGATTTTTGCATCTCGGCTCAGAATCAGGTCACTGACCTCCTGAAAATCCATGTCCATATTTTTGCTGTAGATGATGAAATTATCATGATACCGAAGCACCACCCCAACCAAGCCATCCTCTCGGATTTGAAGCCAGATTTCCTGAAATTCTTTATTAAACCCGTGAATTTCGATATCCCCGATGATGAAGATATTGATATTGGGCTCTTCCATGCAGTAAGCCAATATCCGGGAACGATCTGACTCCGTTCCTTTCGTCAGCATGGTTCCACCGCCTTTTCGAAGGCTACCGTCCATTCAGGACCCCAACCCAGCTGGTACTGGTCCTTCAGACTGCCCTGGTTCATCGCCATGGACACCCTCATCAGCTCATTGTTGTAGATTATGACATCCCCTTTATTCACATAACCAAACGATTTATGGAAGAGCACTGTTTCAGTGAACACCACCTGACCGGTGTGGTAGATGGTGGCCAGAACCTTGTCGCCGTAGGAAAATCCCGCTTCGTTGAAAAGTTCCAGAGGGATGTTGGTCCATAGGTTTCCGAAGTTGGGATCCCCGATTTCAAAACTGCCGGTCACGATACCCTCATTCATTGAGGGCTCCTGAAGCGTGAATACCTGGATGTCATCCACCGGGTAAGCCGGACCAACCTGGTCATAGGTGATGATGCCGCTAGCCAATCGGGCGGCACAGTAACCGAAGAGATCCCGACCATGGAAGATGCTGGTCCCCTCGGTGTTTTTGCCCCGGAGACGGTTGATCGTCTCGTCAATCTCCCTGATTTCAGCGATGCCCACCCACTGTTTGAGATGGGTCAGAGAACCGTTGTCTGGAGTCACCACATAATACCCATCAGTGGTTTTTGCTACGGAAGCCTTTCGGGGCGTCCCTACCCCTGGGTCTACAACGGATACGAAGACAGTGCCCTCCGGCCAGAACCTCATGGACTGGTAGAGCCTGTAGGAGGCACTCCAAATGTCATACTGCGGAATCTCATGGGTGCCGTCCATGATTTCCAGCGTTCTGTCGACACTTTTCACCACCCCATACATGGAGCAGACGGCTCCTTCCTTATACGTAAAATCAGATTGAAAAACCAGCAAGGGTTTCATGGGTACTTCCTCCTATATAAATGGATTGTAATAACGGCTGTGATTGATGAAAACAGACACGGATACGGTGATGATAAAAACCGAGATGGATATGGCAATGGCCAGATAATCCTCTTTCACTAAGCGCTTGGTGTTGTACCAGGTCCGTTTTTTACCCTTTGCAAAGCCCCGAAGATCCATGGCGTTGGTAATCAGCTCAATGCGATCCAACGTAGAAAAAATCAAAGGGGTCACAATCAGCAGGGAATTTTTAAACCGATCCGTCAGTTTCTGCTTATTGGACATTTCCAGCCCCCTCGCCTGCTGGGCCTGGCTGATATCATGGTAATTCCGCTGGATATCCGGGAAATACCGAAGAGTCAAAGCTACAGCAAAGGCTGCCTTGTAATTAACGCCGACGCCATTGAGAGAGGCAGCGAATTCACTGGGGTTGGTGGTAAGAAGGAAGATGATCCCCAGAGGCACTACAGAAGCGTATTTCAGGAACTTGGTGGTCTGGTAGAACAACTGCTCTGCCGTTAGGGTGTAGGGTCCAAAAAGATGCGTCAGTTCGTGGCGGGTCCCATAGATACCGACCCCCAGCTCCGGGGCGAAGAGAAAAGTCACCAGAGCGTTGGTGAGGAGAAAGAACAGCACATAGATCACCATCAGCTTAATCTGCGCAAATTTAATTTTTGAGATCTTCAGCACGGCGAAGGAAAAAACCATGGCTGCCAGAATCACTCGGATATCATAGGAGAACATTACAGCGAACGTGAGGAGCAGGAAGCAAATCAGCTTCGTTAGGCCGGAAAGTCGGTGAATCAAGGTGTTTTCGTAGTTATACGAAAATAGCTTCATTTTCATGAACAGCGCTCCCCTCCCCTCTCATAATCGATAAAGCTCTGAACGAACTTGGTTTCATCAGGGATTCCAGCCATCTGGGCAAGGCTGAACAGGGATGTTTCCTTCAGATTCGCCTCCTGGATGACTCGCTGATCTGTAAGGACCACAGAGGCGTGGGTATCGGCGATTTTCCTGCCACCCGCCAGCACGATGGCGCGAGGAGTGTATTCCAGCATCAGGTGCATATCGTGGGTAATGAGGATGATGGTGACCCCCAACTTGTTGATCTCCTGCAGAAATTCCATGATATCGCTATAATGGCGGAAATCCTGTCCCGCCGTGGGCTCATCCAGAATCAGTATCCGAGGATCCAAAACGAGTATGGAGGCAATGGTGACCCGTTTTTTCTGCCCGTAGCTGAGGGCGGCGATGGGCCAATCCACAAAGGGTGCCAGGCCGCAAATCTTCAGCATCTTAGTCACCCGAACCCGGATTTCATCTTCGGAGATTTTCCGGAGCCTGAGACCCAAAGCCACTTCATCGAATATCAGGGCTTTTGAAATCATTTGGTTGGGGTTCTGCATGACCACGCCGATGATTTCGGCCCGCTCCTTGATGGATTTCCCCGCGATATTATTCCCTTCACAAAGTACAACCCCGGTGTCTTCCTTCACAAAACCGCACAGCACTTTGGACAAGGTGGACTTTCCCGCACCGTTCTTTCCGACGATGGAGACCATCTCCCCCTGTTTGATATCGAAATCCACGGTATCCAGAATTTGTCGAAGGCCGTCGTAGGAGAAGCTGAGGGAGTCCATTTTCAGGATGGCGGGGTTTCGGTTTTCATAATCAGCTGGTTGTACCGACCGATGCCAGCTTCTCAGCGCCTCGTTGACCCCAGAGGTATCCAAGCTCCAGATATGGCCTGCCTTCATTTCCGGCGTCACCGTGATACCTGCGTATTTCATGGCCGTCACATACAGAGGCTCCCTGATGCCATTCTGGATAAGCACATCGGAGGCCACTAGGGTGTGCGCGTCCATATCCGCAATGATGCGACCCTCGCTGACCACGATAATTCGGTCGATGCTCCGATGCAGCACATCTTCCAGCCGATGTTCAATGATGACGATTGTCTTTCCCGACTGCTTGTGAATATCGTCGATGATCTCGATGGCCGTTTTCCCCGTGGCCGGATCTAAATTGGCCAGAGGTTCGTCGAACAAGAGGATGTCCACGTCGTCGATCATGACCCCTGCCAAGGCGGTACGCTGTTTCTGGCCCCCGGAAAGCTCATAAGGGGAAGCGCTGAGGAAGCTGTCCATATCAACCATGGCGGTTACCTTTGCAACCCGTTGATGCATCTCTGCGTGAGGGGTGCAGTCGTTCTCCATAGCAAAGGCCACGTCCTCACCCACGGTAAGGCCTACGAACTGACCATCGGAATCTTGGAGCACCGTACCCACCATTTTAGACAGCTTAAAGATATCCTGATCACGGGTTTCCTGGCCGTTAATCTTCAGACTTCCGTTGCTGGTTCCCTTGTAGGAAAAAGGAATCAAACCGTTAAGGCAGTGGCCCAGGGTACTTTTCCCGCTGCCGCTGGGACCCACGATGAGGATCTTCTCCCCGGGATATATCTTCAGGCTGATGGTGTTGAGAGTGGGTTCCGCCTGACTGTAATATTGAAAGGTGAAATTGTCGAATTCAATGATGGGGTTCCTGCTCATCTGTGCCCTCCGGCTGATTATCTTGAAACGTCGTATTTTTTTTGAAGGTGGCAACCCGTTTTGGGATGCCACCTTCAGGTGTTTTTACAGATCTTTGATCAGCCGTTCTTGCTGAGGCTGCCTTTCTTTGTCCGGGTAGCCGCATAGGCGATTAACAGCAGAGTGCCAATGACACCGGCGCTGATAGAGTTCATCACGGCTGCCACGGTGCCCTGGATAAACACCAGATTAGCGGGTTCCTTGTAAATCAGGATATCCAATGAAGGGGCAACCGCGATCCAAGCAATGGCATTGCCGATGATCTGGATTACATTGAAAGTAAGGATGTCCTTGATTTTAAATTCCCCATCTTCAACACGGGTCCGTTTGTAGGCAAAACCGAAGACAAAGCTGGCAACGCCACTGGCGATAACCCAGCTCCACCAGGGAGAACCATACTGCACGGCGTCACTGAGGGCGTGCCCGATAAAGGCTATGAGCCCCCCTGCAATAGGTCCAAAGAGCACGGCGAAAAACGCGCTGAGACCGTACGCTGTCTGAAAGCTGGTTTCGGGGATTGGGGAAGGTACCTTGATATACATGAATAAGAGCATGAAAATGGCGGCCCCCAGGCCTGTGGCTACAATGGTCTTCGTGGTCACCTTGAAATAATCGTTCATGTCGTTGCCTCCTTGAAATGTGGTGGATTTGGTATCAAACGTGTTCAGAACACATGAAACCTACAGAATCAGAGAAACATCATATTTTTCCGGGATAAAGTAGAACTTGCATCGGGCAAGAACCCCACTGTCCCTGGTGTAGAGGATTTCCTCAATATAGAGGATCGGCTCCTCAGGAGGGATCTTCAGAAATTCTATACTTTCTCCCTCGGCTCGAATCACCCGGACCATCATGGCAGCGGATTCGGCAATCTCGAAGAGGGTGACGTTGACCAGATTTGAAACCTCATCCTCGCTAGCCAGATCTACATGAATCTTCTCAATATGTCTGGCCGGAATCTGGATGAAGGCTCGACCGATGGGCTTTCCCCCCACCATATAGATCACATTACTGGCCATGATGATTTCGTTCCCATTGATACCCAGCTTATTTCGGGCCACATCCGTGGGAGGGCCGAAGTTGAAGGAAATGTCGATAGCCTCCACCGCACCTTTGGCGCACTGGATCATGGGATTGATGATATGCCGCCCACCAGTGGGCTTCAGATCCTTGTGGTAAGTCACCAGCGTGCCTCGCCCCTGGCTTTTGGTGATGAGGCCATCCTCCGTGAGGACGGTGAGGGCCTGTCGCAAGGTGTTACGGCTGACTCCGTACTTCTCTGTGAGAGCAGATTCGCTGGGCAGCTGAGAGCCGTCCTCATAGACTCCGCCGGTAATATCGGAGTACAGCATGTTGTAGATGGGTACATAGGAGGGTATTTTCTCTTTCAGCCTGCTGGTGATCTTCTGATTCCCCATTTTCCAACCCCTTTCCGCAGTGTGTCTGGAGAGTGCTCCCTTCAGTTATTCAACAACCGCAACGCTTGTTCAATAACACTAAACTTGTACTACATGTTTTAATTTTCTCAATATTACATCAATTCTTTGCACGTGTCAATATCTTTATCACCGATATCTTGACTGTGGTCCAGTACCGTGACCGTTTCCATTGATACTTGCATGCCCTGTTCAGGATCCATACAGGGAGTTCGATTCCAGCTGCCAACAAAAAACTTTGCCACATTGTCACATAATGCACACATGATTGGGGTATCCTATACCAGTAGAAAATAAGACATCATCATTTACTGGAGGGTTCATATGCGTTTTTTTATGAAAGCCTTGTCCCTGATGCTCATCGCCTCTCTGACAATGTCGCTTTCAGCCTGCAGTGTATCCGCGGCTGACAGCAGCCAAAAGGATACCGGCACGGAACTGTTAAGCGACTACAAGCAGGACAGTCAGGGCCTGGCCTTTGACAACAGCAGATGGAACTATGACAAGGTTAACAACGTTTACTGGCAGATTGGCGTTGGCTATTGCACGGACCCGGAAACTGCCGACTATGAGACACTGGGGATCTATGTCCCTGGGGAGTATATGACCGCCAAAGCCAACAGCGATGGAACATATGCCTGCACCCTCAACAAATCGATTAAAGTCAACGGTTATACCGCCGATACCGCACCCATCGTGTTTCCCGTCAATACAGCGGGCTACTCCGCCCAGGCTTCTCCCACGGCCTACAGCTACGACAGCGTCTCCGCCTATCTGAAATCCGGCTTCATTTATGTCTACAGCGGCATGCGGGGCAGAAGCAACGGCTATGACGAAAGCGGCAAACTGACTTACAGCGGTGGCGCTCCTTGGGGAGTTACCGATCTAAAGGCGGCAGTCCGGTACTACCGCTTCAATCAAAGCATCCTGCCCGGTGATACTGACCGGATCTTCACTTTCGGCCATAGCGGCGGCGGAGCCCAAAGCTCTGTGATGGGATCTACCGGAGACAGCCCGCTTTACTACACCTATCTGAAATCGATTGGCGCTGCCATGTTCGATAAAACGGGGGCATATATCAGCGATGCCATTTGCGGCGCAATGTGCTGGTGTCCCATAACCAGCCTCGACTACGCAGATGAAGCGTATGAATGGAACATGGGTCAGTATGCGGCTACGGGATCCCGGGCCGACACCACTTGGACCGCCGCGCTGTCCGACGATCTCGCAGAAGCCTACGCAACTTATATCAACGGGCTGGGACTGACCGATGAAAAAGGCACACCCCTGACACTGGAAAAATCCAGCGATGGGATCTACACCGCCGGAACCTACTATAATTATGTGCTCTCTGTCATCGAAGGCTCACTTAACAATTTCCTCAGCGATACCACTTTCCCTTATACGAAGAGTGCAGGCGGTTTTAAAGCCGACGGTGGCTTCGGCAATGGCACACCGCCCGACGGCGGGATGCCCACAGGAACACCACCCTCAGGCGGTGTGACCCTGGAGGGCGGGATGCCGAACGGTATGGCTCCCGGTCAGGATGCCGGTGAACCCACCACCTATAAAACCGTTCAGGATTACATCACCTCATTGAATGCTGAGGGAAAATGGATCCAATACGATGCAGCTGCCAACACTGCAAAGATCACCAGTGTCAAAGATTTCGTCACCCACTGCAAAACCGCCTCCAAGAGCGTCGCTGCCTTCGATGCGACAAGCCGGAATCAGGCGGAGAATGACGTTTTCGGCAATGATGAAAGTGACAGCCTCCACTTCGATGCCGTTCTGGCAGGCTTGCTTCAAAAAAATCAGTCAGCTTATGCAGCCTACACGGACTGGGATGCCAGCCTTGTTAAGGCCTATGCCAATGATCTCAACGCGGTTGATAAGTTCGGCACCTCTTCGTCCGTGCGCCAGAACATGTACAACCCGATGTTCTATGTCAGCGATGCCTACGCCGGTTACGGCACTTCAAAAGTGGCGCCTTACTGGCGCATCCACACCGGAATCAATCAGGGGGACACCGCCACAACCGTTGAGGCCAACCTTGCATTGGAACTGAAGCAGAATCCCAATGTGAAGGGTGTGGACTTTGAAACTGTTTGGGGGCAGGGACACACCACTGCAGAACGCACCGGTGACAGCACCGACAACTTCATCAAATGGGTCAACACCTGTGTGAATCAGAAATAAATGAAAAAATCAGCCTTGGGGTGCACTTCAATGTGACATGACCCAAGGCTGATTTTTTTTAGAATTGTCCCAGCGAAACAGAGCCTCACTGTAATCTCATATCCCCATCACACCGCTTCAATCGGCGCATCTTCCTCTATCTCCGCAAACAGTTTAATGCAGTTCTTGCCGCCCCTTTTCGCCTGATAAACCGCTGTATCGCTTTTCAGGAACAGGGTGTCCACATCCAAAAGGGTTTCGTTGAAGGCGTAGCCGATACTGACGGAATATTTTATGGATGCGGATTTTGACATGCACACATTTTCCCGTATATGGGCCATGAAATCATCAAGTTTCTCCACAAATTCCGTTTCACACGTAATTCTTGAGAACACGCAAAACTCCTCACCACCGATACGTGCTGCAATATCCTCTTTCGGGAAGACCTTCATGAATGTTTGAGCAATCTGGCAGATGACTTTATCTCCAACAACGTGTCCATGCATGTCGTTGATCTGCTTGAAATCATCAACGTCCATCACCGCCATGCCGTACCGTTCGTCCTTTGGTGATGACTCCGCGGTGTTGAATAGATATCTGCGATTGTAAAGGCCGGTCAGCGGGTCCGTAATCGCAAGAAACTTCAGCTCCGCATTACGGGCTTCCAACGCCACATGGGCCTCCCGGATCTGTGAGGTGCGCAGTGCCACGGCCGATTCAAGCTCCTCGTTGCTTCGGCGCAGCACTTCGTTGATCCGCAGATTCTCCGTCGCCAGATGTTCTGCCTGCTTAAAAGCATTGGAATACACGATGGAGAGCATGATGGCCTGAGCGAACAGGAAGAACATGAACCCCATCGGCGTAAGGGACGTTGTATGGATCATGCCGATCTCATACAGCAAATCATTCAACCCGGACGCACAGAACACGACAATCCCCAGCATCATGACCCCGGAGCCTACTTCCTTCTTCATCCGCGCCCGGGCAATGATGGCAACCATTGCAATCATCAGTAAAACGAAAACCCATTCGAACAGCACCAGCATCCTGTCAAATGTAACGAACGTTGTTTCAAGGGTGATCAATGCCGTTGCGACTGAAAACACGGACATGCCGATTACGAGTACCTTTGGGGTATAGTTCTTGTAGATTGCCCGGATGAAGAGCATGATCAGCATGGGCATCAGATAAATGGTGATATATGTGACCCGCATGAAACCTTCAGCGCCCAGATTCGGCAGCAGCGTCACAATGAATCGATTGCCTACACACAACGTGCGCACGGCATAGTCAAAACAGATCAGCGCAAAATAGAGCAACGACATATCCTTACGCCTCAGCCAGTACAGCGAAAGATGGTACAGCCCCATAATCAGCGCGGCCCCGACGATCAGGAGATCAACCGCCAGCCTGATCAGATAATGGTACCGAACGCTGCTTTCCGTTCCGAAAAGAAAATCCCTGATATAAAATGTATTCTTATACGCAGAAAAATGAAGCATCAGTGTGATTTCTCCATCCTGCGCTTCAATCGTCCCCATAATTGGATTTATCTGCCCCAGAGTAGACTCCGGTGTCTTCCCTATTTTACCGACCTCGCCGATGAAGCTGCCATTTGCATACATCTCATAGGCGGAACCCAGGTAAATGGTTTCTATGGCATAACGCCCTCTCAGGTCCTTGGGGGTACTCAACCGCAGCGCCAACGTTCCGTAGCCTGTGGCACTGGAAGGATACCCCCTCAGTGCCTCCGGCTTATAGATGCCCGGGACCTGAATGCTCTGGGTTCTGCCTGCCACTTCATCCCATGGCATGGCGGGGTCCAGCCAACTGCCGTAGACAATTCGCCAGTCCCCCTTAAGCTTATACAGCTGATTCACATGGGTGACTTCCTGAGGGATTGTTAAAATCCCCTCTTTCGCCTGAAGCGTCCCTTCAATGACCCCACAGGCGGACAAAGCGGTTCCCACCAGAAGCATGGCTAAAATCGCCAGGATTTTTTTTGTTGTCTGTCTGGCCATTGATAATCCCTCAGCTTATGTCCGTCTCAGCAGTCTTATCATCCTTGATATCAATGAACGGCCCGATTTCCAGACGATAGGGTGCGTTCATTGGCAGTTTTGTAATCTTTGCAAAATCCTTGGGCATCCAGGCGCTGGGCACTCTTTTTCCAGCCATTGCATTCATATGTATGTACGTATCCGCCGCCAGCTCACTGCAAAAGTAGTTGCCTTTGTCGATATGCATGTTCAGAAGCTTTCCCGCCGCGTAATCGATGTATTCCCGTGCGTCCGGTTCCGGAAAATCACATTTTTGAGCCTCACCCATGAACGACCGCAGTGCTTTCAGCTGCTCCTCCGAAAAAACCGGTGCAACCGAACTCTTCAGGCTCACAAGCCGGAAATAGTTGTCGTATTCTTCGGACACATCCGTTTTAAGCCGCTGTTCCAGGTCAACCAGCATCGGACCGGTCTTTGGCTTTTTCAAAATCAGATCCGGCAGATTCAAAAGCGTATTGGACTCCCAAAACATCGGTTCACTGTAATCAAGACCAATGTCATTGGGCTGGATCACCATGCCGACATGGGACCAAAAGGAGCCTTCCAGCAGCTCCGAAATGTGGCTGCTCTTTCGCATACCGTGACACAGTATCAAATCCCCTGTTTTCAGAACAGATTTCAGCCCATCATAGGAAACACGCACCAATTCCATTTGCCCCTCCGGTCATTCGTTTTAAAAAAGGTCCTGCCTGCCAATTAAACATATTATACCATGAAAAATGAAGAGCCTAGGAAACCGGATTCCAAGAGTGGTTATTTTTTAAAGAAGATGGATCACGCTTTTATGGCCCACCGCATTTTGGTTGAACGGGCTCGGGGATTGGTATTACATTCTTCCAACGATGGGCGAATGGGCTCCGGCGCGATTTCACGATAGACACCGTCACGGAACAGCCGCTGAAAGGATTTCTTAACGAGGCGGTCCTCTCCTGAATGGAACGACAGGATGGCAACGCGCCCCCCCTCGGCCAGGACGCCCGGAAGGTTTTCCAGGAATTTATGCAGCACGTCGAATTCGCTGTTGACCTCGATCCGAAGCGCTTGAAAACAACGCTGGCAGGATTTTTTAACCGCCTCGTCCCGGTCTTTTTCCGGAATGAATTTCAGAGCGCCCCTGATGATTTCCCGGAGGTGTGTTGTGGTGGCGATATCCTTTCCCCGGTTGATTTCGGATAGGATGGCCTTGGAAATCACTGCCGCATGGGGCTCATCGGAGTTTTCAAACAGCATGCTTTCCAATTCATCCTGGGTGATGGTCTTTAGAAGCTCTGCCGCAGATTTGCCCTTTTTCGGATTGAGCCGGAGATCCAGGGGACCTTCCCGTTTGAAGGAGAACCCTCTTTCAGGATTGTCGATCTGCATCGAGGAGACACCGAGATCGGCCAATACAAAATCCAGAGGCCCGGACTCCGCAGCGATCTGATTGATCTGAGAAAAGTTCATTTGGCGGATCGTAAGGATTTCGGACCCATAGCCAAGACCCGCCAGGCGCTCGCGGGTACGGGGCAATTCAAAGGGATCGACATCGATGGCATAGAGATGCCCCTTGGAACCCAGACATTTGAGCATCTCCAACGTGTGTCCCCCATAACCCAGGGTGGCGTCGAGTCCCGTTTGTCCCGGGGTGATCTGCAAGAAATCCAATATTTCCTTCACGCAGATTGAAAGATGCATCCCGGCGGGGGTGTTTCCCTTTTGAATCACCTTATCAATGGCAGCCGCATATTTTTCCGGTTGCAGTTCTTTATATTTGTCTTTGAAGGTTTTAGGATGCGTCCCTTTATAGCGGACACGGCGCTGATGTTTTTTCTCTTGGTTATCCATTGCACATCGAAAGAAATTGAACGCTGTTCCATTCGAACATTCCTTCTCCCACCTTTACGGATATATTTTATAATGCTGTCGCAACCGTATGATATCAAATGCCAATCTTAAAAGCAAACGCCCCTTGGCCTGCCCTACAGTTCATCGACCTGAGCCTTCGCCAGGTCGATGAACCTCTTAGCTGCCGGAGACATGGATGAAAGCAGGGGTAATGCAATGCCGATTTCAACTTTTTGAGGGGGATCCAGGGGTAGGATGGCTACGGCGCCGTTCAGGTCTTTTACATTCAGGGAATTATTCAAGCTCACCCCCAGCCCCGCCTCCACCATATAATAGGTCGCGAAGCTGTCCGAGGTTGCAAATCGGGTATTCGGGTGAATGCTGTTTTTTTCAAAAATCCTAGCGTTGTCCGTATCCTGTCCGGGATATGTGGCGATGAAGGGCTCTGTCCCATAGGCCGCAAGGGGGAAGACGGCCGCTGATGCCAGGGGATGCCTTGCCGGAACCAGGGCCATCATGGGATCTTCCCGCAGGGGCAGCCACGTGAAATTACCCTCCCGTCGGCTGATGATGCACAGATCTACCCGGCATTCCTCCATGGCGCGGCTGAGTTCACTGCTGTTCCCCTCCACGATGTCCACTTCGATATTCGGATAGGTTTCACGGAAGGAAGCGATCAAATGGGATAACCAGCGATAATAAACGCTGTAGGAGGTGCCTACGGAAACCGTCCCTGTTTCCAGGCCGCAGATTTCTGCTGAAAGCTGATGATACTGTTTTCCCCAGCGGGCAAGCTCCCGGAAGATCGGCAGCATTTTTTTGCAGTTCGGCGTGGGCACAACCCCGGAGCGACTCCGGGTCAGCAGTGGAAAGCCAGTCTCGGTTTCCAGTGCCGCCATCATCCGGCTGATGCCGGAGGGGGTATAGCCCAGTTTCTCGGCGGCGGCCGTAAGACTTCCGGCTTCGATGGTGCTCAGCAATACGCTGCACTTCTCGGTATCCATCGTGTCCTCCTTCTTTGACATAACATCAATGATAATGTGATTAATTGTCGATTTATTCAAAGATATAACCGGGATATACTGTTGTCAAGAAAACAACGAAAAGGAAGGGGATTCATCATGACCCGAAGAAAAGCTGAAATGCTACTTGCAGCCGTTATAATCGCCCGCAGCACCTCGTATTTGCTCACGAAAATCGGCCTGGAGGACATGGGGCCCTTCACGCTTCTAGCCGTCCGGTTTCTTTTGGCCTTTGCTTTGCTGCTGATGGTCTTTTGGAAAAAAATGCGTCACGTCGATAAGAAAACGCTCCTCAACGGCATGCTTTTAGGGGCGGCATTCTTCGCGGTGATGACCGCAGAGCTGTTCGGTCTCAAGACCACCAGTTCGTCCATGACCTCTTTCCTTGAAAATACGGCCGTAGTGTTCGTTCCTCTGTTTGAAGCGGTATTGCGGAGACGATTCCCCACAGTTTCGGTGGCAATCAGTTCAGCGGTTACATTTGCCGGTGTTGGGCTCCTGACCCTCCGCGGCGGCGCCGTTTCCCTGACAACCGGTGAGCTGCTGTGTCTACTGGCGGCCCTGCTCTATGCCGTCGCCATCATCCTCACAGACAGGCTTGCCGTGAAAAGTGATCCCTTTACCCTTGGCATCCTGCAGGTGGGATTCCTAGGGGCATTCAGCCTGCTGGCGGCATTCATCTTTGAAACACCGCAATTACCCGCCAGCAGCCAGGAATGGGGGATCATCTTTGCTCTGGCAGTTGTATGCACCGGTTTTGGCTTTACGCTGCAGCCTGTGGCACAGAGGTATACCACCTCCGAACGGGCCGGAATATTCTGCGCCCTAAATCCCGCGGTTGCCGCGGTGCTGGGATGGACCTTCCTCCATGAACATTTAGGTTTTCAAGGGATCATCGGCGCCATGCTGGTGCTTTCAGGGATCGCCGCCTCCTACCTCATCAGAACGCCGGAATATGCCCCCACAGAAAAAGCACGCCGTGCAGAATGTGAGTAATCCGGATACTGGAATTCAATTGACTTCTAGGCGATTCCATGCGAATCTAAAATGGAAAAAGCTCACTAAATAGCGGAGCGGTAGATGCCATTCATCATGGACTTTTGAGAAGAGGAGATCGCACACATGGAAGATCAGAGATACCCTATCGGCAAATTCAATGCATCTGAAGAGGTTCAGACCGCTCAAATTCCTGGCTTGATTGCAAATCTGGAACTTCTCCCGAGTCTATTGGCCAATTCGGTTCAGGATTTGAGCGAAGAAATTCTGGACACCAGCCTTCGGCCCGGCGGCTGGACAATCCGGCAAGTGGTGCATCACCTCGCCGATACCAATATGAATGCGTATATCCGTTTCAAGCTTGCCCTCACTGAGGACTGCCCGACAATCACGCCTTTTAACCAGGAACTGTGGGCTGAATTTGACGATGCGGCCCATATGCCGGTGGATGTTTCCCTCAAGCTGCTTGAAGCGCTGCACAAGCGGTGGGTTCATCTGATCCGCTCCCTGGATGATGCCCAGCTTGAATCTGTTTTCAAACACCCGGTCAATGGCGAGGTGAGTCTTAAGAAAGCCCTGCACCTTTTTTCCTGGCACGGCGCTCATCACCTCTCACATATAGCGGAATACCGGCAGCGCATCGGACTCTAAAAATGGTCTGAGAGTAATGCCCTGGCTGGCCAATTCAACCTGGAATGTCTCATCCCCACAAAAAAGGCTCAGGTGTCATTAATGACACCTGAGCCTTTTTAACGTGGTTACGCCGCTCTTATACGGCTTTCTGGTTATTTTCCGTGTGGGATGATTGGGTAATGACCATCCCTCCCGCTCCCCACGCCTTGGTATTCCGTCTTACATATACCGCCATAAAGAATCCAACGAGGGCGAATGCCGCCGCAAGCAGGCTCGCTACGGTGAACCCGGTGCTGGCTGTTGCTGATAGGGAGTATACACCGGAGAAAAGTGAACAGCCGATGCATCCGGCAATCTGGAAGCCGGTGCTCATCACTGTCACCCCATGGGGACTAATCTCCGGCGTAAGGTGTGACAGTGCGAAGCTCTGCACCGGTCCGATGATGAGTGCTGAGCCACAGATGACGGGAATATAGAGGACTGCAAGGAGCACAAGGGATCCAGTGTCTTTGGCGAATGCCAATGCGAAAGCGCAGATGCAGATGAGCGCGAATCCAACCGGCAGCAGATTGTTGGCGCCGTGTCTGTCATAGATTCTTCCGGCTATCGGCGAAACCACGCAGGAGAGCAGTATTGCGGGAAAGAGTGTCAGGGAAGCACCGAGAGCCGATGCCCCAAGTGTGCCCTGCAGGAACAGCGGCATGACGATGTTCATGGCAAATATGACGACGAGGGTAATCATGTTGAGGATTACACTGATTGCAAAAGGCTTGACCGAAAGCGGTTCGAGGTCGATGAGCGGCTCGGAAAGGATTTTCTGCCGTTTAACGAATGTCAGAAGGAAGCTGATACCGATAACTGCTGCAATCAGAGCAACCAGAATACTGCCGGAGAAAATAGTCGATACACCGTAGAGAATGCCAATAAGAGCAAGACTCACCAGAACCGAGGATACCGAATCAAGTTTTGGATGCGTCAGTTCAGCTATATCGTCGAGCAGTGTAGCTCCACAGATGAAGCAGAGGGTGGATAGGCCTGCGAACACCCAGAGCAGCATATGCCAGTTAAAGAACGAAAGCAGCATCCCGGCCACGATAACGCTTAACGAAGGTCCAAGTGTGGTCATTGCACCCATGATGCCCATATAGATGCCTATTTTGTGTTTCGGTGCAACTTCCAAGGTAATGTTCATCCCAATCGGAATGAGCATGCCCGTGCCAAGCGCCTGAACGATCCGTCCAGCGAGCAGTACAGGAAAGCTGAAAGCTAGGGCACCTATGCAGCTCCCAGCTATGAGCAGACCCACTGCAATCAGATACAGGCGCCTTGTTGGCACGCTTCGATACAGGAACGCGGAAACAGGAACCATGATTGCCGCTCCCAGCATGTAGGCAGTTGCAAGCCATTGAACCGTGGAGATTCCCACTCCCAGGTTATCCATGATGGGCGAAAATGCAACATTGAGGAAGGTTTCATTGAATGTTGCCAAGAATGCCGCAAAAGCTGCGACGAACACCATCTTTTGCGGTTGGTGCCCAGATGCAGAGACCTGAATGATCCCTCTTTCTGCATGATGATTTGCTTGTGTCATAAATTTCTCCTTTTTCGTTTGAAGCAAAAAAAAACGACACACCTTGGCATGCCCATAATCAAAATACGGGTCTAGCCTAACGTGTGCCGTTCTATCGACAAATAATAAATTGCGTTTTTACAATCAAAAAACACACGTCTGGATATGTACCGTAATCAGATTTACGAGCAATGCTCTACGTGTGTCGTTTTCATTTTGCTATTCAATTACTATTCATTTTATTATATCTAGTTACGAAAGTCCACCACTTTGTTTATCATCGTTTATGATTCCCTGCTCCAATAAGCTTCTGCCTTTTCTTGATTCAACAGACGACACAGGGGGTATCTCTGAAAAAGAACCATGGATCCATATGTCAGGACAAAGGGGAATGCCAATGACACAATACACACACTGCGTTTTGTGCAACACTGAAGCAAACGAACCCTTCAACAATTTCAGAAAAGACTACCACACGATTGACTGCCCAAACTGCGGCAGGTACATCATCACTTTTGAAGCACTCCTTGATTTGCCTTCCGATCTGAACGCTGAACAAAAACGGATACTCAGCGCGTATACGCGACAAATTTCTGACCAGGACGGTGACGCTATCGTAACCCTATCGGACGATGGCCCCGACAGCTATCACACGCTCCTGGACCGACTGATGACTTGAATAAAAGAAAAAATCGAGGCACCCCCTAGGGTGCTTCGATTTTTTTTGCGCCGTTTCCCGTATTCAAATATCTCCCTTGCCGAAATCCTCCGGCGTGTACTTGCCGTCGGTGACAAATTCAGCGATGATGACACACTGCCTGATATCCAATTTGGCTTCTTTAAAATTGGCACCCAATATATTCATCCCTTCAATCGTCGAACCACGCAGATCACATCTGTAAAAGCTTGTTTCATGAACAATAGCGTCATCAAACTCGCATGCATTCATCTCGCACTGATTAAAGTGGCAGGCCGTCAGATTGGCTCCGTAAAAGCGCACGTTTGAAAGCTTCTGCTTTTGGAAGGATTGCTTCCGCAAATTCGCATAGGACCAATCTCCGCCGATGATTTCCAGCATGGCGCAGTCTGCATCTGAGAAATCGGAACCTGTCATGGTGCAATCATCCAGCGTTGCCGCGAAAAAAGAGGCGTTCCTGAAGGTACACGACAAAAATCTGCAATTTTTGATGTCTACGCCGTTTAACCGTGCATACGTGAAATCGCACGATTCGAAGACACAATGATAGAATACCCCCACATCGGTAAAATCCGTCCAGCGGAAAACGCAGTTGCTGAACGTGATCTGTGAGAGTTCATCCATTTCTATCCGCTCTTTGGAAAAGGTTTTGCCTGCGTAGCTGCTGGCGGTGAATTTCATCGACTTACTCCTTGTCAGCTCCCGTTCCCCTGTCCGTCTTCGGATCACTTTTGGGTTTGCTCTTTGCTTTAGGTGTACTCTTCTTTTTCTGCGCCGCAACGATGGTTTTTTCTGCCATGACATTTTGGAGAACCGCCTCATATCCTTGCCATTTCAACACGCGCTCCGCTTCGAGCCGCACCTGCCTCTCTTGCAGATCTTTCTCCACTGATATGTCATTGTCGGAGTTCTGTAACTTCAGGTGTTTTTCGAATGCGTCAGGATAAATGAAGTGTTTCTCACCATGGGGTTCCGAAAACTGGATCGTCAGGATTCCCGATTCTTCATGAATCACTTTTCCATTGCCAAATACGATGTGACTTACCTGTTCATTGAGCATACGCATACCAATCACCTCAGCTTTTCTTACCTCAATCTTAATCTATTTCGGTTGGCCGATGTAAGTAAAATAAATTTATACTTTTGATCCAGTTTATTTTCCAATGTAAAAAAAACCGACCCGTCCGCTCAAATCATCCCTTCCCAAAGATGGTTCAACGCGGAAGTGTCGGTTTTTAACAGGGTTGTAGGGAGCTGCAGGATCAGTGGATATGAATTTTAACCACCGCATTGGTTCCAGGGCGAAGTCGCAAATCACCCGTGTCTACGGCGATTCGCACCGGCACCTTCTGGACGACCTTGGTGAAGGTACCGCTCCCGGCAGAAGAAATCAGGGCAAACGCCGAATTGGAAGCTTCACCGATCAAGGTGACCTTTCCAGGCCACTTCTTGCCGCCGTACTGGTCGATGGAAACATCCAC
The DNA here is from genome assembly GCA_964424355.1 of uncultured Peptostreptococcaceae bacterium. Lineage (GTDB taxonomy): Bacteria > Bacillota > Clostridia > Peptostreptococcales > Acidaminobacteraceae > CAZEHS01. The sequence goes on from CAYRIO010000007.1 coordinate 34,274, forward strand.
TGTTTCTCCCACTTGGATGCTGCTCAGTTTGGTTTCTTCGATATTGGCGACAATGTAGAGCTGCTTGGGGTCTATCACCATGCCCACGGCCTGGCCGGAGGAGGTTACCTCTCCCACTACCCCTTGCTTCTTGATGACGATGCCATCAATGGGCGAACGGAGAAGGCTTTGCTCCAGAGAGGTATCGGCTTGGTTGGGCGCTTCCTGCCGGGCAACAATCTGGTCCTTATGGACCGTCATGCCTTCTTCCAAATCCGAAGAGACCAATTTCCCGGTTATTTGGGCGTTGATCCGAGCGATATCGCCGGTTACCTTAGCGTCTTCCGTTGAAATGTACAGGTAATTATTGATCCCATAGTATAGGGCAATGGCCACCAGCGCGCAAATCATGATTCCGCTGACCATGATCAGGGTCTTTTTTCGTTTGTCCATGGGATCCTCCTACTGAATCGGTGCGATTTCGGCGAACATACCCGCCATAATGGATGTTTCAGGGTCTAGGGATATCTTCACCAGCACATCCCGTCTCTTCGGGTCCACTGTATCCCCAACCCATGCTACGGTCCCGCTGATATCTTTGTCCGGCTGTTCAGCCACTCTTACCCGTACCTTCTCCCCTGCTTTGAAATGAGCCACCGCAGCCGCCGGTCCATACGCATCCGCGGTAAGACGGTCCCGATTCTCCAGGGAGACCAGGGTCGTCTGGTACAGATAGGATTCCCCTGCCTTGGCAGGGCATGCCACCACAATGCCATCGAAGGGAGCCTTCACCGTGCGGTTTGCCAGGGCTGTCTCTGCGGAATTCACCGAGGCTTGGGCCTGGCCCACCTGCTTTTCAAGAACGGTCAGGTATGCCTTGGTCTCTCCGTTTTTCAGGATGGCCAAGGCCTCATCGGCGTTCCTGAAAGCAGCTTCTGCACTGGCAGCCTGTGCCTGTGCCGTTTCCAGCTGAGAAAGGGATAGCGCGCCTGCATCGTAGAGGGATTGCTGCCGCTTCAAGGTATTTTGGGCAGTGTCACGGGCCGTTTTCGCCGATCCGGCAGTGGCCTCCGCCTGGTTCAATTGTTCGGGACGAGCTCCCGTGTGTGCCTTATCTAAAGTGGCCTGGGCCGTGGCCAAAGCCTGGCGTGATACCTCCGCGGCCGCCGACGCCTCTGAGGCATCGAACTGAACCAAGGGGTCTCCTGCTTTGACAGCCTGCCCCGCAACAACCAGGACAGACTCCACACGGCCAATGAACGGCACTGAGAGATCCGCCGCTTCCGACGCCTGGATGCGCCCCGCCAGATAATAGACCGGGGCGGCCGAAGCCTTGGCCGGTTCTTTTTCAGCCGGCTCCGCAGCGCAGCCGGTCAGGATCAGGGCGCACAGCAGCCCTGTAGAGATCATTCTTTTCATATGCCACCTCATCATGTTCAGTATCGTTATGCTTTCGTCTTGGGGCCCAGGAGTGGATCAGCCGAAAGCACTTCATCCGGTGAGCCAGCTATCATCCCATTGAGTTTTTCCAAACCCTTCAGGATGATCTCGGCATCCTGTTGAGTCATTTCTTTGAACAGCCCGCCAATCATCTGGTTTCTCAAAAGGGATACCTCCGGACGGTCCATGTATTCGGAAGAGACCCGCAGCTGGATGGTCCGCCGATTGTTTCGGGGAATTTCACGAAGGAGGATGCCTCCTTCCTCCAACCGGAAGACCATGGAGGAAACGGTGCTTTTGGAGAGGCCAAGAAGCTTGCTCAGACGTACCAGGGAGATATCCGGGTGGTTCGAGACCTCGTGGATCAACAGGGCATCCTGGATGGAAACACCACATTGGTGGCAGTATCGGAGGGTGTGCTGTCGGGTTTGGTTCTGAATATTCCGCAGCAGATTCCATATCTTTTCGTTCAGATTATCATTCATAAGGGGTAATTGCCTCCTCTTCAGCGGGAATGCTCTGCATCCTGGCCATCATATACTTGGGAACCTCGAAAAGAACAACGAAAGCCAAGGTGATTACCGCCACAATCAGCATCAGGAACAGGATGTGGTCGATCGCATCCACATAGGCCTGCTTTTGAACCAGCCCCCCCAGGGTACTGAGGGCTGCGCTGCCGGATTCGCTGGCGGTGAGGCCGCCCTTCATATAGACCCCTTGAAGCACTTTCACCGTATCTGTGGCGATGGGATTTACACTGGATATCTGCTCAGCGATGCGGGCGCTGTTCAGGGTGATCCCATTCTGCAGCATGGTGGTGATCAGGGCAACGCTGACGGTGCCGGCCACCTGCCGGATGATGTTCGTCAGAGAGGACGCCTGATTGATCAGAGCCTTGGGGATGCATTGCATCGCCAGAGCACTGGGCGGCATCATCGCCATGCCCAGTGCGGCTCCGCGGAGGATCATCAGCAGATTAATGGTACTGGAGCTGGTGTCGGTATTCAGGAAGGCGAAGGGGTATGAGGCTGCCGCCAACAGCAGGAGCCCGGGAATCATGACGGCGCGATACCCGTATTTATCGAAAAGCTTGCCGCTGACAGGCATCATGACAGCCGTGGCAATTGCGGATGGAAAGAGCAGAAGCCCTGTCTGTATGGCAGAATACCCCACAATGCTTTGAAGAAAGATTGGAATCAGGTAGGTGATCCCGATCATGGTCATGCTGAGGACGCTGGCAATCATCGTCCAGGCTGTAAAATCGTAAAATTTCAAAATCCTCAGATCCAGCAGGGGATTGGGGTGCATCAGTTCATTCACAGCGAACAGGATCAGGCAGAAGATCCCCAGGGCCAGGAGAAGCGGGTAGCCCATCTCATGCCAGTTGATGCTGGTCCATTTCCCCAGGACATAAAAAATACAGATCAGCCCGACGCTTGAGGTGATGAAGCCGATCAGGTCGAATGTCCCAGGCGGCTTCGTCGGCATTTCCTCCAGCATCAGGAAGCCCATGATGACTCCTAAAACGCCGATGGGAACACAGATGTAAAACAGCACCCGCCAGCTGAGACTGGCGATGATATATCCGCCCAGGGTGGGCCCGATGGCTGGGGCGGCCATGGCAGAAACACCGTATAGCCCCATGGCGACACCCATCTTTTCAGGGGGAACGGTCCGAAAGAGGATGGCTGTCCCCACGGGACCGATCAAGCCGCCGCCGATCCCCTGGATCACCCGAAAGGCAATCATGGAGTTGTTGCTCCAGGCCATGCCGCACAGGAGGGTTCCCAGGGTGAACAAGCCCAGAGCCCAGATGTAGAGCTTCTTGGACCCCATCACATCAGAAAGGTATCCCGACAATGGAATGACAGCTCCCAGGGCGATGGTGTATGCGGTGACAACCCACTGGATGGATACAAGGTCTACGCTGAACACCGCCATCATCTTGGGCAGTGCGATGTTGATGAGACTGCTGTTCAGGACGCTGATGAAGGTTCCGATGATGAGGACACCCAGAACACCCCACATATTACTGGATTTTGCTTCAGTCATGCATCGCACCCTCCCCTTCCATGGGGTTCCGGACTAAACGCTCTCCGAAACGAAGGGCCAGCGCACGCAGGATGATGTCTTCTGCGCTCTCCAGATCCAGTACACCGGTGTCAATGGCCAAGTTGTAGTGCCGGACATCATAGACATCATGCCCTGAAAACTTCCGGACGTAAGCTTCCCGAGAGGATTCCGTTTTCTGCATCAGCCTCAGGGCATGGGGCCGACTCAGACTGAACATCTGCTGGACCCTTTCCAAACGGCTGGCCTCGCCAGCATGCAGAAAAATACTGAAGTGGTTGGGGTCATCCTTCAGAATAAAATTCGCACCTCTGCCAACGACCACAATGGACTCCCTTTGAGCAGCATTCAGGATAATCTCGGATTCGACGTTGTGGATCATTTCGTCACTGGGTACATACTCTGCCGGAGAGTACGTCGTGTCACCATACTGACAGGCATACAGGAACCCCTGCCAAAAGGGTGCGAACTTTTCATCGAAGGGTTCAATCTCATCATAGGCAATTTCCAGCTTTTTAGCCGCTTCCATCACAATCTCCCGGTCATAGAACCGGAAGCCCAGCTTTTTAGCGAGACTTCTGGCGATGATGCCACCGCCGCTTCCGAACTGGCGGGATATGGACAGCGTTATGGGGGATGCCTTTGTCAAGCGAATCACACTCCTATCTGAAATGTTAATAGCAACTAAAAAGAACGAATGCGGATTGTACGATTTCGTACAATAAACCACTTAGTCAGTATAGCGATGCAGCGGGATTTTGTCAACGTGGAAAAGGGGATCAATACCCCAAAAGTCTTATTTACAGGCATGAGTCCAGCCATATATAATAGCTTAACGGCTTAAAAACACGAGCTCAGGCATCGCAATTTTCATCTGGCAGGAGTTACGCCGACACTTCATCAGTTTCATGCCATAAACAGCCGTTCGGATTAGAGATGCAGGCTTCATCGACTCTAAGAGACCCGTTTTGTGCACGAACAGCGAACACTCGATTCAGTAAAAGGAGGTGTTGTTCCGATTATGTCCGACGAAAACTATGAGCAGCAAATTTCTCAGCTCAAATATGAGATTGAAAAATATAAAAAAGCCATCACAGATTCCGGGCTGGATTACTATGATTTTAATTTGGACACCGGTGACGCAGAACAAAGCTTTATCATTGGTAAAGCCTTGGGGCTGGAACCACACGAATACGATACCATGGAAAAGCGCAGCACCCATTTCCACCCAGACGATCTTCAGCGGAATTATGAAGAAATCAATCGCATCATCCGTGGTGAAATTGATCAATTCGATGTGCAGTCGAGACTCTTTCGGAAAGACGGCGGTCTTTTATGGCTGCAGCATTCCGGAACACTCAGCCGCCACCCCGTTACCCACGAAAACCACCTGGTTGGCATGCTCAGGGATATCACCCAAGAGAAATCCTATCTTGAAAAGCTTCAATACCTGGCCGACTATGATGGCTTGACAGGTACCTACAACCGAAGAACCGGACTCATCAAGCTTGAGGAAGATATCAGCGCATACGATTCCATTACCATCATTTATATGGACATCGACAAATTCAAATCCATCAATGACACCTATGGCCACTCTACGGGTGACCGAGCCATCAAGGTTTTTTCCGAAAAAATCACAGCCTCCCTGCCAAAAGATGCGTATTTGATCCGTTTAGGCGGTGATGAGTTCTTATGCGTGCTGCTGAACCAGTTTTCGTCCACAGCCAGCGAGGCCCTGGCGACACTCATCAGCAACCCTGTCCAGTATGGGAACAAACCCAGTGACATTCTCTTTTTCAGCTACGGCATCGTGACCTTCGATCCCTGTAAACACGAGAGCGTGGATGAGCTCATCCGGGAGGCCGATGAACAGATGTATGCCTTTAAGCGAAACCGGTTGAGGGAAGATGGCCTTTCCTCCAATTCATGACCGCACAAAAGCTGAAGCCCCGGATTGATGTCCAGGGCTTCAGCTTTATTAACCGGGTGAAAACGCTTATAGGGTTATCTGAACAATAGTCCCATCGGTTGCTTGAATGTCGATCAAGACGAGCCCGCGATACGCGGCGGTGTTTGTGAGTGCATGCCGCAGTTCCCCAAAATCGAAGGCATCCGCGACGGCCCAAAGGGTTTGCATCAGACGAATATTCTGTTCGATCAACATCTTCTGCTGATCCTCATCCGCAGTGCACTGAGCCGCCTCGTTGATCAAACCCTTGATCCGTCCGTCGATGACATTCAGAACGATACTCCGGCGCAGAAACAGATTGATGAACAGCTTATAAGGAAGCGGGAGCCACAGCTTGAAGCCGCTTTTGGGATCGACGATCCTGACCTTAGGCATGGCCGTTTACAATGTCAACGATGACCAAGTCACCCTTTGAACTTTCTATATCAACGATCCTGCCATTCAAATCCTGGTCGATGGCAAGGGTGATGGATGCCATCAGCTCTTCCATATCAATGCCTTCAATATGTTCCGCCTTGATCATAGGCAGCTTTCCGGTGGCTTTCAGGATCCCTTTCACAAAATTCAGAGGCAGATTGACCTTCACCTTGTCACCGCTCTCGGACAGCACCCGGACCTGCAGCATCTTTTGCCCGGGAATCTGAGAGGAGACCATATCCTCTTCCAACATGGCACGATTCTCGGATGACTTGGGTGCATCATTCTGACTGGCCGTGCTTTTGAGCTGCAGGGCGCTGATTAGAGCCGCAGCCTGTTCAGCATTGACTTTTCCTTCTTCGAGCAGTTTCATTATCCGAAGCACTTCTTCGTTCATCGTAATCCTCCTTTTTTTATCCCCTCCAGCGAGGAAACGGCTTCTTCCGCAGTAATCAGGCCCTCCTCCAGCTGTTGGAGGATATCCTTTTGAAAGGTGTTCGCCACTTCCGCCTGGCGGTCGCTTATAACCGTTTTCCCATCCGACAGGGCCTCGATAACCTGATCCAGCTTCGCACGCACCGTGGGATAAGAGATTCCCAGCTCCTTCTCAACATCCTTGATATTCCCCCGGCATTTGAGGAATACCTCCGCAAATTCCATGTGCTCCTTGCTGAGCTTCATCAACGGCGGGAAATCAAAGCTGTTTTCAATCACAGTGCCGCAGGATTCACATTTAAGCTTTATCGCCTTCAGGCTGCCTTCGCAGACCGGACAGCGCGTTAATATTTTTATCATCATCACACCTCCTATCAATATATTATACTTTAATATTAATTATATCAATATACAAATCAATATAATTAACTTTAAGATTTTATTAAGACCAATGCTATCTCACCAAATATCCTCATTCCTGAGATTTTGGAAGCGCAGAGGGCAGCCGTATTTTTGATGGAAAAGTACATAGAAAAGCTCTCCAATAAGAAAACAGGAATGTCACCTCAAGGTGCATTCCTGTTTTCTTGTTATACGTGCCCCTGTATCCTCTACTTTGTCTCTTCTGTTGCTTCCGCCGTGCCGGAAAAAATGCTCTTCAGGGTCTGATTGATCGTTTGGTGCTGCACCTTCGTCGCTTCAAAATGCAGGAGCTTGAAGGTGGTCTGAACACAAAAGCCGATGGCGATTGCAGAGATGACTGTGCCAACGCCGACCATGCCGCCAAGCAGCCAGCCAATCAGGACCGCCGCCAGCTCAATCGCCCCCCGGCAGTATCCGATCGGAAAACCTGTTTTCCGCTTCAGAGCTACCATCAGGCTATCCCGCGGACCAGCTCCAAAGCCTGAACCGATATAGAAATAGGATGCAACTGCGATGACAAAGAGCCCCACAACCAGCATCACCACTCCCCATGCAAACTGATCCATGACAGGAATGATGGGCATCCCCAGAAGATAATCCAGAAAAACACCGATGAGAACCATGTTCAGTATCGTTCCCAGGCCCAGCTTTTCCCCCAGGAGCATGGCCACCCCGCCCAGCACGATCCCGGCAATGATGGAGACGTTGCCGATACTCATTCCAACGGTCTGGCCGATTCCGGCGTGAAAAACCTCCCAGGGCGCATACCCGATATGGGCCTTCATGGTGATGGCAATGCCAAGGGCATAGAGGAAAAGACCCAGGATCAACCTGCAAAACCGCTTCAAGAATCGACTCCTCATGTGGGTATCCCTCCTGGATTGAATTGGTGATGAATCTGTTCCTCTTCATACAAGGCCATCGTATACAGCCAGTTCTGCTTCATCTGGATCCCCGCAGCGGTGGCCTCCTTGCGCTTCATCGCCTCAATCAGATTGTGATGGGTAATGGCTGATTGATTGGATTTCGCCGTCCAGCGGTAGTATGTGTGTTCAATGCGCTGGACATGCAGGAAGAGGGTCTCTGAAAAATCAGTGACATAGGGGTTCCCGGCCAGGGCAAGGATTTTTCGGTGGAAGGCCCGATCGGCTTCTAGAATGTCTTTGGTTCCACCCTTTTGGATGGCCTCTTCAAATGCCTTATTCAAACGATCCAGCTCTGAATAATCCTCTTCCCGCGCATTTTCACAGGCCAATTCCGCCGCAAGTCCCTGGAGATAAGCCAGGGGCATATACCATTCCCGCAGACTCTTCAGGTCGATGGCAGTGACGATGGTTGCCTTCCCTGGCTGGATCTCTACCAGGTTTTGCGCTTCAAGAAGTTGAAACGCTTCACGGATGGGCGTTCGACTGACGGAAAAAAAATCGCACAGCTCTGCGTCCACCAGCTTTTCATGGGGCAACAACACCCCTTCGATGATCCACTCCTTCAGCGTTTGATAAATCCGTTCCTTCGCAGATAAGCGGCTTATTTTTTCTGATTGTCGCGGCACCGGCATAAACGGTCTCCTTCTTAATATCTTGTAGGGTCTCTGCATCCCGCTCCGGATGATTTCCTTAAACGGTGGGATATTCTCCATCCCATACCACCGAGCGGTAGCCTGCCCGGTCCGTATCCCCTTCGGTGCTGAATATCAGCACACGGGCGTGCTGATCCAGATTCAATTGCCTTTTGAATTCCTGGAGATCAGGATTGGTCATCAGCTCCGCCACAAGGCCTACCCCGACGGCGCCGCTTTCCCCTGAAATAACCCGCACATCATCCGCTGCAGGATTTCCCAGAATCCGCATTCCTTTCGCAGAAATCCGGTCCGGGCAAGAGACAAAGGCATCCGCATATTCGCTGAGCACTTCCCAGGCAAGGGTGCTGGGCTCTCCACAGGCCAACCCCGCCATGATGGTATGCATATCTCCGGCTACGCAGTGAAGGGTGCCATCATCTGCCTGAGCCGTCCGGAACATGCAGTCGGCCTGATCCGGTTCAACGATGATGATCATGGGCCGATCATCTCCGTAGGCTTGGCCCATGAAGCCTGCAACAGCTGCCGCCATCGATCCGACGCCGGCCTGCAGGAAAACATGGGTTGGCTTTTCTTTGCCCGCTGCTTTAATCTGAAGCAAAGCCTCATAGGCCATGGTCATGTACCCCTGCATAATCCAGGTGGGGATTTCCTCGTACCCCTCCCACGCGGTATCCTGGACCAGGATCCAGCCCTTCTCCTCTGCCATCCGTTGTGAAAACCGGACGGCATCGTCATAGTTCATCTCCGTAATTTCAGCCTGCGCACCGGCCTGCCGGATGTTCTCCAGCCTCTCGGCACTTGACCCCCGGGGCATATACACAACGGATTGGTGACCCAGGGCAGATGCCGTCCAAGCAATACCGCGGCCATGATTGCCATCCGTCGCGGTGACAAACGTGATATTCCCAAGCTTTTCACGGCTCGTCTCATCGGTGAGTTCCATGAAATCCAGCTGCTTGGGGGATAGGCCGATACGGCCTGCAAGCACTTGCCCGATGGCGTATGAGCCTCCAAGGACTTTAAAGGCATTCAAGCCGAAACGATAGGATTCATCCTTCACACAGATGCTCTGGATTCCCAGGATATCCGCAAGTCCATCGAGAACGGCTAGGGGTGTCCCGTGATATTGTGGAAAGCTCTGATGGAATCGTAAAACCTCACGGGCTTTATCCACGCTTAAATAGTCGCATTTCTTACTGGATTGACCTGGGTGTGCCCTGGATACTACTTGGATTCCGTTTGACATCATGTATTCTCCTTCGGGAGTAGGCAAATTGTGATATGCGATATATCGCATATCACAATAGTATCAGTGCTCGCTGGCGGCGTCAACCCTTTTGCAGCCAGAACGATTGCCTCTTCACCCTTGGGACGGTCATGGTGATGAAACCAAGCAAGAAGAACCGATACTACAAAAGCCTGCTGTCGCCAGCAGGCTTTTGATTCGCTGAAGTGATCCCGATGGGGCTAAATGTTCCGGCAAGTCCCAATAGCCTTCAGCGCATAGTCCATCTCTTCAATTGTATTGAAGCAGCCGAGGCTGAAGCGAACGGTGCCCTGGGGAAAGGTTCCCAAGGTCTTGTGGGCAGCAGGGGCGCAGTGCATGCCGCAGCGCGTCTTTATACCGAAATCGTGATCGAGATACTGGGCGATGATCCCATTGTCTTCATCGGGAAAATCCACGGATACCACGGCGGTCCGGTTGTCCGTATCCTGCTTGCCAATGATCCGGAGGTGATCGATTTTCTTGAGACCCTCCAGGAAATAGCGGGTCAATCCCATTTCTTTTGCATGGATCGTTTCCCGTCCGGCCTCACGGATATATTTCAGGGCCGCATGAAGGCCATAGATACCGGGAATGTTCGGCGTTCCTGACTCGAACTTGTCAGGCATGAAATCCGGTTGGGTCTCCGAATCAGACCGGCTGCCGGTGCCCCCCTCAATAAGAGGTGAAACCAGAGGAAAGAATGATTCCCGGATTACAAACCCGCCCAGGCCCTGAGGCCCTAGGAGCCCCTTATGCCCGGTGAAGGCGATCGCATCCGCCTGCAGGGTTTTCATCGAAACGGGAAGAACGCCGCCGGTCTGTGCAGCATCCACTACAAATCGGATACCCCGAGACTGACAGATTGCACCGACAGCCTGCAGATCCAGGACAGTACCGCAGATATTCGACGCGTGAAGCATCACCACCAAGCGTGTATCCGGCCGAATCAGCGCCTTGAATCCCTCAAGATCCAAATCGCCTTCCATACCACAGGGGGCAACATCCACAAGGACCCCTTGTGTTTCTAAGGACCGGAGCGGCCGCATGACCGCATTATGCTCCATACTGCTTGTAATGACATGGTCACCGGGTTTCAGGAACCCTTTCAGCAGAACGTTGAGACTTTCGGTGATATTGCGGGTGAATACCACGTGCTCCGGCCGGTCCCCTTCAAAAAGTTCCATCAGCTGGACCCGTGTCTCGAAGACGATCTGCTCTGCGGTGTGGGAGGTGTCATAAGCCCCGCGATTGACGTTGGAACCGACTTTTGTCATATACTCCACCATGGCATCCACAACCCCGGGGGCTTTTGGAAACGAGGTGGCACCATTGTCCAGATAAACTGCGTTCATATGCTGATCCTCCGATTTTCGTAATCAACAATCCCGCCCCTGCATGGGATTACACAATCAATATAGCACTCTTTAATGGGGCCGGCGCAGTCTATCGAACAGCTATTCATAAATACAATAGTCAACCTTTTGGTATTCGAAAACCTTATGATCCCGATGCCGACCTCAAGGTTTTCAAAGGCAGCAGAGTAACCTTGATCAGCTGAATCAACACCGTTAAGGTCATCAGAAAAAAAGCTGAATAATACGTCCGTATCAATGAAGGATCCTGCAGCAGCGTGAAGCATGCAGTCCCCCATGCCAGGAGGATGAGACTCATCTGCGGGGCGGCAGAACGACATGTGCCCCTGGGTTCTTTCCATACCGAGAACAGCAGGAATCCCCCGTACAAAAGACCCAGGGATAGGAGGACATACGCCGTAACCGTCGTCATGCTTCCCATATCTAAGGCCGCTTCCAATGATCGGTTTTTATAAAGGGCGATCCGCATCATGGTCATATACTTGCCGCACAAATATTCCAACAGGATCGCCCCTATCAGGAGCCGTCCCTGAAAACAAGTCAACGGCGGCAATGAGGAAGACGGCTGTCTGAATGCTGACGGCACCTTCAAATCCTTCAGCGACGTTGAGAAGATGTGGGCCGAGCCGGGAATCTCAAAGAACACCGTCAACAGCTTTTACTGCGGAACCGGTGTGAAAGCGATCCATCATCTTTCTTTATTTGCAGGCCATAGAAACTTTATCACAAAACCATGTATTGATAACCGGATTCATATGATATCATCATTCTGGCTTACCCTTCGCGTTTTATATTCCTGCTTTCCCGGCTGCCTAAGAAGGCTGCTTGAGGCTAACGGATATGGGTAACAATATTTTATAATCAATGGAGTAAGGGAGTTGATACCGTGCGCATACTCATTGTGGATGATTCCATGTTCATGCGGCATGTGTTGAAGACAATATTGGAAAAACACGGTTTTGAGGTGATTGGCATGGCGGAGGACGGCACGAGTGCCATCACTCTGTATATGTCCCTTAACCCCGACGCGGTGACCATGGACATTACAATGCCTGGAATCAGCGGTATTGAGACGTTGAAACTCATCCGCGGATATGATAAAAATGCAAAGGTGGTCATGATTTCGGCCATGGGAAATGGGCGAATGATTCAGGATGCCATTCTTAGCGGTGCCCTGAATTATATCGTGAAGCCGTTCAAGGAAGATAGTGTCATGGCTGTCATGAACGCACTCAAGCCCCGCTTAAGTTGATACGCTGAACCCGTGTCCCATAGCAATCCACAGGCGCTCTGGATGTTGAATCCAGAGCGCCTGTGCACCTACCATGATCCCCCTCATAAAATCTCCACATCTTTCTGATAGGCTATTCTCATAGGATAGAAAAATCAGAAAGATGTGGAGGTATATGATGAACAATGACAATCAATCATTCCGAAAGGCCATGAAAATCGGTGGTGTTTTATTGGTGCTCGTGAGCATCGTCGTGATCGGAAAATGGTTCCTGTTCCCGGGAGATCCCACTTCCTACGCCGCCTCAGGAAACGGATCCCTTGCTGCCAGCTCGGCCGTTGTGACCGGCGATGTCCAGGAAGTGGCCATTGATCTGAAGCCCAGCGCCTATGCACCTATCATCGTTCAAAAGGGCATCCCTGTCCGTTTCAATATCCGGGCAGAAAAAGAGAATATCAACAGCTGTAACGGAACCGTCGTCATTCCGGAATTTAATCTTCAAGTGGCCTTGAAGCCTGGCGACAACATCATTGAATTTACACCGGATAAAGCCGGAACCATCCCTTATTCCTGTTGGATGGGCATGGTCACCAGCTCCATCCAGGTGGTGGATGATATCAGCCGCGTGGATCCGGCTGCCATCCCCGCCCCGGTAAACGGCGGAATTGGGATGCCTTGCTGCCAACGGCAGTAGCAGGTGATTCCCATGATGTCGCGGATCAAAAGAACCCTCAGGAACCTGCTTCAGGCCATAACGGATCAGAATCAAAAGCAGTTCGGAAACCAACACCAAAGAAGTAAACCATCCTATTGAATCGGGAGCCCTTATGACGACAAAGCCCCATCGGATTCTAATTGTGGACGATGAAGTGAAAATTGCCGAGGTGGTGAAATCCTACCTTGAGAAAAGCGGCTATGAGGTTTTTGAAGCCTATGACTGTGCCCAAGCCCAGAAGGTTCTGGACACCTACCAGCCGAATCTGATGATTCTGGATCTCATGCTGCCGGACATGTCCGGAGAAGAATTCTGCAAGCTGGTTCGCAAAAAATCCAGAATCCCCATCATCATGCTGACCGCCAAGGTGGAGGAAGCGGATATTTTGAAGGGACTGGACATCGGCGCGGATGATTACGTGACCAAGCCTTTCAGTGTACGGCAGCTGGTCGCACGGGTTCAAGCCCTTCTGCGCCGCAGCGGCGATGACGCTGTCCCCCTGGCGAATCATCTGCTCTTCAACAATGCGGATCTGGTGGTGGAACCCCAGAAGCATGAAGTCCGTAAATCAGGGGAGCTGGTGAACCTCACCCCGAATGAATTCAAAATCCTGATGACCCTTGTAACCTATCCTCACAAGGTATTCACCCGGGAAGAACTGATTGTATCCGCCCTGGGCATTGATTTTGAAGGCTTTGACAGGACCGTGGATTCTCATATCAAAAATATCCGGCAGAAGATAGAAACCGATACCAAGGACCCGAAATACATCCTGACGGTCCATGGCATCGGATACCGATTCGGCGGTGAATAGCATGAAATACAGTCTGCGAACAAAACTGACCGCCTCCTTTGCGGCAACAGCCCTGATCTGTGTCCTCCTGATCGGGCTGTTCTCAAATATCCAGCTGGAGAAACACTTCAAGGAATATGTGCGTCAGAACCAGGAAAAGAAAAACAGGGAAATCGTAGGACTCATCGGTTCCAAGTTGCAGCGGGACGGCACCTGGGATGTGCAGTCTGTTCAGGACGTGGGGATTTATGCCATGGAACAGGGCTTGATCATCCAGGTGAAGGACGCTGCCGGTAAAACCATCTGGGATGCCTACACCTATAACAATGGCATGTGCCAGCAGATGATGCAGGATATGTCCCATAACATGATGCGTCAGGATCCAAGATGGCAGGGTGAAATCACCCAGGAGTCCTTTCCACTGACCAAGGGTTCTGAAACAATCGGGACGGTTGATATATCCTATTATGGGCCGGTTTATTTCAATGAGATCGATATTCATTTTGTCCGCACGCTGAACATGATCTTTATCAGTGTCGGGTTCTTTTCCCTGCTGTTGGCTCTGGCCTTCGGTGTCATTCTGTCGCAGCGGATCAGCATGCCCATTACCCGGGTCATCCGAACGGCTCAGTCCATTGCGAACGGCACCTATGGGGACCGGAGCCACGAGACCTCCAGCACCCGCGAGATCAGTGATCTGACAGAAACAGTGAATAATCTGGCCGAAACCCTGGAGAACCAGGAAATACTCCGAAAACGCCTGACCGGTGATGTGGCCCACGAACTCCGGACACCGCTGGCCACCCTTCAAAGCCATGTGGAAGCCATGATCGACGGCGTATGGGAACCCACAACGGAAAGACTCTCCAGCTGTCACGAAGAAATAACCCGGATCACCCGCCTGGTCAGCGATCTTGAAAAACTGGCCCACTATGAAAGCGAGAACCTGATTCTGAACAAAACAGAATTCAAGGCGCAGGAATTCCTGACACGCCTGATGCAAAGCTTTGAAACGGCGTTCAGCCAGAAGAATATCCACTTGGTCATGGATTGTGATGACAGCACGTTTTTTGCAGATCGCGACAAGGCGAGCCAGGTTTTCATCAATCTGGTCTCTAATGCCCTGAAATTCACACCCGCTGAGGGAACTATCTCCATCGTTGTCCGGGGAACACCCCTGGAAACCCGTGTAGTCGTATCGGATTCGGGGCTCGGGATTGCGCCCCAGGATCTTCCCCATATTTTTGAGCGGTTCTATCGGGCTGATATTTCCCGGAACCGCACCACCGGCGGTGCCGGCATTGGCCTCACCCTGGTAAAGACCATTGTGGAAGCCCATAAAGGGACCATCACCGTCATCAGTACCGTCAATGAAGGAACCGCGTTCACCCTGACCTTCCCCCGTTAATGGCGGAAGGCGCTGAAAGTACCTGTTGCACCACAAAGGGAGAGACTGCCACGGGTCTTCGACCCTCGCAAAGACAGACGTTAAGCCAAAGTTTTCCACTGGTTGTCTGTCTTCGCGAGGAATGAAATGACGCGGCGATCTCTCCCTTTTTCTTTCGTAATAGCTGTTCAGTGCCCTCCTTAATCAACAGGGTGCTTTTTTTAGCGATTCCCTCACTTCTGAGAACCTCTCCATAAAATCTCCATGAGTCTATGAGATACTCTTTTTATGAGATACCCCCACGGGGTATATCCGCAGTACACCATCATCAAACGAAACAGGAGGAAACATGTTATGAAGAAAATGATTCCAGTAATGGCAGTTGTGGCTTTGGTGCTTGCTCTTTCCGGATGCCAGAGTACGGATGTGGTGGCAAAGGTTTCAATCACGTCTTTTGAATCCGTTCTGAACGCACTTGGAGATCAGGTGACTGCCGACGAAATGAATGGCGGTTGGTCTCTGCAGTCTCCTGGAGGCGAACGCTTCGTGTGGAGCAAGGATTTCAGCGCGGATAAAAAACCTGATCTGATGATGGAACTGGATGCAACCCCTTTCCTGGATGCCGGTCTCGATCCTGCGAAACTGAACAAAGAAACCTATCTGTTTGATTCCAGCTCAAAAATCCTGATGGTGCATTCAGAATTGGGTGCCGAGAAGTTTTCCTACACTGGCGACCCAAAACCGCTGGATAGTTTCAAACAGCTTGTTGCTACCCACCGGGACAGCATCGGCTACCATGAAAAACTGGATCACTACGGCGCTGCCTTCGGAAATGGAAACATGTTCGAATGGGCAAAAGACATGGCAGCCAACGACAAGGACATCGTCTTCGTCCTGAACCCTCAACCGCTGATTGATGCTGGGGTAGATCCCTCCAAAGTGAAAGAATGGGTCTTCGCCCAGGTCGAAGTCAAGAATCCTCAAGGGCAGAAGGAACTGGTAGACAAGTTCCTGAAACCGTACAACTTGGATTAATCTGAATAATTTTTCCCGGCTTGAGTTAAGGTCTCACCCCCCTTACCATCCAGTCACTTTTCCCACCCTGATTAAAATGCAGGAAAACCCTCTGACGCCAGTGGGTTTTCCTGCATTTTTTGAAACCCGCGCTGAACCTGTGGGGTTCCAACCCTTACTGCTCAAACCGGATTGTGGATATCCGAATGGCACGCTGCCGTAATGAACTCACTTTTTGTGCGTGAAGCCTGTTCGGCTGGGTATAATCTATACCAATGATATCCATTCTCATCGCAACCTCTATGAGCGCAACGCTTACAATGAAATGAAAGGGAGGATCTGTCATGACAAAGGTTGATATTTATCTGAACTTCAATGGCAATACGGAGGAAGCCTTCAATTTCTATAAGTCCGTGTTCGGTGGTGAATTCTCAGCACTTCAACGGTTCAAGGACACCCCTGAAGCAGGCAAGCTGTCCCCCGCGGATCAGGAGAAGCTGATGCACATCTCTCTTCCCATTGGGAGCAGTATGACTCTGATGGCGACGGATGCGTTGGAATCCATGGGACAGACATTGGTTGTCGGCAACAATTTCTCCATCAGCCTCGGAGCAGACAGCCAGGAAGAAGCGGATCGGATTTTTGGTCAGCTCTCCGCAGGGGGCAACGTTGAAATGCCGCTTCAAATCACCTTCTGGAATGCGTATTTCGGTATGTTCACCGATAAATTCGGCATTCAGTGGATGGTCAGCTGTGATCTGAATCAAACTGCGCAGGGATAATTTCAGTTTTAGGACGGAGGTATTTATGAAGATCCAGTTAAGCAGCATCATGGTCGACGATCAGGAAAAAGCACTGAAATTCTACACAGAGTCCCTGGGCTTCATCAAAAAATCAGATATTCCCGTGGGCAACTTCCGCTGGTTGACGGTGGTGTCACCGGACAACCCCGAGGGCACAGAGCTGGTCCTTGAGCCCATGGGATTCCCAGAGGCCGTGGCCTACCAGAAAGCCCTTTACGATACGGGCATCCCCTTGACCGCATTGATGACGGAGGATATCTTTATCGATTATTACCGGCTTAAAAAAGCCGGAGTCCTCTTCCGCAGCGAACCACAAAACATGGGGGGCATCACGGCTGCCCTGTTTGAAGACACCTGCGGTAATCTGATCAACCTGGTTCAACCCGCTGATTAGCGGCAAAATACTGGCTTAAAAAGAAAAGCGCCACCCGGTACTTTTCTTTTTTGTGCAGAATCAAGGACAGCTGGAAATTTGCAGTTTATAATCGAGTAAAGAATTCAATTGATAAAGGGGACCCTCTATGAATCCGCAGCTGCTTGAAAAATATGCCCGCCTGGTCGTTCGAACCGGTGTGAACATCCAAAAGAATCAGACCCTGGTGATCAGTTCTCCCATTGAATGTGCCTCCTTCGTCCGCCTCATCTCTGAGATCGCGTACAAAGAAGGTGCCCGGGATGTCGTGATTATCTGGGGGGATGAGCTTTCCAACAAAATCCGTTTCATGAACGGACCGGAGGAGATCTTCAGCGAATACCCCAGCTGGTCGCAGGACCTTTATTTATCCAATGTCCGCAACAATGCCGCATTCCTGAGCATCGCCGCAACCGATCCGGAACTGTTCAAGGAGGTGCCCGCCCAGCGGTTAGCCGCAGCACAGAAGGCGCGCAGGACGGCCCTTTTGGAATTCAATGAACGCACGATGAGCAACCGCAACATGTGGTGCGTTGTTTCTGTCCCAACCGTCAGCTGGGCGGTCAAAGTCTTTCCTGAGATTCCAGAGGATCAGGCGGTCAACGCACTTTGGGACGCCATCCTCACCGCTGTCCGTGCAGATCAGGAAGACCCCGTTGCCGCATGGGAGGAGCATCAGCGAAATCTTCAAAGGAGACTGGACTTCCTGAACGGGCATCACTTCAAATACTTGAAGTATCAAAACAGCCTTGGCACGGATGTAACGGTTGAACTCCCGGAAAATCACCTGTGGCTGGGCGGCTCAGACTACACCCCTGAAGGCGTGCCATTCATAGCCAACATGCCCACGGAGGAGGTTTACACCCTGCCTAAAAAAGACGGTGTCAATGGCACGATTTTCAGCTCCATGCCGTTGAATTACAACGGCAACCTGATTGAGGCCTTTTCCTTGACCCTAGTTGACGGCAAAATCACCGGATTCAACGCGGCAAAGGGCTGCGACGTTCTGAAAAGCCTCCTCGAAACCGATGCCGGGGCCTCCTTCCTGGGCGAAGTGGCCCTGGTGCCCCATAACTCGCCGATCAGCAACACCGGGGTTCTCTTCTACAATACCCTCTTTGATGAGAATGCCTCCTGCCACTTTGCCATCGGCAAGGCGTATCCGGTCTGCATCAAGGACAGCGAGGCCATGACACGGGAGCAGCTGAACGCTGCCGGTGCCAATGACTCCCTTACCCATGAGGACTTCATGGTGGGAACGGCCGATCTCAGCATCATCGGCATTACTCAGGATGGCGCAGAGGTTCCGGTCTTTGTGAATGGAAATTTCGCCCTGTAAATCAAGCAACACCCGCAAGGTGCGTTTTAGGCGCTTTGCGGGTGTTGTTCTTTTTTGAGAAGATCGGCCTATGAATTTATCGTTTCTTGCGCCGTGGGGCTTTGCCTTTGCCAGGCTCCCCGGCCTTTTTACCGGCGAATCCGCCGGCGGGCGCTCCCCCTCGACCTTTCCCTTGGGAAGCACTCTTTCCTGAGCGGGACTTCCCGGCGGTTCCTGCCCCGCTGGCCTTGGCAGGCCGGCTTCCCTGGCTGGCGCCACGGACAGAATCCCTGGAAACCGTCGCCTTGCGGACAATGCCCTTCAAGCCGTCACCCCGGGCCTGCGGATTGATCTCCAGGCTTTCAAGAATGACAAAGCCCACTTCCCGCATCTCCACATTGGCCCGGTCCACCCGGATCTTCACCCGGTCTCCGATGCGGTAGACCTTCTTCTTCCGTTCCCCGATGAGCTGGAGGTTCTGTTCATCATACAGGTAATAATCGTCATCCAGATCACTCATGCGGCAAAGCCCTTCAATGGTGTTCTCCAGCTCAATGAAGAGACCGAAGCTGGTGACACTGGAGATGATGCCTGTGAATTCCTCGCCGACGAACCGTACCATGTATTCGGTTTTCTTCAAATCGTCCACTTCACGCTCCGCCTGCTCGGCGTTCCGTTCCCGGTCTGAACTGTTTTCAGAGGCCAGTTCGACGATGCCTGTCAGCTGGGCGATCCGCTCCGGCGTCAACCGCTTATGGAGCATATCCTTGATGATCCGGTGGATTTGCAGATCCGGATACCGCCGGATGGGGGAGGTATAGTGGCAGTAGTATTCCGCAGCCAGGCCGAAGTGCCCCAGGCATTCCGGGGAATACCGAGCCTGCTTCAGGGAGCGCAGCATCAGCCGGTTAACGATATGCTCTTCCGGTTTGCCGACGATTTCTTTCAGCAGGGCCTGCATGCTTTTGGGATGGATTTCGTTGGTGACCCCTTTCAGGGAGTAACCGAAATTCCAAATGAACTTCTGGAAATTTTCAATCCGCGTGGGATCCGGGGTTTCGTGAACCCGGTACACAAAGGGCAGTTCCCGGTTATTGAAGGTCTCCGCCACGGTTTCGTTGGTGACCAGCATGAATTCCTCGATGATGCGGTTGGCCACCCGCCGTTCCCGCTCGAACACATCCACCGGCTTGCCGCTTGCATCCAGAGTGATGTAGGGCTCCGGGAAATCAAAATCGATGGACCCCCGCTGGTCTCGGTGCTTTTTCAGGATGAGGGCCAGCTCTTCATACAGCTTAAAGTCCTCCCGCATGTATTCCAGCCGCTCCAGCCCTTCCCGCTCCACCCCTTCCAGGATGTCGGACACATCGGTGTATACCAGCCGTTCTGTGGTATTGATGACGGTCTCGGCAATCTCATGGTTCGTCACCACGCCCTGGGATGTGATCTCCATGAACACGCTGAGGGTCAGCCGGTCCACATGGGGATTCAGGCTGCAGATGCCGTTGGAAAGCCGTGGGGGCAGCATGGGGATCACCCGGTCGATAAGGTACACGCTGGTACCCCGCTCAAAGGCCTCCTGATCGAGCTTGCTCTTCTCTTTTACATAATGGGTGACATCGGCGATATGAACCCCCAGCCAGTAGTGGCCATTGGGGAGCTTTTCGAGGGAGATGGCATCGTCCAGATCCTTGGCATCGGCCCCATCGATGGTGACGATCCGCTTTTGTCGGAGGTCTTTTCGCCCGACCAGGTCTTCCGGAGCAATTTCGACCGGAATGTCCTCCGCTTCCCGCAGAACTTTCTTGGGAAACTCTTCCGGCAACTGATACTGCCGGATGATGGAGAGGATGTCCGTACCGGGGTCCCCTTTGAACCCCAGGATCTCCGTGATATTCCCCTCAGGGTTGCGAAGCTCCTCCGGCCACTTAGTGATGGTGGCTACTACCTTTTGGCCGGTCTGGGCCCCTATCAGGCCGCTGGCGGGTATGTATATGTCCTTGTTGATCTTCTTGTCGTCCGGCACAACAAACCCATAATCCGCTTGGCCGGTGAAGGTTCCCACGATGTTCCAGTTGGCCCGTTCCACTACCTGCACCACTGTTCCCTCTTTCTTTTGGGGATCTAGCGTGCTTTCCACCACCTTGATCAGCACCTTGTCCTGATGCATGGCGCCTCCCAATGAGGACGGCGGGATGAACACATCATCTTCCCGTTTGCCGGTGACACTGACAAAGCCGTAACCCTTGGTGGTCATCATCAGCTTGCCGTTTACCAAGCCAAAATGCTCTGGCACGGCAAACTTGCGCTTCTTGGTCATGATGAGGGATCCTTCCTTCACCAGTTCATCCATGAGCCCTACCAACGCGCCGACATCAGCGCCTTCAACCTTTAAGAACTTCGCAACATCCACATCCATGACGGGACGATCCGCTTCCTCTTTAAAAAATTTCAGCAGCTCCTGCTTAGTAACCATATTAAACCCTCCTCAGATGGTGCATGTACAAAAGAAACCGGCACGCCGGCCATCTTCATTATATCAGAAGATACCCGACAGCACCGGTTTCTAACAGTCTTTAACACAAGCGTTCCACAATATTTACATATCTCCCATCATTCATAGCGGTAGCTGAGGATATCCTCCAGGGCCAGTCCCATCTGGACAATCCCCCGGCCATCGGTTCTGGAGATTGCGATGAACTTGAAATAACGGCCGTCTATATCCCGGATCTGCATGGATTGAGCCACGCGCTCCTGCGGATGGTCCAAAATCCGGTAAAAATCGTATGCCTGGGTTCCCGGTTCGTTTGTGAATGCAAAGCCCAGGCCCATGGGGTTGTTGGATAATGCCGTCACGCCCTTGGCATCCGTAATGTAAAACTCAGAGATTCCCGATCGTTTGGAGAAGGAACCGAGCCACTGGTTGGTGACATTTCCGGCTTTGATTTCAGAAGCCAGATAATCCGCCTGCCGAAACAGCTGCGCGTTGATCCGCTCCTCAAAAGGGGCCACGAATCCGTTGAATTCCTGAGAAATCCGTTTGATTTCCCGGGAAACGTCCGCGTTGATCGTTGTAATGTCGGCTTGGTCGGCAACCCGCTCACCGATGGCCAGGGTGCTGGTATTGGTCTGCCCTGTGAAGGCGGCTACTTTATCGATGTTTTCAGCCAGAATTTCGCTGGCCTTGGTCTGCTGTTCCACGTTCTCCGTTATATTCTGGATGAATCCCTGCATCTTGCGGATCTGATCCACAATCCCCTTCAGGTTTTCGATGGAGCCCGTGCTTTCAGCCTTGAGAAGAGCCGTTTGATCCGCGGCATTCTTGATGCCGGTGATGGTTTCCCCGATGCTCCCCCGGATTTCAACCACCAGATGCGCGATTTCTTCCGCCGTGGCGGCACTCTCCTCCGCCAGTTTCTTGATTTCCCCCGCTACGACAGCAAAGCCTCTGCCGGCTTCACCCGCCCGGGCCGATTCGATGGAAGCGTTCAGCGCCAGAAGATTGGTCTGGCTGGAGATTCCTGTGATGGATTTTGTCATGCCGGAGATGGAATCCAGGAGGTTCTGAAGGGTTTCAATGGCATTGGCCGCTTCCTTCATCCGGGCCTCAATGACATTCATCCCGACCAGGGTCCGCTCGATTTTCTGGGTATCCCCCTCCACGGTCTTTACCGACTCTGCAGTCACCTGCTTGAAGGTGTTGCTGTATTCGGCGATTTCTGTGTTGGAGCCCAGCAGTTCCTCTGAAATCGCTGCATTTTCAGCCGTGTCACGGGCGATGGTTTCGGAGCCCTTGGCCAGTTCCCGTACATTGCCGCCGATGATTTCAATGCCTTTAATGGCTGATGCGGAGTTGTCCTGCAAACTCTGCGCATAATTCTTGAGCTGCACTTCTGCCTTCATGGTGTTGAAAAGCCATTTTTTCATGGTGATCTGTAGATTCCCCAGAGATCGGGTCAATTCCGGATGATTCCTCAGGGCTTCTTCATCCCGCAGTTCCACCAGGAAATCCCCTTGGCTGTAGAGCTCCAGAACCTTTTGAATCGCTTCAGTGCCGGAGTGGCTCTTCGCCTTGCCCAAAGCCATGCTGGCTCCTCCGTAAATCAGGAGGATGAGTGCGCTCACGCCCGCAGTCACCATGATGCCCGAATCAGATACCAGAAAAACGCTTGCGACCGATACCACGGCGAAAACCAATGCCAATACACTCTGCTGAATACCCACGCCGGTATCCTCCTTCATCTCACTTATAGGCTTTCATATCCTCATATTATTCCACAGAAAGAGCTTGAGTCCTTTAGCAGGATTCGACAAATTATTTTAACTATTCTGAACATGGTTTAGTTATCCCTTACAGGACAAGTCCATTGCCTCATTACTACAAAAACCGAAAACAGCATACCCCAGAAAGGGGTATGCTACAACAGACTTCCGTCCATCAATAATTCTCAGTCCCTAAAGAGACTTACTTTTCAAGGAATACTAACGCCAACGCGGAAATGATGAACAGTACGGCAGAACCTTTGGTTATTTTGTCGAAGATCACATCATAGCCACGAGCCTTCTGTTTTCCGAAAAGCTGCTCCGCGCCACCACCGATAGAACCGGACAAGCCGGCGCTTTTGCCGGATTGAAGCAAAATGCTGGCGATGAGGACAAAACAACACAAAACCAATATACCTGTTACGAGCATAATCATATAGAATCTCTCCTTCTGGTGAATTGACAAAGTTATCATATCATAGGAGCAAGCCATCAAGCAAGGGGCAAAAGACCCGCCTCAATGATGATTCAGAGGCGGGTCCTGCCAGGGTTAAACCTTTAGGGTTTGGAACAAATGTCTAACGCAGGTTGTAGAAAGCGTCCCGGCCAGCATAGATGGCGGAATCATCCAGCATCTCTTCAATTCGAAGCAGCTGGTTGTATTTCGCAACGCGGTCGATCCGAGCAGGAGCGCCGGTCTTGATCTGGCCAGCGTTGACTGCCACAGCCAGGTCTGCAATGATGGACTCATCGGTTTCGCCGCTTCTGTGGGAAACGACAGCTGTGTAACCAGCCCGTTTAGCCATCTCGATAGCGTCCAGAGTCTCCGTCAGGGTACCGATTTGGTTCAGTTTGATCAGGATGGAGTTCGCTGCCTTTTCCTTGATGCCTCTGGAAAGACGCTCTGTGTTGGTTACAAACAGATCATCGCCCATGACCTGGCATTTCTTGCCGATCCGCTCAACCATCATTTTGAAACCAGCCCAGTCTTCTTCATCATGGCCGTCTTCGATGGAGATGATGGGGTATTTGTCTACGAGCATTTCGTAGTAGTTGACCAGCTCTTCGGAAGTCATTTCCACGCCTTCGCCTTCCAGAACGTACTTGCCTTTTTCCTTGCTGTAGAAGGAGGAAGCAGCCGCATCGATTGCCAGCATGAAATCAACACCCGGCTTGTAGCCTGCTTTTTCGATGGCTTCGATGATCACTTGGATCGCTTCTTCGTTGGATGCCAGGTTGGGAGCGAAGCCGCCCTCATCACCTACGCCGGTAGCAAGATTCCGCTTGTTCAGAACGCTCTTCAGTGCATGGTAAACTTCTGCACCCATACGAAGGGCTTCACGGAAGTTTGGTGCGCCGATGGGCATAACCATGAACTCCTGGATATCCACGTTGTTATCCGCATGGGAACCGCCATTGAGGATGTTCATCATGGGCGTGGGCAGGGTTTTGCCGTTTGTGCCGCCGATGTACTGGTAGAGGGGCATGTTACGGGAGATAGCAGCCGCTTTAGCAACCGCCAGGGAAACGCCCAAAATGGCGTTAGCGCCCAGCTTGGCTTTATTCGGAGTACCGTCCAGAGCAATCATCATTTTATCGATGGCAACTTGGTCCAGCGCGTCCATGCCGATCACTTCGGGAGCGATGATTTCATTAACGTTCTTAACAGCTGTCAGAACGCCCTTGCCCAGGTAACGGCTCTTGTCGCCGTCACGAAGCTCAACCGCTTCGTAGACACCTGTGGATGCGCCGGAAGGAATCCCTGCACGGCCCATGGAACCGTCTTCTAACACTACCTCTACTTCAACTGTGGGGTTACCGCGGGAATCAAGAATCTCACGACCGTATACGCTTACGATAGTTGCCATTGTATGGCCTCCTTAGAGTTTTTATTATTGGGTGATCAGGCTTTCGCCTTCCATTTCTTCCGGTTGTGCCAGGCCCATCATCTGAAGCAATGTAGGCGCCAGGTCGGACAGCTTCCCGCCCTCCCGAAGCTTCACATCGCCTTCGCCCACCAGGATACAGGGGACGGGGTTGGTGGTGTGGGCCGTCATCGGCACATTGTTCACAAAATCGAACATTTCTTCAGCATTGCCGTGATCGGCAGTGACAATTGCCTTTCCGCCCATGGCAAGCAGTTTGTCCAGCACCTGGCCCAAGCATTCGTCCACGACAGTGACTGCGGAAACCGCTGCGTCATAGAAGCCCGTGTGACCCACCATGTCTGGATTCGCAAAGTTCAGGACAATCAGGTCATAGCTGCGTTCTTCCAAGCGTGCCAGCAGGGCTGCCGTCACTTCTCGGGCAGACATATCCGGTTTCAGATCGTAGGTAGCCACCTTCGGTGAAGGCACCAGGATCCGGTCTTCACCGGCATAAGGCTCTTCAATGCCGCCGTTGAAGAAGAACGTGACATGGGCATATTTTTCGGTTTCGGCGATGCGCAGCTGGGTTTTGTCCAGCTTGGCCATGTACTCGCCCAGGGTATTCTCGTAGGAATCCGACGGGAACACCACACGGACGTTCTCAATGGTGGCATCGTACCGAGTCATGCAGACATAGTAGAGAGGGGTCTGAGCCCGTTCGAAATGGGTGAATTCCTGATCCATCAGAGCACGGGTGATTTCCCGAGCCCGGTCCGGCCGGAAGTTGAAGAAGAAGACCGTGTCATCGGCGCCCAGGGTTGCAATGGGGCTGCCGTTTTCCAGCATCACGGTGGGCATCATGAACTCATCGTCCTTGCCTGCCGCATAGGAATCCGTAATGGCCTTGACCGGATCCGTCCCCTGCTCGCCCACGCCGGAAACCAGCATTTTGTAAGCCAGTTCAACCCGGTCCCACCGCTTGTCGCGGTCCATGGCGTAGTAGCGGCCGGAAACTGAGGCCACCTGGCCGATGTCGTTCTCCTTCATCCAGGTGGTGATATCCTCCATAAAACCGGCGGCGCTTTGGGGCGGGGTGTCACGGCCATCCAGGAACGCATGGACATATACCTTTTCAAGTCCCTTGGCCTTAGCCAGTTTTAGGATTCCTTTCAGATGATCGATGTGGCTGTGGACACCGCCGTCAGAGAGAAGGCCCATCACATGGAAGGCTGTATTCTTCTGTTTTGCGTTTTCCAGAGCTGCAACGACCTCGGGCATTTTTTCAAATCGCCCATCTCGAATGTACTTGGTGATCTTGGTGAGAGGCTGGTATACCACCCGGCCTGCACCGATATTCAGGTGCCCCACTTCAGAGTTCCCCATCTGTCCGTCCGGCAGGCCAACATCTTCGCCGCTGGCACTGATAATGGTGTTGGGGCAGGTTTTGATCAGTTTCATGAAGTTGGGGATGCACGCTCCGGCAACCGCATTGGCAGCATGCTCTTTACGGTATCCCCAGCCATCCAGGATAATCAGTGCTACCGGGGCATTCATTAGAAATTCACCAGCTGCACGTAGCTGTCGGCCTTCAGGCTTGCACCGCCCACCAGGGCGCCATCGATATCCGGTTGATCCATGATTTCGCTGACGTTCTCTGGTTTTACGCTGCCGCCGTATTGGATCCGGATTTCCTCAGAAACCTCAGGGCCGTAGAGTTCAGCCAAAACCTCCCGGATGTAAGCAATCACATCGTTCGCATCTTCAGCGCTGGATGTGCGGCCTGTACCGATAGCCCAGATGGGCTCATAGGCAATGACCACCTTGGGTGCGTCAGCAGCACTGACACCGACCAAACCGGCTACCACTTGGGATTTCACGAAGGATTTGGTTTCCCCAGCCTCACGCTGCTCCAGGGTTTCACCACAGCACATGATGGGGCCCAGGTCATGCTCCAGCGCTTTAAGCACTTTCTTGTTAACCGTTTCATCGGTTTCATTGAAGTACTGACGACGCTCGGAATGGCCGATGACCACATAATCCACATTCAGTTCTTTCAGCATGGCCGGAGCGATTTCGCCAGTGTAGGCGCCATTCTCTTCGTAGTGCATGTTCTGTGCGCCTACTTTGATATTGGTGCCCATGGCAGCCATCTTTACAGGATGCAGGAGGGTGTAGGGTACACACAGCACCACTTCCACCTCCGTGCCTTTCACTTCATTTTTGATGGCATCCACAAAAGCTACTGCCTCCGGGATGGTTTTGAACATTTTCCAGTTACCCGCAATAATCGGTTTTCGCATGGGAATCTCCTTGTGGCTTACTTATCGTTAAGGGCAGCAATGCCGGGCAGTTCCTGACCTTCGAGGAACTCCAGGGATGCACCGCCCCCGGTGGATACATGACTCATCTTGTCACCATAGCCCAACTGATTTACAGCTGCAGCACTGTCGCCACCGCCGATTACCGTTGTCGCATCGATTGCAGCCAGGGTTTCAGCCACCTTGAGAGTGCCCTGAGCGAATTTCGGGAACTCGAACACGCCCATCGGACCGTTCCAGACCACCGTTTTCGCGGATTTAAGGGCATTCACATACATCTCAGTGGTTTTAGGGCCGATATCCATGCCCATGAATCCCTCTGCAATGTTTGCGCCGTCAGTGACAACCGCTTCGGTTTCAGCGTTGAATTCCGCTCCGCAGACATGATCTACAGGGAGCAGGAACTGAACGTTTTTCGCCTTTGCTTTTGCAATCATTTCAAGGGCGTATTCCAGCTTGTCCTCTTCCACCAGGGATTTCCCGATGGTATGGCCCTGAGCCTTCAGGAACGTATAGGCCATGCCGCCGCCGATGATGATGCCATCGGTTTTTTCCAACAGATTCTCGATCACTTTGATCTTATCAGTGACCTTGGCGCCACCCAGGACTGCAAAGAACGGACGGACTGGTTTTTCAACCGCTTCACCGAGGTATTTGAGTTCTTTTTGGATCAGGTAGCCGCAAACAGCAGTTTCAACAAAGGCTGTGACGCCGACGGTGGAGGAATGGGCACGGTGAGCGCTGCCAAAGGCATCATTCACATACAGATCACAGATGGATGCAAGATCCTTTGAAAAAGCTTCGCCGTTCTTGCTTTCTTCCGTTCGGAAACGGGTGTTCTCGAGGAGCACCACATCACCGTTCTCCATTTGGGACACCGCTCTGCGGGCGTTATCCCCCACCACTGTATCATCGGCCGCAAATACAACGATCTTGTTGAGCAGCTCGCCGAGCTTCATCGCAACGGGCTTCAGGGTGGCGGAAGCATCCGGGCCCTTAGGCTTGCCCAGGTGCGAGCAGAGGATGACCTTTGCGCCGTTTTCAACTAAGTATTTGATGGTTGGCAGAGCGCCAATCACCCGGTTATCATCGGTGATAACGCCATCCTTCAGGGGCACGTTGAAGTCGCATCGGACCAGAACACGCTTCCCTGTAACCTGGACATCTTCAATTGTTTTCTTGTTATACGTTGCCACGCGCATACCTCCTGGTCAGTAACATCAGTAAATTGTGTCCCGCGAGGTGATTTTTGTCCCTCGCGGGACACAGCACACAGTATTTTACTTGAGGGGTGACTACTTGCTCATCATCAGTTTAACAAGGTCTA
The DNA here is from genome assembly GCA_964424355.1 of uncultured Peptostreptococcaceae bacterium. Lineage (GTDB taxonomy): Bacteria > Bacillota > Clostridia > Peptostreptococcales > Acidaminobacteraceae > CAZEHS01. The sequence continues at coordinate 62,681 of CAYRIO010000007.1, forward strand.
CAACACGGTTGGAGTAACCCCACTCGTTGTCGTACCAGGAAACCACTTTGAAGAACCGTTTTTCGCCCTTGAGGTTGTTCTGCATAGTCGCCAGGGAATCGTAAACGGAAGAGCGCTCGTCGTGGATGAAGTCTGTGGAAACAACTTCTTCGTTGCAATATCCGAGAATGTCTTTCAGGTACGTCTCGGAAGCTTTCTTGAACAGACCGTCGATTTCTTCAATAGAAGTGTCGCGGGAAGCGGTGAAGGTCAGGTCAACAACGGAAACCGTCGGTGTTGGTACACGGAAGGACATCCCGGTCAATTTGCCTTTTGTTGCCGGCAACACTTCACCAACTGCTTTAGCAGCGCCGGTGGAGGAAGGGATGATGTTGATCGCTGCAGCACGGCCGCCTCTCCAGTCTTTCTTGGAAGGACCATCAACCGTTTTTTGTGTTGCAGTGTAGGAGTGGATCGTTGTCATCAGGCCTGTCTCGATGCCGACACCTTCTTTAAGAAGAACGTGGACAACGGGAGCCAGACAGTTGGTTGTGCAGGAAGCGTTGGAAACGATGTGGTGCAGAGCGGGATCGTATTCAGTCTCGTTAACGCCCATAACGATGGTCTTCACATCGCCTTTACCAGGAGCTGAGATGATGACTTTCTTCGCGCCGGCTTCCAAATGGCCCTTAGCCAGTTCGGAATCTACGAACAGGCCGGTACACTCGATAACATACTCAACGCCCAGTTCTTTCCAAGGAAGACCGGAAGGCGATTTTGTTGCGGCGATGCATTTTGTTTCGTATCCGTTAACCACGAGGATATCATCAGCATCCAAAGCAGGATTGCTTTTCTTTGTGGCGATATCGCCCTTGAATTTACCTTGTACGGAATCGTATTTAAGCTGGTAAGCAAAATATTCTGCATCGGTTGTAACGTCTACGACAGCTACGACATCCATTTCCTTACCCAGAAGACCTTGCTCTGCCATTGCGTTGAAAACCAGTCTACCAATTCTTCCAAACCCGTTGATTGCTACTTTAATCATTTTTCATTTCCTCCTCATATGTTTTTATTATTTGTTCTGCCGCTTGTTCATCAGTGACCAGTACCAGGGCTTCGTTGAGCTTTGAAATGGAGATGATCGCCTCCGCTTTCTCTGCGCCCCCCGCTACGGCAATGATGTGTTTGAGTCGCTTGAATTGTTCCAGAGAAATGCCGATGGTGCTGAGTTCATGTACAATCTGGCCTTCCTGATTGAAATAGTAGCCAAAGGCCTCAGCCACCGCCCCTTTCTCCATAATCCCTGCAATCTCTTCTGCTTTGAGATTTCTTCGTCGAGCCATGGTGTCCGCTTTGCCGACACCGAAAACCAGGACATCGATCCGTTCCACCAAGTCTACAATTTCCCGAATCAGGGGTTCGTGCATCAAGGTTTCGATGGATAGCTTTGAAAGAAAATCCGGTGTATACAATTGCTTGTACTGTACATCCAATTTTTTCGCCAGTTTTTCGGCCAGGGTATTCGCCTGATATTCGGCTTTATCCCCCAACCCCCCTCTGGCTGGAATGACAATCAGTTCCTCTTGGCGTTTCCCGTCTCGTCGGTATGCGTCAATCAGATGATACAGCGTAGAACCACCTGTGATTCCCAGAACTTTCCCTTCAGGAAGAATGGTCTTCAGATATCCGGCTGCCGCCTTCCCAATGTCTTTCAGGGCAGCACCCCAGTTATCAGCCTCACTGGGTACCACGATCACCTTCCGGATATTCAGGATATTCTCCAGCCGCATTTCCAGTTGCTGCAGACCCCGTACATCGTGAAAGAACAATCCCAAGCCTTCAAGAACATTTTGACCAGACTCCGAGATATTCATACCCTCTGAAGAGAATTCTAAAAGCCCATTTTCTTTAAGAATTTGCGCTTCTTTTCGGAGAACCCTCTCCGTCAGCCCCAAAGCCATAGAAAGACTTCGACGACCTATGGGGTGCTGATAGCTGATCGTTTTGAGGATGTTGTAGCGAACCTCAAGCAACTCAGCGATCTCGGGTGTTACAAGCCTTAAAATTTCGCCTATCTCCGGCATTTCCAGAGATGTCGTACGAAGTCCCTCCATCATTCGGCAACCACTTCCTTCTTTCGGGACTTTTTTTGTCCACGCGTACTATTTTTGTCCCGTGTGAGCGAAAAAAATTTACACCCCCATCTTACCACAGGGGAATAAATTTTTCAAGGGACATTAACGGTCCACCGGGACGGAAACCGTTTTCTTTTGTTATTTTATTTTTCACCCGCTTATTTGCGTACCAGGATCACGGTTTGAATGCCCTTCACTTTAATCTGGTCATGGTTCAGAATGCGCAGCCGCTGGTTTTCCTGTGCAACCTTTTCCCCGCAGGAAAGAACCTGCATGCCCCCGATGCCGGGGATATGGAATTCATGATCCGACCAGCCTGCATAGTGGATGAACAGGATCTCCGCGTAATCCTCAGGATAGGGAGAGGTCACACTGATCACGACGGTATTCGCTCTAACCTGGAGCACATGGAAGGCCTTGCGGATGATCTCGCTCCGACTCTCCCCAAAAATCTTCTGTGATTTTCTGAATTTCAATAATTCTCGAAAATAAACGACCAGATCGTCATGATCCTCCCGGAACTTCCAATCCACCTGATTGATGCTATCAGGTGCGTTATAGGAATTATGGTGTCCCTGCTTGGTTCGCATGAATTCCGACCCCATGGCCACAAAGGGGATGCCGAAGGCTGAGAGGATGAGACTGAGACCCAGTCGGCACATGCCCTTGTGAATGTCAAAGGGTTGGCCGGACTCTACCTTGGCAATCTTATCATAGAGGCACAGGTTGTCGTGGCAGCTGAGATAGTTCACGGTTTCAGAGGCCGCATCGGCGAACCCCTTTTTTTCAGGACTCAGCTCAATGCTCCCGGCGAGTCCCAAGGCTATCCATTCCTCGTTTCCCGTTTGCCCGGATATGAACCCTTCTTCAAAACCATCACTGCTTCCTTTCAGGTCGTTCCGGAAGTCATCATTAAACACCGAAATCGGAAGCCCCCGCTGGGCACCTTTAAGGAACTGGCTATCCGAAGACAGGCCACTGTCTCCGCCAACCCAGGGTTCCCCATACAGCAGGATATCCGGGCGTATCGCCGTAAGCTCTGCACAGATCTGCTTCACGGTATCCTGATCGTAAAGCCCCAGCAGATCGAACCGAAACCCATCCACCCGGTACTCCGTCAGCCAGTATTTCAAGGAGTCCACCACAAAGCGGCGAACCATCAGATTTTCAGTGGCCAGCTCATTGCCAACGCCAGATCCGTTGGTAAAACGGTGATTCATATCCAAACGGTAAAAATAGTTGTTTACCAGATAGTTCAGATTGGATTTACCCCCGTGGAAGGTATGATTGTAGACCACATCGAGCACCACGCGGATTCCCGCTTCATGCAGGGCTTTAATGGCTTCTTTCAGCTCCAGGATGCGAAGCTGCCCGTCCTTGGCGTCCGTGGCGTAAGACCCTTCCGGCACATTGAAGAGAACAGGGTCATACCCCCAGTTGTATTCCCAGGGATCCAGCTCGTCCACTGTGGCAAAATCAGCCACTGGCAGGAGGTGCAAATGGGTCACACCCAATCCGGCCAGATAATCGACCCCGGTTGTAAATCCGCCGGGTGTTTGAGTGCCGGTTTCCGTCAACCCCAGGTATTTGCCCTTATTTTTGATGCCGGAATTCGGATGCATGGAAATATCCCGGATATGCGCTTCATAGAGAAGCATATGGCCGGGAGCCGTCGCCGGGGGGGGCTGATGTGCCGCCCAGCCTTCCGGGTTCACCGTTGATGGGTCGATGATATACCCCCGCTTACTGTTGGGAGCCGCAGACTTCGCCCAGGGATCCACCACTTCGAAATCCTGCCCGAAACGGGTCACCAGATAGTTGTAGTACTTCCCCTCCAGGTTGCTGGGCAGCTCCAGTAACCAGCAGCCATCAGGGTCCCGGGTCATGGTGTGCTCTGTCCTATAGTAATTGTTCCAGGTTTCGTAGATGGCAACCCGGACACTCTCAGAAGTAGGCGACCAGACCTTGAAAATGGTCCGGTCGCCGTTCAGTGTGACGCCGAAATCATGCTTTTTCAGAAGTTCCGGCGTTACCATTATGTGATGGATCAATGCAGCCACTCCTATTTAGGGATCGATCTCGTTTGCCAGATCCCGGATGCGTACTCTCCAATTGTATTGTCTGAAGAGAAGGTTCCTGAGCAGGCAATGTTGACAATAGCCATCTCCAGCCACTTGCTTCGGTCTCTGTAAAGCCGACCCAGGCGGTTATGGGCAGATACATAGGAATCAAAATCCTTCAAGACGAAAAACTCATCGTTGAACTGGAGCAGGGTATCCCGGATCCCTTTGAATTCCTCCGGCCCGTGTCCGAGAAAATCGTCCGTCAGTTGATCCATGATCTTCTTGATCCGCAAATCGCTGCGGTACAGATCCATGGCATTATAGTTCCGTGTCCCGTACAGATGGTATACCTCTTCTTCTGTCAGGCCGAATAGCATGATGTTATCGTCCCCCACCTCCCGATGGATTTCCACGTTGGCACCATCCAGGGTCGCAATGGTGATGGCCCCATTCATCATGAATTTCATATTCCCGGTGCCGGAGGCTTCCTTGGTGGTGGTTGAAATCTGTTCACTGACATCTGCCGCAGGGATCAGCTGTTCCGCCAGTGATACACCGTAGTTCTCCAGGAAAACCACCTTGAGTTTGTCCCGGATCCGTTTATCATGATTGATCTTTTCACCCAGGGTGTTGATCAGCTTGATGGTCTGCTTGGCGATGTAGTACCCCGGCGCCGCCTTCCCCGCAAAAATAAAGGTATGGGGCGTTATATCGGCATCGGGATCATCCAGCAGGCGGTTGTAAAGGTGCATGATATGCAGCACGTTGAGGGACTGTCGTTTATACTCATGCAGGCGCTTGGCATGAACGTCGAAAATGGAATAAGGGTCCACGGTGACGCCGTTGCGCTGCTTGATCAGTTCTGCCAGCTTGTCCTTGTTCCCTTGTTTCACCGCAGACACCTTCTCCTTGAAGGAGGCGTCATCCTTGTATTTCATAAGGTTCCGCATATTCAACGGTGTTTGTATCCATGACTCCCCAATGGTTTCAGAAATCAAATCCGCTAACTTGGGGTTGGACGTCAGGAGCCAGCGCCGATGGGTGATGCCATTGGTCTTGTTGTTGAATTTATGCGGGAACACCTCATAGAAATCCTTGAGCTCCTGCTTTTTCAGGATTTCCGTATGGAGCTGGGCCACGCCGTTGACACTGTAGCTTCCCACGATGGCCAGAAACGCCATGCGGACCTGCCCATTGGCGACAATGGCCATATTGGCAACCCGCTCCATGTCACCATGGAACCGGGCGAACATCTCCTTGCAGAATCGTTCATTGATTTCATTGGTAATCATCCAGATCCGTGGCAAAGCCTGCTGGTACATTTCAATGTTCCACTTTTCAAGCGCCTCGGACATGATGGTGTGGTTTGTATAGGAAATAACTGCCGTGGTAACACGCCATGCGTCGTCCCAGGTCATGCCCTCGTCATCCAGCAGGACCCGCATGAGTTCCGGAATAGCCAGGGCTGGATGGGTGTCGTTGATATGAATGGAAATATGGGCATCCAGTTCTTTCAGCGGCACCCCTTTTTTCTTGAAGGACCGCACAATGCTCTGCACACCGGCGGAAACGAAAAAGTACTCCTGTTTCAACCGGAGCAGTCGCCCCTCTTCATAGGAATCATTGGGGTACAGCACTTGGGAAATGGCTTCTGCCGTGTGCTTCTGATCGAAGGCCCGCATGAAATCCCCTCGGCTGAAGGTGGAATAATCAAATTCCGGAATGAAGCTTTCCGCACTCCAGAGCCGCAGGGTGTTTACCGTACCGTTCTTATAGCCGGTGATTGGCGTATCATGGGGGACCGCTAAAACGGATTCATAATTGTCAGTGGTGAATTTTTCCTTTCCGTTTTCATGGTATTGGTTAACGGTGCCGCCGAACCTTACTTCAACCGCTTTGTCCGCTTTACGCACTTCCCACACATTCCGGTTCTGAAGCCAGCGATCAGGGTACTCCACCTGATACCCGTTGACGATTTTCTGTTCGAAAAGTCCGTAATTGTATCGAATCCCACACCCATGACCGGGAATGGAAGTGGATGCCATGGAATCCAAAAAGCAAGCCGCCAGTCTTCCCAGGCCGCCGTTCCCCAGGCCCTGGTCCTTTTCGATGGCGGTGATCTCGTCGATATCGAATCCCAGTTCCGCAAGCCCCTCTCTGACGATGTCACTGACACCCAGGTTCCGAAGGTAGGCAGGCATCAGACGACCTGTCAGGAACTCCATTGAAAAATAATAGACTTGTTTCACATTGCGCTCGCGATACCTTGAGATCGTATCCACCCAATCGTCTGCCACATACTGCCGTACCAGGCTTCCCAGAGCATTGTACCGATCCCAGGTAGACGTTTCGTCCACTTTCTTGGCGCTCCGCACCTTCAATTCCCGGACATATTGTTCCTTGAAAGTTTCCTTATTCAAATGCATGCCTTCACCTCTTCCATGGTTTGCACAGCCGCGGGATTATCGGGCCGCCAGTCTGTTGTAAAGATCCCTATACAATTGGGCCGAATGAGTCCAACTGTTATCCGCCTTCATCGCATTCTTCTGGATGGTTTTCCAGTGCCCTGCATCATGGAAGCACTGGAGACCATAGCGGATGGCATGGAGCATTTCATGGGCATTATAATTGTTGAAGCTGAATCCGTTTCCTTTCCCGCTGAACTCATCCCACGGCTCTACGGTGTCCTTGAGTCCCCCGGTTTCCCGGACGATGGGGATGCTGCCATATCGGAGAGCGATGAGCTGCCCCAGCCCGCAGGGTTCAAAGAGCGAAGGCATCAGGAACAGATCACTGGCACCGTAAATCATATGGGACAGGGCATTATCGAATTTCAGCTGCGCGGCCAGTTTGTCAGGGTACCACCCTTGAAAGTCTCTGAACATCTGCTCATATCGGTGTTCACCGGTTCCCAGGACCACCATCTGCAAATCCTCCTGGAGAATTTCGTTGAGCACGTGGGCAATCAGATCCATCCCCTTCTGGTCCGTCAGCCGTGTAATCATCGCCAGCATCGGCACCTCGGGCGCGACCGGCAGTCCCAGCTGTCGTTGCAGTTCTTCCTTGTTCTCACGTTTTCGCCAGACCGACGTGATATCGTACTGCTTATAGAGATGGGAATCCGTTTTGGGATTATAAATATCTGTATCGATCCCGTTTACAATCCCGAACAACGCGCTTTCGCGATCGCGAATGACGCCATCCATATGCTCCCCAAAGAACGGATTCTGGATTTCCATGGCATAGGTGGGGCTGACTGTGGTGACATAATGGGAAAAACGGATTCCCGCCTTCATAAAACTCACATTTCCATAGAATTCAATTTCACCGGAATTGAAGTAGTCCATCGACAGGTTCAGCAGATCCGGCAGGACCCCCGCCGGAAAAATCCCCTGGAACTTCAAGTTGTGAATGGTGAAGATGCTTTTGATATGGCCCATTCCCGGACGATAGAGGTATTCATCACTGAGCAGGACACTGACCATGCCGGTGTGCCAATCGTTCAAATGAATGATATCCGGGATAAAATCCAAGGGCTCCAGCATTTCCAGGACGGCTCGGCAAAAGAACGCATACCGTTCTCCATCATCGAAAAATCCGTAAAGCCCCTCCCGCTGGAAGTAGTATGCGTTATCAACCAGATAATAGGGGATGGTGTCGTGAAGAACTTCTTCAATACCGCAGTATTGCCGCCGCCAGTTCATCGGCACTGTGAACTCCGCCACTTTGCGGCTTTCTGTCAGCAAAGGCTTGGGGATGGCGCCGTATTTTGGAATGACAACCCGCACATCCATCCCCATTTCTATGAGTTTTTTGGGCAGCGCATGGGCAACATCGGCCAACCCTCCGCTCTTGATAAAAGGCACAGCCTCTGATGCCACGAATAGAACTTTCACTCACATCACACTCCCATCGTCTCTATATCGTAACGCCCTTCTTGATCACATACGGATGGCCCTCGTGACCGAAGAGCATCTTTTTCTTGGAGATGGACACGTTCTTATCCAGAATGGCATAGTTCAGGCTGGCAGTTTCGTCAACATAGCAGTTTTGCATCAGGATGCTGTTCCTGACAATCGCCCCTTTTTTGATGGTGACCCCCCGCCCGATAATGCTGTTTTCCACAGTCCCCTCAATATGGCAGCCATTGGCAACGAGGGAATTGGTGACAGTGGCGGTATCCCCATATTTGGTGCCTGGTTCATCCTTGATTTTGGTATACACCAGACCATGACCAAAGAACAGGTTTCTGGATACATCGATATTCAGCAGATCCATGTTGGCCAGATAGTAGTTTTCAATGGAATTGATGCAGGCCAGATAGCCCTCAAAGGGATAGGCATTGACGTGAAGCTCCTGAAGACGGTTGAATAAGACCTGTTTCAGGTAATCCCCATCCCCCATGTGGACCCCTTCCTCAATGATATCCGTCAGGAGATCCTTTTTCATGATGTAAATTTCCGTGGAAATATTGTAGAACTTCTTTTTGCCAAGATTCTTGCCGATTCCCAGCACATTTCCGCTTTCATCCAGGTTCAAAGAATCACAATTGATGAACCGGCGAACGCTGTTGTCCATGTGCTTGTACAGGATGGTGATATCCGCACCGGTATCCTTGTGAAATTTGAAAGCCGGTCTGAAATCGACATTGCAGATCATATAGCTCCGGGAAAGGATGACATATTTCGCCCGGGACATATACAGGAAATCCAGGTGATTCTTGAAGTTTTCGATATCACCACGGCGCTGCACCACATCACTGCTGCTCATCATGGGATTCATGACGAAAAGACCGCCGCGTTTTCGATCGAGATCCCAATATTTGCCTGAACCGAAGTGGTCCATCAAGGATCGGGATTTTCCCTGGGTGAACACCGCGACATCCCGAACACCGCTGTTTACGAGATTGGACATTAAAAAGTCGATGATCCGATACCGCCCTGCAAAGGGAACCGCGGCCAAGGGTCTGACTGCAGTCAATTCCTTGATCTGCTCTTCCGGTTCACTGAGATTGATGACCCCTAAGACGTCCTTCATAGACTACACCCCCATTGCCGCTTCTGCCGGCTTATTCTCACTGAAATAGAGCAGGATATCGTTGCTGTCGGGCGATCCAACCGTTGCACCGGCAGGGACTGTCTCGCCACTCATGACGATACAGCGGTAAACTTCAGCCCCTTCTTCAATGCTCGCGCCTGGCAGGATCACCGAATCGACAACTTTGGCCCCCGCCAGGACCCTGACGCCTGGAGACAGCACGGAATGACTGACCGTGCCATCGATGTAACACCCTTCATTGACCAAGGATTCCTCCACAATGCCGTTGTGCGTGATGTAATGGGGCGGATTAATGGGATTCACTGAATAGATCCGCCATTTCTTATCGAACAGGTTCAGCCCGTTATCCTCTTGGAGCAGGTCCATGTTGGCTTCCCACAAGCTGTGAATGGTGCCGACATCCTTCCAGTAATCATTGAATTCGTAGGCATAAACGGGACAGGTATCAATCATTGTGGGAATGATATTCTTACCGAAGTCATTCTCAGAATCCGGATTATTTTCATCATCCATCAGAAGCTGCTTCAGTTTTTTCCAATTGAAGATATAGATCCCCATGGAAGCAAGATTGCTTTTGGCATGGGCGGGCTTTTCTTCGAACTCATAGATTTTCTGGTCTTCGTTGGCATTGAGGATACCAAAGCGGGATGTCTCCTCCCAGGGAACAGGAATAACGGCAATCGTAAGATCCGCTTCTTTGGCCTTATGATGGTCCAGCATTTCGGAATAATCCATTTTGTAGATGTGGTCCCCTGAAAGGATCAGCACATAGTCAGGATCATGCTCATCGATGAAATGGATGTTCTCATAAATCGCGTTGGCGGTTCCTTTATACCAGCGTCCGCCGTCTGCGCCGACGAAGGGGGGAAGCACCCTGATCCCGCCATCCATCCGGTCCAAATCCCATGGGCTGCCGATGCCGATGTGCGTATTGAGAATCAGAGGTTCATACTGCGTCAGAACCCCTACGGTTGTGATGCCTGAATTGCTGCAATTGCTGAGCGCAAAATCGATGATTCGGTACTTCCCCCCAAAGGGAACGGCTGGCTTTGCATTTTTTGCTGTCAGCTCTTTCAGCCGGGACCCCTGTCCGCCTGCCAGGATCATGGCGACGAATTCCTGTTTTCTATTGCTCATAGCGCTCCTCCCAAATCCTCAATGACGTATACCTACCCGATCTTAACCCGAGACGTTTTGTCCGGAAACCCTTATAGACCACCTGTTTGCCAGGCAGCTTCACCGTAAAAAACTCAACTGTTTCCTTTATACCCACCCTGCCCAATCTGCAACACCTTAATCATGTTTTTTTTGGAAACAATCCATGCCCACATTGTTTCCATTTACCCATATCCAGACATTTCAAACAATAGTTCATCTTTGGATTATTGTATCAGCCCCGAAGATAAAAAAACAGGCCTTCCAGAGTTGAAAGGCCTGTTTTTGTCACTGTGTACAGATTGATTGTCATTTCTGTCGTCAAAATCGACGCCGCTTAGAAGATCCCGGAATGCCCAACTCCTCACGATACTTGGCAATGGTACGCCTGGATACCTGGACCCCTTGTTTATTCAGTACGTCGGCGATGTACTGATCGCTGTGGGGTTTATGTGCATCTTCCTTTCCCACCAGCTCGGCAATCTGGGTCTTGATGCTCTGTGAAGACACCCCTTCACCATCCGAGCCGCTGACACCGCTTTGGAAAAAGTACTTCAGCTCGAAGACCCCGCGGGGGCATTGGACATATTTCCCGTTTACCGCCCGGCTCACCGTGGATTCATGGACCTCAACCTTTTCAGAGATGTCCTTCAGGGTCATGGGCTTCAGGTGCATGACCCCGTGATCGAAGAATTCCCTTTGGGTTTCGATGATGGACATCACCACCTTGTAGATGGTGTTGCGCCGCTGTTCAATACTGCGAATGATCCGCAACGCGGATTGCAGCCGTTCCTGTATATAGGTTGATGCATTTTCTTCCATCTCGTGGTTGCGCAGGATACTTTGGTAGTACGGGCTGATTTTCAGCCGCGGGGTCGCATGATCATTCAGCAGAACCACATATTCCTGACCGACTCTCTCGATGGTCACATCCGGAACAATATACCGGACATCCCTCAAACTGGCGAACAGCCTGCCCGGTTTGGGCTCCAGGCTCCGGATAATGTTCACGGCCTTCTGGATATCATCCGGGGTCACGTTCAACGCCTTGGCAATCAGCGCAATCCGGTTGGAAGCCAAATCGTCCAGATAGCTTTCCACAATCGGAATGATGACAGGGTTCTTGATGCCCCGCTGCTGGATCTGAATCAGGAGGCATTCCCGAAGATCCCGGGCAGCAATGCCATGGGGTTCAAAGGTTTGGATAATCTGGACGACATCCTCCACATCATCTTCGTCCACACCCAGATGCGCCGCCATGTCCGCACTGGAAATCGGCAAATAGCCTTTGGCGTCAAGGTTTTCAATGATAAAGACGCCCATCAGGAATTGTGACTGGGTAAGGGCAGCAAACTGCAATTGGTCCAGCAGATGTTCCGTCAGGGTATCTTCATGGACCAGGATCTGCTCAAAATTAAAATCTTCACGGTCTTCCCGCTCCCTGCGCTGCCAGGAGGAGTCCTCATCACGCCAGTCTTTCCAGTCCATCTCCTGACGATTCTGCATGATCTCCTCAGCAACGGACTCCACCGTCCGTCGAGGGACTTCATCCGGATTTTCAGCAGATTCCGGTCGATCGCTTTTCTCAACCGCTTTATCTGATTTATCGTTTCCTGAGTAGATATCCAAAACTGGATTTGACATCAGTTGTTCCTGAATGAACTCCGTCAGCTCCACTGAATTGTATTGAAGAATTTCGATGGCCTGCCGGAGTTCGGGTGTCATGACCAGTTTCTGCGTTTGAACCATATTCAAATTGAACTGCATTTTCACGGAGCCATCACCTGCCTTTCATGCTAAACCTATTATATCACAGAGCCTTCAGTGGAAGCTGTCCGTTTGCGCTCATCTGACCTATGTATCCATTATATTATCCCCGGCAAGAGAACGCCAAGTAACTTTTTATAAAACAATACCCTCCCAGGTAAAACAGGAGGGTATCTGTACAACTTCGCAGGTGATATCAGCGGATATACCGATCCATGATTTTCTGATACGTTCCATCCGCCTTCATCGCAACCAATTCTTCATCGATTTTTAGAATCAGCGCCTGATCCAGAAAGCGTTTCTTCGTGAATGCCAGATACAGCCCGGCAGGTTCCCTGAAAGGCACTGACTGTTCAACGATCCGATCCTGGACATTCATCTGTTTCAGATAGTACAGCGTAGAGAGGTGGTGATCCACCATGGCGTCGATCCGTCCGTCCAAAAGCTTCTGAATATCGGTCGGCAGGTCTGTCACGGCTTCTACATGCAGGCTTCCGTCCTTCCTGGCACGGTCGAAGGCCTCCCCAAAGAAATAATCCTGGAGCACACCGATCCGGTAAGGCTTCAAGGAATCCAACGTCCCATCGAATTTCACCGGTGAATCCTTTAACGTGTAGACAAACTGGGCTTCCTGGGCAATAGGTTCCTTCAGGTACTGCATGAATATGGCGCGTTTTTCACTGTAAAAAGCACAGAAAATACCATCCGCGTCGCCGTCTTCAATCATTTGAAGCGCTCGTGTCCACGGAAGAACGGTTAAATCCACCTCATACCCCTGCCGTTTGAAGGCTTCACTTACGACATCCACAGCAATGCCTTTTAACTCGCCATTCTCCATATAACTGTACGGAATATAACTTTCCGTGACCAGCTTAATAATCTCTTGATCCACCTTCGATGGGACAAGTTGTTTGGATTCCGGCTTGATCAGGACATCCTGAGGTTTCTTCACACAGCCGGAAACCGCAGCCACCAGCATGATACTCACGCAAAAAATCAAAAGCACCCTGGCTTTTTCCGGTTCAGCATGGAATTTCATGCGTTTCCCTCCTACGAACTCCTGAGTCCATTGCTATTCACTATATAAGTCTGGGAACGTGATGATGAAATTGACACCCTTCCCAGGTTCGCTAAAGCATTTGATTTCGCCCCCCAGCTTCTGGGTCACGATGTTATACACCAAGTGAAGACCCAGCCCTGTCCCGCCTTCCGCACCGCGCTTGGTGGTGAAGAACGGATCATAGATGTGCTTGAGTATCTCCTCTGACATCCCTTTTCCATCATCGCTGTAGGTGAGGGTATAGAGACTTCCATATTGGTCCATTCGGATCCGCATGGTTCCAGCAAATTTTTCATCAAAACCATGACGCAGAGAATTCGTCATGAGATTTGTGATGATTTGAGCCAGAATACCGGGATAGCTGACAATTTCCAGATTTTCAGGGCATTCGACCAATACCTGATGCGGTTTATTCCTTAACAGCGGATTCAGACTGAGGAGCAGTTCTTCCAGATAGGATTTCACGTTGAACCGCCGCTTTTCTTCAGTCGTCTGATCCACAGAAATTTGCTTGAAACTGCGGATCAGGAGATCTGCTCTTTCCAAATTTTTAGCCGTCGTTTGAATAAAAATTGCCGTTTCGGAAATGAATTCTTCGAATTCAGCTTTTCGAAGGGTTCCAGTTTTCAGCTTTTGACTAATTGTCGCAAGTTCTTTTTGAACATAGGAAACGCTGGTGACACCGATGCCGATGGGGGTGCTGATTTCATGGGACATCCCGGCAACCAGGCCCCCCAGAGCCGCCATTTTTTCGGAATGGAGCAGCTGCTGCTGTGTTTTCTTCAGCCTGTCCAAAGTTGAAACCAATTCGTCGTTAATCGCCATAAGTTCCTGGTTCAGTGCCATCAATTCCGATGTCCGTTCCTCAACCTTCAGCTCCAGATGATCACGGGCGAGCTTGAGCGCTTCATTTAAACCAATCAAATCTACGGCACCTTCATCCCGTTCTCGAATCAGCGCAGAAAGACTGGCCGCCATCTTATTGAATTTTTCCGCCAAACTTCCGATCTCATCCCCTGAATTGATGACAATCCGCTGCTCCAGGTTGCCATGGGCCCATTCTTCCGTATCCTTTTCCAGCTTCATGATCGGTGCGGTTACAGACCGTGCGACATTGCCAATGACAACCACAACCGCTGCAATCAGAATTGCCAGATAGAGTGTAATCTTCAAGAGTTCCTCCTGAAGAGCTGTCTGCCTGAAATACGTTGTCACGCCGACTGTAACGACGCCAATGGCTTGGTTTTGATAGTGGATCGGAATTTCCATCCGACTGACGAAGGCCGATGTGTATTCCGGCCCCTGGGACTCTTTCGCGAACACCTCCCGTCCGGAAAGTGTCCGCACCTTGATCAATCCGATTTCCCGATCCAACATGATTGCCCTGGCGATATCCGCCATGCCTTCATCGTTGTAATTCCACAAAGCGTTGGCATAGACAAGGGATGCCAGGCGCGAATTGGTGGTCAGTTTATCCTGAATTTCCTTTTCAGCCCGGGTCTTGCTCGTCCAATACTGGGAAACAATCAAAACCACAAAAACAAAAATCACCATTGCCACCAAAGGGATCATGAGTTTTCTTTTGATCGATGTTTTCGGGGCGACATTATGCCATTTTTCCTGTTCCATTCGCATAAAATCACCTCTTTTGAATAGGGTATCCATTGATACGCAAGGGGAATTGCGGGGCAAATTACCGCCTGTATCAAGCTGTAGACGATGTATTCGAGATTGATGAATGCGTGTTATTCATTGATACCCGAAAGACAGTGAAGCATTCACGCTTTCATTGGTGTACAATAGAATTATTACTGAACAGGAGGCAACCATGTCCACAACATCATTTAGGGTTTTTGCCCTTTTCAATGAAATCAGTTTGAATAAAGTCGCTTCCCATTTTGGCATTCGAAAAAAATTCGAATGGGAAGATTTCTTACGCCTCAGCGTTCCCCAATTAAAGGGAATCCTCAAGGAGCCTGAGGGGAAGCTGGTGGATATTTTCCCCTTCGGCAGTATCGTCTTCATCAACCTCCAGCACCACGAAATCGTGGACATCGTCAACTACCTGATGACTGTTGATTCTACCCTGGTCCACCCAAATTACAACTATGCCGACGACTACAAGCTGGAACTGACCGAAGAGGATGAAGCGGTGGACTACGACGCCATGTGGGTCCATGAGCTGGCAGGGTATCAGACAGGAATCCTTTCCGTCGTTCTGGCAAAATCAGTGGCCTTAGAAAAGGTGGAAGCCGATATCGAAGAGCTGCTGGATGAGATCGAGCCCATCATTGACCGGCTGCAGCACGGAAAACTCAGCGCCCGGGATGACGCCGTCGCTAAAATCGCCTCCCGAATCCTCCGGTTCAAGTATAGCACGGTTTCCTACATCATGCTGCTGGACAAGCCGGACATCACATGGAACGATTCCGACGCTGAGTCCATGTACTCAAACCTGTCCAGACTTTTTGAACTGGACGAAAGGTATGATAAGCTCCAAGCCAAAAGCAGCACCCTGATGGACATCCTCCAGATGTTCACCTCTCTGGTACAGCATCGGAAGTCCAACTCCTTGGAATGGATGATCATCATCCTCATCGTCATCGAGATCGTCATCAGTCTGGTTGATTTCTTCCTGTTCAAGCTGAAGTGACAACACATCATAGAAATAAACCGCCAACCCATGTAATCCTCGGGTTGGCGGTTTTCGTTATGCGCTGATAGACCCTCAGCGCCCTTATCGTGCGTCCATTTCGTAAGGCTTCCCGCTGGCATCCGGAGCAACCGCCTTGCCGACGAAGAGCACCAATACCAACAGGGTGATGACATAAGGCATCGTTGAAAGCAAATCTCCGTTAATCTGGACACCGATACTGCCCAGGTAGAACTTGAGCCCATTGGTGGCTCCGAACAGCAGACAGGCCACCATGGTGAGCCGGGGCTTCCATTTGCCGAAAATCATGGCCGCCAGGGCGATGAATCCATGGCCGGAAATCAATCCGGGCCGAAAATTCGCAACGATGGCAATACTCATGGCTGCACCGCCAAGACCGGCAAAGAACCCCGACAGTGTGACACACAGGTACCGGACGCCGTAGATGTTCACCCCAACCGTATCCGCCGCCTTCGGGTGTTCTCCGACGGCACGGATACGCAGCCCCAGCCGGGTTTTGGTCAATACATACCATGTAACGAATACCAGGACAATCCCCATGTAGACGGTCACGTTCTGGTTGAATACGCTATCGGCAAACTTGGCCCAGACGCTGTCCGGGTTGTTTTGGATCAGGGTCCCGAAGAAATCGTTGAACAGCTTCGGCATTTTCTTATCTACGGAGGGGGTCATCGTTGCGCCGTCGAACATCCGTCGGGAGAGGAAGTAGGCAACCCCCGGAGCCAGAAAATTCATGGCAATGCCGGACACGACCTGATCCGCATTGTATCGGATACAGGCCACTGCGTGGAGCAACCCGAAGAATGCGCCGGAAAGTCCAGCAATCAGGAAGGCAATCCAGGGATCACCGGTAAGCACCGCCGCTGCGGCACCGGCAAAGGCACCAATGGTCATCATCCCTTCCAGGCCGATGTTGACCACGCCGGAGTTCTCTGTAATGACAGCCCCATTGGCAGTGAAAATCAGCGGAGTGGCGTACATAAACGATGTCCCTAAAATATACCCAATGGCTAAGATCGCGTCGTTCATGGTTTATTCCTCCTCCGCATTGAATTTTTTAAGCGGCTTCAAAAGGGGTTTGAATACTTTCGAAATGGCGATAAAGAAGATGATTGCACCGATAACGATGCTGACTACCTCCGAAGGCACCTGCAGGGACTGCATCTTGGTTCCGCCGTAATTCAGTGCGGAAAAAAGGATGCCGCCCAGGACAACGCCAATGGGGGAATTGTTCCCAATCAAGGCCACTGCGATGCCGTTAAAACCGTATCCCTCCGATACCGCCAGCTTGGATACGTGATAGGACACGCCGGAAACGTGAAGGGCACCGGCAAGACCGGCCAATGCACCGGCGATGGCCATGGATTTGACGACACAGGCGTCTACATTGATTCCTGCATAACGGGCAGCTTCCTTGTTGAAGCCAACCGCCCTGAGTTCAAAGCCCTGCACTGTCCGGAAGAGATAATATGAGACGATACCGACCACAACCAGGGCAATGGGAATTCCCCAGCTTACCTTGACCCCCGGTCCAAACAGCCATTGGAGGCCATCGATGGTCAAGCGGGCGGATTTGTGGATATCATAGGTGGATTCCGGACCGGGATTCTTAAGGGCCGGCAGATACACCATGAAGTTTGAAAAATAGAGGGCAAACCAGTTGAGCATGATGGTGCTGATGACCTCATGGACACCAAAACGGGCTTTCAGCCAGCCGGCCAGTCCGCCGTAGAGTCCCGCCACCAAAGCACTGCCCAGGATAACAATGGGGATATGGATGATTGCAGGCAGGTCGATGGCGTAACCCAGAACCGCTGCCGTCAGTGCTCCAATCATGAACTGCCCCTCCGCCCCGATGTTGAAGAGACCTGTTCGGAAAGCGAAGGCAATCGATATCCCTGTGAGGATTACCGGCATAGAGTACACAACCGTCTGAGCCAGATACTTGGGTTTGGATACGATCCCCATGAACATGGTGCTGTAAGCCTTTATAGGATCATAGCCCGCGGCGGCCAGGACAACCGCGCCGACAATCAATCCCAAAATCACGGAAAGGGTTGTAACGATCAGTGTTTCATTCAGAAACAGCTTTTTCAGTCTGGTACCAAGGGTTTTCTTATCGGGCATGACCGGCACCTCCTGACATCATGAGCCCCAGCTCATTCTCGTCAGTATTCTTGGCATTCACATGCCCAACAATCTGACCTTCATAGATTACAGCAATATAATCCGATACATTCAGGATCTCGTCCAATTCGTAGGAAACCAAAAGAACTGCTTTTCCTTTGTCCCGTTGCTCCACCAGGGATTTATGCACAAACTCAATGGCGCCTACATCAAGCCCCCGGGTGGGTTGCGTCGCAATCAGCACATCCGGATCGTTGGTGACTTCCCGGGCAATGATGACCTTCTGCTGGTTTCCTCCGGAAAGCGCCCGGGCCGGCAGATGGATGTTAGTCGGACGCACATCGAATTTCTCAATCAGTTCCCGGGTGAATTTCTTGATAGCGTCAAAATCCAGGCGATTCCCTTTTGAAAAAGGGGCAATCCGGTAATTCTCAAGCACCATATTCTCATACACCGTAAAATCCATGATCAGACCATGTTTCTGCCGATCCTCCGGAATATTGCAGATACCCGCTTCAAACACCTCGCGGACGGTGCTCCCGGCCACTTGTTTCCCCTTGATCCAGATTTCTCCGGCTTTGATGGGCCGAAGCCCTGTAATGGCTTCAATCAGTTCGGTCTGCCCATTGCCGTCAATACCGGCCAGGCCCAGGATTTCCCCTTCACGGACGATCAGGTTCAGATCCTTCACCACTTCGATCCCCCGTGAATCTTCTACCGTGAGCCCCTTCACTTCTAAAGCCGTTTCACCGGATTCACGGAGGCCCTTCGCAACCGCAAAGGTCACTTCACGGCCTACCATCATAGAGGCCAGATCGCTCTCGGTCACCTGAGACACATCCACCAAACCGATCCGCTTTCCGCGACGGATGACAGTACAGTTATCCGCACAGGCTTTAATCTCTTTCAGCTTATGAGTGATGATGATGATGGTTTTCCCCTGAGCGGTCAGCTTACGCATGATGCCGATGAGCTCCTGGATTTCCTGAGGGGTGAGAACCGCTGTCGGCTCGTCCAATATCAGGATTTCAGCGCCTCGGTAGAGAGCTTTCAGGATCTCGACCCGTTGCTGCATTCCCACAGAAATATCCTCAATCTTGGAATCCGGATCCACGATCAGCCCGTATTTCTCAGACAATTCCCGGACGTCTGCCCTGGCCTTGTCCAGGTTCAGATGGCCAAAGCCCTTTACCGGTTCCATACCGAGAATGATATTTTCAGTAACCGTAAAGTTATGGACCAGCATGAAGTGCTGATGAACCATACCGATACCGTACTTGATTGCTACGTTGGGATTCTTGATGGAAACTTTTTCGCCCTTGATGAATATGTCTCCGCTGGTCTGGTGATACAGCCCATAGAGAATGTTCATCAGAGTCGTCTTACCTGCGCCGTTCTCTCCGAGGAGCGCATGGATTTCTCCCTTATGGACCGTGAGATCAATGGTGTCGTTGGCCGTGAAGGAACCGAAAACTTTCGTTATCCCCTTCATTTCCACGACTTTTGAACTGAAGTCGATGGTTTTAGTGTCCAATTGCCTGCCTCCTAACCGGAATTTACAAGAGTTTCTCTGTTGATTATAGTTACCACCATCATAAGATATAAAACCATATAAGTGCATGAAATCATTTATGAAGCTTTGTTAATAACCCTGATGCGCGGACGCCTTAGAAACCCTTCGATTTCTAAGTAAAAAGGGATTCTGCTATGAAACAGAATCCCTTTCTTCATCACTGTCGTCAGACTATTTGAAGCTTTTGAATTCTTCTTCTGTTTTAGGAACAACGATTTCGCCTTTGATGATCTTATCTTTCAGAACCTGGACTTCTGTCAGGACATCAGCAGGTACCAGCTTGCTGGAAGTTGGCGCGATATCAACGCCGCCCTCAGCCAAACCGTAGGATACTGTTGTGCCGCCAGCGAACTTGCCGTCTTTCAGGTCTTTACAAACATTGTAGATGCCGTTATCAACGCGTTTCATAGCGGAAGTGATCACGTTGTCTGGAGCCAGGTCATTCTGGTCACGGTCAACGCCGATAGCGAATTTGTTCTTTTCTTTAGCTGCTTCGATCATCCCGTTGCCTGTTGCGCCGGCAGCGTGGAAGATGATGTCCGCGCCATCGCTGTACATTTTTTCAGCAATGGATTTCCCTGCAGCAGCATCGGTGAAGGAACCAGCATACTGGTTCAATACAACGCAGGTAGGGTTAGCTGTTTTAACGCCCGCTTGGAAACCGTAATCGAACTCACGGATCAGAGCAAAGTCAACGCCGCCGATGAAACCGACTTTGTTTGTCTTTGTCATTTTACCAGCGATATAGCCTACAAGGAAGGAAGACTCATTGGCTTTGAAGGTTACACCAACAACGTTCTTAGGTGTTTCTTCACCGTACGACTGGTCGATGATAGCGAATTTCTGATCAGGATAGTTGGCTGCCGCTGCTTTCAATGCGTCACCCATCATGAAGCCGATACCCCAAACGATGTCATTCTTTTCGTCAACCAAGGTGTTCAGGTTAACTGCATAGTCAGCTTCCTGCTTTGATTCCAGGTAAGAAGCCTTGATGCCCAAATCGGTTTGTGCCTTTGAAAGGCCTTCCCAAGCTGATTGATTGAAACTCAAGTCATTTACACCGCCAACATCTGTTACCATCGCTACTTTGATTTCTGCAGCAGCAGGTGCAGCAGGTTCTGCGGGCGCTGCCTCAGCAGGTGCGGCAGGTTTTGGAGCACAGCCTGTGAACAATGAGATAATCATCACCACAGCCAACAACAATGCGAACCATTTTTTCATTACTCATTTCCTCCTCTTAGTTTTTTTCCAGAGACTTATGTAAGTAATTCTCTACGGACCACCGTTTCCCTCTTTTTTGAGAAGAAGAATTCTTCTCCCTGACAGCTGGAAAACGATATCCGCAAAACTTGGGTCCTGCTCTGGTTCTAAAGTACCAATAATGGCCATGAAAACATATGTGTTGTTTCCACAAAACCATCCCACGGATTTCTGGGCTGTCAGGTCCCCCTCTTTTAATATCCAACAACAGAGCCTCTGAAACACCTTTTTCTAAGGGTTTTTTCCACTGTTGCCCCTTAAAAACGAATTTGATTACGTTGTTTAGTTTTGTTCACTGTTAAAAGAGAACAGAAGCGGCCTCCGCATTCAAACCCGTTGATAATGGCTTCACTCAGAAAAATATACCAGAGTGTTCCTCACTCATTATACGCTTTCAGCGAAAATAAACAAAGGGGTGTGAAAAAAATAGGACAATTGTCCTTTACAGAAAAAAAGAACGTCCGCTATTAGCGGACGTTCTTGGCGTAGATTAGCAGATATCAGCGGGCTTTGCCACGAATCCTTCCTTGGCTAGGACCGCCATGGCGGTGTCGAGCTTGGTTTCATGGACCATGACGATGGGGCCGGTGCAACCCATGCCGCTCTCGGCATACACGCCGTTCTTCCACAGCGCCTGCACGGCGCTGTCCAGGTCCATGATGTCGATGCCGGAGATGGTGCCCGTAACCACTTCCTTGGGCGGAGCCACAACGACGGGTTCATCACAGGTCTTCTCCTGTGCTTTGTTGAATCCCTGGATAATTTTTTCGAAGCCAGCCTCTTTAACGGCTTTGAATTCCTGCGCCGCTACGGCCTTGAGGTTCCCCTTGACCAGGGAAGCGGCGTATTGCAGGGCATTGGCCACCACAGGCACTCCGGAGGCCCGGCTGAGGATCAGGATGGTGCGGTGGTAGTCCTCGCCGATGCCGGGGCCGTAGCCGTAGCCGGTGGCTTCGTAGCTGCCTCCGGTGGCGAAGGAACTGAACATTTTCATCAGGATGTTCCCGGTGAGGGTGTCAGAGACCATGACGTCGACGCTGCCGGTGAGCAGGTCGTTGCCCCGCATGACGGCTCCGCCGTCGGATCGCATGGAACCGCCGAAGTTGACGGGGTATCCATTGGCTTTCAATTCTCCCAGGGCCCGTTCGACAATGCGGACGTTGTCAACGTTGAGGACACCCACGGTGGGTTCTTTAATCCCCATCGCCTTGGCGGCGATGATGCCGTAGATGGCGTTCTTGAACATGGCCTCACTCCGGTTGGTGGCGCTGGTGCCGGTGGTGGTGGCCAGGAACATTTCGGTCCCTTTGCCAGGGGTGATGACTTTGCCCACGGTGGATACACCAATGGGGAAGTTATAGTGCATGGTGACGCAGGCGTCGATCTCGCCGCTGTCCAGGAGTTCTTCCATTTTCTTGTGCATGTCGGCTTCATCATCGATGATGATTTGGGGCAGGGGCAGGTCGCTTTTGGGCCCGATGAGGACGATTTCATAGTCCGCAGTCCGGGAGGCCAATTGGGCGCCCTGGAGCATGTTCTCAACCCCATGTTCGCTGCCCAGGGTGGTGAGGCCGATACGGACTTTCTTGCTGAAGTTGCCGGTTTCGATGGCCTGGGCGATGTCCATGAAGGCTTGGCCCAGCATCTTTTTCACTTGGGTATTTGACATGGTCTCACCCCTATTCTTGCAAGAGATGCGTTGCAAAGCCTTTCATGGCCTCCGCGATCAGCTTGTTGATTTCGTCCTTGTTCAGGGCACCGGCGTCCTCTGTCTTGCCGGTGTTGCGTTCCAGGATGAAGGAGACGCCGTCAAAGAGGTTGGTCATGCGTCCCAGGAACAGGCTACCTTTGCCTACGACCATAACCCGGTTCAATGCCCCGGTGGTGAGTTCGTCAATGGCAAAGCCGATATAGGGAACGCCGGAGGGAATATGCCCCTGGGTGGGTGCCCAGCCTGCCATACCGTGCTTTGTCACGAAAGCGTCCATGCCGGTCCGTTCCAGCTCGCCCCGCTTGACGCCGATGGCGGCGATCATCTTGTAGTTGGCTACGGGGACGTCGCCAGCGCCGGCAGGCTTGGTAACATCAGGGTTTTGCATTTCTACGGAGTATTTGTCGATGTCGGTGATCTTCATGTTCCCTTTATCCAAAGGGGCGGTGACCAGGGCGGTGATGACAGCCTGGGGGGAGGAGCCGGTCCCAACAGTATGGCGGCCGATCAGGTCGGTGCGGATCATGGGGCTGACGCCGTCGTTCTTGCTGACGAGGATGGCGAAGCCGCCCAGAACATCTTCCAGAATGGGGATGTCTTTTTTGATATGGTCTTTGCCGTTCATGCCCAGTTTAGCGGTGGCGCCGCCAGCCACGACAACGACGTTGTCGTAGACGCCGGACTTGACCAAGGCTGCTGCCTGGATGAGGGCATGGGTGGGGGCGGCACAGAATCCCCGGGTATCGGAGCCGGTCGCATTGATGGCGCCGGCAGCTTCTGCGATGGCTTTGGCAAAGTTCCCGCCGCCCCGCTGGTTCATGTCGCCGCAGGCTTCTTCGGAGCATTCAATGACGTAGTCCACACAGGTGACGTCGATGTTATTCTTGGCAATCAGGTGTTTGAAGGCCAGAACCCCGGAGGCTTTAACGACCAGGTTCTCATACATGACATGGGCATTGAGGTTCACGTCCACGTCATGGGCTTTCTTCACGCAGCCCACCAGTTTAAAGTCATGGTAGATGGCTTCGCTGTGGTGTTTCTCTACGAATTCTTCGATGAGGGCCATGTCTTCGCCCTCACCCAGGTTCTTGAGCTCTTCTTCACTGAAGAGGGGGTGAGCTGCCATTTTAACTTTGACTGATGCGGTGAAGTCCCGGTCCAGTTTCACCAGGTCAAAGGCATCAGCCAGTTTGATCATGGCGATGAATTCATCCTGAGGCATGATTTCGCCCAGTTTCCCCTGCCGTGTTCCGGCTACGGGGTTTGAGAACCACGGCTCTGCAACGGCGCCCAGAGCTTCCGGGGTCATGTTGCCGATGTAGGTCTGGTTAGGGGCGTAGTTCACCACGTCTTCATACTTACGCAGGCTGCCGGGAAGTTTTTTCAGGTATTCCGAATCGGGATTAGCGGCACGCTCGACGGTTTGGGTGGTACCGTTGTGAATGATCATGTCCGGGGTATGGACCAGTATGTACCCCGCTGCTTTCGTAACTGCAAAACTCATGGGATTTCCTCCTGAGTGAAAAGTGATTTTTTGCCACGGATTACACGGACTTGCACGAACAATCAGCGAAACTGGAAATGAAACGCGATGTCCAATCCATGAAGACATCCGTGCCCATCCGTGTTATCCGTGGTCATCGAAACCAGTGTATCATATTCAGTTTCCTTCGTTTTAAAAAAGCGGGCTGGGTTTCACCCCAACCCGCTTACCTAAAAGTTTATTTTTCAAAAACCGTCTGCCCATCCACTTCAGTTTCAAGGGCCACCAGGCACTTTTCAACCAGCTTGTATCGCAGCTTCTTCTCTTCTGCATGATCCATGTTCGGATCACCCAAAGGATGAGGAATTGCAATTGCAGGGACAATTCGGTTTGCGCCTACCGTGAGGGAGATCGGTACAACTGTACAGATGTGCACCACCGGGAGACCCGCTCTTTCAATTTCTTTCACCATCGTTGCGCCGCAACGAGTGCAGGTGCCTCAGGTTGAAGTAAGGATAACAGCGGTTACGCCGTCAGCCAGCAGTTCTTTTGCAAACGTAGCCGCGAACTGCTTGGAGCTGCCAACGGAAGTACCGTTCCCAACCGTCGTGTAGAAATACTGGTGCAGGGAACCGATGCGGCCGGACTTCTCCATATCCCGGAGAACATCCACAGGCAGAACACGGTTGGGGTCATGATTGGCATATACGGGATCGTAACCGCCGTGAGCCGTTTCATGATCCGCTTCAGAAAGTGTCTGGAAGCCGGAAATATCGTATTTGCCATACTTGGAAGCACTGGAGGATTCGATCCGGTCTGGGTTGCCTTTCGGCACGATTCCACCGGAAGTAACCAGGGCGATTTTGGCAGTCTTCATGCTCTTGACTGCTGGGTTCGGTGCTACGTGATCGAAAACAGGCATGGGGTATTCAGTAACGAACGCCTCACCCTTCAGCTTCTTGATGATCATCTCAACAGCACGCTCGCCGCCAGTCTTATCGACAAAGACGTTCTTACGGATACCGCGAACATGGTAGCCTTCTGCCTCTGGAGAACCGACGACTTCACCCTTGGCCATTTTTATAACCATTTTAGCCAGAGCAGGGGCTGCTGTTCTCATCCCGGCAGCACTGTCAGTGGTTTTGATGATGATGAGATCCTTCCGGAACATGTCTACCCCAGGATTCTCTTCATACATCGCTGTCACAACAGGGATACCCAGCTGATCTTTGACCGCTTTACAGATGGTGCCGCAGGCAGCGCCATAACGACCGGCGTTGAAAGCAGGACCAGCAACAAAGATATCAGGGTTTTGCTCTTTAATCATCGCCAGGATAGTCTCCTGCGCTTCTTTAAGATTTTCATTGAAGTAGGAATCTCCACAGATAATGGTTGCAGTAATTTCTGCTGCATCCCCAAACTCCTTGTTCAGAGCCAGCCCGGGACCTACCACACCCATACGTACTTCGGGTTTCACATCGGCTTTTTCTTCTCCGCCGATACCGGCAAAAAATTGATTCAGGTAATGAACAACCTTTATTTTGCTCATAAGCGTCGCCTCTACCCGATTCCGGAGGAATCAGGCATACAATGAGGTTCCCTCCTTTCGTTGTGTTTACCTTATTTTTGACTGCCTATTTCTTATGAACTGATGGAATCCGAACCGGATTCCTTAAAACGAATCTGGAATTTAGGGTTTGACTGTCCCAGGCTTTTCAGGGCAAAAAAGCGTGGGCTTAATACTTAGTATTTGCCGTACTGACTCCGGATATTCTGCATTTCTGCAGCAATGGCATCGATATCAAGTACCATTTCCATCATGCCGACCTGATCATCATACACATCAGCGCTGACCGCTTCTTTGAAAGCCGCTTCTGTTACGTGATAAGTTGCCAATCCAAGAGACACGCCTGCCAAACAGCCAGCGTATGTGGGGTCACCTGCGGTGACCGTTTCAGCGGCAAGCCCGGAAGATTCTGCTTCAGAAGCGCCCAGCATTACCAAGATATTCTCTGCCCCGTATTTTTCAGTCAAATCTTTTACCCTGTTTTGGTTTTCCAGATCCATTGCGCCTGCAGCAGTTCAGACGAAGCACTCCGTTGAAGAGAATACAACCTCTGCTGTGGGTTCGGTCTTTACACATTCTTCGATAGCCGGTCCGGGAATCCCGTCGCGGTCGCCGATAATGATGACCTTTTTATTTGTCAAGATACTCATTATTTTCATCTCCTTCTTAGCTTAATACATGACTGCAGTCATTTTGTTGAAACCGAGCTCATTTGTCGCACCGGTGATGACCTGGATCTCAGCCATGATCGTGCCGTCAGGACGGAGTGAACCGTCAAAACCGCCAGCAATCTTGTCTGTGTAATCCAGCATGCCAATCACGCGATCCATTTTAGGCAGCACGATGACTTCATTGGCATTTCCGCCGGTTACCACTGCATCCGCCAGAACATCAGCATCTGCAAGGGACTGGGAAGCGCCGTCACGACCAGCATATTCATCCGTTACGATAACAGTCTTAACGCCTTCCAGCTCAACCTTTTTACAGTTCATGATGAGGTCTGTATCCGGGTTTCCAAAGCCTTCCTGTGAAATGACCGCACCATCAAGACCCATGAACTTGGTCATTTTAGCCGTCCAGTTGGAAGAACGCTCTTTATCCATCAGGTACACGTTTTCATTGGTGATGATGACACCCATGAAATTCAACTCTTTGCCATGTGCAGCATAGAGACTCTTGATGATGGGGTTGTTCTGGTGGTGGTAGGTTGTGTTCTTGTCACAGGCTGATACGCAGTTTCCGCTAAGGATTGCGCCGTCCATGACCTCTGTCGGATACAGGAACGTCGGCACGATTTTCTTCGCGTCAACGCCGTATACATAGGTGTCATGCATCAGGCCTTGTGTCTGCAGCATATACACATAACCGACCTTGGGCAGGTTAGGATACTGAGCAGCTTGCTCCAGAAGAGGCTTGGTTTCGTAAGCGGTCACCACATCGGGTTTCACGTCACGGCCTGCTTCTCCCAGGTAAGTGGCGGCTTTGAGGCCAACCATCCGGGCAGCTTTCTCGTAAGCGTACTGGTCAATATCATCTGCCGGTTCAATGACCAGGACGATATTGTTCAGCTTTGAGAAAGGCGTGTATTCGGAACCGGGACCGCTCATGTCGATGATCCCTTCCTGGAAGCCTACGATCTTACCGCATGTAACCACGGCAGACCCTTTCAGAACATGAGTCCGACCGGAACCCACTGTTGTTACCTTGTTAACTACACCGGGGAAAACACTTCCGGGTCCATCTACCTTCACGCGTGGCTCAATTACATCTTTTACCGGTGTGATTCGTGTACTCTCACCCGGTTTTGCCAGCTCAACGTTCACACTTTTGATGTGATCGTCTTCACTTACCATGGAGATCAGTTCAGCTTTGTTGACATACAACACATTATTCTCAACTTTTGTTACGTCACCGAACTGCACGTCTTTGATTAGAATTTCTCCCATTTCCAAACGCAAGTGATTCACCTCCTTATTGTTTTAAACCTTTCGGTTGTGAAGCCATCTTAGCCAATTGCCTTTTCAATCATCGCCAGGATTCCTGCCTTGGTGGCATCATCCTTGGTCACTTCCCCTACCTTTTCGCCGCCCTTGTAGACTGCGATGGTGGGAAGCCCCAGGACACGCTGGGAAATCGCCAGACGGCGAGCCGTGGTGACATCCAGCTTGCAGAACTTCACCTGGCCTGCGAACTGTTCTGAAAGTACTTCAACATCAGGCATCAATGCCTTACAGGGGACACAGGATTCACTCCAGTAATCCACCAGAACCAGGCCTTCGGCCTGAAGTACTTCCGCTTCGAATGTGTCTTTATCCAGTGCTAACATGTGCATCTTCCTCCTTGTATTTAGGCGTTCCGCTTATTGCGTTACGCGTGGAACTTCTCTTCGATGTACTTCTCTGCCTGGACTGCGGCAATGGCGCCGTCTGCGGTGGCGGTGACCACTTGGCGGAGACTCTTGACCCGGATGTCGCCGGCGGCGAATACCCCAGGCACATTGGTCCGCATGTCCTCATCCGTGGGGATGTAGCCGATGGGATCCAGAGCGATGACTCCTTTGAACAGGTCGCTGAAGGGGATGTAGCCGACGAACACGAACATCCCGAAGGTGCCGTCGTTCTCATCCGCCACGTACTCCCAAGTCTCCCCGGTCTTCACGTTCTTGAACACGGCGCTCTCCAGAATGCCATCGCCTTTGACTTCCTGGATCACGGCGTCGTAGATGATCTCGATCTTGGGGTGCTTCACCACTTTTTCAACAATGGACTTGGCGGCTCTGAATTCATCCCGGCGG
This sequence comes from uncultured Peptostreptococcaceae bacterium, assembly GCA_964424355.1. Taxonomy (GTDB): domain Bacteria; phylum Bacillota; class Clostridia; order Peptostreptococcales; family Acidaminobacteraceae; genus CAZEHS01. The sequence goes on from CAYRIO010000007.1 coordinate 91,090, forward strand.
TGGACGATGGTGACCTTCCGGGCAAATTTCGTCAGGTACATGGCCTCTTCCAGGGCGGTGTCGCCGCCGCCGATGGCGAAGACCTCCAGATCCGTGAAGAAGTCGGCATCGCAGGTAGCGCAGTAGGAAACGCCCTTGCCGGTCAGTTCTTTTTCACCAGGACAGTCCATCTTCCGGGGGACGGCTCCGGTGGCGATGATGACGGATTTAGCCTGGTAGGTGGCAGCTTCCGTGGTGACGGTTTTGATATCCCCGGAGAAATCCACGGAGAGGACCCCTTCTTTTTTTCGCTCAGCGCCAAATTCCTCGCACTGCTCGATCATCCGGGCCACCAGGGTTGGGCCGGTGGCTTCGTGGATGGAGCCGGGATAGTTGGCCACTTCATCAGTTGTAACGATCTGCCCACCGGGCTTGTCTTTTTCCAGGATCAGGGTGGACATTTTGGCTCGGGCTGCGTACAGTCCGGCTGAGAGTCCGGCAGGGCCGGCTCCGATAATGATCACATCATAAATCTGACTCATGTGTACCTCCTGCATTTTCTATTGGTGCCGCATGGCGTGTTCCAAGCCATGACGGATCAAATCATAATCAATCAGTTGAAAATCCGCAAGAATCTGTTCAGTCCATCTGTGACTCTTCGACTGGCTGATCATCTTCTGGGCGACCCCGAGAGCATCCTCAATCATCTGTAACGATTCGGTGTCCAAGGTCTTGCTCCCCTCTCTCAGTAATAAGGATTTAAAAGGGGTTTCATTGGGTTTGATACTGCCGGAAAGCGGGTGTGTCAACAGAACGGCGCCCTGATGAATCCGATTGCGCGCATCTCTCAATATACCCAGATAATCCAACTTCTCTTCATAAATCATTTGGGCTTCTTGTCTTAATTTTTTCTCCACTAAGGGATTGTTCGTCAGCAAAAGAATAGCCATGGCCCACCTCGCGTGAAAACGATTTCCTGCTTGGATATATATAAGAGCCTGCATGCGCACCATCAAAAAAAGAAACAACCGGCATTCCCATGCCTGCTGTTTCTCTGTTCTTAACCTGAGAGTTTCGTTCTTTAAAAAGAACTTGCCCCGTCGGTGCCACTTGGCTCTTCAGAGATCTGTCAAAATCCGGTCCTTTTGCCTGAGGATTTCGCGTGGCGGGTACCAACACTTTTCCCTTCGGCGGCCTTTCGGCTCTCTCCCTGATTCTTCATCCAGAAATGCATATTCGGTTTTCTTATCCTTGCATTGTTAATTATAATACATATCAATACGTCCCACAAGGACTATTTCCCATGTCAAAACGCCCATTGCTCTATTAATACTAACAATCCGGGATTTAAATTTATTTAAGTAGGCGTTTTTCAATTTAACACTTATTTTATCGTTGCTCCACCCACGAAAAAAGAAGCCTTCACATTCACTGAAGCCTTCCTGAGTTCATTACCGTATAAAGCTGATTGCAATGCATCCCGGGCCTGAATGGGTCCCAACGACAGAACCGACCTCTGAATAAATCACTTCACCCAATTGGAACTGCTGACGCAGCGCTGCCTCAAGTTCGTTCATATGTTCACGATCATCTGCGTGATACAGCCCAATGGTCTTGTCGGATAGATCGATGTGCTCCCGCTCCAACCAATCACAGATAGATCGGATTGCTTTCTTGCGCCCTCTGACCCGCTCCTCGGCGTGAAGCACCCCATCTGTAACCGTCAGGATGGGCTTGATGCTCAGCAACCCGCCGATAAAGGCTTCGCTGACAGTCAGCCGGCCTCCGCGTCGGAGATAATCCAGGGTGTCCACGATGAACCGGCTTTCCTGATGAGCTATCATATACGCAATCTGCTGGCAGACATGCTCTTTGTCAGAGCCATCCCGAATCATCCGAGCCGCCAGCACTGCAATGAGCCCATAGGCAAAGGTCACCGATTTGGAATCGAACACAGCGATGCGGTCTGTTCCCAAGATTTCAGCCGCTGTGCAGGCCGCGTTATAGGTGCCGCTCATACTGGACGACATGGTGATGACAATCAATTCATGGCCCGCCTGCAGTTCACGGTCAAAAGCTGCCTGAAACTCACCAGGTGTGACCTGGGCTGTTGTTGGCAGCTTGCCGACCCTGCCGACCTTTTGAAAAAAGGCTTTGGAATCCAGATCCTGGCCATCTTTATAGGAACCATCTTCAAAATTCACCTGCAGGGGAACCACAATGATTCCCAGCTCATCCGCCAGGGAATGGGGAATATCCGATACACTGTCTACAATAATCCTAACACTCATGGTTACACTCCCATTGCCGTTAAAAGGAAAAACCCAATTGCCGGTAAGCTTCATAGACTGCGATGGCGACTGAATTGGATAGGTTCAGGGACCTGACGCCGGGTTTATCCAGCATTGGAATCCGTATCAATCGTTCCGGGTACTTCTCATGAATTTCCTCCGGCAGCCCTGCCGTTTCCTTGCCAAATACCAGAAAACAGTCCGCCTCATAGGAAACCTCCGTATGGTTTCGGACTGCATGGGTTGTAAAGAAATAAAACGACCCCTCCGGATACTTTTCGAAAAAAGCTTCCAGTGAGTCGTGGATGGTAAGATCCAATAGGTGCCAGTAATCAAGTCCAGCCCGTTTCAGGGCCTTATCATCAATTGAGAAACCCAATGGCCGAATCAAGTGGAGCGCTGTTCCGGTAAGGGCACAGGTTCTGGCGATATTCCCGGTATTGGGGGGAATCTCCGGCTGGTATAATACGACTTGAATCGCCATACTATTCCTTCATGCTGATATCGAAGGTAATGGTCCCCTGTGGGCTGGTCAGCGGAACAGACAGGGTTGTCATCTGAGCAGACGAAATAGACAGGTTCTCTCCCATCATCAGCGTGGGCGGTGTAATGTCAATGTTGACCCCTTGGTTGAACAACAGTGTCGCCGAGTTCCCCATGATCATATTGCCCAACTCCGACAATGCGCTCTTTGCCATCTCATCCATTTCCGGCACCGGCATTCCCATCATCATCGAAGAAGCGATGACCTTAGCCATTTCGAGGCTCATGCTGATAACGGCCTGTCCCCGGATTTCCCCGGTGATGCCGACGACGATAATCATATTCTCCGCTGTAAACGGACTGGTCTTCAAGTATGGCTTCCCCATGACAAATTCTATCTGGGCCATCATTCGCAGCACTTCAACACTCGCCTTTAGAAAGGGATTGATGTACTCAACTTTCATTATGTAACCCCCCAGGTTCAAACAGGATTGTTATGATATTATAGCACATTTTTCTTCCGAAAGGATGTGATTAAAGTAGTTCTGCTATATATTACCCTGTGTTGAACACGTGAAACACCGGAAACTGATTTCCTAACATTTAAATTCCAAGATGCGTTCTTAAGGGCAAAATCATCTTAAGAGCAGCCAAGAGCTTCATATTATCCGCTTCACTGCGAATGGCTACGCGATAGAACCCTTCATCCATGCCGATGTAATTGGCGCAGCTGCGGATCATGATTCCTGTTTTCAGCAGCTCTGCCCGGAGATCCAGGGTGGACGCGATCAGGCGGATGCAGACGAAATTCGCCTCTGCGGGATATACTTTCAAGCCATCCAGCTCAGCCAGCCCTTTGATGAAGGATTCCCTCTGCCGGGCGACGTATTCCCGGGTGTTTTCAAGATGTTCGGAATCTGCAAGCGCTGTCTGCCCCGCCAGGGAAGCCAGGTGGTTGACCATCCAGGGGATCCGGTATTCCTGGACCCATTCCCTGAAGCCATCTGATGCGGATACAAGATACCCCAGTCGCAAACCGGGAATCGCATAACATTTTGTCATGGAACGGAGCACGAAAAGATTCGGGTAATCTGCCACTTTTGGAATGCATTCGAATGCCTTGCCGGGAACGACAAAATCCATGAAGGCTTCGTCCATGATCACCGGCTGTCCGGCGGCATGGGCCTGGGTGAGTATGTCTGCCAAGAGTGCCGGATCGATCAGGGCCCCGGTGGGGTTATTGGGGGTGCAGAGGACAATGGGCTCGCCAGGATGCCCCAGAGCGGGCGCTACGACTTCGGCGGTGAGCCTGAACTCATCGGATTCCCGAAGCCGGATCCACTGCACCTCTGCGCCATAACGCCGGAGGCTCCGCTCATATTCGACGAATCCAGGGGCCATGACATGAGCCTTTTGTGGTTTCAAGTATTCCATGATCATGTAGATCAGCTCTATGGCGCCGTTGCCGGGATAGACCCATTCCGGGCGTACATTCCGGGATTTTGCAATGGCTTCGGTCAGATCACTGTAATCAGGATCCGGGTAATGGACCAGATCCACCATACCGCCCATGATGGCTTCCGGCAACCCTTTTGGAAAACCCAGGGGGTTGATATTTGCACTGAAATCAATGACCTGCTTGTGGTCTATTCCGAATTTCCGCTGTACTTCGTAGACGTTGCCGCCGTGCTGCCAACGTGATTTCATAGGAGGGCTCCTTACTGAAACAGTGTTACCGTCATCCGGATCACGCCCATCAGGACGATGGCCACCAGGGAGGACAGGTACATGAGGCCATAGGCCTCCTTGATTGTGGGGAATTCGATAGGCTTCAGAGGATCACCGATCGTCGGCTTCTGAGAAACAACGCCGAAATAACTGGTGGCGCCGCCCATCTGGATGCCCAGGGCTCCGGCAAACGCCGATTCCGGGTACCCGCTGTTGGGGCTGGCATGGTTCAATCGGTCCCGCAGGGTGATGCGCAGGGATCCGCGCCAGTCCAAATGCATCAGGGCCGCGCCGATCCAGACAAAGCACACGGAGAGCCGGGCCGGTATCCAGTTGACCCAGTCATCCAGCCGGGCGCTGAACCAACCGAAATACAGATATTTTTCATTCTTGTAGCCCACCATGGAATCCAAGGTGTTCACCGCCTTGTAGGCCATGGCCGCAGCCGGGCCCCCTACGATCAGAAAGAAGAGGGGCGCCGCAACGCCATCGGAAAAATTCTCAGCCACGGTTTCCACCGCTGCCCGGGCGACACCGCTGGCATCCAGCGTCTTGGTATCCCGGGAGACCAGCATGGCCACCTGGCGACGGGCACCCGGCAGGTTCCGGTTCCGCAACAGGTTCCGGACCTTCTCCGCCTCAGAGCCCAGGGAGCTGGTGGCAAGGACCCACCAGGCCATGATCACTTCCAGCAGACCGCGGAAGAAGGGGTGAATCAGTCCGGCCAGCATCAAAGCCCCATAGGCGATGCAGAACACGGTTCCGACAGTGACCACTGCCAGGATCATGCCGGTGAACCGGAGGCCAGCAGGGGATTTCAGGAGGGGTCGGAGCGCTTTTTCCAGCAGCGTGATCAGCTGCCCGATCCATCTCACCGGGTGTGGAAAGGACTGAGGATCCCCAATGATCAGATCTATCAGGTAGCCCAGCAGGATCTGGATCACTGCGCCACCTCCGTCAGCATGGCCTCGATGGCTTCCAAATCCAGGTGCAGGCTCATCAAATCGGCCAGCTTGTCATATTCCTGCTCTTTGAACTTTTGAAAATCGACAGGTGTTCCCGAAGTCTCCCCGAGCCCTTTATGCTGCCGGATCGTGTTGATAAGCGCCTGGGTGAACTGCTGATTGTCGAAAATCCCATGGATATAGGAACCAAACACCATGCCATCCGCGCTGACGGCACCATCGGTGTCCGTGGTGGCGCTTCCCAGGCGTTCGTGAAGCTGGAGCATCGGTTTTGCGGCGTTCCCCAGAACGGTTCGCCCCATGTGAATCTCATAGCCTGAGAGTTTATCCGCCATGGGAGTGATCCCTTTTATGCCGTTATCTGAAAGCCAGGTCGCCGTGACCTGGGTCGTCATTTTTTCCGGTTCAAATACCGTTTCAACGTCCAGAAGTCCCAGGCCTGAAATTTCTGCCACGGAGCTTTCGGTGCCGTGGGGATCTCGAATCACCTTCCCCAGCATCTGATAGCCCCCGCAGATTCCCACGATCCGGGCACCACGCCGATGGGCCCTGACAATCTGCTGGGCCAGGCCGGAATTGCGGAGATACACCATATCCTCGATGGTGTTCTTGGAGCCAGGGATGATGACCACGTCCGGCTCACCCAGGGATTCTCCCCGCATGACATACCGGAGATTCACATCCTCCAGGGTTTCCAGGGCGTTGAAATCTGTGAAGTTTGAAACACGAGGCAGGTATACCACCTCCACCTTCACGGCACTTTCTTTGTCCTGATGGCGGTGAAACCGCTCCGAAAGGCTGTCTTCGTCTTCGATATCGATCTGGGCATAAGGCAGGACTCCCAGGACAGGTATCCCCATTTTTTCTTCAATCATGCGGATACCGGGCTCCAGGATGCTTTCATCACCCCGGAACTTGTTGATGATCAAGCCCTTGATGCGTTTCCTGTCTTCCTCCGGCAGTAACATCACCGTGCCGTAAAGGGAGGCGAATACGCCGCCCCGGTCGATATCCCCTACCAGGATTACCGGGCAGTCCGCCATGGCGGCCATTCCCATGTTCACCAGATCGTTCTCCATCAGATTGATTTCAGCGGGGCTGCCCGCCCCTTCGATGACCACCCGGTCATACCGGGAGGCAAGACGGTCATAAGCCGCCTGGACCCCTGGCTTCAGGGAAGCCTTCATCCGGTGGTATTCATCGGCATCGGCATTGCCATGGACCTTCCCGTTCAGGATGATCTGGGCTTTCCGATCGGAGGTAGGCTTGAGGAGAATGGGGTTCATATCCACATGGGGAGCCACTCCTGCGGCTTCGGCCTGAACAACCTGGGCCCGGCCCATCTCTCCCCCTTCCGGGGTGATGAAGGAATTCAGCGCCATGTTCTGGGCCTTGAAGGGGGCCACCCGGTATCCCTGTCGGGCAAATATCCGACAAAGGCCTGCGGTAATCAGGCTTTTGCCTACCGAGGATCCTGTTCCCTGTATCATGATGGTTTTCGTCATTGGTGTTCCTCCCTATTTGAGACCCTGGGTTGGTAATCATAGCAGGCTTTCACAAAGTTCAGTGCCGCCTGAGGGTTCGACAGCCAGTGGATATGGGCGTAGGCCGCCAGCACATTGCCGGTGTTCTCCCCACAGGTCCAGACCTCATGGGGCGGGCGTGCTTTGATGACCCGGTAGGCGAAACGTTCGGCATGACCCTCACCTTCCCGGATGGACCGGTGGAATTCATGACCCCGGAGGGTCGTCCCCGCAGGGCCGAAAATCGAATCCGCAGCCAGGGCGACAGATATGTAGCCAAATCGCTGGAGCCGTTTGGTCATGGCCGTCGTCCCGGAAAGGATCCCCGCCATGGAATGGCGGGTTCCGTCAAAATCCCGAATGCCGTCCATCAGGTACATATACCCGCCGCATTCTGCGAACAGGGGGATACCGCGTCCTGCCGCTTCTCGCAGGGCCATCAGCATGGAAACATTCTGGGAGAGCTTTTCCGCAAAAACCTCCGGGAATCCGCCCCCGATATAAATCCCCCCCAGATTATCCGGGAGGTGCACATCGTGGATCGGGCTGAAGGGGACCCATTCGACTCCGAAGCCCCTGAGATAATCCAGGTTATCTTCATAATAGAAATTGAACGCCTCATCCATCGCTAAACCGATCCGCACCGGGTAGTGTCCCGCCGGGAGGTCATCAGGGGCTGCCTTTAACGGAGGCGCCTCTGATGCAAGCCTTAGAAGCCCCTGCAGGTCCACGGTTGCCGAAAGCCCTTGTGCCAGAAGCTCTAATTTATCATCCAGATTTTCTGTTTCCACCGAAGGAATCAGCCCCAGATGACGGCTCTCCAGACTAACTGCCGGAATCTTCTCGACATAGCCGTAGCAAGGAACTTGAACCAGGGTTTCAATCGCCTCCCGGATCAATTGATACTGCTTCTCACCGGATACCTGATTGATGATGACGCCTGCCAGATGGACCCGGGGGTCCAACTCCTTAAAACCCTTTACAAGCGCCGCCGCCGAAGTGGAAACGCCCCGACCGTCGATGACCAGCACCACCGGTGCCTCCAATACCCGGCTCAGGTGTGCGGACGAGCCGTTTTCAAAGCCATGGCCTAGACCATCGTAAAGTCCCATGACCCCTTCCACGATACTCAGATCCGAACCTTCGGCATTTCGGATTGCCAGACGTTTAAGGACTTCCGGTTCCAGCATCCAGAGATCCAGGTTCCGGGAAGGCCGACCGCAGGCTCTGGTGTGAAAAGCCGGGTCGATATAATCCGGTCCTGTTTTGAAGGGCTGTACCGTCAGTCCTTGGTTTTTGAATGCCCGCATCAGCCCCAGGGCAATGCTGGTCTTACCTGTACCGCTGGCTGGAGCGGCAATTAGAAATCGCTTCATCGAGTCACCCTCATCAGATCCACCGTTTCAAAAACGAAAAAAACTCCGAGCTTCGTCGGAGATCAGCAGTCGTGTCTTTATACGCATGCCTGAACCCACCTCCCAGCGAAGTGTTTCAAATCAATCCACAGGCAGGTCTCCTGGCTTGCATTTCCTCCGGTTCTGACGCCTTCCCGGAAAATGCTCCAGTGGCTTGTTGTCAGACCGTCCATGCATACAGTAGCGTGGGCTGCGACGGATTTTCACCGTTCTTCCCTGTTACCCCTTTCGGGCACCTGCGGACTTTACTTTTTCAGTTGCTCTCATTATATAGTACAGAGTCCTCAGGCACAATGGGAAGTGGTCCAATAAGCCGTGATTATGTATTGAATCCCTTCAAGACCGCGTAGCCTTCATCTGTATAGTCAATTCGGATCAGTTTGGCGTTGTCCACGGCAAACCGCCAGTGCGCCTCATGGGTGCCGGCTATTTCCATGGCCAGGATCGCCTGGATGACGCCCCCGTGAGCCACCAGAGCCCAATTCGTTCCCCGCCACAGGGCCAGATACTCCCGGTACAGGGGTAAAACGCGGTGGTAAAGAGCCTCTAGGGATTCTCCCTCCGGGGTTCGTCCATAGAACCAGTTTTCTGTCCATTGGTGGACCAGAGCGGGATATTTCTCATTGATATCCGCCCAGGTACGGTTTTCAAATGCGCCGAAGTGCATCTCCCGGAACCCTTTATCCACCGTTACCGACACATGCCAGCTCTCTGAAAGCACGCGGGCCGTTTCCCCAGCCCGGCTCAAGTCGCTGGTGAGCAGGTGATAGGGCCGCGGTTCCGGCATGAGGACCGCAAGCTGCCGCGCCTGCGCTTCCCCCGCTTCTGTCAGGGGCACATCCGTCCAACCGCAATAGGTATGCCGTTCGTTGCCTTCGCTTTCTCCATGGCGAATGAGATAGACAGTGGTCATGAAAGCCTCCTACAAAATCTTTCCCTGGAACCAGAAAAGCAGCACAAACACCAACCCGCTGATCTCACACAGGGCGCCCAGGATATCCCCGGTGATGCCGCCCAGGATTTTCTCCGCATGACGGACGAACAGAAAACCGATCAGCAGGGTTCCCCAAATCGCAAGATTCTGAACCATGCCCATGAACCCCAGCGGGATGAACAGGATACACACAGCCATGGTCAGCCCGAGGGGCTTTACTTGCCCGATGAACAGGTTCCCCATTCCCTGCGGCCGGGCAGGATGGCTGAGGAAGCTGGCAGTCGTCATATTGAGGCGGGCAACGGCGGGCATCACCAGAACGGCCATCGGCAAAACACCGGATGGGATGGAGGCCAGCACGACGGTTTTCAGACCCAGCTGTCCCAGGAGCGCCAACACCCCATTGGAACCGATACGGCTGTCCTTCATGATTTCAAGGATCCGTTCCCTGTCGCGGTTGGAGTAAAGGCCGTCGAAGCTGTCCGCCAGACCGTCCAGGTGAAGCCCCCCAGTAATCAGGGTTTCGAGAATCACCAGCAGGATTGCGGTCATCCAGGGCTCCCCCAGGGGATTCAGCAGCAGGGCTGCGCCAGCCAGAATACCGCCGATAAGCCAACCGACCATGGGAAACCACGGGGGCCCCTTGGCAAAATCCTCTGCTTCACAGGGGATGGTGATCGGTATCGGCAGCCGGGTCATGAACTGTATCATTAAGAAAAAAGGTTTCATAGGACTCCTAGATCTCATTTAATTAAGCAATTGTAGATTGATTCCACAGGGAGAGATTGCCGCGCGTTGCTCGCAAAGACAAGCAAAAATACACTTACCCCTTCAGTTTCAGGGGCAGACCGCTGCAGACCAACCAGGCTTCATCCGCTTCGGCAGCCGCCAGTTGATTCACCCGACCGGCCACATCCCGGAAATAACGGGCCAACCGATTCTCCGGCACAATCCCCATTCCCACTTCATTGGTCACCAGAATGCCGGATTTATCGTTTTGCTTCAGCCAAGCGCACACCCCCTGGACCTGGAGCAGGATTGCGGTTTGAAGCTGCTCCTTCTGTTCTTCTGTGACGGCGTCGATATCAAAGCTCGGATCGTCAAACATCAGGTTGGTGGTCATGACCGTCAGACAGTCCAGCAGGATCCAGTCAAACGTGTCCTTCAGCGCTTCAAGGCGCTGATCCAGTCCCTTATAGGCCTCCAGGGTTCTCCACGCCTCCGGCCGCCTGGTTTGGTGAATTCGGATCCGTGCCCGCATTTCATCATCAAAGGGAACGGCCGTGGCTATGTACAGCACCCGATCGGCTTTCAGCGCCAGTTCTTCCGCGTAGCGGCTCTTACCGCTCCGGGCGCCTCCGGTGACAAGGGTGATTCTACTCTTCATTGGACTTCTTCCTTCGCGCTTCTATATTCTTCACGGTTTTGACTCATCTGCTCCCGTGCCTTCAGCTCGATATGCCGTATTTTTTTCACCTCTGGCTCTGCCAGAACCATGGAGAACCACCGGCTGGCTTCCGTGTGCCGGCCGATGCGCCGGTTCAGCTCCCCCAAAAGGTACATGATATTGAGTTCGTTGGATTTGTTTTCATCCAACCGTTCAGTGGTATAGCCTTCTTCCAGATTTCGGACCGCCGACTCCAGGTACACCATTTCTTTTTCATCGTTTTGAGATCTATACAGCCAAGCCATGCGGAGACAGAGTTTCCCAAGTGTCGTTTTTTTTGCTGCGATGACCTGATAGCAGGCCATTGCCAGCATATGCGTCTCAATCGCTTCCGAAAGGGTGCGTTCGTCGCCGTAATCCCTCTGTTTCCATCGGGGTTTGATGGTTTTCTTGAGAAGGGCTTTCTGGGCAATGGTCAGGTCATGATACCCCGCTTCAAAAGCGGAATAACCACAGTTCGGACACACTGCGATTTCATACCACGTGGGGTTTTCCCCCACATAGACCGTATAGAAGTCCGCTTCCCGGGACAGGGTGCGAATGGCGCTGGTTCTAACTTTTTTCGATGTGAACGTGCCTTCACAAACAGGGCAGGTGAACGCTTTTGAATAAAGAGTTTCTTTGATTGCAGTCATGGTGTCTCCATTAAGTCCAGACGATATCGATAACGTCCCCGGATTTCAGTTTATCCAGGTAGCTGGCGCGTTTTCCATTGAGATTCAGTCCGAGAATGCCTTTGGCAACGGACCGATCGAAACTGTAGTGATCGAAAATATCTACAAAAACCAGTTCTTTCTTATGGGTCTTCACCTCTACTGAGGATCCGTTGACAACAAAACGGAAAATGTTGAATCCGGTCTGGTTCTCCGGTTCAAGGACCGCTTGGGCCAAGGGCTGCCCTGGGGAAGATTCCCGGTGCAGGGTCACCGTATCCCCAGGGGACAGGGTACCGGACCGCCGGGCGGGGGTTCCGTTGATGTGAAGGGCTTGGCTGCCCAAATCCAGCTCGTAGTATTCCATGAAATCCGATACAGACCGGACTTCTCTGGTTTCTACCACGTCTCCGTCCTTTAAAATCGTTTCAGGATCTGCCATGGAGCCGTTGACGCGAGTTTCGCAGATCAGCGGCAGTGCCTCTCCCTGAAAATTGACAGCCCGGTGCAGGGGCAACACTTCCCGCACAAGGGGCTGGGCAGGAGCTCCCGGAACCGCCGGTGCGATGTGGATATCATCTTTATTTTTCAACCGGGTGTCCAGACTGGATTCACGGCCATTGACCTGAATCCGGGCAGGCTCCCCGTACTCTCCGGACACGATTCGCGTTTGCCCGTTGACGGTGATGGTGATGGGTTCGCCGCGGCGGGCAATGAGTTTTCGCGCGTTGTATCCAATGAGGATCAGCGCATCCGAAACAGACAGCTGCCGGGAGTTGAAGAGACGGATGGATTTATCATTGACGGTCACTTGTAAGAAATCCTGATGACGGTCCTTGAGCGCGGTGAACCCAATCCCCACAGGGGTTACGTATTCGGGGCCCATCAGGGGAACACCCTCGAATTTCAGGTTTTCGAGCACCTCCACCCCTTTGATGACCGCTCTTTCCCCGGGGATTTCCAAGGCATCCGCCAGCAATTTCGTAAATCCAGGCACCTGACACCCGCCGCCGATGCAGAAGATGGCGCTGGGAGCACGGCCGTTGAACTCTACAATCTTTTCAGCGATATGAGTCGTGATCTGACTGATAACCGGGTTAATCCGAAGTAAAATCTCATCGGTGGAAAGCTGATGGGGAATGCCGACGATGTCCGTAAAGCTGTGGGCATCTTCCATGAACAGCTTCGTCTTGAGATTTTCTGCAGAATCGAAATCCAGCAGGAATTCCCGGGCCAGGGTCTCTGTGATTTCGTCCCCGGCCTCCGCCACCATGGCATAGGATACGATTGCGCCATCCTTGGTAATGGCTATATCGGAGGTTCCGGCGCCCACATCGATCAGGGCCAGGTTCAGAAGCCTGAACTTTGGCGGGATTGCTACATTGATGGCCGCAATTGGTTCCAGTGTCAGGCTGACGACCTCCATCCCCACCATATCCACCACGGTATAGAGGCTGTCTACAACACTGTGGGGCAGGAAGGTAGCGATCATATCCACCTTCAGACGGCTTCCCCGGTGATCCCGAGGCGTCAGGATCATGGAATCATCCAGGAAATAATTGACCACCGTGTAGCCGACACAGTAATACTGCACCGCATTTTCCGAATCCCCATCATCCAGCTGATTTTGAGCCTGCTGGATGGCTTCCATCTCCAGGTTGTCCGTCAACTCCTTGGTGATGGTCGTCATATATTCCAAATCTCGCTCCACATTGACCCGCCGGGTTTTCAGCGCGCGGCCGGCAGCTGCGATGGCAACATGTTTCAGATCCAGCCCCGTTCTGCTTTCAAGCTTCTCCTTCACCTGCCGGACGACCCATGCCACCTTCTCGATATCATGGATTTGTCCATCGAACATGGCCCGGTCCGGGTGTCCCAGAATTTCGTAATCCAAGATATGATGCGTGCCGTCCACGTTCTGGGCAATCATCCCCACCACGTTCCGGGTGCCGATATCCAAAGAGAATATGAGGTTGTCGATCTGTTTTAGAGAGGCCTTTTTAGTCACGGGGCACCTGCTTTCTTATTCACTGACAATGATATACCTATTGTATCATCTTTTCTCTGGTTCTCACTGCACAAAAAAGGACCTGCGGCATGCAGGTCCTGGGATACAGTGAAATTTACGCAGTAATCTCATCAAGAAGATTTTGAAAATATACCACATGCTCTTCTTCTTCCTTGATGATTCCGGAAAATATTTCTTTGGCTTCTCCAGAAGTGATCCCTTCATACATTTTCTTATAGACTTCTACAGTGCGGGTCTCAGCAGCCAAGGCGTGGGCCGCAGCGGATTTCAAATCGGAAAAGGAAGCCGCCGCCTGATCCTTCGCATTGAATACGGTGTTCTCGATGAGTGCGTTCAGGTAGCCGCTGACCTCCGGATCGAACAGGTAGTCATCTTGAAATGCCTTTTTATCCTGCAGGTCATCATACATGGTCGAAAATGTATTCTTGTGAAGAAACTCCTGTCCTGCGGCAAATGTGAAAAAATCCTTCACCTTGCCCTGGGTATGTTTAGCGGCCTCCAAGTAGAAGCTACCGCCTTCTTCTTCCATTTTGATTGCAATCTTAAGCATTTCCAAGCCACTGAATGTTGTCTTCATACGATCGCCCACCCTTTCATTCGGTTTCCCTTAGTGTATGGTCCGCACTGCTCTTGTACCCAATATATCATATAAATTGTAATCATTTCAATGTGCAATATAGCTGCTGGGCAGTTCTCTATGCCGTTATTTCTTCGAAATCTTATAATACCGGCAATCGCCCGCCAGTGGACAGTGCTCACATTCGGGTTTCCGAGCCTTGCAGCACCGCCTGCCGTGAAAGATGAGCAGGTGATGGCTGTGGGACCACCTGGCCTTTGGGATCGCTTTCATCAGCTGCTGTTCAGTTTTTTCAACAGTCTCGCTGTTTGCCAGTCCGATCCGGTTGGAAACCCGGAACACATGGGTATCCACAGCGATGGCAGGCACACCGAAGCCATTGCTGAGAACCACGTTTGCAGTTTTCCGCCCGACTCCCGGGAGAGCCGTCAGGGCTTCAAGGGTGCCGGGAACCTCACCACCATGCCTCTCCAGCAGCAGCCGGCACGTGGCGTGGATATTGGCGGCCTTGCTGACATACAGACCACAGGTTTTAATGCGGCTGCCCAGCTCCTCTACGGAGAGCGTCAGGATGGCCTCCGGGGTGTTGTATTCCTTGAACAGTTCACCGGTCACTAGATTCACCCGAATATCCGTGCACTGGGCAGATAGGATGGTGGCGATCAGAAGTTCGAACCGATTGGTGAAATCCAGCTCGGGACGCGCATCGGGATAAAGAGCCTCCAGGCAGTCCAGCACCTGGATCACTTTGGCCTTGGAGAGCATCGGCTTGTCAGTTGTTTTCATAGTCGAAGACTTCCGTTTCTTCATCGATGCGGAGGATTTCCACCCGATGATCATTTTCGATCAGGGAAGCAGTCATGTTGATGTGAAGCTCTTTTTAATTATAGTACAGAATGCGTGAGATTGCCATGAACACCCACCCCATGAAGCCTTTCCCGATATGAAAACCCGCAGACACACCGATGGTTATGCCTGCGGGTCGAAACCCTGCCTGATGCAAGGTTCGCTTCATCTATTCTATTATGACTCCAGACGGATCCGTGACAGGATGGTATGGAGACTCGCACTGCGCTCACGGGTTTCCAGCGCTTCCCGGAGCAGGGATTCCGAATTGAGGGCAATGGAACTGGACGCGCCGGCAATGGCACTGGAGGCCTCCGCTCCCTCCGCCACATGCCTTGACATGGTTTGAGCCGAGTCATGGACAGTCTCCACAGATGCCGCCAGTTCTTCTGCGGTGGCGCTGAGCTCCAGTGACATATCACGGAACGTCTTAGCCCCCTCTGCAAATTCGCTGCCAACGCCTTCCAATAGCGAATAATCTGACATGACCTTGGTTTCGATGAACTGCAGCATGTCTGTGGAACTGGCTGACAGGGAATTCACCGAAGAGAGGATAATCGCCGCCGTTTGCTGAATTTCACCCACGGTCACCTTGGATTCCTCCGCGAGCTTCCGGATCTCATCCGCTACGACGGAAAATCCTCTACCGGCTTCACCGGCCCGTGCGGCTTCAATCGCTGCATTCAACGCCAGCAGATTGGTCTGGCCTGAGATGGTCAGAATGGCCTCGGAAAGGTCCGTGATCCGCTGAACGTTTTTAGCATCGCTGATGGCCTCGGAGAGGCGGGACTGGGTGCGATGGTACATCTCGTTGGCCTGTTGGATTGCATCTACCGCCTTCTGGCCAACCCGATCCGCATTGCCATGAATTTCAGATGCGGTCTGTGCCCCGAGCTCAGCCCGTTTTGCCAGGCTGAGAACCGCCTGTGACATATCCTCCGTACTCTCGTAGACCGATCCTGCTCCGCTGCTGGCTTCATCCATGCCCGCAGTCAATTCCTCGGTGGTTGCGGATATTTCCTGCAGATGGCCGTTCATATCCTCAACGTGAGCTTCCAACCGGAATACCGCACTGACCGTCGTATCGCCGACGGCCCGTATTTCCTGAACGATTGAAATGAGGTGACTCTTCATCTCGGCAACGGATTGAACCAAGCTGCCGATCTCGCCGCCCTGTTTTCCAAGGTGACTCGGCATCGGCGTTGCCAGATCGAGTTTCCCGATTTTAGCAAGGTAGTCTGACAGGATGCCAAGGGGCTTCAGCATTCTTGGAACCATCACCGCCGTTGCTGCAACCATTGTCACCAGAATCGTGATGATGGTCACGAACAGGATATTGCGCAGCTTGAAATATTCCATCAGCAAATCGGATTCCCGAACCAAGGTGACAAAGGCCCATTTTGCATTCTGGCCTGGCACTTCCAAAGGCGCAAACACCTTCAGGGTCTGCGCGTTGGTCTCGGCAGCCCGTGCAAAGTAGTGTACCGATTTTCCCGTGTTGACTGTGTTGACCGCTTCCAGGCTCTGTTCATCGTAAGCGGAAAGATTCTTGCCGACCAGCTCCGGTTTCTCTGCATGGGCGAGGATCATATCCGTTTCGGATACCAAAGCGGAAAAACCGCCACTGATTTTCGTGGTCTTGACCTGTTCCTGAAACTTAGCCATATCGATGTCGACACCGGCAACGCCGACGAACACACCCTGCTGATCATAGATCGGAACCGCCAGACTCACCATGAGGACATCCTTGCCATTCACAGAGCCTGTATAGGGCGGTATCAACGTCATCTCTTTATTTCCCTTAGGAAGCGTGAAGTACTGCGACGTAGAATCCACCTGGTAATCCGGGGATTTCTGAATGACAATTTGGTCGCCGTTTTTTGCAAGATAGGGACTGAATCGCCCGCTTGTGTCGCTTCCTGGGAGTCCGAGATACTGTTGGTCGTTACCCCCGAAACGGTTGGGATCCGATGCCATCCACACCCCGATGATGAAATCGGACTGGGACAGCCCGGTTTTCATGAACTCAACAACCTCGCTCCGACTCTGTCTGCCGTATGTATTCTGCATCTTTACAAAAGTGCCGAACTGATTCAGGTAGGCTGAAGCGCTTTTGAGATTCAGCGCCGTTTCCTTTGCGGCCCCTTCCGAGGCGGCGGTTGCCGATGCGATGGCGGAATCATAGCTGTAGCGGCTCACCTGGCTCAGCACACTGTAGCTGAGGACCCCGAGCAACACGACCAGCAGGACCCCAATCGAAAGGGAAATCCTTGTGGACATTTTCATTTTGTTCAACATACTGTGCTCCTTTCCTCATTGCCTTGGGATTATGTATATTAGGCAGGTTAACCTGCCAATGGCAAGCAGCTTTATACAGCGGAAGTCTCGATGGCGGATGGCGTCTCGGCTGAATCCTCCCGGAACTCCGAATTCCTGATCAAATGGATGAACCGATCCGTCAGCAGCGGATCGAACTGTGTGCCGCGCCCTTTTTCCAGCTCTTTGATGGCTTCGGCCACAGACAGGGCGCTGCTCCGGTAGGGCCGGTTGCTTGTCATGGCATCGAAGGAATCCGCGATGGCCAGTACTTTAGCTGCAGGATGGATGGCCTCCCCCTTAAGCCCGACAGGATACCCCTTGCCGTCAATCCGCTCGTGATGCTGCAAAAGTATCATCCGGCAGGATTCCAGAAAAGTAACCCCCTCCAAAATCTCAGCACCGATAGCCGGATGCTGTTTGACCCGTTCAAATTCTTCCTCTGTCAGGCGCCCGGGTTTATTGATGATCCCATCCGGAATTCCGATTTTTCCGATATCGTGGAGGATACCGGCAAATTCCAGATCTTTCATTTCAGATGAGTTGAAGCCTGACAGCCGTCCCAGCTTCAACGAATAATCGTTGACCCGCTGACAGTGCCCCCGGGTATAGTGATCATCGGCCTCTATGGCATTGGCCAGGGATCGGACCGTCGCCAGATACCCTGACTGGATACGCAGAATGGATTCTTCCAGCTCTTGGTTGACGCTGTCAGAGATTTCATACAGCGTGTGGATCTCCTGCTTCTGATTCCGGATTTCAAGGTTCTGCTCTGTCAGCATCTTCAGGTTCTGATCCCGCTCTGCATGCATTTCATGGATGCGGTCCAGCATGCGGTCAAACGCCTCACTGATTTCACCGATTTCGTCCCTGGAAACCGCACCGTCGCGCCGAACACTGCGCGCATCCATCTCCCCACGGGAAACCGACCGGATCGTTTCCATAATTGCCTGAAGGGGCTTTAGGATGAATCTGGCTGAGAGAATCGCGGCCAGCATCAGTACTGCCGCCACCATGATTGCCGTAACCAGGGTCATCGCCTTCAAATTGTCAAACAGGGCCGCAAGGTCGATTTCCCGGATTCCAACGAGCTTCCAGCCCGTTTCCGGCAAAGTCACAAAGGCATAGGCATACCGGTGACCGGATTGCGAGAAGCTCCCCTGCCCCTCCTTGTTCTTCAGGGCGTCCTGCGCCCAGCCTTCTCCCGCCATATCGGTTGCAAGTAACTCTTCGTTCGGATGCGCGTAAACCACACCCTTTGAATCCAGAACAACGATATATCCGGATTGGTTCGCATAAACCCCTGTCAACATTCTTGAAAACAGCCGGAGTTTGATATCCATGCCCACAACACCCAGAATCGTATCACCCTGCTTCACAACCTTGGACACCGTCAGGATCATATCACCGTTTGAGCTGACATCCATGTACGGACGGGACCAGAAGACACGGTCTGGATTGCTCCGGGCGCCTTCATACCACGTTCTGTGGCGGGCGTCATAGTTTCGGGGCAGTGTCATCCGTTCAGGAACCGAACTGAGACCGCCATCAGCATCTGAACCAAAGTAGATGCAGGACACGTCGCGGTTCAATGTCAAATAGCTTTTCCATTCAGAATGCATCTGAGCATAGCCGGTTTCCGAAGAATCGGCCGCTGCACCCTGATGGATGAGCTCCGGATAAACAGACCAATAGGTAACAACCTTGGACATGTCCGTCAGGAGGTTTTTCAGGTAATAGTCCTGAACATTCCTGACAGTTTGCCGATTGTCCCGCATGATGTTTTCACTGGCATAGCCCTTGACGAAATAATAGACCGATGACCCCAGCAGCAAGCCATATATCAGGATCAGAATGGCAAATGCCAATCCGAGCTTCTTTCCGAGGGACGCCTTCATAAAACCGCCTCCGTGTTTATGCAAACCGCAACTTCCGAACGCATCACTTGTATACTATATACAATGATATCATACGCAAAAATGCGCTTTTTCTCATGAACGCCTGTATCCGTAAGATATTCCAGGTGCAATTCCTTAGTTTGTTTATACAAATTTTAAAATTGCCCTGTTCCCCTTCTCCTGAAGTGCCCCCACGCCCGAAATTATGCATCAAAAGCTTCTAAACATTAAGATTCCCTTAAAAAACACGCATATTTATGCCGAGATTTGTGGTGTCTGGCATCATGAAAAATTTCGTTAACACTGTTTTAAACAGGCTTCATCTCCAAATATCAGCTTCCAACCCAGCTCATATTTATACATAAGCTAACTTCGCATCAATTAGAAAAGCCACCCCCGGGATGATTAAAGATCATGGGGATGGCTCATACGTTCATGTGTATTCAGTGCATATCTGTCAGGCTGTTCACCGCCAGACTTCTTATAAGAGAGAGCGGATCACTTCATCCGACGGCGTGGCGATGGCCATATCCGCCAGGATTTCTCCGGCCTCCCCGAATTTGTCCCGGGCCGCCCGGATTGCGGTGTTGACTGCCGCTATATCCCCGGAGAAGAGCACAAACCCTTTGCCGCCCAATCCCCGGGCGATCCGAATCTCCAGCAGCTGGACCGCGGCGGATTTACGGATGTGATCCCCTATCCAGATGGACGCGGCGGCCGACATGGTTTCGATGCCGCCGATGGATTTAACGGATTCCGGATAGGTGGTGGCAGTCAGTGCGGGAATGACATCGGCGTGAACGCTGGTGAGCATATGGGATGCCACCAGGAATACCCCGGCGTTTTTCTGGGCCGACTGGAACGCGGCCTTCACCGAGCCCACCTCGCCGCTGAAGATGACAATGTACTTGCCTGGACAAATGGGTGCCGCCAGGGCCAGCCGGACGTTACCGGCCTTTGTGGCTACATCGGCTGTTTCTATCCCCTTGACGATGCTTTTCAGCTCAAGGATTCCCAGGGCATGATCCATGATGGTTCCTCCTCATGTGTTATTGAGCTGTCCGGATCATCACTTTGTGATCATCCGCAAAAGTCACCATGCCGGTGACGCCGGCGTGAACCGGAGCACCGATACCGTTTTCTGGCATGGCATAAATCAACTGACCTTTCATGACCAGGGATCCGGTCTCCACCTGCAGTCCACCGGGAGCACCGACATGCTGCCGTCCATGCAGGGTCACGGTTTCAGCCGGAGGAGCCTGCTCAGAGAACGCCGCCTCCGCTTCGAACCGGTTCAGATCCAGCCGGGCGACGAGGCGGGGCACCGGGAATCCCCTGAGGTCCCGATAAGGATGGGGTTCCGGGTTCTGGTCGGGATTGGGGAGCCTCACCCCCATGGCCCTGAGCTGTTTCTTCAGGGCGATATTCACCTTCCAAGGCTGCAGGCCGAAGAGACAGGCCTGCTCGCACAGGACACATTCGCAGCAGAGCAAGGCTTCGGTTGCCGATGAGTCCGGCCCGGCGGTGCCGTAGGCTGCCAGCCGCATCATGTGGGAGGGTCTCAGCTTATGCCCCTGCAGATACCGGGGACACACATCGGTGCAGAGATTGCACTGGCAGCAGAGATCCTTGGCCTCCTTCAGGCTCCGCTCCGTGGATTTAAGCTTGGAGAGGATCACCGGATGGTCCGCCGGGAGGACGATGTATCCCTTGGAGGTCTTGGTGACCCAGGCTGTTTCCGGGTCGCAGAGCCGTCCCATCATGGGACCGCCGTCCACCACGGCATAGTTTGCCAGTGTGACGCCTCCGGCCATGGTCAGCAGAGTCTTCAGGGAGGTTCCCAAAGGTACCTGGAAGGTGGCGGGGGTTTTCACCGCTCCGGTGATTGTTACGAACTTATCAATCACCGGTTGGTCCGACAGGGCCTTCAGGATATTCAGGGCTGTCTCCACGTTGATGACCACCGCCCCTACGTGGATGGGGAGCCCCGCTTCTGGAACCGTTTTCCCGGTCACTTCACGGACGATGTACTGCTCATCTCCGGCGGGGTAGACGTTTTTCAGGCGCTTTAGGGAGATTTCCGGGAACTGCTTCACGAAGGGTTCCAGGGCATCGATGGCATCGTGGTACTTGGCCTTCAGGGCAATGACCCCCGCCACGGCACCGGTGGCTTCACAGGCCAGTCTCAGCCCTGCCACCAGCTCCTCAGGAAAACGGGTCATCAGCTGCTGGTCTACCCGCAGCAGGGGTTCACATTCTGCGCCGTTGATGATGACCACCTGAGCCTGACAGTCCAGCTTGACGTAGGTGGGGAAACCGGCGCCCCCGGCGCCGACCACCCCCGCTTCTTTGATTTTCTGTACGATCTCATGCATCGATTTTCACCGTTCCCTTATTTCAACATGAACCCACCGGCTAAAACACACCGCCTGATCCGCGTGAAGCTTTTTGCCGAGGTCAGCCCTTCACCGGTAGGACCGGCAATGGTGAATGTGGTGTACCCTTCCCCGCCCACGCCGATTCCGGCATAGGAGGGGGCATTCTTGACAAAGATCGTGGTTTCCGCCAGCCTGGCAAATTTAGAGAGGACATCCACATCCTTGGAGTGAACCATGGCGGTGTGCCTGTTTCCATGTTCGCACTTACAGGCCAGCCGGATCCCGGCTTCCACATCGGGAACCCGGACAATAGGCAGGATGGGCATCATCAGTTCTTCCTGCACAAAGGGGTGATCCGCCGGGGTTTCCAGGATGATCAGGGGGGTTGTTTCCGGGGCGCTGATCCCGATCCGTTTCAGGATCAGATGGGCATCCTTGCCGATCCAGGATCGGCTGGGACCGCCTTTGTCAGTGAGCACCGCCTGTTCAAGCCGCTTGATATCCTCCGGATCCTTCAGCAGCCAGGCACCTGCCTTTTTCATGCTGAAGATCAGGTAATCCGCCACATCTTCCACCACGATGCATTCCTTTTCGGCGATGCAGGGAAGATTGTTATCAAAGCTGGCTCCGGCCACGATATCCGCACCGGCCTTTTCAATGTCCGCCGTCTTGTCCACCAGGACCGGGGGATTCCCCGCTCCGGCGCCGATGGCCTTCTTCCCGGAGGAAAGGACTGTGTCCACCACCGCCGGACCCCCGGTAGCCACCAGCATCCGCACCTTGGGGTGCTTCATCATGATGCCGGCCTGCTCCATGTTGGGCTCTGCCACGGTGACCACCAGATTTCGGGGGCCTCCGGCCAGGATAACGGCTTCATTGATCAGCCGAACGGTGAGGGCGGATATTTTCTTGGCCCCGGGATGAGGGCTGAAAACCACGCTGTTTCCGGCGGCAATCATGCCGATGCTGTTGCAGATCACCGTTTCCGATGGATTGGTGGAGGGGGTGATGGCCCCGATGACGCCGAAGGGGGAGTATTCCACCAGGGTCAGACCGTCGTCTCCTGTGTAGCTTTGAGACTGAAGGTCTTCAACCCCCGGGGTCTTATCGATGACCAGCCGGTGCTTCAGGATCTTGTGATCCACCCGGCCCATGCCGGTATCCTCGACCCCCAGCCGCGCCATTTCTTCGATATGGGGCGTCAGGTGCTCCCGGATCCTATCGATGATCCGACGGCGATCCTTCAGGGCGAAGCAGGTGAAAAGTTCTTTTTGAGCGATAGCAGCCGCCTCAATCGCCTCGTTCATATCCTTGAAGATCCCGCAGCCCAGCCCCTGTTCCGTGGGGGTTCCCGGGGATTTCATCTTTTCCTGTACCTTTTGAGCAATCAGGGTTGTCAGAGTGTTCAGTGTTTTCTCATCAACCTGCATTCTGTCCACCCTCCTTATCCACTATTTTTTTTATCAGTTCGGCCAAGGCGATATCTTCCGGAACGGTGCCGCCGCTGGCACCGATGGCGCCGCGAACCTTTCCGCTACTGTCCAAAGGAATGCCGCCGCCGAAGGTGACAATCCGCCCTTGGGAAGCATTCCCGATGCCGAAAAGGGCTTCTCCCGGCTGGGCCAGCCGGCCCAGGGCCTCTGTTGACAGCCGAACCACAGCGGCAGTATAGGCCTTATCCATGGCCATCTCCGTGCTGATGGGCAGGGTGTCCGGATGCCTGAAGAAAAACTCCAAACCGCCTTTTTCATCCACCAGGGCCACCGCAAATCCCTTGCCTTTCTCCCGGCTGTAGGCCAGAACGGCGTCCTGAATTTCCTGAACCCCGATGCCTGTGGGATTCTCAGCGGATTTTACCAGCCCGTTGAGCTTTCCGGTAATCTGATCCCAGTTGGACTGAAAACGGGCCAGAACATACAGCAGGTCGGACACTCGGTTCACCAGCACCATCAGGTGGGGACTCACCGGTTCCTCGGCCGCCAAAGCTACGATTTCCCGCTCCGCACGACGGGTGACGGTCCGGGCCATGTGGAGGCGGCTGCTGCTCTCGCTCTCACCGGACTTTACGAAGCTGAACCCTCCCAGGAATCGGGTGTACTCATCAATGGCCATCTCCAGCTCGGATATATGGGCCGCAGTGATTCGGACCTTTGAATGGGCTGCGGCTGTTGCCAGTTCTGAGCCGGCATCGAAGAGCAGGCTCTGGATCCGGGTCAGCAGTTTTTTCACGGCGGTGTCCTGAACCGGCACTGAGGCCCAGCCCAGGGTCATTTCAAGTTCATCCACGGCGCCGTAGGCCCGAACCCGCAGGGAGGATTTTGAGACCCGGGTGTTTCCCAGGAGAGAGGTGATACCCATATCTCCGGTTTTTGTGTAGATCATGGCCTATTCCCCCTCGATCTCCACCGTATCGACGATGGCAACAACCGCTGCATCGGTTACGATTTCTGCATTTCCAGCCCGCCGGGCGGAGCTGCCCTTCACCACCAGCACCCGGTCGCCGATGCCGGCCCCGATGCAGTCGATGGCTACTTCAGGATGGCCCCATTCCCCATCAGGCTTGATGATCAGCAGCTTGGAACCCACCAGGGATTCCTGCTTCTGTGTGGCAACAACGGTTCCTATGACTTTTCCAAGTATCATGTCCTCACCTGTCCCCTATGAGTCGAATCCCGCGCCGGGACAGTTCATCCCGGGCTGCGGCGGTGACCACGGTCCCTTTCTGGATTTTCAGCGTCTGCACCTCCGGACCCAGCAATCGGACACCGGACCCATGGAGGACACTTTCAGTCCAGACCGAGTACCCCTGGCTGGTGCCAGCCCCCAGAACCCAGCTTCCGCTGGCTTCTTCCGGCACCCAGCACATGCCCCAGGCTGTCAGTATGCCGCTCAGCTCTTGGGTCTGATGATTCAGGTCTGCCGATCCCCCTGTCCTGTTCCTGATTTGGGGCGGCAGCCAGGACTGATCAGGGGAACCGACGGGAATTCCGGACATCAGGGCTTCAAGAATCATGGCTTCCTCCCGGTTCCCGGGGCTGAGGGTCCTGAGTCTTGAGAGCACGTTCAGGGGCATGGCAGGGACCCATATTTTCTGATACCCTGACCAATCCAAGGCTTCTGTCTTTTCAATGATTCTCCCTGAAGCAGGCTGAAACGCCGGACAGCCGGGGGCCAAAACCATATCTGTTTGCCAGCCGAAGGCTGCAAGGCACTGCGTGAGCCGAACCAGGGGCTCCTGGCCCCAGGGAAGCTCCGGCACGATGATCAGCAGGGAGCCGGCACACAGCCGCTTATACAGCGCGACGATGATTCGTTTCAGAAGTTCCTGATCCAACCCCTTCACCCCCGATCGCACAATCCGCAATACCCAGGGGCGTTACCAGAAGTGCTACCGGCGCCTGGATGACAGGCACCCCCAGATAGGCTTGGAAAACCTCTTCAAAGTGGGCCACCAGGGAAGCGCCGCCCACCACATAGACGGCGGGGACATCATAGCCGGCGATGGCCCGCTTAACAATCTCCGCCATCCGCTCAATGACAGGGCGTACCATTTGGTACACCCGCTGGGCGTTCTCGGGGTCCTTCTTGTAGGTCTCTGCTTCCGGAATGGAGCACCGGTTGTTCCCGGCGATGACCAGGGACATATGAGTGCCGCCGGTGGGCTCGTCCACCACATGGATGGGCTTGCCTCCCCGGAGGATGGTGATGCCGGTGGTGCCGCCCCCCACATCCACCACAGCTCCCTCAGTGATGCCCAGGGAGGTGGCTGCAGCTGTGGGCTCGTCCATAACGGAGCGGACCGTGAAGCCGGCGCTTTCCACCACGTTGCAGATGACCTTCGTGTTGCCGGTCATGATTCCCGGCGGAATGGCCGTGCCGGCGATCTTCAGCTGTCGGCCCAGCCGGGCTTCCAGCTCTGCCTTCAGGCGGTTCACGATATCCACCGCCCGGATATAATCCACAACGATGCCGTCCCGGACCACATCCGCCGATGCCATGGCCCCGGTGACGATGGTGCCGGAACCGTCCACCACTGTCAGGACGATGTTGGCGGTGCCAAGGTCCACCCCGGTGATCAGCTCCGCCTTGGGATCCACCAGAGCGACCCCTCCGCTTTCGATGAGGCGCTCCAGGGTTTCCAGCCGGGAGATGTGTCTTTGATCGATATTTCCGGCTTTTTTTGTACTCATATTGCACGCTCCGTTTTGCATTGTTCATTTCTGAGTAGCTTATCCCGACTGAATCGACGTAAGTCTGTCATTGCGAGAAGCGAAGCGACGCGGCAATCTCTCCCTTAGGCCTTTGCTTCTCACTGATATTGATAGAAAACAAAAGACAAGGGAGAGATTGCCGCACTGCGTTCGCAATGACAAGCTTCGAAATGCGACTTCATGTAACCAAAATATCTTCAACACCGATACTATCCCGGGTCACCATCAACGCGTTCACCTCATCCGTATCCAGGTGCAGCTCCGGGAGGAACTGATCGGAGACCCGGACGACGATGCCGCCGAGAATCGCTTCCCGGGGACCGTCGAATTTCACGGAGACCCGCTGCTTATCCTGCACCCCCAGGCACTGGGCCAGGTCCGGGGTCATATGCATGTGCCGCATGGCCACGATGACCCCTTCCTTCAGGACTACACTGCCGCAGGGACCTACCAGGGTGATGCCGGGGGTTCCGGCTACGCTGCCGGATTCCCGGAGGACCGCCGGAATGCCGACGCTCCGACAATCCGTGGCCGACAATTCCAGCTGGGTGCTGGTCCGGCAGGGTCCCAGGATTCGGACCCCGCACAGGGAGCCCTTAGGCCCCGCGGCCAGAACAGTACGGCTTGAAGCGTACTGCCCCGGCTGTCTCAGAGGCTTCCAGACATCCAGCTCTGCGCTGTCCCCAAACAGGGTCTTCAAATCCGCTTCGCTCACATGGAGATGGCGGTTGGAAACCCCCAGAGGAATCCGTTCTTCCTTAGCAGGTGCCTGCAACCGATCCAATACGGCGGAGGCGATCCGACTGATCATTTGATCCATGGCAGTCATGCTGTCCACCTACTTGGACAACTTGGGCAGCAAATTCTCTACATCTGCGTGGGGGCGTGGGATCACATGGGTGGAGGCTACCTTGCCTACCCGTTCCGCTGCGGCGGTACCGGCATCCACAGCGGCCTTCACGGCGCCGACATCCCCCCGTACCATAACAGTTGTCAGACCTGAACCGATCTTCTCATAGCCGATCAGCTCTACATTGGCAGCCTTGGTCATGGCATCGGCGGCTTCGATGGCGCCGACCAGACCGATGGTCTCGATCATTCCTAATGCGTTACTCATAAAGTCACCTCGTTATCGTTTGTAAGTGATGCACTTTGTCCGGGGCTCACCCTTCAGGCGGCCGCAGGCAGGGTTATGACAGATATTGCAGGTGGTGTCTGATGATTCTTCTGACCCATCGGCGCTGATGGGTACCACGTCCTGGAGCACGTCATTGGGCTCCGGGGCGGCTTCCTCAAGGGTTTCTCCTTCAGAGTCATCTGCAGGTACCGAATCCGTTTCGGGGTCTCCATCCTGTGTTTCGGATGCTTCAATCGGCGCCTCAGCTACCGGTTCCATAATCCGTCCTACTGTTTCCAAGCTGTTCACCATGGATCCCAAAGCCTCCGAGGGCCGAGGGATCACCTTGCTGCTGTATACGCCCCGAACCTTCATGGCTGCAGCGGTGGCGGCAGTCACAGCGGCGTTGACGGCGCCCACATCACCGGAAATCTTCACGGTGACGTAACCGCCCCCTTTGGTGAGTTCATAACCGATCAAATTCACATTGGCTGCTTTCAGACAGGTATCCGCCGCCTCTATGGCAGCGGCCAGCCCCACGGCTTCAATCAAGCCCAGTGCTTCTTTCATGGGGGTCTCCTTTCAGGGTCATGGGTATTCCTTTTACCAGCCGGGCGGAGTTGGTACCGATATTCCTCAGATCGGAATGATGGCGGCCCAGCCTCAGCACGGGATGATCCTGGTCGATTTTGGCATGATGCAGGCTGCATCCCCCCTCTGCCGACAGGCCGATCCCCACATCCAGTCGGGAATCCAGAGCGGCCCGGTGACCCAGACTGTTGGCGTTAGTTTCCGGAAAAGCAGACACCCGGTAAGGAATGCCTTCCTCTTCAATGCCCAGGAGAATATCCCGAATCACCGCCTCTGAGAGGCCTTCCTGAACATACACCAGTATGGCTACCTGTTCATCCATGATGGGGTTCACCTCCGTAAGCCAGCACCAAGCCGGTTGCCACCGCGTTCCGGGGCCCCTCTGTGCCGCGAACGTTGCCGCGTCCGGAGGTGACACCGTACTTCGACAGCGCATCCGTCACCATCTGAGGGATCTCAAAATCCAGGGAGGAGCCTCCTACCAGGACCACATGGTCCAGTTCCCGGATATTTCCCGTGAGGCAGACCTTTTCAAGGGCCCGGAGGGCATTGACGACGAAAACCTTCTCCTTGGCTTCCCGCCGGATCCGGCGTACCTTCTCCACCGGGGCGTCCATGGGCAGGGGAATCATCATCCCCTCTTTGAGGATCACCGTTCGGGCAAAGGTCCGCGGGTCCGCCGGGGTTTCAAAGAATTCTACGGTGCCGTCCTCGTGGCGGATGTGGAACAGGCTCTCCACCCGAGCCAGGGGGTATTTCTTGATATCTTCAGCCAGGGACAGCTCTCCCAGGCCCAGTTCCGTATCGATCAGCAGGGTCACCATGTTGCCGGCCCCTGCCAGGTGGACTGCCCGGATAGTCCCCTGGGCATCCATGAAGGAGGCGTCAGTGGATCCGGCCCCCATATCGATGATGGCCAGGGGCCGATTGGTTCCCGGGGTCGTCAGGGCACCGCGGACGGCCATCTCCGCTTCCACGCCCCCCACCTTCACCTCGATCTCCAGGGTTTCCTGAATCTTTGAAGCCAGCCGGTCCATCTGCAGCTTGTCCGCCTTTACCATGGCAGCAACCCCCACGGCGTTTTCCATGGCGAATTCCCCTGCAAGACCCCCGGTGACCTTCTGAGGAACGAAGGTATCCACGGCCAGAAAATCCTGAATCTTAATCCGGTTCATGGGCTGGTCTGTCAATTTCGCCATCACATGGCGTACCCGTTCCAGCATGCCGCCGGCGTTGGTTCCAGCTTCACCGGTGATGTCCTCCACCGGGTCGCAGATCTTCAGGATTTTCATGATGGCAACGGACCCTTCCTGGATATCCACGTCCTTGGAGCGCTTGGCCCCATGGATATGGATCCGTCCGGCGGGAATCCGCCTCTCCTTCACATCCCCCTCCGGGGTTTTGATGACCACCGCAGAGCGATTGCCGATCAGGGCCCGGGCAATGGGCATGACTTTTTGTGTTTCCTCACTGGTCAGCTTGAAGTGGGTGGCAATGCCATAGGGATTGGAGAGGACCTCCACTACCCGGCCCGGTGCCGCCACTTCCACTGCTGTGGCCATTCCCAGGGGAACCCTGTCGATGTACTTCACCTCATCGATGATGGGGATCTTGTGATCCAGCCTGTTATTGATCAGCACGGCATCATCCCGCTCCACAATGGCGGCGGTGATCCGAAGCCCCCGTTTGCAGGCGGCGTTGATGATCCGTGCAGCTGTTTCAAAATCCGTGGCCCCGGTCACCACAACGATGACCGGATCCGATATTTCCATGGCGTCCAGGCTGCCAATGCTGACCGATACCCCCTGGCCGACCCCGATGCCTCCCGGTGTTGCCGGGTTGTGGCCGATGATGGTGGATTCCGTAATGACGGTTTCCGTGATGGTTTCCATGGCCACATCACCGATGACCGGTGCCGCCTCGTTGATCCGGATACTGCTGAGGGCATTGAAATCGATGCCTGCTGCATCTGCGGCCTGCTTCAGGGAAGCAAAGACCCCCTTGATATTCTCCTCAGTCCCCTTGACCCCGGTTGTGGAACAAGTGGCGCTCGCCTGGAACACCACTTGTCCGTCACCGTTTAGTCTTGCGAGGGCTGTTTCAGTTGTCGCGTTACCGATATCCACACCGGCTATCCATCGCATCCGAATCACCTCGTTACTTCTTGACGCGGCCCCGCTTGTCGTACAGTTGGGCTGCTTCCCTTACGAATGCCGCATTGATTTTGGCATTGTATTTGTTCTCCAGCTCATCGGCGATGGCCAGCATTTCCTGCTTCGTGGACCGGTAGGGCCGCAGGGCATTGTAGATTTCAAGAACCCGCTCATCGGGAACGGCAATCAGCTCTGAAGCCCGGCGAAGGTTCCGTGCAAAGGCGTCACGGCCGACGGATTCGGCAACCTGTGCCTGGTACTCCAGGGTCTGGGGTGCAATGGAGCAGTCCTCCGATTTGACAGCGCCGCTCATGACCCCTTCCAACGTGATCTCATTCAAGCCTTTCCCGGTATTGGAGCGGACCAGGTCGCTGCGCTTGGAGCCCAGGGGATAATCCGCGGCGGAAAGCTTGCCTCCGGCAGATTTCGGTGCAGCGGGAGCCTCATTCATATTCAGCATGATCTCGCGGATCATGGCTTCCAGTTTATTCTGATCCAACATAATCACCCTCCTACTTGACGATCTCGACTTTCAATTCTTTCGGTACGCCGTCGACTACTACGTGCTCTGTCTCCTTGATGTGCAGCAGGGCTGCAATGGCCTGATACTTTGGGCGGGCCATCTGGTCGCTCATGGTTGGAACCGGGCTGGGGGATTCCCCTTTGGCATATTTGGCGGCATTCTTGCCGATTTTCCGGAAAATTTCCGGGGTCAGCAGGGGTGCCTGGGGGAACAGCTCCAGGTTGCTCAGGAGCATCAGGTCCTTCTGGTGGATCACCGTGGTCCCCTTGGACTGGATGCCGATACCGATGCCGGAGCCACTAAGGACAGCCGCATCATGGGCGATGAAGGAAACGTCGGAGGTGCGGGTCACCCGAACCACCCGGGCCTTCATCCCCTCTTCCTCAACTCCGGCCATCAACTCCCGGATCACCTCGGAATGAGGAACCCCGGTGATGGTTTTGGTCTGGTAGATCCCAAAGGCAGGGGCCACGGCAATGACCACCTCATCGGAGGCAGTGCCCCGCTGGGCATCCTTGATTTCTGTGAGCTTCAGCTTGGCGCCTACAGGCAGGTCGGCCTTCGGGAGCTCGCTTTTGAACTGTTCCATGACCTCGAGGATAATATCTTTCAGAACCTTTTCATTGATGTCCATGTGGAACCCCCCTATTCAAAATCGGATGCATCAAAGGCATTGGGAATGTCGGAAATTTCTGCCCAACGTTCCTTGCTGATGCGATATCCGGTTCCGGGACCCATATAGTCATTGGGGTTATTGACGGCGGATACGACTTCGAACGCATCGTCAACAATCGCTGATGTATGGAGCTGGTCTCCGGCTACTCTGAGTTTCAACAGATTCAGTACACGTTCTGCGATATCCGGGAAGCCCCCTTTATTCAGGGCACGGACCATATCGATTCCTGTGATTTTGCGGGCCATCAGCTGTTCACACGCCTTCAGGTCCTCTACCACGTTGCGGTCCGGCATATCCTTGCTGCCGTGGGCATAGGTGGCGGCTTCAACTTCCTCGTCGGTGATGGCGGGAAGATCCAGTTCCTTAAAGAGGGCCTGGAGTACGCGGGCTGCCTTGTTCCGAACCTTCACGACTTCCTCTTCCCGAACCGGGCGAAGGCCGCCGTCTACCATGAGATCCCGCTGGAGCACGTTGTAATCATCGTAGTCCTCAGCATCGAAGTTGGAACCGGCGAACATGTTGTCGTAGTTCGGTGTGGCGCTGTAGCCGGAGAAGATGAAATCCGTTCCGGGAATCATTTGCATCAATGTCCGGGCAGTCCGACGGATGTCGGAGTGGGAGAAGGTCTGGTCGTTGCCGGAGGCCACTTCAAGGCCCAGCATGGTGGTGATGACGTTTTCAGCCAATACCGCGCGGATACCGCCGGGAACGCCGCCGGGAACGCCGATGCAGCTGATGGAGCCGTTCTGCAGACCCTGAACACCGGCACCCCGGGTAACGAAGATGCAGCGGGCTTCCAGGTACAGCATGGATTTCCCTTCGGAATAGCCCATGAGGACCTCGGAACCGGTTCCGGAGGTGTAGCGCATTTTCAGGCCTCGGGAAGCGTAGGCGGAAGCCAGGAATGCCTTGGACCAGGGGGTGTCATCGCCATCGATGAACACCTGCTCGGTGCCATAGACCGAAACGGTTTCTGCGTAGCAGGTATAGCCCCGCATGCCCAGCTGCAGCTCTGTTGCTTCTTCTACTGCGCACTGGGTCAGGATGCCGCCCCGGCCCACCTGGGCACCCACCATCAGGGACATGGCGTTGAAGGGAGCGTAGCGGGCGATGCCGACGGTGGTTTCCTGCTCATCGAAACCCCGGAGTGCGGATTCAGCCGCATCGGCAGCGATCTGGATGCAGTTGTCCTTCAGGTTGGTCACATGACACTGATTGGAGGGGCGCTTGCGGGCCCGCATCTTTGTCAGGGCCATCATCAGTTCCAGGACACTCATATTGCCCACGACTTCTACAATCTTGGCAGGGGTCAGGGACAGGGAGTATTTCAGGATCTCGTCCCGGGATACGTTGATGTCCACCAGCATCCGGGAGATCTTCATGGAATCCGTGCTGTTCGCCTCAACGGCAAAGTCCTTATTGATGGCGTAATCGGCGATGAAGGTATCGAGGAGATCGAAATCGGCCCGGCATTTGCCGTCCAATTCAGTCACCACACCGTTTTCAATCTTGATGCTGGCCTTGGGATCCAGAGGCGAGTTCATCGCAATCAGACCCACTTCGGCCCACTCTTTAACGAAGCCGTCCTGATTGACCGGACGGGCGGCGAGTACTTCAAATCGTTTGGATTTCATCTGGTTACCCCCGGATTCAAATGTAAGGCTTGGTCACAGAAGGTGCTGCTTCTCCGCCCAGGGCCTCCAACAGTGCTACGCCGACATCCTTTGCAGCCAGAACTGCCTGACGAACCGCACCGGAATCACCGGAAATGGCGATGATGGATTCATTGGAGAAGCTGGTTTTTGAGGGAGAGCTGTAGCTGAGGATCTCCACATTGGCTGCCTTGATGGCGGTATCCGCAATCATGACCCCAATAGCGGCCGGCGCACCGACGATCAGGCCGAAAGCTTTGCCCAGCGGTGCGCCGAAGGCTTTGGCACAGGCGTGGGAAGCACGGGCCGTATATTGAAGCTCGATATGCCCGGCAGCATTGGCGTACACATCCCCGAAGGTCCGGTCAAGGTCTGCCAGGCAAACCTCAACGGCACGGCGGGCATCGGATACATCCTCTGCACCGAACAGGATCAGGCAGCCGTGGCCGGCGCCGCCCTTGGTATCCCGGGGCAGTTCAATGGAGATGATTTCTGAATTGGTGGCTTTCACCGCTTCATCAGCCGCCAGAATATGAGGACCGGCGCCGGTTCGTGCACCAACAATCCCTACGGATCGGTATTTCGGATCCAGATTCATCATGCTGTGGAGGGTTCTGTCCACATTGGCGATAACGATACCGATGGTATCGCCGATTGCCGTGCCAACGAACTCCGGCATGCTGCAGGCGGAGAAATTATTTGTTTTGCAAACGGGAGCCGCTTCAGGAGCGGAACCACCCAGTTTTTTCATGACTTCTTCCATCATTTTTTCCATCATCTTGTCTTCCATTACAGTGTCCCCCTATTCGAATTTTGGCAGGATCCGCTCAACATCTGTGTGCGGACGTGGAATCACGTGGGTTGAAACCACTTCACCCACTCTGCCAGCTGCGGCAGCACCGGCGTCTACTGCGGCCTTCACTGCGCCGACATCACCGCGGACCATCACTGTCACCAGTCCGGAGCCGATCTTTTCATACCCGACCATTTGGACGTTGGCAGCCTTGACCATGGAATCCGCTGCTTCAATGCAGGCTACGAGGCCTTTTGTTTCGATCATTCCTAAAGCTTCGTTCTTCATCATATTTCCTCCTTATAGGTATTTATTATTGGAACAGTGTGATGTGTGTCATCACACCGGCAATAGCGCCCGCGATAGGAGCTACAACAGGTACCCATGAGTATGACCAGTCTGAATCCCCTTTGCCTGGAATTGGCATGATGGCATGCATGATGCGTGGGCCAAGGTCCCGAGCCGGGTTCATTGCATATCCGGTAACGCCGCCGAAGGAAAGACCCATGCCAAGGATGAGCATCCCAATCATCAGTGGACCCATGCCTTCAGCAAACTTATTGGCGCCGAGGACCATGATGCAGAACAGGAAAATGAACGTAGCGATAAACTCTGTGGCAAAATTTGAAGGGATGTTCCGGATGGCCGGCCCTGTGCAGAAGATGCCCAGCTTAGCGCCCTGATCGTCGGTTACAGCCCAGTGAGGATAGTAGGCCAGGAATACGATGAAGGATGCAAGCATAGCGCCGGTGAACTGTCCTGCGATGTAAAGCGGTACAAGATTCCAGTCGAAGTTCCCTGCCACGGCCAGTGCGATGGTCACCGCAGGGTTCAAGTGCCCGCCGCTGATTGGGCCTGATGCGTAAAGACCCAGCGTCACCCCGATTGCCCACGCAATTGTAATGCCAACCCAGCCTACACCGAGGCCCCCGGTAAAACCGGATTTTGTTTTGTTCAGCAGTGATCCCGAAACCACTCCTGCTCCAAAAAGAATGATAATCCCCGTTCCGAATGCCTCTGCTAAAAACAAGCTCATCATACTGTGCATTCCTGATCCTCCCTTTCGTTTCACAAATTGTTTGAACCGCAAGGTCATCTTACCTCTCAGGAAAGTGTTTTCCCATGGAATCCCTTGCGGAGAGACAGGACAATCAAGGGACAAAATCAGCGGGGTGAAGTGCATGATTTTCCTGTTGCAGGGGCATCAGGGGTAAAAAACAGTCCCTGCCGGAATTTTCCCGGCAGGGACTGTGGATTGGCATGACGATTGATTCATTTAAAGGAAGATATACTGATGATGCTCCTCCAGACTGATGGATACGATCTGTTGAGCCTCATCCTTCTTGAGCCGTTTGAATTCCGACGGCGTGGTGCCCAGACGCTTCTTGAACACCTTGCTGAAGTAATTGGGCTCCGAAAACCCCAGAGCCAGGGCCACTTCATTAATGCTTTTTTCGGTGTTGCGGAGCCAGAACACAGCCTGGATGATCTTGCGGTCCGTGACGAAATCCACGAAATTCTGGGAATGCGCCTTCTTGAAGATCCGGCTGAAATAGTGGGGACTGATATTCATATAGTGGGAGATTTCTCCCAGGGTGATGTCCCGGTGAAGGTTCTTCTCAATGTACTCAACGGCATAATCCAGCTCGCCGCTGAGTCGTGCCAGTTTACTGGTGATGATTTCCTCGAAAATGCGCTCCAGATAGCTCTGGACCTGATCGATGACCCGGGAATAGATCCGCTCCGATTCAATTCCCAGCTGGACAACCTGGGGATCCTCTGCCCCCGCTACCTGGTACACCTGCCGGGTCTTCTCCAGCAGGCCGAGAACCTGAACCGCCCATTTCTTACAGGTATCCAGGCTGTTATCCAGACCACCGACGGATTTTTGGAACAGATAGCGGGACTGCTGATAGTTTCCCGACATCAGGGCCGTCTCCAGCTCCTCCATCATCCGTTCCTTATCACTGCCCGCTTGGGCGGACTCTTCAAAAATCCGGTCCACAGTCTCGATGACCTTTTCAGCCCGAACCGGTTTCAGCAGGTAGTCGTCTACGTGGAACTTGATGGCCAGGTGGGCATATTCGAATTCCGCATGGGCGGTAAGCATCACCACATGAATCTGGGGGAACCGGGCCTTCAGGAGTCGCGTCCCTTGGAGACCGTCCCCTCCTGGCATGCGGATATCCATGAACGCCAGATGCGGTTTCAGCTCAATGGCCCGCTCCACAGCGTCCTGGATGTTCTCCGCTTCGGCCACCTGTATTTTAGCGCCGTAATGGCGTTCCAGAATGATCTGTAAGGCCTTGCGCTCCAACTTTTCGTCATCGACAATGAGAATTCTGATCATGCCTAGCCTCCGATGGGAATCCTAACGTAAACCTGAGTACCCTTGCCCACTGTTGATGTGATTTTTACGCCGTAGGCCTCGCCATACCGATACTGCAAGCGTCGGTGGGTATTTCGGAGACCTACACCGGTGGACTGCCCGTCCAGTTCCTCCTCCGTTTCCAGAACCCGCCTCAGCCGATCCGGTTCAATCCCCACCCCGTTATCCGAAACCATGACCACCACATCATTTTCTACCTTTTTAAGTGTCACTTGAACCAGCCCGTCCGCCTGATGCTCATATAGTCCATGAACGATGGCATTGGCAACCAGGGGTTGGATGATCATATAGGCAGTTTTCAGATTCAGAAGCTCTTCCGGGGCATCAACCACCACCTGGATCCGATCCCCGATCCGGGCCCGTTGGATCGCAACGTATTTATTCATATAGTCGATCTCATCCTTATATTGCACAAGATCGTTAAAGGTGTTCTTCAGCGTGTACCGCAGCATTTCTGAGAGCGTGTGAACGATTTCCGATGTCATAACAGCGTTTTCAATGATGGCCAGGCTGTTAATGGTATTGAGAACATTGAAGAGGAAGTGGGGATTTACCTGGGACTGCAGAAGCCGAAGCTCCGCATCCTTTAAAAGACGCTCCAGATCCATCCGGGTTTCCATTTCACTGATCAGCTGCAGGCTTTTGCGGTTCAGTTCCTCATGAACGAACTTGTTCATCCCCACGGAAACGATATAGTTGGCTACCAGGTACATCAATTCCCCCGCAGCCTCCACCCGGTCCTGGGTGGTGAAGGGGATTTCATCATAGGCTTCCCTGATGGCGGGGTCCTCCAGCGCCTTCAGCGCTCTGGGATGGAGACGGACGGGTTCCACCGGATCCACCACCTTCACCTGCCCCGCCAGAATGGCACCCAGATACTGTCCTTCAAAAATGATGGGGACCGCCATATCGGTCAGGCCGGAGTGACAGCGGTAGGTATAGGCCTTTCCCGACCGGGCCGCCTCAACACCCCCATGA
The DNA here is from genome assembly GCA_964424355.1 of uncultured Peptostreptococcaceae bacterium. Lineage (GTDB taxonomy): Bacteria > Bacillota > Clostridia > Peptostreptococcales > Acidaminobacteraceae > CAZEHS01. The sequence continues at coordinate 127,635 of CAYRIO010000007.1, forward strand.
GCATCTGACGAGTAGCAAAGCCCCCGATTGTCCGGATCATCTCTGAACTGACAGCAGTAACGGGTGAAATTGAGACACTCGGTGATGGGCTCCCCTTTATAATCCACTGCCACAGAGGCAACCCCCGCAGTCAGGCAGAATTTCTCAAGAATGCTTTGCAGGACTTCAATGTCAATGATGTCTTCGAGTCGCAGAGCTTTCATGGTCCCCTCCGTATAATGGTGCATATCCAAGTAAGTAATCATATTTTTATTGTACAGTAAACCCTAGACAATGCAATTTTTTCGGGGCCGCTTTGACCAATCCGATAATTTACTACCCGTCCATGACAAGAAACTATCCTTCTCTCGCCGCCGCCCTGTGCTAGGATTGTCACATGACAGAGTTTGCAACGTTCTGCCCTTTTCAAATTCTACGGAGGCACACTATGCAGCAATTCAACCTAAAATCCGACATCTACTTTGGAGAAAACGCCCTGGAAATCCTGGCGGAACTCCCTATGAAGAAAGTGTGCATCGCCACGGATGCCATCCTGATGGAAATCGGGCTCACCGACTGCATCATCTCAATTTTGAGGGAACGGGACATTGAATTCCGGGTTTTCCAGGATATCCAACCGGATCCGGATACCGCTGCCGTTACCCAGGGGCTCACCCACTTCATGGAATTCAAACCGGATACCATCATCGCCTTGGGAGGCGGGTCCGTCATCGATACCGCTAAAGCCCTCCTGTACTTCAACCAAAAGCTGGCCGATGGCCCCATTGATTATCAGGGGATTCCACGACCCCGTTTCATTGCCATCCCCACCACCAGCGGCACCGGCTCCGAAGTGACCCAGTACGCGGTGGTTACGGACAAGACCAGCGGCCGCAAATACCCGCTCACCGGTGCGGTCATGGTTCCGGATATCGCCATCCTGGATTCTCGGTTGACCCAGGCGGCACCGGTACGGCTTTCCGTTGAAACGGGCATCGATGCCCTGACCCATGCGGTAGAAGCCTTCGTATCCAATCAGGCCAACCCTTTTTCCAAGGCGTTTGCCGTTACCAGCATCCGCGGCATCCTCGATAATCTGCCCCGTCTGGTTTCCCAGGAAGCAGATGATGCGACCCGGGATGCCCTCCATGCGGCGGCCTCCATGGCAGGCATCGCATTTTCAAGCGCAGGCCTGGGGATGACACACAGCCTTGCCCACAGCCTGGTGAAGTTCGTGCGCCTCTCCCACGGGGCAGCCAACGGCCTGTTCCTGATTCCGGTCATGCGGTACAACCTCACGGACCCTGAGGCAGCGAGGCTTTACCGGGAGCTGGCGGTCCAGCTTTTAAGCCCGGAGGCGACAGAGCAGGATCTGCTCGAAGCCATTGAATCCCTGTATGAACAGGTAGGCTTCTGCCCCATGCTGGCCCCTCAAATGGGAGGCGAAGGCTGGCAGAATATCCAGGACAACCTCCAGACCATCATCGCCTTCAGCGCCATGGATCCCTGTACCCAGACCAATCCCATCCCCCTGGACCCAGACCGACTGCTCCCCATCCTGTGGAATTATCTGGTTCATGAAAAGAACCGGACCCTCTGATCCCCCTGCAATCTCCTTCCTACCCCATACCCTTTTCTGAACAGCCTTCACTGCCCGGTGAAGGCTGTTTACGCTTTCGTGGCAACTGAAAAAGTCAGCCGTCTGATTCCAGACGACTGACTCTCATGTTTTCTCCAGACTACACGCACCAAAAGGATGTCACTGATTATCCAAGATCCGCTGAGCGGTGAATTCCAAGCTGTTAAGCTTATTCTCTATAACATCCCAGATAATATTGATGTTCACGCCAAAATATTCGTGGATCAGAATATCTCTGAGCCCGGCAATCTTTCGCCATTCTACTTCAGAATAAGCTTCCCTGGTCTCATTCGGTATCCTTTTAACGGCTTCCCCTATGATCTCTAGATTCCGTATAACAGCATCCAAAACCAGTTCATTGGTTTGAAGCTGGTCCTTTGTCATCCCGTTCAGGTATCTTCGGATCTTATGGATAGATTCCAGAATATCCTCAATATATACATCAAGCTCCCGTGACATATAACGCACTCCTCAGGATAGACTCTCTCAGGGTTGGTTTGATAGTATCGGTGATGACCAAGTCCACTTTCCGCTGAAAAATATCTTCCAAAGTGAATTTTAGATCCATGTAGTTATCCAGATTATCCTGCCCTTCTTCAAAGTCTACCAAAATATCCACATCACTTTCAGCCCGAGCCATACCGGATGCATAGGAGCCGAATAAGGCCAACCGGGCGATGTGGTAAGTTTTCAAGACGGGAAGTTTCAATTGGATTATCTGCAAAATCTCTTGGCTGTCCATGGCATTCACCCGCTTCGAAGGTTGATAGGATCACTTGCTTCAAATTATACCATGTTAACGGGCCGCTTCAAACTCCGTATACTTTGAAAAGGCCCCATAAAGGCCGCCGGTATGGATAAAGAGGATGTTTTCATCGGCGCCGATGGTCCCCTTCTTAACTTCAGACACCAGGCCCCGCATGGCTTTTCCGGTATAAACCGGATCCAGGATGATGCCCTCCAGGGCCGCGAATTCCGCGATGAACTGCAGCTCCTCCGGCTGGTTCAGGGCATACCCCAGGCCCACGTAGCCGTCGATCATGTCGATATCCGCCGGGCTGCAGGGTACCGGTTCCCCAGTGTAACTGAAGCTCTGTTCCAGAATACCGTGGATGGTCTCCTGAAAATAGGCGGCATCGGCGGAGATATTCACCCCGGTAATCGCCGTGGAGCGGCCCAACTTCCGATTCGCATAGAAAAGACCGGCATAGGTGCCGCCGGAGCCTACTGCCAGGACGATCCGGTCGAACTGGAAGCCCAGAGCCTTTTCCTGCTCTGCTATTTCCTCCAGGCAGGCGTAGTAACCAAACGCACCGATGCCGTTGGAAGCGCCCAGGGGAATGATGTACCCCTTTTTCCCTGCCGCGGTCAGCTCTTCCAGAATCCCTTCCATGATTTCCGTGCGTTTCTCGGCGAAATCCTCGAAGGACACTGTCCGCACCTGGGCCCCCAGCAGATGGTCCATCAGCAGGTTTCCCTGAGCGGGGATAGGCGCATCCGCCGCCAGCAGGAGCACACATCCCAAGCCCAGTTTGGCAGCGGCGGCCGCCGTCGCCCGGGCATGATTGGACTGCAGGCCCCCGCAGGTGACCAGGGTATCACAGCCCTGATCCATGGCCTCCTTGATGGCAAATTCCAGTTTGCGTATCTTATTGCCGGAAATCTCCGTTCCGGTCTGGTCATCCCGCTTGATATAGAGGGTCGGCCCTCCCAGCTTCGCGCTCAATCGCTCCAGCTTGTCAATCCGTGTCGGCACATTGGCCAGACTGATTCTCCCAGGTAATTTCATGTTACCCCTCCTGTGAGGCTGCATGGCATCCCACGCAACCATAATGTGATGACAACATCCATTTCCATACGTCTATCTCGTATGATATCTCAGAATGATCGGATTCGCTACCCCCGGGGGTTACAGCGTTGCGATAAAAAAAGTCAGCCATCTTGATTCCAGACAGCTGACATTGGAGCGTAAAATGATTCTATTTTTTCTCTTCTTCACTATTGATTCTCTGCAGCAACAAATTATAACCCCCAGGCCCCTTTTGGATACACCGGCTGATTCGGCTGATTGTCGCCGTACTGACCCCTGTAATCTCTTCAATCTGAATATATGTCATGTTCTGGTGGAGCATCTGCGCCACTGCCAGACGCTGTGAAATCGACTGCAGTTCACTGATGCTGCAGATATCTTCAAAAAAACGATGACACTCTTCAACGCTCTGAAGGGTCAGGATTGCTTCATAGAGCTCTTCAATCAACTGGTCTTTGAACGATGATGTGTATGTCATGGCTTCTCCTCACAGAATGCCCTCAGTCTTGCTGCAGCCTGAGGCCAGGTTCATCCTTATATCCCCATGATAACACGGCGCGAATCACTGAAAAACTTCATCATGATGAACTGCGGCGCCTGGTACGGTCTGAACAACCAATAGGGTCTTTCTGGATAAAAGGAAGCCACCAATCGCTCCCCTATGGTATATTAGTAACATAAGGATTTCCAGCTTCAAGGAGGATTGTATGCGCTTACGCACCATGATTGTGGATGATGAACCTGTCGCACTTAAAACGGTTCTGAGACTGATTCGCCAGTCTTCTGATTTTGATGTGACCCTCTGCACGGATGATCCCCAGGCATTTCTGGAGGCGGTGCTTGCCGAAAGACCCGAGGTGGCGGTGATGGATATCGACATGCCCGGCCTCAGCGGCCTGGAAATCGCCGAATCTATCCGACAGCATCATCCCGACTGCGAAATCCTCTTTGTCACCGCCCACACTGAATTTACCCGGGATGCGTTCAGCCTGTACGCATTCGACTACATAGAAAAACCCGTGGACCCCGTCCGATTTTTCAAAACCCTGGATCGCCTGCGAAAGAAATACGGTCTCCTGGGCAAACGGCTGGAGCTCCCCAGCGGCCGTGAAACCCTGCTGCTTCCCATGGACAAGATCCTGGCAGTGGAGGCGGACGGCCGCAAGACATTGATCTACACGGAGGAGGAGACCCATGAGTGCAACCTGGGGTTGGGCGATATTGAAGGCCTCCTCACGGATCCCCGCTTCTTTAAATCCAGCCGATCGTTCATCCTGAACCTGCAGGAGGTCACCGCCGTGCAGCCGGAAAGCCGCACATCGTACAAAGTGGTTCTCACAGGCGGTACAGCGGCCTACCTGAGCAAGCGGCTCTATGATGATTTCAGGGGGAAATTGAAAGCGTTATATCCATAAACATCGAAACGCCTTGATTCCGAAACCCGTTCACGGGCACTGAATCAGGGCGTTTTTTATGGCTTCCAGTGTCACACATCAGGAACGGTACAGAAAAAGCTCCACCCGGTTCCTGCCTTTATTTTTGGCTACATACAGAGCCTTATCCGCCATTTTCCACAGTTCTGGGCCGTCCACATGGATTTCATCCGAACAGGACACACCAAAGCTTGCGGTATAATGGATCTGTTTCCCATCATATTCAACGGAGGTGGATTCAATCACCCCACGCAGCTTCTCAGCCATTTCACCTGCACTTTGGGACATGTTTTCAGCGCAGATAATCAGGAATTCCTCCCCACCGACTCGGCCAAGTACATCCTTGGGCCCGATGCTCGCGCCGACCTGCGCAACGAAATCGATGAGCACCTGGTCGCCCCCCATGTGTCCAAAGGCATCGTTGATGTGCTTGAAGTAATCTATATCAATGACAATCAGACAATACCCCTTATTGGAAATCCGACTGTTCTCATCCGCCACTTCCAGGGCCGCTTCCATGTAGCGGCGGTTATAGGTTCCCGTGAGGGTGTCCCGCTGGGTAAGAATCACGAGCTGCTCTTTTTCCTGCTCAACAATCCGGATGACACTGTGATAATTGTTCATCACAATAGCAATACCGAAAAACAGCCCCACGAAGGTGTATAAAAAAGATATGTAGCAATCAATGAACATCACCAGGCGATTGCTGTAAGGGGTCACCCACTCGGGATGCCAATACGCCAGACCATAGAGCACTGTGATTGAAAAGATGTACAGCAGCACGACGGGGATCCGGCGGTCCTTCCGGCTGATGATCGAAAACACCACCCCCATCCCCAGCATCGTAATGACATTGGAACTATCCGCACCGCCATTCAGAAACCATGCGCCACATTGAATCAGGATCATGATGACAACATAGGGCCAGAAAACGGCATCCGTTTTTTTATGAATTCTTGACAGATAGTACATGAGCGCAAATATGAACAGGGTAAAAATAGACAGGATGACCATTGCCATGCCCAGCGAAAGGACAATATTCAGCAGCACGATGATCATCACAATGAGCACCAGGAGACCGCACTGAAAATTGAAGATTCGGTTCTCCAGGGAAAATTCATCCTTATCACCAGCCACCTGATCGATCAAATACGCCGTTCCTTTGTTCCATCCCATAGCAATCCCCGTTCTCAAAAAAGCATCTTGGCTGTGTTTCACTGCTCAGCGCCAACTTTCCCATTATATCACTGGTTGATACTGTATAATATACTTTTGCTTAGTCCCCAGCGGAGATACTTTTCGCTGTGCCGCTGGTGATATTGGTGATTACAGTGAATAATGACGAGGACATGGGGGTATACATGAACAGAAGGCTATCTCTAAAGGAGGATACAGCATGGCGGATATCTCGACGATTACAGTGGAAACATGCGTGAGGGTTCCAATAGAAAGCGCATGGGTGTATTGGACCGAACCGCAGCATATCACTGAATGGAACCAATCCTCTGATGACTGGCATACCCCGTTTTCCAAGAACGATCTCCGCCCCGGGGGGAGATTCCTCTCTCGAATGGAAGCGAAAGACGGCACCTTCGGATTCGACTTCAAGGGAACCTATGACGACGTGGTGCTCCACAAAGCCATTGCGTACACCCTTGACGATGGCAGAAAGGTACGGATTACCTTTACCGGTTTGAACAGCGAGACTCGGATCACTGAAGCCTTTGAAGCGGAAGCCACCAATACCATTGAGCTGCAGCGCGGAGGGTGGCAGGCCATTTTGAATAATTTTAAAGACTATGCTGAAAATCATTGATCCCAATAAGTTCTGCCTCATCATCCATGAAAGGATGGGCTTCCGTACCAAAATAAATAAAACCCGCTGCAAATCCCAATTTGGGGATTCATACAGCGGGTTTTAGTGTAACATGGTTCTGGCACTTATTATTGCTGCTGAATATCCGCCCGGTCACTGAACAAAAGAAATTTCCCCGATGGAAAAACACGCCAGGAGGTCTCCGTGGAACTTGACATATTAACACTGGCTTTTACTCAGAGCCTGATCTCGGTCACCCAGGCAATCGCTCTTTTTATTCAATATCGCGTAAACCGAACCTACAAGGGCATCGGCTGGTGGCTGGCGGGCTCCGCTTTCCTGGCGGTTGGATTCATCTTCACATCGCTGATGGCATTCCCGCCGCTGGAACTCCTCGCCCGTATTTCAAACCCCCTCATCATAGCGGGATATCTCTTTTTATACATCGGTTCCATCCGGTTTCTGGATAAAAAAGAAGATACACAGTTCCTTATTGTATTCTTTACGGTATTTTGCCTGTCTTACTACTATTTCATGTTTCTTCATAACAGCATCACAGGACGGACGGTTATCGCCTCAGCTGGGATTTCTTTTATCACATCCATGACGGGATTCAAACTGATCTTCAATAAGAACCGGGTCATCGCTCAGTCGGCCAACTATACAGCCATTTGCTTTCTTATCAGTGGTGTTTTTCTGGGCATCCGTGGTTTGTGGACGCTGATGGCGCCGCCTATCCTCTCCTATGCCACCCTGATCCACACCCCCATCCATATCACCGCTTACATCCTCCCGATTATCACCAGTACGCTTTGGACCTTCGGTTTTGTCATCATGGTCAACCAGCGTCTGAATTCAGAAAATCTTGAAGAGAAAGAACAGCTTCAGATGATCTTTAATACCAGTCCCGATGCAGCCTCTATAACCCATCTGGCCAGTGGCGAGTTTATTGATGTGAATGCAGGATTCTTAAAGATGAGCGGGTGTACCCGGGATGAGGTCATTGGAAAAAGCACCTCGGAGGATGCCGTTTGGGGAAGCGCCGCGGACCGTCAGAGCTACCTTGCCGCATTGCAGGAAAAAGGCTATTGCGAGAATATGGAGAGCACATTCAAACGCCGGGATGGAAGCCTATTTACCGGACTGATCTCCGGCAAGATCATCACAATCAACCATCAACCCCATGTCTATAATATCGTCAGGGACAACACCGCCCGAAAAGAATCCGAACAGCAAATCCAGGCATTGATCCATCAGTTGGAGGCAGAACGGAACACCGCTCAACTGAACTCGGTGACTGACAGCCTGACAGGACTGGCGAATCGCAGATATTTTGATGATGCTCTCCACGCCGAGTTCCAGAGGTTGAACCGTTCCAAAGCCCCATTGTCACTCATCATGCTGGATGTTGATCACTTCAAGATGTTCAATGACACCTATGGCCATTTGGCCGGGGATGAGTGTCTCAGACAAATCGGCATGACACTCAAAATCATTGTCGGGCGCGCACCCGACATTGTCATACGCTATGGCGGCGAAGAATTCGTAGTTGTCTTGCCTGAAACGGACCGCCCCGGGGCCCTTATTTTAGCAGAGCGCATCCGGGAAGCCGTTGAGACTCTTGAAATCCCTCATACCGGATCAGAGACGGCAGATCATGTCACCGTCAGCCTGGGAGTTGTAACCGTTCACACCACAGAATTATCAGAACCGGAACAAGTTGTCCTGATGGCTGATGCAGCCATGTATCAGGCAAAACAACAGGGACGCAATCAAGTAGTCTGCGGAACGCCCTAACGCAGCACCCCGTGACTGCCCCATTCGTTCTGATCAAAGAATGTCACGTAGATATTTTCGGGACGGATCGACAGCACACTGTCCAGCAATTCAAAAATTCCGGCATTCACCGCTTCCTTGTATTCCCGGGGCACTTCCTTATAGGCCTTCACTTCCACATAAGCTCCCTCCTGAAGAGGTTTCCCGTCCATGTAAAGATCATAGCCGCCAATCAAACCAATCATGGTGACTGCCTCAGTTTTTCCTGGAATCAGGGTAATGATGCGCCCCAACCCTTCCTTCAGCTTGATTTTTGCAGACGCGTCCAGTGTCGCGGTTACCTTCACATCAATATACGGCATATTCTATCCTCCTGATTGTTGTGGGGTGTTGCCCCTTCTACTATAACATGCACAAAAGCGCTCTCCAATTATTTATAGAACAACGGGCTGTCCCCTCAAGAAGTGAAGGGGCAGCCCGTTGTCTGGTGTTATCTCGCTGTCATGGACATCAACTAGAAATTCACTTTCTCTCCGGTAAATGTGCAGGTGTAGAGCTGCTTCATTTCCTCAGTGCTGATTTCCCGTGGATTGCAACCTGTGCAGGCATCCAGGAGCGCATTGGCGGAGATGCGGTCCACATTGGCGTGGAAATCCGCTTCGGTGATGCCGAATTCCTTCAGGGTCTTGGGAATTCCCATCTTCTGGTTCATTTCCTGGATCAGGCCTGTCAGCCCGTTTACCAGCTCATCCTCCGTGGACCCCTCCAGTTTAAGGGCTCTGGCGATATTCGCATACCGATCTCCGGCCTTCTTCCGATTAAAATCAATGACGTAGGGCAGGTAAATGGCGTTGGCGCAGCCATGGGGGATATCAAACACGGCGCCGGATTTATGGGCCATACTGTGAGTGATTCCCAACAACGCATTGGAGAATGCCATGCCTGCCAGACACTGAGCGATGTGCATTTGTTCCCGGGCGTTTTTGTCACCGGCATAGGAATCCAATAGGAACTCCTTGATCATGACAATCGCCTGGATTGCCAGGGGATCACTGAAGGGGGAGCTGAGAGCCGCCACGTAGGCCTCAATGGCATGGGTCAGGGCATCCATCCCCGTATGGGCTGTCAGTGTGGGGGGCATGGTTTCTGCCAGGGAAGGGTCGACAATGGCGATATCCGGCGTCAGATTGTAATCCGCCAGGGGGTATTTGATTTCGGTGGCGTAATCGGTGATGACCGAGAACGCTGTTACTTCCGTGGCAGTGCCGCTGGTGGATGGAATCGCCAGGAACCGGGCTTTTTTACGCAGTTCTGGCACCGTGAACGGGTTTTTTACATCATCAAAGGTTGCTTCTGGATGTTCATAAAAGATCCACATGGCTTTGGCTGCATCGATAGGGGACCCACCGCCGATGGAAACGATCCAGTCCGGCTGGAATTCCTGCATGACAGCAGCACCCTTCATGACCGTTTCTACGGAGGGATCCGGTTCTACCCCTTCAATCAACAGCACTTCAAAGCCTGCCTCTTTCAGATAATCTTCAACCTTTTGAAGAAAACCGAATTTCCGCATGGAGCTGCCCCCAGTTACGACAACTGCCTTTTGTCCTTTAAGGCTCTTCAGGAATTCCAGGCTGCCCTCACCAAAATAAATATCCCGTGGAAGTGTAAATCGATTCATGTGTGTTCCTCCTGATTGATATATTATTATCAAATTCGAACACCAATAAACTATTGCAAATATGAGGCCAATATCTGAAATTTGATGCTATTTATCTTTAACCCGCTCCAAAACGACGTTTATAAGTTAATCATTTATCAAACTTTTTTTCTCGTTTCAAAACGAACGTCCTAAAACGTGACAACCACAGGTGGGTTGTTGTCACGTTTTAGGACGCTGTCGTATAATAGGACAGATTTCTCAGTACACTTCTTGAATTCCGTACTTCTTTATTTTGAGATAGAATGTATTCCGGCTGATTCCCAGAACCTTGGCAGCCAGGGTGACGTTGTGGTCCGTTTTTTTGAGAGCGGCAGCAATGGCACGGCGCTCAAGGATTTCCAGGGAACAGGCATAATCCTGTTCGTTTACCGATGGTCCCCGATTCACTTCATCCCCGCCGGACACCTTGTTTTCCGGCACATCACACAGGCTCAGCATGTCTTTCAGCGGTCTGCCATCCAGAACGATCACTTTTTCGATAAAATTCTCCAGTTCCCGGATATTTCCGCGCCAGGGATTGTGGCAAACCCAATCAGCCACCTCCTCCGGCAGTCTGATCGGCGCCTTTCCAAGCTTGGCCGATTTGGCGCGGATGAAGTGCTCCGCCAGCAGCAGGATGTCCTCGCGGCGCTCCCGGAGCGGCGGAATGGTGATGGGAATCACACTGAGCCGGTAGTACAGATCCTGCCTGAAATTCCCCAGAGCGATTTCACGATTCAGATCCTTGTTGGTTGCCGCGATGATCCGAACATTCACTGGGATGCACTTGTTGCTGCCGACCCGCATCACGTAGCCTTCCTGAAGGACCCTGAGAAGGTTCACCTGCAGATCCAGGGGCATTTCACCGATTTCGTCCAGAAACAGGGTACCGCCATTGGCCAGCTCGAATTTTCCCAGCTGTCCGCCCCTTTTGGCCCCGGTGAAAGCGCCCTCATCATAGCCGAAGAGCTCACTCTCCATGAGGTTCCGGTGAATGGCACCGCAGTTGATGGCAACAAAGCCATTGCTCCGCCTTGCGCTGTGATTATGGATGGCCTGGGCCAGAACCTCCTTCCCCGTGCCACTTTCGCCGTCTATCAGAATCGTGGCCGGACTGTCTGCCGCATGCTTGGCATAGCCGACAATCCGTTCCATCTCTGGGCTTTCACCGATAAAATCCGCGAAGGTGTAGCGGGCCTGCATGCCGGTGAACCGATTCACCAGATTCAGAACCTTTTGGATTTCCTTCAAGGTCAATACAAGATTCATGGAATCAGCACGCTCTCCCAAGATTGCCTGAGCACTCAGAAGGATTTTTTCCTTCTTCCCGTTGACCACCAGGGTGACCTCTTCGTCCTCCAGGGTCTCTCCGGTCCTCAGGCGGTCATCGATTGCCTGCCAGTCCTCGATATAGGTCGCCGCCCGAGCAGCTCCCAGCCTATCCTTTTCAAGGTCCAAGAGCCGGGATGCTGCGTTGTTGGCGCTGGTGACCACCCCGCTTGAAACCCCGAGGATACCATGGGCAATGGAGTTCATGAGGGTGGTGCTGTAGCGGTCTGCCAGAATCAGCTGATTTTGGACCACCTCATTGCGCAGCTGGAACTCCACAGAGCGCACCGCTGCCACAACGATCCCCAGGGTGTGGGGATGGACCAGCCGGCTGGCTCCCGTCAGGTTCAGGGTCCCGATGATTTCTCCCCCGGGGCTGTGGATCGGTGCTGCGGAGCAGGTCCACCGGTGGTAGGCTGTGATGAAATGCTCCGTGGCCGAAATCTGCACCGGCGCGTTTTCACGAATGGCAGTCCCCATGGCATTGGTGCCGATGCACTGCTCATTCATGCTGGCTCCCACCACCATATTCAACTCCAGGGCTGCCCTCAGGGTTTCCTGATCCCCAATGACATCCAGAATACACCCCTCTTGATCCGTAAGGACCATGATGAATCCCGAACCCGTCAGAAAGTCGTGAAGATCCCGCAGCAGCGGCATGGTGATCCGGATCAGCCCGCTGTTTTTTTGTAAATTCTCCGAAACCGCCTCGTGACTGAGGATTTTTTTTGAAACCACCTGTTCTTTATCAATGCCATATTGGATGCTGCGTTGGTGAGACTGCTTAACGATATCGCTGTGTCTTTTCATACAAATTTATCTCTGCAGGCCCTATGGCCGGCATCTCCCGGTTATTCACGGCACCTTTGAGGCCCATGATTATCAGGATGATTATATCATTTTGAGCCCGGGGAAGCCAAGTATCACACGGGTTCTCAAGATTTCAATATGCGAATCCCTTGAACAGATCCTCCCGGCTTGTGATGGGAATGCCGCTGTCCTTCAATGTTCCGAACCGGGCGATATTCAATAGTTTCCCGTCCTGATGGAGCTTTTCCGAGGACACGCTCAAGTCATCGGCGTCGTATGCAGCGGCGGCGTCCGGGGTAAGATAGGTGATCCAGAACACATAATTCCTGATGCCGTTCTCAGCCAGTACCCGCTGATAAACCGCATTGATCTTTTCCGCCTCACTGGCCTTATCAACCCCTTGGGACACCGGTACATTCACCTTGATGACCAATCTGAATTTATCCCCGAACGTAGTCCGCAGCTGGTCATAGGACATGTCCTGATAGACCGGGGATTCATACGCCCCCCCGATATTGGCCAGCGCATCCCAGTTGAAGGCACTCAGGGTGATGCCCTGGCCCAGGATATCCCGAATGGCGGATTCATGTTCCTTCAGCGCTTCCGCCGACCAGCGGGTAGTCAGATAGGTATCATCATAATGCAGGGTTTTATCCCCGGTGTTCCAGAAAATCCTGAACCGCAAATCCGGTTGGCTTGCAGGTGCGGCAAATGCCGTGTACACGCCGGGCCACATCCCGTTGATGCCTTCAAAATCCGGCATTTCCACTGTGAATTCCTGCCCATAGGTTTTCTCCAGATAGGCAGCCATGTTCCCACGCACCTCCACAGAGCTGTCACAGCCTGTAATCAGCAGAGCTGCCGCCGCCAGAAGGAACAGGATCCGCCGCAAAATCAGGCAGTTGAATCTGAATGGACTGTTCATGCTTTTCACTCCCCCAACAATACTCTTTTCAACTTTGTACTAACTATACCCGCCTATCCCCTCAACAAACAAGCACCGTGGAATTAAAGAAGAGCCTGCCTCCCCAGATGTTATCCCGGGAAAACCGACTCCTCATGTTGTGCAGCAGACTTCGCTTACTTCTGAACCTTCACGGGCATGCCATCCTTCAACTTCTCATGGCCGACAACAATGACCTGATCTCCGGCAGAAAGGCCTTGCTTCACCTGAAAGAAGCTCTCATTGCCAAGACCGACAGTGATATCCTTGCGGACCGCCTTGTCATTTTGAAGGACATAGACATAATCCTTGCCTTCATTGTGCAGTACGGCAACCTTAGGAACACCCAGACCCTGGATATCCTTAGCCACGGTGATCAGGCCGCTGGCAAACATGCCGGCCTTGATCTTCCCATCCGCATTGGGAACAAGGATCCGGATAGCATACAGCTTGGTGGCGTCCTGCACAGGGCTGACCGCTTCAACGGTCCCCTCAACTGCAGTGCCTCCCAGAGCCGGGAAGGTCATACTGACCTTCATCCCCTGCCCTACGGCATTGACCACTTCTTCGGCTACGCCGGTCTCCACGTAAACCTTGCTCAGATCCACTAAGGAGTAAAGCGGCGTACCGGCATTGACGGATTCTCCGTTATTCACCTTCCGGGCACTGACATAGCCGGTGATCGGCGCGGTCAATGTGGTATCCTGCAGATTCAATTCAGCCTGCCGCATGTCATTCTGTGCCACCTGATGGCTGATCTGGGTTGATTTATACCCCTTCAGCGCATCGTCATATTCTTTCTGGGAAATAACCTGATCACCATAAAGTGATTTATTGCGATCCAGCTCCTTCTTTTGTTCCTCCAAGGTCAGCTGGGAGGCATCCACCCCCAGGGAGGCTTTTTCCCGATACAGGGCATATCGCGCGGCGTTGATTTTTGCCAGGGGCTGCCCCTTCTTAACCGCTGCGCCCAGATCCGGGCCAATGAAGACGATATCGCCGCCAACCTTGGCTGCAACCTCCACCGTCTCATAGGGAGAAGCGTTGCCGGATACCGTCACCTGATCCGCATACTGTCCATTGGCAACAGCCTGCACCTTCACCAGCACGGGTTCCTGAGCGACCACCTTTGTTTTCTCGGCATCGGGAGCCTTGGCGGCGCATCCGCCCAATACCAGGCTTAGAGCCATCACGGCCGCAATGGCCTTGAATATCCGCTTTGATCTGTGATTAAGCATGTTCATTCCCTCCTGCTTTCAGCATCCGTTTCTCATCCTTCCTGATTTTTCGTTCCTCCAGCATGATATACATCGATGGAATAAACAGCAGGGTCAGGACCGTGGATACGGAGAGCCCAAAAATCAATGTGTATCCCAGCCCCGCAAAGAAAGGCTGTTTGAGCGTAATGGGGATGATTCCCCCAACTGCGGTGATGGTAGTGGCTATAACCGGAATGAAGCGGGTCGTGCCGGTGATTCGGGTCGCCTCATACAGATCATGCCCTTCCCGACGCAGATAGTTAATATAGTCGATCAGAACGATGCCGTTTTTCACGGCGATCCCTACCAGGGCAACGACACCGATGAATGCGGTGAAGTTGAACGTATGGCCAGTTAGAACCAACCCCGGGAAGACTCCGATCAGACCCAGAGGCAGGGCACTGAGGATCAGCATCGGTTGGGACAGAGAGTTGAATTGAACCGCAACGATGATGAACACCAGCAGAATCGCCACCACCATATTGGTGATCATATCCCCGAAGGAATCCTGGATGTCCTCCGCTTCACCGCCGTACTTCACAGTCACACCTTCGGGCAGGGGGTAGGAGGCAACTTTTTCTTTAAAGGCCGTGGTCAGTTCATTGCCCAGAAAGCCCTTCTGCACCTGCGAGGTGACAGACACTTCCCGTTTACGGGCCTCATGGGTGATGGTGGTATAGCCACGGTCCTCTACAATACGGGCCACCTGCCCCAGTTGTACCGGCAGGCCGGCCGTGTTGTAGACATACAGCTTTTCAAGGTCCGCTTTCGTCGTCAGAGCGCCTTTCTCCAGGTAGATCTTTACGTCGATTTCGTCCTGGTTGACCCGATATTTCGTGGCCTCCAGTCCGTTGACAGCATTCCGGATTGTCAGGGCCACGGTGTAATCATTCAAGCCCAATCGTGCTGCCTGCTCCTTGTCCACCTGGATCTGGAGTTCCGGATCCCCCTCTGCCACGGTGCTGTCAACATCCATGGTGCCGGGCATCTCTTCCGCAATGGCCATGAAATCTTGAGCAACCTGCTTCAACTCATCCAAATTCTTGCCCTGGAGAGTCACTGCAAAGGGAGAGCTGGAAGGCGGTCCATTCTCCAGTTCCTGGACTGTCACCTTCGCACCGGCAATGGTCTTGACCTTGGCGCGGAGCTCCTCAGCAATGTCCATGGAGGAGCGGGTCCGTTCCTCTTCAGGCTTCAGATCGATAACCAGCCGTCCAATGGTCGGATTGCCGCCGCCGGTTCCGCCGCCCATATCATCAAAGCTGTCCGCACCGGTGATCCCAACGTTGGAAACAAAGGTGTCCAGCTCAGGATAGGGCAGTACCAGCTTCTCTACTTCCTTGACAATGCTGTCGGTCGTTTCAATGGGGGTCCCTTTGGGGGTTTCCACATTGATATAGAGACGGGTTTGGTCTTCACCGCCGAACATCTCCACTTTCAGTATTCCCAGAGGAAGCAGGGATACCGCCGCCAGGAACGCCACACAGAGAACGCCTACCAGTATGCGTCGGTTACGCCGGCTATAGATGAACTTATCCAGTACTTTGGCGTACCATTTGATGAAGCCGTAATTCTCAGCCACGTCATTGTACTTATAGATCTTGATGATCATCAGACCGCTGAAGAGCAGTCCGAAGAAGATTGAAAACCCATGAATCTGGTTGTCATCTGAAAAAGCATAGATTGCCAGGGCCGTTACCAGAAGGATCGCGCCAATGCGCTTTAACCGCGTTTTGAGCGCTTTAGGGTCCACCTGTATCTCAGACCGGTGCTTTTTCAGTACCAAGGCGCTCAAGGCCGGGGTCACCGTCATGGCCACGAAGAAAGACGCCGTCATGGCATAAATGACTGTCAGAGGGATCGACTTGATATAGGCTCCCATGATTCCGGATGTCAGCATCAGAGGGAAGAACGAAGCGACCGTCGTCAGCGTGGCTGATGCAACCGCCGGGGCGATCTGGTTCGTAGCCGCTTCCGCAGCGGGAATGGCTGAGATGCCCTTGAACCGGAGCCGGTCGATATTCTGCATGATGACGATGGCATCGTCCACCAGCATCCCTACCGCCAGAATCATCGAGAACAGCGTGATATTGTTCAGGGTCAGATCGCTGGCCTTCATGAACCAGAGGGTCACAAGGAGGGTCAACGGGATAACGATTGAAACCAGGATGGCCTCGCTGAAACCGATGAAAAGGAACAGCACCACCATGACCAGGCAAAGCCCGGACAGGGAATTTCCGATAACGCTTCCCAGTTGGTCCCGCACATACTCAGCCGTATCGCCGCTCACTTTTACCGACAGATCTTCAGGGTACAAGGTCCCCTTTTCATCCGTGATGATCTTATGGATCTGATCGCTGGTGCGGATGATGTCGGCGGTGGTTTTCTTCTTGACCGAAATAGCAACAGAGCGAAGCATTTCGCCTTTCCCACCGGAATCCGTTGCCATACGGGAATAGGATTCCTCATCGGCGTAGCCATCCACCACGGTGGCCACGTCCTTCAGGTAGAGAGCACCCCCATCGCCCTTCGCGATGACGATATTCTCCAGCTGCTTGGGATCCTGAAGCTCGCCAACAGTCCGGAGATTATAGTTCCGCTCGTCCAACACCAGGGTTCCCCCTGGAAAATTGACGTTGGCTGCCGCCAAAGCGTTCTTGATGGTATCCATCGAAACCTGATAGGCCGCCAGCTTCTGCGGATCCACCTGAATGCGGATTTCACGGTCCACGCCGCCGATGACCAGGGCCTCAAGAACACTTGGATCGGATTCCAGCCGGTCCTTGATATCCTTGGCCATCCGGGTCAGCTGGACCAGATCATATTCCCCTGAAACGTTCAGGATCATAATCGGAGAGTTGTTGGTCTTGATGCTGGAAACTGAAGGGATTTCAGCGGCATCCGGGATTTCCGACTGAATTCCGGAAAGCGCCTCCCGCATTTCGGTGACCTTCTTCTCCATGTCCACGCCCTGCTCGAACTCCAGCCAGACCAGAGAATATCCGAAGCCCGAGTAGCTGGTCAGCGTCTTCACATCCTCAACACTGTCCATCTGCGCTTCAATCTTGTTTGTAACCAATGTTTCCACTTCCACCGGTGCGGCGCCGGTATAAAGGGTGAGCACCCGACCGTAAGGCAGCGTGATTTCCGGCTGCAGCTCACGGGGAAGTGTGAAATAGGACGATAGCCCAACAACGATAACCGCTACTATCAGAAGGTACACGATCCGGTACCTTTCTATGAAGAATGACGCCCATCTCCCATATAGATTCTTGGGCTGGTCCATCTCCGGCACGGTTTCCCGAGGGATATTGGGATCTTTATGCTCTTCCATCCAATCAACTCCTTTTTCTCTATGTACGCAGACCCATTGTAGCACTGGCCCATAGCTCTAACAAGGCTTCCAGCATATGTTTAAAGGATTCTTAATAAGTTTTTAAGATGTGAACCCATTTCACCTATGAAACATCGGTTTTCGACTGAAATAAAGAAAGCGGGCTTTCAACTGAAAGCCTGCTCCTTTGTTCTTATCAATCAAATATATTGCTGCTCCTGTCGGGGGGTGCGCTGGGGCAGTGTCCCGTCAATCGCAGCCAAAACGCCCCTGTAGAGCCTATCCCACCAATGGATGCAGGGAATCATCAGGAAAAAGATCAGCACGGTGTCAAGACAGCTCAGCAGGAATGGGGCACCCCCTGTCACATGAATGCTTCCCATTGAATTGTTCCTTAAAAAATGAATCAGGTTGATGCCCGCCAGATGGAAGGCCATGATCGGCGCTGTATGCCTGCCGAAAAAACGGCTGAACCGATTCGCTTTCACCCGCTGGGCTATGTGAACCGCACAGAATATCCCTGAAAAAGCGGCAATATAATATAGGAAGTAATTTCCCTGAATCAAATGGTTCAGATCCACCCGGCCATTGATCCAACTGGCGCCTAGGGTGATATAAAACATAACGGCAGCAGCCCAGGAGGATTTCAGCAGCCGGTCTGCTTTACCGCTCTGAATCCATCGCCCCGCCGCGTAGAACACCACGCCGGTGAACGCAGCATCCGCGCTCCAGGGAAGTCGGACAGGCAGCAGGAAAGGACATACGAAACCCAGGACAGAGCAGATTGCCAGAGCCAGATAACGCATGGGCCCTTCAAGCCTTGCAAAGATAAAATAGTAGAGCGCTTCCACCATGAACAGGCAGGTTATGAACCACAGTGGCGCATCGTGAGCCAAAAATCCGCCATCTCCGACGGAGTAAAAGATGCCGATCAAGGGGGTCACCGGCGTAATCCCCTCATAGGTGCCAATGCCATAAACCCCTGCAAACAGCCACCACACACTGTAGGTGACCACAGAGAAGATCAGGTACGGCAGTACCAGCGAGCGCCCTTTCTTGATCAGGAACGCTTTGGCCTTCAAGCCATCATAGCTGAAAAGGAAACCTGAGAGAAAAAAGAACAGCGGCACCCGGAAGGCCGAAAAAAAACGGGTCATCGGATCCGGCATTCCCACATGGCCCAGAACAATGAGGACAATACAGAAGAACTTAGCGTTGTCTATCCATTCGATGCGTGACTTTTTCTTCATCAATATAAAATCCCTCCGGCGGCGGCGTTAGAAATCGGCTTGTCAGTTCACTGGATATAGTAACGTTTTCCTGGCGAGTCCGCCCTGTGTTTTTATTCACGGTTCTGGATGGGCTATTATAGAATAGCATCGTCTGATAGTCAGAATCAAGAGGAATTTTCTGGGAACTGCCCGTATATAAAAGTCAGGGCCCTCCGCTATTTAACGGAGGGCCCTGACTTGGAGGGTAAAAGATACTTCTTGCCGCCTGGAATCACCGACAGGGGGATGTCAGTGCCCGGGGCGGCCTTGCCTGAATCACATCTGTTTCATAAGGCATTACCGGATTATTTGCTCTTATTCCGTGTACTGATATCGAACCAAACCGCCAACAGCAGCACGGAGCCTTTAATCATGTACTGGTAGGATATATCCATGTTGAGCAGGGACATCCCGTTGTTGATGGAGGCCATAACCAGGGCGCCGATGATCGCTCCGAAAACAGAACCGATCCCGCCGCTGGCTGAGGCGCCGCCGATAAAGGATGCCGCAATCGCATCCAGCTCGAACAGGTTTCCGGCAGAGGGCGCCGCCGCATTGAGACGGGCACTGAACATGATGCCGGACATCGCAGCCAGGGTTCCCATGGAGGTGAACGCCAGGAAGACGGTTTTCTTAACGTTGATTCCGGAAAGCTTGGCAGCTTCAAGATTGCCCCCCAGGGCGAATATATGACGCCCAATGGGAGTCTTATTGGTCACAAAACTGTAGAGCGCCACGAATGCCACCACGATGAATACCGTGTACGGAATCCCTTTGTAGAGCGCCATGCTCAGGATGAATCCCATAATCAGGCCGCCCACCAGAAGCAATTGGCCCAGGAAATAATGGTTTGGCAGCACTTCAAAACCATAGCTCTTACGGATCTTGCGCTTATTGAATTCTGAAGCGATGTACGCCAGAACCGCGATTACGCCGATGATGACTGATAGGAGGTGGATGCCCTGAATGTGGGCAATATCCCCCAAGTAGCCTACGTTGATGTCATTGAAGGATTTGTGGAACGGCCCGATGGTCTGACCCTTGGTGATCCCGATAACGGCACCCCGGAATATCAGCATGCCCGCCAGTGTAACGATGAAAGCCGGAACACCGCGGTAAGCCACCCAAAAGCCTTGCCACATGCCGATGATCGCACCCACCAGCAGGGTCACCAGAATCGTCGGTACGGTGGCCCAGTGCATATGGACCTGCAGGATGCCTGCGATGGCACCGGTAAAGGCAGCTATCGAACCTACGGAAAGGTCGATATGGCCGGCAACGATGATCAGAACCATGCCCACTGCCAGTACTGCGATGTAGCCGGTCTGAAGGTAAAGATTTGTCAGGTTCCGGGCGGATACGAACGTGCCATGGGTCAAAACATTGAAAATCATCATGATTATGAAAAGTGCTACGAACATTCCGTACTGTCTGATATTGGCCCGGAAAAGGTCCATCAGCAGGTTGCCCTTCTTGGTTTCTGTGGTCATGCTAGTGCCTCCCCTGTCCTATGGAATGTCTCATGATGGTTTCCTGATTCATCTGATCCCCTTCCAACTCTGCTACGATTCTGCCTTCATGCATCACGAATACCCGATCGCTCATCCCCAGGATCTCAGGAAGCTCTGAGGAGATCATGATGATGCTTTTGCCCTTGGCAACGATTTCATTCATGATGCTGTAGATTTCAAACTTTGCCCCGACATCGATGCCCCGGGTGGGTTCATCCACGATGAGGATATCCGGATCCGTCAGCATCCATTTGCTCAGGGCTACCTTCTGCTGGTTGCCGCCGCTGAGGTTCATGACCTTTGCCTCGATTGATGGGGCTTTGATCCGCACTGCGGTCTTATAGTACTCCGCGTTCTTGATTTCTTCGTTGTCGTTGAGAACCCCATTCTTGGAGATCAGATCCAGACTGGCGATGGAAATGTTCTGCTTGATATCCTGAATGAGGATCAGGCCTTTTTCCTTCCGGTCCTCCGTCAGATAACTGACCCCGGCCTTGATGGCTTCATGAGGGTTATTCAGCACGCGCAGCTGACCATCCAGATACAGTTCGCCTTCCACGCGGCTCCCGTAGGATTTCCCGAAGATGCTCATGGCGAATTCGGTTCGTCCGGCCCCCATGATGCCTGCGATGCCGACGATTTCGCCCCGGCGCACATTGATGGCGGAGTCCTTGATGATCCGCTTTTGGGAGTCATCCGGGCTGTACACATTCCAATTTTTCACTTCCATTCGGATTTCTCCGATATTGGGCACCCGTTCGGGATAGCGATTGGTCAATTCCCGTCCAACCATCTTGCGAACGATATCATCTTCAGTGACATTTTGAGTGTGGATATCCACGGTATCAATGGTTTTTCCATCCCGGAGAACGGTGATTGAATCTGCGACATCCATGACTTCGTTAAGCTTATGGGATATAAGAATGCAGGATATGCCTTGTTTACGAAGTTCCTTCAAGATGTTCAGGAGGTTTTTGCTGTCCTCCTCGTTGAGTGCGGCTGTCGGTTCATCAAGAATCAGCAGCTGCACGTTTTTGCTCAACGCCTTGGCGATTTCAATCAACTGCTGTTTGCCGACGCCTAATTTCCGGATCTGAGTATCCGGGTTGACAGATAATCCCACTTTAGCAAGCAGATCCCTTGCTCTGACAATGGATTCGTTCCAGTCAATGATTCCTTTTTTCTTAATTTCGTTACCCAGAAAAATATTTTCAAAAACGCTCATGTACGGCACCAGGGCTAATTCCTGATAGATAATGGCCGTTCCTGCATGCTCACTGTCTTTGATTTGGTGGTACTGCTGAACAGTACCGTTCAAGACGATATCTCCAGTGTACGTCCCAACGGGGTACACACCGCTGAGAACCTTCATCAGGGTGGATTTTCCTGCCCCGTTCTCTCCAACCAGACAGTGGATTTCTCCCCGTTTCACGTTGAAGGTTACCTGATCCAGAGCCTTGACTCCGGGGAATTCCTTGACGATTCCCTTCATCTCAAGAATGAAATCTGACATAATTGCCTCCTGTCTTTTTCCCATACCGATGAAAAAGCAGGGGTGACCCCGTCACCCCTGCCGAGTTGTGAATCTTATTGCATATCGGATTCTTTGATGTAACCGCTGTCGATCAGCATTGTTTGGAAGTTGTCTTTTGTAACGACTTGTGGCTCAAGAAGGATGGAAGGTACTTTGATTACGCCATTGTCAACTTCGCCATTTGTCGTAACGGTTTCGCCTTTAGCGATTTTAGCAGCAGCTTCGATAGCGGCTTTAGCCAATTCGCGGGTATCTTTGAAGATTGTCATGGATTGCTCGCCGATCTTGATGCGTTTAACAGCAGCGATTTCGGAGTCTTGACCCGTGATAACAGGAAGTGTCACGTTAGCAGCTTTGAAAGCTTCTACGATCCCGCCTGCAGTACCATCGTTAGGAGCCAGTACGCCAGCGATCTCTTTACCGGCATTAGCTGTCAGAACGTTGGAAGCACGGTTTTGAGCGTTAGCAGGTACCCAGTTGTCTGTAGCTACTTGTTGGAACTCGGAACCGCCAAGAACTGTGTAAGTGCCGTCAGCGATCTTCGGTTGGATTACGGACATTGCGCCTTGGAAGAACAGTTTAGCGTTGTTGTCAGTAGGTGCGCCTGCGAACAGCATGATGTTGCCTTTAGCGACGTTATCAACAAAGTATTTACCTTGCAGAGCGCCAACTTTTTCATTATCGAATGAGAGGTAGTAGTTCAGTTTGTCTGAACCGGTTACAAGACGGTCGTAGGAGATAACGGGAACGCCTTCATCGTTGGCTTTTTTAACGAGTTCAGCAGAAGCGGAAGCATCGTGTGGAGCCAGGATCAGAACTTTGATACCTTGAGTCAAAAGATTTTCAACTTGTTGTGCCTGTTGAGCCTGGTCAGCGTCAGCTACTTGAACCAGCAGTTCTACGCCAGCTTCTTTAGCCCAGCTCTCCATGGCTTCTTTGTCTCGAACCCATCGCTCTTCACGTTGTGTCGGTAAGGATACACCCACTTTAACCATTTCTGCGACAGCAGGAGTTGCGGGAGCTGCGGGTTCAGCCGGAGCAGCCGGTTTTGGTGCACAGCCTACAAAAGGTACAGCCAAAGCAAGAGTCAAGACCAATGCTAAAATCTTTTTCATTCTTTTTTCCTCCCCTAAAAGTTTGTTTATTCACTTGCATTGTATAACCCGGGGAGGGGTTCCGTCACTGAACGGAATTAATGCACAAGAAAAGGTTTTCATACAGCAACAGGTCCGGATTGCTCCGAACCTGTTGGGTATAGCATATATTTAACATTGCTTTTGTCCTATTGTTTCACATTCCGATACACATCATCCCGGCTGTGAAAGCCGGAGTCGATGATGATCCTGTCGATGGTGGTCTTGTCCACCAGCTCGCAGGGAATCTGGAGCATCGGGATCTTGTAGGGGCCGTTGTCAATTGAGTCTTTTGTCTTGAAGGTTCCCCGAATCAGCTCCTGGCAGATATCCACCGCCCGCTGGGCCATGGTGTTGTAGGGCTTGTACACCGTGGCCAGCTGGGTGCCCTCCACGATCCGCTGACAGGCGGAAAGCTCTGCATCCTCACTGACCACCAGGACTTTCCCCGCCAGCTGCCGCTCCGTCAACGCCTGGATCGCGGCTGTGGCCAGCACGTCATTGGCGGCGATGATGCCATCCGGCACCACACCGGAATCCAGCAGCCGTTCCACGGCATCAAACGCCACGGCTTCACGCCATCCGGGGGCCCAGGCCTCCGCGACGATATCCAGGGGCATATCCTTGCCCACCGCATTCAGGACATTATAAAACCCCTCGTTGAACAGTTTGGAATTATTATCCTCAGGATCCCCGTTAATGATCATCAGCTTCGCGTCGCGTTTCCCTTCCAGCTCCAGCTGACGTACCAGCCGCCCGGCAATCTGTTCGCCCACGCCCACGCTGTCAAAGGAGATATAGGCATCGTAATCCGCGTTCAGAATCAACCGGTCATATGCCAAAACATGGATGCCCTTGCGCTTCGCCTTGGCAATCAGATCCGTATAGGCATCCTTTTGCTTGGGCAGGATCACCAGCACCTGGACCCCTTCATCGATAAGGTATTGGATCTGTTTTTTCTGTTCATCCAGATCATCGTTGGCAATCTGGACATCCACCTCGATCCCCTGCTGGTTAGCAGACGCCACAAAGGTTTCCATGTCACGCTTCCACCGTTCCACAACGATGCTGTCGAAGGAAAGCCCCACTGTCAGGGTTTGTCGGCCCGGGGTGATATCCCGGCCGTTTTTGTGCTGGATCATCAGCCAGACGCCCCCGATGAGGAGGAGGAGCAAAGCCATTCCAATCGCTATCCCTAACCCGATTCTCTTCTTCATTCCATCACCCGTTGATATTCCTTCGGCGTCAAGCCCGTTATTTTTTTAAAAAGGCGGACAAAATAGTTGGGATCGTTGTATCCGACCGCGTAACTGATTTCCCGGGCACTGAGGGGGGTTTCCCGCAGCAGCCGTCTCGCTTCGCTGATCCGAAGATCGATCAGGTGCTCCTTGAAGGTGCGCCCGGTTTCCTGCCGAAAAATCTTGCTGAGATACTGCGGGGTCACACCCAGGGTCTGCGCGATTTCTTCCAGGCCGATTTCCTGGGCATACCCATCTTTGAGGCGGTCCAGGGTTCCTTGAACCAATTCCGTGCAGTTCCCGGTCCCTAGCCGGATGTTCTCTTCCAGCATCCCGTTGAGGATTTCTTCAAACCAGGCAATCTTACCGAAGGTGGTCTTGAGGCCGTATGTTTTCATGTATCCGGTCCCCGCCAGCTCACCGTTCAAGGTGCATCCGTTGGTCCTGCACTGGTTCACCAGAAGGATCAGCAGCTCCAGCAGCAGGGACTCTGCGGCTTCAGCGCCATTTTGCCCCCGAGCCATGGAAAAATAGACCTCCTTCAACTCCTGAAAGGTTTCCATCACCTTGCGGCTCCGGGTCTGGAACTGTTCATGAATCCGCCCCGATACCTGCCGGAAAACCGCCGGGTCGTAATTGCCCTGGGGGCTTTCCCGCCAGAGGGTTACATTGGCATCTGCCGTGTTCAGCAGCACCAGACATTCCTCAAAGGACTCCGCCACCGCTGTGATGGGCCGGACAGGCCCAACCACGATCCGCGCTTTCAATCCGAACTTTTTCAGCAGGCTGTCATGGATATTTGTCCAGAACATCAGGGCTTCTTCGTGAATTTTCCCTTCCGAAGCTTCCATATAAACGAATATCCGGTTGAACACCACATTGCTGACAATGGCATCGTAGTGATATTTCACGTGACCCTTCAGGTAATCGCAGGAATCGCCCAGCCGCATGGTCCAGGTGGTTACCTGATCCGGCGGGGCGTCATCCTCCAGGGTCCTGAATTCAATGGCCAGCATATACCCTTCTTCCAGGCCGATGGTCAGCAGGTCACGATATTGGTGAAGGGCCTTGGATAGATCCCGGTTCAGCATAATGGACTGGAAAAAGTTGCTTTCCACCAGGCTGATGGAGGCATAGTATTTTTCAATGCTCTCCAGCTCCTCGTCCCGCCGCGCCTGCTCCGATTCGATTTTCTGCAGGGTCTTATTCAGGGATTCCACCAGTTTTTTCTTGCCCAGGGGCTTGAGGATATAATCCTCCACATCGTATTTGAACGCCTCCCGGGCGTATTCGAATTCTTCGAAGGCGGTCACAATCAGGATTTTTACAGCGTTATCCGTTAAGCGGGCCTTTTTTATAAGCTCCAGCCCGGAGATCCCCGGCATGCGGATATCGGTCATCAGGATATGGGGTTTGAAGCTGTCCAGCTTCACCAGCCCCTCTTTGCCATTCCGGGCGGTTTCCACCAGGATGTTCTCAAAACTGGAACTGATCATATAGGTTACAGAATCCAATACGATTTTTTCATCGTCCACTACCAGCAGCCTAACCATGGAACCCCTCCGTTTTCAGGTACAATTTCACCTGCATTTCTGTAAACTGATGCTCCACACTGCGGACGGACAGCACATCCCTCTCATCATAAAAATACCGCAGACGTTCATATACATTGCCCAGACCCAGTCCCGTGGTATGACCGATGTGGTCTGAGGCGTTCTCCTCCACGCGGAATCCGGTTTCATTGAGGCGCCGCACCTTCTCCGGCGGAATCCCATGGCCGTTATCGCGAATCAGCACCCGCACGTGATCCGGAAACTGACGCACCTGAACCATGATGGCCCCCGCCTCTTCCATGTTCTTGAAGCCATGAATAAACCCGTTCTCTACCAACGGCTGCAGAATCAGAGGCGGCATCTTGACCGTGTCTACCGGGCCCTCAATATCGAAATCGAATCGGATCATATCATCAAACCGCACCTTCATCAGCTGGCAGTAGTTCCGTACGTTATCGATTTCATCCCCCAGGGTGACCTTGTTGTCCAGGCTCTGAATGTTGTAACGGAACATGGCCGCCAGATTTTCCATGAATTCCCCCGTCTTTTCCGCATCCTCCAGAATGGCCAGCTGGGTACCGGCATTGAGGGTGTTGAAAAGGAAATGGGGGTTGATCTGAGACTGCAGAGCCGTGTATTCCGCGTTCTTCAGGAGATTCTGCATTTTCAGGTTTTCAATCTCTGAGAACCGGAGCCGGTTTTCCATCTCCGCTTTGTCGTGCAGTTCTCCGATGGAGCTCTTGATGCTCCGTGCCATATCCGTCAGGGTTTTCGTCAGCAGGTCCGCTTCCCGGTAGGCCCCCGTGGTGCTGAGCGCGGCGCTGTAGTTCCCCCGGGAGATCTCCCCGGCATAGCGGGAGAGTTTTTCAATGGGGTCCGTCAGTCTGCGGGTGAAATCGTAGATGAAAACCATGCTGAGGGCCACAATCACCCCCGTCATGGCGATGAAGACCCCTTTCAGATTCTCGATCCGTTTGGAAAGCACCAGATAGTCCTGGAGATTCCCGTTGAATTCCAGATCCCGAATCCGGCTGATATCCGCGTTTACGTAGCCCGCATACCGCTGCACCGAGCTGAAGGCTTCAATATAACTGGGGGTATTGCGCCCCCGTTTGGAGTCGATGGCCAGGGATGCCGATTGCAGCAGGGAATCCAGGATATTGCCGATATTGCTGGCCAGCAGCTTCTCTTCCCGCCAGGAAAGTTTGTCGCCCAGCTCCTTGCGCAATCCCGCCAGGCGGTTATAATCCTCCAGATAGGCCACAAAAGCGTCTGAATCCTTGGTGTTCAGGTAGCTCTCCAGGTTCTTCTGGAAGCTGTCCAGAGATTCCGTCACGGACTCCAGGACCAGGCTCTGCCGGAACATGTCACTGAAATTGTTGCTGAGTTGAAGCGTCACATAAAAAACCGCTATATAACCGGTGATCAGACAGAGCAGCAGAATCAGGGTGAAATTCGCCACCCGGCTCCGGATTCCGTCACTTTTCAAAAAACCGCGAATTTTACCCATGGGTTACCTGCCCTCCGTGTCATCCTGAGTCAGGACCTTGATGGGAATATTGATATAGGCCGATTGCCTGTCGTTCAGCATCAGGGTGTGCAGGGCCTCCACACTCATTTTGCCCAGGGAGCCATAATCCTCCACGACGCTGGCGTAGATGGTTTTCTTTTTCAGATAATCAAGGATCTCTGGAATCTCCCCGCTGGCGATGACCTGGATCTGTCCCACCTTATTGAGATCAATCAAGACCTTCACCACCCGCAGGGCATCGATGGGATCCGTACAGACCACGGTCCGGATCTGTTGCCGGTAGATCAGGTCGTTGATGATCAGTTCGGCCCGTTTCTTGGAGGAATACTCCACCGTCAGGGAGCTGATGCTGGGATTTTGAGAATTATACTCATGGATACCGTTGAGGTAGCTGTTGGAAGAAGCGCCGTTCTGATCTGTGTATTCACTGCTGAGAATCAGCAGGACATCCGCCGGGGTTGGATTGGCCGCATCGATGATGCCAGCCGTCGTCTGCCCGAGATTGAATTTATTGGTGCCGATGTACGCATCCCGCTGACTGTCTGGAGAATCGTTCCCAATGGTGACCACCCGGATCCCCATATCCCGGCTCTTACGGATCGGATCCCGAGCCAGCTGGTTGTTGGACAGCTTCACCAGGATGCCATCCACCTTCGACAACGCTGCCATTTCAAACACTTTGTCCAGTTCTGCCGGAATGGCCGGATCCGAAACCGGATACACCTCCACCACCACTTTCTTGGCGAGAGCTGCATTCTGAAGCCCTGTCAGATAGGTTGTCCAGGAATAGGAGGCCGTGTCATCGGCGATTACCGCAAAATGATAGACCGGGGTGTCCTGCCCCAGCAGGGTTTCTGTCCCGGAATAGCTGCGGATCAATCGGGTTGTTTGAAAAGCGTAAAATATCAGGACAATCAAGACACTTAATAAAATCAGCTCTATGGTCTTCGCTCTGCGCATTGGGATTTCCCTTCAGAATTGAATTCAAGCCTATTTTGAGTATACCGCTCTGCATGGAAACAGCAAGGGTCTTTTCACCTGCATTGTCAACATTGTTCTCTGGAAGCAGTATAATAAAAGAGGAGGTGATCTGATATGAACCCGATCCACGAATCCATCGCGCAGCTGGCCCAGCTATTCAAAAGCAACCGCTCCATCGTTTTTTTCGGGGGCGCCGGCACATCAACGGAAAGCAACATCCCGGATTTTCGCTCTAAAGACGGCCTTTACAGCACAAATTTCCGGGGGCTTGATCCAGAATACCTGCTGAGCCACGACTGCCTGATGCAGGAACCCACGCTCTTCTATGAATACCTGAAATCCAAGCTCTATTTCCCCAACGCCTTGCCGAACAAAACCCACAAAGTCCTCTCCCGACTGGAACAGCGGGGAATCCTGAATACTGTCATCACCCAGAACATCGATGGTCTTCATCAGGCTGCCGGGAGCCGGAACGTCATTGAACTCCATGGCGCCATGACCCGAGCCAGCTGTACCCGATGCCGCATCCCTTATCCCGGAGAATCCCTGTTCGTCTCCGAAACACCGATTCCGTATTGCCCCCAGTGCCATGGCATGCTGCGCCCGGAAGTGACCCTCTACGGGGAAGCCCTGGACGCCGAAGTGATCGAATCCGCCACTGCGGCCCTGTCCCGAGCTGATATCCTGATTGTGGGCGGCACCAGCCTGGCTGTCTATCCCGCAGCCAGCTTTCTTTCCTATTTCAGAGGCAGCACCCTGGTGCTGATGAACCGGGATGCCACCCCCATCGACAAAAAAGCCAGCCTCATCATCCGTGAGCCCATCGGTCATTCCATGGGTCAGGCTTATGAGCTGGCTTTTGAAGAACCGGTTTAAGGATTCATTGGGTTTCATCAATCATGGCATATTTTCGGGAGCCTGCCTGATGGGCAGCCTTCACCGCTTCCTCCAGCTGGTGGATAAGCGCTTCGGCCTGGAGAGGCTCTTCCGGCATGATTACCAGGATGCCCACGGAAAGCGGATGCGGCGCTTCAATCAGCAGAGGCTCTATGAAACTGACCGCATTTTCGGCCTCGGTGTTGTGAAGGAAAATTCCAAACTCATCCCCCCCAAAGCGGCACAACCCGTCAGCCCCCCTTTTAACTCGGGTTTTGAGGAATTCAGCCGTCCTTATCAGGGCCTGGTCTCCATGGACTTCCCCCTGCAGGGAATTGAACCGTGAGAAATCCTCTAAATCTGCCAGCATCAGGGTCAGTGGCATCCCTTCCCGCCGACAGACGGCATGCTCATGCGCCAACAGTCCCATAAATCTCCGGCGGTTGATGAGTCCTGTCAGCATATCCTGAGCAGAAATTTCCGCCTCCAGACGCACCCGCTCCTCCGCTTTCCAGACACGGGTCAGAAGCTTTGTAAACGCAATCCCTGCCAGGAAAAGAATGACCAGAAAAACCCCGAACACCGTCATGCTTCTTTTAATATACGCATAGTATTTATCCGGAAAAAGATCCACACCTAAAATACCGATAAACTCGCCCTGTTTCGTGAAATAGGGGGCATAGCCTGTTATGTAGGTTCCCCATTCATCCGTATTCAGAAGGAAAGCGGGCTTTTTGTCCTTGATGATTTGCCGAACCTCCGGCCGAAGAATCGTGTAGCGGGATTTATCCGTATACCCCTGTCCGCCGGTGTCCTCCAGCCGCAGCTCCTCACTGAGGACCGCATCCAGCAGGTAGACTCCGGTCAGAGGCGTTCCAGTCACAGCATGATACTCTTCCCCTTCGCCGGATTCCACCTTGTATTTTGCTTGGTCCTTTGGAATTTCACTGAGCAGGTACACATATTTGATTTCCGAGAGTTCCATGACCTCCCGGGCGGTCTTCTCAAATTCCTGATTATAGGGATCCGCTAATGCCGCGTTGAAATCCATCGCCAGCAGCCGGTCGTACTCCTGCTGATCCAAATCCAGCCAGTGGGTGATATCCACAGCAAGAACCAGCGCCTTGTTTCCAAGATTCGCTTTCAGGTCCTTCACCAGGATCGTGTACGACATCACGGTAAAAACAAAAACCAGACCGATTAGAATCAGTACCATCCCATAGATCTGCTTCCGGTTGTCAAAACCCTTCATTTTTTGTTTTTCCATGCGGTGATACCCCCTTGCGCCCGGACCGGCCTTTTCGTTAATCGCATACCCATTATACAACGGGGGCTTTTCTTTTTCATCCTGTATAATTTACCATTAATGGGTGAACCGTTTCCCTCCCTTGATTATTTATACAAAGTTCCACTTTTGCCAATCAAAAGGTAGCCTTCGCCAAGAGTTACCTTTTAAAATGTTGTCCTGTCACACTGATCAAATCCCTTTAAGACTGACCCCCATCATAAACCTGCTCCCGTTCAAACAGGTGCTCACCTTCCTGTCTATCGTTCTTCACAACACCTTCATTTTCTGCATTCCAGCCATCCGCCGGGGCATCGGCCCCGCCGCTTGCCCGGCTGACCTCCTTGCTCCGTTCCACAATTTCGTGCTCCAGCTTCACCAGCTCGGATCGGTACCGTGACATGGCCTCATGATACTCCTTTTCCAGCTTGTCTCTGCGAGCTTCCAGCTCCATCAGTTTTTGATCCATAGTCTCACCCTTCCTGTGAACTGACTTGTCCTCTTATTGTGTGTATACCCGGAGGCAGGAGAATAAAACCACAAATCCCCGCAAAAATAAACACCCTGTAACACAGCGCCGGGCCTTCCCAAGCCGTCTGCCGTATTACAGGGTGTGCGGGTTCTTTTTCAGAATCCATGATTCAACTATAGCATGCAATTGTGAACATCAGGTGAAGCAAATCTTAAAAAACTATGAAAACTGATTCCTAGCAGGCACCAGAGCAATCACACTGGCTGCCGCAGTCGCCGCCGCACTTTTTCTGATAACCGGTCATCAGTTCATCGAAGAGCTGTCGGGTCGCATCAGTGCTCGGAGAGGCTGAAAACCCTGCTTCCACGGTGGAAAGAGCCTGCCATTCCGGGCTTACGGAGCCCTTGGCCGTGTTGTCGTACAGCACTCTGCTGGCCCCTTGGGTCCAGTAAGCGGCCGTGCCTTGCTCCAAAGCGTTTCTGACCTTGTTATACAGAGGATTGGTGCGGAGGATTTCCGCCGTGATTTCCTCAGCAGATGTGAAGGCGGCATTGGTGGTATACATGTTCACCAGTGCCTGGATCATCTCCCAGTTCTGAAGGGGGTATGCCGGCGTCAGGGCTGCGGTAAGCTTTTGGATTTTCCGATCCGTTGCCGTAAACGTACCG
>CAYRIO010000008.1:0-141008 GCA_964424355.1 uncultured Peptostreptococcaceae bacterium
GAAAGCGGCTGGGGCTGCATGCATCACTACTTCTCCAAAATGCCCGCCCCGGATTTTGGATTCACCCCGGATGCTGATTTTCCGGCCATCCATGGAGAAAAGGGGATTCTGATCTTCGATTTGGTGAAGTCCCTGACAGCGCCCTGCACCGGCGATGGGATCCGGTTGGTATCCCTCAAGGGGGGGAACCGCCCCAACATGGTGCCGGACAGCTGTGAAGCTGTGCTGGAGAACGCAGAGGGGCTGAAGGCTCTGGCGGCGGCTTACGGCGCGGAGGCCGGTGTGACGGTTGATGTCACCGAGGATGCCGGGAGCACCCGCGTCAAGATCCACGGCGTTTCTGCCCACGGATCTCTGCCGGAAAAAGGCGTCAATGCCATCTCCCACATGATGCAGTTCTTAGGCAAGCTGACCCTGGCTTCCGGGGAGATGCGGGATCTGGTCGCCACCTACTGCCACCGTATCGGTCTGGAGTACAATGGTGAACATATCGGCTGCGGCTTCGAGGATGCGGATTCCGGCAAGCTGATCTTCAACGTGGGGGTCATCAGCACCACGGCGGAAGCGGTGACGGTGACCGTGAACATCCGTTATCCCATCACGAATTCCGATGAAGCGGTCTACAGCGGTATCCGGGAAGCTTTGGCTGGCACCGGGATCACAGTGGTCCATCATGAGCATATGAAGCCCATCTATTTCCCCAAGGATCATCCCCTCATCGAGACCCTGATGGGGGTTTACCGGGAACAGACCGGGGATGTGGATTCACAGCCCATCACCATCGGCGGGGGCACCTATGCCCGGGCCATGGCCAACTGTGTGGCCTTCGGCCCCCTGATGCCCGGCATGCCGGAGCTGGCCCACCAGAAGAACGAATTCATCGGGGTGGAGCATCTGATCCAGATGACCAAGATTTATGCCCATGCCCTGTATAAGCTGACTGTGACTGAATAAGCGAATCCCCCCGCTGGCCGATGAATGATGTGGCTGCGGGGGGATTTTTAGAGTGTCTACGCTATTTTGTCCTCGTAAGCGACGGCCTCCGATACTGGGAGGCTTTTTTTATTTCGGCCCGGTGCCATGAGGTAGAAGAGGGTCCCAAGGGCACTCCACCCCAGAATGATTCCCCACTCGTGGGGCCAGGCCATGGCCGCCGGCATTCCGGGCAGGCGCATGACAATCATGAAGCCGGTCATCAGAAGGGCTCCGGCACCGACCAGCTGCCACCGGGATACCGAGTAGGGTCGGGGCAGAGCCGGTTCATTCCGGCGCAGCAGAATGAAGGACAAAGACACCATGAAGTAGGCCACCACCACGGCCAGACTGCCGGCGTTGACGATCCACGTCAGCATCTTTTTCCCGAAGATCGGGGCGATGCTGGTGAGGATGCCGATCAGCAGGATGGCATTGCCGGGGGTGCGGAACTGCGGGTGGATCCTCCCCAGGAATGCCGGGAGCATCTGCCGCTGAGCCATGGCCTGGAGGGCCCGGCTGCCGCCGACGAAAAAGGCGTTCCAGCAGGTGAAGATCCCCCCGATACCGGCCAGGACCAGAAGCTTCATGGCCCAGTCGCTGCCGCCGAACATTTTGCGCATGGCCTCTGCTGTGGCGATGCTGGAATTTCCGATTTCCTGAGGGCTCAGCGCCAAAGACGTGCTGAGGATGATGATGACATACCAGACGATGGCTACGACGACGGACAGGAGCAGGATCTTCCCGATGCTGCGGTAGGGGACATTCATCTCCTCCGCCGCCTGGGGAATCACATCGAAGCCCATGAACATGAAGGGGGTCATCACGGCAACCGCCAAGATGCCCTTATAACCATGCTGAAACACCGGGGTCATGTTATGCACGCTGCCGTTCACCACGCTGCCGCCGAAAAGCATGAGGCCCACCACGGCAATCATCACGGTGACAGCCTTTTGAAACAGCAACACATTCTGGGTGCCGAAATAGTTCAGGGCGGTCATGACCAGGCCGCTGAAGATGCCGACAGCCAGCCAGCCGGCGTACACATCATAACCCGCGATGGTGTACAGATAGCCCATGTAGTACCCGGGGCCCACAAAATACTCAAGTACCGATGGAAAGGCCACGGCTTCGAAGGCGACAACGGAAACATAGCCCAGCACGATGGCCCAGGAACTGAAAAATGCGGCGCTCCAGCCCATGGCCCGCTGTGTGAAGACACACAGCCCCCCATTCTCTGGCAACGCCGCAGTCAGTTCGGCATAAGTCAGCCCCACAAGGAAGATCATGACCCCGCCGATGATGAAGGCGGTGATGGCTCCCAGGGCCCCTGCACCCAGAATCCAGTTGTTGGTGAGGACTACCCAGCTCCAGCCGATCATCGCGCCGAAGGCTAAGGCAAAAATATCTTTACGGGAAAATACCTTTCGAAATTCTTTGATCTCCGCCATTGTGTTTAAATCCCCCTGTTTCCCGAATCTCCAAGCTTCATTATACAGGGGAAGTTTTTTAACGTTCAAATGACGTTTTCGTAATAGGCTGAACGGTTCCGCAGGAATTGAGAATCAAGACCCTCAATAGTTGGTCAGCATCATGGAGATGCACCAGCCCAGGGTGACCATGAACCCCACCTTCGCAGTGCCGGCGATGATGACCCCGATGGCCAGCCAGTCGTTCCACAGCTTGCGGCGGTAGGCGCGGATGGCCCAGACCAGTAGCCCGATCTCCGCTGCGATATAGACGATGATCAGTGCGGGGTGGATGCCGGCCAGCATCATGCCGGGGATGACGAAAATGCCGGTGCCGAAGAAGCCAAGGCTGAACATGCCGATTTTTTTCAGATTCATGGGAAACCTCCGTTTGTCTGATGGCGCCGGGCCCTCAGCGAATGATTGTACCGTGGGAACGGTGGATCTCACGGATGACAGCTGCAGCGAGGATGGGGATGAAGAGAAGGGATGCCAGCTGGTAACCGGTGAGCGCCAGCCATAGTCGGGGTTCCACACGGAGGAATTCAAGGGCGAACCGGAAAACCAGATAGGCGATGAAATAAGCTTTCAGGAAAACGCCGCCGGGCCTCCGGTAGGCGCCGGTGGCAAGCAGGACGGCGCAGGCCGTCAGGTGGAACAGGATTTCGTAGGCCTGGGTGGGGTGCCGGTAGATGCCGTCGCCAAAATCCACGGCCCAGGGCAGCGGGGTTGGAAGGCCGTAGCAGCAGCCCTGAAGCAGGCAGCCCATGCGGCCAAAGGCAAGACCCAGGGCCAGAGCAGGGGCGAATTGGTTTCCCCGCCGTTCCCTGATACCCAGAAACCGCTTAGCGGAAACAACACCAATCCAACCGCCGATCAGACCACCGACAATGGTCTTGCCGGAAGTCAGTGCCAGGGCGGCTTGGGTCGTGTCCCACCCGGCAGGGGAGAGGGTGAGGAGCGTGGGGAGCTTGGCGCCCAGGGCGCCGAAGCAGAGGGCCAGAACAGGAATCAGCCAGGTGTCCCGGGATTTGGGCAGCATGCTCCGGGCTACGGTGAAGCGGTACAGGAGCCAGGCACTGACAAGGCCTAACAGGATCATGACGGTATAACTGCTGATCTGGAAAGCGCCCCAGTCCAACAGAACGGGGTGCAGCCCCCAATCGGGCCTGAAAAAGTGGGCATCAGGCATGGGGAGCCTTCAGGAAGCGGCAGCAGGTGTCGTTGTGCATGCACTGGTAAAGCTTGACCCCGGAGCAGTAGCCCAGTGCGCCGGCGGCTTTGGCCAGCCCCAGCAGCGCCGTGGCGATCCAAGGGATGGGGGCCGGGGCAACATACCAGGAGACCAGGCAGAGGACCGCCAGGACAGCGCCCAGGGCGTGGGCGAAGGCCATGGCATATTCGTCTACCACCACGGTGCCGCTAGGGATCAGCCGGCCCAGGGTCACCCGATGGAACCAGATCAGAGGCGCATTTTGGACCTTCAAAAGAGCGGAGAGGATCAGGATCCCCGCTGCGATGGCCAGGGGGAGGGGATTGTTCAGAAGCAGGGTCAGCCAGACGAAAGCGCCTACCCCCCAGCGGCACCAGGCAAAGCCGTGGGCTGATATTTCAACGGGTTTCACGATTTTCACAGGGGCCTCCTTGTGATGGGACGGGGTAGGAACATGCCGGCCCGTCGGCGGTAAGTTTCGTATTCCGGGAACGTGCGGATCAGGTAGGATTCTTCCTGTCGGGCCCGGTAGGCCATCATCGGCACGAAGACCACAAGGGTCAGGATCACGACCAGTCCGTTGGTGTAAACCAGCCCGGCCCCCAGCAGCATGCCGATGGTGCTGGCATAGAGCGGGTGGCGGATCCAGCGGTAGATACCGGTCTGTATGAGGACATGGGTTTCGCGGATACGGATCTGATCGGACCAGTTTGGACCCAGCCATTTCCTGCCCAGCAGGTTGATCGCAATGGCCATGTAAAAGAGCAGGAGTCCCACCGCTTGGAGAGTGCCTCGCCAGGAACCGGCATCAATGAATCCCCATTTCAAGGTGATCAGGCCAGCTGTGCCGAAGGCGAAAAGGCTCATGGACAGGGTGTCTACGGCGGAGGGCTGAAAGGCCTGGCGGCCTTCCTCCGGACGGTACAGCAGGAAATTCATCAGGATGGCTCCCGCCATCAGGGTGATTCCAACTGGAATGGCGAGATAAGCGGCGTTTGAGGGGGACTGTGTCAGGGCGTCAAGCATGTGTTTTCCCCCGGTACAGGGTGTTGTACATGGAGAAGGGGATCCGTTTCAGCTCGGGAGTCACCAGATGCACACATTCTTTTTGGGCGGATTTTAGGTCGAAATTCCAGGCGTCCACGAAGGAGACGATGGTGATCCGGAAGGTTTCGGAATCCAGAAAGGCTTTCCGTGCGGTGGTGTTGCCGGCGGTGAAGGCTTTGGGGAATCGCTTTTGAATGTCCCTGAACAGCTGAAAACAGTTGCACCAGTCGGCCCCGCTCTTCAACTTTTCTTTGGCGGCCCGTTCAAGATCCTCCAAATGGACATTCAGGGTGTTGTCAATCAGCGGCAGCATGCTCTTGATCTCCGACTGCCGGGTGATGGGCATGAATGCCCCGCTCTTCTTCAGAAGATATGAGACAATCACCCGTTCCACGTTGCACGGCAGGGGAATGAAATCTTCCGGAGCAAGCAGGTTGCCGGTCTGCTGGCAAAGCCGGCGGACAATCCCGGTCGGGGTGATGGAAGCCATCGGTTCAGCCGCCGGTAACCGGCCAAAACGGGCCAGGGGTTGAAAGCAGATCCCGCGGATCGAGGGGGTTTTAAGGCCCAGCTGAAATAATTGGCCCAACTGGTGGTCGTTGATCCCGCCTGCCACGGTGACCGCCAGGGTGACGGGGATCCGGTGGTGGCTCAGGAGAGCCAGCAGGGCGGTTTTTTCTGAGAGCAGTGGGCGGCCCCGGAGTTTTTCATAGGGGGCATCATCAACGCCGTCGAATTGAAGGTAGAGTTCGAAGCCGGTGGTGTAAGCTGCGAACGCTTCCAGCAGGTCGGGGCGGTCCGGCAGGGTCAGCCCGTGGGTATTCAGGATGATGTGGCGGATGGGCTTTTGACGGAGGAATGCCAGGAACGGGATCAGATCCGGATGCAGTGTGGGCTCGCCGCCGCTGATCTGTAAAATCTCCAGCTGCCCGCCCTCGGTCTCCAGCAGGAATTCCGTCATGGCTTTTAATTTTTCCAAGGGAACATGGGAGCCCTGGCCGGAGCGGGCAAAGCAGACCGGGCAGTCCAGGTCACAGACCTCGGTGATTTCAAAAAGACCGATGCAGCTGTGCTGGTCGTGCTCTGGACACAGGCCGCAGTCGAAGGGGCAGCCCTGTGCGGTTTCCGTCTGCCTCAGGGAATCGGTTCCCGGTTTGTCGAAGGACCGCCGGTTCAGCCAGAATGCGGCGTCCTCCGCTATGAGCACCTGGAAGCCCCCGTGCTGGGGGCAGTTCTTCTGAAGAAAAACCTGTCCCTGATGCAGAAAGATCTTGCCGGGGATACGGGCATGGCATTCCGGGCAGAGGGAGAGGGTGGCTTCGTGATAGATTGGGGAATTCATATGGCCTCCTGAGAATTTCTGTTACAAGTATACCATATGCAGGGAATTGGTTTTCTTATTCTCTCAGCCCTTCGAAGCGTATCCATCGAGCGGGAAACCCGCGGGCAGAATCTCATGCTATAATAGGAAGGGAACAGAGACGCAACGGAGAAGGGTGACGGGATGAATAATAACATAGTATGGGTATTGGTGATTGTCGTCGGTGTGTGGCTGGGAATCGAGTTCTCCGCCGCCTTTTTAGGAAACTGGGTATTTTGGGTGGCAGGTGTGGTGATTGTGGGGATGCTGGCCTGGACCCAGTGGGAGATGAAGCAGCAGAAGGATATCATTTCTCTGCTTTCCCACCAGTGCGATCCGGAAGCATTTCTAAAAGCCTATGAGGTGGAAATGACCCAGGTGAAGGATTCTAAGCAACTGGATATGCTGCGGATCAATCAGGCTGCGGGGGTCTGCTATACCGGGGATTTTGAGAAAGCCCTGAAGATCATCCGGTCCATCGAGTTGGAAGATTTGAAGGGGATCTACAAGGCCCACTACTACAATAATCTGGTCAGCATCCTGATCCTGGCGGACCGGGAAAAGGAAGCCCGGCGGATGTATGAACGGGGCAAGGAATACTTGGAGATGACCATCAAGAACAAGGAACTGGAGACTGCACTTCAGGGAACCCAGGGGGGCATCGCTTTTCTACAGGGAAATTTTGAAGATGCCCGGAAACAGTTTTCAGAGCTGCTGATCAAGTCCCCGGCACCACTGATCGATGCGACATCCCACTTGTTCATGGGGCGGATTGAAACGGCGGAAGGGAAGAAGGAAGCGGGGGCGGGACACTTTCGCAGGGCTGTGACCCTGGGCGGCAAGACGGTGATCGCCCGATTAGCGGCAGTGGAATTGGGAGAATAAAGGGAAATGTAGTGTAGTATTGACAACTCTCCGCGAACCTATATAATGGAAATATAGAAAAAAGTGGGGGTGTGCCCTGCTTGGGGAGGATTTATGTTCAGTGAGGGAAAGCTCAAGGAAAAATATCATTCCTATGTGGAGATGTGCGATGAAGAAGAGATCGACACCACTAAAATCATGGACTATGATCAATACTGCCAAATGTATCTGGAACTCGTTCAAATGGATGGACAGGGCCAAATTTGATTTTACAAGAAGCTCACACTGGGCTTCTTTTTTTATGGGCGCAGACACGCGGTTTGAACTGTGTCCGGAGAGTGGGGTATAATGGGGTGAATGAATACGGTATGAGGTGATGGCATTGATCAGAATGATAGCAGCAGATTTGGACGGCACGCTCCTGGATGCGGAGCGTGCCGTCAGCACCGAAACCCTCCGGGTGATCGGACAGATTCGAAGCATGGGGGTGAAGGTGGTCCTGGCCACCGGGCGGACCTATGCAGGCATGCGCGGCATATACGATGTGCTGGGCCTGGACAGCCCCGTCATCACCAATAATGGCGGGCTGATCTACGATCCGGCCACAGAAACCGTGCTGGCAGGGAATCCCCTGCCGGCGTCAATTCTGCGAGATCTTCTGGAATGGCTGGACGCGCGCCAGATTTACAACCAGTTCTATACCCGGGACACCATTTATACCCGGCGCCTGCGATTTCTTTCGGAGGAATGGGCGAAGAAGAATGCCAGTCTCCCGGATCGTCAGCGGATCCGCATCGAACTCCTGGGGGATGGGCCCCTGCCGGAAGCACTTGGAACGGAACCCTTTTATAAATTGCTGGTCATGGACAAGGACCCAGAGGTCATTGCCGACGTTCAGCGACACATCGATACGATCCCGGAGCTGGAAACCACCATTTCCATCGAGAACGGCCTGGATATCCTCTGTGCAGGCATCAGCAAGGGCTACGGCCTGAAACGACTGGCGGAGGTGCTGGGTGTCCGCCAAGAGGAGATCATGGCCTTCGGCGATCAGGAGAACGATATCGAAATGCTCCAGTACGCCGGAATCGGGGTGGCCATGGAGAATGCCCCGGACCATGTGAAGATCCATGCGGACCGGATTGCGCCCCTGCACCATGAGGACGGACTGGCTCAGTTCCTGAAGGACTACTTTGAATTGAATCTGGATAATCAGTGACTTCCCAATAAAAATCCGCTGCAAACAGTCTGCAGCGGATTTTTATTGCGTGTATGGATAAAAAAGTGCCGTTTAATCAGGCCTCTATGTTCAAACTTTCCAGCTTCCGGTAGAGGGTCCGCAATCCGATGTCCAGCTCCTCGGCGACCCGCCGTTTTCCGCCCTGATCGGAGCCATAGCGCGCCAGGGCTTCCTGGATCAGACGTTTCTCGAAGGTATCGATCCTCTCTTTGAGGGTGCTGCCGGTTTCATCGATTTCCGGGGTGATCTTGTTCAGCAGGATGTCACGGCTGATGGTATCACCGTATTCCAGGTTCACGGCATATTCGATGACATTCTCCAGCTCCCGCACGTTGCCCGGCCAGGAATAACTCTCAAGCAAAGCCAGAGCTTCCGGTGCGAAGTCGGAGAATTCCCGGTTGAATCGGGTCGCGTAGTTCTTCAGGAAGATGCCTGCCAGGAAGGGGATATCAGCCTGGCGTTCTCTCAGGGGCGGCGTTTTCAACTGGATCACATCCAGTCGGTAGTACAGGTCCTTTCGGAACCGGCCCTCCGCCACGAGGATTTTAAGGTCCTGGTTGGTCGCGGCCACAATCCGGACATTGATCCGTGTGGCGGTCTCCCCGCCCAAGCGCCGGAGCTCTCCGTCCTGGAGGACACGGAGCAGCTTTGCTTGGAGATTCATGGGCATATCCCCGATCTCATCAAGGAAGAGGGTGCCCCCATTGGCCAGCTCGATCAGGCCGCTTTTCCCTTTTTTCAGGGCCCCGGTGAAGGCCCCCTCGCTGTAACCGAAGAATTCGCTTTCCAGCAGGGTTTCCGGGACGGCGGCGCAGTTCACGGCGACAAAGGGCTGATCGGCCCGCTGGCTGCAGGCATGGACCCCCCGGGCAACCAGCTCCTTTCCGGTGCCGGTCTCGCCGATGATCAGCACCGAGGAGTCCTGGGGGGCAATCCGCCGGATCTGATCCTTCAGGTTCAGGATGGCCGGGCTGGATCCCAGGATCCGGTCCAGATCGAACTCAATGTAATGTACAGGATAATCGGCGCGTTTCTCCAGGTCGGGGTCCGGGGATAGACGGATGACGGCGCCGTAGAACACATGGTCCCACAGGATGGGATGGCTTGAAACATAATAGCGGCGATTTCGGATCTGCGTTTGGATCCGTCCGGTGAAATCAGGATTCAGCAGCTTGGTCAGCCGATTCTCCGGCAGGATGGCCGTAAACCGCATATCCTGGAGGGCGTGGTTGTCGAAAAGATGCGCCGCGTTCCGGTTGAAGTTCAGCACGACTCCCTGCTGATTGACGCACAGGATACTGTCAGGGCTGCAGTCCATGGCAGTCCGCAGCATTTCCTCATAGAGAGGCATCTGCTGGATCTGCGCCTGTTTGTGAAGAATGGATTCAATCAGG
This sequence comes from uncultured Peptostreptococcaceae bacterium, assembly GCA_964424355.1. Classification (GTDB taxonomy): domain Bacteria; phylum Bacillota; class Clostridia; order Peptostreptococcales; family Acidaminobacteraceae; genus CAZEHS01. The sequence goes on from CAYRIO010000008.1 coordinate 9,560, forward strand.
ATGGCCGTATCCAGGACGGCCTTGGCATAGGCCTTGATGTCCTTGTCGATCAGACAGTCGTCCGCATGGTTGAAGGAGGAAATGGAGATGGTGCCCACTGGTCGCCCCTCATAGAGGATGGCGTGCAGAATCTCGATTTTTGCGGGACATTTCTCCTGAAACCGGCAGCCTTTGCAAATGGGCATGTGCCCTGGCTGAGAGACGATGATCTCCCCGACCTCCATGACCTTTTTGATAAAGGGGGAATGGACCTCGGAGCCCTTGTGTTTCAGATAATTGTCCGTATATGCCAGGAGATTGTATTCGTTGTCGATGATGGACCCTTCTATATCTAACGTGGCGCTGAGCATGTTGAGGATGTTTTGGAGAATCGGTTGGATCTGTATCAGTCGCATAAAGGCTCATGCCCCCCTTTAATTCCATTCTACTGCGGCGGCGCGGGATTGTCATTTGTTTCATCGGCTGTGTCAGAAGCGGCAGAGGGAATGTCAAAAATGGCATGAAGGGCAAGGGACAATCCAGGGTATATCAGAGAGGCATGGGGCGAGTTCTACCCAAAGGCTTGATAAAGGCCATGTGACGAAGAAAAAGACCGTGACTGAAAAGTTGGCATGAACCCTGCAATAAGTATAAATCGGAGTGATTCCGTAGGGCGGGGCGTGAGACACATGATCACGCCCTCAAGAATGAAGGAGGAAACAGTGATGAATCTGAAGGATCAGGCATTGAACGCGTTGGATTTGTCCGGAAAAGTGGCTGCGGTTTCCGGCGGGGCATCGGGAATCGGCTTGGGAACAGCGGAGCTTTTATCGGCTTTGGGGGCGGAGGTTTTCCTCTTGGATATCCAGGTGGAAAAGGGAGGCGCAGAAGAGGCCCGGATCCGCGAGGCTGGGGGGAAGGTTCACTTCCTGTATTGTGACGTGACATCGGAGGAAAGCTGCCGCAACGCCGCGTCGGTCATTGAGGACAGGCTGGGGCGACTGGACATCCTATTCAACAATGCGGGGGTCGCCATCCGCAAGGACACCGTGGATCTGATGGTGCAGGAATGGGACCTGGCGCTCAATGTGACCCTGAAGGGGGTTTACATGCTGTCCCATCACATGATCCCCCTGATGAAGAAGACCGGCGGCGGGAGCATCATCAATACCGGCTCCGGCTGGGCGCTGAAGGGTGGGAACAAGGCGGTTTCCTACTGTGCAGCCAAGGGCGGTGTCTGGAATATGACCCGGGCCATGGCCATCGATCACGGCCCTGACAACATCCGGGTGAACTGCGTCTGTCCTGGGGATATCGATACCCCCCTTCTGCGGAGCGAGTGTGCCCAGCTGGGAGACGATGAGGATGCCTTTATGGAAGAGGCTGCCGCCCGGCCGCTGCACCGGGTCGGATACCCCCTGGATGTAGCCAATGCCGTACTTTTTCTGGCTTCAGATCTGTCACTCTGGGTGACCGGAACTCACCTGGTCGTTGATGGCGGCGGCATCGCATAAAATTGAGGAGGAAGACCATGACTCAGAAAAAATTCGTACACCCTTATATCCCCAACTCTTCTGCTGCGATACAGGCGCAGATGCTGGCGGAGATCGGAGCCAAGGACATTGAAGATTTTTATGCGGTGATTCCGGAAAATCTGCGCTACCGGAAGGCCCTGGACCTGCCCGAAGCGATCCTGTCCGAAGCCCAACTGGACAGGCATCTCCGGGAGATTCTGGAGAAAAACGTGTCCACACAGGACTGTGTCAGCTTTTTGGGAGCAGGCTGCTCGCCCCACCACGTGCCGGCGATCTGTGATGAGATCAACAGCCGATCGGAATTCCTCACCGCTTATGCGGGGGAAGCCTATGAGGATTATGGGCGTTTTTTCACGCTGTTTGAATATCAGTCCCTGATGGCCGAGCTCCTGGATATGGATGTGGTGAACGTTCCCAATTATGATGGCTGCCAAGCGGCCAGCACCAGCATCCGAATGGCTCAACGCATTACACAGCGGAATACGGTGCTGATCAGCAGGAATATCTCCCCCTTCAAACTGGAGATCATCCAGAACTATTGTCGTGGGACGATGGGGATCACGCTGGTGGAAACGGATGAAGCGGGACGGGTGGACTTGGAGGATCTGAAATCCAAACTGGGTGCGGATACGGCAGGCTTCTTCTACGAGAATCCCGGCTTCACCGGTGTCATCGAGGACCGGGGACAGGAAATCTCAGACCTGATCCACGCCGTAGGGGGGCTCAGCCTGGTGGGCTGTGATCCGATTTCCCTGGGGGTTCTGGAACCTCCGGTGAACTATGGGGCGGACCTGGTCACCGGGGATATCGAATCCCTGGGGATTCATCAGAATTACGGCGGCGGGCTGGCGGGCTTCATTGGAGCCAGGGACGAGAAGCACATCGTTTCGGAATACCCCTCCCGGCTGTTTGGGATCACAGACACCTCTGTTCAAGGGGAGTACGGCTTCGGAGATGTGTATTACGACCGGACCTCCTTCGGGGAGCGGGAGCACGGCAAGGAATTTGTCGGAACCCATTCGGCCCTGTGGGGGATCACCGCAGCAGTGTACCTTTCGGCCATGGGCCCGGCGGGGATGCAGGAAATAGGCGGCACAATCCTTCAAAAGAGCCGGTATGCCCAAAATCGGCTGAACAGCATCCCGGGCCTGAGGGTGCGCGGGGCAGATGCTCCCCATTTCAAGGAATTCGTGGTGGACTTCACCGGTACCGGGAAGACCGTTGCCGAGGTGAACAAAAGATTGCTGGGGCGCAAGTTCTTTGGCGGATTCGATCTGACGGGACAGCTGGCGGGGTACGATCAATGCGCACTGTTCTGTGTGACGGAGGTCCATACGGTGCAGGATATAGACGGCCTGGCACAAATGATTCAAGAAATTGTAGCGGAGGTGTAGCCCATGGCGATGAATATGGAAAAGAAGATTCGGGACTTTCATCAGGCACGGTGGGATGAGCCGGTGATTTTTGAACTGACCAGCCCGGGGGAGCGGGGCATCCTGATTCCGGAAGCGGAGGCGGTGGTCCAGCAGGACGTTGGCCCGGTTGAGAGCCTGATTCCCGCCGCCATGCGGCGAAAACGCCGCCCGGAGCTGCCGGAGCTGAGCCAGATGCAGGTGCTGAAGCATTTTCTGCGGCTGTCTCAGATGACGCTGGGAGCGGATTTCACCGTGGATATCGGTCAGGGCACCTGTACGATGAAATACAGCCCCAAGATCAATGAGCGCTATGCCCGCCACCCCAAAGTGACCGCCCTGCATCCCCTGCAGGATGAAAGTACGGTACAGGGCATGCTGCAGGTCGTCTGGGAAATGGACCGGTACCTTCAGGAGCTTTCCGGGCTGGATCGCTTCACGTTCCAGCCGGGGGGAGGATCTCAGGCGATCCTGGCCATGGCCTCCATTTGCCAGGCATACTTTGAAGAGCGGGGAGAGGGGCAGCAGCGGGATGAGATCATTACCACCATCTTCTCACACCCCTCCGATGCAGCAGCTGCTGCGGTAAAGGGGTATAAGATCATCACCCTGTACTCGGGTGAAAACGGCCTGCCCTCTTTGGAGGCGTTGAAGGCTGCGGTTTCGGAGCGGACAGCGGCGCTCTTTATCACAAACCCGGAGGATACGGGGATCTACAACCCAGAAATCGCCGCCTTTGTGGATGCGGTCCACGGCGTGGGAGGAATCTGCGGCTACGATCAGGCCAACCTGAACGGGATCATGGGAATCACCCGGGCAAAGGAAGCCGGTTTTGACATGTCCTTCTTCAACCTGCACAAGACCTTCTCGGCTCCCCACGGCTGCGGCGGGCCGGCGGTGGGGGCCCTGGGCGTGACGAAGGCCCTGGAGCAATATCTGCCGCGGCCTCTGGTGAGCTTCGACGGTCAGGCCTATCATTTGGAGGAAAATATGCCGGGGTCCATCGGGAAGGTACGGAACTTCCTGGGGGTGGCACCGGTGATCCTGAAGGCATATGCCTGGATCAGAGCCTTGGGCGGCGAAGGCCTGGTGGAGGCTTCCCGGGTGGCGGTCCTCAACAACAACTACATGCTGAAAAAAATCAGGGAGATTCCTGGGGCCGTCTCGTCCTATGGCGATGGCTGGCGCATCGAGCAGGTTCGCTACAGCGCCCAGCAGATCTTTGAAGAAACCGGTGTGACGACGGAGGATATGGCGATCCGCATGGCGGACTACGGCATGCATCTCTGGTCCTCCCATCACCCCTTCATCGTGCCCCAGCCCTTTACGGTAGAGCCGACGGAGGCCTATTCCAAAGCGGAGATGGACGAATATCTGGCCGTGCTGAAGCAGATCATCCATGAAGCCTATACGGATCCCGCTTACCTGAAACAGGCACCCCACAGGAGCTGCAGCCATCGGGCCAACAGCGGTCCCCTGGACGATCCGGAAAGATGGGCGATCACATGGCGGATGTATCAGAAAAAATGGAACATGGAGACAAAAACCTGCGTAGAATCGGTGTGATTGTCAATCCCATTGCCGGGATGGGGGGTCGAGTGGGGTTGAAGGGGACGGACGGTGAATCCGCCTATCAGGCCGCCCTCGCCCGGGGAGGGTGTCCGGAGGCATCCTCCCGGATGGTGCAGGCTCTGGAAGCATTGCGGCAGTTGAATCCAGAAGCTGCCATCGTGACCTGCCGGGGTGCCATGGGAGAGGCGGCTGTCCGCCAGGCCGGTTTTTTGCCGGAGAGGGTCCTCCCCATCGGCGGCGGGCGCACCTGCTCCCAGGATACGGCCCAGGCTGTTGCTGTGATGGACGGTCTGGGGATCGACCTGCTGCTCTTCGCCGGGGGGGATGGCACCGCCAGGGATGTGGCCGCCGCCCACCAAGGCATGGCGCCGGTTATCGGCATACCTGCCGGCGTGAAGATGCAGTCCGCCGTTTTTTCAAGAACGCCCCGGGATGGGGGAAAGCTGGCCGCTGACTGGCTGTCCGGCAGGATTTCGGGAACCCGGGAAGCCGAGGTCATGGATCTGGATGAGGCGCAGTACCGGAGCGGCATCATCAGCTCCAGCTTCTACGGGGTGCTGTCCGTACCGGAGGACCGCTCGGCGCTGCAGGGGAAAAAGTGCCGGTCAGCCAGCGGCGACCGGGAAGCGCAACTGGACATCGCCGCAGAGGTGATCCGCCGGATGCAGGACCGACTCTACCTCATCGGTCCGGGAACAACCACCCGGGCCATCTTCTCACACCTGGGGCAGGAAGGGACCCTGATCGGGGTGGATGCCCTGAAGGACCGCCGGGTCATTGCCCGCGACCTCTCAGAAACGGAGATTCTGGATCTGGTAGCCCACGAGGAGGCAGGCCTGGTACTCACGCCCATCGGCGGTCAGGGATTCCTTCTGGGTAGGGGAAACCAGCAGATCAGCCCCCGGGTTTTGGAGCAAATCCGGGTGGAGAATATCCTGGTCATGGCGACTCCCGGCAAACTCCATTCCCTGAAAGGGCAGCCGCTGCGCGTGGATACAGGGGAGCCGGAGATGGACCGCCGTCTCAGCGGGTATATCCGGATCATCACCGGTATCAAAGAAGAAATGGTCTATCCAATAAGCCTGTAATCCGCAAAATAACTTATTAAAGAAAGCAAAGGGCCGGTTTTACTCTGACATTCCCTTTACCCCCGGGGACAAACCGGATATGATGGTCTCATAGAACCATCAGAATCCAAGGAGGCCCCATGAAAAAACGCTATCATGTGATTCCTGTCGGCTATGAGCCCAAGCTTTCTCTGATCGAAACAGAAAAAGCCATCAAGGAGCTGAAGGACTTTTTCGAGACCACACTCTCAGCCAAACTGAATCTCCTTCGGGTGACGGCCCCCCTATTCATCCGACCGGACTCCGGTATGAACGATACCCTCAACGACCATGAACGGCCCGTTTCCTTTGATGTGCCGGGCATCGGCGGCGATCGGCTGGAGGTCATCGTTTCCCAGGCGAAATGGAAGCGCATGGCCCTGTACCGGTATGGATTCACGGAGGGGGAGGGACTTTACACCGATATGAATTCCATCCGTCGGGATGAAATCCTCGATAACCTCCACAGCCTCTACGTGGATCAGTGGGACTGGGAAAAGATCATCACCCCGGAACAGCGGACGGAGGCGTATCATACCGCCGTGGCCCAGGGAATATTCGATGCACTCAAAGAAACGGAAGCGTTTATATGTGGGCGGTATCCCCAGCTTGAAAAACAGCTGCCGGAAGAGCTGTTCATCATTTCAACTCAGGAATTGGAAGCGCTCTACCCCGCATTGACCCCGGCGGAGCGGGAAGAGAAAATCGTACGGGATAAGGGGGCCGTGTACCTGATACGGATCGGGGGCACCCTCAAGAACGGTGAACCGCATTCCAATCGGGCACCGGATTATGACGACTGGAACCTCAATGGGGATCTGCTTTTCTGGTACCCGGTCCTGAAGCGGCGCGTGGAGCTTTCCTCCATGGGAATCCGGGTCAATGCCCAGGCCCTGGATGACCAGCTGACGCAGTCCGGCTGTGATCACCGCCGGCACCTGCCCTATCACCTGCTGCTGCTGGCCGGAAAAATGCCGGATACCATCGGCGGGGGTATCGGCCAGAGCCGGATGTGCATGTTCTTTCTCCAAAAGGCCCATATCGGCGAAGTGCAGTGCAGTGTCTGGCCCGATGAAGTGGTCAAGCTGTGTGCGGAGCATAAGATTCCCATCCTTTAAGATCGCAAAAAAAGGACACCCCATACAGAAGCCTGTACGGGGTGTTTTGCGGTGCCGATTGCCTGGCAGCAACGGTCCGGGGTCCTATTTGTAAACCTTCACGCCCATGCTTTTGAAGAGGGCATAAAGTGTGTTCCCCTTTTGAATCCCCATTTCAGTCAGGGATTTCTTGGTGATGAGTGCCACGAGCGGGATGCCGATGTTCAGGACCACCTTGGCGCTGCTGCCGTCATCGATGATGTCGGTGACGATGCCCTGATGGCTGTTCCGGGCGCTGCCGGAAAAAGGCTCAGTGCTGAGGATTACAATCTCGGGGGGGATGGTGATGCGGACATGGCCAGTGAGTTCCGTGTTGACGTGGATGGCGGCGGAACCGGTCCGGGCCACGGTCTCGCCGTTCTCAACAGCCAGGTCGGCTTCGTAATTGTTTTCATAGCCCTTGGATTTCAGCAGGTACAGTTCAAACTGCGTGGCGGAGATCCGAAGGTGCTTTCCGATGCGGTGGGCATCCAGATCCCCCCGCTTGATCATTTCGTACACGGTGTTTTTCGTTATTTTCAGTCGCTGAGCGATTTCGTCCGGGGTGTACAGGATATCTTCATGCATGTGGCTCACCATCCTGATTTTTTTTAATTGTAACATATCTCCAAAGGGAATGGATTGTTTTTAAGTCAGATTAGAATTATAATGAAACACAACGAAACATAACAAAACATAACAAAAGGAGACTAAAATGCGGGCACTCAAAAGAGGAATTGCACTGTTTACAATGATGGCAGTCCTGTTTGGCATCGCGTCGATGCCGTCATTCGCACAGGAAAAGCAGCCGGGCATCTCCATCGACGGCCAGGCAGTCACGTTCTCCGCCGGCGCTGGGACACCTTACATTGATGGAGGCAGCAGGCTGCAGGTGCCGATCCGGTTCGTCTCGGAAAACCTCGGTGCGGCCGTAGCGTGGGATAATCAGACCCAGACGGCCACCATTAACGGCACCATCCGGATCACGGCGGGAGAGAAAGTGATCCAGACGGCTTCAGGGGCGATCGCCATGGATACCCAGGCGGTTACGAAGGGCAACCGGATGTACGTACCAATCCGCTACATCGGCAGCGCCCTGGGCTATAAGATCGTGGCCGCCACCAAGAATGGTGTATTCACCGCCGACATCATCACGAAGGCAGAGCTGACCATTTCCGCTGCGGCAAGCTTGAAGGATGCCCTGAATGAAGTGAAGGGTCTGTATATGAAAGAAAAGCCCAGGACAACCCTGACGCTGAATTTCGGTTCATCCGGTTCCCTGGCCCAGCAAATCGAGCAGGGGGCGGATGTGGACCTGTTCTTCTCCGCATCGGCAGCCAATGTTACTGCCCTGAAAGAGAAGGGATTGCTGGATAACAATACCGTCAAGAATTTGTTGGGCAATAAGATGGTCCTGATTGCGCCCCTGGATTCGAAGCTGGCCATCGGCAGCTTCGCCGAGGTGCTGGATACATCTGTGAAGCGGATCGCCCTGGGGGAACCCAAAACCGTTCCAGCCGGACAGTATGCAGAAGATGTGTTCACGAAGCTGAATATCCTGACTCCGGTGAAGGCGAAGGCGGTCTACGGGAAAGATGTACGGGAGGTGCTGACATGGGTTGAAACCGGGAGCGCCGACGCCGGTGTCGTCTATGCCACCGATGCGAAGGTCTCGGCGAAGGTGAAGGTGATCGCCACTGCACCGGCAGATTCCCATAAGCCCATCGTGTATCCGGCGGCCATCGTCAAAGCCACGGACAGCGCTGAAGCCGCCCGGGATTTCCTGAACTTCCTGGGCAGTGATTCTGCCAAAGCGGTCTTCGAAAAGTACGGCTTCAGCATCCTCTAAACAAATGGAGTGAAAAACCATGAATTTCGACTTGTCCCCCGCTTGGATTTCCATCAAAATCACCTTTGCGGCTACCTTCATCATCTTCTTTCTGGGGCTTGGCGCTGCATGGTTCATGACCCATTATCACGGAAAGGGGAAGGGGCTGATGGATGGCATTCTGACACTCCCCCTTGTTCTGCCGCCCACCGTGGCAGGTTTTGGCATTCTGCTGATCATCGGTAAGAATGGCCCTGTGGGAAAATTCCTGGATATTTTCGGGGTGAGCATCATCTTCTCCTGGTATGCAGCGGTCATCGCTGCCGCCGTGGTGGCGTTCCCCCTGATGTACAAGACCTCCCGGGGGGCACTGGAACAGATCGATCCCAATATTCTGGATGCCGCCCGAACACTGGGGGCTTCCGAGTGGCGGGTGTTCTGGAAGGTGTCGGTTCCCCTGGCCTGGCCGGGGATCGCCGCGGCGACAGCCCTGTCCTTTGCCCGGTCCCTGGGGGAATTCGGGGCCACCCTGATGGTGGCGGGCAGTATTCCCGGCAAGACCCAGACCATCCCAATCGCCATCTATTTCGCCACCCAAGGGGGCGAAATGGGGGTTGCCCTGATCTGGGTGGGTCTCATCTTCTCCATCTCCCTGACCGTCATTGTACTGATGAATCACTGGGACAACTCTCAAAAGGCCATGATCCACGGCCACGGGAGGCGATAAGATGGCGATTCAGATCGACATTCAAAAAAAACTTCCGGAATTCGAGCTGCGGATTGCACTCTCCTCAGCACGGGACCACATCGGAATCCTGGGGGCTTCCGGTGCCGGCAAAAGCATGCTGCTGCGCTGCATCGCCGGGCTGGTCAGACCCGATGCCGGGAGAATCCTCATCCATGGCAAGACCTTCTTCGATTCGGAAAAACGGGTGAATCTCCCGCCCCGGGAGCGGGGAGTAGGTTTCCTGTTCCAGAACTACGCCCTGTTTCCGCATTTGACCATCCGGGAGAACATCACCTTTGGACTGGAGCACTTATCCGAGAGCATCCAAGACAAGCGGGCCTCGGAACTGATGGAACGGTTCCATCTCAGTGAGATGAGCAACCGGTACCCGGTCCAGATTTCCGGGGGGCAGCAGCAGCGGGTGGCCCTGGCAAGGGCTTTGGCGGCGCAACCGGCGATCCTGTTGCTGGACGAACCCCTTTCAGCCTTGGATGACCATCTCCGGAGCCATATGCTCAAGGAAATGCAGGAATTTCTGAAGGGGTTCCAAGGGAGCACCCTGTATGTCACCCACAGTATGGAAGAGGCTTACCGGCTCTGCGATCGACTGGCCATCGTCAGTGCCGGGAAGGTGGAAGCCTTCGGACAGAAGCAGGTGCTGTTTGAACATCCGGGGTCTTTGGAAGCCGCCCGAATAACCGGCTGCAAGAATATCGCACCGGCTGTCCGGGTATCAGAGAGAACCTTGCATGTTCCGGGATGGGGCCTGTCTGTAGAAACGGCGGAACCGATTCCGGAAAGCGCGGGCTTCGTCGGCATCCGAGCCAATCATATTCACTTGGCAGCGGACCGTGACCCAATGAACTGCTTCCCGGCCTGGATTGCGGATGAAAGCGAAGCCCCGTTCCGCACCACACTGTATCTTAAGATTGGATCAGAACCGAAGCGGGCCGATGATTTTCATCTTCAGTGGGAAGTCAGCCGTGAGGAGGCCCGGGCTATCATCAGCCATCAGCAGCCGGTATGGATCGAATTTGACCCGAAGCACATCCTGGTTTTCAAAGAAACTTAAAGGCGCATAAAAAGGAGGTCTCCGCTTGATGGAGGCCTCCTTATCTGTTTAAAACGATTCCTGGGTAAATTTCACATTGCTTGCCAGGACTTGGTAGTAGACTTCCAGCAGGGGCGCCTCTGCCTTGATATCCTGCAGCATGCCCCGTTCCCGGTAGTATTCGAGGAGCGGCTCCGAGCTGGTGAGATAGCGGTCCAGGCGTTTTTCCAAGAAGGCGCCATCATCCTCCGCCCGTTTTGAGAGCGGACTGCCGCAGTGATCGCAGATATTTTCCCGCACGGGCGGGCAGTTGATCAGATGATACACCGCACTGCAGCCGGTACAGATCCGCCGTTGGCGGAGGCGTTCTTTCAGAATCTCATCGGGAGCGCTGAAATGCAGGGCCAGATCCAGCTGGAGCCCCTGATCCTCCAGGATATCCTGAAGGGCCTCAGCCTGACGGACATTTCGGGGGAAGCCCTCCAGGATCAGGTTGCCCCGGGCCAACAGATGCTCCCTGACCAAGTTGATCATCAGCTCGTCCGGCACCAGTTTTCCTTGGGTCACCAGGGGCTTCACCATCTGACCCAGGGGGGTGTTCTCCCGGATTTCCCGGCGCAGCAGCTCCCCGGTGGAAAAAATCTCAAAGGCATAAGCTTCTTTCAGTTTGCGGGCCACAGCCCCCTTGCCGACACCGGGGGGGCCTAACAGGATCACCAGCATAGCACACCTCCAAATAATTCGTTGTCCTATTGATACCACATTCAGCAAAATCAAATCAGGGGGGAGGATGGAAAAAAGACCGGATTTTCACCGGTCTGAAGGGTTGGGCTTAACGCTGGCTCAGGGGGACATAGCTGCCCTTGGGGCTGACACTGAGATAAGCGGGACGCATGATCTTGTTGTCGGTGACGATCTGCTCAATGCGGTGGGCACACCAGCCGGCAATCCGGGCGGCGGCAAACAGCGGTGTGAAAAGATCTGCGGGGAGGCCCAGCATCTCATAGACAAAACCGGAGTAGAGGTCCAGATTGGCTGAAATAACGGTATCCGGGCCCTTCATCTCCTTGAAGATTTCGATGGTCAGGGTCTCGATGTTCCGGTACAGGTTGAATTCGTCGACGGCATTCTTTTCCATGGCCAGCTCCAGGGCCTTTTCCTTGAGGAGCACCGCCCGTGGATCGGAAAGGGTATAGACGGCGTGCCCCATGCCGTAGATCAGCCCTTCGCCGTTGAAGGCCTCTTTCTTCAGGATCTTGATCAGATAATCCTTCAGCAGGTCCTGATTGGTCCAGTTGGGGCAGTTCTGCTTGATATCGTCGATCATGGCCTTGACCCGATTGTTGGCGCCGCCGTGTTTAGGCCCTTTGAGGGAGCCGATGGCGGTGACGATGCAGGAATACGTGTCCGTACCGCTGGAGGCGACCACATGGGTTGCGAAGGCGGAGTTGTTCCCGCCCCCGTGCTCCGCGTGGATGACCATGCACAGGTCCAGGGTTTCAGCCTCGGTTTTCGTATACAGGTTATCCCGGCGGATCATGTACAGGATGTTCTCCGCCGTGCCGATGCCCGGTTGGGGCGGATGGATGAACAGGCTCTGCCGCTCGAAGTAGTGGGCCTTGGCCTGATAGCCGTATGAAATGATGGTGGGGAACTGGGCGATCAGCTGGATGCACTGCCGGAGCACATTGCGCACACAGGTGTCATCGGGGTTCTCATCGTGGGAGTAAAGGACCAGCACGCTGCGCTGGAGCTTGTTCATGATATCCTTGCTGGGGATTTTCAGGATCATGTTTTCCGTAAAATCCTTGGGCAGGTTGCGATTGGCATCCAGCATGTTCTTGAATTCGCAGAGCTGATCCAGGGAGGGAAGTTCTCCGAACAGCAGCAGGTAAGCGGTTTCTTCGAACCCGCGGCGGTCTTCGGTCTGGAAACCCCGGACAATGTTCTCCAGGTCGATCCCCCGATAATAGAGCTTGCCCTCCGCAGGGACCTTCTTATCATCCACCAGGGCATAGCCGTGGACGGAACCCACTTCTGTCAGGCCCACCAATACACCGGTGCCGTTCTTGTTCCGAAGCCCCCGCATCACGTGGTACTTATCGAAGAAGCTGGGGTCGATCCGGTTATTGTGCTCCGCCTTGACGGTCAGTTCATCGAAAAAAGAGTTGCCGTTGAAATACTTCATGAGTGCACCTCCAGGCGCGGGAGTTATAGGGCCTTGATAATGGCTTCAGTCAGGGTCGTCGTTGATCCGCTGCCTCCCAGATCCGGGGTTGTGGCGGTTCCGGCTTCAAGAACCACGGTGATGGCTTTTCGGATCCGCTGGGCGGCATCCTTTTCACCCAAATAGTCCAGCATCATGGCACCGCTGAGGGTGAGGGCGATGGGATTGGCCTTGCCCTGGCCTGCGATGTCCGGGGCGCTGCCGTGAACCGCTTCGAAAATGGCGCAGTCCGTGCCGATGTTGGCCCCGGGCACCAGCCCCAAGCCGCCCACCAGACCGGCGCACAGGTCGGAGAGGATATCACCGTAAAGATTTTCCGTGACGATCACATCATATTTTCCCGGATACATGACCAGCTGCATGCACATGTTATCGACGATGACTTCATTGTACGCGATTTCAGGATAGTCGGCAGCGACCTTCCGGGCTGCGTCCAAGAAGAGGCCGTCGGCCAGCTTCATGATATTGGCCTTATGGACCGCCGAAACCGTCTTGCGTCCCTGGGCCCGGGCGTAGTCGAAGGCGGCCTTGACGATCCGCTCACAGGCGGCCCGGGTGATTACCTTGATGCCGTGGACCTCGTCCTCGGAAATCTTCACTTCCCGCCCGGCGTACAGATCTTCGGTGTTTTCCCGGAAAATCACCAGGTCCACCTGCTGGCCCCTGCCCAGGCCGGGGTAGCTCAGCACGGGGCGCACATTGGCGTACAGGTCGTATTTCTGCCGCAGGGAGACGTTGATGCTCTTGAAGCCGGTGCCGACAGGGGTGGTGATGGGTCCCTTCAAAGCGACCCGATGGGTTTCGATGGCGGTATACACGCTGTCAGGAACCAGGGTGCCTGTTTTTTCATAGACATGTGCCCCTGCATCTTCGATGATCCAGTTGATGGGCACGCCGGTGGCATCCAGGATCTTCTGGGTTGCCTGGCTCACCTCCGGGCCGATGCCGTCGCCGGGAATCAGGACAATATTATACATAGTCACCCTCCTTGCTGCCCACCGCGAAGTTCAGGGCGCCTCCGGCCTGGAGCATGGCACAGTCTCTTTCGGAGCCGCTGAACAGGACGTTGAACCGGTAATTGGTGGTAAGGTTGATCACTTCAATGACGCCGCTTTTCAGAGCTGCCGGGAGGTTGGGCAGCTGCAGGGAATCTTTTTCACTGACCCGGTAGTAATCCGTGGAATCCTGGAATGTCAGGGGGATGATGCCCGCGTTCATCAGGTTGGCTTCGTGGATCCGGGCGAAGGATTTGGCAATGACCGCCCGGACTCCCAGATACAGCGGTACCAGGGCCGCATGCTCCCGGCTGGAGCCTTGGCCGTAGTTGGTGCCGCCGATGACAAAGCCTCCGCCGGCAGTCTGGGCACGTTCCCTGAAATCGGAAACCAAGGTCCCGAAGCAGTGCTTGGAGAGTTCCGGGATATTGGAGCGGAAGGGCAGCAGGGCTGCGCTGGAAGGCATGATATCGTCGGTGGTGATGTTGTCCCCGGCCTTCAGGAGCACGGAGGCCTCAATCGTATCCTCAAGGACTTTTCCGGCAGGGAAGGGCTTGATGTTGGGGCCCATGATGATGGGGGCAGCAAGGTCCGGTGCGCCCTTGATCCAGTAGCCGTCGGAGTTGGCATACTGATCCGGTTCGGAGATGTCCAGGGGGCTCCCCAGGGTCTGGGGATTGGTGAGCACTCCGGTAATGGCGGATACGGCGGCGGTTTCCGGGCTGACGAGATACACATCGGCGTCCTTGGTGCCGCAGCGGCCTTTAAAGTTGCGGTTGAAGGTCCGCAGGGATACCGCGCCGGATTTGGGCGCCTGCCCCATGCCGATACAGGGGCCGCAGCCCGCCTCCAGGAGTCGGGCGCCGGCGCCGATCATATCCGCCAGGGCGCCGTTTTCGGCCAGCATCTTCAGGATGTTGCTGCTGCCGGGGCTGATGACCAGACTCACCCGGGGGTGGACAGTCTTGCCCTTCAGGATGGCGGCTACTTTCATCAGGTCGGTATAAGAGGAATTGGTACAGCTGCCGATGGCCACCTGATCCACAGGAATGGCACCGATTTCCGCCAGTGAAGCCACCTTGTCGGGGCTGTGGGGCATGGCGGCGCTGGGGAGCACCTCCGCCAGATCAACGACAATCACTTCATCATAGACCGCATCGGCATCCGCTTCCAAGGGGGTGAAATCCGCCTCCCGGCCCTGACGCTTCAGGAAATCCCGGGTGATGGCATCGCTGGGGAACAGGGACGTGGTGGCTCCCAGCTCGGCCCCCATATTGGTGATGGTGGCCCGTTCAGGGACAGACAGGGTGGCCACGCCGGGGCCGGAGTACTCCATGATGGCATTGACGCCCCCTTTGACGGTGAGTTTCCCTAAAATATGAAGGATCACGTCCTTGGCGCTGACCCAGGAATTCAGCCGGCCTTCCAGACGGATATTGATGATTCGCGGTGTTTTCAAGTGGTAGGTCCCCTTGGCCATGCCGATGGCCACATCCAGGCCTCCGGCACCGATGGCGATCATCCCCATGCCGCCGCAGGTGGGCGTGTGGCTGTCCGAACCGATCAGCAGGGCGCCGGGCTTGGAGAACCGTTCCAGATGCAGTTGGTGGCAGATCCCGTTGCCGGGTTTGGAGAAGATGATGCCGTATTTTTTAGCGACAGACTGGATGAACGCATGGTCATCGGCGTTTTCAAAACCCGCCTGCAGCATATTGTGATCGATGTAGGCCACGGAAAGATCCGTGCGGATCCGGTCGATGCCCATGGCTTCCAGCTGTAGATACACCATGGTGCCAGTAGAGTCCTGGGTCAGGGTCTGATTGACCTTTACCGCGATTTCAGAGCCTGTTGCCAGTGTGCCTGATACCAAGTGGGATTCAAGGATTTTGCTTGCCATGTTCTTTTTCATAATGCACCTCCGTGTTATACGTATTATTGTATACAATTATACGAACGTTGTTTTGGCATGTCAATCATTTAGAGGTCTAAATGGCTTGTTTTTTTGCAGAAAATGAAGGAATTGAAGGCGCGACTTGCAAAAATATAGAATGCACGTTGAAAAGTGAAGGAAAGTGGACCAAGAATTCCGCTGGAATGTTCCTGTTTTCACAATGATACCCCGCCGCCCAGGTAATAGACATTGAATATTTCATTTGAGTTACAGCTCCTGATGGGTGCTTGGCAAGGTGTCTGGAATATGGCACCATAAGATGATATCCATAATATAGCAACTCATACATATTCGACAAATTTCGACAAAGGTTCGACAAATTCGGGGGAGGGATCATATGGACGCAATTTATCAGGGGCTTTTTTGGTTTGGTGTCCTGTATGGGGTTGTCGCATTCTTCCTGGGGCACCTGGGTCATATCGACGGGGTGGATTCTGTGGATCATGGCGGCGACTTCTCTGGGCATCCATCCCCCTTGAAACCCATCATCATCGGCAGTTTCTTCATCATGTTCGGTGGCACAGGCATGATGGGCACGCATTTTGGATGGTCCTTCGGAGAGGCGCTGACCCTAGCCCTGATCCTGGGAGGGACCGTTTCTACGGGTCTGTTTAAATGGGTGGTGGTACCCCTTTACCGGTTGCAGAATACCAGCGCCGCTACCCGGGATCAGCTGATTGGCCTGGAAGCCCTGGTCACGACGCCCATCTATGAGCATAGCTTTGGAACGATCTCCTATCGGATCAATGACAACATCTATAATGCACCGGCAAAATCCCTGACGGGGAAGCCTATCGATCAGGGGGAAAGAGCCGTCATCGTCAAATTTGAGGGGAAGGCATTCATCGTCCATATTGCTGAGGAATACAGCAATAAATATAAGAATAATGAGGGGTATGACACATGATTGATTTACAGGTGCTGCTGATTCCTGCCATTGGAGTCGGAACGATTTTTCTGTTGTTGTTTGGCCTGCTGTCCATGTGGCGGAAAGCTCCTCAGGACAAGGCCATTGTCGTCACCGGCCTCAAGAAGCGGGTCATCACCGGAGGCGGGGGGATTGTCATCCCCATGCTGGAACGGGCTGACCGGATTTCACTGGAAAACATGAAGATTGAGGTCCGTACCGAAGGGGCCCTCACGGAGCAAGGGGTCGACATCATTGCGGACGGGGTTGCCGTCATCAAGGTCAAGAGCGATATGGAGTCCATCCTGTCCGCCGTGGAACAGTTCAATACCGGCAGAGAGGACCAGACCATCGCCGTGATCAAGGATACGGCCAAGGATGTCCTGGAAGGAAAGCTGCGGGAAATTATCTCGAAGCTGACCGTCGAGGAAATCTACAAGGATCGGGAGAAGTTCGCCTCGGAGGTCCAGAAGGTGGCAGCCCTGGATCTGGCGGATATGGGGCTTGAGATCAAGGCCTTCACCATTCGGGATATCCGGGATGACAACGGCTACCTGCAAGCCTTGGGAGCCAGCCGGATCGCTCAGGTGAAGCGGGATGCGGAAATTGCCAAGGCTGAGGCCGCCCGGGATACAAAAATCAAGACTGCGGAAGCCAACCGTGAAGGGGAGGCAGCCCGTCTGATTTCTGAAACCCAGATCGCTGAATCTGCCATGGACAAGGAGCTGAAGGTTCAGGCCTACCGGAAGGATCAGGAAAGCACCCGGGCCACCTCCGACCTGGCGTATGAGATTGAAGCCAATAAGACCAAGCGGGAAGTGGTGGAGACCGAGGTTCAGATCGAGATTTCGAAGAAGCAGAAGGAGCGGGAGCTGGCTGAGGCGGAGATGCAGGTCCAGATCGTAACGAAGCAAAAGGAAATAGAGCTGGCGGAACAGGAAGCCCTGCGCCGGGAGCGCGAACTGGAAGCCACTATCCGAAAACAGGCGGATGCGGAAAAATACCGTCAGGAAAAGAATGCGGAAGCCGCAAAATATCAAGAAATCGCGGAAGCCGAAGCCCGGGCCCGGAACATTGAGCTGGAAGGGAAGGCGAAAGCGGAGGCAACCCGGCTCCAAGGGATGGCAGAGGTAGACATCATCCGTGAGAAAGGAAAGGCCGAAGCAGAAGCCATGATGAAAAAGGCAGAAGCGTACAAGCAGTACAACGAAGCGGCCATCACCCAGATGATCATCGAAAAGATGCCCGAAATCGCCCGAGCGGTAGCGGAGCCCCTTTCCCGAACCGAGAAAATCGTGATCGTGGACAATGGTGGCGGCCAGAATTCCGGTGCGGCCAAGGTGTCCGGTTATGTGACGGATATCATGGCCCAGCTGCCCCAGACCGTGGAGGCCCTGACCGGCATCAACATCATGGATCTGCTTACCAGCAAATTGGGGAAGGATGCCCAGGCGCTGAAGCCGGTGCCGGTCATTGAGGAGACAATCGCCCCGATCGTTCCATCGACGCTGCCGTCGGCTGCGGTGGAAGAGGTGACAGTCTAGCTCGTCGCTTTGGCGCAGTATGCCCTGGATTTATCAAAACCGTGCTTCGGACCAAGAATCCGAACACGGTTTTTTCGGTGGATGCTATAATGTAGGCAAAGGAGGTGGCACCGTGTATTCTCGAAAAGAAATTCTCGCAATATTGGAAATGGCGGTGCTGGCCGGGCGGATCCTGTTGGAGAACGGCGCGGAGACCTACCGGGTTGAAGAGACCATCAACCGGCTCTGCAGGGCCTGTGGCCTGGACGCCGTGGATAACTTTACGATTCCTACGGGGATTTTCGTATCTGTTTCCTATGAGGATCAGCTGATCACCAAGGTGGTTACGGTGCGCAGTCGGGATATCGACCTTGAAATCATCGCGCTAATCAACGATTTTTCTCGCCGCTTTATGGCGGCTCCCGTACCGGTTTCCGAGGCGGTATCAGAGCTTCGGATCATACAGGCGGCTCCCCATTATCCAAAATGGCTTCAAATCCTGGCCGGGGCCATCGGCGGCAGCTTCTTTGCACTGATGTTCGGGGCTAACGGCCTGGAGTTCGGGCTGTCTTTCCTGACGGCTGCCATGGTGATGCTGGTGTTCAGCGGCCTTTGCCGGGCCAGGGTATCCGCCTTTATCCTCTATGTGCTGTGCGGCTGCGCCAATATGTTGACAGCCCTGTTCCTCACCCACCTCTCCCATCTGGCGGGGCAGAGTCCCCGGGCGGATATGCTGGCGATTGGCGCCCTGATGCCTCTGGTGCCCGGTGTGGCTATCACCAACGCGATTCGCGATATCATCTCCGGGGATTATGTTTCCGGCATGTCACGACTGTTGGAAGCCATGGTCATCGCCATGGGGATTGCGCTGGGTGTGGGGATCGTCATGAACTTCAATTACTTGCTGAAGGCGGTGATCCTATGATCAGGGATATGGTCATTGCCTGGGTGGCCACCGTAGGGTTCGCCCTGGTTTTCAACAGCCCCCGGCGGGATCTGATATATGCAGGCCTTTGCGGCAGTGCCGGGTGGGGGATGTATCTCTGGGTGGCAGACACCCTGAATTCTGTGGCTGTTGCAACCTTTGTGGGGGCATTTGCAGTGGGAGTCCTGGGAGAAATCCTTGCCCGCTGGCGGCGCAATCCCGTGACGGTGTATGTGATTCCCGGGATTTTGCCCCTGGTGCCTGGTTATGGACTCTACCGGACCATGGAGCAGATCATCCTGAAAAATTACACCAATGCAGCAGATACTGGGTTTCAGGTGCTTCTGGTTGCACTTGCCATCTCCAGCGGCATCATCATTGCCAGCTCTGGCGGCAAGTATTACAATGAGTGGCGCGGCCAGACAGCCGGGAGCCGGAAAAAGAAGATCAAATAAGCAAGACCGCCCTCGGTTCAGCAGGGGCGGTCTTTGTCATTCAGAGGGTAGTCGGCGCACCGAGGCGCTTTTTCAAGAAATAGCGGTCGGCTTTTTCGACAGGACAGTCTGCCACCAGGGCATAGGCCTCATACCCAAGATGCCGGTAGAAATCTGGAGCCTGAAAACTGAAGGTATCCAGCAGAACCATCGTGCAGTTCTTCAGCCGGGCAGCGGTTTCAGCCGCGTTCACCAGCTGTTTTCCATACCCCTGCCCCCGGAGGGCATCGCTGACCCAGAGCAGGTCAATTGTCAGGCAGTCCATATAGATGATGCCGGAGAGGCCGCCAACAATCTCATCAGCCTCATTCCGGAGGATGAAACGCAGGGGTTCGATGATGGGTTCGGAACCGATCTGTTTCTGGTTGTATGCAAGCAGGTTGCGGCGGAGCTCGGCGATATCGCGGTCGCTTCCGGTTTTCGAGAGGGATAGTTCCATTGGATGGGACCTCCTGTATTAGAATAGTCCTTTGATTCTGGGCATGCCATTAACCATCAAGCCTGGGCCTGAAAATATTCACGCTTCAGCATAGAATAGATGATTTGATCCAGATAGCCACGTTCGGACTTGTAATTTTCCCTCAACACGCCGTCCCGTTGCATGCCAAGTCCTTCATAAAGCTTGATTCCGATGAGGTTGTCCGGGTAAACATCCAGCCAAAACCGGTTGATTTTTTTTTCTTCAAAGGCATATTTGAGCAACGCAACCATGGCTTCCTTGCCATAGCCCATGCCCTTATGAGAAATAGCAATCCGTCGCAGTTCAAAAATTTCAGACTTATAGTCCAGCCGAATCAAGGCGTAGCCCACAATGGCAGCATCCGCCTGTTGTTTGAAGACAAGAAGCAGGTGATGGGGATCCTTGATTTCGGCCTGATGCTCTTCATAGGTGCCAATCCAGAGAAAATCCCGATTGTCCTTATGACTTTCCAATTCAATGATGAGGTTGATATCCGCCTCGGTCGCCTCGACGATATCCAGTCGCGTTGTTTGAATCATAGGGTGAACCTCCTTCTGGTCCTATTATTTTATCATGTAATCGGATGTTTCATCAATTTCCACAAGGACAGAGATTCAATCTTGTTGCACGCAGTGGCGGCTGCCTGGTTTTAAGGGGTTATGACATGTTCTTCGAAGAATGACTGGATCCGATCGCTGGTGTTTGATGGATTTTCAGTGATGTTTTCCTTCCATGCCTGTTCGCTTTCCGCAAATGTTCGGATATCTTCACCATAGTACGTTTCCAAATCTGCCCGTGTGATTGTCAGCGCTTTCTTTTCACCGGTCTCGATCGTCATGTCTATGTAATCGACGTTCTTGATTAAAGCAAAAAGTGAGGTGGCCGTGCCAAAAAATGTCTTTTGAATGGTTTCCTCTGTCCAGTATTCATTGAATTCATTTTTCGGTGAATCGTCTTTCGGACCGTATGTTATTTCAATCCCATAGGGCTCTTTTCCGGTTTGCAGTGCAAACTGTGTTACAAACTGACCACCGTCCAGGTTATGCAGAATGTTCCCTACTGCGCTGTTATCACCGACATAGGAATCTTTATATTTCAACAATTCTGCAATGCTTGATTTTTCGGCGTTGTCTCCTGTCGGAGCACACCCTGCCAGGATCACGAAGCATAAAATAGCGGTGAAGACTCTGATGATATACCTGCTCACTTGATTCCCTCCTGAATTTTGGATTGAGTCCACACTATTTATAAGTCTCTCCGATTTTGTAATCCACATATTCCCTGGTTTTACCTCTCATAATCATCAACAGGTTCAACATATGGAATGGAAGCGCCCCTGCGACAAAGAAAACGTAGCTAAGATTAAATACGCTTAAGGCTATTCCGTAAAGTATTAGATATGCGGCGTTTAATATTGAAATTCTTAATTGCAGCCCTAAGAACTTGCTCCAATTCAAAACGGTCATGTCGCTGCTTTTGCTGTATTCCTTACTGAAAAACGTAACCGTGTCTTTCCATATAATCGAATAGATAAAGTAAATAATTCCGCATAAAACATATACCATCCCCATCTGGGTCATATCAACACAACCTTTCTTAATATCGGAATAGAAACCAAGGTCCATGGGCACCGCATCCGATTTTATCATTTCGTGTTTTTCAATGGTCTGATTTTTTAATTTTTGGACCAACGCTGTCTTCAAACTATGTACCTTTAATTTGTTCTAAATAAGAAGGAATACATATACTTTGTGTCACCTGATGTTGCAATTATCCGATATCCTCTCAAATGGACTGCATTACTTGCCTTTTCTTGCGGTGCCAATGATGTTTCATGCCTTTCTATTTCAAATTCATATTTTCCATCGGAAGAAACAAAAGGGAATTCAATGGATGATTCCTCTTTATTAATCAGTCCCTCAGTCTTCGTAATCAATACATCTGATATTTTCAGTTGCTCTGGTGGTGTCCCTTTAAAGTCAATCACGACGGTGTCTCCAATTTTTAAAATAGGAATTTCAGGGCTTGGTTTCATATCAAGACGTGTCAGGAGTGGATCGGGCATGTTGGTTTCATCTCCATCCCCAATCAGAACGTCCAAGGGTGAATCAATTACTTTCTCACCGACTGTTATTTCGGCGGATTGGTATACTTCTGGAGGCTTTTTTTGAGCACATCCCATGCCGGTGCTTGCTACAAGAAGAATGATTGCGAATGACACTATTGTTTTGCGCATTTTCCCGTCCTTTTATTCGCGCCAGAATGGTGCGTCGCTCTTGGAGGGGTGCTTCCCTTACACGTCCACCCATCTGGCATATGTTGTCTTAGCAGAATCACTTGGTTTTCACGGTGAAATTCCGATACAAAAAATAGGCCTTAACCGCTTTTGAAAGCAATAGCTGATCCGCCATCATCCCATAGATCACCGTTAGCATCAGCAGCATGAAGGTGATTGGCTGGAATGATGCGGTTAAAATGATCCCCAAGCCGCAACTCAATGCCCCGATAGTTAAAAAGAGGGTGGCGAGATACCTTGCCCATTCGCTGCCTCGGTGTAAAAAATAGCAAAGGATCAACGTCAAAATCACAGTGATGAGGGTGGGATGAATCTCGATGTCTTGTACATTGAGATAGGGCAAAATCAACAATCCCAGGTATTGAAGAAGAAACACAACGATGATTGTCTCGATTATCTTTTTTCCCTTGCGTTCTTCGGGGTTCATTGTCCATCACCTCCTTGTATATTTGGGCTAAGATTTGGCCGTGCCAATGCCTTCTCTCAGTTGGCAGTGATTCAATATGGATTTCCCAATGCAAAATGGATGTATTGTTATGAATGGCGTGATACCAGCAGCCGTGGTGTATAATCTAATTAGCCCGTATATGGACTAATTAAAACACAAACACAGAAAAGAGGGCCTGGCAATGGAATGGATTTTCTTGATGTTGGCTATTGTTCTGGAGATCATCGGAACAACGTTGATGAAGGTGTCGGATGGCTTCACAAAACTGATCCCGACCATAGGGACCTTGGTATCATATGGATTGTGCTTCACATTCTTCGCCAAAGCATTGACGCGAATACCCGTCAGTGTAGCGTACGCCATATGGAGTGCGGTTGGGATCTGCATCATTTCGATCATCGGAATCGCATTCTTTCAGGAAAGCGTGAATGTGATAAAAATAGCATCAATCCTCTTTATCATCGTGGGTGTTGTCGGGTTGAATTTCAGTGGCATTTCCCATTGAAGTAAGTTTTTGAAACGAGGGCAATCAACATGACTGAAGAAATTGACATCAAGGACTTAATAGATGCCTATTACCGGATTTGTTGGCAATGAGTTTGTCTAAGTGGTATCGAGGGATTAACCGCTGTCCTCAATGGATAATATACCACACATTACCATGTCTTCCTGCTGGTTTTCCAAAAGATACTTCCTGAAGTTTTCAGACCCTCTGAAAAGATCGGAGCAGCCAGCGTAGCGGACTGAATGCAGAACGCCCGATTTTCGGTGTCAATCGACATCTGGAAATCGGGCGTTTTCTCAATCAGGGGTGTTCTTTTTTATACCCCTAATCGCCAGCCAGGCCATCAGGATGGCCACGGTGAAGATAATGGTGCTGAAAATCGTCTTTTGGCTGACGAAGGAGGCAGGAACGGCTTTTTCCGGGTCTTTCAGCGGCGTTTCTGTTAAAAGGGCCGCTGTGCCCATGCCTTGTTGGGCTATTTCGTTTTTGAACTGCTCCAGATCGTACTGTGGTTTTGCAGCGGCGGGATTCCCGTACTGGAGGTGATAGGTTTTGCCGGGGACCGGTTCAAAGATCAGGGTGTCTGCGGCATATTCAAGGATGATGCTCTGGATTTTCAGCGGGGGGTTGTCGCCGTTTTCGATCAACAGCTTGAGGGTGGCGTAAGGGGAGGCGATATCAACGGGCAGGCTGTTTTTCAGGGGCTCGGTACCCTTCAGGGTGGACTGATAGAGGTAACCGCTGCCGAAAACAATGCCGGTGGCGTCGGCATCTCCGGAAAAAACCTGACTGGGCCGTTGAAACAGGCCCTCTGCATCGATGGAAAGGGTACGCACCGGCAGGTTCCGAAAGCCCTTCAAACGGATCTCCGTGGTGTCCTGGTTTTCAGTGCGGCTGAACTGGCTGGCATCGAAAATGATTTTCCGCTTGGAGAGTTTTTCGGAAGTGGTGATCATGGCGCCGGTGAGGCTTGTGAGGGTGATCCCTTCGCTGTTGTCCAGCAAGGTGATACGGTAGAAGGCATATTTTTGAGGGGTGTCCAGCACGATGCCATCATCCATCGTACCGGCGACCCGGTAGAAGGAGTCGTTGCCGATCCATTCCCACTGGGTGCCGTCGTAGCTGCCATACAATTCAAGATACTTGAAGAAGTCGCCAGTGTACCCTGGTTCGGCGGTGAGACGGTTCACGGTCAAATCCCGTCCGGAAAGGGCCAGGCCGGCGAAGTCGAAGGAGGTGTCATTATTTTTACGGAAGGTCCTATCCAGCGTGAAGGGGTAGGTTTCCCCATTGTGTGTGGTGATTTCGCGCTGGGCATCATGGATGTAGGGAACGGCTTTGCCCTGGCTATCCACAATCCGCAAATCCCCCAGGGACAGCTGGCTCTTGGCATAGATCTCCGGTGAGATTTCAAACCGGTTGAACCGGGAGGCCTCATCG
The DNA here is from genome assembly GCA_964424355.1 of uncultured Peptostreptococcaceae bacterium. GTDB lineage: Bacteria > Bacillota > Clostridia > Peptostreptococcales > Acidaminobacteraceae > CAZEHS01. The sequence goes on from CAYRIO010000008.1 coordinate 34,077, forward strand.
GTTTTGATCTCCCGCTGCCACTGCCAGCCGGACTCAGCGGTGGTGCCGGATACGGCCAGTCCCGGGAGGAGTGAGGCTGCCATGAGCAAAGCCAGCAGTTTTTTCATCATCATGGGGTTTCCTCCTTGTTTTGTGTCATCCGGTTGGTGATCCGCTGGTAGACAAAGGAAATGGCGATCAGAACCAGGCCGAATACAAAGTAGCTGAAAATCTTCTGGATCAGGCTGAAGGAGAGGGAATCGATGATCAGCATCTTGGCGGTGGCCAGGATGGAAAGCCCCAACCCCATGCGGCGGAGCATGACGAAATTCATTTTGAAGCCGATGGCGATGTACAGCAGGGAGAAGAGGATCATGGAGATGTTCAGCACCACGCTGAGATTCACGGGGCGGAAGGTGCCGGTGAGGTTCATGAAGTAGACCGCCAGGGTATAGATTCCCAGGATCAGCGCCCGGGCTTCACGGGTCATCTTTTGCCACCAGTACTGCAGTTCCTTCAGGAAGCGGTTCATCCGCCAAAGGACGGCGCTGTTCCCGGCGATGAGGAGCGCGGCATCGAGCCACCAGCGGGGGCCTTCTGTGCCAAAGGCAATGAAGTTGATGCCGATGAGCAGGGTATAGACAATCAGCTCCGTAACCATCCGGTATTTTGGAAGATCCATGTGCTTTCCGGCCTGTAGCCGCTGGAACGCCATGTTGCTGAGGACGATGGTCCCCCAGAACAGCACCAGGATTTCGATCCCCTGGGTGGGGATGGGGCCCAGCAGGGTCGTGTAGGCCATGTAGACTTCATAGGCCAGGAACAGGCTGATATGCGCTGCAATGGGATAGCGGATCAGGGTGGCGATGCGGGGCAACGTTTCTTCCCTGCGCAGGTTGCCGAACTGCCAGTAGGTCCAGGCGATAAAGGTCTCGGAGGCGATCAGGGCCCCGTATTTGAAGTCGATCAGGGCGGGGAAGGCCCGGGTGCCGTGGAAATCGGCGATATTCAGCAGGGCAAAGGCGGCGTGGCTCAGAAAAATCAGCCCGTTGCCCATGTATTCCAACGGCTTGATACGGTAGAGCCGGCCCAGGTGGACATACAGGCAGGCCTCAATGAGCCAGCCGAAGAAAATCCATTCGTCGGAGAGCTGCAGGGGGACCACCAGGATGGAGAAGCCCACGGCAAAGGTGTAGAAGGTGTTGATGACCCCTTTGTTGCCCTGGTGTCGGCTTACCAGCTGGGCCAGTCCGAAGTAGATCACCGCGTAGAAGATGGCCAGGAGTCCGTTGTAATCGCCGTATCCGGCTTGGTTGAACAGGTAGTAGACCATGGCGCAGTTGGTGAGGGTGTTGAGCCCCACCAGGGCCAGATCCATGCCGTTCAGGGGGCTGCGGTCCTTCAGGTTGCGGTACAGGATCACCGTCAGGTAAATCAGGAAATTGACGTAGGCAAAGAGGATGGCCAGATTGTAATCCGCCATGCGGGTGAGCAGGTAGTGGACACAGGGTATGTTGAACAGGAAGCCCACATAGATGATTGGGTTCCACTTATGCCGGATGGAGATGCCCAGGACCACGCCGTTATACACCATCAGATAAGCCAGGGCCTGGAGGATGGGCAGGGAATCGATGCCCTGGACCACCACATAGGTGAAGAAGGGGAGGTAACCGCCGATAAGGGACAGCATCCCGATGGTGGCGGATTTGTACCGCAGGGTGAGGGAAAGGGAGGCGATGGCGATCAGCAGGGAAACCACCATGGACATGTTGAAGGAGAGGATGTGCAGGTAGAAGGTGGAGATGAAGGTGGCGGCGTAGAAGAGGCCGATTCCGCCTCCGGTGATGCCTGCCGCTACCGCGGGCATTTTTTTACGGTAAAGCCATTCGCCCCCTGCGCAGAAGAAGAGGCCCAGGGCATAGAAAGTGATCCCTTTGGCGTAGTCCCCGAACCAGTGGCCATAGGTATACCGGCCCGCCAGGATCACTGCCAGGAAGATGAGGATGACCCCCAGCTTGTTGATCAGATTGAGACCCAGCTTGATTTCAACGTTATTGCCTCTTTTCAGCCGCTGCAGCAGGGCATCATCCACTTCGCTGAGTTCCGGAGCGCTGTAATTCCCATCTAAGGCGTCATCCGCCTGTTTCCGGGCGGCGGCCATCTGGAGCCGCAGGGCGGCGATTTCCTGATCCATCTGGGTCTGGAGCTGGGTGATCTGGGGCGTGTACTTCTGGCGGATCTCATCCTGTGCCTTGCCGGTCTGGGCGACCATCCGATTCATCCGCTGCATCAGGCTGGTTTCAATCTCCTGAAGCCGGTTGAGGGATCCCTTGGCGGCGGATTCGAACAGCAGGTTGAGCCTGCTTTTGGATTGATGCATCTGATTGAGCTTTTCGTTCAGGATCTGCTCCCGGTAGGCGCTGCGGACTGCCAACAGATCCGTTCCCAGCTGTGCGTTGGTTTTTTGCAGCGCCGCCAATTCCGCCAGCAGAGCTTTTTTCTCTTCTGAAAGGCGGATATTCTCATCCGCCAGGACATCCACATTCAGATCCTTCAGGGTGTTTTCCAGTTCTTTGAGGGACTGCTGATGCTGTGTAAAAGCATTGCGAAAGCTTTCGCCGTAGGACATGGGGCACCTCCGTTTCGTTTATTTTAGAACAGCTTTGCCAGATAGGCCTGGTGCATTTCGGTCATCACGGTGTAGAACTGATTGGAAACGGCAGCGGGTTCCTGGTTGAAATGCTTGGCCCAGGCGGCGCTGTAGCAGGTGAACATGGCCCGGGGAATCACATTCAGGAAAAATTCGGCAATGAGCCGCTTGGAAACGCTTTCGGAATTCCGGCCCAGCACCTGTACCTCCCGGGCGATGAGGCCCTCTACAAATCGGAATACACTGGGCAGCTCCGCATTTTCTTTCAGGGACTCGATCAGGACCACCCGGGTCAGCTGTTCGTTCTCCTGGAGGAAGATCCGGGAACCCAGCTCCACCTGCTCATCATCCCCCAGGGTGGCGACCAGGAAGGCTTCATATTTTTCATAGTACCCTTCAATCAGGGCCTCAAGCAGATGGGCCTTGCCCTTGTAATGGTAATAGATCAGAGACTTGGGCATTCCCGCGTGGGCGGCGATCTCGTCCATCCGGGCACCGTCATAGCCCTTCTGGGCGAATATCTCCAGGGCAGCCTGCAGGATCTGGGGCTTTGCGTTGATGCGCTCTGTTTTGCTCATGGGAACCCTCTTTTCAAAAGTAGTACTGAATAGTCAGTATTATATCATGAAATGTAAATAACTGCAAGGGCTGTAAAGGGGATCGGTGGGAATTTGTCGGTGGGTGTCCTTGTTTAGAAGGTACTTTTGATAATTATCTACAATGCACTCAGGCAGGAATTTAACAAGCCGTGGAGAAAGATAGTGAAAGAGAATGTCGTCAATGGGAGGCAGCCATGAGAATCAGAGGACACCTGTCCGGCACTGCACGGATCATCGCCATCATAGTGACTCTGCAGACCCTGTTCTGCCCCCTGAGTGTTTCCGCCCTGGGGGCTAAGGAGCATGTGGTGCTACAGCTTCGCTGGGAGCATCAGTATCAGTTTGCCGGGTATTATGCGGCCCTTTGGAACGGTTATTTTGAAGATGAAGGCTTTGAGGTGGAGATCCGACCCGGACTTTTGCCGGATGGCCGCGTACTGAGTGCGATGGACGAGGTGGAAGCGGGGCGGGCGGATTTCGGGGTTGGTGCGGCGGATATCCTGCTGGCTCGGGATCAGGGCAGGGATATGCGGCTGGTGGCCTCGTTTTTCCAGCGCAGCGCCGTTGAATTCTATACCCGGAGCGATACCCCGGTGCAGACCCTGGTGGATCTGACCCGGATGAAGCTGCTCCGGCGGCAGGGGGATCTGTTGGATATCGAGCTGCAGGCCATGCTGGCAGCGGAGGGGATTCACCTGGGTACGGCGGGGCTGCTGCCGGCCAACCGGGAGGTGGCTGCGGCGGACCTCCTCAGCGGGGATTACGATCTGGTGCCGGGCTATCTGGGGACCATTCCTTATTATGCGGCGATGGAAGGGGAAACTCTGAAAACGCTGCAGCCCATCGATTATGGCATCGATTTCTACGGAGACTCCCTGTTCACCTCCGGGAAGGTGGTCCGGAAGAGTCCGGAAAAGGTGGAACGGTTCCGGCGAGCGGTAGTCAAGGGGTGGAAGGATGCCCTGGAGCACCCCGATATCCTGGCGAACCGGATTGCCAAGGAGTTTCCCCAGGGGGGGAAGTCTTTTGAGGCGCTTCGGGACTACAACCTGAATCAGGCGGCCCATGTGCTGAAGCTCACCTATTACCCGGTGGTAGAAGTGGGGAATATCAACAGCTACCGCTGGCAGGAGATGGGCAGGATCCTAAAAACCCTGGGCTTGGTACAGGGGGACCCTGCCACCGGAGAATTCATTTTCGACTATGATAAATTGAAGCAGCAGCAAACGGAAGCCCTCCAGCGTGCCGTTGTCATGCTCTGCGGCGTGCTGATAGCGGCATTGATCGTGATCTGGCTGGTGCTTTTAAAGGTGAAGAACCGCCAGCTGGCCAGTGAGATCTTGCAGCGGACGGAAGCTCAGGCGGATTTGATCCGCAGCAACCAGCAATATGAATCCATTTTCAACAACACCGTGGTGGGCATCACCGTCACGGACCGGACGGGCATGATCCTCCAGACCAATGAGCGCTGGAACGAACTGACCGGCTTCGACGCCGGAGAGCTGACCGGGCGCATGATCTACGACCTGATGGCCCCGGAGGAACGGGACAAGGCCCGGGTGGAAAGCGTGGCCCGGGTCTTCGATGAGGGTTATGTGACGGAGCGGCTGTACCAGCGAAAGGACGGCAGTTTTTTCTGGGGTCGGCTGTACATCAATCGCATCCCGGACAGCTTTCCCGATGGTCGGGCCCATCTGGGGATCATCGTGGATGTCACCTCGGAGCGGATTGAAGAAGCGGCTCTCCAGCGCAGTGAAGCCCGATTCCGTGAGCTGGTGCGGGAAATCGCCGAGGGGACCGGTATGGGTGAAGAACCGGCGGAGGGGGAGCGGCAGGAGCTGGCCCTGAAGCTGGAAGAAATCAATCTGGAGCTGGAAAAGCTCTTTAAGAATGAAATGGATGAGAATCGCCGCAAGGAAGCCCTACTGATCCATCAGGCCCGGCAGGCGGCCATGGGGGAGATGGTTGCCAGTATCGCCCACCAGTGGCGGCAGCCCCTGAACAGCCTGTCCCTGGTGTTGGGGAACCTGGAGGATGCCTGGGATTATGGGGAGTTGGACACCTCAGCCTTCAAACGGAGTATGGATAAGAGCCGGAATTTGATCAGCCGTATGTCGGAGACAATAGATGCCTTCCGGGATTTCCTGAAACCGGACCGGGAGATGGAGTTCTTTTCCCTGAACAGGAATCTGCAAGGGGTCCTGGACCTGCTGGAGGATTCCCTGCGGACCGGGGGTGTAGAGGTGGCGGTGGATCAGGCCGATGAGTATACGGTGTTCGGCTATCCCAGTCAGTTCTCCCAGGTGGTGTTCAATCTGCTGACCAATGCCCTGGATGCCTTGGCGGAAATCGAGAATGGCAGACGGCATATCCGCATCACTGTGGGGCAGGCATCCTTGGGCGGTGTGGACCGGGTTTCCCTTCGGATCTGCGATACCGGCGGCGGGATTGAACAGGCGGCCCTGGCCGGGGTTTTCGAGCCCTATGTGACCACCAAGGAACAGAAGGAAGGAACCGGATTGGGGCTGTATATTTCCAGGCTGATCGTTGAGAATACCATGAAAGGGACCCTGTCCCTTGAAAATACGGAGGAAGGCCTGTGCGCGGCGGTGGTTCTGCCCCTGAGCGGCAAAGAGGCGGCGCGGAGCGGGCAGACGGATGGAGATGCAGGGAGGGGTCAACATGCTTAAACAGTGCAAAGTCCTGTATGTGGAGGACGAACCGGTGGCTTTGGAGGAGCTGGGCCAGTATCTGAAAAGGCGGGTGGGAACCCTGCTGACGGCGCGAAACGGGGCAGAGGGCTTGGAGCAGCACCGTCTTTTCAAGCCGGATCTGGTGATTACGGATTTGCGGATGCCGGAAATGACAGGCCTGGAGATGATGGGCCGGATCCGTGAAACCGATAGGGACTGCCGGTTCGTGGTGGTTTCCGCCCTTTCGGATGCCCAGACGATTCTGGAAGCCGTGGAGGCTGGGATCGTTCGCTATGTGGTGAAGCCTGTGGTGCCGGATGAGTTGGTAGCCGTGCTGGAGCTGGCGGCGGCAGACCGGCTGGGCAGTCAGCGTATCCCGACGGCGTTGGTGCTGCCGGCGTATCCCCCGGAAATGGAGCAGAAGCTCCGCAGCGTGATGGCGGCTTTTTTGAAAAACCGCACCGGCAAGGGGCCGGTTTCAGTCCGGGTCGTGATGAGCCGGGAAGGTCTGGAGCTGATTGTGGAGGGAGCCCTGACCGTCTACGAGCTCAGCTTGGTGGCCAATAACCGGAACGGCGCCCTGGTGGCCTATCTGCGGAGCCTGTTCTATCAGGAGCACCGGGAAACCCTGGAGACGTCCCTGGCAGAGGTTCTGGGAGCATCCCTCCTATTGGGGGAGGTACAGTGCCGACCGGACAGGAATATGGAACGGATTTATTTTCGGTTTGGAGAATAGTTATAATTGCGCAACAACTACCTACGTGATATTCTTAACACAGGCAGATTATGCCGCACCGGACCGAAAGGCGTTGGAGCGGAACTGCCGGCACAACTGAAAAAACCGCTGAAATTGTTGTAGATGGCTAAGGCCGGACTGTAACAGGTCAGTATAGGGTGAAATTACCCTGTACTGACCTGTTTTTGTTTGTCATCATTCTCACCATTCTAAGGAGGAACAGTTATGGCAGTTGCAAAAGAGCAGGACATGATCTACAAGCTTGATGGCAAGCCCCCCCTCAGTGTCGCCATTCCCCTGGGACTGCAGCACGTCATGGCGATGTTCATCGGCAATATCGCCCCCATCATCGTTATTTGCAATATCCTGCAGATCCCCATGGATCAGAAGACCATGATGATCCAGGGGGCCATGCTGATTGCGGGCCTGGTAACCCTGATCCAGCTGTATCCCATCGGCCCTGTGGGCGCGCGGCTTCCTATAGTCGTGGGCACCAGCTTTGCGTTCATGCCCAGCGCCATCGCGGCCGGGAAGGCCTATGGTCTCTCCGGTGTCCTGGGTGCCGCTTTGGTGGGATCCCTTTCGGCCATTCTTCTGGGAATCTTCATCAAGCCCCTGAGAAAATTCTTTCCTTCCATCGTCACCGGGGTTGTGCTGATTGCCATCGGAATCAATCTGATGCCGGTTGGCATCAACTATTTCGCCGGTGGGGTCGGCTCTAAAACCTTCGGGGACCCCATGAACTTCCTGCTGGGCTTCATCGTGCTTACCACCATCGTTCTTATCCAGCGCTTCACCAAAGGGACCATGAATCTTTCGGCCGTCCTGATTGCGCTGATTGTAGGCTACATCGTTGCCATCCCCATGGGCAAGGTGAGCTTTGCCAACGTGGCCACCGCTGGTTGGTTTTCAGTGCCCATGCCTCTGGCCTTTGGGATGGAGTTTCACTTGGATGCCATCATCAAATTCGCCGCCGTCTACATTGTGGTTTCCCTTGAAACCCTGGGGAATATATCGGGTATCACCTTGGCCGGTGAAAACCGGGAAGCAACCCCCAAAGAAATGCAGGGAGCAATTCTGGCGGACGGCTTCGGTTCCGCGGTAGCAGCGGTTTTCGGGATCCTTCCCAACACCGCCTACGGCCAGAATGCCGGCATCGTTGCCATGACCAAGGTCATGAATCGGTACTGTGTCGCCACCGGCGCCGTCTTCCTGATTGCGGCGGGGCTGTTCCCCAAATTGGCGGCGGTCTGTGCGGCGATGCCTCCCTCCGTGCTGGGCGGCGCAGTGGTCATGGTATTTGCCATGATTTTCATCTCCGGCATGAAAATGGTCACCCGCAACGGCCTCACCACCCGGGACACCACGATCCTGGCTGTGGCCATCGGGGTCGGCATCGGCATGAGCCGTGTGCCCGTTGCGCTTGAACAGCTTCCTTACGTGATCAAGTTCATCCTGGAGGATTCCATCATCTGTTCCGCGCTCATCGCCATCGTCCTGAATGCCGTATTGCCCCAGAACAAACCGGAGAAGGCGGTTAACGAGCCCAGCGTTGATTTTGAATAATTTCTGAGACGTGCAGCGGCAAAGAGTGTGTTTAGGAAGAGACTTTTCAGTATAATAATAGGATGGTTCCCCGGTTCATAGCGAGAGTCCCAAAGCCCCCAAGCGTCCTGGCGCTGCAGAACCTCAGGACGCCTGATGATAACGGCCCGACTGCCTGGCAGTCGGTAGCCGAAAGCCGCCCCCTGTCAAGCGGAGGCTGTTTTCGGATGTCGACTGCACCCTGACACCCAGAAGGAGCGAAACACGATGATACAGATCAGAGATTATATGCGCCCGCAAAGCTTGGAAGAAGCCAGCACGGCCCTGGAGGGCAGCCGAACCGCCGCGGTTCTCGGGGGCGGCGCCTATCTGCGCCTGGGGAAAAAAAGCATCAGTACAGCCATTGATCTGAGTGAGCTGGGCTTGAACCGGATTGAGGAGGCGCCTGCCGACCGCTATGTCGTCGGCGCTATGGTCACCTTCGGCGACCTGGAGCGCTCCGCCGTTCTGAACCAAAGCCATCATGGTCTTTTCGCCAAGGCGCTGATGGATGTGGTGGGGGTGCAGTTCCGGAACACCGTGACCGTGGGGGGAACCGTTTTTTCCCGCTATGGCTTCTCAGATCTGATTCCGGCATTGCTGGCCCTGAAGGCAGAGGTCTATTTACACCGCCAGGGGCAGATGACCCTTGAAGCCTTCCTGCACTTGAAAACTGCGGGGAAGGACATCCTGACCCATGTGGCGCTCCCCAAAAGCTGCACCGCTGCTTCCTTTCAGTCGGTAAGGCTGTCCACCGGCGACTATGCCGCCCTGAATCTGGTGCTGGCAAAAGTGGACGGCGCCTGGCAGGTGGCTGTCGGCGCACGGCCGGGCCGCGCTGTGCTGGCCCATCAGACCATGGAACTCCTCAATAACCACCCCTGGAGTCCGGATCTGGTGTCCCTGGCATCGGACTGTATCGCCCGGGAACTGGTTTACGGCAGCAACACCCGGGGCAGTGCGGCATACCGACGCTCGGTGGCCGGAGCCCTGCTGAGGAAAGCGATTCAGGAGGTGGAGAACCCATGCTGATTCAACTGACCGTTAACGGAAAGGCCCATGAAATCCAGTGCCCACCGGACGAATATCTATCGGAAACCCTCAGGCGGCTGGGGTATTTGAGCATCCGGCAAGGCTGCGATACCGGCAGCTGCGGCGCCTGCACCATTCATATCAACGGCACGGCAATCCTCTCCTGCATCACCCTGACAGCCCAGGGCCAGGGAAAACCCATCACCACCATCGAAGGGGTCCAGGAACAGGCGAAAGCCGTTGGGACCCTCCTGGTGGACGAGGGGGCGGACCAGTGCGGCTATTGCAGTTCCGGACTCATCATGAGCATCCTTTACCTGGAATCCGTGGTTCCCAATCCTACGGATGATGAGATCCACCGATACCTCAACGGCAATCTGTGCCGCTGTACAGGCTACGCCGGGCAGTTCCGGGCCGTAAAGCGCTATTTCGAGGTGAAAAACCATGAAAACAGTTAAGCAGTCCCTCCGAAAAATAGACGGGATGGCCCTGGTGACAGGAAAAGGCCACTATACCGATGATATTGCCCCGAAGGAAGCCCTGATCATCAAGGTCCTCCGGAGCCCCCATGCCTTTGCCCGGATCCGTGGCATCAAGACGGAGTCCGCTAAAAAGATCCCTGGGGTGGAGCTGGTCCTCACATGGCAGGAGGTGCCCCGGATCCCCTTCACCCGTGCCGGTCAGTGCTGGCCGGAGCTCTCTCCCATGGATACGTACATTCTGGATGAGTACGTGCGCCATGTGGGGGATGCCGTTGCCATCGTCGCCGCAACGACAGAAAAAGCCGCAGACAAGGCGCTGAGGCTTTTAAAGGTAGACTATGAAATACTGGCGCCTCTCCTCGATATGGAGGCCGCCGCAGCCTCTCCGGTGCTGGTACATCCGGAGGAGGCCGCTTACAGCCAGTTGCCTGTGGGCTACGACAGGCTGACAAATACCGTGGCCACCACGGACTATACCCATGGACATGTGGCCGATGTGCTGAGGGACTGCGAGGTGGTCTTCCGACAGACCTATCGAACCCAGGCCCAGGGCCAGGGGCATATGGAATCCCAGCGGGCCTTCGCCCAGATGGACCCCTATGACCGACTGGTGGTGACCGCCTCCACCCAGGTGCCCTTCCACGTGCGGCGCACCCTGGCGGTTGCCCTGAACCTTCCCATGAGCCGTATCCGGGTCATCAAGCCCCGCATCGGCGGCGGTTTCGGCGCCAAGCAGACCCTGAACGCCGAATTCTTTCCGGCCCTGGTCACCCTGATGACCGGCAAGCCTTCTAAAATTGTCTACTCCCGGAAAGATGTGTTCCAGGGCACCAACTCCCGGCATGCCATGAAGCTGGATGTCACCCTGGGGGCCAGTCGGGACGGCCGGATCCGCGCCATCGACATTGAAGGCCTGTCCGATACCGGGGCCTACGGGGAACACGGTTCCACCACCTTCAGCTCTGCGGGGGGCAAGGTGCTGACCCTCTACAACAAGGTGGAGGCCTGCCGTTTCCACGGCCGGGTGGTCTATACCAACCATGTGACCGGGGGAGCGCTCCGGGGCTTTGGCGTCACCCAGGGGACCTTTGCCCTGGAATCCGCCATCAACGAACTGGCCGATCAATTGGGCATCGACCCGGTCCGGATGCGGGAAATCAATATGATCCGCCAGGGGGAAACCCATCCCCTTTATAACAAAATGACAAAAGGCTCCGGCCCGGAACCCTTCCATATGGACAGCTGTCTGTTGCCCGTGTGCGTAGAACGGGGCAAGGAAATGAGCGGCTGGACCCTGAAGCGGGAAGCGTTGCCCGGAGTCCGGACCGGCACAAAACGCCGGGGGATCGGCATGGCCATCACCCAGCAAGGCTCTGGTCTGCCCCATATCGATATGGCCTCCGCGGTGCTGAAGCTGAACGATGACGGTTTCTTCTCCCTGCTTCTGGGGTCCACCGACATGGGTCAGGGCTGCGACACCATCCTGACCCAGATCGCCGCCGATGCCCTGGGGGTATCCATGGACCACATTATCCTCCATACCGCCGATACGGATGTGAGCCCCTACGACAGCGGCGCTTACGCCTCCTCAACGACCTACACCACCGGCAATGCCATCCTGGACGCCGCCGAGAAGATGATCCAGCAAATCAAGGAACACGGGGCGATTTTCTTCTCCAATGTCGATGCGGAGGATGTGACCTTCGACGGGAATAAGATCACCTGTCTCAAAACCCATCAGGAAATCACCCTGAAGGATTTCTCACGGAAAATCACGTACAATATCAACCACGCCCAGCTGGTCGCCTGTGGTTCCTTCGTGCCCGAACGGCCGGCGCCCCCCTATATGGCGGGGTATGCCGAGGTGGAGGTGGATCTGGACACCGGCAAGGTGGATCTGCTTGATTTCCACGGCGTCGTGGACTGCGGCACGCCCATCAACCCCCGGCTCTGTCTCATTCAGGCCGAAGGGGGTGTGGTCACCGGCATCGGGCTGGCCCTCACGGAAAAGGTGGACTACACCCAAAAGGGACGCCTGATCAACGACACCTTCATGGAATACAAAATCCCGGCACGCCGGGATTTCGGGAACATCCATATTGAACTGGCTGACGGTTATGATGCTTCGGGTCCTTACGGGGCCAAATCCATCGGCGAAGTGGTGGTCAACACCGTGGCCCCCGCCATCACCGAGGCCATCTATCAGGCCTGCGGCGCACGGATTCGGGAGCTGCCCGCCACCCCTGAAAAAGTATTGAAAGCCATCCTCTCCCGCTAACCCCCTTGCGGCGCTGCAGAGACTTTTCGCCGCCGGGTGTTGATTGTCTGAATGGAATACCCCTGATTGACTGCTCCCAGAAGGTTTGGAGCAGTTCTTTTTTATTAGCTCCGATCGTTTCTGTACACCTTCAGTTTCGCGTTCATCAGCTTGGCCTGCTCCCGTCCGTTGGCATACATCATGTAATAGACCACGCCTTTAACGAGGAGGACCATCAGGAGATAGGGGATAAACAAACCCGCCGCGAAGGCCCGGCCAGGGCTGAAGAAAAACAACAGGATCAGGAGCATGAAATCGGCAAGCAGGGAGCAGATGAAGAAACTGTACATTTGAGCCCTGTCGTCCAGCTCGTATTTATTGACAAAAGCGAATTTGAAGCACGTAAAGGTTGAAGCCGTCAGGATGATCTGCCAGAGCAGCGTGGCGGAAATTGTTTCCTGTGCGTAAATTTCTAGAAAAACCGCTGCAACCAGGGTTAAAAGCCCACAAGCGGCAAAGAACTCCTTGAATAGGCATTTCACATAATCCTTGAGTTTCATCGGGAACCCTCCTTATAAACCTATTTTCTTCTTGAACAGGGGCACGTACTGCCTGGAAATAAAGACGGTTTCCCCATTCAGGAGCAACGCCTTGAACCGGCCGCCAAAAACCGGGCTGATGGATTCGATCTTCGTAATATTCAGGATCGCCGATTTGGAGGCTCTGAAAAAATCCCCATGATCATATTCAGCCTCGATTTCGTACAGCTTCAGCTTGGATTCGAACACCTTTTCCTGCAGATAAATGAATACTTTGTTGTCGACGGATTCAAAGTAGAAGACATCTTTCGGGTCGATGAGGTGCATCTGTGAATCGGCAGTCCCAATCAGCTTCTTCGAGGCGGATTTCATGGAGTAAACCAGCTGCAGCAATGCATCGTCCGGTTCGTTGCACCGCAGGATGATTTCAGGTTCACTTCCTGCCGGGATATTTTCGATGGTGATCTTCATAGTGGGGGCCCCCCTTTGTTCTCTATTTTCAGTATACGTGGGGAATCCTCTGTGCTCAATAGGCTGCGGGGTAAGCGGCGGTTTTGCAGGGGTAAGTTGCAAAAAAAGCCCTCGAAGGCGGGGCTGTCGAGGGGGATATCTCTTACTGAGAAATTTGTGGATGGCTCTTACTTTCAATAATATAATTCAGTTCATAGATGAGAGTCTCTTCATATTCTTGATCTTTAGAATACGCACGGTAGAGCATCATTATTGAGCAAAATGTTCCAAACAATAAAATCGGAATTGATTCATCAAAACATGAAAAAACGACTGTCCATGATGAAAGTGGAGCGAATAAGGATTTTGAAAACAAATGCAAATCTCTTGGTCTTTTGGAGACGTTTACATCACCAAGTTCTTTTAGCATCTTAACAATAAGGCTGTATTGTCGTTCTTTATTTTTTGAAACCAATGGATCTTCAAAAAAACATTTGTACTTCCTCAGCAATTCACATTTATCAAAATCAATCTTTTCCCGGGGTAAAGAAGAATTTAAACACTTCAAAATTAGCTCAGTAACATAGTTCATTCCAGAAAAGATCATTCCGACAAGATAGAAAACAACCACTAAGCTGATTCCAGCCATAATGTTATCAGCGCGGATAATATCCTCAATGGTCTTGGAACTGAGTCCATTGCTCACGCCTACCCGATAAATAATAATTGACCAAATAGATCCTGGGATAATGTAAATCAAATAGTCTCTAAGCTCGAACTTGTCATTCATTTCAACGGCTCCCTTTAGTTTTTTTCACCATGGCAAATATGCTGAGAAACTTTTCTCCAATAGTCTTCGAGGGCATCATTTTATGTTCCTTTCATTTATCTCATGCAGGTGTTTCTAATCCGCGTAGGACGGTGGGTTTTGCTTTACCCGCCGGTGACTTGACGCTACGGGTTTGCGACGCAAATTAATTAATCCTCGATTGCCTCAATGCCCAGTTTCTTAAGCCGCTCTAAATTGACTTTCATAGTTAACAATTGTTCAGGGGAATGTCCTTCCCAATCCCCAATTTCACCAACAACCCTAAAGGGATACTGAGAACGGTACGACTTAGTTGGATTACCGGGAAATTTTTTGTCTGTCAAATTTGGGTCGTCTTCAATCGGACCCGTTGGTTCTACTATATAAATTCGTCCGCGTTCTTTGCCCACCGCAAGTTCAGCACCCCAAATAGCTGCATCCAAAGTGGCGGTCAGATAGACATACTTCGCCTTTTTTCTTTTGCCGTAATTTGAATTGAAGCCTGGTTCAATCAGGTCTCCCAGCTGCAAATCGGATTTTGTGCCATGATAGAACGTCTGTGTACTGTGGTTGTCGGATTCCATTATATTGTCCTCGCTATTGTGCCCGATGTGCAAAAACTCATCGGGTTTCTATGTGTTTCTGCTTCTTTTCAATTTCTTTGAAACCATATTTACTTGGATGTTTTTCCCTAAGCCATCCTAAAAGTAATAATAGGATGTTACAAGTAACAAGGGCTACAATCATTCCGTTCATTCTCGAGGTTGAGTACATTCTTACAAGCACTTCATGTGAGGGTACTTTTTCCGTAAATATACACGCCTTATACATCCAACCTATTGCAGCAATACAAGCAAAAATGAAAGAACCACACTGTACCTTTGCTTTTATGTCAGCTTTCTCAATCTTGATGAACATTGATATTGATTTTGTTATGTATCCTACAAAAGCGGCAGTGAGTCCCACACAATACGCGTATAGAATCGGAATGAAAACAACTGGTTCAAACAACTCGTGCACCTCTCATTTTTGTCTTCTTCTGGTCTTTAAGTGCCCGCTAAGGCGGCGGGCATTTTGCCCCCTGAATGGCATATAACGTTCCGCATTGCCGACGCCCACTGAACCGGACAGAATGAGCCTGCCCCGATCATGCCCGAAGCCCTTGCGGTAAGTCATTGTTATATGGCAGCCTTAAAACTCGTGTTTCCTTTTATGTTATAAAATGGTGTCGCCTGCTCAAAAAAAATAGGCTTATTCAGCCGGTGTGATGCATTATCCATTGTTCAATTTCATCTTCTTTAATTATGCCCGATGCAATCCCTAAACCCAATTCAACTAATTCGCTTTGGGAATAGGAAATCTGAAAACTATTTAGTTTCAGCAGGATAAGCATGACGGCAATTCCAACACGTTTGTTTCCATCAATGAATCCATGATTATTAACAAGGCTGTAAGTCACCACTGAGATTTTTCGAATCATCTCCGGGTACATATCCTGCCCGCCAAAACTTGAATGGCATCTATTCAAGGCGCTTTCAACCAAGCCAATATCACGAATTCCTGATGATCCCCCAGTGGCTTCAATCATTTTTGAATGCAGTTTTATGATGTCTCTTATCTGCATTGTTCTCATTTTGCAAGTTCCTTGAAAGCAGGCATATTATCTGCAATTACAGCATCCAATAGATTTTCCATGTCTCTTTCTTCTTTTCTTGCCAAGAATTCAATAAAATCAACAACTTCAGCTTGTTTCTGTTCTGGAAGTTCTTCAAACTCTTTTATAAGTTTTTCAGTAAGTGTCATTGAAATCACGCTCCTCTGACTCTATTATACCGTAAAGGTTTGAGATTTTGATGTCTTTCTTAATCTTTGGGGCTGCCATATAACTTCGGTGTTTACGACAGCAAAACACAATCCAAATCAACAGCTTCATCGAATACTTGCCGTCTCTACCCGTTTCAGTTTTGAAACCAAGCACAAATCCACTTCATTCGGCTTGGTTTCTGAAAGGGGCCATTCAATATCTCTACTGGACATTATTCCACACGCTACCTTTTTTACCTGCATATTTCTAAAAATATCACAGGATTACTGCCCATACACAGCGATAGCCCTCTCATTTTTGAGGGGCTATCGCTGTGTCTATGAACGCTCTCTTTCACTTTACTTTTCCGCAAGTCCCACATACGCCATCATGAATACAGACAACCCCTCCGCAAAAATCACATCGCCATTTTTCTTTCTCTTTCGCCATAAAGGCATCCACTCCCGTTTGCCGGATGCTTTCAAGGTTTTCAATGACGCTGGTTCTGTACCGGGTACGGTATCGCAAATCCAGGTGTTTAAGGGGTTTACAGGGAAAATTCGGACACGCGTAACAAAACTGCACTCCGGAAGTTTTCAAGAAATCGCAGGTTCGGATCTTACAGGTGAGGATGGTCTTGGGCTTGTCGGTATCGGAGCCCCGACAGCCGCAACAGGGGTTCTTTTCTCGCAGAAAGGCTCTGCAGACGGTGCAGTTCATCCCGCAGGGGGCAATCAGGTTGTTGGCGATGGGCTTCATCGGTTTTCCCTCCTGGTGCCTTTTCTTTCAGTATACTGCGGTCTGTCTGTCCTTCCAATACTCAGCCCGCCTGTCATGTGGTATACTGGGAAAAATAATTCATTCAGGCAGGGCCATTTCATTGTGTGAGGTAAGTATGAGGATTGTTGCAGACAGCAGCTGTGAATTAACAGAAAAAATGAAGGACAGATACGACATCACGTTGGTCCCCCTGACAATCACCCTGGGAGACCGGCACTATCGGGATGATGAGACCCTGGATGTGTCAAGCATGCTGGATGACATCGGTGCCAGCAAGGAGATTCCGAAATCGGCCTGCCCGTCGCCCCAGGATTTTATGGATGCCTACCAAGAGGCGGGTTCTGTGTTTGTGGTCACGATGACATCCGCCCTCAGCGGAACCTACAACAGCGCCGTGCTGGCAAGGGAGCTGTTCATTCAGGAGCATCCGGAAAAGTTCATCCACATCTTCGATTCCAAGGGGTCCTCGGTGCGGGAAACCCTGATTGCCAGGAAGATCGGTGAGCTGATCGATCAGCGGCTGAGCGAACATGAGATTGTTGCAGAGGTGAGCCATTATATTGAAAAGATGCACTTTTACTTTCAATTGGGTTCCCTGGAGACGATGATCAAGAATGGCCGGGTATCCAGGCTGAAGGGGACCATCGCCACGGTGCTGAACATCCGGCCCATCCTCTGCGCCAATGCGTTCGGCGAGGCGGAACTGGTGGAAAACGTGCGGGGCGAGAATAAGGCCATTGAGAAGCTGGCGGCACTGGTGGGGGAATCCTGTCAGGATCATGCCAGCCGGATTTTGGGGATTTCACACTGTGAAGCCCTTGAGAAAGCCGAAAAGCTGAAGATCGCCATTGAGGAACGGTATCCATTCAAGGAGGTCTTTATCGTGGCAACACGAGGACTCAGCAGCCTTTATATGAGCCGTGGCGGCATCACATTAGGATTCTAGCGCACTGGCGGCATCGAAAGCGAGGTGGCTCATGGATCTGCTGATTTCTGAAATCATGAATCTCCGGAGACGGGGGAAGGCTATTCTTTATTGCAGTGTCAGGCACGGAGATGCGGTGCTGATGGACCGGTGGTTTGAGGCGATGGCCCCTGCCGTGCCCCTGCCGGTCTTTTCGGTGAGCAAGACGGTGACGGCCCTGCTGGTGGGAAAGGCCCTGGAGCAAGGGTTCCTGGCGGGGGTGGACACCCCCCTCAGAAAATTGCTTCCGGAATACGGGACCCTGATACCGGAAGGGCTGACCCTGTATCATCTATTAACGATGACTGCGGGCTACCAGTGGCCCGAAATTGCCACCTTCAGCGCGCCGGACGGGGTTTTTCGACAGTTCCTGGGGGCGGATGATCCCGCAGGTTTCATTCTGGGGCAACCCCTTGAATCGACACCGGGGGAAACGTACACGTACAGCAGCGGGGTTTCCCACCTGCTGATGATCCTGCTGAACCGGGTTACCGGCATGAACCCCCGGGACTATTGCCGCGAGGTGCTCTGGAAGCCTCTGGGGGTTCCTGAGGGGCAGTGGGCCTGGGCTGCGGATGGCAACGGAATCCCTTATGGGGGCCATGGCCTGAGCCTGACGGCGGCGGGGATGAACCGATTGGGCGGATTGCTGCTGGAGATGGGCCGTGTGGACGGGCAACAACTCATTTCCCGGGAGTATCTGGCGGCGCTTTCCACCGTGCAGGTGCCCGCTACCCGGGGATATGCCGGCTACGGCTATCAGACCTGGATTGGCGATGTAGCGGGGGAACGGTTCTACGCGGCCTTCGGCCATGGGGGCCAGCGGATTTACATTTTTCCGGAACTGGTCCTGCAGGTGGTTTTCATGGGGCGGAAGGTGCTGCCGGAATTTGGCGCCCACGAACGGCTGATCCGATTGGCTATTTTACCGGAAATCAAAAAATAAGAAAGCCGCAGGACCGGGGGGAAGATCTCCGGATCTGCGGCTTTTTGAATGGTTTCAGGCAGGGGATGAAGCGGATTCGCTGGTCTTTGCCGGCGTGGTCTCCGCATTGAGCAGAAGCAGGGCTCCCAGGATCAGGGCGCTGCCCAGAAGAAAGCGCCAGGTCAGGGTTTCGCCCAGACAGAGAACGCCGATGAGGGCGACGAATACCGGTTCAAAGGTGCTGGCCAGGGCGGCGGTGCTGGGGCCCACCTGCTTGATGCCCCAGTAGAAGGCCAGGGAGGCGAAGGCGGTTGAAACGATGCCCAGGACAATGGCCATGGAAACGCCTGCGAGGGTTTGGGGAATCAGAGGTTCATGGGCCGCCAAGGCCAGGATCAGGTAGCCGACCAGGGATACGGTGATGACATAGGCGGTGATCGCCAGGGACGACATGTGCCGGGTCCGGGGCTCTACGACGGCGATGCAGAAGTAGGCATAGGTGAGGGCGGCCCCCAGGCTCATGAGAACCCCGGGCACGTTCAGGACGGCGTTGGGGTCCCAGAGGATGATGACCAGGCCAAGGAGGGTGAGGACCAGGGCACCAATCTTAGCCGGCCCAGGGCGTCCGTGACCGGTGGCGGCTTCCCAAATGACAATCATGGCAGGGTGCAGGAAGACGATCATCGTTACCAGGGAACCGGAAATGTGCTGGTAGGCGCTGAACATCAGGTGGGCGCAGAGAGTGTAGCCTATCAATGAGAAAACGAGGATATACAGGAGATGCCGGAAGGTGGTCCAATAGGGGATCCCCATGAATCGGACCAGCCCCCAGGTGATGACTGCGGCTACGAGGAACCGTGTGAAAAGCAGGGATTCCACGGCGGTACCGCTGGCATAGGCAACGCTGGAGATCAGGGGCATCAATCCATAGCCCAGGGTGGAGAGGATCACTGCGATGAGACCTTTAAGCCGGGAATGTTTCATGTGATCCTCCTGTGGGGTATTCTTCTACTACTATACCTGTTTCATTCAGGGTTCATCAAAAAAAATCACAGGATTCCTTACTTCATTTGACATAGGCCGCTGAATTGCTTACGATTATGGAAGAATACCGATTCGGAAGGAGAGAAAACTATGGCAGCATCACTGGTTTTAAAAGAGATCATGACGGTTCTGGTTATTCTGGAGGAATCGGGAAGCAAGTATTACACGGAATTGGCTGAGGCTCAGCACGACAAGCACATCCGAACGTTGTTTTTAATGCTGGCCAATGATGAGGCCAGACACCGGAAAATCTATGGGAACATGTGCCGGACTTTGGGCCTGAACGCCGCCCTGCTGGCCCAGGATGAGCTGACATTGGCCCGGATTGATGAGGAATTTGGCCTGAGCACCCATCAGGGGGCCTTCGGAAGCATTTTTGATGCCCTGGAGAGCTGCCTGAAGCTGGAACGGAAGACCATCCGATTTTTATCCGACCTGGCGGAACATCTGCCGGAAAACGAACAGGAGCAATTGAAGCAGTTGATCAAGGAAGAACAGAACCACGTCGGACTCCTGTCTGAAGTGAAGGCGCGCATGAAATAATAGCTTAAGCCGAGCGGCTGATGGGTATGAATACCTAATAAAAATACAATCATTTTTCCTGAAAGGGGGACGCATTCATGAAGCGTTATCGCATCGCATTACAGGAAGGGCTGAACGATTTGAAAAAGCTTCTGATTGCCTCCGGATTTGAAGTGCTGCCGCCGGGCCGAGAGCTGCAGGCGGAAATCACCATCATCGCCTATGGGGACGAGGAAGAAACCGATGACCCCACACCGGCCCGGATTACCTACAAGGATCAGGATAAGAAGCACCGGATCCTCATTGATGCCTCCCATCTGACCCCGGAGCAGGTTTTAGAGCTGATTACGCTGGATTTTAAAAAGAACGTTCACTAAGGGTTCATAGATTTGTCATGAATCGGACTTTTTTCATCACATAGGCTTCACATTGGGAGACTATTCTTAAGCTATCCCACATGGGAACCTACACTTGAGAGGAGAACGATTATGATGAAGAATGTAACAGTGATGAAGAAAGTCATCAGCACGATATTGCTTGGAAGTTTGCTGGTGACTGGGGCCATTGTGTATGCGGATACCCTGTCGGATGCTACGGCCTCAAAGGGGAACGCCTCCAGCACGGAGCAGCGGATTGACCGAAATGCGGAGATGCTGACGAAGATGGTGACGGACGGGATCATCACCGCCGAGGAGAAAACGACCCTGGAGAAGGCCATGGAGACCCAGCGGGCTGCCATGGACGCCAAACGGGAAGCGATGAAGGATACGGCGGCTACGAAACCTGCCGATGGTGAAAAACCTGAGGCCGGCACAAAACCAGCCTCCCACTTCGCAAGGATGGCCACAGACGGACTGATCAGTCAGGAACTGGCAGATAAGGTTGATGCGTATATGGAAGCACAGCGGACAGCCGCCTTTGCCGCCGAGGTGAAGCCTCTGGTGGATGCAGGGACCTTTAAGGACACCGCCGCCGTCAAAGATGCCATGACCTCTGTCCGTGAGGCGATGCAGGCGGAGATGGATGCCAACAAGCCTTCCGATGCCGATGGAAAGACAAAGGTGGATTTCAGCAGCCTGACTGACGCTGAAAAGACTGCACTGAAGGCGGAAATGGACGCGAAGCATACGGAAATGCAAGCCAAGCATGCTGCAGCCCTGACCGCTGTCTACAGCGGCCTGGTTTCCGACGGCACGCTGACCCAGGCCCAGGCCGACGCGCTCCAGGATCTGATGAAAAACAACGAACCCGGCGATCGCGGCCCTGGCCACGGTCCTGACGGGATGGACAAGCCCGGTGAAGCACCGGTGAAAACCACTGAAGTCACTCAATAAACCACTGTAAGCGAGGGCACCTATGAATCACCTGATTACGATCCTTATAGCTGAAGATGAGCGGGGAATCCGGATGCTGATCCGGGATTTTCTGAAAAAAGAAGGCTACAATGTCCTGGAAGCGGCCAACGGGCTGGAAGCGGTGACGCTGTTCGGACAGAATCCGGATGTGGATCTGGTGATTCTGGATGTCATGATGCCAGTATTGAAAGGGTGGGAGGTCTGCCGGGTGATCCGGCAGACCTCTGATGTGCCCGTGCTGTTCTTAACGGCTTTGGGAGATACCCAGGATGAGCTGACAGGGTTCAGCTCCGGTGCGGACGACTACATTGTGAAACCCTTCGAATATGAAATTCTCATGGCCCGGGTGAAGGCCATGCTGAAACGAACGCAAGGCGTTCATCGTCAGATTTTCCAGTGCGCCGAGCTCCTGGTGGACGAGAAGGCAAGACAGGCCAGCGTCTCCGGTTCCCCGGTGGATCTGGCTCCCAAGGAATATGAGCTCTTGGCTTTCCTGATTGCCAACCGCAATATCGCCCTGGATCGGGATACCATCCTGGATGGTGTCTGGGGCGCGGATTTCTTCGGGGATCCCCGAACGGTGGATACCCATATCAAGAATCTGCGGTCCAAGATCGGTACGGCTGGGGAGCGGATCAAAACCGTTCGGGGCCATGGCTACCGACTGGAGGTATGAGATGTTCAGATCCATACGCACCAATCTTTTTACAGCTTTCTTAGGGCTGCTCAGCCTGTTTCTGATATCCGTCCTGGTGATCAATGTCTTCTTCCTGGACGATATTTTTATTTTCGGCAGCCGACAGGCCATGGAGAAGGCGTTTTCTGAATTGAAGGAGAGCGCAGGCAGTGGCACCCTCAGTGAGGACGTGGTGGATGAATACGCCTTCCGCTCCGGGCTCTTCCTGGGCGTTTTTTCGGCGGATGGTGTAATGGCCTACAATGCCGGGCTTCCCCGATGGAAGCGGGACGGCCTTCCAGAACACGTGCGAACAGAGCCGATCGTCGGCAACCCTGAGAAACAGCAAATCACCTCGGAAGTGGAAGGGTTGTTTCAACGCTATGCCCAAGAAGCGCAAACGGATGGCCTGTTTTTTACGGAAAATAAGACCGGGGGAAGGAACTCACTGGTCCTGATGGGCAAATTGGAAAATGGACAGATCCTGGTCATGATGAAACCGGTGATGCCCCTGAAGGAGAGCAGCCAGGTCGCCACGATATTCATTCTGGTTTCCGGGGCCATTGTCCTGCTGGCGGGTTCCATTGGGGTGTTCCTCGTCTCTGGACGGGTGACCGCGCCGATCCTGGCGATGGACCGGGTGGCCCGGAAAATGGCCGATCTGGATTTTTCGGAGGCGGTGGCGATCAGCAACCGGGATGAACTGGGCACGCTGGGCTCCAGCCTTCAGTCCATGTCGGACAGGCTCAGCACGGCCCTGCAGGATCTTGAAAAGGCAAATGCCCGGCTTCTGGAGGATATTGAACGGGAACGGCGGCTGGATCAGATGCGGCGGCGGTTCATTTCCAACGTGTCCCATGAGCTGCGGACGCCCCTCAGCATGATCCAGGGGTACGCCGACGGCCTTCGGCACGGCGTGGCCCAGGACCCGGAGCAGATTGGAGATTACTGTGATGTAATCGTGGAAGAGACCAAGCGCATGAATGCCCTGATTAAGGACATGCTGGACCTTTCCAGCTATGATGCAGGCGCTTTCAGTGTCCGGGTACATCCCCTGGATCTGATGACCCTGGTGAAGACCTCCCTGGAGCGGTATCAGGTGATGTTTGCCAAGCACACGGTGTCCCTGACTGCGGACGGCCCGGAAACCTGCCCGGTGACCGGTGACGGCCGCCGGATTGAACAGGCCCTGACCAATTTTCTCACCAATGCCCTGCGGCATACCCCGGAAGGGGGCGAGGTGCGCATCCATGTGGGCATGGAGGGGGATACCGTCTGTCTGGAAGTCTTCAACAGCGGCTCCCACATCTCGGAGCAGGAGCTGGAATCCATCTGGCAGCCCTTTAACCGGGGGATTCGTGAGCAACAGTCAGACGCCTCCGGCTTTGGTTTGGGGCTGGCCATTGTGCAGGCCATCGCCCAAGCGCACCAGGGCAGCAGCTATGCTCAGAACACGGAGGGCGGCGTGGTCTTCGGCATTGTTTGGAAATCCGAGCCGGAACCCGCTTGATCATAAGAATCGACCCATAGAAACACGAACTCCCGGTCTTCATTTGAAGAGGACCGGGAGTTTTTTTGTCGATCAGTGTTCGGTTATGTAAACTGCCCTTGCTTCAAAGGGTTATATTCAAAAAATTTACAAAAACAAACAAACGCAACACGCCGGTGCACGCTCTTTAGTTTGAAGGGTGCCTTGGCGTGTTGCGTTTTCAATATATCGGCAGGATGAAGGGAAAACTTTAGGGTCTTCACCGAAACCCGTGTATTTCACATGAAGCGGGCAATTTCACATGAATTACCGCGAGTATCAGGCCTCCGCGCCATTTTTATCCCATGATTAGCGCTTACAGTGAGAACAAGAACCCAGAGGAGGCGCGATATTATGTCAACCACATCCACCGTATCATCGTCTTTGGCCGTGGCAGCTTCAACCACGACTTACAGCAATCCGAATGCTGAATTAGGAGAAACGGATTTCCTGGAGCTGATGCTGACGCAGCTTCAGAATCAGGATCCCATGGACCCCATGGATACCAGCGAAATGACCAATCAGATCACCCAGTACAGCATGCTGGACCAGATGGAACAGATGAATGCCAGCATGACGGCTACCCGGTCCTATTCCATGCTGGGGCTGACGGCCTCCTATACGGCAACGGATTCCGATACAGGAACCACCTCGACAGCCAGTGGAACGGTGACAGGGGTAAAGACGACGGACGGCGTTACATACCTGGAGATCAACGGCAGCTATATCGACATGAGTGATATCACCTCAGTCGGCAAGGCATCTTAGAAGGAACGGCTCTGAAGAGCGGTCCTAAAACCCTAAAAAAGGCAGGTGAGGCATCATGATGCCCTCTTTATACACCGCGGTGAGCGGTCTTAGAACGAATCAGACGAAACTGGATGTCATCAGTAATAACGTCGCCAACTCCAACACGGTGGGCTATAAATCGCAGAATGTCAGTTTTTCTGATGTGCTGAACCAAACCATCAAAAGTGCGTCCGCTCCCAATGGCAATACCGGAACCGGTGGCACCAACGCCATGCAGGTGGGGCTGGGTGTATCCCTGGCCTCCATCACCACGGACACCACCACCGGGAGTATGCAGCAAACCGGGAACGCCACGGACATGGCCATTGATGGGGAGGGCTATTTTGTCGTGAAGAACGCGGATGGCACGTTCTCCTACACCCGGGCGGGGAATTTCGGCATTGATTCCGAGGGGAATCTGGTTACCTCGGACGGCCTGTGCGTTTGCGGCTGGGCGGAATACACCGAGGCCGATGACGGCACGGTGACCTTCGACACCACCACGGACCCCGTTGCCCTGAACCTGTATTCGGACAGCTTTATCGCCAATAAGCAGTCCCTGAATCCGGAGGCCACGACGGCAGTGACCCTGACCGGGAATCTGGATTCCTCGGAGACCGCTCTGGGAACCGCAGCCAGCACCATTGCCACGGCGGATATCACCACACAGGCGACGACAACCATGACCGTATACGATTCTCTGGGGAATGCCCATGAGGCGGATGTGAACTTCACGAAATGCTATGTGGACGACACGACGAACGAAACCACGTGGTATTACGAAATCACCGCCGAAGACGGATCAACGCCGACCCCCTCAACCGGGTACCTGAAATTCGATTCCAGCGGGAACAACGTGGATGAAACCGGATACGAATCCTCGGTGGCGGTGACGCTGGATGTGGATGGGACCACGGATGTGACCTTCGATCTGGATTTCTCGGCCACCACGATGTACAACAGCGACAGCACGGCCTATGTCCTGTCATCGGACGGCCGGGAGGCTTCTGAATTGGTGGATTACAGCATCGGCCAGGACGGCGTGATCACCGGGGTGTACGATTCCGGCGAAACCCGGCCCCTGGGCTGCATCGCCCTGGCCACCTTCTCCAACGCCGCCGGGCTCCAGAAAACCGGCAACAGCCTGTACAGCACCACGGCGAATTCCGGCACACAGGCGAATATGTATCAGGCCGGAACCGGGAACGCCGGTACCATCAGCACCGGCTATCTGGAAATGTCCAATGTCAATCTGGCCAGCGAGTTCACGGAGATGATCGTGGCCCAGCGGGCCTATCAGGCAAACAGCAAGGTGGTCACAACGGCGGACGAGATGCTGCAGGTTCTGATCAATATGAAATCATAAATGAAGCGATAAGAAGAGGAGGGCTGGGTCATGTCGGGATCGTTTGCCATTGTCCGCGTTGCCGCATCGGGGATGTACACCAGTCAGGCGGCGCTGAATGTGACTTCCGGGAATATCTCCAACTCCGGGGTCAGCGCTTATACCCGCCAGGCGGCGGTGATGTCCGATACATCCACAACCAGCACGATCAATGGTACGGATCTGGCCGAGATTCAGCAGATACGGGACAGCTATCTGGACAGCAGCTACCGGAAAGAAGCTGGACAGGCGGGCTACTGGGACTACCTGTCCGGGATTACCACACAAATTGACGCCCTGGGGGGCTACGACGACGATACGGGCCTGTGCACGGTGGCGGAGGAATTTTTCTCCGCATGGGAGGAGGCAGGGAAAGCGCCGGAGGATTCTGCGACCCGGAGCGCGGTGGTGGAGACCGGGACGACCCTGGTGGAGACCCTGACGACCCTGTCTGAGGGCCTTGCCAGTATCCGGGAGCAGGTGGAATCGGATGTGGAAGATTCCGTGGACACCGTGAACCAGCTTTCCGGGGAAATTTCCACCCTGATCGGTCAGATCCGGACAGCATCCGCAGCGGGGAAGGACACAACGGATCTGGAGGACCAGCTGAACACGGCTCTGGACAGCCTTTCGGAGTACGGCAATGTGAAGGTGCGTCAGGGGGATGACGGCACCGAGGTGTATTTCGGGAATGAACTGCTGGTGGACAGCGATACCGTGCGCACCCTGGCGATAGACCGGGATGCCGACGGGATCAACGGGGTCCTGTGGGCGTCCACTGGAGGGGCGGTGTTTCTGAACAGCGGCTCATTGAAGGCACAGCTGGAATTATTGGCCCCTGCGGAGGCGGGGGTGAGCTTCAGCACAGAGACCACCGGTCTGCTGGAAGCCTATGAGAATACCCTGGAGGCCTACACCACCGGCCTCACCGAGGCGGTCAACACGGTGCATGCCGCGGCCTATGATCTGGAGGGGAACCTCTCGGGGCTTGATTTCTTCACCGCCGCTGACAGCGGGCAGCCGCTCAGTGCCGGAAACCTTCGGGTGAACACCGCCCTGGACGATACCGACAGCCTGGCTTGCTCGGCGGCAGGGCAAAGCGGAGACGGCGATGCGGCGCTCAGTATTGCGGCGCTTCTGGATTCCGACATCATCACCACCACCGATGGGGATACCGTTACCGTCTCGAGTTTTCAGTCCTCCCTGGCGGAGTGGACAGGCTTTATAGGCGACACGGCGACGACCAATCTGGACACCCAGAATGCTGTGGTGGAACAGATCACCACCGAGCGCACCTCTGTCACCGGGGTTTCCCTGGATGAGGAGCTGACCCGGATGATCGCCTATCAGCAGGCGTATAGTGCAAACGCGCAGATTCTGAGCATCGTCAGTGATCTTTTGGATACGATCATCAACGATATGAAAGGTTAGGAGGTGTACCATGGCTTCAACTTTTACCGGGTTGAATATATCGTCCCGGGCACTGTATTCCTCGCAGGCTTCCATGTATACGGCAAATGCCAATGTCAGCAATGCGGCCAATACATCCTACACCCGGCAAGTGGCCGTGACCGCATCGGGGAGTAGCACGCCGGCCTACTTTGGGTCGGTTTCGGTCAGTTCGGGATCCTTGGTGACGGAGATCGAGCGACAGCGGGATGCTTATCTGGATGGCTCCTACCGGGACAGCACCTCGGCATATGGGGAATGGTACACGAAGAGCAAGACCATGACAGAGGTGGAGGGGATCTTCGATGATCCTTCCGATACGGGCTTGTCCCAGCTGATGTCGGACTTCTATTCAACAATGGAATCCCTGGCCTCGGATCCTGAGAGCACCGCGGTGCGGACGGAGCTGTTGGAAGCGACGTCCTCCATCTGCGACAGCATGAACAGCACTGCGGAGAAGCTGCAGGAGCTTCAGGATTCGGCCAATGACGATATTGAGCTTCGGGTGGACGAAATCAACAGCATTGCTGAGCAGCTGGCTTACCTGAACGGGGAGATCCGAACGGTGACCCTCAGCGGTGCCAGCTGCAATGAGCTGTGCGATCAGCAGGATGAACTGATCGACCGGCTTTCAGAACTCACCGATGTCACGGCCATCCGGTCCGAATCGGATTCCCAGTGCCAGGTTCTGATTGATGGCTATCCCTTGGTGAAGGGGACGGACACCAATGTCCTCACCTGCACCACCTCCACTGCCCTGGCTGATGGGTCGCCGGCCTGGGATGTGACCTGGGAAGCCTCCGGTAATCCGGTGACCTTTGAAAGCGGCGAGCTGAAGGCGCTGATGGATCTGCGGGACGGTACCGGTGAGGGGGACAGCTACAATGGCATTCCTTATTACCTGGAGAGCCTGGACACCCTGGCCCAGGATTTTGCACGGCTGATCAATGAAGGGGTCAGCAGTGACGGTACGGATTTAGGCACTGGGCTGGCAGACGGCTATACCGAGGACGGGACCACCGGTATCCGGCTTCTGACGGCCTCGGATGCCTCCTCCGCCGATTTTATCGCCTTGACGGACCCCTACGGCACCATCACCGCGGCCAATATCAGCCTTTCCTCCGATGTGGCCGGTTCCCCTGCCATGCTGGGTGCCTCCACGGTGTCCGGGGAGGAAGGCAACAGCCTGGTCATCTCGGAGCTGGTGGACCTGTTCAAAAGCACGGCGGTGACGGAGGACGGTTCCCTGGAGGATGCCTATACCCGGATTCTGACCACCGAAGGGGCTGTGGCACAGCGGGCTACGCGGATGGAATCCCATACCCTGGCGCTGCAGACCCAGGCCGAGACCAATCGCCTGGCTGTCACCAGCGTATCTGTGGACGAGGAATCCAACAATCTGGTGCAGTATGAAAAAATATACGATGCGGCGGCGCAGATGATCAGCGTCTGGAAAGATATATTCGATGTCACGATCAACGTGGTGGGAGGCTGAGGATGCGGATTACGAACAGCATGATATCCAATAATGTGATGTATAACCTCAACAACAGCTTGTACAGTCTGAACAAGACGTATTCCCAGATGTCCTCCGGCAAGAGCATTGAAACCCCGTCGGACAATCCCGTGGGGGCATCCACGGTATTGAAGTATAGCGCCTATATGAGCAAGATTGAGCAGTATCAGCAAAACAGTGAGGACGCCACCAGCTGGCTGAAGGTGACCGAAGGGGCCCTCGGCGGCATCACGGATGCGCTGACGACGGTCCGGGAGCGGATGGTGCAGGCTTTCAACGGCACCCTGACCGATGAGGACCGGGCGGATATCCTGGCAGAGGTGCAGGAACTGACAGAAGAGGTGGTGGAGCTGTGCAATACCGATTACGCGGGCCGCTATGTGTTCGGGGGCTTCCAGACAGAGGAGAGCCCGGTGGCAGCGGACAGCAGCAGTGCCATCGACATGATCACGTATCAGGGCAAATACACCGATCTGGGGGGGGCCGTTTCGACGGATGTCTCCGATGCCGATCTGCTGGCCTTCTATACCGCCAATACCGGGAATGTGGTGGATACCACAGTGAGCCAGTCCAAGACCTATAACACCGGGTTTAACAGCACCGTGACGGTGAACACCGAGGGCTGGGAGGTCCTTGGAACCGGGGCGGACGGCATGTATGAAACCCTGAAGAAATTCCAGATGTATCTGGAAGGGGATACGGAATACAAGTATGTGGATGACACGGGAACGGTGGTAACGGAAACCCTGGACACCGATGCCCTGTTGGACAGTATGGACGCCAACCAGGACACGATCCTGAATCTGACGGCCCGGGCAGGGGCCAGACGGAGCGCCCTGGAGCTGAGTACCCAGCGGCTGACGGATGATTATGAGATTTATGACACGTTGCTGTCGGAAACGCAGGATGTGGACATTGCCAAGATCAGCGTGGAGTATTCCGAGGCGGAAAGTGTCTATGAGGCCTCGCTGAAGGCTTCCTCCAAGTTGGTTCTGCCGTCTCTGGTGGATTTTCTGCTGTGAAGCTGCCGCTATATCGCCGCATTTTTCACACAGTTTGCAGCGGTTTACACATGAAATCATCACAATTCCCCTGTTTAATAGAACTGTAACGACAACTATGTGAAACGGAGGGACTTCATGCAGGCTCAAGTTAATTTGGTGGGGCATGATGCCGAATTAAACAGGATCACAACGCTTTTTCTGAGCCAGGAGGGCTATGAAGTGAAGCGGTTCCGGTCATTTGATGAAATTGGTACAGGGGCATCCGGACAACGGGTCCAGCTCTGGATCGTGGATCTTGACCGGCCGACATTAAAGGACTATGAAGAGGTGAAGGGGATCCGGAAACGGAATGCCGGTGTTCCCATCATCATTACAACGGCCAGTAAGTCCATGGCGGACCGGGTACTCAGTCTGGAAATCGGGGCGGACGATTATGTGGAAAAGCCCTTTGATCCCCGGGAACTGGTACTGAGGGCCCATCGGCTGATGGCAGGCGGAAACGGCAACTACCATATCGGTCGGTTCGGCAGCCTGAAGCTGCAGGGCTACACCATTGATGAGGGGCGCCGGACGGTAAGCTACATAGGCAGGGAGATTCAGCTGACTTCCAAGGAGTTCGATCTGCTGATGATGTTTGCCCGGCACACAGGGTATGCCCTGTCCCGGGAGCAGATTCTGGATACGATCTGGGGAACGACCAGCTTCTGCAACTATCGGGTCGTAGACGACCTGGTGCGGCGGCTTCGCTGCAAGCTCGACTCCCTTCGGATTGAAACGGTATATGGCCATGGGTATCGGGCCTGCGTGTAGATGAGGAGGGACAGGGATGTACGTAGCGGGGATGACCAGCAGCAGCCGCGTCAGCGGTCTCTCATCCAGCATCGATGTGGATGAAACCGTCGCCAGCTTGATGGAAGCGGAAACCTATAAATATGATGCCGTTTATCAGGAAAAGATTCTGAATGAATGGCGTGTAGATGCATACAGGGAGGTCAACACGGAACTGACCGCCTTCAAGGACAAGTATTTCAATTATCTTTCCAGCAGCAGCAACCTGCTCTCTGCCACCAGCTTTTCAACGTATGCCACAACGGAAGAGGATTCAGAGTACTTCACCATCTCGGCCGGTTCGGGTGCTGCGAGCAGCAGCCATACGGTGGAAGTCTCCCAATTGGCCACGGCGGCTGCCTGCACCGGCACATCCGGGGTCACGGCGGGGCTGGCGGGGTCTTCCACCCCGGACTACACGGCCCTGAATGGCAACACCCTGACACTGACCCTGGACGGCGTCGCCCGAAAGCTGGCCATCAGCACGGATGTCACCTCCGCAGAGGATCTTCAGACCCTGGTGGATGATACCTGGGGTTCCGGAAAAATCACGGTGGCGGAAGATACGGATGGGTTTGTGACGTTTTCGGTCGTTGAAGACAGTGGGGCTTATGTCCTGAGCATTGCGGGGAGTGATGCCCTGGATGCTTTGGGGTTTGCAAGCACCAGCGAACAGAGCAATCGGTTGGATACCTCAGCCACCCTGAAAGAAATTGCGGCGGCCATGGGAACGCCCTTCACGTTCAATGACGACGATGAAGTGACTTTGGATATCAACGGGACATCTTTCACGTTTGACAGTGCGGATACCCTGGATGATATGATGGCCACCATCAACGAGAGCGATGCCGGGGTCACCCTCAGCTATGACGACGATGCGGACCGGATGGTCTTCACAGCCAGCAGCACCGGGGCGGGGCAGACCTTCACCCTTTCTGAGGAGGATTCCACATTCCTGAGCGCCTTTGGTCTGGAGACCGTGACGGCGGGGCTGGATGCCATCAGCACCGTGGATGGCAAAAAATACACCCGAAGCACCAATGACCTGGAACTGAACGGTGTGACCTACAGCTTCCTGAAAGTGACCGAAGAGTCGTTGAGCTGCTCTGTAACCTATGATGCGGATGCGGCCGTTGAGCTGATCACCGGATTCGTGACAGATTACAACGCGCTGGTGGAGTCGCTGACAGAAAAGCTGAATGAAGATTACGACCGGGATTATCCTCCCCTCACCCAGGCTCAGGAAGAGGAGATGACGGATACGGAGATTGAGTCCTGGAACGAAAGCGCAAAAACCGGGCTGCTGGAGAATGACAGTGTCATCAAGGGGCTGCTTCGGGACCTCCGATCCGTGCTATACAGCTCGGTATCCGGCACAGACAGCACGCTTTTCACCATCGGGATCGAGACGGACAGCTATGATGAGAGCGGAAAGCTGGTGGTGGACGAAACGGCCCTGACAGAAGCGCTGGAAGAGGATCCGGAAGCGGTGCTCACCCTGTTCACGCAGAAATCAGAAACCTATTCGGCCACATCGGCCCGCAAACTCACATCAGCCCAGCGGGCTGTCCGGACATCCGAAAACGGCCTGATGTGGAACTTTTTCGATGCCCTGGAGGACCGTGTTTCTACAATAACGGACCTGGGCGGCGCAAAGGGGCTGTTGCTGGAGAAAGCCGGGAAAAGCGGCGATGCCAGCGCGACGGACAATACGCTCTATGCCAGTATTCTGAAAAATGAAGAAGAACTGGAGGACTTGGAGGACTATCTGGTCGAACGGGAAGAGTACTATTACGACCGGTTCACAGCCATGGAGACGTACATTACGCAGATGAACTCCCAACTGTCATCCTTCCAGTCCAGTTTCAGCTCATGACCGCCCAAGGGCAAGTTTCAGGGCGGCGGCTGCCGGAACGGGAACCGGATTCCCGGGAAGGGTGGATCCGGCTGCATAAGGTGCTGGATCGTCTGGATAAGCATCTGGATGAGGAATACAGTGTGCTGGAGATCGGTGAAATGCGGCGGCTGGAGCAACTCCGAAAAAAAGGGAAGCGTCTGTTCGAGGAAGCTTGCCAGCAGAAACGCATGTGCAACGATATTCGACTGCCGGAGGCTGAAATCAGGGCCTTCGCAGAGACATTGAAACAGAAGACCCGGCGCATCCGGATAAAGATTCTCCGGAATGCCCAGCGGGCCAAGGGGATCCGGCTGGAGGCACAGGCCAGCATCAAATCCCTCCGGGTAAAGAGCAAGGTCATCAATGGTTACTTCCGGCAGGGGCCCAGCGTTAAAGGCTATTTTATCGACAGGCAGATCGGTGCACATTACAAATAGACCGGATTTAAAATCTCCAGACAGGTTCTGGAGATTTTTATTTTGTGGCAGGCGCCCCGCTATTTCACACAAACCCCCACGAACTCCCTCCGGGTTCCCACGACAGTCACACACTCATTGCCTATACTGCACATAAGGGGAAGACCACCCACACGTTCCGGGCCCGGAAGCGGTGTCTGCTCCACCAATCAGAATGGAATCTGAGAACACCCACACTCAAGGAGGAATAACCTATGCGTATCAACACGAACATTGCAGCGCTGAACACGTACAACCAATACACCACCAACAACAGCGCAACTGCTAAATCCATGGAAAAACTTTCATCCGGTCTTCGGATCAACAGTGCAGCCGATGATGCTGCCGGTCTGGCAATCTCTGAAAAGATGCGTTCCCAGATCCGCGGCCTCAGCCAGTCCTCCCAGAATGCCCAGGATGGCATCTCCCTGGTTCAGACGGCAGAAGGTTCTCTGGATGAAACAGAACAGATCCTCCAGCGGATGCGGGAATTGTCGGTACAGGCATCCAACGATACCTACACCGATGATGACAAGGCTGCGATTCAAAGTGAAATCGACCAATTGACCACGGAAATTGACCGGATCTCAACAGATACGGAGTTCAACAATAAGAAGCTGCTCAACGGCTCCCTGGAAACCAAATCCACGGTCAGCAGTACCAACGCAGCGCAGATCAACAGCGTGGAAGTGGCCGACGACAGCCTGAAGACCGGTTCGTACACCGTAACGGTGACAAACACGAACACAACGTTTGAAACCGGTGATGTCAATGAAACGGCAATTAGCAGTGTTGCCGCTGTAACTACCGCTGCGACTGCCGGCACAACCACCATGACGGCTGCGGCAGTGACCACGGGCTCCCTGGCAGGGGGGAACTATTCCGTGACCGTTGCCGATAACGCGGCAGGTGGATCCGATGTGACGCTGCTGAATTCCGATGGGGAAGAAGTTGCCAAGGTTTCCGGGTTCGATCTGAGCGCAGGGGGTACCGTTGAAATCAGCGGCGTGAACCTGACGTTTACCGACGATACAGAAGGGGCCGGCAGTGTCACGATTGCGGGAACACCTCCTGGAGAATACACGGTTTCCCTGAAGGGCACAGGAAACGCCGATGAATACACCGTGACCCTGAAGGACAAAGAGGGCAACGCCATCGCAGAAACCACCAGCACCATTGATGCCAGCACGGCGGCTGATACGGTATCTGTCGGCGGGATGGTCCTTACCTGGGATTCCGGTACAACGGTTGAAGAGGGCGAAAGCATCGTCGATGTGGAAACGGATGCAACCTTTGTCATGACGGACAGTCAGGGCAACACGGTTGAGAGCGTGACCATCGCGGATAACACAACCGGCGAGGTTGAGGTTGGCGGGCTGAAGCTGGCCTTTGACGATACCCTGGCCAATGGTGCCACCACGGTGAACGTAATCAACAACTCCATCAGCTTCCAGATTGGTGCCAATGCGAAGCAGACCACCAGTGTGGATATTGATGAGATGTCGGCAGACAGCTTAGGGGTGGATGAGATCGATGTAACCACAACGGCGGGTGCAACATCCGCTATTGACTCCATTGATGCAGCCATCACGGCGGTCTCCGCTCAGCGTGCCAAGCTGGGGGCTGTGCAGAACCGTTTGGATCACACCATCAACAACCTGACCACATCTGAAGAGAACCTCTCGGCTGCGGAATCACGGATCCGAGACGTGGATATCGCCAAGGAAATGATGACGTACACCACTAAGAACGTTCTCCAGCAGACGGCACAGTCCATGCTGGCACAGGCGAACCAGCAGCCACAGAACGTGCTGAGCCTGCTCAAATAATTAACGCAAATAAAAACGGCGGTCCCCAAAATCAGGGGGCCGCCTTTCTTTGCGTGAGGCATAAAAAAATCCCCCAGTGAAGGGGGATCGGTACTAGAGGGATACATCCTCATCGGCATCCACGGAGAAGGAATCCAGGGTGGTGGAGCCGTCTTCGATGCTGCCGTCAATGGCGGCATCTTCATATTCGTCCCAGATATCATCGCAGATATCCTGGAGCAGGCTCTCTGCATCATCATCGTCAACCAGGTCCTCCCAGTCATCGGAGTCCACATCCACCACCAGATCAATGCCGTCGGAATCGCCGCTGATACTGATATCGATACTGTAATCACTGTAGTCGCCATAATCGGCGTTGAGGGTGTCTTCCAGATCGCTGAGGTCGGTGTCCTCATCCAGAGAAACATCGTCGCTGGCGTCCGCGGTAAAGGTGCCCAGCTCAGTGGAGCCATCCTCCACGGTGCCGGTGATGTCAGCACTGTCGGCCTCGTCCCAGATATCTTCGCAGATATATTGGAGCAGGTTTTCCTGCTGGGTGGTGGTCAGTGCATCCCAATCGTCGGAATCCGTGTCGATGGTCACCTCGATGTCGTCTTCATCACCGTCCAAAGCGATGTCGAAGCTGTAATCATCGTAATCGCCATAGTCGTCATTGAGAGCATCTTCCAAATCACTCAGATCCAGATCGCTGTCACTGTCCTCCGCATCCTCCAGATCGGCCAGCAGGCTGGCCTTCTCAGCCTCCAGGGCGGTTATTTTGGCCTGGAGCTCTGTGATCTGGGTGTTTCTGGCGGTAATCTGCTGCGTGTACATCTGCTCGGTCTGGCTGGTGCCGCTAGTGATGACCACCTTCCGGTTGGCTGCATCCCAGGTGGTACTCTTGTCGCTGAAGGCGTCCATCAGCATCCTGAGCGGCACATAGGTGGTGCCGTTGACGATGAAGGGCGGGGTGGTGCTGGACAAAGCCTTGCTGTTGTACTCGATTTGAACCCCGTAATAAGCGTCCACAGCTTTTTTCGTACTCTCCGTTCCGGCGGCTGATACCGGTGTGAGTGCGGCACTGGTGGTAAGGAGGCCGATAACGGCCAAGGCAGCCAATGATTTTCTTTTCATGTGTTCTCCTCTCTGTTTTCCCAAGGGTGAATGAATCATCAGGATGCCAATAGCATAGGGGGCGATTGTGAGGACTGTGTGTTCTGATTCACTTTTGCCACAGAGAGAAAAGAACTTTTTAAATGAACTGCCATCACAGAGCCTTCACATAAGTGGGATATGCTGGTTATATAAGGCACGAGGCAAACCGTGCAAGCGTGCTCGAGCCGGGTGCGACAAACAAGGAGGTATACGTGATGAAGCTGCCAAGCAAAAAAAAGACACTCATATTCCTGGTGGCGGGGCTTTTGGCTCTGTCTGGTATGGGATATTTCGTGGTGAAGGGTCAGACAAACGACACCGCAGAAACCGTGACGGAGGAATCGATTGTGGAAAGAGGAGATTTGAAGCTTTCATGGAAAAGCGATGGTTCTGCGGAGCGGGATGCGTTCTATCTGGACTTCACCGTTGGTGGAACGCTGAAGGCGCTCTATATCAACGAAGGGGAATACATTAAAAAAGGACAGGTCTTGGCGGAGGTTGATCCCCAGGACTACCAGGAGCAGTACAAGACGGCGGAAATCAATTACCAGAAGGCCAAGGCCGCTTACGAATCAGCGGTTTCCTCTAAAAGCCTCAGTGACATTTCAGAGCGGCAACAGCTGAATGCGGCAAAGGTGGCTCTGGATAAGGCGGCTGCAGAATATCTGCCCATGTCCCAGCTGACGGAAGCCTATTCCGCCCAGGAACTGGAGCTGAGCCGGGTGGCCTACGAATCGGCAAAATCCACGTATGAAAGTCAGCTTTCCCGCTTCGACCTGATGAAGGCTTCCAATACGGATGTGGCGACACAAAAGGCCAACCTGGAGTCTGCAGAGATCGCCCTCGCCCAAGCGAAGCAGGATCTGACAGATACGGTCCTGGTCGCAGAGACCGACGGACGGGTTCTCAGCATCAGCGGCACAATCGGGGATTACGTGCGCAGCAGCTCCGATGCGGATTCTTCGGATTCGGATCATCTGTTCACCCTGGCGACTGATGAATTGGTGAATGTTGTGGTTTCGGTACAGGAAATCGACTATGCGAAGCTAACGGTCGGTCAAGCTGCGGTTGTCACCTTTGAAGCGGCAGAAGGCAAGACTTACCCGGCGAAGGTCACCTCCGTGGAAGTGCTGCCAACCATCGACAGCAACGGCATCGTTACCTACGAGTCCACCCTGGCGCTGGACGGCGAAGCGGCGGAAATCCAAACGGGGATGTCCGGCACCGTGGAGTTCATCCAGAAGCAGCAGGCCGATGTGCTGAAGATCCCCAATAAAGCGGTGTCCATTGTCGAGAAGAAGCAGGTCGTCAGCGTGAAGACCACTTCCGGGGCAACGGAGCAGCGCGTGATCACTACCGGCTTCACCGATGGCACGGATACAGAGGTCCTGACCGGACTCACCGAGGGTGAAACCGTTCTGATCACAACGGTGAAAACGGAGGCGGCGAAATGAAACTGAATCAGATCCTCCTGTCGGTCATCCTGAGTATTCGGGAAAACCGGTTGAAGGTAGCCCTGACCACTTTAGGGATCGTTGTGGGCGCTCTGACGATTGTCGTGGTTCTGGCCATCGGTATGGGCGGTCAGGTGGCTATCGAAGAGCAGTATAAAAGCATGAATGTGGGAACCGTCACCATTATGAGCGGCATGGGCCGGGAGAATGCCCAGTACCGCTTGACGGAGGACGATTTCACGGCCATGAATGAACAACTCACCGGAATCCAGGCCAGCACCATGATGCTTTCGGACCGGGGGACCATCGCCTATGAGACGGAAACCGACACCTATACCGTGGCGGGTGTATCGGAGGCCATCGTCAAGATCAACAATTTGGATATCGCCTACGGGACCTTCCTGACAGAGGAAGATAACACGGATATGAACCGGGTTGCGATCATCGGATACAGCGTGGCGGATCTTTTCTTCCCGGATGCGGCGGAATCCGCCATCGGGCAGAAAATCCTCGTCAACGGCAAGCGCTTTGAAGTCATCGGCGTCCTGGGGGAGATGGGAGAAGCGGGACCGGGGATGAACCCGGATGAAACGGTCTATGTCCCTTACAATACGGCTGAAAAACAGCTGACAGGGCCCATGGCCTCCCCGCGGTTCATGTTCCTGGCGTCGGATATCACCCAGGTTGAGACCATGATCACCGATATCGGTACCATGCTGGATAAGCTCCACGACGGCAATGGGGATAAGTTCCGGGTCATGGATGCGGGCAGCCGCCTCGAGACGGCCCGGGATTCAGCCAAGACGATGACCATGATGCTCTTTTCAGTATCGGTCGTGGTTATGATCGTCGGCGGGATCGGCATCATGAACGTGCTGTTCGTTTCGGTCAAGGAGCGGACCCGGGAGATCGGCATCCTGAAATCCATCGGGGCCAAGCGCCGGGACA
The DNA here is from genome assembly GCA_964424355.1 of uncultured Peptostreptococcaceae bacterium. Lineage (GTDB taxonomy): Bacteria > Bacillota > Clostridia > Peptostreptococcales > Acidaminobacteraceae > CAZEHS01. Next base: position 72,171 of record CAYRIO010000008.1, read on the forward strand.
TCCTGCTGCTGTTCCTGTTTGAAGCGGTTCTAGTCAGCGGTGTCGGCGGTTTGGTCGGCATCCTGCTGGGGAATCTGGCCCTGCCGATCCTGACAGCCATGTCGGTTCAGGTGGTCGGCAGCAATCTGGGAAATGGACTGGCGTTCCTGTCATCCGGCGTCATCGGCACGTTCTTCGGCTATTACCCGGCTTCCCAGGCGGCTGCTCTGAAACCCATCGATGCCCTGAATTACGAATGATGCGTTACGAATAATACGAATGAGGAGAAAAATCATGAAAAATCAGATAGTAATCGTTACAATATTAGCCTTGGCTCTTTCTGGCTGCAGTGCCAGCGCGGCTGTCCCTGCTCAGACCACAGGCACTCAAACTCAGACGCCGACTGCAGCTGCCGGGGCGGCAACCGCTCCCGAAGCAGGTCAGGACCAGGGCGGGAATAAACCCGGTGCTGAACAGGGGAAGCGGGTCCGGGGACAGATCCAGGATATCCTGGGCAATGAGGTGACCCTGGCGCTGATAGAGGAACCGAAACGTCCCGAAGGGGATGCGGCTGCGGCGAAGAAACCCAAGACCACCAGCGGCGATCCCATGGGCGGCCCTCCGATGGGAGGTGGGCAGTCCAGCTCCGTGAAGCTGACAGGTGAAACCAAGGCGATTCAGATCCCGGTAGGGGTACCCATCGTATCCGGGGGGCCCAGCGGCGGAACCGCCATGCAGCTCTCGGATCTGGCGACGGGGGATATCCTCACCGTGATGTATGACACCGATGGCACCACAATCATCAAGGTCAACTACACTGCGGGGTCAAGTCAATGACCCCCGGGAGTCCAGTCATCACACTGGAGAACATCATCAAAAGCTATCAGATGGGCCATGACCCCGTGCCCGTCCTGAAAAGTGTGAGCCTGGAAATCAATTACGGGGAGTTCCTGGCCATCCTGGGCCCCTCCGGCTCAGGGAAGACCACCCTGATGAATATCATCGGCTGCATCGACATCGCGGATTCCGGCTCCTATTCCTTGGGCGGCACGGATATCCGGGCCCACTCGGAGGATGAGCTGTCAGAAATCCGAAACAGGAAGATTGGATTCGTCTTTCAGAAGTTCAATCTGATCACCCGCTTCAACTCCCTGCACAATGTGGCGCTGCCCCTCCTTTTCAGAGGGTTCGATCAGGCGGAGGCCTATGAGGTGGCTGCGAAAACCCTGGAAAGCGTGGGCCTGAAGGATCGGATGCTTCATAAACCCAATGAACTCTCAGGAGGGCAGCAGCAACGGGTCGCCATTGCCCGGGCCTTGGTAGGCGGGCCGGATATCATCTTGGCCGACGAGCCCACCGGTGCATTGGATTCCACCACCGGTCAGGAAATCATGGGCCTGTTCCAAGAGCTGAACGACCGGGGCATCACCATCATCCTGATCACCCATGACCAGAAGGTGGCCGACAAAGCCGGCAGAACGGTTAAGATCCTGGATGGCATTCTGTCCTGAAAAAAGAGAAGACCGCTTCCCTGAGTCAATCAGAGAAAGCGGTCTTTTTAGCGCAGTATTTACAGATCAACCCGGTCATCGGATTCCACATGGTAGGAATTCAGGGTCGTAGAGCCGTCCTTGATGGTGCCGTTGATATCAGCGTCCTCAAGTACATACCAGATGTCACCGTTGATATCATCCAGCAGATCCTCCTTGACGGTGGTGGTCAGGGCATTCCACTGGGTACCTTTCACGGTCATGGCCATGGTGATCTTATCCTCATTGCCGGAGAGGGTGATGTCGATGCTCATGGAATTGTAGTCGCCATAGTCGTCATTCAGATCGGCTTCAATCTCGGAGATGTCCAAGGCGGCAACCAGGTTAACGCTTTTGTCCGGCTCCACCTTGAACTGCGCCAAGGTATCGGAATTATCCTCGATGAACCCCGTGATGACGGCTTTGCTGAAATCCTCCCAGATGTCATCACAGACGGCTTCCATGAAGTCTTCCTGCTCGGCCTCGGTGAAATTATCCCAGTCGTGCTCATCGGCATCCACCACCAGCTCAATCCGCTGTTCATTTCCGGTGACGGTGAGGGTGAAGTCCTTCCCGTCGTAGTCTTCATAGAGCTTTGTCAGGTCATCACTCAGATCTTCCAACTCGCCCTCGATGTAGTCCACATCGTTCTGGGCGTTCTTCAGCTTGGCATTTTCTGCCGCCAACTGCTTGTTCTGGGTCTGGAGGTTTGTGATTTCAAGATTCTGAAGGGTGATCTGCTGCATGTACATATTGTCCATGGGGCCCAGGCGGCTACTGATCATCACCTTCTGTGAGGCGGCATCCCAGGTGATGTTCTTATCTCCGAAGGTTTCCATCAGCATCCGGAGGGGGACATAGGTGGATCCGTTCACAATGAACGGGGCGGGGCTGCCGGTAAGGATTCTGCCGTTATAGTCGATCTGCACGCCATAGGTCGCCAGAATGCTTTTGGCGGTGCCCAGAGCGGACGCCGGCAAAACGACAGCGGCGAAAACCAGTGCGACTATCAGGGTCAGGATCAGCGGTTTCTTCATGTCCATTCTTCCTTTCGTATTAAGAGTCTTCCAGCATCAGCATACCAGAAAAAAGCTGCATTGGGGAGCCGATGCAGCGAGGGTATTACCGATAATAGTAGGCGTAATAGATACCTACGACCAACAAGCCTGCGCAAACCGCTCCAGCCACTTTCCAGGGGCTGATGGGTGCATCGCCCTGTACCTCGCCGGTCTGGCCGTTGATGCAGAACTGGTAGATCTTAGTCCCGTACGTGTAGGAGGAGAGCCAGATCGGCAGCAGGATGTGCTTGAAGGTGAGGTTTTGGTAGTGGATGTTCACATTGAGTCCTCGGACGTGGTCTGCATTCTGTTTGGCGGTGATGGCCTCAGCAACCCGGTCCAGCATGATCTGCTTCCCTTCAGCCAGGCTTTCCTCGCCCCCTTTGGCGTACTTTTCGCACAGGAATCCGGCCAGAAACTCCGGCTTGTAGGGCGAGAGTTCTTTGGTCCGGAAAGGTTCCAGGGCTCGAATCCGATCGGGGTTGAATTTTTCTGAGGCATTCACCAGGATATCATCGAAATCCTGCCGGTGATCCCCGGAGGCAAAGCTCCAACGGGTATGCTGCACCTGCCGGGTGCGGGTCTGAGGCTTGCCATCGGCATAATCCACATAGGTTTCGGTGGTGTAATAATCATGGCCCACCTCACAGGTGTAGGTGGCGGCAGTAGCGGCGTCAAAGGTCCAGAAGGGAATGTACATGCCGGAGAGCTTATCGCCCACATAGCTCTTTTTCAAAGCATTGGGGGCAAACCACCGGGCACGGATCCATTTTCGGAAATGCTCCTGGGCATTTTTTCGCGTGATTTTGAAAGGGATCACGGATTCCGGGCTGGCTCCAGCTTCCTCCTGGCTCTGGACCACATGGGCAGAGCCGCAGAAGGCGCAGAAATTAGATTTTTCAGAAGCGCTGATGACGGTTTCACCACCACAGTTCTCGCAGTGGATCACAACGGTGTCCTGGCCCCAGGACCGGGATTCATATTGGCCGATCTGGTCGATTGCATATTCAACGATAGCACCCTGGGTGTCGATGGGGGCGATGTAGCCGCAGAATTCACAGGTGAGCCCTTGGGTCTCCGGTGAAAACTGCATCTGCCCTCCGCATTCGGGGCAGGGGAAACGGTCGGTTGCCATAGGTCACTCCTCAGCCAGAGATTTTAGTGCCGCAGCCGGGACAGAACTTCGTTCCGGGTTCTACCTTCATTTTGCAGGCGGGGCAGGCATCCGGAGCAGCCTGGGATGCACCGCACTCCGGGCAGAATTTGGCATCCAGGGCCACGGGCTTGCTGCACTGGATGCAGGGCTTCGTAGCAGCTCCGGTTTGCAGCGCATTGCCGCATCCGGCGCAGAATTTGCTGCCGGCTGGATTGGCCTGACCGCATTTCGGACAGGGAACCCCAGCGGCTTGAGCGGTAGGCTGCGGCTGCTGTTGGAAGCCCTGCTGCATGGCCTGGCTCATCATCTGCCCCATGCCGAGGCCCACGCCCAGGCCTGCCATGTCCCCGGCGGCGCCCCCTGGGTTGGCGGCGGCATCCCGAATGGCTTCGGCTGCCTGGAACTGGGTGTACCGGTTCAGATCACCCAGGGCCCCCATGGAGGACCGTTTGTCCATGGCCGCTTCCACCTCGGGAGGCAGAGAAAGGTTCTCGATGGTGAAATCCGTGATGGTGAGGCCCATGTAGTCGAATTTGTCCCGCATCTTCTCCTTCAGGCTGGCCCCCATCTCGTCGTAATGCATGGCCAGATCCAGAGCGGCTACCTTGGACTCCGCAATCAGGTCCGAAAGGGCTGAAACCGCCTGGCGTTTGAATTGGGGCGTGAAATCCTCTGTGGAGGCGGACATATCACTGCCTAAGGCGTTGGTCAGGAACTTCACCGGATCGCTGACCCGGTATGAGAACGTGCCGAAGCCCCGGAGCCGCACAATGCCGAAATCCGCATCCCGCAGCATGATGGGATTGGTGGTTCCCCATTTTTGGTCAATGAAGTTCTTCATATTGAGGTAATAGATATCTGCTTTAAAAGGAGAGTTGAAACCGTATTTCCAGGATTCAAGCGTGGTCATCACCGGCATGTTCTGGGTGGACAGCTCATAGCGCCCCTCTTGGAAAATGTCGGCGATGGTGCCCTCGTTCAGGAAAATGGCCACTTGGCTGGGGCGCACGGTCAGCACGGCCCCCATTTTTATCTCGTTGCCCGCCACCGGGAATTTGTAGATGATCCGGTCGGAATTCTGTTCGTTCCATTCGATGACATTGATAAACTGCTTCTTGATCGCATCAAACAAACCCATGTCAAATCCTCCTTTATTTTTCCATACGATTATTATAGCATTTATTTATGCTTTGAGTGCCAGTGCTTTTAGTAGGCATGACCCTCCAGCCGCAGCAGCTTCTTTTTCAGGTTGATGCCATCCGGTGCGGAGAAGCCCGTCAGAGCGCCGCCGGCGCCCATGACACGGTGTCAGGGGATGATGATGGGGATCGGGGTGCGGCCGGTGGCGCCTCCGACAGCCCGGGACCCCTTGGGACTGCCAACCAGGGCGGCGATTTCGCCGTAGGTCATGATCTTTCCATAGGGAATCCCGGCGATGGCCATCCAGACCCGCTTCTGAAAGGCCGTGCCGATCAGGTCCAGGGTGACATCAAACGCGGCGGGGGAACCCTCCAGATAGCTGTAAAGCTGCTGAAACACCTCGGTATGCCGATGAGCGGCATATTGAAGAGGCCGGTTCGGATGGTAAACGCCCGGATCGGGCAGGGGCTCCCCCTGGGGAATGAAATGGATCGACCGAAGCCCGTTTTCTGAGGAAAAAAGGATCAGCCGGGTCAATGGGTGCTCAACATAGCTGTAGTAGAGGGTCATGGACTACTCCTATTAAGATTATTTGATTGATTCAATAATATCATTTTTAATTCAGGGCAAAACTCACCAATGACAAATTTTTAGGCTGCAGACCCTGCAGATGAGGATTTTCATAATTCATAGCCGTCGAAAGCACTAAGTTTTTCAGGGGTGGGTTCACCTTCATCCTGCCGAATTGGCCCAGTAACTGTGACAGTTTCCTTGGAATCATCCGAGAACAGCAAAACCGCAGGATGTGTTGAAATCCAGCGGTTTTATTGTTTGTGTCTTAATACCGGTTCATAAAGCTAAATTATCGGCATGTATTGGCAAGGGTGATTCATAATTGAATAATTCCCGTTTTATAGGTTTGTTTCTAGTGAAATCCGGCTTAACGTGCTGTTTTCTCCCTTTCGTGAACTAATACCTATTTGAAAGGATCACAAACGAGCCTCAGTTATCTCCGTCTTTATCCTTGTTTGCTAGATATCTACGTTCGGAACGAAACCACTCCATTGTCTGTGGCACAATTTTAACGATAGCAGAAAACAAGCCAATAGCGATGAGGTACGGGAGTGAAGACGAATCTGTGGGATTTTTTGCCATATACATTGCTGCCAGCCCTATGAATACAGCCATAATAAAAAAGAACGTTTTTCTAAATAGATAGCCTGTCAGTCCGTGTTTTCTTTCTTCGTTCCAGTTAGATTGGAACGAGGAGCTTGTTGGATGTTTTTGACTCATTCAGCCCTCCGGTAGTGGTAACACAAGTAGAATGGAGAAAAATGGGCACTGGTTTCAGTGCCCATCGCATAACTAAAACGATAAATTGCTGTAATAGTAACGAGTATTTAAGTATACCAGTTTTGTTCTGGCCTGGTCAGAGTAATTATATATAACTTGTTTTACATAGTAAGGATATTGAGGATCGCCACTTGTTTGCCAGTAATATCTGACTTTTTGGTAGGCCTGATTACTTTCTAAAGTTATTCCTCCACCAATGAGAGTGGTAGCAAATCCTTTATAATCTGCGGTTTTGCCACCGAATTTTTTGAAAAGCAAGGTACATATAGCGGTTATAGTAAGTATCTGAAACTTAGTGCTTGTGGTAAGTCGCATTTCAACGTTCTCTGTCCACCCTGGATTCACATCAAGAGTGCTAATTCCCCCATTGACAGGTAAAGCTTCTCTGTGAATGACTTGAATTCCGGCCGCTTTTGCCGCTGCTGGTGTTGCCGGTGTCGCTGATGCTTTAGCAGCGAATGCAACCGTTGATGTAAGCATGCTCAAAATAAGGAGTAACGAAACGATTTTCTTTACTATGAAATCCTCCTAAAGATTATTGTGTACGTACAATTACCAATATCACACAAAAACCATATGTTGTCAATGAAACAATTAAATTCTTTAAATACAATAAAATAACATAACGCTGTTCGGTTGAACCACTTTATAGTAACTATTATTGCCCGCTCTGCCATAATGGTAAAAGTATCACCAGAAACGTTGGGTTTCAAAACGTTCCATCGATTTCGGCGGGTGAACCATAAATAATCTAATTGTGCGCTCAGCCACTCTTTTAATATGGCCACAGCATACATTTTATTGCAACACTTCCTGCGCGAAACGGCCTCGAACGTGCGTGAAACGGTTTATTTTCTATCCTCTTTCTTTTTTATATATGGTCTTCACACATTTCCTAATTCATTCTCTATTCAAATCGGAAATTTCCAACCAGTATAAAATTAACAGTTTATAAGACATTTGCAAGACTCCTTTTTCAGGCGGGTTTTAGTTTCCGGCTGCTGCCATTCAGGAGTATTAGATACTTCGGACTTGTGATAATTCACGATAACTGAGAAAATGAAGGAATAGAGCATCACAGGAGGAACCCCATGCTGGAAATCCGTTGGAAACCGGACCGCACTTTAAAAACCCCTATCTATGAGCAGATTGTCACCTATATCACCGGTCGGATCCTCAGTGGTGAGTGGCCTGCCAGTGCAGTCATACCCACCCAGCGGGAGCTGGCAGCTCTCTTCGATGTGAACCGGAGCACCGTGGTCACGGCCTTGGAAGAACTGAAAGGCCAGGGGCTCCTGGAAACCGCGGGGAAGCTGGGTACACGGATCAGCGCGTCCACTGCGGATTCCGCTCAAAAAGGGCAGCCGGACTGGGCCTATCATATCCGGGAAGGGGTTCATTACTCCAATGATGAAACCATTCAGCAGATCAACCGCTTGGAAAACAAACCGGGGATGATCCGACTCAGCTCCGGAGAAATTTCCCCGGAACACTACCCCATGGAACGCATGCGGGATGTGCTCTCCGGGCTGGCACAGAACCTGGGGCATATGGGCTATGAGGAGCCCCGGGGCAATATGCAGCTTCGGGAAGAAATCTGTGACTATCTGAAGCAGTCCGGAATCAACGTGTCTCCGGCCTGCATCCTTATCGTATCCGGAGCCCTCCAGGCCATTCAGCTCATCGCCATGGGGCTGCTGCAGGCGGGTTCCATGGTGCTGATGGAGCGGCCTTCCTACCTGTATTCCCTGAACATCCTGCCCTCCATGGGCATGCGGCGCTATGGGGTGCCGGTGGATCATGAGGGCCTCCGCTCGGATCTCCTTCATGGCTTCAAATCCAGGCATCACCAGTCCCTGCTGTATGTAAACCCGAATTTTCAGAACCCCACCGGAGCGGTGCTTTCTGAAAGCAGGCGCCGGCTGTTGTTGGAATTCTGTTCAAAGGAACGGATTCCGGTGGTGGAGGATGATGTCTACCGGGAACTTTGGTTGGATAAGCCGCTGCTCCCATCCTTGAAGGCCATGGATGATCAGGGCCTGGTTCTTCACGTGGGCAGTGTCTCAAAAACCCTGAGCCCCGGGCTGCGCATCGGCTGGATTGCCGGACCGGAAACGGTGATTGAGCGGCTCTCGGATTTGAAGATGCAGGCGGATTACGGCTCCAGTTCCCTGGCCCAGGCGGTTGTTGCCCAGTGGTTCAGGCAGGGACACTTCGCCTGGCATACGGAAAACATGCGCAGTGCGCTGCGGATCCGGCGGGAAGCTGCGCTGACCGCTCTGAAAATCTATTTCTCCGACATTGCCCGGTGGCAGGTTCCGGAAGGGGGTTTTTATATCTGGGTTGAACTCCTGGTGCCTGTGCGTGCCAGTCAGGTTTTTGAGGAAGCCATCAAGGTGGGTGTCCTTTTCTACCCCGGCTACCTCTATGATACGGAGAGCAACCCATTCATCCGAATCTCCTACTCCTATGCCACTTTAGAGGATATCCGCCTGGGAATCCAGCGGCTCTCAATCATCATCCAGCAACTGCTGAAGCATAAATGATCCTGGTTGGCGTGCGAATCTGAGTTCTGGTTGGTGTGCTGACCAACCAATACCCCTATAATTATCCCATAGACATTTTGGGAGGAGGGGATCACATGACCCATCAACATTATCCGGCACTGGAAGTGAATTTGAAGATCATCCGACAGAACACAGAAGCCTTGGTTTCACTGTTGAATAGCCATGAGATGACCTTGACCGGTGTTGTTAAAGGATTCAATGCCCTGCCGAAAGTGGTGGAGCAGTTTGCAAAAGGGGGCTGCCGCCATCTTGCCAGCAGCCGGTTGGATCAGCTGGCCCGTCTGAAGCGCCGTGAGATGGGCCTTCCCCTGATGCTCCTGCGGATCCCCATGAATTCCGAGATCGATGATCTGGTACAGGTCGCCGATATCAGCCTGAATTCGGAATGGGCGACCGTCGAGGCACTGGCTCAGGCCAGCAGTCAACACGGCGTCCGGCACGGGGTCGTACTGATGCAGGATCTGGGCGATCTTCGTGAAGGGTTTTTCGACCAGGGAGAATTGATCGCATTAGCGGTCCATATTGAAAACAATCTAAAAAGCCTGACACTCAAAGGCATCGGAACAAACCTGGGCTGCTATGGGGCGATCAAACCCAGCGAAGAGAATCTGGGAAAGCTTTGTCAGACGGCACAGGAAATCGAAAAACGGATCGGCAGACCCTTGGAAATCGTATCCGGCGGCGCAACCACCTCGCTGCCCATCTTGCTGGCGGGCAAGATGCCCAAGGGAATCAATAATCTCCGGATCGGGGAAGCCATCCTGGTCAACCGGGATCTGCCGGACTATTGGAATGTGCCGGTGCCGGGGATGCAGAAGGAAGCATTCGTATTGAAAGCCCAGGTCGTTGAAATCAAGGGAAAGCCCAGTCATCCGGTGGGCGAGATCTTTAAAGACGCATTTGGCGACTGTCCGACATACGTGGACCGTGGAGTGCGCCATCGGGCAATCCTGGCGGTTGGGAAACAGGACCTTTGCGACCCCTCCAAGCTGGTCCCCATGACGCCCGGCATCGAAATTGTAGGTGCCAGCTCCGATCACCTGATTGTGGATATAGAAGCCTGCAGTGCGCCTGTGGCGGTCGGGGATATCCTGTCCTTTGGCATGTTCTACTCCCCTCTGCTCTTTCTCAGCGGTTCCTCCGGCGTCAATAAAATATACAAGAACAGGTGATTGAGAAGCGTGTCACCGGGTATGCATGTCCCGACAACGTAAATTAGGAGGGATCATATGGATGTCTATCAATTTGCAATGGAGATGGAACTGGCAGGGCGAGCCCATTATCTGAAGCTGGTGGCGGAATCGCCAGGAAGCGCCGGAAAACGGATTTTTCAAATACTGGCGGATGAGGAGCTGCGTCATTACCAGTATCTGAAAGACATGTCTCAAAACAGCCCCATCGCTGTTGAGTCAGGAAATGTGGAGGCTGCTGAGAAGGTGTTCACGGACATGCTGGGGACAGATGAGCTCCTTGGCTACATGCTGCCTCTGGATTACTATACGCAGGGCGTGCAGCTGGAAGATAAAAGCATCGATTTTTACCGCGAAAAATCCCTGACAGAGACAGATCCAACAGCCAGAATCCTGTTCCTGAAGCTTTACTTCGAAGAAAAAAAGCACAAGCTTTTGTTGGAGAATATCATGGAAATGATCATGGAACCGGAACGGCGTCTGGAAAGCCCGGAGCTGGAACGGCCACTGAAGCAGGACATTTGAATCAATGGGGCAGACACCCTATGAATCGGCCGGAGTTCCCTGGGAATCCGGCCGATTTTTTGGTATTGTATGATTGGAGAAAGACATGACACAGACGGGAGGGAATCCATGCAATCCCTTGAACAACTGATGCAGGAAATATTCAATGATTTTGAGATGATATACGGGGTGCTCAGCGATGGGGTTTCCGGATCATCGGGACCGGAGAAGGTCACCCTCCGAAAAACCCAGCTTCGGGGAGAAATCTGTTACCAGGTGGAATCCCTTCAGAACAAGCAGGTGTTCCACCGAAATCTGACCCCTGAAGAAGCCGGGTCGCTGATTCTGGAATTGCTGGGTCCCCAGCTGCGCCAAGGGGTCTTTTATACCCGCAGCGCCGACTGGCAGGTGCGGATTTCAAAAAAGGGAACGCCGGGCATTCTTAAACGGCCCCCCAGTCGGCAGGATGCCGTGACCGAGCATAACCGCACCAAGCAGTACCTGATTCCGGAAGGAACACCGATCCCCTGGCTGATAGCCCTGGGGATCATGATGCCAGACGGGAAGATCCACAAAAGCAAATATGATAAGTTCCGGCAGATCAATCGCTATCTGGAATTCGTAGAGGACTGCCTCCCTCACGTGGCGGAGCTATCTCCCCTGCGGGTGGTGGATTTCGGCTGCGGGAAGGCGTATCTGACCTTTGCCCTGTATGATTATCTGGTCAACCGGCGAGGGTTGACCGCCGAAATCACCGGCCTCGATCTCAAGGAAGGCGTTGTCAGACAGTGCTCGGAACTGGCCCGCACCGTCGGGTTCACAGGTCTGCAGTTCAAAGTCGGCGACATCGCCCGCTATGAGAGCCAAACCGCGGCGGATTTTGTGATTTCCCTCCATGCCTGTGATACGGCAACGGATGCCGCCCTGGCAAAGGCCGTGAACTGGGGGGCCAAGGTGATTCTGGCGGTTCCCTGCTGTCACAAGGAGTTGATCCGGCAGATCCAGATTCCAGGCCTTGAAGTGCTGCTCCAGCATGGCGTACTCCGGGAACGGCTGGGGTCCATGGCTACGGATACCCTCCGCAGCTTGGCGCTGGAGGTCATGGGGTATCAGACCCAGATCATGGAATTCATCGACATGGAACACACTCCCAAGAACATCCTGATCCGGGGCATCAAAATTCGGCCAGTCGGGGGTGACCCTATCAAAAAATACTGTGACTTCAAAAAAACAATCGGGGTGGATCCAGGGCTGGAAAACGCTTTCGGGGATGAGTTCAAAAGTCTGGTAAAAGCGGTTCCGGCTGTTGATTAGAAAGGGATTGACCTGGATATAAGTTTTCCGGGGAACCTGTGGTGTTAAGATTGACATCCGTGTATATTGTATACTATACTGGAGAGTGTATTGGTGTAAGTTTATTACCTATAAGGATGGAGGCAGATTAATGAGCAAAAAGACAATGATGACGTTGGATGGAAATACCGCTGCCGCGTACGTATCTTATGCATTTACGGAAGTTGCCGGTATCTACCCGATCACACCGTCCTCCCCAATGGCGGAACTCACCGATGAGTGGGCTGCTAAAGGCAAGAAGAATCTTTTCGGACAAACTGTCAACGTTGTAGAACTCGAGTCAGAAGCCGGCGCTGCGGGCACAGTGCACGGATCCCTTCAGGCAGGAGCTTTGACCACTACTTATACGGCATCTCAGGGTCTTTTGCTGATGATTCCCAACATGTACAAAATCGCCGGTGAACTTTTGCCTTCCGTTTTCCATGTTACTGCACGCTGTGTATCCAGCCACGCGCTGAACATTTTCGGTGACCACTCCGATGTCATGGCAACCCGTCAAACCGGTTTTGCGATGCTGGCTTCCAACTCTGTACAGGAAGTTATGGACCTGGGCGCAGTTGCTCACCTTGCCACCATCAAATCCCGTGTGCCTTTTGTACACTTCTTTGATGGCTTCAGAACTTCCCACGAGGTTCAAAAAATCGAAGCGATCGATTACGCTGATTTGGCGAAACTGATCGATATGGATGCTGTCAACGCATTCAGAAAACGTGCAATCAACCCGGAACATCCGGTTATCCGCGGGACTGCTCAAAACCCCGATATCTTCTTCCAAGCCCGTGAAGCCTGTAACCCTTACTACGATGAACTGCCTGCAGTTGTTGTAGACTACATGAAAGAAATTTCCAGCCTGACTGGCCGCGAATACAAGCCTTTCAACTACTATGGCGCACCTGATGCCGAGTATGTTCTCGTAGCAATGGGTTCTGTAGTTGAAACGATTGAAGAGACTGTTGACTACCTCATGAAGCAGGGCAAAAAAGTCGGCGTTCTTAAAGTGCGTCTCTACCGACCATTCGTACCACAATTCATGTTCGATGTACTGCCTGCAACCGTCAAGAAACTGGCTGTCCTCGACAGAACAAAAGAGCCGGGCGCACTGGGCGAGCCGCTGTACCTCGATATCTGCAGCTCTTTCTACGGCAAGGCAAACGGTCCGGTAATCGTTGGCGGTCGTTATGGCTTGGGTTCCAAAGACACAACGCCTTCCCATATCCTTTCCGTATTCGAAAACCTGTTCGCTGCTGATTCCAAAAACGGATTCACCGTCAGCATCAACGATGATGTGACAAACCTGTCCCTTCCGGTCAAATCACAGATCGTTACAGAAAAAGAAGGCACAGTGCGTTGCAAATTCTGGGGTCTTGGTTCAGATGGCACTGTTGGCGCCAACAAGAACGCCATCAAGATCATCGGCGACACAACAGATCTCTACGCACAAGGGTACTTCTCATACGATTCTAAAAAATCCGGCGGCGTAACCATTTCTCACCTCCGTTTCGGGAAAACACCCATCCGTTCCACTTACCTGATCGACGAAGCAGATTACATCGCTTGTCACAATCAGTCATATGTGACGCAATACGATCTGCTGAAAGGTCTTAAAAAGGGCGGAACCTTCGTTCTGAACTGTCAGTGGACCAAAGACGAAGTTGAACAGCATCTGCCCGCTAACATGAAGCGGTTCATGGCTGCCAACGACATCAAGTTCTACACCCTCAACGGGACTGACATTGCCGTAGAAATCGGCCTTGGCAACCGTATCAACATGATCATGCAGGCTGCGTTCTTCCAATTGGCTGATGTTATGCCTGTTGCAGATGCGGTGAAAGAACTGAAAAAAGCAAACTACAAATCATACGGCAAAAAAGGCGAGAAAATCGTCGCCATGAACGACGCTGCTGTTGACCGCGGCATCACCGATATGGTTAAGATCGACATCCCTGCTTCCTGGAAAGACGCTGTGGATGAGGCTGCTGTTGCCGGTAAAGCAGTTCCCGCATTCATCAGCAATATCCTGATCCCCATCAACCGTCAGGAAGGCGATAATCTTGCTGTCAGCACATTCAAAGGCATCGAGGACGGCACCTGGGATATGGGTACCTCCGCTTACGAAAAACGCGGCATCGCTGTCAACGTACCAGAATGGCAGATTGAGTCCTGCATCCAGTGTAACCAGTGTTCCTTCGTATGTCCTCACGCTGCTGTCCGTCCATTCCTGCTGACTGCAGAAGAGACGGCCAATGCACCGGAAGGGTTCGAAACGAAGAAGGCTATCGGTAAAGGGCTCGAGAACTATAACTACCGTCTCCAAGTCACTACTTTGGACTGCACAGGCTGCGGAAACTGCGCGGATATCTGTCCTTCCAAACAGAAATCACTGATCATGAAGCCACTGGATTCACAGCTTCATCAAATGACTAACTGGGATTACGCCTTCAACCTGCCCATCAAGCATGAAGCGGTTGAACTTGCCACAGTTAAAGGCAGCCAGTTTGCCCAACCCCTGTTCGAATTCTCCGGCGCTTGTGCAGGCTGTGGTGAAACACCTTATATGAAGGCTGTGACCCAGCTGTTCGGCGATCGCATGATGATTGCCAATGCTACCGGCTGTTCCTCCATCTGGGGCGCATCCGCTCCAAGCACGCCTTACTGCAAAAACCAGGAAGGCAAAGGGCCAGCATGGGCCAACTCCCTCTTCGAAGACAACGCTGAATTCGGTCTGGGTATGGCAATGGGCGTCAAGCAGCTGAGAAGCAAGCTTGTTGACCTGATGAATGAAATGGTTGCCCTGCCTGTGAATGCAGATGCAAAAACTGCCTGCACAGAGTGGGTTGCTGGCATGAACGATGCCAATGCATCCAAAGCCGCTACGGCAAAAGTTCGCGCACTGTTCGGGTCAGACCTGGGCGATGCAAAAGCCAACACGGTCCTTGCAGACATCAAAAATCTGGAAGACTATCTGGTTAAGAAATCCCAGTGGATCGTCGGTGGCGACGGCTGGGCATACGATATCGGCTACGGCGGTCTGGATCACGTTCTGGCCAGCGGCGAGAATGTAAATGTTCTGGTATTCGATACGGAAGTTTACTCCAACACCGGCGGTCAGTCTTCCAAAGCAACACCTACAGCTGCTGTCGCTAAATTTGCAGCTGCCGGTAAGCGCGTGAAGAAGAAAGACCTGGGCATGATTGCTGCCACCTACGGTTATGTATACGTAGCGCAGTGCTCCATGGGCTCCGACAAGAACCAGTTCCTCAAGGTTCTCCACGAAGCTGAAAGCTATGATGGTCCGTCCCTCATCATCTGCTACGCTCCTTGTATCGCTCACGGTATCAACATGGGCAAGACGCAGGAAGAAGCGAAGAAGGCTGTTGACACTGGCTACTGGCACCTCTGGCGTTTCAACCCGCTCTTGAAAGAGCAAGGCAAGAATCCTTTCATTCTGGATTCCAAAGCGCCCACTGCAGACTTCCAATCCTTCATCCAAGGTGAAGCACGATACATGCAGCTCAAGAAAGAATTCCCCGATGTGGCTGATGAACTGTTCAAGGCTGCTGAAGAGCAAGCAAAAGAGCGTTATGAAGGCTATGTCCGCATGACGAAGATGGATTACTAGAAACAACAAAAATGGCTTCCCGCAAACGCGGGAAGCCATTTTTTATATACGATAAAGAGCGATTCGGATTTTAACGGACGACCAGCACCGGAATCCGGGCATGGTGCACCACTTTATTGGTCACGCTGCCCAATAGGAATCGTTTGACGGTGCCCATGCCATGGGTGCTCATGACAATGAGGTCGCAGGCTTCTGCTTCGGCACATTCCAGAATCTCAGAAGCGGGATTGCCGGAAACGACCCGTGACTCTACAGTCAACCCTGCCTCAGTGAATTTGCTGACGGCGTTGCTGATGATCCTTTCAGATACCTGGTTCAGTGCTTCTTCATCCCAGGGTTCAGCTAAGTGAGCGTAAGGATAGGACATCGGTTCATAATAAGGCTGCACATGCACAAGAAACACTGTGGCACCGAAGCACTGAGCATATTCCGCGGTCATCGCCAGAGCTTTTTCGGAGATGTTCATGTCTTCTACAGGAAACAGGATTTTTTTCATGAGCGCTTCCCCCGTTGAATTGTGGCATACAGATCCATCATACTGCAAGTATCCTATTGTTTTTATACCACGAATCGCAGGCGACTAAACGGAGCCGTGCAAAAAAGGGACAGACACAAAAACTTCTCAAGCCGACGGGTTCAAGAAGTTTTTGTGTGTCTGATGGCTGCTGCAAGGATCATTCCACCTTGGCTTTAGGCGCGCAACAGATGTTGACATGCTGGGCGCCGCAAACCGGGCATACCTTTTGAGATACCTGTGACCAGTGTCCGCAGGACTTGTCCTCGGTTTTTCGTTTGAAATAGCCATTGACAGGGGCCGCAATGGTCAGGGGCAGATCCATTTCTTCTGCTCCGCATCGGGTGCATAGAACCATGAAATCACTCCTTCCATCTTCTCCTTTCAGTATGCACCAGTTTGCATAATCGGTCAATGAGCCGGGGCGACCAGGATTTCCGGGAATCCGATTGGATGGACTCGGGATAGGTGCTATACTGAGAGGGACATTTTGTGACCGGAGGTTTTTATGCAATCACAACCCAGTTTGAAAACGGCGCTGTTGGTCCTTTCCGTATTGATGCTCAGCATCGGGGTCAGCTCAGCGCTTTCCATATCGCTGATTTTTGCTTTTGTGGGGGGGATACTCCCGGTATTGATCCTGGGAATCCGCCAGAAAAAAAATCTGTCGGTGTTTTGGATGCGCTCCATAGAATCCCTGTGGCGGATCCGGGGCCTCTTCATCATCATCACCCTGATGGGCATGTCCATTGCCATGTGGCTGTCTTCAGGGGCTGTGGCCTTCCTGATGCAGGCGGGTTCGGCCCTGACCCAGGGGGCTTTTTTTCTGCCGGCGGCCTATCTGATCTGCGCCCTGAGCTCCTTTAGCATCGGCACGGCCCTGGGGACCTTCAGCACCATCGGCCTAGCCTTTTATGGCATGGGGAAAAGCATGGGGGTCCCGGATCCCCTGATGATCGGGACCCTTGTATCCGGGGTGTTCCTGGCCGATCGCCTGGCCCCGATGTCGGGGCTGGTGAACTTGGTCCTGAAACGGACCGGCCTGACTTATCCGGAGTATTTCAAGCATTCATGGAAGCGGGTCCTGCTGGCGGTAGTTATCAGCACTGCGGCCTATACGGTCCTGGGGATGATGCTTTCCCAGGGGGCCGGCAGCGGGACCGGCACCATCATGACACAGATTACCGGCGCGTTCAAGCTTTCGCCCCTGCTGTGGCTGCTGCCCCTGATGACCTTCGGCTTGGCGCTGCGCGGTGTATCAACGATCTGGACGCTTTTCTCGGGGGTCCTGGCAGGGTTCGGCTTCACGCTGTTCCTCCAGGGGAGCTCCCTGAGCACGGCGGTCGGTTTTCTCATGAAGGGTTATTCGGATAATCTGGGTCTCCTGAAAGGCGGTGGGGTTCTGGGCATTGCCGAAGTGTTGGGGATCGTATCCTTGGCGGTGGTTTACAATGAGCTGCTCAGCGAAACGGGAATCACCCGGACCCTGCTCCATCATCTGGCCCGGGGTGTTGCAAGCACCACGGGGCTCAAGCGGCGGATCGGCCTTTTCAGTATGGCCCTCACCTCCCTGACCTGTGATCAGACCGTGGGAATCCTGCTGCCCCTGGAAGCCATGAAACCCTATAATGCGGACGGCAGCATCTCCGTGGTGGAATCGGCGGTCCTGGTATCCGATACGGGCACCCTGATTGCACCCCTGGAATTTTGGAACGTCAATGCCCTGATCATCATGGCCCTGACAGGGGTTCCGGCCTGGCAGTACGGCCCCTGGGTATTTTTCTGCTGGCTGATGCCCCTGATGGCTTTAGCCTACCCCCTGCAAGTGCGGAAGTGATGAAAGACTGATATAATGGAAGCATCATCGGTTTGGGAGGAGGATACACTTGAATAAGATAGCCATTGTCACGGATTCCAGCAGCGACCTGCCGGAGGAAGTCATTCAATCCATGGGGATCCATGTGATTCCTCTCCGAATCATCTACAAGGATCAGGAGTACCGGGATCGGGTGGAAATCTCCCCGGAGGAGATTTATGAACGGTTTGCCCAGGAGATCCCCAAAAGCTCCCTGCCCTCTCCGGAGGATGCCCTGAAAACCTTCAATGCCCTGATCGATCAGGGATATACCCATATCGTCGGCATCTTCATCTCCAGCGGGCTCAGCGGTACGTTCAATATGATCCGTTCGGTCACTGAGGATTTGAAGCAGGTGGTCATCGAGCTGGTGGATTCAAAGAATCTGTCCCTCGGCGCAGGTTTTCCGGTGATCGAGGCGGCCAAGGAATTGGCCCGGACCGGAGATTTTGAAAAAGTGGTGGCAAAAGCCCGGGATGCGGTCACCCGCACCCGCACGTTCTATGTGATCAAGACCCTGGAATACCTGCGAAAAGGCGGCCGTATCGGCCATGTGGAAGGAACCATCGGGGATCTGCTGAATATCAAGCCCATCATCTCCGTGGATCCGGCCGGGGTCTATTATACGTTTCGGAAGATCCGGGGGCGCAACAAATCCATTCAGGAGCTGGTTGCCATCGGCCAGGAAATGATGCAGGGCAAGCTGTACGATATCGGAATCCTCCATGGCAATGCCCTGGCGGAAGCGAAGGAGATTTTTGAACAGTTCCGGGTGTTGGGGAATGTCCGGGAAATGGTCCTGGAACAGATCAGCCCCGTGCTGGCGGTCCATACAGGGCCAGGTCTGGTAGGCCTGGTCATATCAGAGGTCGTTGAATAGTGCACAAAAAATCGGAGGCAATATGACGACTTATCGAATGGATTTGGCTTATGACGGAACAAGGTACAGCGGCTGGCAGCGTTTGGGCGGGGAGACAGAAACCTTGCAGGGCCGGATTGAAGCAGTGCTGACGCGATTGTTGGAAGAACCGGTTGAAATCGCCGGGTCCGGCCGAACCGATGCCGGGGTTCACGCCCGGGGCCAGGTGGCTTCTTTCCATACGAAAAAAACCATGGCGCCTGAAAAGCTCATGGCCCAACTCAACCATTACCTGCCCGGAGATATCACGGTGCTGAAGATGGAGGTGGCGGACGACCGGTTCCATGCACGGTATAATGCCGTGAAGAAGGTCTACCGGTATCAGGTTTGGAATGCGCCGCTGCAAAATCCCATGGAACGCCGCTATCGGCATCACGTGCCGGAGCCTCTTGATCTGAAAGCCATGCGGGAAGCTGCGGCACTGCTGTTGGGAACCCATGATTTCTCCGCCTTCACATCGATGAAATCCAAAAAGAAAAGCGCTGTCCGAACCCTCCACGAGATTACGATCGCATCCAAGGGCGCTGAGATGGACATCACCTTCATCGGGGACGGATTCCTGCACCACATGGTCCGCATCCTCACCAGCACGCTGCTGGAAGTGGGGGCCGGAAGGCTTGAATTGGAACAGGTTACAGAAGTACTCAGCGGAAAAGACCGTTCCAAAGGAAGCCCGTTGATTCCTCCCCAGGGCCTGATCCTCTGGGCCGTGGATTACGGCGATGGCCCCATCTGGGAACCCAAGGGTTGGCAGGGTCTGACGGTGGGGGTCACCAAATAGCGGGGAGGCCCGTTTTCAAACAGGCCCCGGACTTCGCCATGGAGGCCGATCTGTCGGGGAATCATCTTCCAGAAGGGAGAACAGGTCATGCGCCATTACAAGCTTGATACGGATCACTTGATCGCATCCGACCCCAAGGATTTTCGCCTCTTCGGGGCCCCCGCCACCTTCACCACCTGTGCTCCCCACGAGCTGCGGAAAATTGCGGACATTTCCCAGGTGAACGAGTACACGATTTTGGAGTGTCTGGATGGGGGACAGCATGCGCGGATGGACAGTCATCCAACCTATAGCTTTGGGATTCTGAGCGCCATTGAAATTCACGGGGATGAGGCAGCCGCTGTAGAATTCCGTTTTTATATGACGGCAAATTCGCTGCTGCTGGTCTACCGGGATGTGAATCCCCTGGTGGATCGTTTCCTGGAGGAGCTGTCCCACGAGATGTTTCTTCAGAAGAACAAGGATCTTTCCCCCCAAGTGCTGATGGTGGCTTTGATCGAGCGGATCATCCAGAGCAATGAGGAACATCTGGAAACCGTGGAGGACAGCATTGTGGACTTGGAGGAAAGAGTCCTCATCGAGGCCAAGAAGGAATACTCCAAGGCAATCGTGGCAAAGCGCCGCCAAATCATGCACCTGAAGCACCATATAGAACCGCTCCTGTATGTGATCCAGGGGTTTTATGAAAACGAGAACGAACTGCTCCCCCCGGCTCAGGTAAAGGCCATGAAGATGCTGACAGGCAAGGCTGTAGGCATGGTCTCCAATGCCATGATGCTTCGGGATTATGCCACCCAGGTCCGCGAGGCGTTTCAAGCGGAGCACGACATCAAATCCAACGACATCATGCGGACTTTCACCGTGGTCACCAGTATATTCCTGCCTTTGACCCTGATTGTGGGGTGGTACGGCATGAATTTTGAAACAATGCCGGAATTGGGCTGGCGTTTCGGATATGTGTATGTGATCGCACTGAATCTGCTGGTGGTGGCAGGGAGCTTCTACCTGCTGCACAGGAAAAAATGGCTGTAAACCTAGTGATAAGAGCTTGCCTTCTAATGGAGGGCAAGCTCTTTTATTCACTTATTTCAGCCCCAGGAAGGCCTGGATGATCGGTGAAAACTGAACCACCATGCCGGCCATGACGATGCTGACCATGCTGAGGAGTTTCAGCAGGATATTGAGGCTGGGGCCCGCGGTGTCTTTGAAGGGGTCGCCCACGGTGTCGCCGACGACGGTGGCCCTGTGGCAGTCGCTCTGTTTGCCCCCATAGTTGCCTGCCTCCACATATTTTTTCGCGTTATCCCAGGCGCCCCCGGAATTGTTCAGCATGATGGCGAAGGCAAAGCCGCTGGCCAGGCTACCCACCAGCAAGCCCATGACACCGCTGACTCCCAGGATGAGACCGCTGACGGCAGGGATGATGATGGCCATCAGGGAGGGGAGGATCATGGCCTTTTGAGCGCCTTTGGTTGAAATTTCAACGCACCGAGCGTAATCAGGCACACCGGTTCCTTCCATCAGGCCGGGAATCTCTTTGAACTGTCTGCGCACCTCTTCCACCATCTGCCTGGCGACCCGTCCCACCGCACCGATGGTCATGGCTGAGAACACCATGGGAAGGGCTGCTCCCACAAAGAGGCCGACGAGGACATAGGGGTTCATCAGGTTGATCCGGAACGTATCCACGAACCAGTTCACATCCATTCGTGCCAAATCCACGGAGGAATCGATGTGTAGCTTCTCAAGCAGGAGGTTGGCAGAGCCCAGGTTTCGCTCTAGGGCTGTTCGGACCTCTTCCAGATACGAGGAGAGGAGGGCCATGGCCGTCAGACCGGCGGAACCGATGGCAAAGCCCTTTCCTGTAGCGGCGGTGGTGTTCCCTAGGCTGTCCAGGGCATCAGTCCTGTTCCGTACGATGGGATCCAGACCGCTCATTTCCGCATTACCCCCGGCGTTGTCGGCAATCGGGCCGTAAGCGTCGGTGGCCAGGGTGATTCCCAGGGTGGAGAGCATCCCCACGGCGGCGATACCGATGCCGTAGAGGCCCATGGAAAGATTCTCGTAGCCGCCGGCAAAGGCAAAACTGAAGATGATCGCCATCGAAATGGAAATGACAGGGACGGCGGTGGAGGACATACCCAGGGAAATCCCTTCCAGGATGACGGTGGCCGGGCCCGTAACCGACTGCTCGGCGATTCGGCGGGTTGGTTTGAAATCCGCCGAGGTATAGTATTCAGTGGATTTCCCAATGACGATGCCGGAGAGGAGTCCCGCAATCAAAGCACCCAGAATCCCGGAGTGCTCCGGCAGCAGGAGCGTAATGAAGAGCCAGGAGGCGCCGATGATCAGAACCGCCGACAGATTCACGCCGTTTCCCAGGGCGCTGAGCAGCTGCTTCTGTGTGGCGCCTTCCTGCGTTCTGACCACGAAGATGCCGGCAATGGAGGCCACAATGCCAGAGGCGGCCAGCATCAAGGGGAGGATCAGGGCGTGGAGCTGGTTGGCGGGATTCCCTACGAAGGCGGCGACACCTAAGGCGGCGGTTGCTAAAATGGCGCCGCAGTAGGATTCATAGAGATCCGCGCCCATGCCGGCAACGTCTCCGACTATATCGCCCACATTGTCTGCAATAACGGCGGGATTACGGGGGTCATCCTCCGGAATCCCTGCTTCGATCTTACCCACCAGATCCGCCCCCACATCGGCGGCCTTGGTGAAAATACCGCCGCCCACCCGGGCGAAGAGTGCCTGGGTGGAAGCGCCCATGCCGAAGCACAGCATGGTCACCGTGATTTCATTAAGGCTCATGCCCCAGAGATACAGGGCCAGGAACCAGGCGGAGATATCGAAAAGTCCCAGGCCCACCACCACCAGCCCCATGACGGCGCCGCTGCGGAAGGCCACCCGAAGGCCTTTGTCCAAGGAGATGCTGGCGCCATAGGCGGTGCGGGGGGAAGCTTTGGTAGCGGCTTTCATGCCCAGGTAGCCGGACAGCCCCGAAAAAAAGCCGCCGGTCAGAAACGCAAAGGGTACCAAGGGGTGCTGGGCTTTCAGCCCCCAGGAAATCAACAGGAAGAAGAGGAACAGGCCCACAAAAACCAGGCTCACCACCTTGTACTGCTGACGGAGGTAAGCGGAAGCCCCTTCGCTGACATGGGCGGCGATGCTGATCATGATGGGGCTGCCCTCCGGCTCCTTCAGCATCTGCCGGTAAAAATACAAGGCGAAGAACAAGGCCGAGACGGCAGCAAGCGGAGCGAAAAACCACATCGTTGGCAACTGGCTCAAAGTACCCATATTCAAAGCCTCCCTTCAAGACGGTTCTCCTATATGTATACCCCGAATTGACAAAGTTAACCATGAAGCTGAGGGCTGCGGGCCATGAAAAAAGCCCGCCGGGGCTGCCGACGGGCTTTTGAAATCCTTTATAACTCCACGGTCTGGTTCATCACCGGAATCTCCGTGTGATACCCCAATACATCCCTCAGATGCTGGCTGAAGGGCAAGGCCATTTCGGGTTCCCCGTGGACCACAAAGGTTCTCTTTGGCGGGGTGGGGAATCCTTTCAGCCAGCTGATCAGATCTTCGCGGTCGGCATGGCCGGAAAACCCTTCCAACGTATGGATCCGGGCGCCTACCTTCACGGTTTCGCCTAAAATCTGAACGGTGGGGTTTCCTTCTTTAATGAGGCGACCCAAAGAGCCGCAGGCCTGGTAGCCAACGAAAATCAGGCTGTTGTTATAGCCCCACAGATGGTGCTTGAGGTGGTGCTGGATCCGGCCTGCGTCACACATCCCGCTGGCGGAGATGATTACTTTCGGCGTATTGTCCCTATTCAGGGCGATGGAGCCGTCGCTGCTGGTGATGATATGCAGATTGGGCATTCGCAGGGGACTTTTTCCCGTGGCAAAAAGCGAACGGGCATGCTCGTTGTAGTACTCACTGTTGTGTTCATAGACAGAGATGGCGTCAATGGCCAGGGGAGAGTCCACATAGATGGGGATCTGGAGCAGCTTATCCCGCTTCGCAGGATCGGTGATGGCGGTACTCAGGGCGAACAGGATCTCCTGGGTCCGCCCAATGGCAAAGGACGGTATCAGGGCCGTGCCCCCCTTGTCGGTAGTATCCAGCAGGATATCCACCAGCCGTTCAACCCGGGTGGCCACGTTCTCGTGGTTCCGATCGCCGTAGGTGGATTCAACGATCAGATAGTCCGCAGCCGGCGGGTTCACGGGACGGTTCAGCATGGGGATTTCACGCATGCCCAAATCGCCTGAAAAGACCAGGGTCTTTTTGGGGCCTCCGTCATGGACAGTCAGCTCAATGAAGGCGGCTCCCAAAAGATGACCGGCGTTGTGATAGGTCACCGTGATGCCGGGGAGTACCTCGATTTCCCGCTCGTAATCCACGGGGTTCAGGTAGGCCAGGGATTCAATGGCTTCCTCCTCGGTGAACAGGGGACTTGCCTTCTGAAGGCCGGCCCGTTCCCGTTTCTTGTTCTCCCATTCAGTCTCTGCCTCGTGGATGCGACCGCTGTCCTTCAGAAGCAGGGTTGCCAGCTCTGCCGTGGGCCGGGTGCAGAGAATCCGGCTCTTGAACCCCCGCTTGACGAGCAGGGGGATTCGACCGCTGTGGTCGATATGGGCATGGGTCAGCAGCAGGACATCGATGCTGGCGGGATCATAAGGAAAGGGCTCACCGTTGAGCTTCTCCAGTTCTTTTTCACCCTGGAACTGGCCGCAATCGATCATGATCCGATATCTGTCTGTTTGGAGCAGGTAATTGGAGCCGGTTACGACTCCGGCTGCCCCGTGAAATGTCAGGCGCATAGGTAACCTCCCGAAAATGATATGGCAAGCTGAAATCTGTTCCTTGAGACATTCATACCCAATAAAATCCACGAATCTTTCTTCCGGTGACGATTTATTATATACTGGAACAGAAGTGCCTGAAAGGAAAGTTTTGGTCGAAATATTTTGAATAGTAGGAGGAAATCCTCATGCGTTTTGTGCGATTTGATTTGGGCGCGGGGCCGGAAGTCGGTATGGAGAACAGCATGGGCCGATTGGTGCCCTGCTCTGAAATATGCAGGATCCTGGGATGGGATCCCGTGGAATCCTTGCAGGAGATCATTGATAATTGGAATGATTTCCGGATTGGTGATGCCATGATCCAAGCGGAAAAGCATCCGGGTTTTGACCCGGCAGGGGCCACAATCCTGACACCGATCCCCTGGACCAAGCGGAACGTCTTTTGCCTGGGTAAGAATTATCTGGAACATGCGAAAGAGTTGGAGGGACTGACAGCGAATCTATCAGGGGTTCCTGAGTATCCCATTTACTTTACAAAAACTGCGTCCCCAGCCATCGGGCCAGAGGAAGCGATCCGTATTTTTCCGGAAGTCACCGGCGGCGAAGTGGATTACGAGGTGGAGCTGGCCATCGTCATCGGCAAGCAAGGGGTGAACATCAATCCTCTGGATGCGGAGGAGTACATTTTCGGATATACCATCCTGAATGACATTTCGGCCCGGCAGCTGCAGGTGCGTCATACCCAGTGGTTCCGGGGCAAATGCCTGGATACCCACACGGTCATCGGCCCGGCCATCGTTCATCGGAGCCTGCTGCCGTTCCCCTTGAACCTGAAGCTGGGAACCCGGGTGAATGGTGAGGTTCGGCAGGAATCGGATACCTCCCACCTGATTTTTGATATCCCCACGATCATCAGTGACATTTCACGGGCAACGACCCTGTATCCCGGTGATATCATCGCTACGGGTACCCCTTCCGGCGTGGGCATGGGGTTTAAACCGCCCCGCTATCTGCAGGCAGGTGATGTGGTGGAGTGCTGGATTGAAGGGATCGGCGTGCTTAAAAATCCCGTAACCCTTTAAACAATTGACTGTGCTATAATAAAAATGCCGAAGATCATGGGAAAAGATGTTCTGTGCGGGAATAGGGTGAAAAGGCCGTCGGTCCATGATCTGATGCCGGGATTTATCAATATCAGTAGAATAATGAGGACTGTGTATGAAATTTAGGCAGCTGCTGCCGCTTGTGATAGGGTTAATGGTGATGGGAACTCCGGTTACAGGTGAGTCCAATCTGGGCACCCCCGCTTCCGCGAATCCTCCCCCGCCCGATGTTCCCTGGAAATCCGTAATTGTTACAGATGAGCTGGAGAAGAACCATAAAACCGCATTCTACCCTGTGAGACCGGCAGGGGAGAAAGTGATAGGCAACGGGCGGCTGATTGCTTATTTTTCAGGCGCGCTGCCGGTGGGTGTGCAGGAAGAACTGCGATACACCCAATATCCGGTAGCGAAAGAATATCTGATGCTTCTGAGCGGCAGTGCGGTTTCGGTGAAGGCTCAGCCCCGTTTCGGCTCGGCAACGGTCAAGACGGTGGGGCGCTATCAGCCGATTACGACCGATGGGGTCGTCCGCGGTGAGTATGTTCAAAGGTCAAACAGCAGTGACTGGTATCGGGTGCGCCTGGGTACTGCGGAAGCGCCGAAGGAAGGGTATGTTTTTGCGCCCAGCGTGACCCGCCGCGGCTTTCAGTTCAATCGGATGGCGGAGTCGGTCAATCGTTTGAAAAAGGCTGTCGATAGCGGTACGATTGGACATGTGGACAATTATAAGAACCGTTCCGGTTGGGCACCCCTCCATCTGGGACAGACCAGTGATGATTTCGGAGTTCTCAGGGACCAGGCGGCCCCTGCGTATTTTCGGGCAGATACCACCGGGGATTTTCGCTATCTGACGGACGGCTCCCTGGTGAACATCCTGAATGAACAAGGGGATTTCTATGAGGTCTCCGCGGTTGATTTT
The DNA here is from genome assembly GCA_964424355.1 of uncultured Peptostreptococcaceae bacterium. Taxonomy (GTDB): domain Bacteria; phylum Bacillota; class Clostridia; order Peptostreptococcales; family Acidaminobacteraceae; genus CAZEHS01. The sequence goes on from CAYRIO010000008.1 coordinate 98,524, forward strand.
GATGGCATATATTTCGTTCCCAAGAAGTACATCCCCGCTGAACCGAGACTGACCGCATTGAATAAGGTCGTGGTGGTGGACCGAAAAAACCAAAACGAAGCGGTGTTTGAACGCTCAGGAGAAAAGTGGAAGCTCATTTCCTATCTGATGGCGACCACGGGGGAGAAGGCGGAGTTCAAGCAGGAGACATCCCTTGGCAACTTCATGGTCATCGAGAAGCGGTCGAAATTCATGTATCTGGGAGACGTCTCTAAGGAAATTGAAGGCTATGCGCCCTTTGCAATCCGGTTCAATGGTGGTGCCTATATCCATGGTGTTCCGGTGAACTACAAGGATATCAAGAGCAGGGTGGTTGTGAAACCACCGGTTCTGGATCTGCTGGGCAATGTCATCAGCCCGGCGGTGATGCGGGATATCGTTGTCGGTCGGACGGATCCTGGAATCCAAGAGTTCCTCTCATCTATCGGAACGACCCCCCGGTCCCACAAATGTGTCAGAAATTATACGTCCCATGCGAAGTTCTTATACGACTGGGCGGAAATAGGATGTACGGCAGTCATTGTTATTGAATAAGTAGAGATGCAGGCCCATGGTGAGTCCATGGGCTGTTGCCTTGTCAAGGAGCAAATAAACATGAAATATCGATGGATGACAGCGGGTGTTTTGATTCCCCTCCTGCTGAGCGGTTGTACACAGACCTTTGGTTCGGAGGGGGCGGAGAATCAGCCCCCGATGCAGGATATTCGGGAGAACCCCGGGGCGGTTTGGATGCTGCCGAAGGTGACACCAACACCGACGGTTGAAAAGGATTGGAAAAAAGGCTATCCCCGGGTGAATACCCAGGTTTTTGAGGGGCCTGAAATCTCGGCAAAGCCTGTTGGAACGATACCGGCCAAGCTGCCGATCACGATATTGGAAGTAAAGAACGATGTCGCAGGGAATCCGGAATGGCTCCGGGTGGATCTGGCAGGGCGGACGGGAGCCAGTTGGGTGGAAGCCCGTCACCTGGTGAAACGGCCGGATGCCTTCATTTCAAAACCCTTTGCGGGGGTGGAATACGGGCCCGTTGCCAAGCCGACGGACTACCCTGGAAATCCCCGGGTAGTGGTCAAAGGAGTTTATGTAACGGTCAATACGGCCTCTTCTCAGAATCTGGATGCGTTGATCCGGCTGGCTGAAGAAACAGAGATCAATGCCTTCGTCATCGATGTGAAGGATGATTATGGGAAGATGCTGTTCCATACCAAAGCGGCAAGTCTGTTTTGCCCAGAAGCGAACAAGGGGGCGCCGGTGAAGGATATTCGAGCCCTGATCCGCAGGCTGAAAGAAAAAAACATCTATGCGATTGCCCGGATTGTCACGTTCAAAACGCCCAACTACGCCTTGCTCTACCCGGAGCGGGCCATTACGGATACCGCGGTGGGCGATGTCTATCAGTCCAGCGACGGCCTGCACTGGGCCTCCGCCTATGACAGACAGCTGTGGCGCTACAATGTGGAAGTAGCCAAGGAAGCGGCGGAAGCCGGCTTCAATGAGATCCAGTTCGATTACGTGCGGTTTCCGGATGCAAAGCCTTCCGTGGAAACCCGGCTGGATTATAAGAATGTCTGGAATGAATCGAAGGCGCTGGCGGTTTACCGGTATCTGCGCTTTTCCCGGGCAGAGTTGGAGCCGTACCACGTGTATCTGGCGGCAGATACCTTCGGCTGGACAGCTTCCAGTCTGGGGGATGAGAACATCGGGCAGCACTGGGAGAGCGTGGCGAACGTTGTGGATTACAACTGCCCCATGATGTATCCGAGCCATTACGGGGCGGGGAATTTCGGATTATCCATCCCGGATGCGAAGCCCTACGCAACGATCAATGCCGGGATAAAGGATGCCCAGGGTCGGGATGCCAATCTGACGACACCCGGGACCCTGCGTCCCTGGATCCAGGACTTCACCGCCAAATGGGTCCGTGGCCATATCACCTACGGTCCTGCCGAAGTCCGTGCCCAGATCCAGGCCCTGGAGGACAATGGCGTGCATGAATTTTTAATCTGGAATGCCAGCAACCGGTATACCCGGCCAGCTTTGAAAGAGCAGTGAAAGGATACTTTTTCTATGGTATAATTGGTGAAGTCCAACGCTCTTTTAAGAACGTCCGGGAGACGAAAAGGAGGATTTATCATGTCAAACCAAACAAATAACTTGAGAGATCAGGCTTTAGCCGAAAAGCTGGCGGCCATGCTGCTGGAAATCAAAGCCGTTTCCATCGTGGGTCAGGATCAGCTCTTCACCTGGGTATCAGGCATAAAGTCCCCGATCTACTGTGATAATCGTGTCACCATCAGCTACCCGGCGGTGCGTACCGCAATAGCCAAAGGCTTTGCCGACCTGATCCGCAAAGGCTATCCCGAGGCGGATGTGATTGCCGGCACGGCAACGGCCGGAATCCCCCATGCGGCGTGGGTGGCCCAGGAACTGGATAAATCCATGGTCTACGTACGAAGCACCCCTAAGGGTCACGGGAAAGGCAACCAGATCGAAGGCCGTTTGGCTCCGGGCGCCAAGGTGATTCTCATTGAGGACCTCCTGTCCACTGGCGGCAGCTCCTTAAAAGCGGTCGAAGCACTGCAGGAAGCAGGAGCAGAAGTGATCGCTGTCCTGGCCATCTTCAGCTACCAATTCCCAGAGGTACAGGCGAAGTTCGGTGCCGCAAACATCCCGTTCCAAACGTTGACGGATTACGGTGTATTGCTGCCCTTGGCCGCATCCCTGGGCTATGTGAAACAGGAAGAGATTGAAGTGCTTAAGGCTTGGAGCAGTAATCCCAGAATATTTACAGACACACAAAGCAGCTAAGGCAGTGTACAAAGCAGCGGCGAGCCTATGAATCGCAGCTGCTTTTCGGATAATGTGGGAAGCGATCTCCCACCGGTGTAAGGAGTCTGTCATGCGAATCAGAAGTAATCCCCTGGCGGAAGCGGAGCTGTTGAAGCGAAAGCATCTGCTGCTCACACCCACCAAGGATACCCCGGTAGACCTGAAAAAAGCATTTGTAGGCAATCCCCCAATCTATCTGGAGTTGGGAATGGGCAAGGGCCAGTTCCTGCTCCAGATGGCCCAGGCGCATCCGGGTGCAGCCTTCATCGGCGTTGAAATGCTGAAGGAAGTCCTGGCCAAGGCGGTTCGGAAATCCGATGAGCTGGGACTGGACAACTGCCGGTTCATTTGGGACCGCATCAAGGAGATTGACGGGTGGTTTCCGCCGGCCTCCTTTGCCGGAATCTACCTGAATTTTTCCGACCCCTGGCCCAAGGATCGGCACGGCAAGCGCCGGCTGACCCATCCGGATTATCTGGACCGCTATCGGAAGCTGTTGGTGCCGGGCGGGTTCATCCAGTTCCGCACGGACAACCGGGAACTCTTCGAGTTTTCCCTGAATGCGTTCTTGGAATCGGCGTATCAGGTGCGCAAGGTACGCCTGGACTGGCACCGGCATCCGGATTCTGAAGGGGTTCCCCGAACGGAGTATGAAGAGAAATTCGCAGCGTCGGGGAAGCCGATCTACCAGTTGGAAGCGAAGCCGTTATGATGTGACAGGGGAGCTGTTCTGAATGGGGAAATGGTTCAAGAGGATAATGAGAGTGGGTTTCTACATCCTGATCCTGCTGCTGATGGCAGGGGCATATGTACTGTTGACGCAGATGCACCTCATTGATAACCAGTGGCTGCTGTGGGCCAGCGAGATTTTTGGCGTATTTTTCTCGCTCTATGTCCTGATGACAGCTTTGGTGATATTTTTTGAAAACCGCAGTCCCAATAAAACCGTCTCCTGGATTCTGGTTCTGTTTCTCCTGCCGGGCATCGGCGTGCTGTTCTATCTGATTTTTGGGCAGGATGTCCGCAAGCGGTGGCACTTGAAAAAAAAGGAACGCAATTATCCCAAGGTGGAACGGACGGCGGAAATTCAGAAGGAAATTGTTGAATCCATCGAGCTGTTCAGCCAGGAGGAAAGCCTGGTCAGTAAACGACTGATCAATCTGCTGTTGGCCAATTCAGATTCCCCATTCTATGTGGACAGCAAGGTGGACGTGCTGACCAATGGTGAGGAAACCTATGGGGCGATGTTTGAAAAAATCAGAGAAGCCTTTGATCACATCCATTTGGAGATGTTCATCATCCGGGATGACCGGATCGGAAATCAGTTGAAGGACCTGCTGATCGAGAAGGCCCGGGAAGGGGTCGCCGTTCGGGTTCTGTATGACAGTGTCGGTTGCTGGAAGCTCGGCCGCCGTTACCGGCAGGAATTGGAGGCGGGGGGCGTTGAGGTTCAGGTCTTTTTCCCTGTATTGTTCCCTGTCATCCGCCGGGAGCTGAACTATCGGAATCACCGGAAGATACTGGTGATAGACGGGATGATCGGTTTTGTCGGGGGGCTCAATATCGGGGATGAGTATCTTGGGGCCAATGAGAAATTGGGCTTCTGGCGCGATACGCACCTCATGCTCACCGGTGACTGTGTCTACACCCTGCAGAGCATATTCGCCAAGGACTGGGAGTTCGCTTCCGGCCAGACGCTGATTGGAGAAAACTACTTTCCGCCCATGAGCCGGATGGGGAGCAGTATCGTTCAGATCGCAGCCAGTGGGCCGGATTCGGACTGGCAGGCAATCCTGCAGGCTTATTTCACGATGATCGCCACCGCCGAGAAGCGGATCTGGATCAACACACCCTACCTGGTTCCTGAGGAAAGTCTGCTGATGGGTTTGAAAACAGCGGCTCTCAGCGGTGTGGATGTGCGGATCATCATTCCGTCCAAAGCAGATCATTTCCTGGTCTACTGGGCATCGCGGGATAATCTGGAAGCCTTGCTGGAGGCCGGTGTACGGATCTTCACCTATCAAAAGGGCTTCATTCACAGCAAAATCCTCTTGGTCGACGGCATCGGCGCCTCCATCGGGACAGCCAATCTGGATGTCCGAAGTCTGGAAATCAATTTTGAAGTGAATGCATTCATTTATGACCCGGTGCTTGTAAAAAGGCTGGAAGAGGATTTTGAATCGGATTTGAAGGATTCCAGGGAGGTTTTTCTGGAAGAACACCGAAACAGAGGGCTGGGCCCCCGGTTTTTGGAATCACTGGGGCGCATCGTGTCGCCGCTGCAATAAGGAGAACCTATGCGCTATTGGCTCATATTGATTATCGCCCTGATTTTGGATCAGGGAAGCAAATGGCTGGCACAAACCCGGCTCAGTCTGGTAGAGACGGTCCCCCTGGTCAAAGGTGTTTTCCATCTGACCTATGTGCGGAACACCGGTGCCGCTTTCAGTATTTTGAAAAACCAGCAAATGCTGCTGATCCTCATCACTTCAGCGGTCATGCTGATGCTGGCGCTCTGGCTGATCCGTTTGGTGCCCCAACCGGGCAGCGCGGCCTTGAAACTGTCACTGATATTCATTCTGGCCGGCGGTGTTGGCAATCTCATAGACCGGGTCCGCTTGAATTATGTCGTCGACCTGTTTGATTTCAGGTTGATCAATTACCCGATTTTCAATATAGCGGACTGCCTGATCGTTGTAGGAACCCTCCTGCTGGGATGGTTGGTACTGTTCAGGGATGTAAAGCTCTAAAGGGAAGAGGGGTCAGACATGCAGTCTTATTGTAAAATTTTCGCAGCGGCGTTCCTGTGTTTCACGCTGATGATAAGTACCGGGGTTTACGCATATATCCAGAGTGAGCCCGGCAGTGTCGTGGAGGGGGAAACCGTGGGGAAGACTGCGGCGAATCTTTTGAAACCCGAAGCCATCACCGCGGCAGACCGCCTGGATCTCGATAGCATGACAAAAAAAAGCAAACGGCTCAATGTCCTGCTGATGGGCTCGGATGGCGGGCGCTCGGATACCATGATGCTGGTCAGCTTCGATCCGACGAAGAAGCTCCTGGACATCGTATCGGTTCCCCGGGACACTTACAATCAATTGCCCGGGCATGACAGCCCCGGTGCTGAAAAAATCAATGCGGTCTATGGTTTCAAAGGCGCGGAAGGCGGCGCGGCGGGCGTTGCCAGGCAGATTGAAAAACTGCTGGATGTTCCCGTCCATTATTACGTGAACGTGGATTATGGCGGCGTGCGCGAAGTTGTCGATATTCTGGGCGGCATTGAGGTGGATATCCCTCACCGGATGTTGTACGACGATCCCTATGCGGATCCGCCGCTCCATATCAATCTGCAGCCGGGAAGACAAGTGCTCAGCGGCGATAAAGCGATCCAGTTCCTCCGCTGGCGCAAGAATAATGATGGTGAACAGCAAGGGGACCTGCAGCGCATCGAGCGACAGCATGCCTTTGTGAAAACAGCCATGAAGAAGGCCATGAGCCTGAAACTGCCCCAGGTGATCAAGGCATCGTTCAAACACCTGAAAACGGATATGCCGGTTGATAAGATGCTGTACTACGGGGTAGCGGCTGTCGGCATGGATATGGGGAAGATGCAGTCGGCCATGATTCCCGGAGAAGCTCAGATGATTGGCAGCCTCAGCTATTATGTGCATGATCCGGATGCAACGGAGGCAATGATGCTGGGTATTTACAATCGGACCGGCGAAGAAGAGGCTCCGGAAAAGCCAGAGTAAAAAGCAACAGCGTGTTTCGGGAAGCCCCGAAACACGCTGTTTATGATTGTGGATTATTCAGTGAGCATGCGCGCCACATCATCGATATTGCCGGCGCCAACGGTGAGGATCAGATCCCCTTCGGCGATATGGTCTTCCAAATAGGCGATGATCTCCGGGAACGTATCCAGATAAATTGCCTTCTCCCCAGTGGCCAGAATCCTTTCCACCAGATCTTTTCCGTGAACACCCAAGGTGTCGGTTTCTCGAGCGGCGTAGATCCGGGTGATGATCACCTGATCAGCCCCCGTAAAGCAGGTTGAAAATTCCTGCAGCAGCTCCGCGGTTCGGGTATAGGTGTGGGGCTGGAAAATACACCAGACCCGTCGGTGGTCCGTTTGTGCGGCGGCATCGAGGGTCGCGCGGATTTCGGTGGGATGATGGGCATAATCGTCAACGACGCTGGCGCCTTTGAAAAGGCCCCGGTGTTCAAAACGCCTGCGGGCGCCCTCAAAGGTGCTCAGGCTCTCCTGAATAGCGGAGAAAGCAACTTCGCAGTAAAGAGCGGTTGCAATGGCAGCCAGGGCGTTATACACGTTGTGCAGTCCGGGTACGTTGAGGGTAACGGATCCCATGGCTTTATTGCGATAGACCACTGTGAACGTAGCACAGCCGGATGAGTTGAAAACAATGTCTTGGGCGGTGCAGTCCGATTCAGGATTGAGCCCGAAGGAGCGTTTGTCGGCGATTGTACTGTTCACCAGAGAATGGCAATTCGGATCATCATGGTTGTAGATCATGAATCCCCCTTCAGAGATCTGGGCAGTGAACCGGGAGAAGGAATCAAGGATATGTGCGAGATCCCGGAAATAATCCAAGTGATCTTCTTCAATATTCAGGATGATGGCGCCATAAGGGTGGAAACTGAGAAAACTGTCCTTGTATTCACAGGCTTCAGCCACCAGATAAGGGGTTTTTCCGGCCTTGGCGTTGCCCTGTATCTCACGGATATCACCACCGATAAGCATTGTCGGATCCAGACCGCCCTTCTCAAAAATGACGGAGATCATAGAGGTGGTGGTGGTTTTTCCATGGGTACCTGCAATGGCAAGGCTTTTGCTGTACTCCTGCATCAGCATGCCCAGCATTTCTGCCCGATTCACGGCAGGGATCCCATCGATCCGTGCCTGTGCCAGCTCGGGGTTATCATCGCGGACAGCGGCGGTATAAACGACCAGATCAGCGTTTTCAACTTGTTCTGCAGCATGGCCGAGAAAAATCCGTGCGCCCTTTTGCTCGAGCCGCCGTGTGATAGCGGATGCCCGCATATCGGATCCGGATACGGTATATCCTCTGGAAAGCATCATTTCAGCGAGTCCGCTGACGCCAATGCCACCAATTCCGATCAGATGAATATGCCGTTCTTTTTGATGTGTATTTATCATGAAAAATCTCCTCAGATGATTTAGTCGGGCGAACAATATTTATGGTAAACCTAAACGGGTCGATAGCCAACAATTATTATACCATACCGAGGGTCTTTTTTAAAACAGATGGGGGCCATGTTCTTAAAGGCATTGCCAAGACCGTGGAATACGAATAAAATAAAAGCGAAAAAATAAAACATTCGGTATTTGCAGGGGGAATCTCATGAAACGCAATGAACGAGTCGGTGCACTGGTGAAAATCCTGTGTGATTCGCCCAACCGCATTTTCACACTTTCCTATTTCACAGAAATTTTTGATTCTGCCAAAAGCACTGTCAGTGAGGATCTGCTGGTTGTAAAGAAACTGATGGAGCAGATGAAATTAGGCAAAGTCCTTACCTTGCCCGGCGCATCCGGTGGGGTCAAATACATCCCGCATATTACACAGGAGTCACGACAGCAGTTCCTGCAGGATTTATGCAACCGCATCAAGGAGCCTGGTCGGATCATCCCCGGAGGCTATCTTTACCTGGCGGATCTGCTTTGCCATCCGGACTATGTCAGCAGGATTGGTTCGATATTTGCTGAGCGGTTCATCGATGAGCAGATTCAAACGGTTGTGACGGTTGAAACCCGCGGTATTCCCATTGCGATGATGACTGCCCACTATCTGAATGTCCCCCTGGTGATTGTCCGAAATGAGAACAAGCCAACAGAGGGCCCCACCGTCAGCATCAATTATGTTTCCGGGTCCAAGGGGGATCTGAAGACCATGTATGTTCCCAAACGCGCCATCCGGCCGAACTCCAACGTGCTGATCATTGATGGCTTCCTACGCGGCGGTGGAACGGTGAAAGGCATGGAGGATCTTGTACAGGAGTTCGATGCCCGGGTCCGTGGGGTAGGTGTTCTGATTGAGTTTGTGGAGCCTATCCAGAAGCTGGTACATGCACACTATTCCCTGCTGAAGCTGGATGACGGACCACCGAATGATTCTGTCCGGATTATCCCGAATCCGCAGGTTTAGCAGGTTTAAAGGATAATAATTCCATGGCAGTACCCCTTTATTTTGGAAAAAGTGGTTTAAATTCTTTGTAGGATGGTGTATATTGTTCCTATATCGAATGGAATTACTTGAAAAAGGTGGGGGTGTAACCATGAACATTACAGATATTCGCATTCGGAAGATTCATAATGAGGGAAAAATGAAGGCAGTCGTATCAGTCACCATTGATAATGCTTTTGTTATTCATGATATCAAGATCATAGATGGCAATAACGGTCTTTTTGTAGCCATGCCCAGTCGGAAAATTGGGGAAGAGGAGTACCGGGACATTGCGCATCCGATCAATTCAGATGCACGGTCTTCCATGCAGGACCGGATTTTTGCCGAGTACCATAAAGCGATCCAGGAGCGAGAACCCGCTGTAGAGCTCCACCAGATGTCAAGTTCTTCAATCCTGGAAGCAGCAGATCCATTTTGTTGATAGCCCTATTGCGTGCTTATAATGAGAATCAAATCAGCTGCCCGAATTCGGGCAGTTTTTTTTCTAAGGGGCACTTCGGACCCTTATCCTTGTTAATCCCCATAAAAATGATATAATTATTGCTGGTTAAGTTCGGAGAGTACATGTTCTTAAAAAATGGAATAAAACGGTGTTTTATTCCCTAAGGAGTTCTGACTATGTCTCAAACTACAGTTCTGATTCTGGCCGCCGGCGCAGGTACCCGCATGAAATCAAGTATGCCCAAGGTACTGCATGAACTGGCTGGTGTCAGTATGATTGAACACATTCTAGACGTGTGTGAGGATTTGGATTTGGGCTGTCCGATAGCAGTCATCGGACATGGGGCGGACCAGATGCGCAGTGCCCTGAAGGACCGGAAAGTGAAGTTCGCTTTACAGGAACAGCAATTGGGAACCGGTCACGCAGTAATGGTTGCTCAGGAACAGCTGCCGGACCAAGGGGTCACGCTGATCCTTTACGGGGACGTTCCCCTGCTGAAGACCGCTACCGTGGGAGCCTTCCTGCAGCGCCATCAGGATGAAGGGAACGCAGCCACGGTGATGACCACGTGCATGCAGGATCCCACCGGATATGGACGCATCATCAGGAATGACGATGGCAAGGTCGTTCAGATTGTTGAGCAGCGGGATGCCACGGAAGAACAGCGGCTGATCAAAGAAATCAACACGGGGATCATGTGTTTTGACACGCGGTACTTGAAGACGGCGCTTCAAAATCTGACCAATGAAAATGATCAGAAGGAATACTACCTGACGGATGCCGTGGAGCTGTTCGAGAAATCAAAGCTGGTCGTCGGGGCTTATGTTGTCGGGGATCCCCGGGAAGTGATGGGGATCAATTCACGGGTCCAACTCCATGAAGCGGAACAGATCTACCGGGAATCCAGACTTGTAGAACTGATGGAATCCGGTGTGACCATCATTGACGCCGGGAGTACCTGGATTGAGAAATATGTGAAAGTGGGCAGGGATACCACCCTTCTGCCGGGCTGTTATCTGCGTGGGAAAACGGAGATTGGCGAAAGCTGCGTCATCGGTCCTAATGTGCATATCACGAACGCGCAAATAAGTGACCGTGTGACCATCAACAATTCCACGGTGACGGACAGCAAAGTGGATGAAGAATCCACTGTGGGGCCCTATGCGTACCTGAGACCCGGAAGTGATTTGGGGAAAAAGGTAAAAATAGGGGATTTTGTAGAAGTGAAGAATGCTCGGATCGATGATGGCGCCAAGGTATCCCATCTCTCCTACATCGGCGACGGCCATGTGGGGAAACAGGTGAACATCGGTTGTGGTGTTGTCTTCGTGAATTATGACGGTGAAAAGAAGCACCGGACGGAAATTGGAGATCACGCCTTTGTCGGCTGCAACGCGAATCTGGTTGCACCGGTTCGTGTGGGGGCCCACGCTTATGTAGCGGCAGGGTCGACCATTACCCGGGATGTTCCGGAAAACGGGCTGGGGGTAGCTCGTGCCCGGCAGGAGAACAAGGAAGGCTGGGTTCATCGGAAACGCGGGAAAAAAGAATAGCAGCGAAGGGCTGGGAGGGGAACATCATGCATAACAGAGGAAAGAAGATCAAAATCTTTACCGGAAACGCTAATCGGGAATTGGCGGCGAAGATCTGTAAGGAGCTGGGCATCCCCTTGGGCGATGCGGAAGTCAATCGATTCAGCGATGGGGAAATCAATGTCAACATCAGTGAAACTGTACGGGGCGCTGATGTGTTCATCATCCAGCCGGTCAGTCCGCCGGAGGTCAATACCTACCTCATGGAGCTTCTGATCATGATCGATGCCCTCAAACGGGCTTCTGCCGGTCGAATCACGGCGGTTATCCCCTATTATGGATACGCCCGTCAGGATCGGAAAGCAAAGGCGCGGGATCCCATTTCAGCCAAGCTGGTTGCCAACCTGATTGAGGCGGCAGGTGCGGATCGGCTTCTTACAATGGACCTGCATGCTGCACAGATTCAGGGCTATTTTGATATTCCGGTGGACAACCTTATCGGAGGTCCGATCCTGGCAGAGTACTTCAACGGGCTGGGCATCAGCGATCTGGTCGTGGTATCCCCTGATCTGGGCAGTGTTACCCGGTCTCGAAAATTCGCTGATATGCTGGATGCTCCCATCGCCATCATTGATAAGCGCAGACCCAAAGCCAATGTCTCAGAGATCATGAACATCATCGGCGAGATCGAAGGGAAGAATGTGATCCTGGTGGATGACCTGATCGACACAGCGGGGACCATCTGCAATGCGGCAACGGCCTTAAAGGAAATGGGTGCCAAGGATGTCTATGCCTGCTGTACCCATGCGGTCCTTTCCGGCCCGGCTTATGAACGGATTGAGAAGTCGGCCATCAAGCGTCTGGTTGTTCTGGATACGATACTCTTGCCCGAGGTCAAGGTGTCAGAGAACATGAAAGTCCTCTCCGTGGCGCCGATTTTCGCGGAATCCATCCGGCGTATTTTCACCAATGAGTCTGTCAGCCGACTGTTTGACTGATGCTCCCCTGAAGGACCTCCTGGATTTGGAGGTTCTTCTTTTTTTAAGCTGAAAAACGGGGGCCGTGGAACATTTGCGGCGGTTCCAAAAAAATATTTGTCGAATTTTGTCGAATTTTGTTGAATGGTTGCAGGAATTTTCGAATGAACGGCTAATTATAGCAGGAGCACGGAAACGGTAAGAGGGAGAGGGAGAAAAAATGGTAGAGAGAGCAAGGTCAGAGAATTTGGTAAAGACTCAAGGCGGTGGCATTCGCGGCAAGCTGATGGGGAGCTTCGGGCTGCTGATTGCATTGTCGCTGGTAGTGCTGGGGTTCAGCATTTACGGGGTGGCAAACGGCATTCTGGAAAAGAATCTGACGGATGCGTCCAAGCAGATGAACAACCAGACGGTATTATTCATTGATAACTATCTGGGAAGATTCCAGGACATCATGGCACCCTTCGTAACGGATCAGGACATCACTGCGGCACTGACGGATCCGGCAAGTAATGCCCGGATGGTGGCAGGCTATGAGAATCTGATTGCCAGCAATAAATCCATCCAGTATGTCTATCTCGGCGCACAGGACAAGCAGATGTTCATGCGACCGGTGGATACATTGCCCGCAGGGTACGATCCCACCAGCCGTCCCTGGTACAAGGCTGCGATGGACAAGGGGAGCCTTGTTTGGACAGATCCCTACAACGACGCTTCGACGAATATGCTGGTGACCACGGTGGCGATCCCGGTTCCGAATGTCGGGGTCATCGGTCTGGATGTCTCAATGGCGACTCTCTCGAAGGCGATGGGCGATACCGTTATCGGAGATCAGGGCTTTGCCTATCTGCTGGATAGTCAGAACCTGGTCATGACCTTCAAGAACTTTGATGATCAAGCAAGCCCCTTGATTGGCACCAAGATCAGTGAAGAAAAGATCTTGGCAGCGATTGAGGAATCCAAGAAGAACAATGGGGAGAATATCCTCGTAAAAGTGCCTATGAATCTGAATGCAATCAGCACCATGCTGGCGGGAGAAAAACTCAGCGATCCGGCCGATGAATCTGCGCGGGTAGCTGCGGAAGCGGAGCAGAAGGATAAAATCTCAAAGCTCCCGGATCTGGGCGAGTGCTACATCACCGTCAAATATCTGTCACAGTACGGCTGGACCTTGATCTCAGTGGTTGAGAAGAAAGAACTGCTGACAGATACGAACAAGTTCCTGTCCAGCATCATCATCACCGGCATCGCGGCACTGATCCTGGCGGTCATCGTTTCCTGGCTGTTTGCGCGGGGACTCACAGCACGGATCAACAAGATGCTGGGCATGCTGGGCAAAGCCCGGGATGGCGATCTGTCTGTGGATTTCAGGCAGGAGGGCAAGGATGAGATCGGTGTGATGGGTCATTACCTGACGGATACATTCAACCAGTTGGGCGGATTGGTCCGAGAGATTCAGGGCATAGCCGGAGAAGTGACCATGGCGGCCCAAAACCTGGCTGCCACCTCTGAGGAAACCAGTGCTTCGGCAGAAGAAGTGGCCAGAACGGTCAACGAGATCGCCCGAGGCGCTTCAGAACAGGCCCACGATGCGGAGCAGGGTGTCACCATCGCCCAGAGCCTTTCTGTGAAAATCACAGAACTCCATGCACGTACCAAGGACATGATTGAATCCGCCAAGTTGGTGATCGATGCCAATGAATCCGGCATCAACTCCCTGAACGGGCTGAAAGAAAAGACACGGCAGTCGGATGATGCCAATAACCGCATCGAAGGGGCCATCACCGAGCTGGATAAGAAAACGCAGTCCATCGAGGCAATCCTAGACACCATCAGCGCCATCTCCGTCCAAACAAACCTATTGGCGTTGAACGCTTCGATTGAAGCCGCCAGAGCAGGTGAGCACGGTCGCGGATTCGCCGTCGTGGCGGATGAAATCCGTAAACTGGCCGAGCAGTCCAGCACGGCTGCCGATGAGGTTCGGGTGATTGTCACCAACATCAAGTCGGACAGCACCAAGACGGTTACCAGCATGAAAGATGTCCGGACTATTTCTCAGGAACAGTCATTGGCGGTTACAGAGGTCAGCGGTTCATTCCAGACAATCTTCGAATCCATTGAACGGATTTCTGATATGATCAAAACCATCAGTGTGTTTGTGAACGATCTGGGTTCCGACAAGGACAGCATCGTCCGGTCCATTGAAAACATTTCGGCAGTATCTGAAGAAACCGCGGCGGCTTCTGAGGAAGTCAGTGCCTCCATGGATCAGCAGTCGACAGCGGTGGATGAGGTGGCCCGCGCTGCAGAGCGATTGAATGAAATCTCAGTAGATCTCAGCAGCAGGATTTCAAAGTTCAAAGTTTAGTTCCTTTTAAAAAAACAGGGATCCTGATAGCGCTCAGGATCCCTGTTTCAACGGGACGTGACATAGAAAATAAGCATAAAATAGAATTACTTGTGTTTGCCAAGCCGGCAAGGGGTATAAAGGCCCTAGGGAAAATTTCAATGAAAAACAAAAGGGGTGGAACAATGACAAAAATTAAAAGCGACCTGTCGGAATTCAAGGATTCTAAAGTGCAATGGGGCATCCGTTTTAAACTGATGGGCATGTTCGTGTTGCTGATCGGCCTGCCTTTGGTGATTTTAGGGTTCATGATGTTCAAGCAGACCAGCACGATGCTCACGGACAAGCTTGAAAATTCAGCCCGCCAATCCGTGGAGCAAACCGATATCATCATCACGAACTACCTGAAAGAATTCGATTATGTCACCAATCTGCTTCAGGACGATGCCAATGTGCAGCAAGTGCTTTCTTATCCAGATTCGAAAAACTGGATGATCAAGCTGTTTGACTCGGTCTTGGCCAATGATACGGATATCATGAATGCCTATATCGGCACAACGGATAAGCAGATGATTCTCCGTCCGGAGCAGGCGCTGGGCGAGGGGTACGACCCAACGTCCCGGCCGTGGTACAAAGATGCGATGACGGCCCAAAAGTTGATTTGGACGGCTCCCTACAAGGACTCTTCCACGGGGCAGCCGGTCATCTCCATCGCCGCGCCCGTCAAGAATTCCTTCGCCAATAACGAAGCCGTCGGCGTCGTGTCCCTGGACGTATCCCTGGATACCCTGGCTAAAAAGGTGAAGGAACTCAAAATCGGCAACACCGGCTATGTGGTGATTATCGGGCCGGACATGAAGATCATGGCACACCCGAATTCGGATTTCGTTGGTATGCCCCTGGATTTTGAAAAAGCCTCAGCAGCGACACCGGATGAATTCAAGGATGTGAAACCGGAGCTGAAGGACACCCTTGCTAAGTTGAAACCCTTGGCAGATGGTATCCAGGGCGGTCAGGATTTCATCCGATATCAATTTGATGGGAAAACTAAATATGTCGCAGTGAAGAAAAATGCACTGGGATGGTACATTCTGGGGGCGTTTGACGAGTCGGAGATCTCCGGCGAAATCAGTAAGATCCTGATGTCTCTTCTGGTTATCGGCGGCATTTCTCTGATCCTGGCGTTGGTGATTTCCTTTGTGTTCTCGAAAAAGCTCACGGGGCATGTGAAGAACATGCTGTTGGGGATGGAAGAGGTCCGAAAAGGAGATTTGACTGTCCGGTTCGATGTGGACAGCAATGATGAGCTGGGCAGACTGGGCCAATATTTCACGGCGACGATTTCTGAGTTGGGATCCTTGGTCAAGAGCATCCAGGAGATTTCCGGAGAAGTGACCCATTCGGCTCAAAATCTCGCGGCGACCTCAGAGGAGGCCAGTGCTTCAGCTGATGAAGTGGCCAGAACCGTTGAAGAAATCGCCAAGGGTGCCTCTGATCAGGCGCAGGATGCTGAACGGGGCGTGCAGGTTGTTCAGGCTCTCTCAAGCAAGTTCGTGAAGCTGAACGATCGGACAGATAAGATGATCGAAGTGGCTCACAGCGCATCCGGTGCCAATCAGGAAGGCATTCGCTCCATCAGCAGTCTCAAGGACAAAACCAAGCTGACTGATGACGCCAATGAACGCATCGAGAAGGTGATCCTGGATCTGGACAACAAGACGCAATCCATTGGCGTGATCCTGGATTCCATCAGTGCCATTGCCGTACAAACCAACCTGCTGGCACTGAACGCCTCTATTGAGGCAGCACGGGCTGGGGAACACGGCCGGGGATTCGCGGTCGTAGCGGAGGAAATCCGGAAACTGGCGGAGGAATCCAGTGGTGCGGCGGAGAAAATTCGCGGTATCGTTACCAATATCCTGGCAGACAGCACCCGCAGTGTTTCCAGCATGAAGGAAGTGAAGATCATCACCCGGGAGCAGTCCCATGCGGTGGATGATGTCAATAAAACCTTTGATACGATCTCGGGTTCCATTGTGATGATCACCAGTGAAATCGAGACCATCAGCTCCTTTATTCAGGAACTGAACAGGGATAAGGACCAAATCGTACAGGCCATCGAAAATATTTCTGCGGTATCTGAAGAGACCGCTGCGGCATCCGAAGAAGTCAGTGCGTCCATGGAACAGCAGACCATCGCGGTTGAAGAGGTCGCTAAAGCGGCTGAGCGACTCAATGAGATTTCTGTTGGACTCAATGACGCGGTACGGCGTTTTAACGTCTGATGTGTTAAGATTTCAATCCGATTAAAACGGGCTGCTACCTATCAGGTGGCAGCCCGTTTTGTGCTATAATGATTTCGGTGAAAGTGAGGTGGCCCTGATGTATGTTTTTGTCGGCCTGGGAAATCCGGGCGTAAAATATGAGAGTACCCGACACAATATCGGGTTCGAAGTGATTGATCATTTTTCTCGGGTCCACCAGATCCCGGTACGGAAAATAAAACATAAGGCGCTGATCGGAGAAGGGCGCATCGGTGGTGAGCCGGTAGTCCTGGTGAAGCCTCAGACATATATGAATCTCAGCGGGGAATCTCTGCAGAGCATCGTGCGCTTTTATAAGATCCCCCTGGAGAATCTGGTGGTCATCTACGACGATATCGATCTGGAGACCGGAAAAATCCGCATCCGCCAACAGGGCGGGTCCGGCACCCATAATGGGATGCGTAGCATCCTGGCGCACCTGAATACGGAGGGGTTTCCACGGATCCGCATGGGCGTCGGGAAGCCCACGCATGGGGACCTGGCGGATTACGTGCTCAGCCGATTCAAACCGGATGAGATCCCTGTGATGGAAAAAGCCATCATTCGGGCGACGGATGCATTGGAAACACTGATTAAAGAAGGCTTGCAAAAGGCTATGAACGCATACAACATCAATTCATAAAATCAGCAGGGTGAGGCAATCATGCGGGAACAGATCCTTCGCATTTTGGAAAAAACCGAATCGTTTCAACAGGCGGGAAAGCGGCTCGGCGCTGCCCGATCCCAGGTCCAGGGCGGAGCTGTCCCCCAGGGAGCCTGGTCCTTGGTCGTAGAGGCCCTCAAAAACCTCACGGGGCGGCAGATTGTCGTGATCACCCCCGGTGAGGCGGATGCGCATTTGCTGATGGGACAGCTGAACGCGGAAGCGCAGTCCTTGAAAGCGGTGCACTTGCTCGCCCGGGATCGGGTGTTTTTCAAAGCCATCGCCCACAGCGGTCACTTGGATCAGGCGCGGATGCGGGCGCTGCATCAGATGGTGGAAGGGCCCGGAATCGTGGTGGCCTCGGCGGAATCCCTGCTGGACCGGTTGCCGGACCCTGCGGAGCTGGCAAAGACAACGCTGTCTCTAAAGGTCGGTGACCGGTTGGAAATGACGGCCCTGATGAACCAGCTCTTTACCTGGGGGTATGAACGTTCTGAGCTGGTGGAAGGGCCCGGACAATTCTCGGTCCGCGGGGATATTTTTGATGTGTTCCTGCCGATTTATGAGGACCCGGTTCGTTTTGAACTTTTTGATGATGAGATTGATTCAATCCGAACATTCGCCATTGAAGACCAACGGTCTTTGGAAAAACAGGAGGAGGCAATCCTGTGTCCCGCCGGGGAGATTTTTCTCTCAGACGATCAAATGGCCCGGCTGATGCAGGCTTTCAAAGCGGAAGAATCAGCTTTGAGCGGGAAAAAGGACATGCAGGAGTCCCTGAGCTGGTGCCGACAGCTTCAGGAAGGCTTTGCCCAGAATCGCAATTTCGATGATCTGCGTAAATACACCGGATATCTGCCCGAGTTTCAGCATACATTCCTCAGCTACTGCAGTGCAGAAGCTGTTGTGATCTATCTGGACTGGCAGCGAACCTGGGAAAAGACGGATTTTGAGTACCGCGAGTTCCTGGACCGATACCAGTTGTTTCTGGAGAAGGGGGAGGGGCTCACCGGACAGATTCGGATGATTTTCAATCCCGAAGAAGCTCAGTTGAAAACCCGTGTGTTCAGACAGCTGGCTCTTCTCAGAGGCGGTGACAGGCCTGATTCCGGTGTGGATTACCGCATGCTCACCCTGTCGGAAGCCCCTTCTTTTTACGGCAAATTGGATGATTTGTTCTCGGATATTAAAAAATGGCAGCATCGCGGCTACAAGCTGATCCTCAGCACAGGGGGCGAAGATCGGACGGCCCGGCTTTTTTCAGAGCTTCAGCAGGAAGGGCTGTCTGTCCAGATTGCCGGGCCTGAGACCACCGACATTCTTACGGGGCAGTGTCTAATTGCCTCGGAATCCCTGCGCGCGGGATTCCGCTGCGAAGAGGCGAAACTCATCGTTCTCAGTGAACAGGAGCTTTTCGGCATTCAGAAGAAAACAAAGAGGACGCGGAAGAATTCGGGGCGGCTTATTCAATCTTTCAATGAACTCCAGGTGGGGGACTTGGTCGTACACGAACACCACGGGGTTGGAAAATATCTAGGGGTTGAACAGCTTAAAGTTGAAGGCCTTCGCAAAGACTATTTGAAAGTCCAGTATCAGGGCGAAGATTTCCTCTACATTCCCATCGAGCAGATGGAGCTGATCCAAAAGTATATCGGCTCCGAAGGGCCCGCTGCAAAGCTGAACCGCCTGGGCGGGGGGGACTGGTCCCGGACCAAGGCCAAGGCGAAAAAAGCCATTGAGGATATGACGGATGAACTTCTGGAGCTTTATGCCCAGCGGCGTCAGATTCCCGGCCACGCATTTTCTCCAGACACCACATGGCAGCGGCAGCTGGAAGATGGCTTTCTCTATGAGGAAACCCCGGATCAGCTCCGGTGCATTGCTGAAATCAAAGGGGATATGGAAAAACCGGAATCAATGGATCGTCTCCTTTGTGGCGATGTTGGTTTCGGAAAAACGGAGGTGGCGCTTCGGGCCGTGTTCAAAGCGGTTATGGAAGGGAAGCAGGCGGCATTTCTGGTGCCCACAACCATTTTGGCCCAACAGCATTACAATACCATGATAGAGCGGTTCGCTCCGTATCCGGTCCATGTGGAGGTCATCAGCCGGTTCCGGTCTAAAAAGGAACAGGAAGCGATTCTTCGGAACCTGGAGACCGGGGTAGTGGATGTGGTGGTGGGAACCCATCGCCTCCTTTCAAAGGATATCGCATATAAGGATCTGGGCCTCTTGGTGGTGGATGAGGAGCAGCGGTTCGGCGTGCGTCATAAAGAAGCCATCAAGACCATCAAGAAAAATGTGGATGTCCTGACACTGACGGCAACCCCCATTCCGAGAACCCTGCACATGTCGCTGATCGGGGTCCGTGACATGAGTATCATTGAAGACCCCCCAGAGGACCGCTATCCCATCCAGACCTATGTGGTTGAAGAAGACCCCCTGATGATCCGTGAAGCGATCTTGAAGGAAGTTGAACGGGGCGGGCAGGTCTATTTTGTCCATAACAGGATTGAGGACATCGACCGGATCACCGGGGCTCTGGCCCAGCGGATGCCGCAGGTGCGCTTCCAGTTTGCCCATGGGCAGATGGCAGAGCATCAGCTGGAAAACATCATGAAGGATTTTTATCACCACGAAATCGATGTGCTGGTATGCACGACCATCATTGAAACCGGTCTGGATATTTCCAATGTCAATACCATCATCATCAACGACGCCGACCAGATGGGGCTGTCCCAACTGTATCAGCTTCGTGGGCGGGTGGGCCGCAGCAACCGGTTGGCCTATGCGTATCTGATCTATCCAAGGAACAAGGTCCTGTCCGAGGTGGCGGAGAAGCGTCTCCGGGCGGTCAAGGAACTGGTAGAGCTGGGTTCTGGCTTCAAGATTGCCATGAAGGACTTGGAAATCCGAGGGGCGGGCAACCTGCTGGGGTCTTCTCAGCATGGACACATGGCTGCCATCGGTTACGACCTGTACTGCAAGATGCTGGAAGAGACGGTCAAGGGCCTGAAAGGCATGCCGGTGATTCCGGTGATCGAAACCACGGTGGAGCTGACGGCCGCTGCCTACGTGCCTGAAGGCTATATTCCGGACGACCGTCAAAAAATGGAAATCTACAAAAAAATCGCATCGATTCATAACCGCCAGGACCTGTACCGGGTCCAGGAGGAGCTGGAAGACCGTTTCGGAACCGTTCCGGATCCTGTGGAAACCCTGATGCGGATCGCCCATATCAAGGCCATGGCCCAAGCGTTGATGATTGAATCCCTCACAGAAGATGCTCAGCGGGTTCAGATGCTGTTCCACGCCACAGCCAAAATCAATCCCCTCATCGTGGTGGAAGGGTTGGCCCGATTTGAAAAAAGTCTCAGCTTCAACGGAGGCATCCGTCCTTTTTTTGCAATCCGGAAGCCCAAGAAGTACACAAGAGAGGCCCTTTTGAAACATATTGAAACCGTCCTCGAGCATTTGGGGAGTTTTCATACCCCTGAAAATAAATTATAATGATTGAGACAACCGAAAAGGAGTGGAACATGTTGCAAAGCAGAGTAAATAGACTGAAGGCTCTCGGAACGGCGTTGCTGCTGGTGGCAGGCGCTCTGTCCGGCTGTGGGGCCATCGGTGCCGATAAAGACACGGTGGCCGTTGTCAATGGGGCCCCCATTAAGATGGAAGTTCTTGAAAAAAACTTCCTCCTGATTGAAAAGACATACAAAGAGATTTACGGCGAGGCCATCATGACCGAGCAGATTGATGGAAAATCGGTCCGGGCCATCGTTTTGTCAGAAACGCTGGATAACCTGGTGGATGACGCACTGGTCACCCAAAAGTTAGAGAGTGAGGGGTTCAAGGCGGCAGACGCCGATGTTGACAAGCGGTATTCAGATTTTACCGCCAACGAGCTGGACAAGAATCCGGACAACAAGAAATTCTATGAAGAGAACAGCATCGGGAAAGACTTTATCCGCAATGAGATTCGGACCCAGATTTATGTGGCCGAGTTTGAGAAACGGGTGAATGACGAAGTGCTGCTGAAAAGCATGGATTTGGATGCTGCGTTCAAGCAGTATGTCGTCCAAGTGAAGGCCCGTCATATCTTGGTGGAACAGGAAAGCAAGGCCAACGAGATTGTGGACAAACTGAAAAAGGGCGGCGATTTCACGGCCCTGGCTAAGGCGGAATCCTTGGATCCCGGCAGTGCTCCCAAAGGCGGCGATTTGGGTTTCTTTAAGCGGGGCGCCATGGTCAAGGAATTCGACAGTGTTGCTTTTGCGCTGAAGCCGAGTGAAATCAGCGCACCGGTAAAAACGCAGTTCGGTTACCACATCATTATGGTGGACGCCCAGAAAACCGTTCAGAACATGCTGGATGAAGGGGCTACGGAAGACCAGATGAAACCGGAAAAAGAAGCGATGATCAAAGCGATGATCGATACCCAGATCGCTAAGGAGAAACAGGCGCTGCGGGATAAAGCCAAGATTGAAAAGTTTGAAGATAAGCTGAAGTAGGGACCCGGAACCTGTGGTGCCCGGCAAGCCGAATGGCTCCGGCTCATGGGTTTTTTTCTGCAGATTCGGCAACAGGAGGGAATATGTCAAAGCGAAACAGGAACTTTATCCGGGGCGCAGCAATCTTAGGTGTTGCCGGGATCATTGTAAAAATCATCGGTGCGGTATTCCGCATCCCATTAGGAAATCTGGTGGGGGATGTGGGGATGAGTTACTATCAGACAGCCTACCCCATTTATAACTGGCTGCTGGTTGTCTCGACAGCGGGGATCCCCACGGCCATTGCCAAGATGATTTCGGAGAAGGAAGCAATCGGCGATCGCGCTGGGGTTCAGAAAATCTTTACAACGGCATTCTGGATGCTGACGGCAATCGGACTGGGCACGATGGTCCTCCTGATGCTGACATCCCAGTTTATCTGCGATGCCGTTAAGAATCCTGAAGCCGTCTACTCAATGATCTCCATCGCGCCGGCACTGTTCTTCGTGTCCCTGGTTTCGGTTTATCGCGGCTATTTCCAAGGACTTCAGGAAATGAAGGCTTACGCGGTTTCGCAGGTGGTCGAACAGGTTTTCCGGGTTGCAGTGGGATTGGGTCTGGCATTCTACTTCTTCCGGATCAGTGTTCCCTTTGCCGCCGCGGGCGCCACCTTCGGGGCCACTGTAGGCGGTTTGGTAGGGACCCTGTTCATGGTGTTCAGCTACCTGAAATTCCAAAAGAAACAAGAACCCTTGACGGATCAGGGGCACTTTCCCCAGGAGCCGGCGGGAAAAATCATCTCGACGCTCATTCGGATTGCGATCCCTGTAACCATCGGGGCCTCAGTCCTGCCCATCATGAACCTCATTGACCTGGGGATTGTCATGAACCGGCTGACAGAAATCGGCATGGGGGATGTGGCAAAGAACCTGTACGGTCAGCTTACAGGTTATGCGGCTACCCTGGTGAACCTGCCCATGATTGTGACCGCGGCGGTCCAGATCAGTCTGGTTCCGGCCGTTTCACAGTACGCGGTCCTCAATGCCAAAGAAGAATTGGACCGGATGATTGAAACCGGCATCCGCATGGGCTTGATTATTTCCCTGCCCAGTGCCCTGGGCCTCGTGGTCCTGTCCAAGCCCATCATGCTGCTGCTCTATCCCATGCAAAAGGCTGCGGCCATCAGTGCGGGGGGCATCCTTCAGGTTCTGGGCTGGGGGGTCTTGGGTCTGTCGATGTTCCAGGTGCTGACAGGAGTCCTCCAGGGGCTTGGGAAGCCCTGGATACCTGCGCGGAACCTCGCGACAGCGGCGGCCATCAAACTGGTTCTCAGTTATGTGCTGGTCGGAATTCCGGCCCTGAACATCATGGGTGCGGCAGGCTCCACGGCGGCTGCCTTCTGCCTGGCCGCCTTCTTGAATTTTCTCAGTCTGCTGAAAATCTCCACCCATCGGATGGATGTAAAAAAAGTGCTCCTCAAGCCGGTTGCTGCCACTGTGGTCATGGTCTTAGCCACAATGGGAACCTATTCCGGGATCGCCCTCTTTTCAGGGAACAATCTGGCAACCCTCATGGCGATCCTGGTGGGCGGAACTGTGTATCTTGTAACCCTTATCGGTGTTGGCGGCCTGACTGAAGACGACTACGACCTGCTTCCCGGCGGCGGGAAACTGCGCAAATTATCCCGGATGATTCCGGGAAAGAGAGGGTGATTCCATGGAAAACAGACTGACCATCGTGGGGATTGGTCCCGGGGACTATCGTCACCTGACGCTTGAAGCCGATGAAATTCTGCGGAATGCGACCCAAATTCACGCCAGAACATTGAAGCACCCCGTAATGACGGCTCTGGTTGAAAAGGGGCACCGCATCCTGTCGTTTGACGCGCTTTATGAAGGTGCTGAGGATTTCGACCTGCTGTACCAGAGAATGACAGAATCTCTTTGGGAATCCTGCCAGACGGCTCCGGTGGTCTATGCCGTACCGGGAAACGCCCTAATGGCTGAAAAGACCGTAGAACTCCTGATTGCAAAGGCTCAGGCAGATAAAGTGCCCTACCGGATCGTATACGGCTCCAGCTGTGTGGATGTCGTCATGAATGCCCTGGGGAAGGATCCCTTGGAGGGCCTTTTTGTGCTGGATGCGGCGCTGATGCCGGCGCAGGTTGGTTCTGCCCACCAACACCTCCTGGTTTTCCAGATCGATAGCCGCCTGACAGCTGCCCAGGTGAAACTGCACCTGATGACAGGCTATCCGGACACGCATCCGGTGATCCTCGTAAAAAATGCCGGCATTACAGGGGCTGAAACCTGTACACCGGTAGCCCTCTATGAATTGGACCAGGAAGACTGGTTCGACCATATGACAACGCTGTATGTGCCCCCTCTGAAGAGCGGTGAGCTGCAGGGCAACCTTGGGGAGCTGGTAGACATCATGGCACGGCTCAGAAGCCCTGAGGGATGCCCCTGGGATCTCAAGCAAGATCACAAGACCCTGCTGCCTTACCTGATTGAAGAGGCCTATGAGGTGTTGGATGCGGTGGAATCAGAAGATGCATACCTTCTGGAAGAAGAGTTAGGGGATCTGTTGCTCCAAATCGTCTTCCATGCCAGAATTGCCGAAGAACATGGCGAGTTTCAAATCCGCGATGTGATCCAGGGCATCTGCACGAAAATGATCCGGCGCCATCCCCATGTGTTTTCAGATGCCATAGCGGAAACGCCGGAGGCTGTCCTGGTCAATTGGGAGGCCATCAAGAAGGAAGAAAAAGAAGAGCGGGGTCAGCATGCGTCCATGGATCGGATTCCCAGACAGATGCCCGCCCTGATGCGAAGCTATAAGGTTCAGCAGAAGGCGGCTGAAGTTGGATTTGATTGGGATTCCATCCGGGGTGCCCTCGATAAGGTGGAGGAAGAATATCAGGAATTGATGGAATTATTGGGCACCGATGATCCCATTCGCATCGAAGAAGAGCTCGGTGATCTGATCTTTGCCGTGGTCAATGTCGCTCGGTTTTTGAAAGTGAGCCCTGAACAGGCGTTGAGCCGAACGACTGAAAAGTTTATGAAAAGATACAAATATGTGGAAGATAAATCGGCATTAAATGGAATAAATATGAAAACATGCGGTATTGACATATTAGATGGATTCTGGAATGAGGCAAAAACCCTTGAAAAATAGCAAAAAGCGAAAAAAAGAACTTGAAAAAGAAGGGATTTTCAATATAAGATAGAACTAAGCTGATGAAGCTGTTCTAAAAACTGATAAGAGGAGGTCATGGCGTGAATAAAGCTGAATTGGTATCAAGCATGGCTGAGAAATCCGGACTGACTAAGAAGGATGCAGAAGTAGCTCTGAATGCGTTTATGAAAAGCGTTGAAGAATCACTTAAAGCAGGGGAGAAAGTTCAATTGGTTGGCTTCGGAACTTTCGATGTAAGAGAGAGAAAATCCAGAAAAGGCAGAAACCCAAGAAACCCGAAACAGGTTATCGAAATTCCTGCTTCCAAGGCGCCGGTTTTCAAAGCTGGTAAAGCTCTTAAAGAACTTGTAAACGAGTAAACCATAAAAGCAGCGCTGCTGCTTTTTTTTTATATCCATATGCCTCTGCACAGGGGAATTTGTTATAATAAAAGACGAGGTGCAACCATGAGAGTCGATAAGTTCCTGAAAGTTTCCAGACTGATTAAAAGGCGAACCGTCGCCAAGGAAGCCTGCGATCTGGGACGGATCCAGGTCAATGGAAAAGTGGTGAAGGCCGGTTATGAGATGAAGGTGGGTGACCATCTGCAGATCGAGTTGGGAACCCGCAAGGTCCAGGTAGAGGTTCTGGAACTCAAGGAGACCACATTCAAACAGGAAGCCGGTAATCTATACAAGGTCCTTGAAGACGTTGGAGAATGCGCCGATATTGAAGTGTAAGGACTGTAGGGGGTAACCATGGCTAAGAGACGCCACATCATCAAACGGAATCGCTTTTTCATGGGCCTGGTCTTGCTATTTTCGCTTTACATCGGGACAACCCTTGTACGGCAGGAAGTCAAGATCCATGAGCTGCGCCAGGAAGAAAAGCAGGTCAGCGGTCAGTTGGCGGGACTCAACGAAGAAATAGGTGTTCTTAAAGAAGATTTGGAAGCGTCCCAGAGTCTTGAATTTTCCGAGAAAATCGCCCGGGAAAAATTAAAAATGGTCAAGCCTGATGAAATCGTCTATATTTTAAAAGAACCCGAGGTGCCAGCGGTAAAGCCTTGAAAAAGTGGGTGTCGCATGGGTCAGAAGAGCCGCTCCGAAAATCCGGAGCGGTTTTGCATATCAGGGAGGCAGTCATGAAAAAAGCGGTCATTGATATGGGGTCCAACTCCGTGCGGCTGATGCTGGCAGAATGCTCAGAGACGCGGATCCTTTCAACGGAGAAGCATCTTGAAATGACGCGGTTGGCACAGGACGTCGATAAAACCGGCCTCCTCCAGCCGGGGCCTATGCAGGAGACTCTGGCGGTCGTCAAACGCTACCGGGCCATGGCTGAAGCCGCAGGGGCAGGAATTCCAACGGCCTATGCCACCAGTGCGCTCAGGGATGCCCGTAACGGCGGGTCCTTTGCCGAGCGGGTGCTTCTGGAAACCGGCGTGCCGGTGATAATCCTTCCGGGAGAACTGGAGGCTGAACTGGGATTCATGGGGGTTGCAGCAACGTTGAAGGATCCACGGGAAACGATTCTGGTGGTGGATATCGGCGGCGGCAGTACGGAATGTATTGTTGGATCCGGGTCGGCGCTGTCCTTTGCCCAGAGTCGGAATGTCGGCGCCGTCCGTATGATGGGTCGCTATGTGGACAGTGATCCTATTTCACAAAACCAACGGGTTGCGATGGCTCAGGGGATTCGGACGATCATGGAGCCGGTGTGTCAGGCTGTGAAAGCGTATCCGTACACTCGCATCTACGGTATCGGTGGCACGCTCACAACAGCAGCGGCCATGGTACAGGAGATGCGCATCTATGAATCGGCGGCCATCCAGCATTATCCAGTGACCCGGGGCAAACTGAGAGGTTTGGTGGATCAGATGTTCTCGCTGACCACCGATCAACGTAAAATGCTGCCAGGACTGCAGCCGAAACGGGCTGATGTCATCCCGGCGGGTTTTTTGATCATGGACTGCCTGATGAGCTGTCTGCATGCGGATGTGTTCTATGCCAGCGATGCGGACAACCTGGAGGGAATCCTTTTCAAGTATCACTTGGATGGGGGTCAGTAGATGTTTGCGGAACGGGTTGAGTCATATATTCTGAAAAATAGGCTGATCCTGCCTGGAGAAACTGTGATTGTCGGATTTTCCGGGGGACCTGATTCCCTGAGCCTGGCTCATCTGCTCTGGTCTCTTTCCCGAAAGCACGGTTGGGAATTGATCTTAGCCCATTTTGATCACCAACTCCGGGGTGCCGCATCCCGCGAAGACGCCGAATTCTGCAAGGCGTGGGCGGATGCGAAGGGGGTGCCCTTTTTCATGATGGCCATGGATATCGGTCAGGAAGCCCGGATGCATTCAGAATCAACAGAACTGGCGGCCAGACGGTGCCGCTATGCTTTTTTCAGACAGGTACAGCTTGAAACCGGGGCCAGGCGGATTGCTCTGGGGCATCATCGGGATGATCAGGCTGAAACGGTGCTGATGCGTCTGATCCGGGGGACCGGAACCGATGGTCTGGCCGGCATGCGGCCCCAGCGGGAGGATGGCGTCATCCGCCCTTTGCTGGCGGAGTCCCGGCAGGCCATTCTCGACTATTGTGCATCGGAAAGCCTTGAGGCCCGTATCGATCATACGAATTTTGAAGAGGTGTACACGCGGAATGGTCTGCGGCTGGAGGTGTTGCCGCTTCTTGCTGCGCGATACAATCCCAACATTGCGGAAGTCCTGTGCAGAACGGCAGTATTGGCAGGGGAGGACAGCGACTGTCTCAATGGGATAGCCGAAAAAAACCTGTCCGAATGGGGACTGTGGACGGGTTCAACGCTTCAACTGCCGCTTTGTGACCTGTTAACAGCTCCACGGGCCATTCTCAAGCGCCTGCTGCGCCAGAGCGTCCGGCTTATTGCCGGCAGTGTGGAGAATCTTGAGTCAGGGCATTTGGAGCAGATTTTGCGTCTGCTGGAAAACTCACAGACGGGGAAACACATCATCTTCTGCGGAACCCGTTTTGCCATCAGCTATGGCAATCTGGTGTTAAGCAAGGAGCAGGCAGTCATTCTACAGGAAGATGCGGCCCTTCCCCTGGAAGCCGGATCGGTCCAGGCGTTTGGCGGACGCATAACCCTGCAGCCACTTTCCAAAGAAGCATGGGACGCCAGAACAGATAGAGGCCCTCACTGCATTGTTGTTGACAGGGAGGCCCTCTGCGGCCCCCTCCGTGTACGCAAAAGACAAAACGGGGACCGCATGATTCCATTGGGAATGGAGACGTTCAAGAAGCTGAAGGATCTGATGATCGATCAGAAGGTTCCCCGGGAAGTGCGGGATGCGGTGCCTATTGTCTGCGATGACGAAAAAATCGTATGGGCTGCTGGAATTCGCATGGATGAACGGGTTCGTGTGAAGGATACCTCGAAAATACTCCTGGAGATCCGCTGGGAGGTTTGTTGTTCTCCGGAATGAAATATGTTAGAATGAATAGAATTCAATTCAAGCTCTAGGAGGAACCCTGTGAAGAACGTTTTTAAAGGTGCAACCTTTTATATATTCATCTTCCTGATGATCCTGGTCCTGGTGAATTTCTCCCAGCCCCAGAAGCAGCAGGATAAAAAGTTGGACTATACCGCGTTGCAGCAAGCACTTGCAAAAGACAAAGTGGAATCCGTCAAGTTTGTGAACCATACCGTCACCGGAAAATTGTCCGATGGGACACAGTTCCAGTCCTATGTCCCCCCCATGGTGGATAAGGCGTTCGGGGACTATGTCGATGCCCTGGGCATGGCAGGGAAGCTTAAGATCGAAGGGCAGGAGCCTGTGGGCCGCCCCTGGATCATGGATATCCTGCCAACGATCTTCATGATCCTGGTATTCGTTGTTTTCTGGTTTGTCTTCATGCAGAATTCCCAAGGCGGCGGCAACAAGGTTATGTCCTTTGGAAAAAGCAAGGCAAGACTCAATAACGAAGAGGACGGCCGTCGGATCACCTTTAAGGATGTTGCCGGCCTGAAAGAAGAAAAAGAAGAGATGAAGGAAATCGTAGATTTTCTGAAAGCGCCTAAGAAATACAACGACATGGGGGCGCGGATTCCCAAAGGGATCCTGATGGTAGGACCTCCCGGAACCGGGAAAACCTATCTGACACGGGCCGTAGCGGGCGAAGCAGAGGTGCCGTTCTACAGCATCAGCGGCTCGGATTTCGTTGAAATGTTTGTCGGTGTCGGGGCCTCACGGGTCAGAGACACCTTCGAAATGGCTAAGAAAAAGGCTCCCTGTATCGTCTTCATCGATGAAATCGATGCCGTCGGCCGTCGCCGCGGTGCCGGCGTCGGCGGAGGCCATGACGAGCGGGAGCAGACCCTGAACCAATTGCTCGTCGAGATGGACGGGTTCAGCGAGAATGAAGGGATCATCATCATCGCTGCGACCAATCGACCTGACATCCTGGATCCGGCTCTTCTCAGACCGGGCCGGTTTGACCGGGAAGTCATCGTTGGGATTCCGGACGTTGCCGAGCGGGAAGAGATGTTCGAAGTCCATGCCCGAAACAAGCCGATGGAAGCTGATGTAGACCTCAAGGTGCTGGCCCGTGGAACACCGGGATTCACACCGGCGGACATTGAGAACATCATGAACGAAGCAGCTATCCTGACTGCCCGTAAAGGCAGAAAGAAAATCAATATGGAAACCATTGAGGAAGCGAAGACCAAAGTGGTCGTCGGCGTTGAAAAGAAGAGCCGGGTCATCAGCGAAAAGGAACGCAGGTTGACTGCCTACCATGAAGCGGGTCATGCGATTCTCGCCAATGTGCTTCCGGATGTGGATCCGGTTCACCGGATTACGATCATTCCCCGTGGCCGGGCTGGTGGATTCACCATGCAGCTGCCCCGGGAAGATCGCAGCTATACGACCAAAGGCATGATGGAAAACGAACTGGTGATCCTTCTGGGCGGCCGTGTCGCCGAGAAACTGGTTCTCCATGACGTCAGTACCGGCGCTCAGAATGACCTGAAGCGCGTATCGGGGATTGCCCGGAATATGATCACCCGGTATGCCATGAGTGAAAATCTGAGCTCGATGATGTATGGTTCGGATGAAGAGGTATTCATCGGTCGGGATATGACCTCCCGTCGTGAGTATTCCGAGCAGGTCGCCGCAGAAATCGACCGTGAGATTCAGGTACTGGTTGATTCTGCTTACGAACGCTCCGTGGATCTGTTGACGGAAAATATTGGTAAACTTCATGAGGTGGCTAAGGCCCTTCTGGAATTTGAAACAATCAATGGTGAAGAGTTTGATCTGGTGATGCGTGAAGGGTTTGAAAAACTCTGTGAATCCAGAAGCCGGGGGGATGCTGCAGAAAAAGCAGCGGTCGCGGCAGAGAAAGCAGAAGAGGCTTCCGCGGCGGCAGCGTCAGTGGAGCCGGAAGGTTCAAGTACACACAGCGCTGGGCCCGAAGCTGCAGAAAGCAAAGAGCCTCCTCAGGCGCCATTGCAATGATGAACAAAGGCCAGCGCTCCGGTGCTGGCTTTTCATTGGGAAGGAGTACAAAACCATGGCGGTGAAATTTACGACATGTTATCCGATACTTCCGCAGGGAGGAAAAACCCCCTGCGGGGTTGCGGTGGACCGGCAGAGTGGCTTCCTTCAGGAAATCATCTGCCCGGAGTTATCGGAGAGTGTATGTGCCAACTTGGCGGCTAAGTGGAATGCCGGTGCAGTTGGTGGCGACAAGCGGTTCGAAGATGAATTGGCGCAGTTTATTTCGGATGAATTGAAGCAGATAGAATGATTGAACAGGGAGGTTTCCGCCGTGGAAAATCGAGAAATTCTCATAACAGGCTACGCCAGGATTCCACAAGGTCTTGCGGCCAGTGAAATCTACACGACCATCGCACTGGGGTTATTGGTGGATCGGGAAACCGGCGAAATAATGGATGTAGACTGCTCCCTGATCACGCAGATCGCCAGAGACTTCGTCAAGCAATTGGTTCTGCACAAGAATCTGAATGAATTGGATGTCATCGAAGAGGCGTTCAATACAAGATATTTTGGTTCGGCTCGAAAAGCGCTGGTGCTGGCGGTTCGGATTTGTTCTGAAAAATACCACCGCATAAGCATGGGTGAGGAATTGCTGGACTAGTTAAAGGGCCGCTCTCGGATATGAGAGCGGCCCTTTGATTTTTTGACACCGCGGTCTCCAGTATAAATGAAAGGTCTGATTCAAAAAGTATACAGATATACTTTGGGGTGCAGGATGGCTTTCATTAAGGTGAGATGATATTCTTAAAGAGGTGAATAGGAACATAAAGGAGGATCCCCATGTTTGATAAGGATGCAATCGCAAAGATTGATGAAGCTTACCGGAAGTTTGAAGAAAAGATAGCGGCTTCTCTCGAAAAAAGTCCAGAGAGAAACGGCATTTTCACCGGTTCAGGTGAATCGATTAAACGGCTCTATACGCCGGCGGATCTGCCCGATGCGGATTATCTGGAGGATGTCGGCCTTCCGGGCCACTACCCCTTTACCCGAGGCGTGCAGAATACCATGTACCGGGGGCGTTTCTGGACCATGCGCATGTATGCCGGATTCGCAACGGCGGAAGAATCGAATAAGCGGTACAAGTTCCTGGTAGAGCAGGGATCCAGCGGCCTTTCAGTGGCCTTCGACCTGCCCACGCAGATCGGATATGATTCGGATCATCCCCTGGCAGAAGGAGAGGTTGGAAAAGTTGGGGTAGCCATCGATTCCCTGGCGGACATGGAGGTCTTATTTGCCGGCATTCCCCTGGATAAGGTGTCCACCTCCATGACGATCAATGCCCCTGCCTCTGTGCTGCTGGCGATGTACATCGCGGTCGGCGAAAAGCAGGGCGTTCCCTCCGATCAGCTTCGGGGAACGATTCAGAATGACATTCTAAAGGAGTATATCGCCAGAGGGACCTATATTTTTCCGACAGAGCCCTCCATGCGGTTGATTACAGATATATTTGCCTACTGTTCAGAGCGGGTTCCCCAGTGGAACACCATTTCGATATCCGGCTATCACATCCGGGAAGCCGGCTCCACGGCGGCACAGGAGGTTGGCTTCACCCTGGCGGACGGAATTGCCTATGTCGAAGCGGCAATCAAAGCGGGACTGGATATCGACGTCTTCGCGCCCCGGCTCTCCTTCTTCTTCAACGCCCATAATGATCTGCTTGAAGAGGTCTCAAAATATCGAGCGGCCCGGCGGCTCTGGGCTCGTATCATGAAGGACCGCTTCGGTGCAAAAAGCGAAAAATCCATGATGCTGAAATTCCATACACAGACGGCGGGTTCCACCCTGACCGCACAACAGCCGGATAACAACATCATCCGGGTCACCATCCAGACATTAGCTGCCATCCTGGGGGGAACACAGTCCCTGCATACCAATTCAAGGGACGAAGCCCTTGCGCTGCCAACGGAAGAATCGGTCCGGATCGCACTGAGGACCCAGCAGATCGTCGCCAGTGAAAGTGGTGTGACCAATACCGTGGACCCCTTAGGCGGCTCTTATTATATCGAAGCCAGGACCAACGACATTGAAGAAAAGGCCATGGCATACATCCGCAAAATTGATGAATTGGGCGGCGCCCCCCGGGCGATTGACAAAGGATACATTCAAAAGGAAATCATGGATGCGGCCTATCAGTATCAAAAGGAAATTGAAACCGGCAAACGGATTGTTGTCGGGATGAACAAATACCAGATAGAGGAAGCGCGGCCCACGGGTCTTCTCAGGGTGAATCCGTTGGTAGGGGAGCAGCAAAAGGAAAAGCTTGCGCATCTGAGAGCCGTTCGAAATGATGAACGGGTGAACGCCGCTCTGGAAAATCTCAAGAGTGCCTGCATGGGCACGGAGAATGTGATGCCGGCAATCATGACGGCGGTCAAAGAATATGCGACCTTGGGTGAAATCTGTGGGGTCATGCGGGATGTGTTTGGAGAGTACCAACAATCAGCGATTCTATAAACCGGTCATGCTTGTTTAACCGGAACATATTAACAGAATCATTTTGGGGATATGATAAGGAGGGTAATTCATGGATAGACCGATTCGTGTGCTGGTAGCAAAACCGGGTCTGGATGGGCATGACAGGGGCGCGAAAGTCATTGCCAGGGCGTTGCGGGATGCCGGGATGGAAGTGATCTATACAGGGCTCAGACAAACGCCGGAACAGATTGTGAATGCCGCAATCCAAGAGGATGTGGACTGTGTGGCCCTGAGCATCCTTTCAGGGGCACACAGCACGCTGCTGCCGAAGGTCGTTGACATGCTCCGTGCTCAGGACGCCGGTGATATTTTAGTTATCGGGGGCGGTGTGATTCCAGACGAGGATATTCCGGACCTGAAAGAAAAGGGCATTGCCGAGGTGTTCACACCAGGTACGCCCACATCCGTGACGATCGACTACATAACAACCCATGTCCGCAGACCGGACTAGCAGGTGAAGCATGGATCTTGCGGAAAAAATTCTTAGCGGGGATCGACGGGCTCTGGCCCGGGTCATCACGCTGCTTGAAAACCGTGCACCCGAGGCTGATCACTGTCTGCGCGTCCTGTATCCCTATGGCGGGAAAGCGTATACCATAGGCATTACAGGCCCTCCTGGGGCAGGGAAGAGCACCCTGACAGACAAGCTGGCAAAACTGACGCGCAGGAGTGGGGAAAAAGTCGCGATTATCGCAGTGGATCCGACCAGTCCGTTTTCTGGCGGCGCTATTCTGGGCGACCGGGTGCGTATGGGGGATCTCAGCACCGATGCCGGTGTCTTTATCCGCAGCATGGGCTCCCGGGGGCACCTGGGAGGGATATCGGAGGCGACGGCCACTGCGGCGGCGGCTCTGGATGCAGCGGGATACGGAACCATTTTCATAGAAACCGTCGGCGTGGGACAGTCGGAAATTGACATTGCCAGTCATTGCGATACAACCCTGATGGTCTCCGTCCCGGGTCTTGGAGATGAAATCCAGGCCCTGAAGGCGGGCATTCTCGAAATCGGTGATGTGTTCGCCGTCAACAAAGCGGACCTGGACGGGGCTGATCGGACAGCCCTGGAACTGGAGGCCATGCTGGATTTTTCGGAAGCCCCCTGGCGCCCGCCGGTCTGCAAGGTCATCGCTCGGGACAACAAGGGAACCGTGGAGCTCTGGCAAGCGATTGCTGAGCACCGGGACTGGCAGATTTCTTCCGGTTCGCTCCACGTGCGGCGCCTAAAGAACTGCCGGACTGACCTATTGGAGCGGATTAAGAATCGGCTGATCAGCCAGATGCAGACGGAAAAAGTACTGGAGGAACAGCTGGACGCGGTCGTGACCGCCATTTTTGAACGGCGCATGGACCCTTATTCGGCCAGTGAACAGGTTCTGGAAACCTTTAAAACCCATGGAGGCCTATGAAAACCCTGAAAATCGACCATATCGGCATTGCTGTTACGAATCTGGATGAAACCTTGAAGTTTTACACAGAAGTCCTGGGCCTTGAATGCCAGGGGACAGAGATCGTGGCAGAGCAAAAGGTGCGGGTGGCATTTCTTCCCGTGGGAGACACTGAAGTGGAGCTGTTGGAATCCACCGATTCCGAAGGTCCTATCGCCCGGTTCATCGAAAAGAACGGAGAAGGGGTACAGCATATCGCCTTTCGCGTGGACAACATTGAAGAAGCCATTGCCCATATGCAGGAAAAAGGGATGAAAATGATTGATGAAAAGCCTCGGTATGGTGCTGGAGGGGCAAAGATCGCCTTCGTTCATCCGAAGGGGACCAGCCGCGTTCTGGTCGAGCTCAGCCAGCGGGATTGACATATCATAAGAAATCCGGTGAAATGGTTTGTTTTAATTAGCTGTGCGGGTGATTTTCTCAGCAAGTTGCTGGTTTCGATTCTGCGGGAACGATAGAATAAGAGCAGATGAATACTGCAAGGAGGTAATGGGGTGTCCATTAATAAACTGGAAGATCTGCGACAACGGAAAGCAAAAATTCATGCAGGCGGTGGTGCCAAGCGGATCGCGAAGCAGCATGAAAGTGGAAAGCTAACGGCACGGGAACGGATTCAACTGCTGTTTGATGAAGGGACATTCATCGAACTGGATGCTTTTGTAAATCATCGCTGTACCAATTTCGGAATGGAGAAGACGGATGCTCCCGCAGAAGGAGTCATCACAGGCTATGGCCAAGTGGATGGACGGATTGTCTATGCGTTTGCTCAGGATTTCACGGTAGTCGGCGGATCCTTGGGCGAAATGCACGCCAATAAGATCTGCAAGGTTCTCGACAACGCCCTGAAGGTAGGGGCTCCGGTGGTGGGTCTCAACGATTCCGGCGGCGCCAGGATCCAGGAAGCGGTCGATGCGCTGTCCGGCTACGGGAAGATATTTTACCGGAATACCATCGCTTCAGGGGTTATTCCCCAAATCACCGCCATCATGGGCCCCTGCGCCGGTGGTGCCGTGTATTCTCCTGCGCTGAACGACTTCGTGTTCATGGTCGATCAGACCTCCCAAATGTTCATCACAGGCCCCCAGGTCATCGAAACCGTCACCGGTGAAAAAGTCACTGCGGAAGCCCTGGGCGGTGCAATGACACACAACAGCGTCAGCGGCGTGGCCCAGTTCATGGCTTCCAATGATGCAGCCTGTATCGGCGAAATCCGTCGACTTCTCAGCTTCCTGCCCTCCAATAATCTGGAAACGGCTCCGGTGGTCTGTAGCGGCGACGACATCAATCGCATCAACGAAGAACTGAACACCCTGATTCCGGAAAACTCCAATAAGCCCTATGATATGTATGATGTGATCCGCTTGCTGGTAGACAACGGTGATTTCATGGAGTATCAGGCCTATTTCGCCAAAAATATGATGACAGGTTTTGCCCGCATCAATGGTCAATCCGTCGGCATCATTGCAAACCAACCCAAGGTCCAGGCCGGATGCCTGGATGTGGACGCTTCTGATAAAGCGGGCCGGTTCATCAGAACCTGTGATGCGTTCAATATTCCCTTGCTCAACATTGTCGATGTCCCAGGCTTCCTGCCAGGAACGGCTCAGGAATACGGCGGCATCATCCGGCATGGGGCAAAAATGCTATATGCCTACTGTGAAGCAACGGTCCCCAAGGTGACCTTGATTGTGCGCAAAGCATACGGTGGCGCTTACCTGGCCATGTGTTCGAAGGATCTGGGCGCGGACATCGTACTGGCATGGCCCAGCGCGGAAATCGCAGTCATGGGTCCCCAGGGTGCAGCCAACATCATTTTCCGGAGTGAAATTTCTGAAGCCAATGACCCCGTGGCCATGCGGCAGCAGAAAATCAACGAATACACCGACGAATTCGCGACCCCCTATAAAGCTGCGGAACGCGGCTTCGTGGATGATGTCATCGAACCGGCCGCAACCCGTCCGCGTCTGGCTGACGCACTGATGATGCTGGCTTCAAAGCGGGAATCGCGTCCGGCCAAAAAACACGGCAATATCCCGTTGTAGGAAAGGAGAAAGACCATGTCTCTTTTCACCAAATTATTCAATCGGACTGAAGAGAAAGAATCCGCGGCGATCCTGGAAACCGAAAGCAACCTGGGGCAGGCAGTTCCGGCGATGCCTCAAGGGACTCAGGAAGATCCTGAAGAACTGATTGCCGTTCTGGCGGCAGCCATTGCGGCCTATACAGGGCACTCTGCCGATCAGATCATCGTGCGGAATATCCTGAGAATTCCTGATGGCATCCCCCCTTGGGCCCGGGCAGGCCTTGCTGATCAAATGCATATGCGCAGATCACACTGAATGGAGGACTAATAATGAAACAATATACGATCACAGTCAATGGCAAGACCTATCAGGTTGAAGTTGAAGAAGTTGGCGGCTTGGCTTCTGCTCCGGCACCGCGCCCGGCGGCTTCGCCAATCCCAACGGCACCCCCAACGCAAGCAGCCCCGGCTCCCAAATCCGTACAAGCGGCACCGGCGCCACAGGCGGTGCCCGCAGGCGGCACGGTGATCAATTCGCCGATGCCGGGCACAATCCTGGACGTTCGGGTTTCAGAAGGTAAATCCGTAAAAGCAGGAGACGTGCTGATGATCCTTGAAGCCATGAAGATGGAGAATGAAATCATGGCCCCCCATGATGGAACGGTCCTCTCTGTTCAGGCGACCCAAGGCGCCTCCGTCAGCTCCGGGGATATCCTGGTCGTGTTGAGCTAAGCTTTCGTCTGCCATATTCTTCAGAACCGGAAGAGCCCGCAAAAGGGGGTTCTTCCTTTTTTTATGGATATGGTAAACTGGATAAAGAAACGGAGGAACGGTTCAATGAAAATACATGTGCTGAAGTCCCTGACAGATCATCCTGGAGAATGGCTCTCGGGTGAAGAACTGAGCCGTCTGGCCGGTGTGACCCGCTCTGCGGTATGGAAACAAATCCGGCAATTGAAAGAGGACGGTTACGTCATCGAATCCGTGCCCTCCAAGGGCTATCGGATGTTCTCCGAAGGAGAGGCGCTTTCGAAAGAAGGGCTGCAGCTGGCGCTTGTCGATTCGGTGATGATCCGGGATGTGGTCCATTTGAAAACAGTGGATTCAACCAACCGGTACGCCCGTCAACTCACCGAAGCCGGGGTGCTGATCATCGCCGAGGAGCAAACCCAGGGCCGAGGCAGGCTGGGTAGAACCTGGAGTTCGCCGGCAGGGGAAGGGCTCTGGTTCACATTGGTCCTGAAACCGGAAATGGACCCCTCCCAAGCGGCCCTGATCACTCAGATCGCGGCCAGTGCTGTCTGGCAGGGAATCCACACGGTCACCGGCATTGAAGCGACCATCAAATGGCCCAACGATATCCAAATCGGAACGCGGAAAGTCTGTGGCATCCTGACTGAAATGAATGCGGAGCTGGGGGTGATTGAGCGGTTGATCGTCGGTATCGGCATCAACGTCAATACGGTGGTGATGCCGGCAGACTTGTCCGAAATCGCAACGTCATTGCGGATTGAAAGCAACCGGACATGGTCTAGAAAAGCCCTGCTCATCTCTATCCTGAAGGCCTTCGAAGCGGACTATCTGAAATTCATCCGCACGGGTGACATGGAACCGGTCATCCGCCGATGCCGGGACCATTCCGCTCTG
The DNA here is from genome assembly GCA_964424355.1 of uncultured Peptostreptococcaceae bacterium. Lineage (GTDB taxonomy): Bacteria > Bacillota > Clostridia > Peptostreptococcales > Acidaminobacteraceae > CAZEHS01. The sequence continues at coordinate 136,683 of CAYRIO010000008.1, forward strand.
ATCGGCAAGCAGATCAGGATACTCACCGGAAGCCGGGAAGAGTTTGCGGAAGCGGTAGATATCAGTCCCAAAGGTGAGCTTGTTGTCAGGAGGCCATCTGGGGAAATCAGTACCCTGATCTCCGGTGAAATCTCAGTGCGACCCCTGTCCTCAGATTGAATCTGGTGAATCAATCTGCTATGATAAGTGGGAACTTGAATAGGAAATAAGAAGGTGATGACATGCTTCTGGCATTTGACGTAGGAAACTCCAACATCGTCGTTGGGGTGTTTAAAGAACGGGAATTGATAAAGGACTGGCGGATGTCCACGGATAAGAGCAAGACATCTGATGAAATCGGAATCATGGTGAATCAGCTTTTTGAATATGAGGGGCTGCATCTTTCCGATATTCGGGCGGTCATCATATCCTCTGTTGTCCCCACCATCATGTATTCTTTGGAGCACATGATCCGCAAATACTGCAAAATCGAACCGATTGTTGTCGGCCCTGGCATTCGGACCGGCATGAACGTCAAATACGATAACCCGCGGCAAGTGGGAGCGGATCGGATCGTAAACGGGGTAGCCGTCCACAAGAAATATGGCGGCCCCTGCATCGTCATTGATTTCGGGACGGCCACGACCTTCTGTGCCATTTCTGAAAATTGTGAATACCTGGGGGGCGTGATTTCCCCCGGAATTAAGATCATGAGTGACGCTCTTTTCGAACGGGCGGCAAAATTGACCCGGGTCGAGCTGCAAAAGCCCCCTTCGGTCATTTGTCGGAATACGACCCAGGCGATACAGTCCGGGGTCATCTTCGGGAACGTCGGCATGGTCGACTACATCATCGAACGGATGATCGATGAGTTGAACTGGCCCAATGCCAAGATCATCGCAACGGGTGGACTCTCCAGCCTGATCGCCACGGAATCCCGGCTCATCCAACACGTTGATCGCTATCTCACTTTGGAAGGACTGCGGTTTGTCTACGAGATGAACCTCGATAAAAAGGTAACCCTGGAATGATACAGACGCTTCAAATCGGATCGCTTCATTTAAACAGCAATATCCTCCTGGGCCCTATGGCTGGTGTAACGGACAGCCCATTCCGCAGAATTTGCAGAGAAGCAGGCTGTGGGCTCCTTTTCACAGAAATGATCAGCGCCAAGGGACTCTTCTATAAGGACGAAAAAACCCGCAGGCTGATGAACTTCACGCCTGAAGAAGATCCCATCGGTATCCAGATATTCGGATCCGAACCGGCGGTCTTCGATTCGGTCGTACCGGAGCTGGATACCTTGGGCTTCAGCGTCATCGACCTGAACCTGGGGTGCCCGGCCCCCAAAATCGTCAAGAATGGCGATGGCTCCGCCCTGATGAAGGATCCAAAGCTGGCGGAATCGGTGATTCGTTCCGTTGTCAGGAATACATCTTTGCCGGTGATGGTGAAAATCCGAAAGGGGTGGGATGAGAATTCCGTCAATGCCGTTGAAATCGCCCGGATTGCAGAAGCCTCCGGTGCAGCGGCGGTGACGGTTCACGGTCGGACCCGGGATCAGTTTTATATGGGAAAGGCAGACTGGAGCATCATTGCCGCAGTCAAAGCGGCCCTGAAGGTTCCCGTTATCGGAAATGGGGATATCTTCACACCGGAGGATGCCGAGAATCTGTTCCGGGAAACCGGATGTGATGGCATCATGGTAGCCCGGGGAGCGCAGGGGCGGCCATGGCTGTTCTCTCAGATCAATGCCTATCTTTCCGGGACGGCAATCCCGCCGGAACCGGATATCCATCAACGGATCGCCCTGATCACCCGGCATCTGGATGAACTGATCCGTGTTGAAGGGGAGCATATCGCCGTGCTGGAAATCCGCAAGCATGCATCCTGGTATCTCAAGGGAATTCCAGGGGGCGCACTCGTCAAAACCCGAGTCCATGCTGCCGCCAATCGTCAGGAAGTATTGGCGTCCCTAAACCTGCTAAAAGGGGCATAACCCCTGAAAGCCCTTGCCTTGACAAGGATGTACAACTAACATATAATAATCGCATAGCTTGGGCACTGGAAACAGTGCTATTGTGCTACATGCGGCTAATTGCAAAGGTTTTAGACCATTCATAAAGGGGCGGGAGTCTATCGTGAGCAAAGAATACTTAATGACCCAGGAAGGTCTCCAGAAACTCGAAAACGAACTGGAATATCTTAAAATTGTCCGAAGAAAAGAAGTGGCGGAGAAGATTAAAGAGGCCCTTTCCTTCGGGGATATCAGCGAAAATGCAGAATACGATGAAGCTAAAAACGAGCAGGCGGATCTGGAAAAACGGATTGCCAAGCTTGAGAACATGGTCCGTAATGCGGTCCTCATCGACGAGACCCAGGTAACCACCGATGAAATCAACGTCGGTTGCCGCGTGCGGCTCTTGGAAGTCGACGAAGACGAAGAAACAGAATACATGATCGTCGGTGCCACAGAAGCGGATCCATTCGACAAGAAGATTTCCAATGAATCACCCGTGGGCATGGCTCTGATCGGGAAAAAAATGGGTGATATCGTGGATGTCATTGTGCCGGACGGCATTGTAAAATATCAGGTGTTATCGATCGAGCGGTAAAGCACAGACGGAGGGATAGGCATGGAATACGAAGAAAATCTCAACGATCTTCTCCGGGTCCGCAGAGAAAAACTGACGCGTCTCAGAGAAGAAGGGAAAGACCCTTTCAAAATTGAAAGGTATGACCGTACAGCTTTCAGCACAGACATACACAAGAATTTTGAAGAAATGGACGGCAAGGATGTCAAGGTGGCCGGTCGGATCATGGCGAAACGAACCATGGGCAAGGCTGTCTTCATTGATATCCAGGACAGCGAAGGCCGGATTCAGTCCTATGTAAGAGCGGATGCCATCGGGGACGAATCCTTTGACACCTTCGTTACGTACGACATCGGGGATATCGTCGGTGTTGCCGGAACCGTGTTTAAAACACAAAAGGATGAGATTTCCGTCCGTGCACAGTCCGTTGTGCTGCTCTGTAAATCCCTCCAGGTCCTGCCTGAAAAATTCCACGGACTTAAGGATCCAGAGCTTCGCTACCGCCAGCGCTACGTAGATCTGATCGTTAATCCCGAAGTGAAACAGACATTCATGGCGCGAAACAAGATTGTCCGGGCAGTCCGGGAATTCTTGGAGGACAGGGGCTATCTGGAAGTAGAGACCCCAATCCTGACCACCCTGGCAGGGGGAGCCAGCGCCAGACCCTTCGTGACTCACCACAACACCCTGGATATCGACATGTACATGCGGATTGCCAATGAACTCTACCTGAAGCGTCTGATTGTCGGCGGCTTCGATAAGGTTTACGAAATGGGCAAAATGTTCCGCAATGAAGGGATCTCCTACAAGCATAATCCGGAGTATACCGCCATGGAACTGTATGCGGCTTACGAAGACTATACGGATATGATGGATATCACGGAGAATCTTGTAGCTCACTGCGCCATCGCTGTACATGGCACTGCAAAGATCACATTCCAAGGAAAAGAACTGGATCTCACACCGCCCTGGCGCCGTGTATCCATGCATGACCTTGTCGAAGAAAAAACCGGGGTCAATTTCTACGCCCTTACATTAGAAGAAGCCCGGGTCAAAGCCAAGGAACTCCACATCGACTTTGAACCTTACTGGACCAACGGTCACTTCGTGAATGCGGCATTTGAAGCGTTCTGCGAATCCGACCTGATCCAACCGACCTTTGTCATGCACCACCCCGTTGAGGTATCTCCCTTGGCTAAGCGGAATCCTGAGAACCCGGCTATCACAAACCGATTCGAAGCCTTCGTAAACACCTGGGAGATTGCCAACGCATTCTCTGAACTCAACGATGCCATCGATCAGCGCGGGCGTTTTGAAGACCAGATGATTGCCCGGGAAGCAGGAGACGATGAAGCTCAGGTCATCGACTACGATTTCCTCAACGCGCTTGAAGTGGGGCTTCCTCCCACCGGCGGTCTGGGTGTTGGCATCGATCGTATGATCATGCTGCTCACCGATTCCCCCTCCATCCGGGATATCATCCTCTTCCCCACGATGAAGCCACAAGCAGAATAAACAGAATCAACGGGTCGACTTTTCGAAGCCGACCCGTTCTATTTCATCCTTCGGGACCTTCTAAAGCGAAAGTGATTCCGGACATGTTCTTTGTTATGTTAAGCAAAACGACCATGTTAATTCGAAGTAAAGAAAATGAGAAGAATGTGTTGACATGAACTGTCAGACCTGATATTCTAATTGAGTCGCCGCAAGCAAACACATCGCGGTGGCCACCTGGAGATTGAAAACTGAACAA
>CAYRIO010000009.1:0-111125 GCA_964424355.1 uncultured Peptostreptococcaceae bacterium
TAAGAATAAGGCTCAATTCAAACCGGAAGGGTTGCATTTCGATTTGCAATTGAGGGAAAACCACTGGAGGTTCCTATGAAACCCGAAGGTATCTGGCTCCCCATCATCACCCCTTTCCTCAATGATAAACCGGACATGGCTTCCTATCGCAAGATGATTGATGCCTATATCGATAAGGGTATCCACGGACTGGTCCCCATGGGCACCACCGGAGAAGCGCCAACCCTTTCGGCTGCTGAGTCCGAGGCCTTGATTCACGAAACCGTTGCCTATGTCAATGGCCGTGTTCCCATCTATATGGGCCTGGGCGGCAACGATACCCGAGCTGTAGCTGAGAAGCTGAAGAACCTCACAGGTTCCGGCATCCAGGGGATCCTCTCCGTCAGTCCCTATTACAACCGCCCCGATCAGCGGGGAATCTATGAACATTTCAAAACCCTTTCTGAGAATACGGATTTGGATATCCTGATTTACAATATCCCCTACCGGACCGGCAGACCAGTAGAAAATGACACCATCCGCCGTTTGGCTGAGCTGACCAACGTGGTGGGCGTGAAAGATGCCAGCGGCAATATCAATCAAACGGTGGAGCTGCTGCTGAATCCCCCGGAGGATTTCTCCATCCTGTGCGGCGAGGATAACTTTCTGTACACGTCTCTGCTCCATGGTGCCCATGGCGGTATTCTGGCCTCAGCCCATCTGGAGACCCGGGAATTCCTGGAGATGTACCGGCTGCTCAAGGCAAACAACCACCAGGAAGCACTGACCATCTGGCGCGGACTGATGCGTTTCATCCCAACGCTTTTCGAAGAGCCCAATCCAGCCCCCCTGAAGTACTGCCTGAACCGCTTGGGGCTTATTGCATCCGATGAGCTGCGGCTCCCCATGATGCCTATCACCACCGAAACCAAATGGAAACTGAACCAGCACCTGGACGGGATGATCCCTTACGCCGGTGTTGAGGTTGCATAAAGAAAACGTCGGGCAGCTGCCCGGCGTTTTCTTTATGCCCCATGTACACTGACTGATTTCAGCGTATAATTGATTTTAACGACGTCTGAAACGCTGGAGGGGAGGCTGTGTATCCAGAACTACATCTTTTCAAGGGCATCACCCTGCACACCTATGAGACCTTGGGGATTTCCGCGGTTATCCTGGCTGTGGCGCTCACGGGATTCTGTCTCTGCCGACTGGGGATTTCCCAAAAACATACCCTGACTCTGACGATTGCCATGACCTTGGGGTTTATGGCAGGTGCCAGAGTTTTCAATGCGCTGACCAATCCGCTCCTCTATGCTGACACCCCCGAATCTCTGATCGCCCTCCACTGGGGGAATTTCAGCCTCATGGGAGGCATCCTTGGCAGTATCCTTACCGGTCTCCTGACTGGGTTGTTCTTAAAAGAAAGCATCTGGTCTCTTGGAGATGCGGCAGCATGCGGTGTGGCCCCCGGTATTTTTGTGGCCAAGCTGGGCTGTTTTGGCAACGGGTGCTGCTTTGGCATTCCAGCTGACATTCCCTGGGGGGTCACTTACCCATTTGGCAGCACGCCTGCCGCCTATTATATGGTAAAGGCCCTTCCCGCCGGCGACCTGTTCGGGCTCATCAATCATGTGAGCATCGCTGTTCATCCCACCCAGATTTATGAAGGGGTTGGCGCTCTGGGCTGTCTCTGCGGCGGCCTCTGGCTCTCCAAACGATTCCCCGTGCCAGGGAACCTCTTTCTGGCCTTTATTGCAGGGTTCTCTGCCGTTCGACTGGTTTCATGGGGGCTGAGAATCCCCTCGCCTAGCTGGGGGATGAGTCCTGCATTCTACCCGGTCCTCTACAGCACCCTCGCAGTTGCTTCCATCGTGTTACTGCTTTTGAGGAATCGCTCCGCCCCAACTTCATCTGCGTGATTTTTCAAAAAACCAGAAGACGGCCCCGAAGGGCCGCCTTTTTTCATTCAAGACTGGGGCAGAGTGGCCGCAAACGCCCCTTCCGGGATCGGTTTTCGGTATTCTGTAACCAGATCAAAGCTCAGTGCTTTAACCCCTTCCCCCCACATTTCCATAGAGATCTTACCAGACAGGAGAATTTCTTTCGTCTTTTTGTCATACACAGCATTCATATCAATGTTCACTTTGCTGGACCCTTTCTCCTGAGATTTTTCAATCGAAGCAGTCAGCTTCCCGTCCTTATAGCTAAAGGGAGTGGCATCTCCATAATCGCTCATTTCTTTACCTGCCTGCTGGATCGCGAGGAAGACAAGACCGGCTTCCGGTCCTGTCTGTTCAATTTTCAAATGGGAGGGAGCAGTGGTTCCCTCCAGCTTCTTCAGCTGTGCAAAGGCTTCTGCAATAGCTTTTCCCATTTCAGCGTCACAGCCCGCAAAAGGATTGTCCTTATCGGCAGGATCTGGAGCCGGGGTATCCTGAGTCGCTATTTTCAGGAGTTCCGGGTGGATATAGATATTGCCATAGGTGACTTTCCCGGCTGTCCATTCCCCAACCAGCTGATCCAAGGGGGGCGGTGTATTCACTTCAAATGACACATCCACCGTAACAGGTGTATTGGAGAGGTTGGTTGCCATCGCTAGGAAAACGGATTTATCCGTGAGAGCAGTCTTCACCTTCCCGAGGGAAGCTGTCTTTCCGCCCGAGGCAACTTCTGTGGTTTTGCCTTTAACCCGGAACAGGTTCACTGCCACCACATCGCTGCCGGCCGTTGCCACCAGGGTTGCACTGTCAGCCACTTTGGCAGGGTCAGCGGATTTTAGCTCCACTGTTACGAATTTTGCCCCATATGGGGGGATCGTGAAACTCTGCTTGATTGGGTCCGCAGTTGTTTCCGCTGTTTTCTCGGCATCACCGGCTGGAATCACATCAACCGATACCTTGGGCGCATCCTGTCTGATCCGGAATACGCTGAGGGTACTTTGGGAGTATACTTTCCCCTGGATCAGATTGAGATAGAAGTCGTTGATCCAGCTGCCGATAGGGGCAAAAGCATTCAGTGTATCCTCTGCACCATTGTAATTGCCAATATTCTTATAGATCTCAACAATCTTCCCTTGTCCCTGTTTGCCAGCAAGGTACTTGATCAGGGCTGCGCTGCCATATCCATGCTGCGCTTCCGAACGTCCCTGCAAATCCAGTGGGCTGAAAATTTGGAGGGTCGATTCACCGTGTCCGCTGTAATTCATAGGAAGAAGGCCTGAATTGGCCGTGTAATACTCTTCCGACCAAGTGGCCGTCGCCTCTGAAAACCAAGTGTTGTTGGACCCATAGAGGCCTTGAACAAAATGGAAGAATTCATGCATCAGCGTAATCTGGACATTGCTGAAAGAACCCAGCAGTTCTTTGTTGATGACAATCCAGGGATTCATGCCCGGGACCTTATAGAAATACCCGGCATCCTGCTCCCCGCCGCCAAAGAAGTTCTTTTCCATCCCCCGATAGAGCCCCCGTATTTTTACCTTCAGTGGCCAACCTTCATATTTATTCAGGTCAAACCCCATCGTCGTATAGTGTTTATAGAGAAAATCCATATAGGCGGCAACGGTTTCCGCTTGCACCGGTTTCACATCGCTGTCTGCGATAATTGTGAATTTTTCTGTTTTTTCCGTGGTTTGATTGGTGATGACTGCCGCGCTGATGACGGGACCAATCTTAGCGTTCTGATCTGCGTAGACCTCCCCGGACTGGGAGAAAACCCAGCGCATGAACCGTTCACCCAGAGAAATCACATCACTGGGATTGATCGTGAATTCAACGGTGTCACCTTTGACGGTGCAGGGAATATAGTCATACCCGACCCCCTCCTCAACACCGCTGGGCGCCTTTGTTTTAAGTCCTACGACCGCGTAGGTGTCGCCACCCAGGGGCTTTGTGGTCTTTATCCGGATAGTCAGAGGTTTTGAATACTTCTCCAGACCTTTGATTTCGAAAACCGGACTGGCCTGATCGACCCCCATCGCCTCGACATCCTTATTCATGGCAATTTCGATGGTGGCATCCGCTGTCAATGAACCTGCAGGAACAATCAGTGCCAGCTCGTCCTTTGACGTTTTGATTTCTCCGCCAGCCGAACCGATACTCCCGCTGGCTGCCTTCTTGAATCCACCACCCCCAGAGCATGCCGTAATCAGAAGAACGACTGCAGCCAGAATCAGCAATCCCTTCACTTTTGATTTCACTCAAATCCCTCCTTTGTTTGAACAGCCTTAATCTTATGGAAAATAATACCCCCTAAAAGCCGCTTCCAACCCAATAAATGTGACTGCATGATCTTTTCGGGGTATCAATCACACAAGAAGTTCTCGTCATAGTTCTATTCAAAATGAACAGCGCTTGAAAGGGGGTGCAGCCATGTCTTTAGATACACTGAATGCTGTTCTGGCCGCCGAAGAGCAAGCTGACCACCTTCTGGCTGCGGCAGCCGCCGAGGTCAAGAAAATCCTGGCAGTTGCTGAAGCTGAAGGACATCAGATGATATTGAACGCAGGAGCCGAGGCTGAAGCGGCAGCGGAATCTCTGCGGATCGAGGCCGAGCAGAAAGCGGAGGCTGCCGCCAGGGAGATTGCCGCCAGAGCTTTAACCGAGTGCCAGGCCCTTCGGGGCACCGCAGAAAACAGGATGCAACAGGCGGTGCAGCTGGTGGTGGAAAGGGTTGTGAATGACTGATGGCCATGCTCCCGATGAAACGCTTGCAAGCCGTGATCGCTGAGAGTCAGCGGGATGCGGTCCTAAAGAGCCTGATGGCCCTTGGATGTATTGAAATCACTTTCCCGGAAAATCTTGCCCACCTTGCTGGTCAGGATACCGGACTCCAACCTGATCTCCCCCCACCGACAGATACCCTCGATCATTTGAACGTCATCATGGCTGGGATAACAACACTGGATCGCTTTTGCAAAGCTGAAAAGACCAGCCTCTTCCCTGAACGAAAAGCTGTATCCCTCCAGGAACTGAGCAACACCGCCCGGATCAATGGGATCCTCGAGAAAGCCCGTTTCCTCAACCGGCTCACCCGGGATATCGAAGCCTGCCAAGCAGAGGCGGAGCAGCTCCGCGTCCAACGTCTGCCTTTGGTACCGTGGAGCGCCTTGGATATCCCCCTGGAAACACCGTCCTCACAGCGGATTTCCATGAGCATGGGCGTTTGTCCGGCAGCAGTCGATCCTGGCCTCTGGGAGGCTCAATTGTTGGAAGCCGCGCCGGAAATGGATTTGACCCTGGTGCATTCCGACAGGGAACAGCATTACCTCTTCCTGATTTTTCATCGGTCCCGGGAGAGTGAAGTGGATGCCCTTATGAGAAACCATGGGTTTTCTCCGGTGTCCTTCAAGGACTATCGGGGCACAGCCCAGGAAAACATCTCGGAGCTGGACCGCAAGATCCAGGCGGTTGCCGACAAACGGAAAAACTTGGCACACCGGCTTGAAGGATTGAAGGACTTTCGTCCAGACCTTGAATTCTGCCATGATGCCCTGACCCTCAAGATCCATCAGGAAGAAATCCGAAACCGCTTGCTCCGAACCCCACACACCGTCTTCCTGGAGGGATGGCTTCCAGAAGACCGGATGGATTCGGTTTCCAGGCAACTGGATCTTTATGGCTGTGCCTGCGAATTTTCTGACCCCCTCCCTCAGGATGAGCCCCCAGTGGCATTCCGAAACACCACCGTCACCGCTCCCTTCAGCATCATTTCCTCCATGTACGGGACCCCCCAATACCGCAGCATTGTCGACCCCACTCCTTTCATGGCTCCTTTTTTCTTTATTTTTTTCGGAATCATGGTAGCCGATGTGGCCTATGGAACCATCCTGGCACTGGTCGCCCTATGGGTTCTGCGGCAACAAAAACAGGCTGGGTTTCTCCGGCAGCTGTTCACCCTGGTGCTTTACTGCGGCATTTCAACCATCATCTGGGGCGCCCTCTTTGGCAGCTGGTTCGGTGACAGTGTCCTGGTCATCTCCAGCATGCTCGCCGATACGCCGGTAACCATCCCGCCACTTTGGTTCAACCCCTTGGAACAGCCCATAGATATGCTAATTTTCGCCTTTGCTCTCGGAGGGCTTCAGATTCTGACAGGACTTGGCCTTTCAGGCTGGCGTCAGATCCGGTCAGGCCGATGGCTGGATGCCGTGTTCGATGTGGGGTTCTGGTATCTGATCCTCATCGGTCTGGTCATGGGCCTCCTGAAAATCCCCATGGGTCTGGATATGGCTGCCATAGGGGCTGTGGGGGTTGTCTTCACCGCCGGACGGCAAGAGAAGAATCCCCTGAAACGGATCCTCGTCGGCATCCTCTCCCTGTACAGCGTCACCGGTTATCTGGCGGATGTGCTTTCGTACTCCCGGCTATTGGCCTTGGGTCTGGCATCCAGCGTCATCGCCAGTGTTATCAACACCATGGGGACCCTTTCCGGAAAATCCGTGGGAGGAATCCTTGCGTTGATAATCATTTTCATCATCGGCCACCTTTTTAATCTGGCAATCAACCTTGTGGGCGCCTATGTGCATGCCAGCCGACTTCAGTACGTGGAATTCTTCAGCAAATTCTATGAAAGCGGCGGGCAGCCCTTCAGGCCCTTCGCCATGGAGACCAAATACGTTATGGTGGAAAAGGAGGAACACTGATATGGATTGGACCGCATCGATTTTCAACGGGACGACCTTGGCCATGTTCGGAGCCATTCTTGCTGCAACCATGGCAGGGATCGGATCCGCTATCGGGGTCGGTATGGCGGGCGAAGCCGCCGCCGGCATCATTACGGAGGATCCTTCAAAGTTTGGTCAGACCTTGCTGCTGCAGGCACTTCCCGGCACCCAGGGCATTTACGGTCTCTTGATCGCCTCCCTGATCATCAGCAAGATCGGCTTGCTGTCAGGGGATCTGGTGACCCTCTCCCTGCAGCAGGGCTTCATGATACTCATCTCTTCCCTGCCCATCGCTATTGTGGGATATTATTCAGCTATCTTACAGGCCCGGGCCTCTGTCGCCTCCCTGGGCATCATCGCCCGCCGACCCGAAGAGATCGCCAAGAGCATGACCTATCCTGCCATGGTAGAAACCTATGCCGTTCTTTCCCTGCTGATTTCCTTTCTGATGCTGAATGGCATCGAGGTTTAAGGAGGCCCTTATGAACGGACTGACTCGGATCACCGATCGGATTGCCTGTGACACGGAACGGGATGCAGCGGACCTCCTGGCCCATGCCAGGGAAGATATCCACGAAAAACACCAACATTACCAACGAATCGCTCAAGAAAAACAGGATCAGCTATCTGCTCAGGCCCGGATCCTGGCTCAAGAAGTGGTCGACCGCACTGTAAGGGCTGCCGAAATGGATGCCAGAAAAACGCGGTTGACAGTGAAGCAGGAATTGGTTTCTGCCGTATTCGACAAGGCGTTAGCACAGCTGACTGCCCTCCCGGATACGGAGTACAGGGCCTTTCTGATACATCAAGCCGCAAAAGCCGCTCTCACCGGCCACGAAGAAATCGTGCTGAATCCATCCGATCGCCAGCGCCATGGTGCCATCATCGTTGCCGGCGCAAACCAGATTCTTGATGAACGCGGCACTCCTGCTGCCCTGACCCTCTCATCGGAGACCCGTCCGATGAAAGGGGGATTGATTTTGAAAGCGGGTCCCATTGAAACCAACTGCACCTGTGAGGTATTGGTGAAACTGGCGCGGAATACCCTGACCAGTGAGGTTGCCAGGATAATTTTCGATGCCTGACGGATCGGAGGCACCCTTGAAGAAAAACAAAGAGAGAGATTATCTCTATGCCACCGGCCGAATCCGGGCGCTGGAAGGGTTTCTTCTGAACCGCGATCGGAGGGACCGGATGATAGCAGCCCGATCGGCCGAGGATGCGTTTCGGATTTTAGCGGATTGCGGCTACAGCACACCCTCCCTAAAAACACTGGAGGAACTGGAACAGCTTTTATCTGAGGAGCGATGCAGGGTTTTCGATACCGTGGGCGATATGATTCCTGACAAGGGCCTTGTCGATGTTTTTCGGACGCGCTACGACATCCATAATATCAAGGTCCTTGTCAAAGACCCCGGGCGTTCCGCAGAATCCGCCGCCCTCCTGTCTCCCTGCGGCAGAATTCAAGAGGAAAAACTGACCGCAATCCTGCGGGAAATGGATCTGAAGCGGCTCCCCCCCGCGATGGCCCATGCGGTGACCGAGGCCCGGGACATCCTGGCTCGAACCGGAAATCCCCAGCTTTCAGATATTTCGTTGGACACGGCCTGCCTGAAGGAGATGCTGATTCTGGCCGAAGGGACCGCTATCCCCTTTCTGACGGGGTATGTACGGCTGCTCATCGATGCCGCCAATCTCAGAACCCTGGTCCGTATCAAACGAATGGGGAAAGAGCAGGTGCTCCTGCAACAAGCGCTGACTCCAGGGGGCAACGTTCCCCTGAATAAACTGATAGCCAGCCGCTCAGACACGGCATTGGAAAACCTCTACGCTGGATCCCTGCTGAAGCAATCGGCCCTGGCGGGAATGACATCACTCCGGGAAAACGCCTCCGTCACCGAACTGGATCGCTGCTGCGACAACGCCCTCAACGCCTATCTGCGTCCTGCCAGGTCCCTGGCCTTCGGAGCCCCTCTGGCGGTGGCCTATCTGGCTGCCAAGGAATCGGAAATCACCGCCCTTCGGACCATTTTCTCAGGCCGCATGGCAGATCTGCCCCCAGACAGTATCCGAGAAAGGATTCGTGACCACTATGTCTGATATCGCCATCATCGGAGACAAGGAAAGCACCTTGGGGTTCAAAGCATTGGGCTTTGATGTGTATGACACCGCCGACCCGGCTGCGGCCCGGGAGATTCTCCACAAGCTGGCTCGGGAGCATACCGCCATCATCTATCTGACCGAAGATCTGGCCCGGTTCATGTCTGCGGATATTCAGCAGTACCGGGAGCAGATCGCCCCCGCCATCACCCTGATTCCCAGTGTTTCCGGAACCCTGGGGCTTGGTCTGAAACAGATCGGCGCCTTGGTGGAGAAAGCTGTGGGGATGGATATTTTGAAAGAGAGAAACGAGGTTCTTCCATGAGCATAGGCAGGATTATGAAGGTTTCCGGCCCCTTGGTCGTTGCTGAGGGCTTGCAGGAGGCCAATATGTTCGATGTGGTCCGGGTGGGGTCCCACCGTCTCATCGGAGAAATCATCGAAATGCGGGGAGACAGGGCCTCCATCCAGGTTTACGAGGAAACAGCCGGTCTGGGTCCCGGCGACCCGGTCGAGACAACCGGTGCGCCGCTTTCCGTTGAACTGGGCCCCGGATTGATGGGAACCATCTATGATGGCATCCAGCGGCCCCTGGAAGCCATCCGGGCGGTGGCAGGGAGCAACATCCCCCGGGGCATTGATATCCCCCCCCTGGACCGCACACGCCGGTGGCGCTTCATCCCCCTGCTGAACCCCGGAACCGCCGTAAAATCCGGCGATATCCTGGGCCATGTGCAGGAAACCATCCCCGTGGACCATCGGATCATGGTCCCCCACGGCATCGCTGGCATCATAGAAACCATTCATACCGGTGAGTTCACTGTCACGGAACCCATCTGCACCCTGCGGCTTGAAAACGGAGAAAGCCTGAATCTGACCATGCTGCAGAAATGGCCGGTCCGAAAAGGCCGTCCCTTCATACAGAAGCTTCCTCCAACGATCCCCATGATGACCGGGCAGCGGATCATCGATACCCTTTTCCCCATTGCCAAGGGCGGTACCGCCGCGGTACCGGGTCCCTTCGGAAGCGGCAAGACCGTGGTCCAGCATCAACTGGCAAAATGGGCGGACGTGGATGTGGTGGTCTATATCGGCTGCGGTGAGCGGGGGAACGAGATGACGGACGTCCTCCGGGAATTTCCGGAATTGCTGGATCCCCGAACCGGAGAGAGCCTGATGACCCGGACCGTCATGATCGCCAACACCTCCGATATGCCCGTGGCTGCCCGGGAGGCATCTGTGTATACCGGAATCACCATTGCAGAATATTTCCGGGATATGGGGTATGACGTGGCCGTAATCGCCGACTCTACCTCCCGGTGGGCGGAGGCCCTGCGGGAAATGTCCGGCAGACTTGAGGAAATGCCCGGGGATGAAGGCTTTCCGGCCTATCTGTCCTCCCGGCTCGCCCAGTTTTATGAACGGTCCGGCCGGGTAATCTGCTTCGGAAGCACTGGCAGGGAAGGATCTCTGACAGCCATCGGGGCGGTTTCTCCCCCGGGCGGAGATATCTCCGAGCCGGTTTCACAGGCCACCCTGCGGATCGTAAAGGTCTTCTGGGGGTTGGACAGCGTCCTCGCCTACCGGCGCCACTTTCCGGCCATCAACTGGCTGATGAGCTACTCCCTCTATTGGGACAGGCTGACGCCGTGGTATGACACACATATCCATCCGGATTTCAGACGACAACGGGATACGGTGATGGGCCTGCTCCAGGCGGAATCCGAACTGGATGAAATCGTCCGGTTGGTTGGGGTGGATGCGCTCTCCCCCATGGACCGCCTGACTCTGGAAGCTGCCCGGATGATCCGGGAGGATTTTCTGCAGCAGAACGCATTCTCTGAAACGGATGCCTATTCCTCCTTTGATAAGCAGTTCCAATTGATGAAACTCATTCTCACCTATCATTCTCTGGGAGAAGAGGCCCTGGCGCAGGGGGCCCCCATGGAACCGCTCTTTGCCATCCCCGCCCGGGAAAGAATCGGCCGCGCCAAGGATATCACCGACTATCAGGAAGCCTACGCAACCATCGCAGCGGAGATGGCCGCAGAAATTTCCAATCTGACTTGAGGAAGGAGGCAAGCGCCTATGATTCGGGAATACCGCACGATCCAGGAGGTGGCCGGCCCCCTGATGCTGGTCAGGCAGGTGGAAGGGGTCACGTATGGGGAACTGGGTGAAATAGAGCTGCAAAACGGCGAACTGCGCCGTTGCAAGGTATTGGAAGTGAATGGTTCCAATGCCCTGGTTCAGCTTTTTGAAAGCGCAGCAGGAATCAATCTGGCGCAGAGCAAGGTCCGCTTTTGGGGCAGAAGCCTGGAGTTCGGCGTTTCCAACGATATGCTGGGCCGTATTTTCAGCGGTCTGGGCCGTCCCATCGACGGGGGCCCGGAGATCCTGCCAGACCAGAACCGGGATGTCAACGGCACTCCCATGAATCCCGCCGCCCGAGATTATCCCTCCGAGTTCATTCAGACCGGTGTCTCGGTCATTGACGGCCTCAACACCCTGGTCCGGGGCCAAAAGCTCCCGATTTTTTCGGGTTCTGGCCTTCCCCATGCCCAGCTGGCCGCCCAGATTGCCCGTCAGGCCAAAGTGCTGGGCAGCGATGCCCGATTTGCCGTGGTATTCGCCGCCGTCGGAATCACCTTTGAGGAGGCTGATTTTTTCATCACCGATTTCAAGCGCACCGGCGCCATCGATCGGACGGTCCTGTTCATGAATCTGGCCAACGACCCGGCCATCGAGCGGATCGCCACACCACGGATGGCCCTGACCGCCGCAGAGTATCTGGCCTTTGATCAAGGCATGCATGTCCTGGTGATTCTCACTGACATCACCAATTACGCCGAGGCCCTGCGGGAGGTTTCTGCCGCCCGAAAAGAAGTGCCGGGCCGCCGGGGATATCCCGGTTATCTTTATACCGACCTGGCCACCCTGTACGAGCGAGCGGGCAGAAAGTTGGATACATCGGGTTCCATCACCCTGATTCCCATCCTGACCATGCCGGAGGATGATCTGACCCACCCCATCCCCGATTTGACCGGCTATATCACCGAGGGACAGATCCTGCTCTCCCGGGATCTGCACCGGAAAGGGATCTCTCCCCCCATTGATGTGCTTCCCTCGCTCTCCCGGCTCAAGGATAAGGGAATCGGCCCCGGCAAGACCCGGGAGGACCATGCCGGCACCATGAACCAGCTCTTTGCCGCCTACGCCCGGGGGAAGGATGCCAAAGAACTGATGATCATTCTGGGCGAAGCTGCCTTGACGCCGACCGACCTGCTCTACGCCGCTTTTGCCGAAGCCTTTGAAAAACAGTATATCTCCCAGGGCTACACCGTCAACCGCCCCATCGAAGAAACCCTGGATCTGGGGTGGAAGTTGCTGAGCATCCTGCCGAAATCCGAACTCAAACGGATCAAACCGGAATTCGTCGAAAAATATTCCGTGAGCAGTGAATGATTCTGAGTGAAAGGAGGCCATCCGATGCCTTTGCTGCATGTGAATCCCACCCGCATGGAACTGACCCGGCTGAAAAAAAGACTGAAAACCGCCCGCCGGGGCCATCGGCTCCTGAAGGACAAGCGGGACGAGCTGATGAAACAGTTTTTAGAACGGGTGCGGCAAAACCGGGATCTTCGGCTGAATGTAGAAGCTGCGCTCCTTAAGGCGCACAGGAGTTTTCGAATCGCCTCCGCTCTGATGAGTCCGGAGATCCTGACCCAATCCCTGATGCTTCCCAAACAGACACTGGGCATTGAAACGACGACCCACAATATCATGTCTGTCATCGTGCCAGCGTATGCTTTGATGCCCCGTGATGATCCCGCTGACAACTATCCCTATGGGTTCCTGATGACCTCCGGGGATCTGGACGATGCCATCCTAAGCCTCTCCGAGCTTCTGCCGGAGCTTTTGAGGCTGACCGAACTGGAAAAAACCACACAGCTGATGGCCCTGGAGATAGAAAAGACCCGCCGCCGGGTCAATGCCCTGGAGTATGTGGTGATTCCGCAGCTGACGGATACCATCCGCACCATCACCATGAAGCTGGATGAAAATGAGCGGGGCAACCTGACCCGCCTCATGAAGGTGAAGGACATGTTACTGGAACAGGCCCGAAGGGGTTCACAGGCTTCTGAGCCGACAACCCAGACCCCTGACCTGTAAGAAAATCACCCCATACCTCCTGCGGTTTCTCTGCTTCAATTCAATGAAGTGCAGAAACCGTTTTGAATTTTCCGGGTCTTTCTTTTGGTTTACATATAATAATTTCGCTCTTACACAATCCCTTTAGCTATTTAGCAGCATGCAACTAATAATTTCATATGGGATATTGTTCCATGTGCCTATTTGTTATTTTGTGCGTGTACAAATCATCTTTCGATAGTATAATTATGAGGAATCCCAACGAAAGGTGGTACCCCATGACGAATCAGGCACTGGCCCAACATCTGAGAAAACACTTCAGCCTGGAATTTTTCGAACCCTGTATCGCCCTCATCAACCTGCATGTAAATACCCCCGGAATGATGCACGCCTTCGTTCCAGGCCTTGAAAGAGTTCTCTTGGAACGGCTACCCGAAAAATCCGAATACCATCTGATCTTCAATCCCATCCCCAAACGGGATGAATCCTTTTCCCCGGATGATCTCGAATCCATCCATCTGCACATGAAATCCCTTGCGGCGAAATTTACCTGCCGCTCTGCATATTTTATCATGAACGAAAGCCTTCATTTCCACATCAACCGCGCTGCGGCGGAGCCTTACTGTACCCATGGTGTTCACCGCACTGCCTCCCTCGGTGAAGCAATCAACCGGATTGAAGACGATCACGGCATCGAGATCATCTTTGACAGCCTCCCCGTCTCCTGCTGTTGAGACCCCCTTTAAAGCCCGCATGGACTCCTAACTGAATCGACTTATGACCAGGCCCCCTGATGGACTTAACCAGTCTAAGGGGGTCCTTTATTACAGGGGTTTTACGATTCCATTATAAAACCGTTAATAACGGCTGCCCCCATTTTTGATGAGGTAGAATTGAATATAAGAATATTTTCCAGACAAGGAGCCCCCTATGAAGATACGCCTGAAACCGATTCTTTCCATGCTGCTGATCACCGCACTCCTATCCACGCTGATTGTCCACGGGGATACCACACCAGCGGCAACCAATGAAATGCGGGGCATGTGGGTCGCCTCGGTGCTGAACATCGACTACCCCTCAAAGCCCACCACCAATTCAGAGACCTTGAAAGCAGAGGCGCTGAACGCTCTGGACAAGGCACAATCCCTGGGGTTGAATGCCGTTTTCCTGCAGGTTCGGCCCGCAGCGGACGCGCTGTATCAAACCCAATACTTCCCATGGTCCAAGTATCTGACAGGATCCCAGGGTGTTGCGCCGAGCGCAGGCTTCGACCCCTTGTCATTTTGGGTAGCGGAAGCGCATAAGCGGGGCATCGAGCTCCATGCGTGGATCAATCCCTACCGGATCACTAAGAAGACGGCCGCAGAACCTGCTCAGACACTGAATCAGCTGGCCGCAACCCACCCCGCCCGACTGCATCCGGAATGGACGGTCAAATATACGGACGGCAACTATTACTTCAACCCCGGGCTCCCTGAGGTGCGTCAGCTGGTGGTCGACAGCTCCCTGGAACTGGTCACCCGATACGGGGTTGACGGCATCCACTTCGATGATTATTTCTACCCCGGCAAGGATTTCAATGATGCTGCGGCCTTCAAGAAATACGGTGCCGGGTTCACCTCTCTGGATGACTGGCGCCGGGACAACGTGAACATCCTGGTTCGGGATCTTTCCCAAAAGATCCATGGCGCATCCCCCACCGCCCGTTTCGGCGTCAGCCCCTTCGGCATCTGGGCCAACAGCCAAACCAATCCCCAGGGAAGTGATACCCGGGGACTCCAATCCTACTATGATCACTACGCCGATTCCCTGGCTTGGATCAAGGCCGGCACCGTTGACTATATCGCGCCTCAGCTCTACTGGAACATCGGCTACACCGTGGCCGACTACAGCAAATTGGTCGCCTGGTGGACGAAAGCAGTCGCCGGTACCGGTGTAGAACTGTACATCGGTCAGGGGGCCTACCGCTCCGGCAACTCAGACGCCGCCAGTCCCTGGTATGGCACTGCTGAAATGGAACGCCAGCTTAACCTGAATAGACAGTTTCCCGAAATCAAAGGCAGCATCTTCTACAACTATAAGGCCCTGAACGGGAATACCGCTCTCAGCGCTATGATCCAGCAGCGATACGCCCAAGGCAGCACAGGGGTTTTCCCAATACCGGTCGCTACCGCTCCCACCGTTCCCCTGACCGTTGGCCGCCCTTCCGAAAACACCAAAACCACCCTGACACAGTATTACCTGAATGGCGCTTCCGATCCGGGAATGCCGCTGCTGCTAAATGGCACCGCCATCGCAAACCGATCGAAGCAAGGTTACTTTGGAATCCTGGTGCCGCTGAATCCCGGTGCCAACAGCTTCACCCTGACCCAAGGCGCCTCCACGGTGACCCGGATTATCACCCGGACCACGGGCGCCGCCGCTGCTGCTATGAAAACCCTTGAGATACCAGCCGCCTCAGCTGCCCCGCAATCCCAGGAATACCGCGCTCCCGGGGATAAGATCACGCTTTCATGCCAGGCGCCCATCGGTTCCACCGTTACCGTCGCCTTGGGCGGAAAGAGCTACGCCATGGCCCCCGGCACCACCAAAGCCCCCGGAGCCGGTCTCTATCCCACGACCTTCACCTGCAGCTACACCCTCCCTGCCTATACCGGTTCTCCCCGTGTCGTTGATCTGGGAGCCCCAGTTTACACCCTGAAATACAAGGGAACGGTAAAAACCCGTAAGGCACCGGCTACCGTTGGCGTCATCATGGCGGGAGCGCCCTTCCAGGCCATCGCCATCAAGGACGTCGTCAACACCTACGAAACCCCCACCACGGCCAACGGTGCTTCCAACGAGCTGTACAGCGGCATGGTGGACTATGTGACCGCCATTACCGACGACTATGTCCGGCTGTCATCTTCCAAATGGGTCAGCCGCAGCGCTGTCCGCACCTATACCGCCGCCCCCTTGAACCCGGTCATCACCAATACGGCGTACCTCACCGGCGATAAATGGGATACGCTGCTGATGGACCTGTCCTCTCCGGTAGCTTCAACCGCCGTGATTACGGACAAGACTCTTAAACTCACGGTTTCTCTGGCCAAGGCAGGCCCGCTGCCGGTTCTCCCACAAGAGAGCCTGTTCTCTACCGTTGTCCAGCAATCCGGAAGCAATGGCCTGGAATACCTGCTGACATTGAAGGGAAACCAGCGGATTGAGGGATACACCCTCAGTAAAACCGCCACCGGCATCATGCTGAATATCAAAAGACCGGTCAAAATACAGGCCAGCACCCTCCCTCTCAACGGCGTGACCATCATGCTGGATCCCGGCCACGGCGGCAGTGACAGCGGGGCTGTCGGTCCCCTGGGTGCGGCGTATCCTGAAAAAACCGTCAATCTCAATAACGCTCTGGCACTGCAAACCGAACTGACCCACCAGGGCGCCACGGTGCTGATGACCCGAACGACCGATGTTGAGGTGTCTTTGGACCAACGGCTGAACCTTTCCCGCAGTGCCAAACCCGATCTCTTCATCTCCCTTCATGCCAACAGCATGGACCATAATGTTGACAGCTCAAAGATTTCCGGTTTCTCCTCCTATTATCGTGAAAGCTTTGCCCAGAAATTGACTCAGAAGATTCAGGACACCGTTGTGCAGACCCTGCAGCGCAACAGCAAGGGGGCTCAAGCCAAGAATTTCTATGTCACCCGGGGTACCTGGACCCCCTCCATCCTGTTGGAAACCGGATTCATGCCCAACCCCGACGAATTCGAACTGCTGACCAGCGCCAGTGAACAGGCGCGGATGGCCCGCAGCATCTCCGATGCGGTGATTGCCTACTTCTCCAGTGGAAATTGAACAGCCTGATAAACAGAAAAAGCTCCGGCAAGGTTTAATATACCCTGCCGGAGCTTTTTATCGTGCGTTATCGAATCCTTTGATTAATGAAGCCAAATGAACTTTGCCAGGAACATCAGCCCGATGATCCAGGTAGCCACCGGAATATCCTTGAACTTGCCGGAAATCGCTTTGATTGCGACATAGGACAGGACGCCGAAGATGATCCCTTCTGCAATGGAGTAAGTCAGGGGCATCATGATGATGGTGACGAACGCCGGGATTCCCTCTGTAAGGTCATCCATATTGATCTTGTGAATAGGCTCCAGCATCAGGAAACCAACAATGATCAGCGCAGGAGCAGTGGCGGCGCCTGGAACCAGCAGAATGATGGGTGCCAGGAACAGGGAAACAAAGAACAGACCAGCCACCGTAACCGCCGTCAGACCCGTTCTGCCCCCTTCAGAAACCCCGGAAGCACTTTCAACATAAGCTGCAACAACGGATGTTCCAAGAAGAGCACCGGCAGTGGTTCCAACAGCATCAGCCATCAGGGCCTTATTCACGCCGGGAAGCTTGCCTTCGCTGTTGATCAGCTTGGCTTTGTGGGCAACCCCGATCAGGGTGCCGACAGTATCAAACAAGTTGGCAAGAAGCAGGGTTGTCAGAACAATGAAGAAATCGAAGGGGTGCGCCATAACCTGACTGAAGTCCAGCTGCAGTGCAACCTTTGCCAGAGAAGGGATGTGGAACAACTGGCTCGCATCGAAGTTATTGAGGTTTGTTACGCCCAGGGGAATACCGATGACAGTGGCAGCGGCGATTCCCAACAACAGAGCGCCTTTGATGTTCTTCGCCATCAGGACGGCTGTGATCACCACGCCCAGGAGAGCAACCAGCATGAAGGGGCCCTGCTCTGGGTTTTGGAAGCTTCCCAGCGCGACCAGGGTTGCATCGTTATTGACGATGACCTTGGCATTCTGCAAGCCGATAAAAGCGATGAACAGACCAATACCAGCGGAAATGGCATACTTCACATTCAAGGGGATACAGTTGACGATGGCTTCCCGGATATTTCCCAGGGTCAAAGCCATGAAGATGACCCCTTCAACGAAAACCGCTGCCAGAGCGAACTGCCAGGAGTAACCCATACCGATACAGACGCCATAAGCAAAGTATGCATTGATTCCCATACCGGACGCCAAAGCGATGGGCATGTTAGCGAAGAACCCCATATAAAGAGTAGCAATGATTGCAGAAAGAGCTGTTGCAGTGAAAACGCCGCCAAAATCCATACCGGTTGCACTGAGAATGATTGGGTTTACTACCAGGATGTAAGCCATGGTCATGAAGGTGGTGACCCCTGCCATCATTTCCGTGTGGACAGTCGTGCCTCTTTCAGTCAGCTTGAATTGCTTTTCTAAAAATCCTTTTGGTTCATTGTCCTTCTTGAACTTCACTGTGTTTTCCATAGGACCCCCTGATTATGATTTTTTTCATCCTGCTTCCATCGCTGCAGATCGATGGACCTTTGCAATTCACCCTGCAAACGTTTTCAGAACATGCGCCAAATCATCGAATACTCTGAAAACATTTTAAGATACTCTCATCATAGTCGTTATTGCCTGCCTGCGCCTTGTTATATTTCTATATAATCACATGCTCTCCCCTATGAATACATAGGGGTAGCCTCTGTGAAACCTTCATATAAACATTGAAATTTCAACAATTATACGAAAAAGTGTTTTTACAAGTACACAAACTGGTGAAAGTATCTGATTCGCAAAGCCGCGCTAAGAATCCCTTCGGAATGTTCCCATCACGCCTTCCGCGACAATGACAGAGAAAACGCATGCAACCATTTGAAACAGGCACTTTTTGAAGTGTAGCACAGATTTTCGAAAAAAACAAACCATGTGCTTTTATACGGGAGCACATGGTTTATATTTCATGAACCTGTTGCATTCCAACACATTTAAAACGAGATTAGAGAATTTATACAAATATTTCCCCTACGATTCACTCACAGGCGACGTAAGCCATGACGGGCTCTGCCTCAACCCCGCGGATCTGCAGGGTATGTATCCAGAAATCATGAACCCCTTCCTGAATCCCGGTGAGGTTCAGGCCTTCGAAAATCAGAATATCCTTTTCCAGAAGTCTGATATGGGTTTCATGGCCCGGCTGATTTCGTTCAATGCCGGGTTGGTCAGTTCCCACAAAACTCAGCGGAAGCTCCGCAAGCCAGGCTGCTGCGGCTGAGTCCAGCCAGGGGAATTGAAAATCAAAGGTGCCCAAGGGAGCCTTCAGGGTTTTAAAGAAAAGCGCCCTGACATTTTCCAGAGGGAGTTTCCGCACATGATCCAGCCCAATACTAATCACTGATGCCTCTGACACATCCAGGACATAAGCCCTGAAATTCGCGGGAAAACACTGGTAATCCGTGGAAGACTTGCCGCCTGGGATGGCATGCAGGGGGTAATCTACATGGGTTCCCGTATGCAGAGGCAAATGCAGGGCGCTTTCATAGATGCCATTCTTTTGAAAACTATGGGTGTTCTCAATGGTCGGCCGTTTGTCAGCCATATCCTTATAGACCACCATGGTCTCTGTGATGGGGTGGGATACTGGAATCCATTTCATCAGATGTCCTCCATTGGATAGCCGAAGCCCGTCATTCGGACTTTGCATGATCTCGCCAATTCACCAGGGATTTCCGGGCATCTGCGATGGTGTAGGCGGCATCCCCCAGTTCAAAATCATCCTGATTCTGGAGGATATCCATGAGATGGCCGATGCGGGGCATGCGAAGCCCCACCTTGCGCATGGTCTCCTTTTCAGCGAACACCTCGGTCGGTGTCCCCCGCAGGGCTACAGTACCCTGATCCATCACATAGGCCTTATCGCAGTAGAGGGGCACGATATCGATATCATGGGTGGAAAGGATGATGGAAATCCCCAGCTCATCCTGGGTCTTGCGCAGGAGGTGCATGATTTCACTGACCCCCGACGGATCCAGCCCAGCGGTGGGTTCGTCAAAAATCATCACCTCCGGCTTCATGGCCAGTACCCCGGCAATGGCTACCCGCTTCTTCTGACCGAAGCTAAGGGCATGGGTGGGCCGATCCTTCAGCGCTGCTGTACCTGTCACCTCCATGGCCCAGGCTACCCGGGCCTGAACCTCTTCCCGGGGTAGTTTCAGATTCATGGGTCCAAAGGAGATATCCTGATAGACACTGGCTGAAAACAGCTGGTTATCGGAATCCTGGAACACAAACCCCACCCGGCGGCGAAGATTCAGGAGTGCGGCAGGGGAGTAGGCATAGGGCTCCCCCTCCAACAGGAGGGCCCCGGAGGCAGGCTTCAGGATGCCGTTCATGCACAGGAGCAGCGTGGATTTCCCCGCGCCGTTCCCACCCAAAATGGCCGTGGTTTCCCCCTTGCCGATGGTGAGACTGATGCCCTTCAAGGCTTCCGTGCCATCCGGATAATTATATTTCAGGTTATCGACTTTAAGCATGTGTTGTGTCACGTGAGCACCGGCTTTCATAAGAAAAACATGGTTTACAAAGCATCATCGGGTAAGGAACCACAGCCCCACCATCAGGGCGTTCAACAGACATGTGGCGAAGGTGAGGCGGGGGCTGAGGGTATATGCTTCTTCCAGCACTGTTAGTTCTCCTTGATAGCCACGGGATTCCAACGCGGTGTACAGGTCGTCCGACCGCTTCAACGCACGGACCAGCAGCATCGTCAGCATCGTTCCGAAGGACCGGTACGCCGTCTGCGGGGTACCATACCCCAGGCGGGCATGCTGCGCCGTCATGATGGCGGCAGAGGTATCCAGCAGCACGAAGATAAACCGGTAAATCAATCCCATCAAGTCCGCAATCAGAACAGGAAGCCCCAGTTTGCGCAGGGCAGAAAGCAGCGCAACCATCGGCGTCGTCAGGGATAACGCATAGAGACAGGCAGTAGCCCCCAATGCTTTACAGAAGAGATTAACCGCCAAAAAAAGACTTTGGGGAGAGATACCCAGCCAATGACCGGCCACAGATACCGCTAACAGCAGTCCCTGCGGATCGGGATACACATTGATCAGGATGGTTATGATTCCAATGACCAGGAAGGTTATCGGAACCAGCATCAGTCGAAAAAAGAAAGCCAGGGGTATGCCGCCCATCCGGACAGTATACCCCGTCATCACTAAAATCACCACTGCCGAAACCCATGGATTATTCAAAAGAACACAGGTGAACAGGGTTATCAGGGTAAACCCCATTTTTTGTCGCGGATCGACCGCCTTCTGCTTGGACAGATACGCATAATGGTCAATATGAATCATCGCTTCTCATCAGCTTTCTCTTTGCGGCCTTTCCACAAACCCAGGAAATAGCCCATAACTCCGGCACCCAAAGCCGCCTGAGCGGAAAAGAACAGACTGGCGATCTCACCACTGGGCGGTTCCCAGATCGGCGTGAACCAGGGGGTGTACGCCGGTGCCAGCTGTGTGATCAGTGAGCCCGCCTGGTCATCCGCTCCCTTGAACTCCGCATGCTTCAGTAGGAACATGGGGGCCAAAGCCAAGGCAACGACCAGGAGCAGAAGCAAGATCGTCGTTCTGGCTTTAAAGGGGATATATCCAGCTTTTTCAGCAACCTGCTTCATGGTGTCCCTCCTTCTTTTTTGAAAAGAACTTCAAAGCCTCCAGGCCTTCATGATTGTACGCAGCAATCGCATTGAAGACAATCACCGTAAGTATGCCCTCGCTGATGGCCAGGGGCAGCTGTGTCATCGCAAAGATTCCAGAGAATTTCACGAAGGATGCCATGATCCCGCCGGTTTCCGACGGAAACGCCAGAGCAAGCTGCAGGGAGGTGGTGACATACGTCAGCAGATCTCCCAGGGATGCCGCTAAAAATACACTGAGCCACTGCGGTCCGCCCAGTTTCTTTACCAGGTGATACACCCCGTAAGCCACAAAGGGCCCTACCACAGCCATGGAAAACGTATTGGCCCCCAGTGTTGTAAGGCCGCCGTGAGCCAGCAGCAGCGCCTGAAACAGCAGGACAATCAGTCCCAGGACACTCATCGTCGTCGGACCGAACAGGATGGCCCCAAGGCCGACTCCTGTTGGATGAGAACAGCTCCCGGTAACCGATGGAATCTTCAGCGCTGACAAGACGAAGGCGAAGGCCCCAACCAGGGCCAGCAGCATCTTCAGCTTGGGATTGTCCTTTACCTTTTTTTGAATTGAAAAATACCCCAAAATCACAAAGGGAATGGTCAGAGTCCCCCACGAGACAGCCCAGATCGGCGGCAGAAATCCCTCCATGATGTGCATGCCCGCTACCGAAACAGGCATCATGACCAGCATCAGAGCAACGCCGATCACTAATTGATATTTACGGTTCATAAATCCTCCTGGTTTATCCCTTCAATTTAAAAAACCCTCACACAGTCGGCTGCGTGAGGGTTATGCTGATCCACTATCGATTGCTGGATCCATGCAAAACACCCCCTATCGCTCGTAGAGAACTGGCGTTGATCTTACAGGCAGGTCTTCTGGCTCGAGCGTCATCACAGTGCCCGCCTTCCCGGTTTCCCAGTGGCATATTGGACACTACTCCTCTCTTACAGCGGCGGGACCGCGTGGGATTTTGACCCACTTCCCTTTTTAAGCTGAACTTCAGCACCTGTAAATGTTATTCACTTGGGTTCATTCTATCACGGGAAATTTCGGCAGTCAATGCAGAGCCCATGCTCAGCGCTCCTGATAGACCAGCGTGAGAATTTCCCTTTTCAGGAGACGCAAAGCGGCGTCGATATGCTCTCCTCCCGGTTCAGACAAGGCTTCCTGAAGCCTCAACGCCTGCGAATGCAGTGGTTCAAGCTTCAGGTTACCAGAGCCGCCTACCAGTCGGTGAAGCACATTCTCTTTTTCCTCCGGCGTTCCTGCTGACAGAGCTGCATCCAGGTCATCCATCAGTTGAGGCAGTGTCTTGACATACCCATTGATCAGCAGGGCGGCATCTTCTTGGTCTATCTCCATATCAACCGTCAGCTTTTCAATTGCCGCGGTGAAGGATCCCGATGTCCCATAATGATTCTCCAAGTCATTGTCAGCGAATTCTCCCAGTTTTTCGTACGCAGGCAGATACCTGCTGAGTATCCCATTGAAAACCGTCCTGCTGATAGGCTTGCTCATATAATCGTCCATACCGGCTTCCAGGCATTTCGCCCGGTCTCCCACCATGGCGTTGGCTGTCATCGCTACAATTGCCGGCCGTTTTCGTCCGACCGTTTCCTGACGGATGATCCGGGTGGCTTCATAGCCGTCCATGCCCGGCATCTGGCAATCCATCAGAATCAGATCGTAATCGTTCATCCGGAACGCCTGAACCGCCTCTTCCCCATCCATGGCGATATCACATTCCAACCCCTTGTTTTCAAGCATCACCGCAATCAGCTTGGTATTGATATCATTATCCTCTGCTAAAAGGATTCGGGGCATCTGTTCCTGGGTGCCAACCACGGCGATATCAGCCAGCGGCATGTTGGAAAGGTCACTGAGAGCATCTGTCGGAAGACCCTCTGCCCCCTGGAGCCGAACGATGAAATGAAAGGTTGAGCCACTGCCATAAACGCTTTCAACCCAAATATCACCGCCCATAAGCCGTGTCAGCTCCCGGGTGATGGACAATCCCAGACCTGACCCGCCATATCGCCGGCTGGTCGATGCGTCCGCTTGGATGAAGGGCTCGAAGAGGGTCTCGATATCCTCTTCCCGAATTCCTATGCCCGTGTCACTGACCATAAAATGCAGGATAACGCCTTCCTCTTCCGGATGGATCCGCTCCACAGAAAGGCGGATAGCCCCCTTTTCAGTGAATTTGACCGCATTATTCAGCAGGTTGATCAGAATCTGTTTCAGCCGTGAGGGGTCCCCAATGACCACCTCCGGCAGATTATTCAAAAACTCAATTTGGATGCCGGGCCCCGGCGCCTTGGGAGCGATCAGTGCCACTGCATTTTCAATCACTTGCCGTGGTCGGAAATCTCTGGACTCCAGAATCATACGCCCCGCTTCAATGCGGGAAAAATCAAGGATTTCATTGATCAGGTACAGCAGGATTTCCGAAGCGTTCCAGGCTTCATGGAGGTAATTTTTCTGCGTTTCTGAAAGAGAGGTCCGTTGCAGCAGATCCAAGAAACCCAGAATCCCATTCATCGGCGTCCGGATTTCATGGGACATATTGGCCAAGAACTGACCCTTCATGATATTTGCAGCCTCAGCAGAACGGCCGGCCAGTACCAGCTCCCGCTCAGCCTGCTTCCGCGCCGTAATATCCCGGGAAACGCCAATCAGACCGGATGCGCACCCTTCCTCATCAAAAAACGGGGTCTTCATGGTTTCGATTTCAATAACGGATCCGTCCGCCAGGGTGATGGTCTCTTCATTGGTGACAGGCACCCCCGCCTCCAGCATTTCTCGATCCTTTTGTCTGAAAAATTCTGCAAGCTTCTTGTCCTTCACAAAATCCAAATCTGTTTTTCCGATGATTTCCTCTTCACTCAGCCCGATGAATTTCTCTGAAAAAGCGATGTTGCATCCCAAATAGACGCTGTCCGCATCTTTATAGAAGATAAGATCCGGAATCGCGTCCATCATGGATTTCAGGAACCGTTTCTGCCCCTTCAGCTCCTGCTGGAGCTTACGCTGTTCCGTAATGATCCGGGACATGCCCGTTGTCCCTGTTATTTGCCCATAAGCATCAAAAATGGGGGCTTTAAAGGTTTCAACCCATTCCAGATGGTCTCCTTGAAGGATGAACTCTTCCAGGGAAAGCTGCGTTCCGGATTGCACGACATACTGATCATCATCACAGTATTTACGGGCGATTGCTACAGGCCAAATATCGAAATCGGTCTTCCCGATCAGCGCATCTGCGGTTTTCCCGACCAGTGCCTCAAAGGGCTTGTTGACGGCAATGAATCGCCCCTTTTCATCCTTCATCCAGGCATAAAAAGGCAAGTTATCCAGCATCGCTGCCAACTGAGCTTTTGAATCCAGCGCTTCCGATTCTCGTTTTCTCAGATCCGTCATATCCTTGCAAATGCCGAAATAAGCGTCAGCCTCACGGAAGCGCCCCTGAAATATGCGGCTTTCAACCTGGATGAGTTCTCCCGATTTTGCCACCAGCGGAATGGTGCAGGTCTGCTCATTCCCTCCCAAAAGCCGTTCAACGGTTTGAGACACCTCGCTTGCCCGGCTTTCAGGATGCAACATCAGAATATTCATGCCGAGCAGTTGCGCTTCAGGATATCCCAATCGCCTGACCAGGGCTCTGTTACCCGTCAGCAGTCTTCCTTTTTCGTCTAAAATATAGATCAGATCTTCAACTTCATTGAATATCCGTTCATATGGATCACACTTCAAGTCAGATCCCCCCTGACCAACCATCCGAACTACCCTGAGCGGGCTGGATGGTTAGAAGTTCATGGGGGATTGATACCCACTTTCACCGTGCATAACCTTACTTTGACTCTTTTGAAGGCGAGCCTCAAAAAAAAATAAGGAAGACGGCAATTCCTCCGTCCTCCGTAATCTCCTGCTCACTCTTTCATAAAGGTCGCCGCTACCTTGCACGGAGTCACCTCGACACGCTCCCATACACGTCCCAGAACATAGGGCTCTGTCCTCAGCCAGGCATCCAGGGCATCCCGATCGGGATACTCCACCACCAGGAACGACCCGATCATTTTACCCGATGCATCCAGCAAAGCCGCTCCGTAGAGATGCTCACGCCTTTCAGACGCTTCCGCCACACCCTTTAGATGGGCAGCCCGGGCAGCCAATCTTCTTTCCAGGGCGTTTTCATCGGTACCGTCCGTACCGGTCACTAAAAACTGCATGATATTCCTCCTCAGGGGGATCCAACGCGTCCGCCAGCTCTGCATTTATAATAACCATACCCCGATTCCCATTCCAAGACAATACATTCCCGCAACCCATAAAAAGCTTTTGACCGAGAGAACGAAGGTCTTTTCTTTGGACGGGTCCGCTGAAAATCTCTTGGAGGCTTTGAATACAGGAAACGCAGCTAGAAATACCACCCCGCAGGAACTCGGAATCCATCCCATTAAAAGGTCCAGCAAAATCCCCAGAAATTGCGCCAGATAAAGTCCTCTGGACAGCCGAAGTCCCCATTCTAGCCCGATCAGGATCGGAAGAGTCTGCCTGCCGTTGACCCGATCTTCCTCCAGATCGCACAGGTTGTTGCTCAGCATGATATTGGAAATGCCGCAGATCAGCGGAAAGGACACCGCAAAAATATGCAGGATTTCGTACAGGTTCAGATCCAAATTCAGAACGGGTCCGGAAAGGCCAAGATGAACCCAGCCCAGCTGGAACACGTGAATGTATGTGCTGAGGAACACAATCACAAAACCCATGAAAAAGCCCGAAACGGCTTCACTGAGCGGTGTTCTTGAAATAGGTACCGGCCCCCAGGAATACAACAGTCCCACCCCGAAGGCAAGCCCCCCGATAAAAAGCACCACCCAATCGGTTCGAAGTACCAGCAGGAGTCCAAAAACTACCCCTGCTGCCACCAGCAGAGCAATGGTCCTAAAGCTCGTCTTCAGACTGATGCCGTCCCGCACCAGTGTATTATGCCGCTCGTAATTATAGCCTTCTGTTTGGACCGCCTTCATAAAATCCGTATAATGATTGGAGGCTGTGGTGGCCATATCGATGCAAAGCAGGGATAGAGCCATGAGGAACAGATTGATCGGGTCCAGTTGTTGGTACGCCCAGAGAGTGTACAGGGTCCCCAAAAGGAGGGGCAGCATGCTGGCCAGCTTGGTACGCAGCTCTACATAGTGAAGGAAGGATCCCAGTGTCATAAGGCCCCCTTCAAACCTGTCGCTGAAGCAGGCGCGGAAGCGTTGCAGCCAATGTGCTTTTCCCCGGTCCATCCGGCAGGCGTTTCAGATATTTCATCGCCTTATCCGTATAATCGGCGGCAACCTGTTCCGAGGCTTCCAGGGTGGATGAATCTCTCATCAGCCGCTTCAGCTCTCCGGCATCCGCCGCTTGGATGACGCCCTGATCCAACAGGCTTCTTATCTGGGCACCGAACGGCCCTTTCATCCCCATTATCAGAGGCAGGGTGAAACAGCCCTGCTGAATATCCATCAGGGTGTCTTTCCCAAAGACCTTGGAATCCCCCCGATAATCCAAGAGGTCATCGATGATCTGAAAGGCCATCCCCACACAGTACCCGATCCTGGTCAGCGTCTTGGCAACCGCATCCGCCGCGCCGGCTTCCCGGGCACCGGCGAACAGGCTGACAGCAAAAAGACCTGCTGTCTTGCCCGCAATGATTTTTTTATACTCCCGAAGGGTCAGGTCTGGATTATGACGGTTTTGGTACTGCCGGATTTCTCCCAGACACACCTGGGAAACACCCCTGGACAACACCTTCAGCGTTTCCCTGTCATAGGCGTGCTCTGACAGCATCAGAAAACATTGGCACAGCAGGTAGTCCCCCATATAGACCGCGAATTCCTTCCCATAGCGCGACTGAATGGTCTCCTGTCCCCGCCGGAGCCGGGATTCATCCACCACGTCATCATGGATCAGCGTGGCCAGATGCAGGTTTTCAATGGCCGCAGCCAAGGTCAGAAGACCTTGGCGTTTTTCGGCATCCGGCGTGGGGCCAAACCGGCTCCCCATCATGAATAGAGCCGGGCGAAGCATTTTCCCCCCGGTAGCGGTCAAATAATCCACGGATTCGTTAAGGAAAGCCTCGCTGGACTGATTCACTTCGTTGATGATGCCAAGGATCTCATTCAGCTCCGATGCAATTTCGGGATAATCCGACCAAAAAGAATTCATAGGTTGCTCCATTTTTTTAGTCAATGAACAGATACCATTTGCGGATGATGGGGATGCGCTTCCACCAGCTTTTCAGCCAGGGCAGCACATAGTAATCCAGACCGAACACGCTGCCGGAACCGCCCATGGTGGCGAAGGACGCCGCAAAATACCAAAGCATTTCATGTCCAGAACTGCCTGAAGCCCAAAAGACTGAACACAGCAGGATCGCAGCGATGGATGCTGGAAACGTAAACAACCCGGCAATCAGGCAGAGTCCAACCACAACTTCTCCCAACACGATTCCTGCCTGAAACAGCTGGGCCAACACCGTATAGCCACCATCCTGCGTGTAGAAGAAAATGTACATAAGCTTATTGGTAATTTCAGTGACGAACTCTGGAACCGGTAAAGCCTGACCGAACTGCGACGTGGCCATGTGAGCTGTAGCAGGTGCGACTGTACCGGGTGATGCCTGAACCGCCTGTGCTACCGGAGCGGCAATTGCGGCTGACGTAGCTCCAGAAACCGCATCGCTCGCCTCATTCGCCCAACCGACTCCACCCAGGAAAGAAACAGGAGCCATCATCAGCGTATGAAATCCCTCAGTCATTGGCTGGAGGATACTCGACTGGGTCGTTGCACCCGTGACAGAGTTGGCCGGTGGGGGAATCAAGAAGATGTTTGTAGGGTCCTGAAGGATTTGAGGCAGCTTCCCCAGCCCCTCCAAAAACCATTTGAATCCCATGAACACCCGCAGCGGCACCAGCCAGAAATTCGGAGAGGCCTTGGAAAAATGTCCCCCCACAAAGCTTCGGCGATCCGGCACCTTGAAGAATTCAAGCTTTACATAAGACCAACATTTATTGAAGCCTGCCACTTGCATGAAATAGACCAGATTGATGAAATGTTTGACAAACATCGCCGGAAATCCTGAAAGCGCTACGAATTTCCCCGGCATGCCGATATGGGCAACACCGTAGCGCCCTCCGATGGACACCATTGCCCCGTGGAACGAAGGCATATAGGCCTTCTGAGGTTTGCTTTCCACCGAAGCGAGGATATTGTGGGCCACCAGATCCGCAGAAAGCTCCGCATTCTCAACCATCTGGGGAACCGGTTTTTCATCCGGTCCTGCCACAGTGAAGATATTGTCCCCCACCACATAGACATGGGGATCTTCTGAGGACTGCAGGTATTCATTGGCAACGATCCGATTTCGGCCCTCTTTTTTCAAAGGCATGCTGCCCGCCAGGGAACTGCCCTCAATCCCGGCGGTCCAGATTACGGTCTGGGTTTTCAAAGTGCCAATCCCTGACAGGATGGCGTAATCGGATCCGACCTCTTGCACCGACGTGTTGGTGTGTATCTGAACGCCTAATTTTTTCAGCCGTTTCTCGGTCTTAAGGATCAGCTTTTCAGGAAATAACGGCAGGACCTTCGGGAGAAAATCCACCGCATGGAGGCTCACGTCTTCCGGGGGGATCTTAAAGGACCGGCATAGCCGGGGAATCCACTCGCCCAGCTCTCCCACCATTTCAATGCCGGTGAAGCCGCAGCCGACGACGACGAACCGGAGGAGATCCTTCCGGATCTTTCCACTGGGCTCATTGGAAGCCTGCCTGAATTGCGTCAGGATGTGTTCCTTCAGTTTCACTGCATCCTCGTAGGACCATAATCGGAAGCAGTGCTCCTCGGCACCGGGAATCCGGAAGAAAGTAGGCTTGGAGCCGGATCCCAGCACCAGATAATCGTATGCATACCGGGTTGTCAGGGATTCCAGGACCTTCCCCTTTGTGTCGACATTGAGGATTTCATCCTGTATGATCTTGACCGGTCTGCCTGAGAAAATGGTATTCAGATCCATCCGGATGGATTGCTCCGGAACACGGTCAGCCACCACTTCATGCAGCTCCGTGAGCATCGTGTGGTAGGTATTCTTATCTATCAGGGTGATTTCAAGGGTGTTGTGCTTCCTGTGCTTTTTCGCCAATTTCTTGGCGGTCAGCACCCCGCCATAACCCGCTCCGACAATGACAATCTTAACGGCTTTTTCCATGGGATACCCCCGCCTCCTTTCGTTTCGGTTTCATTAACAGAACAGGGCCTTGAAGCACTGAGCCTCAAAGCCCTGTTTCAAGGGTCGCTACTTGGCGGTTGCCAGGGCCTCCTGGGCCAGCTCTAAGAAACCTTTCACCTTCATTGTTGCACCGGAAATCGCATCGGTATGGCCCGCATCATCTGTCAACTTCACTGCGAGGGGGTCCTGTGTCTTAATCAGATAGGCTTCAACCAGAGCCGCTTGCTCGTGCCAGGGTGCTTTTGCGCCTCCCTGCTCAACCATGGGATATTTCCCGTTCTTGGAGGCGTTGATCTTATCATCTCCGCCGTCCTTATAAGTGCCGTTCCAGACCACTGCGGTGATCTTGCCGCCGGCAACGGTGATATCCACACTGTCCTTCCAGCCGTTTTCCAGATCAAAATCTTTCATTTCCGCACGATAGCTGCCATCCTTATACATCCCTTGGTCTGCTGGTGCAGGAGCAGGTTCCGCCGCAGGGGCAGGAGCAGGTTCCTGAGCTGGAGCTGGGGCTGCAGGCGCTGGAGCGCAGGCAGACGTGACAACCATAAGACCGGCCAATACGCTGGCTAAAAACATAGGCTTCATTTTCATTGTACTCCTCCGCTTATAAGTGTTTTGTAAACTCTTAGAGGATATATACACCCACAAGAGTCGCTTCAAACATTTCCGCTCATCTCAATCAAAAGGAATGTTATTTTTTCATATTTGTATTTATTATAACTCATTTTCCTTTTTAATATCCTGTTTTTTTCTGTTAGCACTCTGTATTATTGAGTGCTAACTTTATCTTGACAGCCCGCATCCTCAGTCGTATGATAAGT
Source organism: uncultured Peptostreptococcaceae bacterium (assembly GCA_964424355.1). Classification (GTDB taxonomy): domain Bacteria; phylum Bacillota; class Clostridia; order Peptostreptococcales; family Acidaminobacteraceae; genus CAZEHS01. The sequence goes on from CAYRIO010000009.1 coordinate 30,513, forward strand.
GTGAAATCTATGATCACACAGGAGGTTTATTCTTATGTCCCACGAAAAAGGCAGCTTGTCCATTCACAGCGAGAATATTTTCCCCATCATAAAAAAATGGCTGTACTCCGATCACGATATCTTTATCCGGGAGCTGGTCTCCAACGCCTGCGACGCCATTACCAAAATCCGGCGCCTCAGCACCGGCGGCGAGATCGATCTTCAGGGAAACACCGATTTCAAGATCACCATCACCCTGGACAAGGAAGCGAAGACCCTTAAATTCAGCGATAACGGCATCGGGATGACCGATGAGGAAATCCATAAGTACATCAATCAGATCGCCTTCTCCGGCGCCGAGGATTTCCTGAACATGTACAAGGACAAGGCGGATCAGGAACAGATCATCGGTCACTTCGGACTGGGCTTCTATTCCGCCTTTATGGTGGCCGACCATGTTGAAATCCACACCCAGTCGTACCTGAAGGATGCGGCGCCGATGAAATGGAAATGCGACGGCGGCACGGAGTTTGAGATGGAGGATGGAGACCGCACCACCCGGGGTACCGACATCACCCTGTTCCTGGGAGATGAGGGCAAGGATTTCATCCACGAGAGCAAGGTACGGGAAACCGTTGAGAAATACTGCGCCTTCATGCCCTACCCCATTTATCTGGAGGTGGCCGGCCACAAGCCCGAGACCCCAGTGAACGAAGCCGGTGAAGAAACCCCTGCGGAGCCCAAGCCCCTGAATGATATGACCCCGCTTTACACCCGTCAGCCCGCCACCTGCACCGACGAGGAATACAAAGACTTTTACCGCAAAACCTTCTCTGATTTCAAGGAGCCGCTGTTCTGGATCCACTTGAATATGGACTACCCGTTCAACCTGAAGGGAATCCTGTACTTCCCCCGATTGAACACGGAGTTCGACACCCTGGAAGGGCGCATCAAGCTCTACAACAACCAGGTTTTCGTGGCAGACAACATCAAGGAAGCCCTGCCGGAATACCTCCTGCTGCTCAAGGGAGTCATCGACTGCCCGGATCTTCCTCTGAACGTTTCCCGCAGCTTCCTGCAGAACGATGGGTATGTGAAGAAGATTTCGGACTACATCTCCAAGAAGGTGGCCGATAAGCTTAACGGCTTGTTCAATACAGAACGCCTCACCCTGGAAGGCTTTTGGGATGATCTGCATCCCTTCATCAAATACGGCTCCCTGAAGGACCCCAAATTCCAGGAAAAGCTAGCGGATGCCGTGCTGTACAAGACCACTGCCGGTACGTATGTGACCCTGCAGGAATACCTGGATCAGCATCTGGGCAAGCTGGAGAACCAGGTGTACTATGTGACGGATAAGGTTCAGCAAACCCAGTACATCCAAATCCTCCAGTCCCACGGCGTGGAAGCCGTCCTGCTGGAGCACAGCATCGATACCCCCTTCATCTCCCTGGTGGAGTCCAAGAAAGAGGGGCTTCAGTTCCAGCGGGTGGATTCGGACCTTTCCGACCTGATGAAGGAGATTCCCGACGAGGCGGATGCCGAGGTGATTAAAACCGAGACGGATTCCCTGCTGGCCACCTTCAAAACCGCCCTGAACCGGGAGGATCTGAAGCTGCAGGTGGAGAGCCTGAAAAACGAAGAGGTTTCCGGAATGATCATCCTCTCGGAGAACAACCGCCGCATGCAGGACATGTTCAAATCCTACGGGATGAAGCACATGGACCCCAAGATGTTCCCCAGCGAGGAAGTGCTGATCCTGAACCGCAAGCACCCCCTGGTACAGTTCATCCTGAGCGCAGAAGCCGCTGCAGATCTGAAGGATCTGGTGATCCGCCAGATCTACGACCTGGCCCTGATGAGCCACAAGCCCCTTTCCTCCGATGAAATGACCGCCTTCATCCAGCGCAGCAACGAGCTGATGAAACGGATGGTGACTGCGTAAAAAATGAAACGCCGTGAATCAGGTTTCCCTGAGACACGGCGTTTTTCTCTGCTTGGTTGCACATTCAGGCCTTCTGTGGCGTTACTTAGCCCAGAGCCACATCCAGGAACATCATGACGCAGAAGCCCGCCATGGTTCCCAGGGTTGCGATATCGGTATTCCCCGAGGTCTGGCTTTCAGGAATCAGCTCCTCGATCACCACATAGATCATGGCGCCGGCGGCGAAGGCCAGGGCATAGGGCAGAAGCGGGCGGGAGAAGTACACCGCTGCGGCGCCGATCACCCCTGCGATGGGTTCAACCACCCCGGACAGCTGACCGAACCAGAAGCTCTTCCCTCGGCTGAGCCCCTCCCGGCGAAGGGGAATGGAAACCGCGGCGCCTTCTGGAAAATTTTGCAACCCGATCCCGATGGCCAGGACAATCGCGCCGGCGATGGTAGCGGAGGGAAGCCCGGCTGCCACCGCTCCGAAGGCAACGCCCACCGCCAGCCCCTCAGGGATATTATGAAGGGTTATGGCCAATACCAGGAGGATGCTGCGCTGCCAGCTTGTCTTGATTCCCTCTGCATTTTCAATCGGCTGGAACAGATGGAGGTGTGGCATGAAGGAATCCACCAGCTTCAAGAATATCCCCCCGGAGGCAAAACCGACAACGGCCGGAAGCCAAGGAGGCAGTCCCATTTCTTCAGACATTTCAATGGCCGGTGCCAGCAGCGACCAATAGCTGGCCGCAATCATGACCCCCGCCGCAAAGCCCAGCATGGCATCCAGCACCTTCTTGTTGATCCCCTTGAAAAAAAAGACCAGGGAGGCGCCCAGGGCGGTGACAAACCAGGTAAAGAGCGTGGCCATCAGGGCTTGGACCACCGGGTGTAGTGATATGAACCATTGCATCATAATTTACCTCCGATAGGTTCTCGTATTGGATCATCTATACCCCCCTAATGATTGTAGAAACCAACTTCATCAAAATCAGGCCCCTACGAAACAAAGCTCCATGAACCCGTCCGGTCCATGGAGCTTGATGCTATTCCTGCTGCTTATCCCGGATGTAGATGTGCTTGATCCGTTTACTTTCTTTGGTCGGCCTGGCTTCCACCTCGAAGCGGTCAATCTGCTTGATCAGGGTGGTCAGCTTGGTGAAGCCGTAGTTCCGGGCATCAAAATCCGGCTGCTTCTTGGCAATGATGCTGCCTACGCTCCCCAGGAAGGCCCAGCCGTTGTCATCGGCCACGTCTTCAATCGAAGCGGCAATCAGCTGAATGACTTCCGGCTTGATGGCATCGCCGTTGACCTTGACTTCCTTCACGCCGTTCCCATTGGTATTCACCGTGGTATGGCGCTGCTGCTCCTTCTGGACTGAAACCTTGTTCAGGATTTCAATATAGATGAAGCGGTCACAGGCCACGATGAAGGGGTTGGGCGTCTTCTTCTCCCCAATGCCGATGACCCGCATGCTGGCCTCCCGAAGCCGGGTAGCGAGCCGCGTGAAATCACTGTCACTGGAAACGATGCAAAAACCGTCTACTTTGGCAGAATATAAGATATCCATAGCATCGATGATGAGGGCCGAGTCGCTGGAATTCTTGCCCACAGTGTAGCTGTACTGCTGAATGGGGGTGATGGCGTTCTCCAGCAGCACGTTCTTCCAGCCCGACAGATTGGGTTTGGTCCAGTCCCCATAAATCCGCTTGATGGTGGGCATGCCGTACTTGGCTATTTCATCCATGATTTCTTTTATTTTTGAGTAAGGGACATTGTCCGCATCAATCAGCACCGCAAAGCGCAGTTCGTCGTTTCTGGTCATAGGGTACTCCTCTTTCCACAGGTTATTTTCAGTGTATCTGAAATGGCCGGTTAATACAAACCCTTTCCAGCTAAATGCTTTTTACCCGAAAAAGTAGCTGGCAAACAGCATCATGTTGAGAATTGTCAGGATGACGGCGATGGTCCAGAGCATGGTTTTCGTAACCAGGTTGTTCTTGTGGGTACCCATGACCTTCTTTGATGATGTCAGGTAAATCTGGAGGAACACGGTGATGGGCAGCTGGATACTGAGAAGCATCTGCGAATAGACCAGGCCTTTAAAAGGATCCGTGATGATGAAAATCAGCACAGTCGCCAGGGTCAGGATTGCCCCCACACCCAGGCGGGTATGAAAATCCTTGATATCGTAAGGCTCCTTGTACATCCCTGCGAAGATGGTGCCCCCAGCCATCCCGGCGGTGATCGTTGAGGATAGCCCGGAGAACAGCAGGGCAATGCCGAATACGATGGCCGCCCCTTTCCCCAGAAGCGGAACCAGCATGTGCTGCGCCTGGCCCAGCTCGTTGACATGGGTGCCGTTGGCAAAGAATGTCGCTGCAGCCAGGATGATCATGGCGCTGTTGATGGCCCAGCCAATCAGCATGGAGACGAGGGTATCGGTGAATTCAAATTTCAGCTGCTTTTCAATGATTTCCGGGCTTTCTTTGTTCCACTCCCGGCTCTGGATGATTTCAGAGTGCAGGAACAGGTTGTGGGGCATGACCACCGCCCCCAGGACTGCCATGATGATGGGCATGGAGCCCATGGGGATGGATACCGTCACCCAGCTTTTAACGGCTTGGGGCCAGTCGATTTGGACGATGCTGAGTTCATAGATGAAAGAGAACCCGATGATGGAAACAAAACCGATGATCCATTTTTCCAGTTTGGTGTAGGAATTCGAGAACAGCATCCACAGGACCAGCACCAGCACCAGCACAGCCCCTACACGGAGAGGAATTCCCATGAGCAGGTTGAGGGCAATAGCCCCCCCGAGGATTTCTGCCAGGGCGGTGGACACCACTGCCATGAGCCCCGTGGACAGGACCACGGCAGCCAGTTTCGGATGCAGATGTTTCGCCGCGGATTCTGCCAAGCAGTCTCCTGTGGCAATCCCCAGATGGGCTACGTTATGCTGCAGGACAATCAGCATCAGGGTGGACAGCGTCACCATCCAAAGCAGGGTGTAACCGAACTCCGACCCTGCCGCTATATTGGAGGCCCAATTCCCGGGATCAATGAAGCCCACAGTCACCAACAGGCCAGGCCCGATGTATTTCAATATATCCTTAGCTCCCAGTACCGGGTGATGCCCCTGGGGATTGAGTTTTTCCTTCAGTGCTTTTACAGCCATGGTTTTCTCCTCAGAATTACGATTCAGACCTCCAGGCCCGCTTTTCCTTATGATATATCAATTGATAGCAATTATCAACTAGTACCTTTCTGATTTTGCACGGTTTATATTCATCGTTATGCTACAATACAACAGAAGCATGAAATTTTAAAGGAGCATCCCATGTCTACAATTCTCGGCGCTCTGCGCAAAACCATTCAGGAATATGAATTGATCAAACCCGGCGATCGCATCGCAGTGGGGCTTTCCGGCGGGAAGGACAGTACCGCTCTTCTCTGGGCCCTTAAGAAATTCCAGCGTTTCAGCACTGTCCCTTTTGATCTTGAGGCCATCACGATTTCCAATGGATTTGAGAACTTCGACCTCAGTCCGATGAAACGCTTTTGTGATGAGCTGCAGGTGCCCTATCATATTGAAGAAACTGAAATCGCTAAGATCGTATTTGATATCCGCAAAGAGAAAAACCCCTGCTCCCTGTGCGCTAAAATGCGGCGAGGCGCCCTGACCGAGGTGATGAACCGGGAAGGCCTCAATGTACTTGCCCTGGGCCACCACGCCGACGATGCGCTTCAAACCCTGATGATGAATATGCTCTACACGGGAAAACTCAGCACCTTTGAAGTGAAAAGTTATCTGAGCCGGTCCAATGTCACGATGATCCGCCCGCTGATCGGCAGCTCGGAGCAGGAGGTCATTGGCCTCGTGCGTCAGATGAACCTGCCCGTGATTGCCAGTCCTTGCCCCGCCACCGGAAATACAAAACGCCAGGAAATCAGTCAGCTCCTCAGTTCAATATATAAGAACATTCCCCATTCCCGGGCCAGCCTGCTGACCGCCATGAAGAATGAGGATCAGATGAACCTATGGTTTCCGTCGCTGATTGCGAATGCAGCCACCCACAAGGAGCAACCCGATAGACCTTAACGGTCTGCCGGGTTGCTTTTCTTTCGATTCATCCGACTGATCCACAGCTGCCTCAGATTCTTCAAAAGAACACGCCAGACGTTCTCATGGGATTTGACCTGAACCAGGGCCAGCAGGAGGCCGATCGATAGTTTTGGAGGAAAATAGGCGATATAACGGGTTTCCCACCTGGGGTTGAATTTCTTTTTAAACTGATACAGGGGTTTAAAGCCATAGAACGTCCGCGCATGTTCGAAAATGAATGCGAACCCCCAGGTAAGCATCCGGCTCTGTAAAGTGGGTCCGGCTTTTACGCCGGCCAGAGGCGCCAATCCCAGGCTCAATTGCCGCACCCCTCCCGCCTCGAGCATTTTGAACGCGTCTGCAATCAGTTTCTCCATCGTTCCCAGGGGCGCATCATGGCTCTTCCGCATGACATCGATGAAATACCCGGTACTCCCCGAATAAGGCAGACATGTGATAAAGGCTTCGATGGTTCCCAAGGCATTTTGGATGGTGAAATATCGGCGGTCCATCGGCCGGTCCAGGGCCAGTTCTCCCAGCATGAACTTCATTTCAATGTTATTTTTCTTTTCAAACCACTCGCAGCAGATTGCGACCAATCTCTCATCAATGGCTGCATCCCGCTCTGAAGCCGGTCTGTATTCCTGAACACGGAATCCCAATTTATTGGTCTTGTTGATTCCCCAGCGGATTTTAGCTGCGGCTGTGCCTTGGAGTGTAAAGGTTTCAGCGTTCAGTATCCCTTCCAACCCATATTCCTGAACCGCAAACCCACACGCTTCGAATACCTGCACCCTGGATGCGGTGATTTTGCTGAAGCACACACCATATCCTGATTTCCGGCATTTATCCAGAAACCCGACCGTGATTGCCCGCAGCTGATGCTCCGGGCATACAGGCTCTGCAATGACAAATACAGTTCGATTGCAGGTTTTATATCCGATGATGCCATCCAGACCTTCCTGAACGTAATAATGAGTCCCTGCTTCTAAAATCAGGTAATTGGAGGGATTCTGATTGTAACGTGCAAGCAGCTCCCTCACCCGTTCCAGCGCCACAGGAGTCTCTCCGAGATTTTCTGTCGACAAGATGCGGGCTGCAAGAAACCAGTACGCAACGATATTCCCAACAATCAGCACGGAAGAGAGCATGGGGATTTTGTAGTGCAGCATCATCAGGCTCTGCACTTCATTCATGCCTTCTGCAAACAGCCTATAAAATATGCCTCCCTGAAACAAATCGTAAATCTGGAGCAACAGATTCATGAGGTTGACCGTTACCAGCAGCCCTACCAGGAGTGTATACAGGAGCCTGTTCGTGATGGAATCCACGGTTTTATAGATGCGGGGCGAGAACATGCACAGGCCAACCGCCGCCATCCCGGAGAAAATCCCCCGTGCCAGCGGGCCCAAAGAAAATTCTGTAGCTGGAAAGGTTTGAAATATAAGCATTTCAATAGCCACGAGGATCAACAGCAAACCCATGGAATTGATCAGCGGACGTCGTAATAAGAAAGTCATCAGTGCCTCCACAACCGGTTATATTTTGCGAGTGGTTCTGCAACCCGGCAAACCTGCCAGCTCTGCGCACCACTCCTCTGACACTGTAATCAACTCTCATTATACCCAGATTACAGTTATAGAATCTCTTTTCAGGTAACACCACAGCGATTCTCCTCAATAAAAAAATCCACAGCATCAGCACACCGGTCAGATTAGCCCATGCACCAGCCAACATCAATTTGGCTGGCCTCACCCTGGTTAATCTGCTTCTCCGGTGTGCCAATCGCACTGTGGGGAATCCCATTTTCATGATGATCTATGATCATGCTGACAGCCATGCTGCGTTTTTCTTCCTGCTCATTTCTTCGCCTTCAAAAACTCATGGTATTTGCCTTCAGAAATGTTCTATTGAAAATGCCCTGATAAAATCAGTTTCCACTTTTTTAATACACTCATATCCTGGATTCAGCCCCAGAACCCTTTTCAGAAAACATCGCTGTTCTTCTGTCAAGCGTAGTTCATCATACCACGGTTGCCCCGATCGCTTCTTTTGGGGTTCATATGACGAATACAGCAGATACAGCAAAAAATCGCCCAAATAGGAAAAGTCCACATCATAGGTGTACCGATCACGATCTGCCCAGCGCGCCAGTCCAAAATCTATAAGACAGACCTCACCCTGGTGGATCAGAACGTTTGGTATCCTTATGTCCCTGTGGACAATCCCTTTTTCATGAAGATATGTGATGATGCTGATCAATTGCCTTCCAATATCGTATATTTCGTACTCGGAAAACCGGTGTTTATCTCGAAAAAGCAGGGATTTCACCGTCTCACCCTGCTTGAATTCCAAAACGAAGCCATAGAAGTTCTGCTGATTGATGACCCCCAGCAGCTCCGGAATCCGGGAATCTCGGAGTTGGGAAAGAATCACCGCCTCATAGGCATTCCGCTCGGCGTTCCTCCGGAAGATACCTGATCTGAACCGCTTGAGGATCACCGTTTCTCCTTGCCCAGACCGCGCCAAGAAACAGACCCCATAGCGCCCCTGACCGATTGTCTTTTCAATGGCATAACCGTTCACACAGCGGCCTTCGTACCTCTTGGTTCCAAACCATCCCATGACCTTATTCGCCGATTTTCTTTCCGCATTCAAGACAGAACTTGGCATTTGGAATCAACTTCTGACCACATGAGCAGTTCGACGCAACCAAGACTTTTTCACCGCACTCCAAGCAAAATTTCGAACCTCCAGGTATTTTTGCGCTGCATACCCTACAATTCACAAGGCTCTGCTGTGATGATGGCTCATTCACCGGAGCAGCATACCGGGGATTAGTCGGTGCATTGTATTGCTGATTGCTTTGGTTTCCGTAATTTCCATGGTTGCCTTGATTGCCACGGGATCGGCTACCCGAAACTATCATATTGAAGAGACTTCCAAAGATACCCTTGTTCTGATACTGACCGCTCCCCTTATGCCCATTCTGATAGTGCTTCCCTTTTGAACCCTTTGAGAAAAAACTCATAGCGTTACCCCTTTTCTTCTGATTTGATTTTGTTCGCCACTGTATCCATATAGGGTTCAATATGCACAATCACTGAAACACCAGCGCCGTAACGGTCTTTTAAAACCCCTTCGATCATATGGTTCAGCGCATGGGCCTCTGCCACACTCATGTCCGGATGTGTCAGGGCATGGAGATCGATATGGATATCGTCCTGCCGGCCCCGGCTCCTTACCTTGTGGCATCCCATAACGCCGTCACAGGTCATGACCACGCCACAGATCTCATCGCTGCTGAGGGCCGCTCCATCCGCCAATACGTTGCTGGAGGCAGTGAAAATCTCATAGCTGGCTTTGTAGATGAACCCGGAAATCACCAGGGATACAATCCCATCGATGATGGGTGGGAATCCAAAACGCAATAAGACCATCGTGACAATAACGCCGCTGGTGATCAAGATGTCGCTTTTGGTATGCTCCGAATCCGATACCAGCACATCACTGGAGAGCTTCAACCCCTGGCGGCGTTCATATTTCACAACAAAAATATTCACCAGCAGCGTTGTAACCATCACTGCAAAACTCAGGATACTGATCTCTGGGATTCCTGGAGCCATGATATTCAGGATGGCGCCATAAGCGACTTTGCAGCCTACGGCGAACAGCAGCACGCCGATCATCAAGCTGGAGATGGTTTCAAATTTCTTATGCCCATAAGGATGACTCTCATCCTCAGGCCGACCGGCTACGGATAGTCCAATGATGCCCACGATATTGCCGCTGCCATCACTGAGTGAATGGTAACCATCTGCGATGATACTGCCGCTGTTGGCCATGGTGCCGACTATTATTTTGAAGACTGCCACCGCAAAATTGAGCAGCATGACAATCCAGAGGACGATGATCGCCTTTTTGCTGTTGCTTGATACCTTTTCAGCCATTAAAACCTCCACAAATTATTCAGAATCACGCCAGCCACACTGTGTCTTCCCATTATACTGGATTATCCGGCTTTCGGCACAGACTCGTTTCAAATTATGCTGTGGGTTGTTTTATCAACAGCGATTATCAATTGCGATTGAAATTTATCAGCTACACCCCTTTATTCAACTCATATATTTGGATTATATCAATTTTATTAAATTCTCAACTGCACATGGTCATTGTTAAAAACATACAACAAAAGGATCAGACCATCTGGCCTGACCCTTCATATCGGTTTAACTGCGTTTTAGATTTCTGTTACGATTTCATCGAATCCCTTTCGGATGCCCCGAGGATACAGATCCTTTGTCTCATCCCGATAACCCAGGGAAATCAGCATCACGACATCTTCACTGTCCTTCAGTCCAAAGGTATCCTTGATGCCCTGAAAATCCATGCCGCTCATGGCGTGGGAATCGACCCCCAGTTCCTTGGCAGCATACATGATGGACATCCCCAGAAGCCCAACATTGCTTTCGGCAAACTTCACCTTCCGCTCCTCGGTGGATCCGTAGAGTCCGGCCGCCATGCCCATGGCACCCTTGGCCCCTTCCTCTCCCATCACTGATTTGAGGTATTCCCAGACACTGTTGTGGGGGCCGTATGCTTCCCGGTCACCAATCAGGATCAGCGTTGCTGGCGCTTCCAGGATCTTGGGCTGACCAAAGGCTACCGGATGCAGCTTCGCTTTCCCTTCCGGTGTGGTTGCCGCGATAATCCGCCAAGGCTGCAGGTTGAATGCCGAGGGGGCCAGAACCGCCAGATCGATGATCTCTTTCAGCAGGCCGGATGCCAATGGCTTTGTTGTGTCGAAATTGTTGACCGCACGTCGTTCTTCGAAAATGTTCTTGTTATTCATAGTAATCCTCCTGGTGTCGGGCTCTACCCGATTTTTCACTAATTAGTAATATTCGGTGTGGTTCTGGGGAACCGAAGTTCCCCATCAGTCAATGCCATTCATTTTTTTCATCAGCCGGATCAATTCTTCCTTTTCCGCCGGCTGTAATCTGGACAGCTGTCTTGAAAGCTCCTCCAAATGCTCCGGAAACAGGTCGGCGATGATGGCCCGCCCTTTTTCCGTAATTTCAATCTTGTAAACCCGCTTATCCGCTGAATCCTGAAACCGATTGATCAGTCCCTCCAGCTCCAGATTCCGGATGACCACCGTCATATTGCCGCTGGTGGAAAGGGTCTTTTCAATCAGATCGCAGATCCGCAGCTCACCCAGATGGTACAACGCTTCCAAGACGCCGAACTGCGGGAGCGTGAGGCCATATTCTCCTACCAGCCTCTGGGTGTTCCGATGGAGGTTCAGTGCGGATCGGCTGAAGCCGATGACCAACTTGAGATTCTGTTGATTTTCTTCTCCGTAATTGATAATGTTTTTCATGTACTCAATATATCACTAGTTAGTATCATTGTCAACAGCTATGCAATAACTTTTTCTGCTTTTAATTCTTCAATCTCTTCATCAGTCAGACCCAATAGGTCTTCCAGGACATCCACGGTGTGCTGCCCCAGCACCGGAGCCGGCATGCGGATCTCCCCAGGGGTTTCGCTGAGCTTTACCGGAATGCCAGGCATCCGCAGTTTTCCCGCCACAGGATGCTCCACTTCCACAATCATCTCCCGGGCCAATACCTGTTCATTGACGACCACCTTATCGATGGAATTGATGGGGCCGTTAGGCACCCCTGCGCCGTCCAGCAGTGTCATCCATTCCTCCGTGGTCTTTAGCCGCACCTTTTCAGCCACCAGGGGGCGCAGTTCATCGTAATGCTTGTTCCGCATGGGGTTGGTGACAAACCGCTCATCACTGATCATGGCTTCCAACCCTGCCGTCTGACAGAACTTGGCCCAGAGGGCATCGTTCCCGGCGGCGATCATGATCTCACCGTCGATGGTATCGAAGGGTTCAAAGGGAACGATGGAGGTGTGCCGGTTCCCTGCGGGTTTGGGCACCTCCCCGGAAACCTCATACCGGGCGATGGCGTTCTCCAGCATGGCCACCTGGCAGTCCAACATAGCCACATCCACCTTCTGGCCTTCCCCGCTCTTATGCCGGTGCTCCAGGGCCGCCAGGATGCCAATGGCGGTGAACATCCCCGCCGAGATATCCCCAATGGAAGGACCCACCCGGGTAGGCTTGCCCCCCAGTTCGCCGGTGATGCTCATGATGCCGCCCATGGCCTGGACCACCCCATCATAGGCCGGGCGTTTGCTGTAGGGCCCTGTATGGCCGAAGCCGGAGGAGGCCGCATAGATGATCCGCGGATTGATCTTTTTCAGGTCCTCATAGCCCAGCCCCAGCTTCTCCATGGTGCCGGGCCGAAAATTCTCCGTGACCACATCGCACTTGCAGATGATCCGCTTCACCAGCTCCAAGGCCTTGGGGTCCTTCAGATTCAGAGTCATGCTCTTCTTGTTGCGGTTGAGGCTCATGAAATAGGCGCTCTCGCCGTGGGCATAGGGGCCAAACTGTCGGGAATCGTCCCCACCGCCGGGGATTTCCACCTTGATGACCTCCGCCCCCAGATCCGCCAGGATCATGGTGCAGTAAGGCCCGGCCAGAACCCGGGTAAAGTCCAGTATGCGGATATCTTTCAACGCGCTCATAGGAGCCTCCTATCGGTCGTATTTGATGCGCCGTGCCGGTTCAAAGGCACAGCGGCCCTCTGTCATGATCCCCTCGTACGCCTTTACATTCCGATCCTCGATGTGATCGAAGATCTGAGGATTCCTGGACCCATAGCTGATATACCGCAGGGGATCAGGATTCAGCCGGGCGGAGACGATTTCTTCAGTCCCCCTTGCCAGGGCCAGGGTTTGGGCGATGGGGCTGATGATCATGCTGTGACCGAAATAATAGTTGTTCCCCGCATCAGGGCCCACAGCATTACAAGCCATGACATAGCAGTGGTTGTCGTAGGCTCGGGCTTTCGACGTCAGCTCCCATATTTCAAAGCTGCGGAGCAGGGCTGAGGGCCGGGTGATGATTTCTGCTCCCTTCAAGGCGCAGACACGGCTCAATTCCGGAAAGTCCCCGTCATAGCAGATGATCATCCCGATTTTCCCCAGCTTGGTGTCAACCACCACGGTTTCCGTACCGGCCTTGGTCCAGGTCCGTTCCGTTGGGAAGGGATGTGTTTTCCGGTAATTGCCCAGGATTTCGCCCCGGTCATCGATCAGGACGGAGGAATTCAGGATTTCGCCGGGGGCCTCTCCCCGTTCGTAAAGCGGCAGGACCACATGGACCTTCAACTCCTTGGCCAGGAGTTGGATATCCCGGGTGTGTGCCCCGGGAATCGGCGCCAGCATCTCATAGAATTCTTCCTTGGGCATATTGGGGGTGAAACCCGTGGTGATGGTCTCCGGAAAGAGCACCAGCTCCGCTCCATGCTCCGCTACGGCCATTTTCAGCCAATGAGCGGTTTTTTCAAGATTGAACTTGATATTGTTGGGCTCCACTGCGAACTGGGCGCAGGCGGCCGTGAATTCTTTCATATATAAACTCCTTTCAAATAGAACTTTAGCCACGGACAACACGGATTTTCACGGATGAAATCAGAATGCTATGATTCTTAGTCCGTGTCCATCTGCGTTATCCGTGGCTATTCATAATCACTCAAGCTTTCAGTTACTTCACTTCATCGTAAGCGACAATCCGGCAGATGGAGGACTCTCCGCCTTGGAACTTCCAAGGGTAACAACCGACAATCAGGCGTTTGTTGAGAATCTCGTCGATCTGACCGCCTACGTTCTCAGCATGGATGATATCCAAGGGGAACAGGTCGATGTGCATCAGCTGGTAGTCGTCTTCCGGGAAGATTTCATCCAGGGTCTTGTTGTATTTCTTTTGGAAATACTCATCGCACTTCCGGGCTTCACGGGGCTCCCAGTCACGGATCTTTGTGTTCATGGGGTGATCCGCGCTGCCGCAGTCCACGCCGATCCACTTGATTTTCATCTTGGCGCACCAGGCGGAGAATTCCTTTGTGGGGCCGGGGTGGCGGAGCATGTAGCGGCGCTCGTCGCCCTCCGGTTGATCCCAGCCGTATTTGTGGTAGCCGGTGTTGATGATGAGGATGTCCCCTTCTTTAACTTCAACACGGTCCGTAATGTCCTTGGAGGTATAAATGCCGTAGTCTTCTGCGATGTCGGAGAGGTCAACGACAACGCCCGGCCCGATCAGATCTTCCAATGGAATCTCGGAGATATCCCGACCATGTGTACAGAAGTGCAGGGAGCCGTCCAAATGGGTCCCCACATGGTTGGAGGTGGTGATGACCTGGCCATTGGCGCCATTGGGGCTGAGCCGTTTGAAGAATTTGATCTGCAGGGGCTCATACGTGGGCCATGCAGGTGTCAGGTGGCTGAGGTTTTGTGTCAGGTCGTACATCTTTACGTTTTTCCAGAAATCCATCGGGTGTTCCTCCTTGGTTTTTTAAGTAATGGTTTCGCTTAAATCAAGCCTTCTTTTTCCATTTTGGCCACAAAGGCTTCCAAAGCATCCTCATAGCATTTCATCGGCGGATGCACCAGACCGGCGCCCACCTGGCCGACCCCTGCCCGATTGCAGGCAATGCCGGTATTGATGATGGGGCGGATTTGGGTTTCGATGACCTTGCGGATATCGATCCCCGTGGGGGTGCCCCGGAAATTCATGATGGGCATCTTATAGGCGTTGTTTTCCGCCAACGTGATCTCATACATACTGGTGGTATAGTTGATGGCATCCTGAGGGGTGCCGCCAACGAACTGAACGATGGCCGGGGCAGTCGCCATGGCGAAGCCGCCTATGCCGCTGGTTTCCGTAATGACCGAATCTCCGATATCAGGATTGGCATCGTCAATGGAGAAGCCGGGGAAATACAGGCCGTCAATGTATTCAGCAGGGGCGCTGAACCATTGGTCGCCAAGGCCGGACACCTTGATGCCGAAGTCCGTGCCATTGCGGGCCTGGGTGTAAACCATCGTGGAGTAAGGAATGCCGCCAGCGGGATCCAATGCGCATTTTGCAGCGGGCATCGTCAGGTTCAGGAAAAAGTGGTCGTTGGAATCCATGAACTTCAGCACATCGATCTTATCCTGATCCGAATGGGAGGTCATGACGATATAGGGGGCGATGGCCCGGATGAACAGGGATGTGCCTGCCTTATTCCGGTTGTGGCCTTCATCCCCCATCTGGACAACCTGGGCGATCATGGCCTTCAGATCCACGGGGCCCAGAAGAACCAGGGCATCCTTCAGCACAGGACCCAGCACGGATCCCATCCATTTCAAGCGGTCAATGACCTCCGCCCCGAATGCGCCGAAGCGGAGCACCTTGCCCAGACCCTCATTCAAGGTACAGTAGGCCATATTGCCGAAGGTTTCGTTCTTGATGATCCAGACCGGCATACTGGCTGTCATGACGCCGGCCATAGGCCCTACCGCATCATGGTGATGGCAGGAATCAAAGGTGATCTCTCCGGAGGCTGCCAGTGCTTCTGCGCTGGCTTCGTCAACCGCTAACCCTTCATAAATCAAACCACCGACGACAGCCCCTCTCAGAGGGCCGCTCATACGGTCCCAGGTGATCGGGGGGCCCGCATGGAGAACCGTTTTCTTGGTCATGCCGGGGACGGTATCCAGTGCAACACCGATGCCGACCAGTTTGGGCTGTGCGGACAGAAGCCGCTCAACCGCCTCCGCATTGGCTTTTTCAATTCTTTCTTTCATGATCCACCTCGATTCATTTCAATTTATTCAGGAGTGATGCCAGTCGCTGGTTTCCCCCTGCCGGTGGCCGCCAGTCCATCTGAAGTGTTTCTACCTGCTGTGATTTAAGATCTTCACTGAAGCCAGCAAGCCCCATATTGATGACCTTTAGTTCTTTTCCGAAAAACGCATTGAGTTTTGCCATTCAGTTCACCGCCTTTACTGCTTTAAGGATACAGCCAGCCAAATGAGCCGCCTGAGCATTGGAGGGCATGATGATGACACCGGCAGCCTCCATTTCCTTCTTCATGATGGCAAAATCCTGTGGATCCCCCTCGGTGCCGCAAATGCTGGCAATCACGGTCAGACTGCCACCGAGATCCGCTGCTTTCTTACGGGCCTTCCGTGCAGCAACCGACAGTTCCAGGGCAGGATTGGGATGCGCGCCGTAGCCCAGCACCAAATCCATCAGGAGTACCGCCGTCTGCCCATCGGTATCCTGCACTAACCTGTCATTCCGAATGGTTGGATCGATCATCGGATGGGGGCGACCCACGGTGAACTGATCATCTCCCAGGTCCAGAACGGTGTGTTCCTTGGCTTCCCAAACATTCTCCATGGCCCACTGGGGCGATAACGGAATATTGGACCAGATTCCCCAGCCTTCCTTATCCAGCAGCTTCATGGTTTCATCCGCCAGGGTACCGCCGGTATACAGTCCTCTCAGGTACTTCTGGGAAGCCGATTTACCCGACAGTTCCC
This sequence comes from uncultured Peptostreptococcaceae bacterium, assembly GCA_964424355.1. Lineage (GTDB taxonomy): Bacteria > Bacillota > Clostridia > Peptostreptococcales > Acidaminobacteraceae > CAZEHS01. The sequence continues at coordinate 46,980 of CAYRIO010000009.1, forward strand.
GCTGAATCAGCGCGTCAAGCTCTGCCGCCGACATATCGAATCCGATGAAATCCTCCGGCGTCTTGCCGTTCGCCAAGGCCACCGCTTTACGGGCGGTATCCTCCAGGCTCAAGCCGGCGATGGCCCCGGACTGCCGGATGGCTTCCGGATTCCCGCCGATGAAGTGGACGATAACGGGTTTTTCCGTTTTGCTGACAAGACCCAGCACCTTGGCAGCGATACTTTCTGCCGGGGGTTTTGAGATAAGGACGATTACCTGTGTATCCGGATCATCCATCAGGGCTTCAAAGCTCTGGATCATCATCAGTCCGCCGATCTCAACCCGCAAATCCCGGCCGCCGGTACCGATTACCTGGGATACACCGGAACCGAACCGGTCCACTAGGACTGAAACCTCTTGGGTCCCGGTCCCGGAAGCGCCGATAATGCCGATGGGGCCTTTTCGCACCACATTGGCAAACGCCAGCGGCACGTGATTGATGATGGAGGTCCCACAGTCCGGGCCCATCATCAACAAGCCTTTGCTGACCGCCAGTTCTTTCAGTTCTTTTTCATCTTCTATGGAGACGTTGTCGCTGAACAGCATGACATGACAATCATTATCAAGGGCCTTGCGCACCTCGGGGGCCGCAAATTTTCCAGGCACACTGATAATCACCATATTGGCGTCCGGCATCATTTCATAGGCCGTGTCCAATGTCACCGGTCTGTAGCTGCTGCCGGAGGAGGTCTTCCGGTGATTCAGAAGCTCTTCCACCTTGGCCTCAACGGCCGGCATCAAGGTTTCGTCCTCCAAAAGGACGGTAATGAAAAAGTCATTGGGTGAACAGGCCCGAACGGCATCATCCGCCATGTTCAGGTTTGCCACCAATTCCAGATTCAGCTCCGTCCCCATCCCGATCAGCGCTTCCTCTACACCGGCCATCTGCTTGATTTCCTTGGAAATCAGCATCAATGTTACAGAATCATAATACGTATTTTTTCGGACTGCACTTTTGACAATCATCCGAGCTTCCTCCTTGCATCCTCCGTCCCAAGCACCCAATGGGCTACGAATACCCCCAGGGCGTGATCTGTTCCGGATGTTTCTCCCATTCTGTCAAGCTCCTGCAGCACTGAACCCATCTCAGGTCCGCACTGGCTGAGAAGCGCCAGCTGCAGATCCATGAATCGCTTGGGCATCAGCCCTTGTGCCAGATTCTTGAGCATTTCCTCGCTGACCCGGGTTGTACGCCCCCTGGATTCATCTAAAATCAGCTGAAGCGGAATTGCGAAGGTCTGCTTTTTCAGCCGATAGTACCCGCGCAAATAGATCATTGAAGCACCTACACCCGCCAGGAAATCATCGCCCGAAGGGGTTAACCCTGGACCAAAACCGATGATCCCCCGAATTTTATCCCGAATCCGCTCCGCATCTGTTTCTGTCAGCACTGCTGTGAATCCCTGAATCCGATCCAGGGCAAATTGGCCAAAGGCATTGAGCTCTGTCTCGGGTTGGAGCTTTCGACTGCGATCGGGAAGCTCCAGATACTCCAGGACATTGGCGATGCCCGCCAGATTGCCGCTTTTCAAGATCCATTTCTCCAGTTTTTCCAGGCGGTCTTTTTTCACCACAAGACCCACCGGCTCATGGATGGGCTCAGCTTGAGGGGACCAGGAGCGGACGCCCTTCAGCTGGAGCGTGATGCCTGCCTCAGGAATGCTCAGCCGTCCCCGACCGATTTCCATCTTCATGCCTGGCAGCAGGGGGAGACTTTTCAGGTCTGGCGCTTTGACCACCAGGCCCATGGGCCCGATGGCTGATTCTTCTGTCAGCAGAGTCATCCAGCCATATTCTTCAAAGGTACAGTTCACTGCATGTTCGAATACAGAATGGAGCTGCCCGACAGACGTCTGGCCTTCTGCAGCGAGCTCTGCCAGATCGGTAGCAATCAGAATGGCGTTCATGGCTCACCTCCAAGAGAATAGGGGTCTTCTTACCCTAATGTACTCTTTTCCAATACCGATTCCACTGTTTGGATGAACCAAAGTTCCCAAGGAACGCTTGTAAGTTGTTGATAAGACATTCCTCAGTTAAGCTTTCCGCCCCCCCATAAGCCCCAGAACCTTGATAGCTATTTGGAGATTCAAGCGGATATCCGGATCGTCCAGATCCTTTCCGATAATGTCCTTAATCCGCTGCATCCGGTAGATAACGGTGTTATAGTGGGTAAACATCACTTCCGATACCCGTTTCAGGTTGCTGCGGCATTCAAAATATTTTTTCAGGGTTTCAACCAATTGAGAGTCTTTTTCTTTGTCATAGATAACCAAAGGCTCCAAGGTCTCACGATAAAACTGGATCAATTCCGGCTGCAGCTCTTCGTAGGATAAAATCCTGAAAATCCCCAAGTCGTCGTAATGGATCGGTCCCGATTTTTCAGGATTCAGGCGGCAGGTCTCCACCGCACGTCCAGCTTCCCGATAGCTATGGGGCAGCCGCTGAAACTCCCGGCAGGGCCGGCCGATTCCAATGGATATCAGATCCCCAAGGCCATCCGCAATGGCCGCTTTATGTACTTCACTGCAAAACTTCAGGACATCCCCCTTGATTTCGCCATCCGACAGGGAGGAAGACGACCCGAACATCAGGATCATCCGGTCGCTTTTAGAACCGAACAGGACCCGGTGGCCTCCAAACCAGGTTTGCCGCTCCACCAGACTGACCAGCCTGCTTCCTAAAAAATTCAGATAACCGGTGTTATTAGGCGTTAATCTGTACATATTCTCGGTCTGAATGTAGGAAATCACTACCACACTGTAGACCTGGCTCCCGTCAAAATCAAAATAGGCTGCCTTTTCCAAGGCCCGGCGCTGTCTTACATCCTCTTCCGAAAGCAGGTCTTCAAAGAATTCAATCCGGTGTTTGTTCTCCCCTTCGAACAGGGACAGTTTCTTCATCAGGTCCAGTGCTACCAGGGAGGTTGCCGCTTCAATGGTGGACAGGTCCATGGGAGTCAGCGCTCTCAGGTCTTCCCAGAGCATGATCCGACCGTACTTCCGTTCCTCCGATTTAATGGGAATCATATAGCGGACCGTGTCCACATCGCCCAAGGGGTCTATAAAGCGGATATATTCACCCTGCTGTTCATCATAGGCCGCCGGCTTATGCCGCTGCTGGTCCAGCCCCTGGATGACCCCCTCGATATCGGTGCGGATCCCGGGTTCACACAAAATCACGTGGGATCTGAAGATATCATCCATGATCGCAATGGAAACCCCCATGGATTCTTGGATAGCCCGGGCGATTTCCTCCATGCCGCCCCCCCGAAGCATCAGCTTCATCAAGCGGTCATTGAAGGTATCGATCCGCTGCAGCATGGCCATCTGCTGGTTCATCACCTCAGTAAGAACAGGCTGGATGATGTCCGCAAAGGACGCCGTGAATGGTATTTCAACAATGGGAAAGTTGAGGGCTTCGCTCATGGCCAGGGCATCCGGCGGAATCGCCTGAATGAAACGCCTGGTTTTGATCCCCATCCCTGCCAGGCCCTTCGTGCTCAGTGCCTCGATCAGGTTTTTCAGTTTTTCAGGGGTATCCTTGATGGAGTAGGCCGTTGTGAGAAGAAACTCCCCCGGCTTAACCCAATCCAGGATATCCGGCACCTCCATGACATTCATCTTTGTGATGCGATGATCCAGGCCGCCATTTCCCGAAAGTACGTGGGCCCCTTGCAGAACTTCCATGTCCAGCAGTTCCCGGACAGTGATGCCATTCGCCTTATGCATTTATGCCTCCCTGTGCCGACTGAGGGTGAGGACTGCTTCCAAAACGCCCCCCGCAACCGCCCGTGCTTTATCTGAAATTTCGAAACAGGCAGACCGGTCCACCCGGGGGTCCACATCGCCGATTTTAAAGCCCGGCGTCACAGAGGTCCCCTCAGCAATCAAACCACGGATCATGCCGCGAATCTCCGCTTTCACCGGAACCCCTGCCACTTCCATCACGGTTTCATCGGCTTCTGCCAGATCACCGATGGCCTTATGGTTCTTCACAACGCCTGTCACAGGCGCCCTGAGAATCCGTTCTGAGGTATAGCCTTCAATATTCCCCGGAATCCCGGTGTTAGGCTCTGCCGATCCTGAGTAAAGCACCTTGCCTATCCGGTGCCCCCGGTTGGTTTCAATGACCGCATGGACATCTTCCCCAACCGTGAACCCCGGCCCCAAACCCAATACGATGGGGGCCATATCCAAGGTTGTCCCCATATTCATCTTGGCCAGAATCGCGTCTACCACCGCCAGAGGTTTCAGCTTCCGAATCCACTCTCCGGCCTCGTCAATCGCAACCGGTACGGCACCCTGGGCCCAAGCCGCTTCCATATCGGCCAGATTTCGGCACAAAATCCCTGTAATGCCCTCCACCTCTGTGGATCCCGCCGTTACCGCCTCCGCCAGGGAGACTGTGCGCCGAATCACTGTGGGCCTTTCGCATTCCAGCGCCAACACCCGCCATCCCCCTAAATGCAGACGGGCAATTGTTCCCGTGGCAATATCTCCGGCGCTCCTGACAATTATCAGGTCCTTATGCTCCCTCATGATTTCAGAAAACGATTTCCCGGTTGTGCCGGCTTTCACCCGCATCACCTCCGCCAGGATACTGACGGCGATTTCCTCCGGCGTTTCCGAGCCGATATCCAGACCGATGGGGGCAAAGATCCGATTTAAACTTTCCAGCGGGTAATCATCCGCCAAGAGGTGGTTCCGGATAATCGTGACCTTTCGCCGGCTGCCGATCACGCCGATATATCCGGCACCTCGGTTGAAGACTGCCCGCAGGGCAATTTCATCCGCATCCTTCGTGGCAATCACCACCGCCGTGTCTTCATCCACCGGTGCTTGTCCCACCGCAACCGCTAAAGATGGATCCGTATACAGGCCCGCAGCCTCAGGATACCGTTCCGCCGAAGCGAATTCCGGCCGTTCATCTACAATGTGGCATTCGTACCCTAGAAAAATCCCCAGTCGGTAGACGGCCAAATTCACATGACCGCCGCCGATCAGCAGCAGCTTGGGGCGGCACAGGCTGACATCGATGAATACGGACATGTCCCCCCCGCAGTGCATGGGGAGGCCCCCTTTGGCATCACTGTTCAAGGTCAGCTGAACGGAACGGGACCGTCCCTCCCGGAGAGCCTCCAGTGCTTCCTCAATCACACGTTTTTCTGCAATTCCCCCGCCAATTGTCCCCAGGATGCTGCCATCTTCCAGTACGATCATGTGGGCTTTATTTCGCGGGGTGGAGCCTTTGGCGCTGACAATCACCGTCCAGGCGAATCGTTTATTCTGCTCTGTCAGTCGAGCTGCTTCCTGATGAAGGTTCATAGAGTGCCTCCTGTTGGCATCAACAGTCATGGTTTAGTTTCATATACCAATGAATATCTATATTAACCCTATTATATCAATCTCTAAACGACTTTAGCAGAATTTGATTTGGTACTTTACAACAAAATAAAAACAGGAACAAACCGAAGTTTGTTCCTGTTTAACATATGTAGGCTTTTTAAATGATTTTATTATTTCGCAAGATCTGCCGGTTCTTCCACATCGCCCAGGATGCCTGTCATTTCAAACATCTTGAACAGCAGGGCGATGAAGATTGAAACGATTGTAGCCAATGCCATCCCGGCCAATGTGACGGTTGGGGTGATTGCCACATGGACACCGGAAAGTCCCACAACCAGAACCGTAGCTGTCAGCACCAGGTTCCGCGGGTGGCTGTAGTCGACTCTTTCATCAACCAGCATCCGCAAACCGGAAGCCGCGATAACACCGAACAGCATCATGGATACGCCGCCCATTACAGGAACGGGAATGGTGCTGATCAGAGCTGAAAACTTTCCTACAAAGGCCAGGGTTATTGAAATCACAGCAGTACCAGAGATAACCCATACACTGTAAACCTTTGTGATGGCCAAAACACCAATGTTCTCACCGTATGACGTTGTGGGAACTGAACCGCATAAAGCCGAGAGGAACGTTGAAATCCCGTTGCCCAGAAGGGAGCGGTGCAGGCCAGGTGTCTTCATCAGATCCTTACCAACGATGTTGCCGGTTACAACCAAGTGGCCGATGTTCTCGGCGATAACCACCAAGGCTGCGGGCAGAATCGTGAGGATGGCGCCGATATCGAACTGAGGTGCGTAGAACGTAGGCATTCTAAGCCAAGGTGCGGCCATAACCGGCGCAAAATCTACCAGACCAGCGAAAAGGGCGATGAAATAACCGCACACGACACCGATCAGGATGGGGATGATGGACAGGAACCCACGGAATACAACGGAACCGATGACGATGATTGCCAGGGTTGAGAGGGATACCAGGACGACCTTGGGATCCATGTACAGGCCAGGGTTATTGGAATCAAGAACCAAACCAGCCATCTTTGCTGCTACCGGCGAAAGCTCCAGACCGATGATTGCTACAATGGCGCCCATGGCGGCTGGTGGGAATACAACGTGAATCCACTTGTCTCCCGCGTATTGAATGATAAGTCCAACAATAATGAATGCTAAACCGGCAGCCATGAAGCCACCCAGTGCAAAACCGTATCCCTGGCTGCCGATTACCGCGCCGGCAGGTGCCAGAAATGCAAAGCTGGAGCCGAGGAATGCAGGTACCTGGAACTTTGTCAGGACGAAGTAGATCAGGGTGCCGATACCGTTCATCAGTAGGACCGTAGACGGATCTACCTGAAACAGGATCGGAACAAGGACCGTTGCCCCGAACATCGCAAAAAGGTGCTGGAAACTCAGTGGAATGCTTTCGATAAGTGGTAACTTCTCATCAACTTGAACCATTCTTTTCGCCATCCGCATTTCCTCCTAAATAGTGTTACTGCATATTTAATCTTTGTCAGATTACCAGATGCCAATTGCTTTGTCCATGTAACCAGATGACAATTTCTAACGAATTCGCATTGCGTCGTTTGTTACCTAACTGTTTTAAGCTGAATCACCCCTTCCGAACGACAATGCCCGCCCTTATAGAGCCCATAAACCGGACAATTCTTAAGGATCCTCCTTTCAGATAAAAAAAGGGACAGGAATGAATTTTCCTGCCCTTCTAATGTTTCAGTTTGTTCTGATTATTTCATCCTTATTTCAACAGTGGTATCAAGGTGACATAGATTCCTGTCAGGATTGCAGAGGTTATCACGCCGCAGATGTTGGCTCCCATGGCGTACTGAAGAATGAAGTTGTACTTGTTCGCCTTGGTGACTTCCTTCTGGGCAACCTTGGCTGTTGTCGGCACACAGGAGACCCCGGCGATTCCAATGACAGGATTGAAGTTCCGGTTGTTGATGTAATAAATGATGTATCCCCCTATTATTCCGCCTATTCCAGACAGAAGCAAGGCGATCATCCCCAAAATCAGCAGTGTGAGAACTTTGGGATTCAGTATGGTGTTCGCTTCGCACAGGACACCCAGCATCAGCCCCAAAAAGAAGGTTGCACCATAAAGGAAAACATCTTCAATTAAGTGCACATACTTGGTGATTCCTGATTCGCGAACGCCGATTCCCAAGAAGAAACTCATAAAGAGCGGCGAAGCGACTGGAAACAGCAGACAGAGGACTGCACAAGCCACAACGGCAAATGTCAATTTTACATTGGATGAAATATTGTGCATCGGAGCGGATTTGACCACCTGTCCCCGAAGTTCCTTGGGAACCAGAAGGCGGATCAGGTAGGGGTAACCCCCGTAAGTCAGGCTCAAGTAAAGATAGGCTACAATCGTAATCGGTACGAAGAGGTCTTTCGCCAGCATCAGGGATGCGTACAGCACCATGGGGCCATCTGCAGTGCCAATGATCGCCACTGAAGCAGCCTCACCAGCTGTCAGGCCCATCCACCGCGCGATAGGATAGGTCGCAACGGTTCCCAGTTCGGCAAACATTGCAATCATCATGCTGGTGAATGGATAGGCCAGCATGAAGCCTATATCGGTAATGACGCCAATCCCCATAAAGACAATGCAGGCAATAAGACCGTTACTGAATGTCAGCGTATAAATGGGTTGCAGGAAGTCAATCTGCATGATGTTCATCAGGCCATCCGTGTCGGACATCATGGGGTCAATAAAGATATTTCCAATTGTATTCCCCGAAAAAAACATGACCCCGGCATTGATGGCGATCATTCCAAAGCCCATAGGGATCATGACAAGGGGCTCCAGCGTATTCTTTTTGCCCAGGTAAACCAGAAGTATGCCCAGCAGTATCAGCCCGATCCGAGCCGCTGCAATGGTGGGATCCTGCACGAACAACGTGCCGATACCCTGAAATAATTGCATGGGATCCATATTGAACCTCTCAGTCTATTTAGTAATAACCTTTTTCATATCAGTCCTTCGGCTTGACCATCTTCGCTTCCGCGTGACGGATCAGAGCCAACAGCCCCTTGATCATGCCCGCCATGAACAAAGAAATGACGAACCCGATCAGGAAAACCTCCAGGGCTACTTGAATGGATTGCATCAAATACACCTCTCTTCATATTTTGGATTACACATCCCCGCTAGCCTACTTCAATTCTTTCCGGATATTCCATGCATAAATCACGAACACCAGAATAAAGACAGCCACACCGATTATCATTTGGTTCATTGAGAATATTTCTTCCAAACCAGCCACCTCCATTAAGCACAGCGCCACCCGCCATATAAACGTCCGGCACCACACCCATTCTTACTATCAAATATATCATAACCTCCGGGTTGACTACCCATTTAAAACAAGCAATTACACGATTCCGCTTTATAAGTAAAAGCATTTCCGCCCTATCTCTGCATACCAATATACTTGTACACTTATATGCCTCCGCCTGTCGTAAAATGTTTCCCACAGCGCCACCGTGCTGAAAACATTCAGAGGGCTGCCTCTGAACAGGACACGGAATCCCGCTTCAAGACAGCCCCCTTCCATAATCATTCCTTTTGTTTTTCCTTCAGGGCTTTCAGCACCTTTTCCGCTGTCAGAGGCAGGCTGGTGAGGCGAATTCCCAGAGCGTTGTAAAGTGCGTTGGCAATCGCCGGAGCGGTGGGTACCATGGCAGGTTCCGCAACACCTCTCGCGCCGAAGGGACCGGATTCTTCAGGATTCTCTACGAATCGGACCACCATTTCCGGCATGTCGTTGGCTGTTGGAATCTTGTAGTCTACAAAGCTGGGGTTCAGGACCTTGCCATCCTTCAGCATCAGTTCTTCCCACAGAGCTGTTCCCATCCCCTGGACAATGGCGCCTTCCAGCTGCCCTTCCAATAGCTGAGGATTCATCACCTTGCCCACATCGAAAACGCTGGATACTTTCCTTACCTCGATCTGCCCGGTTTCGGTATCCACCTCAATGTCCACCGCTTGGCAGCCGTAAGTCCAGAATACGACAGGGTGCGCTCCCAATCCGGTTTCCTTGTCTGCGTTCCGAACGTTGGGAGGAATGAAGGAGCCCCGTCCCATGATCGGACCGTGAATCCCTGAACCATCGGCCAGGGTCAGGCCCAGAGACAGTTCTGCCAAAGAAACCTTCTTATCGGGATATATTTTTGAAACAACATAGCCATCCCGTAGCTCCAGATCCCGTTTGAAGATGCCCAGTTTCAACTGTGCCAACTCAAACAGCTGGGTTTTCGCATCCTCACAGGCTTCCACCACGGCCCGCCCGGCGGAATAGGTGATCCGGCTGGCAACGGTCTGCCATTCATATGGATTGTGGTCCGTATCTCCGGTTCTGACAGTGATCTTATCGGGGGAGATCGACATCATTTCGGCTGCAATCTGTGTCATGACAGTGTCGGATCCCTGACCGATATCCTGGGCACTTACCTGTAAATGGGCAGTACCGTCTTCATTGAGCCGAATGATGGCCGCTGATGCGGCATTGTTCGGCATGGAGGGTGCTTTCCAGCCACAGGCTATAGCTTTTCCCCGGACTCGGTTCGGCTTACTGGGCGGCTCCACGGTTTCCAGATTGATTTCCCTTGCCGCAATTTCCAGGCATTCCTGAAGACCGCATACATCCACCACTTCACCGGTAGCGGTAACCCCGCCCGGCTTCAGGCCATTGATCCGGCGTATTTCCAGCGGACTGATCCCCACTTTTTCCGCCAGGATATCCAGATTCTGTTCGATGCCGAAATGGATCTCCGACATTCCGAATCCCCGGTAGGGTCCGCCCACTGGATGATTGGTGTAGACGCAGTAGGAATCCGTATGTACATTTTCGATATCATAAGGTCCCGTTGATGCGTAGCCCGCAGCCTTGACGATATTGACGCCGTATTCCGTATAAGCGCCACCATCCCAGACAAAGTTGTTTTGGATCGCGGTGATTTTTCCATCCTTTCGAATCCCGGTCTTGATGGTACAATGCAGGGCCTGACGGACAAATGAATTGACGAATTCGTCCTCCCGGCTGTAAGTGAGCTTAACCGGTCTGCCATTTGCGCGCATCGCCAGTGGCAGGATGATCCCTTCCAGTGTGGTCCCTGCCTTACTGCCGAAACCGCCGCCCACAGCGGGCGAAATAACCCGCAGCTTGTTCAGTGGGATATCAAACGCACCGGCAACCGCCGCGCGAACCGCATAGGGGGACTGACAGCCCGCCCATATGGTGCAGTAGCCGTCTGCATCCATTTGGGCGATGGCACAGTGGTTTTCAATGGGGACATGCTGCACATGAGGCACGTAAAAGCTGTTCTCCGTCACAAAGTCCGCTTCCGCAAACCCTTTTTCCATACTGCCTTTTCGCAGCTTGTAATGGTTGGATATATTGGTTCCGGGTTTTGGGAAGAATACGGGGGCGCATTTGTAATCGGCCAGATCCGGATGAACCAAGGGCGCATCTGCCGCCATCCCCTGAACCGCATCCACCACGGCAGGAAGCTCTTCGTAGTCCACCTTGATGAGTCGGGCAGCTTCCTCTGCAATCTCAACCGTTTCAGCCGAAACAGCCGCCACCGCTTCGCCTCGGTACCGTACTTTCCCCACTGCCAGAAAGTTCTTGTCTTCCAGGTATAGACCGCCTCTGCGGACATAATCCCGACCATCGATGATGTCCTTGACACCCTTCAGCTTCTGAGCCTCCGATGTATCGATGCTGATGATCCTGGCATGGGCGTAAGGACTGCGCAGCACAGCGGCATACAGCATTCTTGGAAGCTTCATGTCATCCACATATTTAAGGGCGCCGGTCACCTTCTTCACGCCATCCACCCGTTTGACACTGGTTCCTACAAATTTCATGCGCCTCCACCTGCTTTCCCGTTGGCATCTGCCACAGATTGAATGGCTTCAATGATTTTCTTATAGCCTGTGCAGCGGCACAGATTTCCGCTGATCCCTTCACGGATTTCGGTCTCCGTGGGATTCGGATTCTTGTCCAGCAAAGCTTTGGCAGTCATGATCATGCCCGGTGTACAGTACCCGCACTGCAGGGCTGCATTATCGATGAATGCAATTTGTAAGGGATCTAATTTTCTGCCGTCTGACAACCCCTCAACAGTCCCCAGGGTACGTCCGTCAGCCTCGACGGCCAGTACGAGACAGGCATTGATGGCCTCCCCATCCATAATGACGGTACAGGCGCCGCATTCACCAGCCCCACAGCCTTCTTTGGCGCCAGTCAGGTCAAAGTCCTCCCGCAGCATGGTCAACAAAGTCCGGTTGGGTTCTGTAAAGTGCTCTGTCAGCTCACCATTCAGGGTAAATTCAATGCGTATTTTCATTGGTTTACCTCCTGTGTCATCAACGCTTCCAAGCTCCGTTTCAAGAGCAGCTGTGCCATATCCAGCCGGTATTCGCGGCTGCTTCGGGTGTCTGCTATGGGGGAAATTTCAGTGGCTACCAACTTAATCGCCTCTTCAATCAGATCTGAAGTCAACGGCCCGGAGGCTAGGAGGGCTTCAGTCTTGCGGGTGCGTACCGGAGTGGGAGCAACGGCGCCATAAGCGATGCGCCACCCTTTCGCAGTGCGTGCAACCGTGCTGCAGACGGTGGAGAGATCCACGTCCTTCCGCCTGGAAAGCTTCATGAATACAGACCTGTCCTGTGCACCGGGCGCCGGAACACGGATCCCCCAAACAATCTCCCCAGGCTTCAGGCAGGTTTTACGAACGTGGATGAAAAATTCGTGGATGGGTATTTCTTTTTCCCCTTCGGGCCCATACACCAGAATGACGGCTTCGGCTGCCAGCAAAGGCGTGGCGGTATCAGCCAGGGGAGATGCATTGCATAGGTTTCCCACACAGGTAGCGCGGTTGCGCACCTGCAAGGACCCCACGCTCAAAGCCGCACGGCTGAGAGCCGGATAATGCCCGACGACTGCGGCGTGGTTCCCCAGTACATTCAGATTAACGCAGGCACCGATAAAAAGCCCCTTCTCATCACTGAAATCTATACGGTTCAGCTCTGGCACATCCTTAATGTCCACCACCAGTGAAGGCAGCGTCAACCTTTCACGCATACGAATGATCAAATCAGTACCACCATTGAGAATATGTGCTTCAGAACCGCCGGTTGCCAGGAAAACGCTTGCTTCACGCAGGGATTTGGGTCGCTGATACTCAAATGCTTTCAAATGATGCACCTCCATGGTTAACTTGTACCCGATCGCAGATGAGATTATTATTCTATTTTTCGAGGAAGATTCCTTTAGTTCAAAGCCCTAAATTTTCTGAATTCTTATGCATTTCCTTCGGTAATGTACCACAACGTCTTTTTTGAATTATTGAAATCTCAAGGTTTCCACTAGCATATAACAACAAACAGCCCTAGCGATTTGTTATTTCCTACCCTGCCCAAACTGTGAAACGGGGAGTATAATGGGGGTGAAACGCCATCCTAGACATCAGAGGCCCTTATGCCTGAACCTTACTGCATTGTACGCCACAACCAGCTGGATCGTGTCTTTTTCAACGAACTGGCTGACACCAGCCAACTTTTGAAATCCCTTCAGGCCTCTGTGATCCAAACGGCCCCAACTTGCCTGGCCCTGCTGGAGGATCTTTACTACCTGCTGTACAAGAAGGTCCTGATTCTGGAGCAGCCTGTTCCCGATACCCTCCATGCCATGATTCTGGAAGATCTTGCACGGCAAAAGGGACTGGCTAAGCTTCGGAGCCGCACCGCCGGAAACCGGACCGAAACCCATATCGCCCTGTGGATCCTGACCCAGGACCTTCTGGAAAGACTTCGCGGCGCCAGCTGGCTGCAGGAAGCGACACAGCTGCTCCAGTCCCTTCAGGATACCCCGCAGGGCTTTGCGGATGATACGCAGGAAGGGCCATCGCCGGACCGCCCATCCTGGGAGCAAGACTTCTGGAAGGGGATTTTGTCTCCGAAGGCTTCCAATTCCCTCTCACAGCTGGCCGCCGCCATGAAGGGCGACACTGGGCTGGCAGAGCAAGTGGATACCTTGGAAGAACTGGCCTTTCAGGCGGCGCCTCAACAGACCGGGGATGCCTCCGAGAAAAAGACGCCATCACCGGAAGCAGTGAAGGAGACACAGGAGGAAGCGACGATTCAGGATGCCGCTGTGGAGAACTTTCTCAGTGCCGCTCTCGAAGCGCTGCCCCATGGTCAGGAAGGGGATAGCGACACACCCGATCGTGCAGCTGAAGCATCCGCGGATACACCAGGAAGCCAAAGCCAGGAAGCCACCGAAAGCGCTCCCCCTGCCAGTGACTCCGACAGAGCCGCCAGTGCGCTGAAACAAGCTGCAAAGGAGGCTCGTAACCGCTTGACCCGCATCACCTCCGGCACCTGGCGCAGCCAAGGGAACGCCTTTCTGACCCCCTCTCAAGCGGGGCCGGACACCCGCCGAATCCTGACAGAAGGCCCCCCTGACGTCTCCAAAAATCCGGTTGCAGTCGGCATCGATATGACTGCACCTTATCAATCCACCTCTGAGAAGACGCCGCTGAAATCCGCGGGAATCCCTCATCCCGCTGCCGCCTCCAGCCCCCTCCCCCTTCCATCAAAAGAAGCGGTCCGCGTTCAGGTCCGAAAAAAACTGGACCGCCTGAACGCCGCCAGCCTTTTCGATCATGCATCCAGCCAGTTGGATGGTCTGCAGAACACCCTGTCCCATATCGGCACGGACCCTCAAGAGATGGACAGCCTGCCCTATGACGAGACCCTGCGGCTCTATAAACGGACCTTGGATCCCCAAATGGTCAAATTTTTCAACAAAGTGGGCCAAAAACGGGAAATCGCCAAACAGGCCCAGCATCGAAAGAAGGCCCACCGGGATCTTCCAGTGGACCGGATTCGCCCGGATGACGACCTGGACAGCATCATCGATGACGAGCTTCTGGATCTGTCCATCGGAATCGATGCTTTTGAGAACAGCTTCATCGATCGGTTTCTCCATAAAAGCCTGCTGACCCAGGCCCGGGTTACCCGCTCCGCACGGCATAAGGGCCCCATCATCCTCTGCTACGACGGCAGCGGCTCCATGGAGGGCGAAAAGATCATGGAGACCAAGGCACATATCCTGGCCTTCATCGAAGTGGCCCGCCGCCAAAAGCGCCGTCTGATTACGATTCAGTTCGCATCCGCATCAGAACCGCTGTTCATTCGGGAAATCCATCCCCGTCAGGTGCATTTTTCGGAAGTCCTGGAGCTGATCGATACTTTTTTAAAGGGGGGAACAGATTTTGAACATCCCCTGCGAGAGGCGCTGAAATATCTGGAAACCGATCATTTCCGAAACGGCGACATTCTCTTCATCACCGATGGGATCTGTGATATCCCGGAGCCCTTCAAAAGACGATTTCTGGCCAGCAAGGCGGACAAGAAATTCCATCTGTATGCTGTCATCATCCACGGCAACACCTACGAAGATTACGGTGATCTCAGCGACATCGCCGACGAAATCCTGGAAATTCGACAAAGGGATCTCAGTGACTGGAACCAACGGATCAGCGAAAGAATATTCTCAATCTGAGGAGACCCCCATGACACCCGACCAGCTCAAACCACTCAGTGCCAAGCTCCAGGCCATGTACGATTTCGTAACCGTGAAATACTATGAGGTAGAGGATTTCACCCAGTGCATCCTCCTGTCCATGATCAGCCGCACCAACATGATTGCGCTGGGCCAGCCTGGCATTGCC
This sequence comes from uncultured Peptostreptococcaceae bacterium, assembly GCA_964424355.1. GTDB lineage: Bacteria > Bacillota > Clostridia > Peptostreptococcales > Acidaminobacteraceae > CAZEHS01. The sequence continues at coordinate 62,132 of CAYRIO010000009.1, forward strand.
AAAAGCGCCATTCTCAGGGAATTTGTCGAGATGATTGATTTCAGCGGCGTTGACGGAACACCCTATTTCCATGTACAAATGGGGGCCGACATCTCCCCCAACAACGTTCTGGGAGCGCCTGACATCGAGTATTACAAGAACAAGGGCATCATCCGCCGGGCCTGTGAAGGATTCCTGCCGGATGCCATCATCGCCTTTTGCTCTGAATTTTATCGGGTGAACGATCAGGTAGCCAACTCCGGCCTGCTGACCATCCTGAATGAGGGAGAATTCAAGAACGGAACTGAAATCGTCAAGACCAAGCTCCGTTTTTTCATGGCCGATACGAATTTCTTCCCCAAGCAGGCGGATGACCTGGATGCTGAAGAGTCCGACCTGCGCCTTCAGGCACTCCACGACCGCTTTCTTTCTCGCATCCTGGTGAAACCCCTGACCGAGGATGAAAACAAGGTGAATATGATCCTCATGGACGATACGGTGACCCCAGGTATCCACCTGACCCTGGCAGAACTGATCCTGATCCAGGAAACCGTCCGACAGATCGATATCCCCCGCCAAATCGCCCTCTATATGGTCCACATCGCCAACGAGCTGCAAAGCAGACACCGGATTTTCATTTCTCCCCGCCGGCTGAAGCTGAGCCGGAGCATGGTCCAGGCCCACGCGCTGTATAGCGGCCGCACCAAGTGTTCTGTTGAAGACTTAGTCGCCCTTCAGTATGTCTTTTGGCAGAAAGAGGAGGACATCCGCATTGTGAAGGATATGATCTACGATACCATCGGCATCCCCCAGGCCGATGCCAGGAAGTTTGAAGCGGCCCGTCAGAGCATCCTCGATGAACTGTCCCGGAATATCGACAATCATCAGCTGCTGCCTGGCTATACACCGGACGCCTATTACCTCCAGGCTATGAACGACCTGACACAGCTTGGAGAGCGGATTCTTGAGAAATACCGGCCGATTTCCGATTACACCGTCATCTATGGGGTGTATGAGGCTGTGCAGGAAAGCCTCCGGGAGCTGATGGTCCAGCGGTTCATCGGAGAAGAGCAGAACGAAAACGGGAGTTGAGGCGATCCTCAACTCCCGTTTTTTATGAACCAGCGTCCGCCGAATACATTGATCACCAAGCCCGCCATCACCAATACCGCCCCAGCCATCTGCCAGATTGAAAGGGATTCGCCCAGAAGCAGCGCCGAGCTGCTCATCCCTACAACGGGAACCAGCAGAGCGAAGGGGGAAACCGTTGCCGCAGGATACCGGGACAGCAGAATTCCCCAGAGCCCGTAGCCCCCCAGGGTCGCCGCATAAGCCAGATACGCGACTGACAGTCCTGTTGACCAGGTGAAACCATGCCAAGCGGCCACCCAGGAAGCCGGTCCCTCCACCATCAGTGACAGCAGTGCCAAGGGCAGAATCGCCACCGCACCGGACCAGACGACCAGGGCCAGCATCGAAAACGGCGGCACCCCCTGGGTCGCTTTCCGGGTGATGACATTTCCGATCCCCCAGCTGAGAGAGGCGCCCAATACCAGCCAAAAGCCGATCGCCGTCATACCGGTATCCTGCTGCAGCCCGATCACCGCCATCCCGCAGGCCGCCAGCGCAAGCCCCGTCAAATGATTCCAGCGCCAATGCTCACCCAGAAAGACCACCGCAATTCCCAGGGTGAAAAACGCCTGGGATTGCATGACCAGGGAGGCGAGCCCCGCAGGCATCCCGAATTTCATACCCATGAACAAAAATGCGAACTGTCCCACGTTGATGGACAGGCCCAAAGCGATCAGCCATCGCCAGGGCACTGGCGGCTTTTTAATGAAGAATATCGCCGGTACCACCGCCGCCAGGAACCGGAGAGCTCCCAGAAGCAGGGGCGGCGCATCCTGCAAGCCCACTTTAATCGCTATGAAATTCAGTCCCCACAGGACCACGACAATCAAACCAATCCCGAAATCTTTTCCCCACATGCGCTTCGTCAGTCCCCTTTCTAATCCTTCAGCAATATGCCCATATATTTCAAGGTGTTGTACTTCCTACTGATCATGTGCGCCGCTATATTCTCCAGGTAGGTCTTATGGTGCTCCACCGTTTTGGAAAAAGCCTGGATGAAACCGACGACCGTCTCTTCTGTCAACCCTTTGCGATGGGCCCCGATGCCGATCAGGTGCATCTTGACCAAAGCATACCGGATCACCAGCATCATGTAAGCATCAAAGGGGGTTTCCCCTTCTGCTGCCGGAAACAGATCCTTGAACATGAAATTAACCAGATAGTTCTCCAGAAGATACTCATGGTCTTTCATGAAGGGCTCATAGTAGTCACGGTAGGCCTGAGCCACCCGCACCCCTTCTTCCTCCGGCGCGCCCTTGCTTTTGCCCGCCGGTCGGATGCCCTTCAGGAATTCCTGGGTAAAGGCGACGTACCGCTGGCTGTCGATTTCCGTAAAAACGTTGAGCGCATCTGTTATCTGCTTCAGCAGATCCATCTGTTTGGCATAATCCGTCACTGTCGCTGCAGCCATCGGTTTCAGGTTTTCTACTATTATCTTCTTATTAAATGCAGAAATCAGCGTCGGTACTTCACCCTTCTTTTTGCCCTTCCCCTCTTCCTGAAATCCCGCGAAGAACTCCCCCAGCAGCAGGATCCGCTCCCGCAAGGGGAAACGCCTGTCCTGAATGCGCGCAATTGAGAAATCCCGGAGTTCCAGAAGGTAGCGGACCCTGGGCGGATTGCCCTTGTCCCGGGTGTCTGCGCCATAGGTCAGAATGCACCTTACCGCGGCAGATTCTTCCCCCACCGTAAAGGATAGCCCTTCCGGGTTGCGGAGAATCAGGCGGGCCGCTTCCGGACACGAAACCGTTGCCGAGTGTTCATAGATTCCATCTATCTGATTGGTGTACCGTGGATACGTTGCACATACATTGGAAAGAGCGGATTCACCCATTTGAATCTGAATCTTGCACAGATGTTTCTCATTGAGGAACGGACAAACCTTCTTCTTTTTCAGCTTGACCGTGGCAAAATCGACTTCATCGCTGAAGGCCTCCGGGTTTGGCTGGATACAGGTCTTGAACAGCTGTCCCAGCTCGCCCGCCTTCACCTTCACGTACTTTTGATAGCTTTTCTTATCGAAATCCACATCCCAGCCGATGCAGCAGTTGTCTTCACAAGGAGAACCGATGCATTTGAAGTTCCTGAGATATGCCGGGGTCCGTGTTTTACGCTTGCCTTGATTCATGGGTCACCTCACAGCCTTTCCACAGCCTTTCACAAAGGTCTGCGGAAATATCATACCATTTCAGCCCCTTGAGTTCACCCCTGAATTCGGAACAAATGAATATTGATGCGAAATTCCCACTGAATTATGCTAGAATACATTTGAGAGAATCTGTATGAAACCGGATCACCATGGTCCGGTCTAAAACAAAGAAGACAAGTCGCAATGCTTCAAAGTCCCAAAGACTCACAGAAGAAGGACAGGCATGCGCAGACAAAGGTATGGGGTTCACTATAGAATGCTCTGACATTCCTGCATCAGGAACACAGACAAACTATTTTAACCCTGGAGGTTCACCATGAAATTCAATTTTTTTGTTGTCCGTATCGTTGCATTGCTTGCTGTTATGGCAGGAATGGCTGTTGCCGTTTCTCACTTTGCGGTAAAAGGAATGCAATCGGCCACCGGTGAGATTGCCGTGCAACTCTCTGGCAATGCCGTATGGAGCATGGCACTCGGGGCCGCTCTGGCGGGAACCCTGATCGTTCTCTGGATCGCCTGGTCTTTAAAGAACGAGATGGAACGGTTTCGGGAAGAGGTCGCTACGATCGCTTCCGGGAAAATGACCCAACGGGTCCATGACAACTGGCTGACAACCGGGCTTGCCACTTCCATCAACCAGATCGTCAGCCAACAGAAGCGTGTCATCTGTGAGGTTGCAACGGTTGCTCAGAAGAACAAGGTTTTGGCCGAACAGCTGAGCCAGAACATCGAGCAGAATGAAACCGCTTCCCAATCCGTTGCGGAGACAATCTCCCACATCGCTGAAAACGCCAGCGAACAGGCCGAAAAATCCAATCAGGCCCGACAGGCTTCCCAGGACATGGCTGAATACGCCGCACAAATCTCTCTGGATGCCGATGAAACCCTGGGAATCGCAGAAACGATGATGCAGGCTGCTAAGCAGAGCAGTGCAACCATCGGTGATCTCATCGTGAAAATGGGCCAGACAGCGACAAACAGCAAAGAAACCGCTGAAGAGATCAAGAATCTGGAAGAAGAAGCGAACCGGATCGATATCATCGTTGCCGCTGTAACCGATATCAGTCAGCGCACCAATCTCTTGGCACTGAACGCAGCCATTGAAGCTGCTCGAGCCGGTGAAGCCGGTAGAGGCTTCGCGGTCGTTGCCGACGAGGTGAGAAAACTGGCCGAGCAATCCTCACAGTCCGCAGGTGAAATCAATCGGCTGCTGGACGGTATCGTCAGCCGGATCAATGACATCTCTGAGCGCGCCATTACCAGTGCGGATCAGGTTTCTCAGGATGTCATCGCTGCCGATGAAAGCCGCATCGCCTTGAATACGGTGGATCAGGCCATTCAAGAAACCTATGGCGCCATCACACGGATTCGTACCATCGCCGGAAAATCCAGCAGTTCCGCCGCAAAAGTAGACACCGGCATGGATCATATCAATGCCAGTATCCAGGAAACCGCCGCCGGTGCCCAGGAAGTTTCAGCCTCCGCCGAAGAACAATCCGCTGCCATGCAGGAGCTCGCTTCTATGGCTGGAACCCTGAACACCCTTTCCGCCGAAGTCAGCAGCTATCTGGAAGACTTCATCCAAGGGGTCAAGATTGGGGATTCTGAGAAAAAACAGGTTGCCGCAGGACAGGAACTTCTGAAGCAAGCGGTGGAGAGTCTAAACCGCCAGAATATTCCTATGGACAGGGCCAGCGATTTCATTCGGGATCTCTGCGCGAAAAATCCCGCCTACGAATATATCGGTATCCTGAATCAGAAGGGCGACATGGTTTCGGCAAACGCCCCCCTGAACGGTGTCAGCAACTACGCTCACAGACCTTACTTCAAGGAAGCCATCAACGGAAAAGCCTATTGCTCAGAGCCGTATATTTCAAACGTTTCCTACAACTACTGCCTGGCCCTGGCTGTTCCGTTCAAGGATTCTCGCGGAAGCATCACCGGTGCGATCATGGCCGATTTGTGCATCGAACAGTAACCTGTGTAAGACCCGACTTCCTCAGCGCCCAGCGGTGCCGGAAATCGGGTTTTTTTACCACCATCAAGGAGGAAAGTCATGTCTATCTGGAATAAGATCAAAACCGTTTTTTCATCACCCGCTCCGGTTGAAGCCGCTGCAACGGCTCCAGCTATCACCCCTACCCCATCACCGATTGAGAACACCAAACACACCCGGAGCGATGCCGAAAAAGCCCTCATCGCTGATTTCCGGACCGTTCATGCCGACCTTATCGAAAACCTTGAGGATGCGGTCTACAGCAGTAATCAGCGCATGAAAAAGGCAGAGGATCCCACTGTTAAAGCGGACCTCTGCCGAAAAACCATCAGCGCCTATGAAAAATTGAGGACCGTCTGCCATAATACAGGGCCAGGAGGCGCTCTCTATTTCACTGATATGTGGGAGCACTGCAGCAACAGCAGCACCCCCGATTTCAGATTCATTGACCCTGTGGAAGAAATCCTGAGGGGCTTGACTGAATAACCCCTCTCGTTACGTTATAGCACGCAGTGGTTCAGGGGGCCTCTTCCTCTGCCCAGGTTGAGCTGGGCTCTCAGGGCCAGGGTGATGTAATCCTTGGCCCGCGCCACACTCTCCGGCACGCTGAATCCCCCTGCCAGATTGCAGGCAATCGCTGAGGACAGGGTGCATCCCGTCCCATGGGTATTTTCGTTGGCTATCCGCTCTCCGGAAAACCAGCGGACCTCCCCCTGATGATACAGCAGATCATTTGCGCTATCCTGCCGATGCCCACCCTTGATCAGGATGTATCCGGTATATTTTTCCGAAATCCTCTCAGCTGCCCGAATCATATCCCTGTCCGTTTGAATATCGAAACCGCACAGGCACCTGGCTTCCGGAATATTGGGCGTAATGATCCCGGCCAGGGGAAGCAGCCGATTGATCAAGGCTTCCACAGCATTGTCATTCAAAAGACGGCTGCCGCTGGTAGAAACCATCACTGGATCCACCACCAGGTTGGAAGCCCCGTAATCCTTCAGTTTTAACGCAATCGTCTCAATGATCGCAGCTGAGGATACCATCCCGATTTTTATGGCATCCGGTGCAATGTCGTTCATCACACAATCGATCTGCTGCCCCACAAAGCCCGGGTCCACCTCCGAGACAGCGTAGACCCCCGTGGTGTTCTGCGCCGTCAGGGCTGTGAGAACGGTCATGCCATAGAGTTTATGGGCTGTAATGGTCTTGAGGTCTGCCTGGATCCCGGCACCCCCGCTGGAATCCGAACCCGCTATCGTCAGTACTGTGCGCAATCCGACCCCTCCTCTTCAGGCTTTGAAAACAGCTCCTCTGCAATCTTCAGCATTTCTGCGGTTGCCAGCGCCACGTCCGGTTTTTCAAAAATTGCCGATACCACTGCGATGCCATCGATTCCGCACCCCTTCAACAGGGGGGCGGTTTTTTCGTTTATCCCGCCAATGGCTACCACGGGAATGGAAACACTGCTGCAGATGGTCTTCAGTGTCTCCAGAGACACAGCCTCCGCATCCGCCTTGGTTCCGGTAACGAATACCGCTCCCACCCCGATGTAATCCGCACCGCTTTCCTGAGCCCGAATAGCCTGTTCTACGGTTTGAACCGAAACACCTACTATCTTATGGGGACCAATGACCGCCCGCACATTCCTGGCATCCAGATCGCTCTGCCCCACATGGACTCCATCGGCATCCGCCGCCAGGGCAACCTCCAGCGAATCGTTCACCACAAAGGGCAGTCCCTGACGGTCGGTCATCCTTTTGATCCGCTTGGCCAGGGCGATGAACGCTGCTTCAGGCAGATTCTTTTCACGGATTTGAAGGAACGTGGCACCAGCCTGAACAATCGCTTCCACCTGATCCTCCAATTGATTCTCTCCCAGCCAGGTCCGATCTGTCACCACATACAGCCGCATGGATTCCCTATCGACTTTCAATCTGAATCCCCTCCTGCATCATGGCCCCTGACATGTGGCTCATGGCGTCAATCAGTTCCCGGCGAAAGCTCCCGGTTCCACCCCCCAGGGCTTCTGTTTTCCGGGCTGCCAGCTCTCCTGAGAGCCCCATGGCACAGACGGCTGCCGCTACGGCCTCCAGCGTTGCGTTTTCCGCCCCACAGTAGGCGCCGATAACCGATGTCAGCATGCATCCGGTTCCTGTAATCCGGGACATCATCGGATGACCGTTCCGAATCACATAGGCTTTGTTCTTCGATGCAACGATGTCTATGGCGCCGGTAATCGCGATAACCGCTCCCGTACGATCACTCAGCTCCTTGGCAAAGGCAATGGTGTCCTCCAGATTCTCAGCACCCACGGTGTCTGCCGCATGGGCATCCACGCCCTTTGTGGAGCCGCTTCCAGCATACACTGTCTTGATTTCCGAGATATTGCCCCGAATCACGGTAAACTGTATTTCCGCCAGCAGCCTAAATACGGTTCGGGTCCGCAGGGTAGAGGCTCCGGCGCCTACGGGATCCAGAATCACCGGCCGCGAAAGGGCATTGGCCTTTTTACCGGCCAGAATCATGGCCTCAACAGTCCGCTCATTGAGGGTCCCGATATTGATGACCAGGGCGCTGCAAATTCCTGTGATCTCTTCCACTTCACCAAGAGCGTCTGCCATGATAGGTGAGCCGCCGCAAGCCAGCAGCATATTGGCGCAGTCATTTACGGTTACATAATTGGTGATGTTATGGACCAGCGGTGTCTTTTCCCTGACTGTTTCTACAATTCCTGCGAACATATTTTTCTTCCTCCCTGTGTGATGATACAGATCATTCCGATCACCAGCATCACCGGCAGGGTAATCCCCACCGGAGAATCATACGCCATCAGCATCCGGTAACCAATCACCCCGGCAACCCAGATCACAATATTCCGAGCGTTCAAAAGGCAGTGGACATCCACAGCCTGGTTCTTCAAGATAAAATAGTCCGTCAGCAGGATAGCGAAAAGCGGTGCGAAAACCGAGCCGATGGCATAAAGGAAATTCTCGTACTGTGAAAAGGGCACGCAGACCGCAATCACCGCTCCCAAACCGCAAATCCCCAGGGCAACTGCTTTTTCGTCGATCCAGGGATGGAGATTCGCGCTGCTCACGCCGGCTGAATAGGCATCAAGAAACGTAGTGGTCACCGTGGACAAAACGATGATCAGCAGTGCCATCACCCCCATACCTGCCGATACCAAAATAGCTGATATATCGGAGGTCCCTGCATAAATAGCGGCTCCCAGCCCTATCACGTACATGAAGGTGCTGCCGATGAAATGCCCCCAGGCACTGCACAGGGTTCCCCGCTTCTCATGACGTACATGCCGGGTGTAATCAGAAATCAAAGGCAGCCACGACAACGGCATGATGGCGCTGAGCTCAACCGCTCCGCCGAAGCTCATCGTGCCTTCCACGATGCCGGCCGCAGTTCCGGCATTTCTAAAAACGGTATAACCCAGGATCAGCGTGAAGATGAACAACGCCCCCACGGCAATGCCGTTGATTCGAGCAAGATGACGGCTGCCCAGCATCACCCACACTGCAATGAAAGCGGCGATCACCACGCACCACAGCGAAACATTCCCAAAACCGAACGCGGCCTGAGTCACCCCCGCCATCGCACCGGCCCCACTGGCGATCATCACCGCCGTCCACCCCAGAAGCTGAACCATGTTCAGCACTGAAAACAACCAGGAACCATACTTTCCAAATGAGATTCGGGTTGATTCGATGGCCGAGAGCCGACTGCTTGCGCCGATGAATCCCGTGTAATAGAGCACGGCTGTTCCGATGAGATGCCCCAGGATTATTGCCGCCACCCCCTTCCCGAAGCCCAGTGGTGCAATCAGCGCGCCGGTGAGGATTTCCGCCAGGGATACCGCGGCCCCAAACCATAATGCACCCTGACTCAAACTTGATGCCCTTGCTGCATTCTCCATTTCGTACTCCCTTCCGCTTCTTCTGCAAGGATCTTCGCAACAAAAAACGGGATACGCAAAAGGCGTATCCCACTTATCTTACAAATGTGAAGTCCCTACGTTGGCATTATCCAAATCAGGTTATACGGGTCGAAGTGCCATTCCACTTCCTCTCAGCCTGCACGGGCAAGCTCCCCTTCAATCTATTCAGTTCGTAATACAGAGTAGCACAGTCGGTGGTCCACTGTCCATATGCATTTTCTTCTAGTTTTCAAACTTATTCCATTTGCCTTTTTGTCCCATTTTTCAGATTAATTCATGATAATTCAGCATAGTTCAGAATTTGTTGATTTTTCGTAATATTCCGCGTATGGGAAAACGTTTGTCTTCAAACAATTGCAATTTGTAGTTTATATTCTGATATTTCAGCAATTTGCGTTAATTCTCTTGACTGAGGGTCAAAAGATGATATTATTCTCTTAGAATGTATAATTATTATATGGGCTTTTCCAGAAAGATTCGCGCATTTTGAATGGGTGTGCGAAAATCCGAAGGTATCCTTTCAGCCATGTAATAACTATACATCAGATAGCCCAAAAAAAAGAGGTCAAGGGGGATGCTTATGGAAAATTCTATTTTTCGCAAAATGCCTATTGAACGACTCCTCGCTCAACGATCCAGCGGACACTCACTCAAAAAAGTACTTGGTGGTTTTGAGCTGACAATGCTGGGTGTAGGCGCAATCATCGGTACCGGTATCTTTGTACTGACTGGTGTTGCGGCTGCCGAATACTCTGGACCCGCACTTGTTATTTCATTCATTATTTCCGGTTTGGCCTGTGTCTTCGCAGCACTTTGCTACGCTGAACTTTCAGCAATGATTCCCATCGCAGGTAGCGCTTACACGTTTGGTTATGTTGGCTTAGGTGAGTTCTGGGGCTTCTTGATCGGTTGGGACCTTATCCTTGAATACGCTGTTGCGGTATCCGCAGTAGCTATCGGCTGGTCCGGCTACATCTGTAACCTTCTCGGAAACGTCGGCGTTCAGCTTCCTCCCGCATTCATCAACGCCCCTGGCGTAAGCGGCGGTGTTGCGAACGTACCTGCAATGCTCGTAATTTGGGCAATCTGCGGTCTGCTCATCCTGGGCGTTAAAGAGAGCACAAAGCTGAACAACATTCTTGTTGGTATCAAGCTTGGTGTTGTACTGCTCTTCATCGTACTGGGCGCACCCCACGTTAACCCTGCTAACTGGCATCCTTTCATGCCTTTCGGCTGGAGCGGCGTATTCTCGGGCGCGGCTATCGTATTCTTCGCTTACATCGGATTCGACGCAGTTGCTACGGCCGCTGAAGAAGTTAAGAATCCACAAAAAGACCTGCCTGTTGGGATCATCGGCTCACTGATCGTTTGTACAATCCTGTACATCATCGTATCCGCTATCCTCACTGGTATGGTTCCTTACCTCGAATTCAAGAACAATGCTGCTCCCGTTGCATACGCTCTTTCAAGCGTTGGCATCACTTGGGGCGCATCACTGGTTTCCATCGGCGCCCTGTGTGGTATCTCCTCTGTTCTCCTGGTTATGTGCTACGGAACAACTCGTTTGTTCTACGCTCTTTCCAGAGACGGATTCCTGCCTACAGTGTTCGGCGAAGTCAGCACAAAAACTGGTACACCTGTAAAATGCACATTGATGGTTGCTGTTCTTTGCTCCATTATCTCCGGCTTCTTCCCAATCGGTAAAGTTGCTGAGCTGTGTAACATGGGTACTCTGGCAGCCTTCATCATCGTTTCTCTCGCAGTTATCGTGCTGAGAAAACAAATGCCTAACTACCCACGTCCTTTCAGCACACCACTGGTTCCATTGGTTCCAATCCTGGGCGCTGCCTTCTGCGCATTCCTGATCTTCATGCTCCCAACGTTCACTAAAATGGCGTTCCTCGTATGGATTGCTATCGGTCTGGTTTGGTACTTCGCTTATGGCAAATCACACAGCGTGCTTGGCCTTGAGATGAAAGAAGCTGCAAAGAAATAATTTGAACCATTAACCCATTCGAACCGTTCAGGGCTGACGATTGAAAAATCGTCAGCCCTTTTACTTTTCCGTTTCTCCAACAGGACTTTATTGACACCCCTGTGCTTCATTGATATGCTCAAGGTACTGCAAGTTCTGTGATGTCATGATTTTTCTCTGGAGGGGTGTATGCACAACTATCTGCTTGCGATTGATGCTGGCACTGGCAGTGTAAGAGCTGTGATATTTGATCTTGAAGGGAATCAGATTGCTGCTTCTCAGCAGGAATGGACCCACCTTGCGGATCCGCAGGTTCCCGGATCCATGGAATTCGACGTTGATTCAAACTTCCGGCATATCCTGAACTGCACCACCCAGGTGATACACGCGGCTGGAATCCAGGGGAATCAGATCATTGCCCTCTCAACGACCAGCATGCGGGAAGGAATTGTCCTGTACGACACCGAGGGGAAAGAGCTCTGGGCCTGTGCCAATGTCGATGCCCGAGCCGTTCAGGAAGTCAGCCAATTAAAAACCATGGCACCGGACTTGGAAAAGCAGATCTATGGACAGTCCGGTCAGACCTTTGCCCTGGGGGCATTACCTCGAATCCTCTGGGTGAAGAACAATCTGCCTGAGTGCTATGAAAAGGCCGCCTGTGTGACCATGCTGAACGACTGGATCGTTTATCGCCTGTGCGGTGAACTGTCGGTAGAGCCCTCTAACGGGTGTACAACGGGGATGTTCAGCCTGAAAGACAGGCAGTGGGACCCTGAAATCGCCGTGGCCTGCGGCCTGAAGAATGACATTTTTCCGGTGGTCCACGAGAGCGGCACAGTGATCGGCAAAGTATCCGCTGCAATTGCGGCACATACCGGCCTTTCCGAGGAATGTCTGGTGGTAGCCGGCGGCGGCGACGCCCAGCTGGGGTGCATCGGTGTCGGAGCCGTTCTCCCCGGTCAGGCCGCTTTGTTCGGCGGCAGCTTCTGGCAGCTGGAATACAATGTGGATCACCCCACAACGGATCCGGCATGCCGGGTTCGAGTAAACTGCCATGCGGTACCGGGACTCTGGCAGCATGAGCTGATTGCTTTTTTTCCGGGGCTTGTCATGCGATGGTTTCGGGACGCCTTCTGCCAACTGGAGAAATACATGGAGGCGCAAACGGGAATTGATGCATACACCCTTCTGGAAAAGGAAGCCCGGGATGTCCCGGCAGGTTCCAACGGCATGATGTGCGTCTTTTCAGATGTGATGAACTACATTTCCTGGAAACACGCGGCACCTGCATTTATCAATTTTTCTCTGGATCCTGACAAATTCAACAAGGCTGTCTTCTATCGTGCTATCATGGAAAATGCCGCCCTGGTCACACTGGGCCATGCAAAGCTCATTGAGACGCTGACCGGCCGATACCCCCAGGAGATCATCTTTGCCTCAGGGGCCTCAAAGAGTGAGCTGTGGTGCACTATCGTTGCCGATGTCCTGGGGGTTCGGATCAACGTGCCGAAAGTCAGAGAAGCAACGGCCCTGGGCGCTGCCATCTGTGCCGGCGTTGGCGCAGGAATCTATGAAGGAATCGCTGAAACGGGTGCCCGGTTTGCGGCCATCGAGAAAACCTATGAACCCAACCCTGAGAATCATCGGCTTTATGCCGGCCTCTTCGAAAAGTGGCAGCAGGTTTACCGAACGCAGCTGGCGGATTCTGATGCCGGCCTGACAGAGCATATGTGGAAAGCGCCGGGGCTGTAGAAATCCCCAGGGCATCTGCGAATACATTACAATGAGGTGAAAGCATGTTCACAGTCAGTGAATCTGAAAAAGAATACCGTTTTGGGGACAGCGGTCCCAAATATCTGATGCGCGGCCCCCGGGTGGGCTGTGGTGTCGTCGTCCTCAAACCTGGTCAGGATTTCAAGGGCCATTACCATCAGATCATGGAAGAGAACTTTCTGATGCTGGAAGGACAACTGGATTTCCACATCGACGGCAAGCTGGTGGTCTGCAAGGCCGGGGATCTGATCCATCTGGAGCCCCATGAATCCCATTATCTGATCAACACCACGGATCAGCCCGCCAAGGCGGTTTTCATCCTGGCCCCATTTACAGAGAACGATAAGGTTGAAGTGGAATAAACCATCATTCAGGAGGAACATTCAATGGCTGATAAGGACGGAATGGTAAGTGAGAAGGACTACGGCATCGGGACTCCCCAGGCGCATCAGACCTTTTATGTGAAGGGCGCGGATCACTGCGATTGGGGGATGAAGAACCGACTGGCTAAGATTTTCAACCCCAAGAGCGGCAATACCTTGATGCTGGCCTTCGATCACGGTTATTTCCTGGGCCCCATTTCCGGGCTGGAAAGAATGGATCTGGCAATCCCCCAATTGGTGGATGATATCGATGTGCTGATGGCCACACGGGGGGCTCTGCGTTCCAGCGTACTGCCGGATTACGGTTGGAATAAAGCCGTAGCCCTGCGCTGCACCTCTGGCTCCTCCATCTTGGATGACGATCTGAGCCACGAGGTCATCAGCGTGGATATTGAAGACGCTATCCGCATGAACGCAGCCTGTATGGCCGTGCAGGTCTTTATCGGATCTTCCGGTCAGAAGAGTTCCATCGATAATCTGAGCCAGGTCATCAATGCCGGCAATCGCTATGGCATCCCTGCCATGGGGGTTGTGGCCGTCGGCAAGGAAATGGCGCGGACCCCACAGTATTTCCGCCTGGCAACCCGGATCATCGCCGAAATGGGCGCCCAGATCGTCAAATGCTATTACAGTGAAGATTTCGAGACCATCACCGCCTCCTGCCCAATTCCGGTGGTCATTGCCGGCGGTAAGAAGCTGCCTGAGAACGAAGCCCTTGAAATGAGCTACCGCGGCATTGCCGAAGGTGCCGCCGGGGTGGATATGGGCCGCAACATCTTCCAATCCGAGAATCCGCAGGCGATGGTCAAGGCCTTGAAGGGCATCGTTCACGAGGGCCTTACCGGAGTTCAGGGATTCGAGATGTATCAGGATCTGAGCAGCTGCATGAAAAAATAATTCAAGAGAGCAAAGGCGATGGCATCCGTTCAACCGGAGACCATCGCCTTTTTTCATGTCATCAATTTTTCAGAGATTTCAGCCAGGTGCCCATCACCTTCCCGGCAATCGGCGCTGCGGCTTGCCCGCCGCCTTTTCCCTGATACTCCAGAATCACTGCCACCGCGATCTGAGGATCTTCTGCCGGGGCGAATCCGATGAACCAGGCATGGTCGAAGCCTTCGCCCTGGGCACTCTTTTCGTTTTGGGCGGTGCCGGTTTTTCCCGCTACGGTCGTACCGGAAATTTTCGCCTTGGTTCCGGTGCCTTTTTTAACGACACTGATCATCATGTCGGTAATCGCTTCTGCCGTGGTGGCATCGGTAAACCGATACAGTGTCTGCGGCGCAGCGGTTTTCAGAACTTTTCCTGAAACATCGGTGGTGCTGCCCACCAGATAGGGCTTCATGATGGTGCCCTCATTGGCAATGCCTGCGCTGATCATCGCCATCTGCAAGGGGGTTGCCATCAACTTTCCCTGACCAATCCCCGTGGCCGCCAGCTCGGTTTTGCCCATGTCTGCCGTGCCGATGCGGCTGTCGGTCAGCGGGATATCCAGGGTCAGGGAATCCCCAAATCCTGCGCTATGGGCTTTTTTCGTCAATGCCTCTGCACCGACCAGGTCTGCCAGCTGCGCAAAGTAAACATTGCTGGACACTGTCAGGGCTTTGATCATATCGATGTTGCCATAGGCCTTTCCTGAATGATTGCTGATGGTTTTGCCATCGATGACAATGCTTCCCGAATCATCGAACTGCGTATCCGCCAAGCCATTTTCAATAGCTGCAGCCGCCGTCACCACCTTGAAGGTGGACCCGGGGGGATACAGGCCCATCACCGCCCGAGGCAGGAGGGGGCTGTTTTCATCCTCTGCCAGATTGGGCCATTCCTCCTCCATGCGTCCCGCGTTGGGATCAAAATCCGGGGTGCTGACCATGGCTAGTATGGCACCTGTTTTGGGATCCAGTGCGACGATCGCCCCGCGGTTCCCGCCCATCAGCGTCCGGGCTTTTTTCTGAAGATCATCGTCCAGGGTCAGGACCAGATTGTGCCCGGAACGTTTTTCACCGGTCAGCAGGCTTCCCACCTTGCCGATGATCTCCAGACCGTCCCGCCCCAGGAGCGTGTCATTGAACCGGGATTCCAACAGGGTTTTGCCATAGGTGAGGGAGTCATAGCCGATCACATGGGTATACCGGTTATTAAAGGGATAGACCCGCACGCGGCTTTCCCCCTGAATTTCCGTGCTGGCCAGAACCACCCCTTTCCGGTCCAGGATACTGCCCCGGAGAATCTGGTTTTCCTCCGCCTGCAGCCGTCGGTTGAAGGCACTTTTCATGACGGAGGTCTTTCCATGCAGCTCAAACCAGGTCAGAGAACCGGCCAGACAGGCAAAGAGGATGCCGATGGCGATGAATATGTGGAGGATCCTGCTATTGGTCGAATCCATCTTCATGGGCCGCCACCTCCTTTCGAAGGATGGGTCCCGAAAGAGCCTGGAGGATTCCCAGGACCATATAGCTGGCAATCAGGGAGGAACCCCCATAGCTGATAAAAGGCAGCGTGATGCCGGTGAGGGGGATCAGTTTGATGACGCCGCCGATGATGATGAAGGTCTGGAATCCGATGGTGATGGTCAGCCCGAAGGCTACGGCTTTGGTGAACCGCTCCTGAAGGCGCAGGGCGATCTTGATGCCCCGGTAGACCAAAAGGAAAAACAGGAGTACGATGGCGATTCCCCCGAAGATCCCGGTTTCTTCACAGAAAGCAGCAAAAATGAAATCCGTATGGACTGCCGGAATATATTCCGGATGCCCAAGACCGATGCCCGTTCCGAAAAAACTCCCTGTGCCGATGGCGAATAAGGACTGCGTGATCTGATACCCTTTCCCTGCGATATCCGCCCAGGGGTCCAGCCAGGTATCCACCCTCACCTGCAGATGGTGGACAAAACCGATCGCCACCACTGCGCCTGCCCCTGCCACCAGAACATTGATGGTCGGGAAGAGGATATCCCGCTCAAAAACATAGAGGAACGACACATAAACCATGAAAACCAGCAGAGCTACACCGAATTCATTCTGAACCGCGAAAAGCCCCAACACCGTGAACATCATGGCCATCAGCACCCATTTGGGATTTAGGGTATAGTGTCTGAACTTCAGGCGCAGGGGCTCCGGGTCTGTGGCATAGGCTGCCATGAAAAAAACAAAAAGGATCTTGATGAATTCAGAGGGCTGCAGGGTGAAGCCGCCGATGACAATCCAGTTCCGGGCCCCCTTCAGTTCCGTTCCCAGCACCAGGGTGATGAGAAAGAGGGCGATAATACCGCCATAGTACAGCCAGATTGACCTGAATTTGCCGTTCCATGCCGCATAAATGCCGTTTGCCATCAAGAATACCGCCGTGCCCACCAGGAACCAGACGAACTGCTTCATCCCCGTTCCAGGGGAAAGGCGGTACTGCATCATCAGCCCCAGACTGACCAACATGGAAACGATGGCGCAGATATAGGAGTCACCCATCTTGAACCGTGTCAGCAGGAAACTGGTCAGGTACGCCAGCAGTGCCATGGCTGCCCCCAACCCCAGGGTGATCGGCTCAAAGACCCCACTGCGCACTGAGAGTAGGGAAAACAACCCCACGTCAACCAGCGCTACGATATGGATGGGCCCCAGGTGGCTGAGCCCTGAGTTTTTATTGCGAGAATCTTTCATCATATCAGCTGCCGCCTTCTGAGAAAAGCAGATCCATGCCACCGATGGAGATCCGGTCCCCATCCTTCAGCTCGGTTCGCTCGGTCAACTTCTCATTATTCAGGAATGTGCCGTTGGCACTCTTCAGGTCTTCTATGAAATAGTGCTCCTTTTGCTTCTCAATTCGCGCATGCTCGGATGAGATGTAGGGGTCCGGCAAAAAAATGGCGCACTTGCTGCTTCTGCCGATCAGGATACTGGGCCTGACCAAGGGATACAGCTCCGCCACCGCTTCTCCCCCTTTACCGATCACCGGGGTCAGCAGCTTCACATGGGGCAGAAGAACCACCGCATTCTCTCCTGCTGTAATCGTTTTGATATCCAGATAAATCAACCTGACAATCCTGAAGATAAAGATATAGATAACGATTGCCAAGACGTATTTTGTGGCCAGGGAGAGTATTTCATACATGTCCGTTCACCTCTGTGATGGATTCTTACCCTTATTCTAAACGTTCTTCCGTGAATGTACAATCGCTCTGCCCCACATGAAAACAGGGACCAGATAGAGCAGGAACGCATAGGGGATGATCCCCGCGTCAACGGACAGAATCGCTGCCGGAATCGTGAAGGCCACGTTCCAGGGGACCAGCGCCGGGATGACCACCGCGGTGTTTCCGATGTCCTCCGCCTGTTCTGCTCGGCCTGAGGGGGTCTTCTCATAGTAGGGTTCCATGAACTGATGGGTCGTGATGATGGCAAAAGTCTGGCTGCAGCCAAAGCATGCACTGACCAGGCTGGTGGCAAACACCGCAAAAAATCGACCGAACCGCTCCACCAGCTTCGCCACAGACCGTTCAAAATGTATCAGCATCCGGGTTCCCTCGAATATCCCTGAATAGGCTGAAGCTACCGCAACGACCAGGAGCGGACGTATCATGGCAGCCAGTCCCCCACTTTGAAGACTTGAGGCCAGTGATCCGTCGGAGTGCAGGTGAAAACCGGTCAGCATCACCTGGAACATCTCTACCGGTGACTGGGACTGAACCACGACCCCAACCCCTCCCGCTGCGATGATGCTCAGGAGCAGGGTCAGCCGCACATCCGTTTTCACCATCACGCAGAGGATCACCACCACTGCCGGCAGGGCTGCGTAAGGACTCAGATTGAACAGGGTTCCCAAGGCTGCGGACACTTCGCCAAAATCGCCATGCAAGGGGTTTCGGAATGAAAAAAGCAGGTAGAGAGCCGTTGAAAGCATAAAGGGAAATGCCGTGCCGGTAAAGAGCCGCTTCAGATAGCCGTAGAGATCGGTCCCGGTAAGAACGGCGACCAGATTGGCACAGGAGGAAAGCGGTGTTGACCGCTCACAGAAATAGGCCGCAGTGATAATGGCCCCCCCGGCCAGATTGGGATCCACCCCCCCAGTCCTGGCCATGACCATGAACACGACGCCGATGATTCCCGTGGTTCCAAAGGAAGAGCCGATAGCCAGCCCCAGCACGCAGGTCACTAGAAAAATGGAAACCACAAAGAATTCCGGGGCGATGAAGCTCAGACCATGATAGATGAAAAAGGGCACGGTCCCGCAGGCCATCCACAGAGAGGCAGAGGCGCCAACCAAGAGTGTGATTTCGTAGATTTTAGCAGGTTTTCGGATGCCATCCCAGACCATTCGGGCGATTTGGGCCGGTTGAAAACCCGACTTCATTGAAAGCATGATGAACAGCCCCAGCCCCGCAGTCAGGGGGTACAGAATGGTAATCCCTTTGAGAGAGCTGGTCACCAGCATGGCAAATACAAAAATCAGCGAGAGATTCAACACGGTGCGGCGCTCCTTCCAGGCATGTCTAAATGAAGAGCCTTGAGCGGTTATCCGAGGATAACCATTCAAGGCCCATGAGCTCAATACACTTTCTAATCATGACCTTCCAGGGCATTGCGCTTCTTCCTGTAGGCCAATATGCCCCACAGAAACCACAGCCCCACCGGTGCCGCCAAGCCAATCAGCCCCAAGGTGCGCCCCAAAGAAAAATCAAAATACAGAATCATCCCTGTAATCATCAGGATCAGTTTAGCCGGAGGCATCCAGAACTGTCGGGTTGAGAGATAAACCATTGCCGATGCGATGGTCAGATATAAAAGAGCCGTTACAACGGAGACAAGCAAAAGGGTCCATGCGAGGTAAGGCTGCTCTCCGCTGGCAATCCAAAGGTCTGCAAACCCTTTGGCTGCAATCAGCATCGCCGGAAGCATAAACCCGACACATCTGAAAAACAACTGCTTCATCTCTTGAGTCGCCGACGCTTTCATCCGTATTCCCCCAGGTCTTCAGTCCTATTCCATTCTAATCCAAACGAATGAAATATTCAAGATGACCTCACCAGATCTTCGCCCCCCGAATCCTGATTGCCTCCATGGCTCCAAGGAAATTTTCCTTATCCAGAATCATCAGATCCACCGGAGAAATCATATCTGAAGAACCGCTGTTGAACAGGTTGTGGGCCAAACGGACCAGCACCCGGTATCCGCTGCTGAATTCCTGCTCCTCAAGGCACTGCTCGAAATTGATGTCCGACACCTCCACGTACTGACCGACTTTGAGAAACAATTCCTTGTGCAGGCTCAGGATATAGAACGCCGCTTCATATTCATGGCTCAGGCGTTCCGGCGTTTTTCCAGACTGCAGCACCAATTGGTTGAACCTGTTCTGTTGATCCGGGGTAAGCTTCATAGGATCCCTCCTCCTCTTATGCTTCCCTTCATACCCCGGAATCCCCGACCCCTAACTAAAATCATCGGCCTGACAACACCAAACCGATTTCATGGAAGATTGATTCCCTCCCCTAAAAAACACCTGCCAAAGCTCTTGAGAAATGAGCACTGACAGGTGTTTTCAGCATCGCTTGTTTTCAATCACCGTTCCGACGAAACCGCCAATTCTTCCGGAGGCGCGTCTTTGCTTTCCAGCTTCAGCACCCGGGCTAAAAAACCTTTCGTGCTGGCCTGCAGGGATAGGGTGATGATGATTGCCATGAAGGTCACAGAGGAAATCACATCGGCATGGGGGACATTCATCGTTACCAACATGCCTACCAAGGCCGCAGGAATGACCCCGGTTTCCCGAACCCACATGAGGTACACGATCTCCTGCCAGGTCCACTGGGCCCGTCGATCCCAAATAACGGAGAAGAACACCGAGACAGGCCGCGCTACGAAAATGAAAAGCAATACCGTAGCCAAGGCACCGGCCCAATACTCCTTAAGGATTGCAAAATCGATGTGCAGTCCCAGCAGGATGAAGATCATCATCCGGATGATGGAGATGAGGGCATCTTTGAAATGCAGGTGGGTTTCCAACGGTCCCTCTGCCGCTGGCAGCTTGAAATCATCCTTGTTGCCGACAACGATCCCGAAAACGAACACCGCCATGAAACCGCTGAAACCGAAAACACTGGCAACCTGGTAAGCGCCAATGACCGAAGCCACCGCCAGCTCTGCCTTGAAATCGCTGAAGATCCCGTGAATCCGGTCTGCCACTAAAATCAGGAAGACAAAACCCACGATCACACCGATCAGAATCCCGCCCAAAGAGGTTTTAAGAAGCTCCAAGCCGCTGCCGCCGACTGAGAATGCCCCGCCTGCGATAATCCCCAGGGTGGCAAAGGTAATGATGGCGCCGCAGGCATCGTTGAACGCGGATTCTGCAATGATCGTCTGTTTCAGCTTGGGACTGATGTTCATGTTCTTGAATAAGGGAACCAGTACCGAGGGGTCCGTAGAAGCAATGACCGCCCCCAACAGGAAGGCGAACATCGGATCCAGATGCAGGAATATCACCGCGAACCATGCGGTGAGCACCGCGGAAATCAATACGCCCACGGTAGCCAACACAGTCACCGAGAACTTGATCTGGTTCAATACATTGAGCCGGATCTCCCGACCCCCATCATAAAGAATGTACGATGCGCCAAAGGTGAGAATCACCTGATTGACGATAGCGTTGTCGAAGCTGAGGATCCCCAACCCACTGGGACCCAATATCGCCCCAGCCAGGATGAACACCACCACATCCGGCAGATAAATGATCCTGCTGAGACGGGACGATACTGCACCTGCTAAAATGATAAGCGCCACCAGGGTCAGGAGTTTCCCGGCGATGATGACTTCTGAAGTCATTTCCATACATAAACCTCCATAGGCTTTGATTTGTTTTTTTGGGGGGGGAACACTTTGACCAGCGATTCCCATCGATACAAAGTTCTCCTTATTTTATCATAGGTTTTGCACTGAAAAGTATAGTAACGCCATACAAATCAATCTGTGAAAACGAACCACCCCCATGGAATTCAAATGGACACCTCTCAGCCCTGTTTCCCAGGCACTAAAAGGTGTCCATGATAAAGCGTTCCCGATCCAATGAAAGATCAATATCAAAATACAGTTTCCGGATATCCCGGTTTTCAGGGGTGAATATCCTCACAAACGGACTTTCCGGATAAAGGCTGTTCTGGTTCAGTACGATGCCGCGCTGCCCGTTGTTGAGAATCACGCCGGTCCCTGTGGGATAGATGTTGAGGTGTTTGGCGAATTTTTCCATGATTTCAGTGTCGAAATGGATTTCGCCCAGGTGGGTGATCTCCCAGAACACTTTGTCATGGGCGGTCTTTTTCTGGTAGACCCTGTCATTGGACATCGCATCATAAACATCCGCTATCGCGACAATCCGGGATAACAAGGGAATTTCTTGACTCTTCAGTCCCTTACCATAGCCTGAACCATTGTATTTCTCGTGATGATAAAGGGCAATTTGTGCAGCCTCGTCAGGCAGGTCGGTTTGCCGCAGCATCTCATAGCCGTAATCCGTATGCTTTTGGACTTCCGAGTATTCTTCCGCCGTCAGCTTGGAGGGTTTCTTGATGATGTCTTCCGATATCACGGTTTTTCCGATATCGTGGAGCATCGCACCGGTTCCCAGCCAATTGAGCATTGTTTTGTCCAAACCCATATCAATGCCGATCATGAGGGAAAGGACACCTACATTGACGGAATGCTGATAGGTATACTCATCAATCGACCGCATCTGAGAGAGCGCCAGAACCAAATCCTTTTTTTCCAGAAGCTCTTCAATCATCGATTCAACAAGCTTACTGATTCGGTGGATATTCGTATTGCTTACGGTTTTCATTTTACTGATGGTTCTTTTCATCTGAAGATTCGCATGCATCCGGGTTTTTTCATGGATGACATCGTGGATATTCAAAGCCTTCTGGATTTCCGTCACCGTTTCAGGCATTAACTCACCATTATTCTTTAAAAAGATTTCCTTCACACCATGCTCTCTGAAACGACTGCCGTAAAGTTCCCGATAAGGGCTCCCCTTCTTGACAAGCAGTTTCCCATCAATTGTGTACACGTCTTTCGCAATGATCGAACCAAGTTGCACTTTTTCCAAAGTTGTCTTTTCCATACACCACCCTAATGATTAGACGGGATATTTTTGAGCAGCATAGCGTTCAAACTTACGCATATATTTTCGGCTGTTTCACACCTCTACTTAATAGCATTTTCAACATTCCTGAAAATTTATTCAGAAATTTCTGTCACTTTTGCCATTTAGAAGCGGTTCGCCGAAACCTGACACGCTTTATTGATTATTCGTAGGATCATAGGCTTCCAATCAAAATCTCACTCTATCATCATACCATAGCAACCGCTGAGTTCAACTGTGTTTTCAGTCATTTTTAATTCAATACAACCGTTCTTCGTCCGCGGCCAATTGAATGGCTGCACGAATCTCTTCACCCAGCCTTTCGGGGAGACCCTTGATCTTGATATCCAGGAAACCTCTTACAATTATAGCGGTTGCCTCTTCCGCCGTCATCCCCCGCGCCATGAGATACTGGATCTCTTCCTCCGCTATTCTGCCGAGGGCCGCCTCATGGGACATTTCAATGTTTGGAAGTGTTCCTTCCAGTTCCGGAATAGCAAGAATCCGCCCTTCTTCTCTGAGGATCAGACCCCGACATTCCAGATGCGCCTTGATATTCGGAGCGTTTCCTGCAAGATGGCCCCGTGAAATCACATCGCCCCCCGTGGAGACAGCCCGCGCAATGACTTCCGCCCGAGATTCCGGTGCATTCAGGAAGACGCGGCTTCCCACATCCATGGAGGATCCGGCCTTGGCCAACAGGACACTGTTGAACCGGGCTACGGCACCTTTTCCATTCAGATAAGCCGTGGGATACATCTGAAGTGTCCTGACAGGTTTCATGCAAATATAGTTGCTGAGGAATACCCCGCCTTCTTCCACGATGATCCCCGATCGGGGGCGCACGGCAACATTCTCTGCCCAGTTATGAATCATGCTGAAAGATATTTTCGCATTTCGAGCCACATAGAACTCGGATACGCCGATGTGGAGGCCGCTTTGAACACCTTTCCCGGTGGTGCAGCCGGTGATGATATGCAGCTCTGAATCCTCTTCAGCCAGAATGATGTTGTGCACGTTCTGAGAAAACATCTCCTGATTCAAATAGAGGCAGGCCTGCACCGGAAACGTTATTTTTGCACCCTTGCGCGCTCGGATGAAGTACCCGTTCTGTAGTCCCAGCTCGGCCTGAGCGGTGAACTTATCTGCATCAACCGACACCGCCCGCCACCAATATTCCCGGAGTCCGTCGTACTTTTCTAGAGCCTCGGTGATACTGAGTACCTCCAGGCCCGATTCTTCGGCCGATGTGAAGATCACAGAGCCATCCATTTGAAAGAAGGAGCCTGAACGCTCTTTGGCATCGCTGTCCATCCCGGATCCCATGGCTTGATCCTTTACCTCCGTAGAAAGGTCCGTCAGCTTTGGGATTGAGGGGTGTTCCTCGGCTATGCCCGTATAAGCTGCCAGATCGATATCCGCGCCATGGGGGGCTGCTTTGTGCTGTGCCCCCAGCGCTTTATCCCGATTCATATCAGTCGCTGACATCGCACACACTCCTCATAACCTGACGTCCGTATTTCCTGAAGGATATCCCTGGGATTCCCTATACAACGGATAGAGCCCTCAATCATGATACAGGCTCTATCCGGATTGACATAATCCAGAATGAAGCCCTGATGCGTGATGATCAGCCCGGATTTTCGGATCGGGTTTCGCACCTTCTCCTTGCACAGAAGCCTGCACATCACATCACCAACCAGCTTGATGTTCTCAAGGTCCACGCCGGAATCTGGTTCATCAAAGAGAATCAGATCCGGGTTTTGAGCCACCAGCTGCAAAAGTTCTGAACGCTTCACCTCTCCGCCTGAGAACCCAAGGTTCACGTCTCGGTTCAGAAAGCTTTCCAGATTAAGACGCTGCGCCTCGGTCTGCATGGTGTCCCCTGGAAGAGCGCCGCGCTTGGCGATGATGGCATCCAGAAGTTCATTGAGTCGCACGCCTCTTACAGCCGGCGGTGTCTGAAAAGCCAGTCCGATTCCGCGCCGACTCCTTTCATCCAGGGGCAGGGCGGTGATGTCCTCCCCTTTGAATAGAATGCGCCCGCTTTCGACCTTATAGGCCGGAAAACCCATGATGGCCTTCAAGAGGGTTGTCTTTCCCGAACCATTGGGACCGAACAGAGCCACGGCCTCCCCTGCTTCAATGGAAAAGCTGACATTCTTGATGATCCGCTTGCCGCCAACGCTTACAACTAAATTTTCTATGCTCAGCATGACTGTCACTCCATTCACGATTCAATATCCACGTATGATGCCTTCGTTTTTATTTACCCCACAGCCATAAAAATTACACCCCCTGCAATTTTTATATCTTCTTTACACTGAACCTGCCAATCTTGACAGCCCCTTAATTCCCACTCGAATCAATCGGAACTACAATGAATATGAGAACTACAAAAAAGGAAGGTGTTCACATGGAAATGGTACTGGCAGCACTGACGGCACTGGGACTGCTGATTTATCTGGGCTACGCCCTTTTGAATGCGGAAAAACTATAATTCTTCAGTGAATAGGGAGGTAATGACATGATTGTTCAGGATTTGATTTTTTTCGGACTGTTTATCGGGCTGCTTTTACTTTCAGCATTCCCGATGGGCAGGTATATGGCTCAGGTTTTTTCCAACAAGCCGACATGGGCCGATCCCGTTCTGGTTCCGGTGGAGAAGGCGGTTTTCCGTCTTTGCGCCATCGACGGCGACCGGGACATGACCTGGAAGGAGTATGCCCTCCATCTGATGGTGTTCAATATCATGGGCATTGCTGTCCTGCTACTGATCCTGATGGGCCAGGGAATTCTACCCCTGAACCCCCAAAAGCTGCCCGGTGTCTCTTTCGGCGTCGCTCTCAACACAGCCGTCAGTTTCGTCACCAACACCAATTGGCAGGTATACAGCGGCGAAAGTACCATGAGCTATTTTTCACAGATGACCGGACTGGCTGTGCAGAATTTCCTGTCGGCCGCCACCGGGATTGCTGTAGCGGTTGCCATGGCCCGTGGATTTGCCCGCCACAACACGAACCGGTTGGGAAACTTCTGGAAAGATATGACCCGTTCCGTCCTTTACATTCTTTTACCGCTGTGCATCGTCGGTGCCATGGTGATGGTGTCACAGGGCGTCATCCAGAATTTGAACGGCTATGTGGATGTCACAACACCTGAAGGCATTCATCAGACATTACCGATGGGGCCCGTCGCTTCACAGGAAATCATCAAGCAGCTGGGAACCAACGGCGGGGGGGTCTTCAACGCCAACAGTGCCCATCCGTATGAAAACCCCAACGGCTTCATCAATTTCCTCCAGATGTTTGCTATTCTGATCATCCCCGCAGGACTCACCATCACATTCGGACAGATGATCGGCAATGAAAAGCAGGGCCGTGTGCTGCTGCTGGCCATGACGGTCCTGTTTGTCGCCATGCTGGGCATCACCTACGCTGCTGAAATACAGGGGAATCCTGCACTGGCTGCCCTTCACGTTTCCGGGCCCACCGCTATGGAGGGCAAGGAATACCGCTTTGGTGTGGGGCCCTCCGCGCTGTTCGCCACGGTTACAACCGCAGCCTCCTGCGGTGCTGTAAACGCCATGCATGACAGCATGACACCTCTGGGCGGCATGATACCGATGATCCAGATCATGTTGGGCGAGATCATTTTCGGCGGTGTCGGCTCCGGGCTTTACGGCATGCTGATCTATGTGATCATGACCGTGTTCATCATCGGCCTTATGGTTGGCCGCACGCCGGAATACCTGGGCAAGAAGATCGAAGCTTTTGAAATGAAAATGACTGTCACTGCCCTTCTCATTCCGTCCATGCTCATCCTTATCGGCAGCGCAGCTGCCCTCGTAACAGGAGCAGCCGGACAAGCCATGCTTAACGGCGGCCCCCACGGACTGACCGAGGTGCTTTATGCACTGTCCTCCTGCGCCGGGAATAACGGCAGCGCATTTGCCGGGCTCAACGGTACCCAGCCGTTCTTCCTTTTCGCTGCTCCGCTGGTGATGTTTCTCGGTCGTTTTGGGGTAATCCTTCCGATGCTGGCCGTAGCAGGAAGTGTCGCCAACAAGAAAATCACCCCCGTGGGGCCAGGCACCTTCCACACAAGTACCCCCCTGTTTTCAGTCCTGGTAATCGGCGTAATCCTGATTATCGGCTCACTTACGTTTTTCCCGGCCCTGGCGCTTGGCCCGATAGTTGAGCATCTGATCATGATCGGCCTGTAATAAGCCGTAACCAACAATGAGGTGAATGATATGAATAAACGAAAAATGGATACGACGATGATCTCTCATGCCGTCAGGGACTCCTTCCTGAAGCTTGATCCCCGGTCTATGTCCCGTAATCCCGTCATGTTCGTGGTTGAGGTGGTTGCCGTACTGGTAACGGTTATCATTGCGATGGGTCTTATCAGGGGCAATACCGACTATCTGCTGTTCAATATCCAGATTGCTTTCTGGCTATGGGTAACCGTCCTGTTCGCCAACTTTTCCGAGGCCATCGCCGAAGGCAGGGGCAAGGCACAGGCGGATTCTCTGCGTAAGGTCCGGCAGGAGCTGGTTGCAAAAAAACTCAGCGGTGAAACAGTCACCCTGATTTCAGCCAATCAGCTGAGAAAGAACGATCTGGTTCTCGTTGAGCCCGGCGATGTCATCCCCAGCGACGGCGAAGTGGTTGACGGAGTGGCTTCGGTGGATGAGAGCGCTGTCACCGGCGAATCCGCTCCAGTCATCCGGGAATCCGGCGGCGACCGCAGCTCGGTTACCGGCGGCACCAAGGTCCTTTCAGACTGGCTGAAGATCCGAATCGTGGCCGAGCCCGGAGAAACCTTCATCGACAAGATGATCCGCCTTGTAGAAGGCGCAAAGCGCCAGAAAACACCCAATGAGATTGCTCTGAACATCCTGCTGATCGGCCTGACCATCATCTTTCTGCTGGCAGTGGCAACACTGAGCCCCATGGCGGACTATTCCAAAGCATCGGTATCGGTTCCGGTTCTGGCCGCTCTGCTTGTTTGCCTGATCCCGACGACAATCGGCGGCTTGCTGAGCGCCATCGGTATTGCGGGCATGGACCGTCTGCTTAAAAAGAATGTACTGGCAATGTCGGGCCGTGCGGCTGAAGCTGCCGGCGATGTGGACGTGATGCTGCTGGACAAGACCGGCACGATCACGCTGGGAAACCGGGTGGCGACGGAGTTCTTCCCTGCCCCGTTCATCAATATCAACACCCTGGCCGATGCGGCACAGTATGCATCCCTGGCCGATGAAACGCCGGAAGGCCGCAGCATCGTCATCCTGGCTAAAACCAGCTACAACATCCGGCAGAGGGAAATACACGAAGATAACGCGGTGTTTGTGCCATTCTCTGCACAGACCCGCATGAGCGGCGTGAACATCGGCACTGAGGAGATCCGAAAAGGTGCTGCAGAAGCCATTGAAAAATATGTGCTCGCCAAAGGCGGTTCCATGCCGGAAGCCGTCCGCAAAGCGGTCATCGAGATATCCAAATCAGGCGGTACACCGCTGGTTGTCGCCCGGGATACGAAGGTGCTGGGTGTCATCCATCTGAAAGATATCGTTAAAGGCGGCATCAAGGAAAGGTTTGGCGAACTGCGCAAGATGGGTATAAAGACCATTATGATCACCGGTGATAACCCCCTGACAGCGGCCGCCATCGCAGCCGAGGCCGGAGTGGATGACTTTCTTGCGGAAGCAACCCCGGAAAACAAGCTGGAGCTGATCCGCAGCTATCAGAGCAAGGGACATCTGGTGGCGATGACCGGCGACGGAACAAACGATGCCCCCGCTCTGGCTCAGGCCGATGTGGGCGTGGCCATGAACAGCGGCACCCAGGCTGCCAAAGAAGCAGGAAACATGGTGGATCTGGACAGCAACCCCACCAAGCTGATTGAGATCGTTGAAATCGGCAAACAGCTGCTGATGACACGGGGCTCCCTGACCACTTTCAGTATCGCCAATGATGTGGCAAAATACTTTGCCATCCTCCCTGCCCTGTTCGCGGTTGCATATCCTCAACTGGGACGCCTCAACGTCATGGGTCTCCACTCTCCGGAAAGTGCCATTCTCTCGGCAGTCATCTTCAACGCCTTGATCATTGTGGCGCTGGTACCGCTGGCACTGAAGGGCGTAAAATACCGACCCATCGGATCCGACCGCCTGCTTACTCACAACATGACGGTATACGGCCTTGGGGGCCTGATTGTGCCGTTTATCGGCATCAAGGCCATCGATCTGCTGGTGGGGCTCTGGATGTAACCGAAACTGATCGCTCTTAGAAAGGATGATCCCTATGATAAAGTATCTTCGTCAAAGCTTCAGTTTTCTGATTGCCATGACCGTACTCGTCGGTATTCTCTATCCCCTTGCAATAACCGCCGCCGCTCAGACTGTTTTCCCCCATCAGGCCAACGGTTCCCTGATTGTTCAGGATAACACGGTTGTGGGTTCCGATCTCATCGGTCAGAATTTCACCGCTGACCGGTATTTCCATGGCAGACCCTCCGCTGCCGGTAAAGGACACGATGGTCTGGCCTCTGGCGGCTCGAATTACGGCCCGCTTAACCCTGATTTTCTGGCAAGGGTGCAGGCGGATGCCGACAGGATCCGCACGCTGGAAGCCCTTGAATCGGGAAGCGATCTGCCGTCGGACAGTGTCCTCGCTTCAGCCAGCGGCCTCGACCCCCATGTGAGTCTTGCTACAGCGCTGATGCAGATTCCGCGTATTGCAGAAGAGCGGAGCATGGCCCCTGAACAATTGGCCACCCTGGTTTCACAACTGACCGAAAAGCAACTGTACGGCATTCCACAATCCCCTCAGATCAATGTTCTGAAACTGAATCTTGCGCTTGACGCTCTGAAATGATAAAGGAGGCATTGTATGCCGGAACTTAAACGCGCTGACCCGGATGCACTGCTGGCCAGCCTGGACGACGCAACGAAGGGAACCCTTACCGTCTTCCTCGGTGCCGCGGCAGGGGTCGGCAAGACCTATGCCATGCTGGAAGCAGCCCAGGAACTGGTGGATGCCGGTACCGACGTCATCATCGGCTGGGTTGAAACCCATGGCCGCAGAGACACCGAAGCCCTGCTGGAAGGCATCCCCGCCCTCCCCCCACAGGAACTGGAATACCGGGGCCGCACGTTCAGGGAACTGGACGTGGATGGCCTCATAGCCCGGAACCCCCAGGTGGCAATCATCGATGAGCTGGCTCACACCAACGTTCCCGGCGCACGGCACAAGAAGCGGTATCAGGATATCGAGGATGTTCTGAATGCAGGAATCGATGTCTATACGGCGCTCAACATACAACATCTTGAGAGCCTGAACGACATCGTGATGCAGATCACCGAAATTCGAATCCGTGAAACCGTACCGGACCGGTTCATTGAAAATGCACAGATTCAGCTGATCGACCTGACCCCGGAGGATCTGATCGAACGGTTGAAGGAGGGGAAGGTCTATGTGCCGACACAGGCTCAGGAGGCCGTGAAGAAATTTTTCAGACCCGGAAACCTCAGCGCCCTCCGGGAGATGTCCCTCCGATATACGGCACAGCATGTTGTAAGTGAACTTGAAACCTACATGAAAGCACACGCCATTACCGGCCCCTGGCCTGTCGGCGAAAAAGTAATGGTGTGCCTGAAGGATTTGTCCAATGCACCGGCGCTGCTGCGGGCAGGCCGACGTATGTCCGATGCCTTTCACGGCACACTGATCGCGGCCTGGTTGGAATCCGACTGGGACAACGAACAGGGCAATGAAAAACAGCAGGACTTGAAGGATGCCGCCAAGCTGGCTGAAGAACTGGGTGCCGAACTCATTGCCACATCCGGGTCAAAAGCCTCAGAGGCGTTCCTTAAGCTGGCTCTTGATAAAAATGTCACCCACATGGTTGTCAGCTACCCGAAGCAATTCCACCTTCAGGATTTGCTGTCCGAGAACACATCCCGCAAACTTGTTAAAAACCGTTATCATATCAACGTTCATGTCATTGCCAACGAAAAGTCCGAAGAACCGGAACCGCTGTTCCGCCACAGAACCTCAGATAAGCTGCCCATCACACATATGGGCGTTTCCATTGCCATCCTGGGAGGAGTCACCGGTCTGGGTTTCCTGTTCCTGGATACTATTGGGGATGTGAATCTGGCGCTTCTGTATCTGCTTCCGGTCATCTATTCCGCGGTAAAGGGAGGCCGTCGACAGGCCTTCGTAACTGCCGTGCTGTGCATGCTGATTTTCGATTTCATGTTCGTTATCCCCTATTACAGCTTTTCTGTATCAGATATAAAGTATCTTCTGAGTTTCTTTGTCTTCATTTCCGTTGGAACCGTCATCGGAACCATGACCTCCAAACTCAGCCACCAGATCCATATGACACGCCAAAGGGAAGCTCGGATTGCAGCGCTCTTCTCCATCAGCAAAAAGATATCAGGCACCAACTCCCTTGAAATGATCCTGGATACCATCTGCCTCAACATCTCTGAAACAATCGGATGCGACAGTCTGTTCATCGTTCCCGATGCGGGGGGGAAACCTACCGTCATTTCTGAGAATACAAGCCGACTCAACAGCATCTATGACGACTATGAAGAAGCCGTAGCAACCTGGGTATTCGAACGGAAACAGTCTGCAGGCCGGGATACAATGACACTGAGCGGTGCGAAGGGCCACTATATCCCGCTGATAACGAATGAGGAATGCCATGGCGTCCTGGGCATTTATGTGGGAGAGAACGAGGATAATCTTCTGACCGTCCACCGGGACTTTCTGAATGCGGTTTCCAATCTTACCGCCACCGCGATCGCCAGAGCCACACTGACACAGAAGGCTGAAGAAGCCCACCTGCTTAAAGAATCCGACAAGCTGCACTCAGCCATACTCAATTCGGTCTCCCACGATCTGCATACACCGCTTACATCCATCATTGGCAGTGTCACCAGTCTGTTGAAGGATAAGGCACTTTACTCACCGGAGGACGAGGGTGAACTGCTGCTGACGATTGAGCATGAGGCCCACCGAATGAATCGGTTGGTCAACAACCTGCTGGATATGACACGGCTTGAAAGCCGGACCGTGGAGCTTAAAAAGCAGTGGTGCGACATTGAGGACATCCTCGGATTCGCCCGGTCCGAAATTGAAGCCAAGCGAGGCTCCAGAGCCATCCAGGTCACGATCCGTGACTTCTTCCCCCTGGTATACTGCGATTATGTTCTGATCGGCCAGGTTCTTACCAATCTGCTGGATAACGCCGTCAAATATTCGCCGGATAACACGACCATCTCCATCGCCGCCGAAACCGATGAGGCTCGGGCGTTCATTACCATCTACAATGAATCGGAGAACCTTGACTCGTTTGATGTTGAACGGATTTTCGACAAATTCTATCGTGGTGTAAGTACCAGGAACGTTGTAGGCAGCGGCCTGGGCCTCTCCATCTGCAAGGGATTTGTCGAGGCTCATGGCGGCCACATCCGTGCGAAAAAGCTCCACCGGAAAGGATTCCGCATCACCGTCATCCTGCCGATTCATGATAAAATGAAGCGTGCCATACAAGACGACCGAAAAGGTGAACGATGAATACCAACCCTGCAAGCATCCTGATCATCGATGATGAACCTCAAATCCGAAAACTCTTTCGTATCTCCCTCCGCGCCCACGGCTACGAGCTCCATGAGGCCGAAAACGGCCGGAGTGGCATTGATGCCGCTGCGCTGGTTAAACCGGACCTTATCCTGCTGGACATGGGGCTCCCGGATATGAGCGGCATTGATGTCATTAGAAGCATCCGCGAATGGACCGATACCCCCATCATCATCGTATCGGTTCAAGAGGCAGAAACCGACAAAATCGGAGCCTTGGACTGCGGAGCCAACGATTATGTGGTTAAGCCCTTTGGCATGGGTGAACTGATGGCTCGGATCCGCACGGCACTCCGCCATTCGGTTAAGCCTGAAGAGGAGCCCGAGCTGACTTTCGGCGATATCCATATTGATTTGACGCACCGCCGCGTTCTGCGCGAAGGTGAAGAAGTGCGTCTGACCCCGACAGAATATGATGTCTTTAAATTGCTGGTCATCAACCATGGGAAGGTCCTCACCCAGAAATATCTTTTGGAAACCGTGTGGGGCAAGGAATACGATGGTGAATCCCAGTATCTGCGCGTTTATATCGGCCAGCTCCGAAAAAAGCTGGAGTCCGAGCCAGCACACCCAGTTCATATACTGACGGAGCCAGGGATTGGATTCCGGCTGGTTTAAAGTTGAAATCTTCTGCGCAGTCATAAAGAGGTCAGGCGGACAATATCCGGCCTGACCTCTTTCGTTTTATCCCTCAGACTCTCACGCCATCGGCGTCAAACTGCCGCCACCGGAAAGTGCATGGGTCGTTCCGCCCAACCAGGCGTTATCCTCATTCTCTCCATCATAGTAGATGGTATTTCCGTTATCCACAATGCACGTCAGATCCGCGTCCTCAATGGTGAGACCACTGAGATAGGAGGTGCCTGTCACCTGCCAAACACTCTTGTTCTGAAGAGCCAGGGTCACCGATTTTGCAGTATTGCCGCTGTTCACCGCCCCCTTCAGAACGGATTCTTCCGTCAGCACCATGGCAACGGTACTGATGCTGTCAGCGGTAACGTCCCCTGTCAGGATTTGGTCTGAAGCATTCAGGTCCACATCCGCGCCGTTGGACCCCGTTGTCCCCCAACGATCGGCTCCAGCTTGGATCAGAATCCCAGAGGCCCCCTTCAACTCAGCCGATTTCAGGGTGATGATCGCATGGGTGTTGGTTGAATAGAAGAGTGGACCCACCGCTGCCGTTAAGGAACCGCCCGTCATGGTGAATGATCCGGATCCGATGCCGGCATCCCCCGAGAAGCTCTGATAAATCATGGCGCCGCATTTCAGGGCCCCGGAAAGCACGACATCCGTCAGGGTGATGCTGTTCTTGCCTTCGACGACGGCAGCCTCTGAGCCGCTGGCTGTCAGGGTCGAATCCGATACCGTGATGGCCCCGGTGGAATAGATCCCTGGGGATCCTTCGCCGGAAGTCTTGGCGATCACCCGTTTAGCCGTTACGGTTCCTTCGCCCCGGTCTGTTGCCAGCGCCCCGCAGTGAGCCCCCGCCGTGTCGATGGAGACATCTTCTGCCAGGATCGTGCCGTTATAGGTTGCATCCAACCCCCTGGAGGAATTGGCCGTTGTCTTGATGGTGACATTGGAAACGGTGATGGTGGTCTTATCCCCCGTGGAGAAAATCGCATTGGCACCGTCACCGGCGGTATTGATGGTGGTATCGCTTACCGTGATCTGACTGCCATCCGATGCCAGGATCCCCGCATTCACCCCCGAGAAATTACTGCTTTCTTCTGAGGAGGATTCGCCGGTCTTATTCAGGATTGCATCCTTCAGCACCAAGGTGCCGCCGCCTGAAACCATGACCACGGATTCATCTGCGCCGTCTGCCGTCAGGGTTTTTCCGGAGAGGGTCTCGGACCCGCCGGTCTGTGTGACTTCCGCTGTGCCTGTGGCTTCAGAACTGCTCCCACCGCCAGCACCGGGGGCCCCTCCCGGAGCACCACTGCCCAGTTGGACTGTTGCTGCAGCCGTGTCATAGGTGACAGCTACCCCCAGGGCCTCAGCGACTGCACGGACCGGCAGATAAATCGTCCCGTTATAGTTGAAAGGGGTCACGGTATTGCCGCTGGCATCTTTTAATACCGTCGCCGTACCATTGAGGCTCACTTGGATGGCGTCAAACACCACATCAATCTGTTTTTTCACTGCCACAGCAGCAGACGCTGAGGTTCCGCCGGACTGCGCCATCGCTGTTGGCGGGGTCCCCGTAGGGGGTGTGCCTGTTGGCGGCGCTCCGGTGGGCGGTATCCCCGTTGGCGGGGTGCCTGCCCCCTGCGGGGATGCGGCCACGGTTCCTGTGATATTAACGGTTTTAGAACTGCTGTCATACGCCGCGGTCAGTCCCAGGGCTTCTGCAACGCCCCGGATAGGCAGGTAGACAGACCCCTCGTAGTTCACCGCTTCCGCCTTGTTTCCCGCGGTATCCTTCAGCTCTGCCGCTTGACCGTTGACCAAGACCGTGATGTTGCCGCTGGAGACTGTCACAGAATCCCCATGGGAGGGAACCGCTTGGCCGATCATCCCCAGAACCAGAATGCCGACGAGAAGCTGCTTCATTATTTTTTGATGTTTCATTGCTGACACCTTCCTCTATTCAAGAGTGATTGTTCGTGTTTCATGGGATTATTATAGCCACCCCGTGTGAACAACCCGTGAAGGCTTTATTCATTTCAGATATTCCGCAACATTTTTCTGTGTGATTAGCACGTGGTCGATGATGTATTCCGGGCTGACATCCTTGCCAATCGCCGCGTCAATCAAGGCATTGACGGCAATGGCCCCCTGCCGGTCCGCATTTTGGGAAATGGTGCAGGTCAGCCGCCCTTCCTGGATGGCCCGCAGGCCGTCAGGGGTGGCATCCAAGCCGAAAACCCGGATCCGGGCTTCCATACCGGCCTCTTCCACAGCCTTCAGCGCTCCCAGGGCCATATCGTCATTTTGGGACACTACCGCATCGATTTGCTTTCCCGATTGGATCCAGTTCTCCATGATGGCATAGGAATCCCCACGGACCCAGTTGCCCGACTGCTCTGCAACCACCCGGATGCCCGGATACTTGGCCAGCACACGCCGATAGCCCTGATCCCGGCCCACCTGGGCATCTCCCCCCATGGGCCCGTGCAGGATAACGATGTTTCCCTTGCCGCTTAAACTGGCAGCCGCCTCTTCCATCTCCATCATGCCGCCCTGAACCATGTCCACACCCACAAAAGAGGTGGCTGCTTCTTGGTTGGCAACCCGTTGATTGAAGGTGATTACAGGAATCCCTGCTTCTTTGCAGGCCGCAATGGCAGGGGCCAGGGCCTCCCGGGATACCGGCTCGATGAGGATACCGTCGATTCCCTGGGTAATCAGGTTCTCCACTTGTCCCACCTGTTTTTCCGCATTCTGATTGCCGTCCAGCACCGTCATCCGCACCCCTGCTTCCTCGGCTGCGCCCTGGATGGTTCGGGTCACCCCGATGATGAATTCATTCTGCTGATGGGACACACAGAACGCGAACTGCGTCTGTGCTGCTTTTTCCGAACCGCTCACAACCGGAGGGGATTCAGCATTCTCCGGTTTCTCTTTTGCGGCGCAGCCGCAAAATGCCAGCGATATCAGCAGTCCGATGCCCACGTGCTTCAGGAATAATCCCATGACCTGTCCTCCCGGTTCAGGGTCCGACCGATGCCGGCTCCCTTTTGTCTGATGCTCTCACTATACCCCTTCCCGTGAACCGTTTCAACAGACCTGGCCCGGTCATTAAAAATGAAAAACCTCCCTGCAACGACCAGATCGGTCTGTTACAGGAAGGTCAATGGGGGGCATTGATCAGAAACGGCTATTTGATGAACTGATCCACATTCTCTTTGGTGATCAGGGTGAAATCCACCAATTTTACAGGCTCTACCGTTTCGCCTTTGGCTACGGCAACAGCGGCCTTCATCGCCTCAGTTCCTTGGGCGGTTGTGCTTTGGGAAACCGTTGCGGCCAAGCGGCCTTCTTTGACGGCTGCCAGTGCGTCCGGAGTGGCATCCAGGCCGTAAACCTTGATGGAATCCTGCATTTTGGCATCTTCAACCGCTTTCAGAGCGCCCAGGGCCATCCCGTCATTCTGGGCAACGATCGCTTTGATATCTTTCCCGGCTTGGAGCCAGTTTTCAGCCAATTTCAGGGCTTCGTCCGTGGTCCAGTTGGCTGTGCTCTCGAATACTACCTTGATACCGGGGTTGGCGTCCATGACAGCCTTGTAGCCTTCAGAACGGCCCAGCTGACCGTCGGAACCCATGGGCCCCAGAAGCAGTGCTACATTGCCTGTACCGCCCAGATCCTCTACCGCCTTGGTCATTTCCATGGCGCCGCCATCCTTATTGGCCACGCCGACATAGGCGCTGGCAGCGGAAGGATCACTGATCTGCTGGTTCACGATGATGACGGCAACCCCCGCTGCCTTGGCAGCTTTGACTGCAGGAACAATCGCGTCGACGGAAACCGGCTCGATGATGATGCCGTCAATCCCCTGATTCACTGTGGTTTCAATCTGGCTGATCTGTTTTGCGGCATCCTTGCTGGCATCGTTGACCGTTACCTCTACCCCCAGCTCAGCGGCCTGGGCTTTCACCGCATCGGAAAGCTCGATGGTGAAGGCATTGGACATGTGGCTCATGAACAGCGCGAATTTTTTTCCGCCTTCCTCTTTGGGAGCCTCAGCAGCCGGAGCGGCCGGAGCGGCACAGCCTGCCAGCAAAGATACGGCCAGAACCGCCGTCAAACAGATAGACATGAGTTTTCTTGCTTTCATTCTTGTCTCCTCCTTTTGATTGGGTAAGTTATATTCATATGGCCCAGGCCATATACAATATCGGAGTGATCCATCCCGTTATTCCCGCCTTGCCTTGCTCTTGATATCGATCAGGACCGCCAGAACGATGATGGCGCCCTTGATGACCAACTGATAATTGGAGGATACCCCCAGGATATCGAGACCGTTGCCGATGACGGCAATCATCAGGGAACCGATGACGGTGCCGTACCATTTCCCCGCCCCGCCTGCCATGCTGATGCCGCCGATGATGACCGCTGCGATGGCATCCAGTTCATAACCGCTCCCTGCCGTGGGAGACCCGGAAACCGTGCGGGAGGCCAGCAGCATTCCGGCAAAGCCTGCCAGAACTCCGGACAGCGTGTAGACCATCACCTTGATATGGCGGACATCGATCCCGGAAACCCGGGCGGCCGTTTCATTCCCGCCGATGGTATACACCCGTCTGCCGAACACGGTTTTGGTGAGAATGAAGGCACAGATGGCCACAATTCCCGCAAAATACACCGCCAGCAGGGGAATGCCGAACAGAAAACCGCTGGCTACGAATTCAAAGGGCTTGGATACGCCGAACACCGGTGCACCACCGCTGGCAATCAGGGATACGCCCCGGACTGCCGTCATGGTACCCAACGTGATGATGAAGGGGGGAATGTCCCCATAAGCAACCCCTGCCCCGTTGATCAGGCCCACAATGGCACCGACCGCCAAGGCGATGATGAGGGGCACAATCAGCGGGTACTCTCCCGGATGGGAAAAATGAGCCGCCATGACACCGGCCAGAGCCGCAGTGGAACCCACCGAGAGATCGATCCCCCCGGAGATGATGACATACATCATGCCGCAGGCCAGAATCCCGTTGATGGACGCCTGTTTAACGATATTGATCAGATTGGAGGGTCTTGCAAACGCCTCCGGGGACAGGACCATCAAAAAAACGATGATCATGATAAAAGCGAACAAAATCCCCAGTTCCCGGACGTTCCCACCCAGCTTCAGTTGTTTTCCAGCCACTCGCTCTTCCATCACTCACACGCTCCCATTGCAGAGGCATACGCCATGATTGCCTCCTGCGAAAAGTCTTTTCGGGCCAATTCTCCCGTTATCCGGCCTTCACACATCACCAGGATCCGATCGCTGATCCCCATAACCTCCGGCAATTCCGAGGATATGACAATGATGCCCTTCCCCATTTTCGCCAGTTCTCCGATCAGGACATAGATATCCCGCTTGGCCCCGACATCGATTCCCCGGGTCGGTTCATCGAAAATGATGATATCCGGTTCTGTCAGCAGCCACTTGGCCAAGACCACCTTCTGCTGATTCCCGCCGCTGAGGGAAATCACCGGCGCTTTCCGTGAAGCCGCTTTGACCCGGAGCTTCTCCATGTAGATTTCCGCCTGCTGCGCCTCCTGCTTCCGGTCAATGACCCCCAGGGAAGCAAGGCTGTCTATATGGACGATGGTGATATTCTCTTCAATAGAAGCTTTCAGATTCAGCCCGGTACCCTTCCTGTCTTCTGTAATCAGGGCCATACCGGCTGCGATGGCATGCTTGGGATGGCGGATCTGAAGCTTGGTGCCCCTTAAGTGCACCTCTCCGCCCTTACTGGCCCGGACACCGAAGATGCACTCCGCCAGCTCGCTGCGTCCGGCTCCCACCAGCCCTGCGATTCCTAACACTTCCCCTGCCCGCAGATCGAAGCTGACATTTCGCACCTTTCTCCCCTGCTGCAGATTCTTGATTTCCAAAAGCTTTTCGCCTGGGGGAACATGCTCCTTCGGAAATATCTCGGATATTTCCCGGCCCACCATCATCGTAATCAGCCGTTTCCGGCTCATTTGACTGCTCACATCGGATCCCACCAGCTGCCCATCCCTGAGGACGGTGATCCGGTCCGCTATCTTGAAGATCTCATCCATCTTATGTGAGATGTAGATGATTGCCACACCCTGTGCCTTCAGCTTTTCAATCTGCTGGAAGAGCACCTCCACTTCCCGGTCCGTAATCGCCGAGGTAGGCTCATCCATGATGATGATCTCCGATGACAGGGAAATGGCCTTCACAATCTCCACCAGCTGCATCTGGGCAACACTGAGGTGGCGCATCAGGGTTGTCGGATCGATCTCCACCGCCATTTCCTTGAATAGTCGGGCAGCTTCCTGACGCATGGCCGCTTTATCGACAATTCGGAATGCCTCAAACCCCTTTTTTAGGATTTCCCGGCCGATGAATATGTTCTCAGACACCTCCATGTCCAGGACGGGGCTGAGCTCCTGATGGATCATGGAAATCCCCTTGGCGATGGCATCGCTGGGTCCGCTGATATGGACCTCTTGGCCCCGTAAATAGATATGCCCCCCGTCAGCCTTGTAAATCCCCATCAGGATTTTCATCAGGGTGGATTTCCCGGCACCGTTCTCCCCCATCAGGGCATGCACTTCTCCGGGGCACAGATGGAACGTCACGCCGTCCAGCACTTTCACCCCTGTGAATGATTTATTCACCTGCTTGATCTCCAGGATATATTCCATGTCCGATCCTCTCTGAAACGTTTTCCCAAGCCATGCTTCCGGACAGTCCGGGTGCTTTTCAGTTTCAGTATAGTCGGATTCCCACTTGAAGTATTTGCGATAATTTGTCCTCTGTTCATAAAAAATTGACGTTTCTCCCGAAAGGAGAAACGTCAATCATCGTGACAATCATTTGTATTCCGGAGAAAGGGCCCCGGTATGGAGTACCGGCTGAATCCGCACCTCTCTCAGATAGTCCTCGCCCTTCATCCATTTCAGCAGGGCTTCAACGGCCACACTGCCACCGGTGGGATAGGAAATCGTCGCACTGAGCAAGCCCTTTTCCACGAGATCCATGCCCTGCATGGCCCCCGGCAAGCCGTTGATCCCAATGATCACCGGATTTTGCCCCGCTTGGCGGAAAGCCCGGGCGGCTCCGAAGGCCATCAGGTCCGTGTGGGCGAATATCCCCGCCGGAGGCGGGGTCATCCCGGTGAAGC
Source organism: uncultured Peptostreptococcaceae bacterium (assembly GCA_964424355.1). Taxonomy (GTDB): domain Bacteria; phylum Bacillota; class Clostridia; order Peptostreptococcales; family Acidaminobacteraceae; genus CAZEHS01. The sequence continues at coordinate 102,071 of CAYRIO010000009.1, forward strand.
CGTTGCTGATCAGGGCTCTTTCCGTGAAGGTGCCCGAGTAATGTCCCGGCACCAGGTATTCCCGTTTCAGTTCAGGAAAAAGCGCCACCTTGCTGCGGAATCCTGTCTGCCTGGCCATACTGACCGGGTCCTCAGGGTCACCTGAAATCTCCATCAGGACGCCTCGGCCGCCCAGCACCCTGCCCAGATAGCTCCCGGCGATTTCTCCAGCGGTCCGGTCATCGGAATGGACGAACACATCCGGCTCGAAATCCTTGACCCGGCTCTGGAGGAGGGCCACGAATATTTCCTTCTGCTTGAACCGATCCAACTGACTTCCCAGCTGATCGTTTACAATGGGAACAATGACCAGGGCATCAATCCGGCGAGCCTCCAGATCCAGCAGGTTCTGTGCCTGTTCGGCGGCAGACCCGGCCGCATCATAGGTGAGAAGCGCCGCATCCGCATCCTTCAAGGCAACCTGGAGATCTTGATACAGCTGCTGCTGCCAAGGATCTGCCAGATCGGAGAAGGATACGCCCATCACCAAAGCTGTCCCGGTTTCAATCCGGTCGTTCTTCAAAATCCAGAACACCAGCAGACAGCCCAGGATCAGGACCCCCGCCGATAAAAGCCCGATCACTCTCCGGCTTGGCCCCTTCACAGCGGCACCCCCTCATGATCAGTTCGGTATTCTCCCGGGCTCATCCCCGTTATCTTCTTAAAGGCATTGGAAAAATAGTGAAGGGATCGGTAACCCACCTGATCAGCCACCTCCCCGATCCGTGCATCCGAAACGACCATCAGCCGGATCGCCTGCCGCACCCGGGTGCGGATCAGATACTCCGCAAAGCCGGTGCCCGTCTCTTCACGGAAAAGACGGCTCAGATAGCTGGCGCTGGTGTTGACACGGGCTGCAACACTGCCGAGGCTGAGTTCCTTGTCCATATATTCGTCTTCGATGATCCCCCGGACCGTTTCAATCACCGGAGATGCCTGCCGATGCATCTCCAGCTCCCGGAGCAGATCCTCACAGATGCTCTGAAAGCACTCTCCCATGGCGGTGGTTTCCCTGCAGGCGATCCGCAGGGTGAAATCAAGCTGGGACCCCAGCGCTTTGGCTGCCCCCTGAGAAAACATCTCCTGGGCGTCCGGCAATAACCCGGACAGCACGCCCAGAGAAACCCGGGGTGTCAGGGATGCCCACAGCACCCGCCGCCCCTCCAGCTGCCGCTCGATACCATGATACAGGGCATAGAGCCGTTCTCGAAACGCTCCCGCAGTCCCCTGAAGGGTTCCGGCAGCCGCATGATCCATGAGCAGCAGGGAATAAGGACCCGGCGCGTCCAACTGCCAGAAGGCCAGCTCTTCCGCCAGTTCCACCTCTGAAAATCCATCCTGAAGCCATTCCTGGACAAACCGTTCAAACAGCAGGGGTTTCACCTCTTCCAGGCGTTTTCGGGCAAACCGGAGCAGGCCGGCATTTTCCCGGCTTTTCCGGATGATCTCCCCCACCTTTTCCACGGTCTGCACCAACAGCGCCTCATCGATGGGTTTCAGGATAAAAGCCTCCACACCGCTGGCAACCGCACGGCGCGCATAGTCGAACTCCTCATAACCGCTGATGATGATGAACCGGGTTTCCGGAAGAAAGCTTCGGATTTCGTCCACCGCATCCAGTCCATCCATCTGGGGCATGCAGATATCCACCAGGCATAGATCCGGCGCCTTCTCCCTGCACTGGGCAACCAGATCCACCCCGTTTCGGGCCAGACCCGCTACCGTGATGTCCATACTCTCCCAATCAAAACAGGCTGCTATTCCCTGCCGTATTTTCGGTTCATCATCCGCGATGAGCATCTTCAGTTTCATCCTTTTCACCCCCTTTGGCAATGACCGGGCAGACAACACGGACACTGCACCCTTCGCCCTCCGTGCTTTCAATGCTGATGCCGTACGCCGCCCCAAAGTTCAGGCGGATGCGCTCATGGACATTGTAGAGACCGTACCCCTTTCCCGAGGAAGCATCCCCGGGCAGATCCATGGTCTCCAACCGCCTCTGCAGCTCCGTGAGACGCTCCGGAGAGATCCCCGGTCCGTTATCCGTTATTTCCAGCACCAGCATCTGCTTCTCCACACTGCCATGAATGCGGATCATCCCGCCGGTTTCCCGGTTCTTGATACCATGGTAGATTGCATTCTCCACCAGGGGCTGCAAAATCAATTTGCTGACATGAAGGGCGTAAAGGTCTTCCGGAACATCGATGCTGTACGCCAGAAGATCCTCATAGCGGACCTGCTGAATGGAGAGATAGGCCTCCACATGGCGCAGCTCCTCCCCCAGGGTGATGATATCCCGCCCGCCGCTGAGGCTGATCCGGAACAGGTCCGTGAGACGGCTGATCACTGCAATCACATCGTTGGCCTGATATTTTTTAAGCATCCAGTGGATGGTATCAAACGTATTGTAAAGGAAGTGTGGGTTGATCTGAGCCTGGAGCACCCGCAGCTCGGCCCGCCGTTTGCTGGCCTGTTCCACCCGCACCAGGGCGATCAGGTTCCTGATCTCGTGAATCATCCGGTCGAACCGCTGACCCAGCTGCCCGATTTCGTCCATATATTGCGGATTGAAGGATACATTCAAATCCCCCTTTTCCGCCCGGCTCATCAGCTCCTTCAGTTTTTCCAGAGGACGCACCACCGTATCGGAGATCCGCTGGGCACCGGGAAGGGACAGCCCCATGATGAGCACCAGGATGGCGAGGAAATAGAGCCGGAACTCCGTGACCACCCGCAAGGTTTCATTCTCGGGGAAAACCCCTACGACCTTGAAGCCTGTGTAAGGCGAGGTTTCATAGATCACCTGGTAGGGAACGCCCAGGATGTTCCGGCTGAAGGTGCCTCCCTGATCCCCCTTGAACCACGATACCTTTAGCCGGGGAACAATGGGATTTTCGGGGGCATACGCCACGTTGCCTTCCGGGTCCAGAATATAGACAAATCCATTTTTGCCCAGTTTGAAGCGGTCCAACCCTGCCTTCAGCAGCTCCACATCCATATCCACACTGAGGATCCCCAGGATGGTGTTGTCTGGTCCCGGCACAGGCTTCAGCACGGACAGGATTCGATCCGAGCTGACAGGATTATAATAGGCCATATTGCGGCCGTAGGGCCGGGAAAGGAACCGAATGGGAGCCGTCTGAACCGTGATATCCACCCGCCAGGGCACCGTGACGGCGGCCAGGGTTTCCGGCTGATACATCTCGTTGCTGAGCAGGGTTCCGCTTCTGTCGATCAGGGAAATCCCCAGAATCTCAGGGTACTGGTCTTTGATGGCACCCAACAGCTTCCGAACCTGGCCTGCATCGGTGCCATCCATGTTCTTCAGATGGTTGAGGACACTTCGGTCCGCCAGGATGACCCCCATGACCCTGTCGATGTTGCCGATCCGGCTCTCCAGATCCAGCATCGCCTGACTGAGGGTCTGACGGGTGAAATCCGTATACACACTGTTCATCTGGCGGGTGATGGACAGATTCAGCAGCAGCCCCATCCCCAGGTAGGAAACCAGGATCAGCAGCAGGAAATACAGAAGCAACCTCTGTTTCAGGGACAAATGGTGCAGATAACTGTTCATTTTTTCCGCCCATCTCCCCGCTCTGCTCATGGCCCCTCCCCATCATTTTTCCTTTTCTCAAAATGTAACACACTCTGCAGTTGGGTACAACCAGTGGCGCACGGGCAAAAAACAGACAGGCGGAACGGGTCAATCCCCCGCCACCTGTCTGTTTCAATTTTCTTTATTCATTGCCCCCCAGGGAAGGATATCCCCAGGCTCACCGAGATGCCTGAATATCTGCCAGACCCCCTCACCGCTGATGGCGCTGACATGATAGACCGTTTCACATCCCGCAAGCCGCAGCCATTCCTCAGCCCTTTCCGGTGTTGCTCCCGGTTTATCGATCTGTGTCACAATGCCGATGACCTCCCGATTCACACAGGGAGTCACATTAGGCGGATAGATGGAATGGTCATCTGTCGCACTGATGAGGAAGCCGATGATATCGGCTTCATAGGAATACAGCGCCAGGGCGCGGGCCAGCACCTTGGTTTCAGCATATTCTCCCGGTGTGTCGATCACGATGTCGTGATGATTGATGTACTGGGTTTTCTCATAGACAATGGGCCGCGACCGCAGGACCTGGGTCAGGGTTGTCTTCCCGGCACTGGTGCGCCCCACTAGGATGATTTTTTTCATGATGGCACCCTACGTCCGGGTGATCTTGCAAATGGTGAAATCCAATGCCCGCTCCGCATAACTGATGATTTCCCGAAGCGCGACCTCCACATTAGAAACCGAACCCGTCAGAATCAGAGTCCCGCTGAAACGATCCACGAAGCCCAGTTCGATATCCGCCGCCTTCGTGGCCACATCACTGCCGATGACCGCCATCTCACTGGGCGTCATGGTGAGGATGCCGATAGCCGCCGCAGAATAATCCAATGCAGGGTTGAGCCCCAGCTTCTTATAAATGATTTCCTTTGGATTTGCAATCAAGTGAGCCAGTGTAATCTGCCGGCCCGGCACCATTTCCTGTATCAGCCTTACCTGCCTGTCTTCCATGCGTATCCCCCCGTTCAGATGTAAAGATCTCTGAGTTCACAGTAACACAGGGCGATACCCGGAGCAATGCGATGGCAATTCATTACCCATAGTGGGCAAATAAGTCGCAGGAACAGCACTGTTGCTTAAGGCCCATTGAATTCCAACGAAAAGAGGAATAAACTGGTGTCATCTCCTATCATACGGAATCGAGAGGATACCCCATGCATAAAAGACTGCTTAAGTTCCTTACCCTGACATTGATTTCTGGATTATTAACAATCCCATTCCAACAGGGATTCGCACTGGAGCTCTCCCCAGTCTGCACCCTCAGCCCGATTATTCAAACGCCCTTACAGACAGAACCGGACATCATTCCGATAACACTGAAAAAACTGATTTGGGGCCCCTCCAAACTGAAGCTTGCCATCATTGAAAACCTGGCGGGCGGTCCCAACGGACAGCAGCTGAGCTGGACGGATAACAGCTCGGATGAAGATGGCTTTATCCTGGAGCGCTGCCTGGATGGCGCCGCGTATACTGAAGTAGCCACACTGCCTGCCAACACCACCACAGCGATGATCACTCCGGAACCTGAAACCACCTGGGCATACCGGGTTCGGGCCACATCCGCCGCGGGTGTGTCTGAACCGAGCAACAGCATTTCCGCCGAAGGGATGCCTGCGGCTCCCGCGGATCTGACCGTTCGCCCTGGTGCAGGTTCCGGCAATTCTATCAACCTCCACTGGGAACAGCCTGGAAATGCTACAAAAAGCATCAGTTGGATCTTGAAACGAACAGAAGGATCCACCGCTTCGGAACGGTTTTTCACCAGCAAGACATCAAACTATACGGATACTGACATTCAGCCAGATGTTCAGTACGCCTATTCGGTTCAAGCCATCAGTTATGGGGGCAGAACTGCTTTTTCAAGTCCGGCAGCCCTAGAGATCCTGGCTGCTCCCAAAGGGATTTCAACGATGCTGACGCCCGGATCCATTGGGATATCCAAGCTTACAGTTTTCTGGAAGGATGCCAGCAGCAATGAAGATGGATTCACCCTCGCCTTGGTGGGGCCTGATAACCGGCCAGTCCTATCAACCCTGCCCGCAAATACTACCCATGCGGACCTTTTCATCAATGACACACAAGAATATCGACTGACCGTCCAGGCGTTCTCAAACAACGGCAACCGCTCAGCATTCTCCGAGATATATACCTGGACGCCCCCTTCAGAGAAAACAGTGCCACCCGCGCCTCAGAACCTTACTGCCCGTTATGGGTGGTCGTACGCTGCGGATGGCTTCACGCCGGAATCTGCTATCGATCTCCAGTTTACTGAATCCTTCATGCAGATCACACAATATATCGTGGAACGGCGCGAAGGGAGCGGCTCCTATGAAATTTTATCAGGGGCCAAGCTCACCCATAGCACGCTCCACAGTTTCCATGATACAGCCTTGAAAGAAGGGGCAAAATACACCTACCGCATCAAGGCAGTAAACAGTTATGGCGAATCCCCTTATTCCGCTGAAGCACTTGCTATCACAGGAGATACCGCCACTCTTGACGCCCCGCCGTTTACTCCGTCTCCTGGCGCCATCGGTTCTAAAAAGACCGTCTCCTTCAGCCTTGGCAGTTCAAACATCATGGTTGATGGAATTGCACAAGCCATTGATGCCGATAAGGACACACAACCCATTGTGTCTGCCTCTGGCCGCACCCTGATCCCAATCCGGTCCATGATTGAAAAACTGGGCGGCTCGGTGAAATGGACAGCAAGCGACGGCCAGATACTGATTCACTTGAAAGACAAAACCGTTTCACTTTATATTGGGAAAACTCAGGCCATCGTTAATGGAACCCCCGTGACCACCGACGAACCCGCCCAAATCGTCAATGGCCGTACCCTGCTGCCCGTACGCTTTGTCAGCGAGAACCTTGGTATGAAAGTGACTTGGGACCCCGTTTCCCAAATGATTACGATTATTGAGTAATGGCTCCCGAGATTAAGCTCTCATCCATATGAAAAAAGCCAGACAGTATGGGTTCTTCCCATTCCGCCTGGCTTTTTCATTTATAGTGCGATTCCCTTCCTACTTAATGACCGTAATGGTGTGATCTGCTTCCGACCATGTCACCTGAGCCCCAAAAGCTTCAGAAATATACCTTACAGGGACATATGTGCGATCGTTGCTGATGACAGCGGAAGTTTCTTGGCCGTCTCCTGTCTTGTCTACATACAACACCAAGGTCTTTTCGGCTTGTCTGATGGTCGCCTTTCGATCGGCTGGATCCCACTCAATCGTTGCTCCCAAAGCTTCCCCGATAAAGCGCAGGGGAACCAAGGTCCGGTCATTGCGCGTAATCGGCAAGGCATCCATTTTCTTCGACACGCCATTGACCAGAGCAGTGTCGCTCTTCGTATCCATACTGATTTCAACCAGATTCTCTACACCCATAACGGCGTACTGGCTAAATTGATTTGTTTGGACTGTGAAGGTTTTGGTGGCGGGATCATATGTGCCACCCAGTTTTGTCAAAGCAGTTTTGCCGTTGGCTTTCTTCTCAACACGGACACCGCACAGCTCCCTGATCTGTTTCTCCGTCAAGCTGACACCCGAAAGATCAAAAATCAGGCTCACAGGCCGACTGAAGGTGTGGAGTTGGGTTATTGTGGCGCCCGCGCCAGATCCACTGGTCACCTGGGCAGTCATCTCAAACATCTGCCCCCCAACCTCGAAAATCCTGCTGCTCTCTCCGGGCTCAGTGTTCGCTAGGATCTGTCTTCGCTCTGTTTCGCTGAGAGGTTGCGCACCAATGGTAAGCGTTCCCCCCTGGGCCAATGCGCCAGTAACCTCTGGGGCTTTGCTAAGAACACCCGCAGGGAATGTCGCGGTCACCCCTTTGCCCACAACCGTCAGAGGCTTATCCCGCTTAGCCAGTTCGTTCATCACCGCTGCAGAGAACCGAGCCGCTTGATTCAGATCCTTAGAAATGTCAATCTGGATTTCACCCTTCTTGTTCAAAGCCTGGTCCAGAGCTTTTCCCAGTGCCTTTTCGTCGGAAGGAGAGATTTTGTCCAACTCGGACCCGGTGGTTCCAGTGCTCTGATTGGCTGAACCCGACGGCGTTGTTCCTGCCCCGGATCCCCCAGTATTGCTGTTATTGTTGGAATTCTTGCTTCCGCCGCTGTCCTTCTTCTTGAAGGCTGCAGTGACAGTTACATTTGCAGCTGGCATCGTGAATTTCTTGCCGCTGATTTTTACGGTGTCTGTCCCGTCATTGTATTCCAAACTGCCTGATCTAAGCGTTCTTCCTGCATTCGGAGTCACACTGAGGGTAATGATCTCACCCGCTGCGGCGGTACTCTTATCCGCTGTGATCGTTCCGCCGGAAGGTTCATCAATGGTGATGGTGTACACCGTTACCGCTTCAGCACCCACATGGATGGCTTCCGTTTGGACGGTATAAGCAGTATCCGTATGGGTGATCGTAATCACGCCCCCATCGTCGGCCATTGTCAGGCTCTCGCCATTCGCACGATCCGTGGTCAGGCCTGTTGCTGCGAAATCAGCAAAAGCCACATAGGTATGAACGTTACCGCTTTTGTTCAGCGTCACCACCAGGCCGCTTAGGTCAAGGGTATCCCCATCACCATATGTAAGCGTTGGCTGGGTCTTCACAGCAAGGCTCTCAACGACTGCCGGCGTGGTTGGGGCATCTTCAAACTCGGCCTTGATCGTGATGTTCTCGCCGGGCATACTGAAAGTTAAAGTCGATTCGTCAATGGGTGTATCACTGCTACCGTCGTTATACATCAAGCTGCCGGATTTCAGCTGCTTATCCGGATCCGGGGTGATGGTCAGGATCACCGATGCACCTTGTTCAGCCGTTGCCTTATTAGCGGCGATAGTGCCACCGACAGGCGTATCCAAGGTAATCGTATATTCTATACCCCCACCGTTGCTCACGCTGAGTGCCGCAGTTTTGACGGTTTCCGAGCTCACATCATGGGTTACGGTGATTTTCACCCCATCATCTGTCAGAGCAAGGATCGTTCCTGACGCCATGTCCACAGCCAGCCCCTTCGCCCCAAAATCGGTAAAGGCTACATCTTCACTGCTTGCGTCACTGTAGTTCACCGTCACCTGCAAACCACTCAGGTCCAAGGCATCCCCCACGGTATAATCCAGGGTCGGTTGCACCTTGATGGTCAAACTGTCAACGACCACCGCTGCACTGTTCACATCCAGAACCTCGGTCTGGATGGTTTTCCCACTCACACCGTGGGTTACGGTGATTTTCACCCCATCGTCTGCCAGAGCCAGGATCGTTCCTGACGCCTTGTCCACAGCCAGCCCCTTCGCCGCAAAATCGGTAAAGGCTACATCTTCGCTGCTTGCATCACTGTAAGCCACCGTCACCTGCAAACCACTCAGGTCCAAGGCATCCCCCACGGTATAATCCAGG
>CAYRIO010000009.1:111225-114490 GCA_964424355.1 uncultured Peptostreptococcaceae bacterium
TCTTCGCTGCTTGCATCACTGTAAGCCACCGTCACCTGCAAACCACTCAGGTCCAGGGCATCCCCCACGGTATAGGCCAGGGTTGGCTGTGCCTTGATGGTCAGACTGTCTACTACCACCGCTGGCACCTCATTATAAATGCCGATTCCAGAGGCGTTCACCGAGGAGATATGCACCACAGGGTTCGCACTGCCGGTCAGATTGAATTTGAATAGGGCTGCTACGGATGAATGACGATCGCTGAAGTAGCCAAGACCGTTGCTGCCATCAATGGCAATGGCTCCCGGGGATCCCGTTGCGGAGGTATAGATGATCTCCTGATTCCCGCCATCCGCTAAATCCACCCGCACCACATTGAAGGTCGGCGCATAAGCCTGGGAGTAGTAGAATTTGCCGTTGACCGGATCGACAGCCAAACCCATTCCGTGGACACTGTCCAGAAATTCCGCTTGGTTGCTTCCGTCCTTGTTCATCTTGAATATTTTCCCGAGCTTATAATCTGCAACATAAAGCTTCTGGTTTACGGCGTCGTATTCAACCGCTTTCGGGGCACCCGTGGCACCCGCTGAATACACAGCGGTTTTCTCCGATCCGTCCGCCAGCTTCACGCGATAGACACTGCCATCCGTCGGCTGAGAATAATAGAGATAGCCATCCGCCGTATCCAGCGCAATATCAGAGGCCCAAACCCCTGTCAGAAAGGTCTCAGGCGTACCGGTCCCATCGCAATTGGCTCTGAATATCTTTGCCACCGTCCCATGGGGGTCTGAAAAATAGACCTTTCCGGCACCGCTATCCACGGCTACCGCCCGGGGGCTCCCCGTGGCCGATGTATAAACCACCTCCGCAGACGCCCCGGTGACCAGATCACGGGCAACCATCTGGTAAGGCGCATACGACTGGGTGTAAAACAGCTGGTCCGCCGCTTCCGCCGAGCCGGTCATTAAAAGAAACAATCCCATGACCACTGGAATCAGTTGCATCAGTTTTCGAATAAAACGCGAATTACCCATTTCCCACCTGCTCCTCATAGTTTGCGGTTCCGATTCCAAGCAAAGCATCATTACTAATCCCGTGAAGGAAAGATCCCTTGCAATGCAATGATATAATTGACGCCGAGGTAAGGCTGCATGTTCTCGTGGGGCTGTGAGTTCCCAGCGACGGTGGAATAGCCCATTGCGGTATTCGCCGGTGACGCGTAGGCGTTTGCGTCAACACTGATTTCCGTGCGGTCTGAAGCGGTGGCTGTAACCGCCATCCCTGCCGGATAGACCGAGGCGCTGGGGGTATTCGTCGTTCCAGCTGTTGCCGCAGCGGTATTCTGATGAGCATGAGCCGGCATCTGTGCTGACAGCAATGTGACCGATTCAACGCCGGCCGCCTCACCTTGCACGCGCGGTGTAAGGCCAGGGCCATTCCCCACCCCCAGAGCCACACGGCCCCGCAGGTCCGGCAAACCGAAGTTTGTTGTACCATTGCCGCCGTACATCGTGCCTAGAAGCGCAAAAAGCGCCGAGTTTTGCTGGATTGGGATCAGCCTTCCATCACAAGGCGCCCAACCCTGCGGCGTAAAATTGAATCCAACAGCCCTGATTTCTCCCAGAAATGGCTCCGATGCGTACACCGGCTGAGAGGTTGCCACGCCGCACCCTAACAGGATCCCTGTTGCAATTACCATTGTAATCACTTTTCCCATCAGATTATTCATCATTCTGCGTCCTTCTTTCTTCTGCTATTTTTTTCTCCGACCCCATTGGTCAGAGATTCACCGCATTATTATACTGCGTTTTACCTGAAATTTCTATCACCCATGGGGTGATTTTCGAGGGAACACAGGTTTTTTCTTATCCTATTTAGGCGCTTATTGATTCCCCCTTACCATTCCTCCCCTTGGCCGCATAACAAGCCATGTATTGCTCCGCGGTCTTCATTTTCATCCATCTGAAAATCTAGGGGAAAACACATGCAAAAACCTGTTAAAATCTCCGGTTTCGCGGTATAACAGAAGTAGGAAGAGATGTTTTTCTCATGAGACTGGAGGTGTGTCATGAAAGGAATGCTCAATAACGAGGTGTTAGCCGGAACCATGAAGCTCCGGGAAATGGGCGCGAGGATCCAGTCTGTGAACAGCAAGATGTGCTACGTGAAATTTGAAGAAGCAGGGGTACAGATCGAGTATGCATACAGCATCAATACCACCGGTAAATACTCACTGGAGCGGATCAAGCCCTATGCACTCCCTCTGCGAGAATTCACCCGGGAAGAAAATCTGATCGAAATCATCGAGATCGATATGGATCAGTTTCGAAACGCCATCCGTACCCTGCAAAATATCAACCCGTTTATCGATACCAGCAAAGACTTCCACCGGATCTTCCAGCGGTTTGAAGACCTCTACCTCTACTATGCGGTTCCCGTGGAAACCCTTCAGGCCGTGCATGAAAAACTGCAGGAAATCGATGCATTGATTCAGTCCACCGCTGGAACCGCCAAACGGATTTATCACCGCAAGGATCCAGACACCCTTTGATGCGCCGCAATGATTACAAATTCATGGCGATTGATGCACACTTTTGCGAAGACCGGCCTTTTATGATAAGATTATCCTATCGGTAAAGCCTAGCTGAACCGAAACATCTTCAGGGACCAGGGAAAAAAAATGGGAATCGGCAAACTGCTGGCACAAAACAAAAAAGCACGTCATGAGTACTTCATCGAAGAAGTCTTCGAAACTGGCATCGTCCTCACCGGCACGGAGGTAAAATCCATGCGGCTGGGCAAGGTCAGTATCAACGAGGCCTACGCCGAGGTGAAGGACGCAGAGATTTGGATCGTGCAGATGCACATCAGCCCCTACGAGATGGGAAACCGTTTCAACCCAGAACCCCTGCGCCGCCGGAAGCTGCTGCTGCATAAGCGGGAGATTAAAAAGCTCATCGGCTACACCACCCAAAAGGGCTATACCCTGATTCCTCTGAAAACCTACCTGAGCGAAAAAGGACTGGTCAAAGTGGAACTGGCCGTGGCCAAAGGCAAGAAACTCTACGATAAGCGCGGTGATTCGGCCAAAGCCGATGCCAAGCGGGATATCGAACGGGCTCTGCGGGACAGAAGCAGAGGCGAATGAAACAACTGCAGCACGGTGAAGGGCCATCAGTAGGCGGATGATCCGGAACCACCCACCTCTCCACCCCAGATACGGGGGCGTAAAGGTTTCGACAGGGGTATTGATCAATCGGAAGCGAGCCGTGTTTTTGCCTTGGGG
>CAYRIO010000010.1:0-94849 GCA_964424355.1 uncultured Peptostreptococcaceae bacterium
TGACCCATTAGCTCAGTCGGTAGAGCATCTGACTTTTAATCAGGGTGTCCCGCGTTCGAGTCGCGGATGGGTCACCATTTATTTCCTAGTTACATTTGCGAGCATGGCGGAATTGGCAGACGCACCAGACTTAGGATCTGGCGTTTTACGACGTGGAGGTTCGAGTCCTCTTGCTCGCACCAGAGTTTACACTTAGAGACCTCAGCCATGAGGTCTCTAGTTGTTTTTGTGACATCACATCCTCAAGGCACAGAAATCTCAGCCAAGTGATTTGTTGAGATAACGGGAGGGGTTATGGTTAATAGCGAAAAATACAATTTGGGGGAGATTCTGATCGGGTTCTCAGATGCGATGGACCTGGCCAGCCCTCATATGGCAATGCACCAGCAGCGGACGGCCTATATATCCTGGTATGTGGCCTCTGCCGCGGGATTGTCGGAAGAGACCATCGATCGGATTTTTGTCGCGGCCATTCTTCACGATATCGGCGCACTCACGGCAGAAGAAAAGCTCAGCTTGTTTCTTTCGGAAAGCAAAACCCCTGAGAACCACTGCGTTTTGGGGGAGCTGCTATTCAATGAGGTGCCCTGGCTCCGGGCCAGTTCCACGATTGTGCGGAACCATCACAAGGACTGGTCTGAATACGATGCCGCTTCCATGGAGGAATCGATCCTGGAAGCCCAGATTCTCATGCTGGCAGATACACTGGAGCGGGCGATTGACAGGAACCATTACATCCTGAATCAAAGGCCCGGTCTCAAATCAATGATCAACTCTTTAGCAGGTGGTGCGCTGCACCCTCAAGTGGTGGAATACTTTACTGCGGCATCCGCTTCGGAGGCGTTCTGGCTGGATCTGGCATCTCCGAATCTGAATAACATCCTGCTCGAACTCTTTGCCGAAAAGAGCATTCAAATCGATCTTCAGGGTCTGAAGTCATTAGCGACGCTGTTCAAAAGCATCATTGATTTCAAGTCGAGTTTTACAGCGACCCATTCAACCGGTGTCGCGGCATGCGCATCGATGCTTTGCGGACTGTTCGGCTTTACAAAGGCTGAGATGACCCTGATGGGGATTGCGGGGGATCTTCATGACATCGGAAAGCTGGCGGTACCCAACAGGATATTGGAGAAACCGGGCAAGCTCACCGATGAGGAATTTGCAGTGATGAAGCAGCACACGTACCATACGTATGCCATCCTGAATAAAATCAAAGGCTTCGAGCAAATTGCAAAATGGGCTTCCTTTCACCACGAGAAGCTTGATGGCACCGGGTACCCCTTCCGTCTGGATGAATCGAAAATCGGCATCGGTGCCCGGATCCTGGCCGTTGCAGACGTCTTCATAGCGCTGTCGGAAGACCGCCCCTACCGTAAAGCGATGCCCAAAGAGCAGTTGATGGGCATTATGGAGAACATGGTGGCAACCCGCTGTTTGGATAAATATGTGGTGAACAACCTGATGCAGAATTATGAAGAGGTGGTTCGCTGTGTTCAGGAATATAAAAAGTCCGACGGACGCAATTACATGGATATCTATCAGAAGTATCTGGAAGTGCGGCAGGCGTGAGTTCGTTCGATGATAGTACAGGATGTTAAAGGGACTGTCACCTCAGTGATTTTTGAAATCAATGAAGTGGCAGTCCCTTTGGTTTTCATGGATTCTGATGGGTCCGGCTGGGGTCGTTGGCATATACCAGCTTCAAAAACTGCTGCATCAGGCTGACGCCATCACTGTGAGCATGCACCGAGGAGCGGATTTGTTCCAATGCTTCCGGGGATTTGTTAAAGCCCTGGACTTCGCTGTCGATATATGCCAGGATGATTCCCTCTGTGAATTCCGGATGGAACTGTACGCCCCAGGTGGTGGCGCCCAATCGGAATGCGTGATGGGGCTCAAAGGTGTTTGAGGCCAGCAGCACTGCATCGGGGGGCAGTTCCAAAACGGTCTGGTAGTGGATCACGTGCCCCGAGAAGCTGTTATCCATGATATTCAGGAGGGCATCTTCACGGCCGGCGGGGCTCAGGGTGATGGAAACGGTCCCGACTTCCACGCCCAGGGGGTGGTAACCGACAGTTCCTCCAAAAGCCTGGGCCAGAAGCTGGTGTCCAAAGCAGATCCCCAGGATCGGGAGGCCGGCGGCATGGGCTTTGCGGGCCCATATTTCGGTGTATACGCTCCAAGGCTCGCGGTCGGTGACCATTGCTCCTGAACCGGTTATGACGGCGCCACAGATCGTTTCTGGGTCAGGGAGAAGGGCTCCTTCAAAAACGGAGAGGATCAATGCGTCAGCCGGGCTGATTCCTGAAGCATTCAGAATCATGTTTTCAAAGTCACCATGGGATTCTCGGATTTTTTGAGTGGTTTTTCCTGTTTTTATAATCAGCAGGGGTTTCATCAGGGGCCTCCTTCATGCGGTATCCCTAGGGTATTCGCCGTCGGGCCTCAACCTCCTGCTCCGATTTTCCTAAAGTACGGATGGTTGCGCAAAGCCCATTGAAAAACTTGAGAAAAAAGGGGCGCAGGCATACAATGGAAGGAGAATCTGACGGAAAGGAATCAGCCGATGATCAATGCAGGGGAAGATTATTACAAGGTTTTGCAGGTTCATTTCATGGCGGAACCGGAAATTATAAAAAGTGCATACCTCCGACTCTCCAAAAAATATCATCCGGATGTGAATCCTTCAGAAACGGCAGAAGCGAGGATGAAGGCTATTAACCGAGCCTTCGAAGTTCTGAGCGATCCGGTGAGCCGCAAGCAGTATCTGGTTCGGTGGATGGAGAATTACAGCCTCCTCAATGGCGCCCGCCAGGCATCGAAGCCCATCCATCCCCTGGACTTCTCCGTTGAACCGGGGAAAAGGGTGTTGCTCACTTACCTGAGCCATATTTCAAAAGGGGCTTATGGGGCTGCTTTTGAGCTGCTATCAGACCACGACAAACGGAATATCCCACTGACGGATTTCATCAAGTGGCAGACCCTGGTGGCAGAGGTTTTTGAACTGGTCCACTATGAATGCGAGCTTCAGGAAATTTATACGAACGTTCTGTTGAAGGGCAGTTTTTTCGATACAGTCGTGGAGCTTAAGGTGAAGGTTCGGGAAAATAATCACCTGATGGGAAGGCATGAAGAGGATGAATTCGTTAAATGTGTTGTTCTTGAAAATGAAAGCTGGCGCGTCTTCTTAGGGTATACGGAGCTGGGGACGGTCATCCGCCGCTTCGATACGTTGGCGAATCTCAAGAAAACCCGACCGGTTCATCGGATCACACTCAAGAAGTATCCTGCACTCAACTCGGTTTCAGGCGCCCTGAAACGCAAGGAGTTCCAGGAAAAAGCCTCCTGCGAGCAGATGCGGTTCAACCGCTATGGGAATCGGTTTTCCATGATCTACTGTAATTTTGACCTATCTGACATCGGCGCCGAGGACCGCGAAGAGGTCATCCGGGAGGCGGGTGTCATTATTGCCTCAAAGATCAGGGAACTTGATGTGTGCTGCCGCTGGAAAGAAAACACCTTTGCCGTTTTGCTGCCCGAAACCGACCAGAGCTCTGCGCGCAAAACGGCCAGCAAGATCAAACGGGCCATTGAGGAAGGCATGGATTCCTTTCCGATCACCTTTGTCATCAACGAACAGCGTTACGGCAAACTTCAAGATCTGTTCAACCGGATGCAGGCCCGCTCCTGACAGCTGGCGCCAACTGACTTCCAGTCAAAATCAGGGCAGAAATTTTCTCTTTTGATTGAGCGTTCAGGCGAAAATGTGCTATAGTAACAGTACTAGGTCCTTAGACTTATTTTGTGTGACGGTAGTGCTTTTGGGAGGAACGGTATGGAGAACGGAAGGAAAATCATGCCTGAGGAAATCGCGGTTCTTTCGGCCGGCGAGCAGATTCGAAAAAAGGTTCTGGACTCAGGCAGAACGATAGATGATTTTGCCAAGGAAATCAATTTTTTCCCGGTTTCAGTCAAACAATACCTCCGCCGGGATGACGGGGGATCTTCTTCATTTAAAATCAAACTTACTCATTATTTCAAGCAGGGCTATGATGAAATCGTGAAGAACCCCGTTGAGCAGCTGATGGACAAATGTCAGAATCTCTCTGAAAATATCCATCTCTATACGGAGGAAGCCGATGCTGCGGTGATCAGCGATCTGTTCAGGTTGGTGGAAGAGGCCGGGGCTGATGAGTTGATACCCTGGATGGAACGCAATCTTGCCATGAACCGCTTTTACAGGAATCAGACAAGTGAAGCGTTAGCGCTCCTCGGCTCTGCTGAGAATAGGATTCAGGGTGCCCGGAGTTTACTGGCCCAGGTGACCTTCGCATCGGATCTGGCCCTGGTCAATTATTACCTCTGT
The DNA here is from genome assembly GCA_964424355.1 of uncultured Peptostreptococcaceae bacterium. Taxonomy (GTDB): domain Bacteria; phylum Bacillota; class Clostridia; order Peptostreptococcales; family Acidaminobacteraceae; genus CAZEHS01. The sequence continues at coordinate 4,367 of CAYRIO010000010.1, forward strand.
GAATATGAAGCGGCCCTGAAGTGGATCACGGAAGCCGGAAATATGCTGGATCGGTTGGCTTCGCCCACGTTGAAGCTTCAGTTCCTCGTAGCCTTCAGGCGCGGGGTGGTCCAGTCCCGCATGGGCTCTTATCCTGAAGCCGTTGAATCCTTCAAATACGCCTTGAGCTTTGCCGATGAGCCGACTTTTGCAGGTTTGGGGAATCTCTATCTGGCAGAGGCGCAGTACCCCTGTGGTCAGCTTGATGGCGCCAAGAACTCCTACCGTCTGGCACTGGGCATACTGGAAGATGATCCGCTGCGCCAGAGCTATGTCTACAACAGCTTTGCTGAGATGCTCCTTTCTGAAAATGATCTTCAGCGGGCCGGCTACTTTGCCGAAAAGGCCATGGGCCTCTGTGAGCGCGAGAACATCCTTTACAGTTTCCAGCATTTTGAGACCTATGCAAAGATTCGAATCCGCATGGGGGGGCATCAGCAGGTCTGTGAGACCCTCATTGAAATGATTGAAAAAAGCAGTGGTGAGTTTGTCTACCGAAATCAGATCCTTGAGGCGCTCCGGATTCTGATGGACGGCCTGCAGGAAACCGGCGTCACTGCCCCCAATCGGATGGAAGGCCTGATTCTAGGCTTGATTGCCAGTGCCAGTGAGGAAGAATTGAACTATTCCCGTGAACTGCGGACCCTTCTGAATGAATGGAATAACCGGAAAATCAACGACTACCAACTGCCCGGTTGAAATCATTTGAAAATAAATGATTTCAACCCTTGCAAAACCCGCCGGTCTCGATTATAATAACAATGTGCCTTGCGGGACTAGCTCAATCGGATAGAGTAGCTGGCTTCGAACCAGTTGGTTGGGGGTTCGAATCCCTCGTCCCGCACCATAAGAATTATTGGAAATCTCAGGTTATCCGAACCTGAGATTTTTACTTTTTTGAGGGACTGTGAGGCACACGGATTGCGACTGCCAATTCTTGTGTGATTAATAAAACGATGTTTTACAGGAGGATCTTTGTGGTAAGAATAAAACGCGAAGTTAAGCGGTAAACCATGTAAGCTGAACGGGACCTTGCTTAAGGGAGGAGGGGTTGCTTTGACTCGGAAACTGCTGATGGGTCTGATCTGTGCTGTTCTCAACGTAGTTCTGTATTCAACCTGGGTCTGTGCCTCGGGAGGCGAGCTGCCCAGGCTGATTGCGTCAGTGGCGACGACAAGCCCCGTATATGTAACAAGTGTTACGATTAACAAGTCCTCCCTGTCATTGGTGGATGGTGAGTCTTCTCAATTAACCGCCACAGTGAACCCCACCAATGCGGACAATAAGAATGTCCGGTGGCTTTCAACCGATACAGGGGTTGCCAGCGTGGATAGCGGCGGCTTTGTTTTCGCTAAAGATGTCGGGACCTGTGAGATCAAGGTTTATACCGAGGACGGGCATTATAAGGATACCGTCAAAGTGACCGTCAAGGAAAAGGAAATCGATTTGAGGTCGATGTCTTTTTCAGAGACCGCCATGGTGATGGATGTGGGGGATACGTATACCGTTAAGTACACGCTTTACCCGGAGGATGCCACGAATAAAAAAGTGAGCTGGAAATCTTCAGATACTGCAGTCGCAACGGTGAGCAGCAGTGGGATCGTTACGGCGAAAGCCCAAGGAACTTGCAAAATCACAGGGACAACCTCTGACAGTGCGTATACGGACACCCTTGTGATTACAGTAAACCCATTGCCGGTGTACCCATTCAGTGACATTAGCCGTTCCCCGTACAAAGCGGAGATTTTCGCATTATATGGCTTAGGCGTGGTTCAGGGATCCGAGGAGAAATACAGACCCAGTGATGTGGTGACCCGGGCCGAACTTGCCAGTATGTTGACCAAGGGACTTAAACTGTCAGGCAGCACCGCTAACAGTCGGTTTTCAGACGTTCAGCAGCCCGCATGGTACTTCGGCTCCGTCTTGGCGGTTGAGAGTCGGCATATTCTCTATGGCTATCCGGATGGAACGTTCCGGCCGTCGAAGACCGTATCCCTTGAAGAGGCGGCAGCGGTCATTTCCAGGCTGTTTGTCCCTGAGGAGACACTCAAGTACAGAACCGTATATAATAAGAACTTCACCTGCAGTACCTGGGCGAACGTGTATGTCGATTACGCGGTGAAAGAAGGCCTGGTGGATGTGGCAAAGATTGCGACGTTCAACCGCAATGCCAAGCGTGAAGAAATTGCGTACATGTTCTACAATGTCCTGAGAGCACAGGGCGTGATCACAACCGACTAACACAGGCTTGTTTAAGAAATTTGCGGCACACAAAAAATCCCTCCTATCAACAGAGGGATTTTTTCGCGTCAATCATTTGCACTGAGTATAGCCGCTGTTCAATCAGGTATTGGCATCGTCCGTAAAGGGGAATGCCAACGTGTCGCCCCGATCCATGCCGCTGATGATTACCGTGAAGGTAGTGATATCGTTTTTCAAATCCAGATGGTAATGCTGTTTGAGAACCCCAGTGCTGTCCTTTACGATTTTTATGCGGGGCCGGAGACAGCACTCTGCATAATTATCAACCACAAAGCCCTCTCTCCCGTCGGAAAGATGGACATAGGTGCCAATTGGATAGGGGGCGATCTTTTGTGCAAAAACCTTTACCAGATCATGATCGAATTGCACCCCGCCGTTGCCCATGATGAACTCCATGGCTTCAGAGGGAAGCAGGCCTTTCCGATAGGGTCTGTCCGATGTCAATGCGTCATATACATCCGCTATGGCTATGATTCTTCCAAAAAGAGAAATGTCTTTGCCGACCAAACCATGGGGATAGCCGAGTCCGTCGAATTTCTCATGGTGCTGCAGAACCCCCACATAGGACTTGGGAGAGATAGCGAGAACATCCTTCAGATGTGCATAGCCGTTGGATGAATGACATTTTATCTCATCGAATTCATCCGCGGTCAGGGGGCCGTTCTTATTTAGAATATTTTTTGAAATGAACACCTTCCCAATGTCATGGAATAACGCCGCCGTTCCCAGGTCAAGCAATGCCCGTTTTTTCAATCCCAGAGCAAGTCCCAGCACCAGGGAGAGCACGGTGACATTCGTTGAGTGAAAAAATGTGTAATCATCGAATATTTTGATATCAATCACATTGACCATGAAATTCTTGTGCTCTGATATTTCGTTGAAGATGTTTTCAACGAGACTTTTCATGGTCTTCAAAGTTCTGTTATTCTGAGCCGAGTTATTGCCTTTGCTCTCAATTTGTATAAACACGTTTTTCAGAGCGTTCACGGTTCGGTTCTTGAGCTCGGCACTGATGATTTCTTGGATCTCGATGTCCTTGGTCAGATCATCATCGATGTATGTCCCGTTATAACCATAGGATTTTATTTTATCAATATAGGCATCCTTTATGACCGTGCCTGCACGCAGGAGTAATTCGCCATTGGGGCCGTATAATGTCTGTCCTAGGATCATACCTTCTCTGATACAGTTTGCGGGAACAAATCTCATGGCGTCTTCATTCTCCAGTCTTTATGTGTTGAATAGGCTCTCATGTAAGTATCGACGGAATTCGGATGGCGGTTAAGTTGGATGTGCGGCAATTTTGCGGCAATCGTCCATTGGGCAGGTGAAATTGAATCAGGGGCAGAGCATAAATTCAATATAATTACATTCGCGCATACAAAAAAACAGGCCTTTGCCCGCAGAGATGACAGTCGGTTGAGAACGACTGGCGGCCTGGCAATCATAGACATGAATGTCCTTAGATCCATAGCTTTGCGTCCCAGCTTTTCAGGTGGTTTGCTCAAGTATGTATAAATAGTAGCACGCCTGATTAAAGGTGTATCCTTTGATTTTAGCACAGACATGGAGAGGATTCAATGAGTGGGACGGACTATCATTAGTTTGAAGAGCGTATTTACAAATGCCTTAAGCCTTTGCAAATACGCTCTTCCTGATTCGAACGGCTATTCGGTTGAGTGGAGCTTCGTTGAATCTCGTTGATTACACGTGTCAGGAGGCTGGTGCGGCCGTAACTGGTGGTGCAAAGAAGTTCTTGAGAGCGTCTGCCTGGGATTTGCTGAGTTCATTTTCTGAAACCATTGTTGCCAGTACAGAATCAATCCGCTGCTCCTGTCCAGCTTCCAAAGCGTCCTTCCGTTTCTTCTTCTCGGCGTCGGTCATCGGCGGTTTAGCGGCTTGGATCTCTTTATTCAAAGCGTCATTTTGTTCACTGGTTACCGCATGGATGTTTCTTGAAAAAGAAATGTATGCTTTTTCGGCGGCAACGGTATCGGTGAATGCGCCGGAAGAAACCAGCGGGCCGAATCGTTTATCTCTCTTTGCGACGGCTTTTTTATCCGTGGCAGCTTTAACCTTGTCGAATACCTCGGCAGAAATGAGGTTTTTATCCTTGAGAAGGCTGAGAGAAAGCGTCTGACTTTTGCTTGCAGCATCTTGTCCGTCAGCGCCAGCGGCTATTTCAGATTCATATTTTTTAGCTGCAGTCAGAACGATGTCTCTTGTTGCGCTATCCAAATATTCTTGTTTTACCAGCGTGTTCAGCGCTTTTTCAAATTTCTCCAATTCTGATGGGCCTGCTGCTTCTTCCTGATCACTGCTTGTTTCTATCGTATTGACGGACCCGTTATGTTGGGAACCACTCTGAACTGCCAAAAATACGGCCACTGCAACCAATACGACGGCGATTGCAATCGCAGCCTTTTTGTTTTTAAAATCCATTTTACATTCTCCTTTTGATCACTCAGTATGTGTGGTGGTGATAATAAAACAACTCATATGATACTACCATAATATGAACACATTATGAACGCTGAGAATTCGAAATAAGGGGTTCATTCAAAGCAGAATTGCAGTTTTCGGCGGCAAAAATGAATAGGCGTGCCGGTTGATAAAAAGCTGAAGGTTCAAAACCCATGATGAATGCGCAGTAAGTCCAGAGGGGGCTGGGTTTATCTCGGCGCGAAAAGGGTATCTTTATACATAGAGAGCATGAAAGGAGGCGACAAACAGGAGATGATGATGAGTGGGATCATAATAATCGTGGTGATTGTCGTCGCAGTGGCTGCTTATTTTGGAAAAGAGAATGATTGGTGGTAACAATGGGCCTCTGGAGGAATCCAGGGGCTGTTGACTGTCGTTTGAGATAAGATAGGGGCTGGCGTGTCTGCTGAGCGCGTCCGGGTGAAAAAGATGCTTGCAATTCAGAAAGAGCATACGGTATAAAAGAGAGTAGGCTTCACAAAGCGGTGACATTGCGGCGCTTTTAAATGAAGGAAGCATCGCTGGCATGGGAGGCGTCATGGAAGGGCTGAAAATCGTATTTGAAACACTGCTCAAGGCGTATGGTCCTCAGCGCTGGTGGCCGGCCCAAACACCCTTTGAGATGATGGTCGGTGCCATATTGACCCAGAACACCGCTTGGACCAATGTGGAAAAAGCGCTGGCTAATTTTGGGGACCATTTGACGCCGGCATTTATCAGGGACACGCCTCCGGAGGAACTGGCTGCCTGTATCCGTTCCAGCGGCTATCATAACCAGAAGGCACTCAAGCTGAAGGCGCTGACTCTGTGGTACGGACGCCATGACGATGATATCGACCGGGTACGGGCCTTGGACGGTGAACTGCTTCGCCATGAACTGCTGGCAATCAAGGGCGTTGGCGGGGAAACGGCGGATTCGATCCTGACCTATGCCCTGGATAAGCCTTTTTTTGTGGTGGATGCCTATACCCGGCGTCTCCTTCACCGATATGGCTATAATCTGCCCAAGACCTACGAGGGACTCAGAAAGGCCATTGAAGGGCAGCTGCCTCGAGAACTGGCCCTATACAATGAGTTTCATGCCTTGATTGTGAGACAGGCAAAGGAATTTTGCCGCGCTAAACCGCTGTGTGAGGGGTGTCCCCTGGGGGACGGTTGTCAGAAGCGGATTTGAGGATACCGGTGATCGGTCGGATAAAACAGGACGGCGACTTTGGAGGAATAAGCGGAATGAAATTTAAACACAAAGACAATGAGGCGGTGGGGCAATTTCGGGAACAAACCCAGCTGCTGCAGCAGGCCATCAAATCCTATGATGGGGGCTCGGAGGCGGCGGCTCAAACCATCGGGGTTCTTCTGTGGGTGCTTCTGCACGATTCGGGGATCATGCCCTCCCTGCTGAGCCAGTTGGATATGAAGAGCGGAAAGCATTATCTTTCAACGGTGATGCCATACGTGCCGGCCATAACGCAGGCTTATCATGGCCTTTTTAATCGGGATGACTCCGGCAGTACTGTTCCTGTATGCAAGACAGAGGGGGATGCCGATAACAAATGGCTTACTTTCAATGATTGGTGGCATGAGTTGGTGATAGGCGGGACGGAAGGCGTCTTTTCCAGAGAGGATATCGTCCGATTTTCAGCCGAAACAGCGGGGAGGGAGATCTCTCCAGAGTCGGTCCGCGCATCCCTGCGCCAGATCGCCCACGAGCTGTTGGTCTCCCTGAATATCAACAGTGGCAAAAGGGCTGGCACCCGGCAGAAGCAAGGGAGCCAGGCGGCCTGCTATCTGGGGGATACGCTGTACTTTGCCTGTGTGGATCCGCAAGGCCCTGAGGATGATCAGATTCGAAGGGAGCCCCGAACCCTCTATACTGAAGAGGTGATGCTGGAAGGCGGGCGACGATTCACCATGCACATTGTCATGTGATGCACTGATTTTCATGCTGCTTACCAGAGGAGGAAGCCCCATGCAATGGATCTGTATCCGATGTGGTTATATACACGAAGGGGATGAACCGCCACGGTTTTGCCCCATCTGTCAGGCGCCAGCCGATGATTTTGTGGCGGATACCCCGGAAAACCGGGAGAAGCTGGCCCATGTCTTAGTGGACAAGTATTAATAAGCGATCCCATTGGATTCGCACGCTAAAAATGACCCCTGCAAGCTTGCCGCAGCGGTCATTTTTGGCGTGTCTCATGGGGTTCCTCTAGTTTTGCAATCCATCACTGGAGGAAAAGGGTTCATCCGGTGTAAAGAAGTCGTGCTCAGTATAAGCGGTGATCATGCTTTTAATCCGGACCCGTTTGTCATTTTCCACGGGCCCCCGGCTGGGGTCTTCGCAGTAAGGGCACAGGGCATCTGAAATATAGGCATCGCTGGTCTGGATGCAAAGATTCACGTGATGATCGGTCACTTCAAAGGTATGCCTGCACATGAACGTCATTTGCAAGGTTCTCATCAGGGGACCTCCTTGTTCAAGGGATGGGATTCTGTCTCAATTATAAGGGGTTTAGGCCTGAACGTACTGATATCACACCATTTCACATATTGTTTTCGGCACGTCCTGACCGGTTTGAAAGGAGCGTGGGAAGGGTTTATCCTGACAAAAGAAAGGATAAATAGGGTATGATGGAACCAAAGAAATCAGGCAGGAGGATATCATGGGAATTGAAAGCGTAAAGGCGCAGTTCAGATCGGAAAACTGGGACCTGTCAATCATCGAGTTTGAAGTGAGCACAGCCACCGTGGGGCTTGCGGCGGAAGCCCTGGGGGTGGATCCGGGGATGATCGCCAAGACCATGGCCCTTCGTCTGCCGGACCGGGATATCATTCTGGTCGCCAAGGGGGATACCCGGCTGGATAACAAGAAGTGCAAGGCGGCCTTTGGAACGAAGGCCCGGATGATTAGCCTGGATGAGGTGGAGAGTGTTACGGGGCATCCGGTGGGCGGCGTTTGCCCCTTCGGGTTGATTCGGCCCCTGGCCATTTACCTGGATGAGTCCCTGAGGGTGTATGACGTGGTGTACCCGGCCGGCGGCACCCCCAGCTCGGCGGTGCGGATCACACCGGCGCAATTGGAACAGGTCACCGGCGGGCAGTGGGTCAGCGTCTGCGAATAGGTAGGGAACTCAACGAAAACCGGATTTTGAAATGAGATTTTCGTGCTTAAAAAGTAGAAAAAATGGATCAACACAAACAAAAATCCCTTTGCCGGATACCGGCAAGGGGATTTTTTAGGGGGAAAGAAGGGGAATGTATGGATAAGGGGGGGGTACCCTTTTCCGCGTTTAGAGACCTGCGTTCTCCCGGATGTATTTCCGGGCTTTCATGGCATACTCCAGGGGGTTGGCGATGGCGGGATCCTGCTCAGCCTCGACCACGAACCAGCCGGTGTAATCCACGGCCTTCAGGGTTTTGAAGAAGGGAACGAAATCGATCATGCCATCGCCGGGAACGGTGAAGGCACCTGCCTTGACAGCTTCCAGGAAGCTGAGCTTCTCATCGTGGACCCGCTTCAGGACATCCTTGCGGACATCTTTCAGGTGGACGTGGGCCACGCGGTTGGCGTATTTTGTCAGGACCGCTTCAGCAGCAGCTTGGTTGCCCTCTGAGAATACCAGGTGGCCTGAATCGAAGAGCAGGAACACATCATCATTGGTCTTAGCCATGAAGGTATCAATCTCCGCCGGGGTCTGGACCCCAGTGCCCATATGGTGGTGGTAGGAAACCTGCATGCCCTTTTCAGCCGCCATTTTAGCCAGCTTGTTCATGCCGTTTGCAAGGCGGTTCCATTCTTCTTCGGTGAAGCTGGGTTTGGCATCGAAAACCGGCTTGGCTTGCCCTTGGATGCTGTGTCCCTGCTCGGCACAGCCGATCATCTTGGCGCCCATGGCATGGAGGAAATCCCGGTGTGCGATGAAAGCATCGATGGTCACTTGCTCGTCTTCAGTGGTGAAGAAGGTGCTGAGCCAAGCGTTGCAGATTTGGATGCCGCGCAGGTCCAGGGCTTTTTTCAGGACCGTGGTGTCTTTAGGGTACTTGTTGCCCACCTCACTGCCGGTGAAGCCAGCCAGCGCCATTTCACTGACACACTGCTCAAAGGTGTTTTCTCCGCCCAGCTCGGGCAGGTCGTCATTGGTCCAGGCGATGGGGGCGATACCGAGTTTCACTTTGTTGGAATCGAACATGTGGAAATCCTCCAGGGATAGTATGATGTTTTTTGCTGAGAATCAATATTGCCGGACTTTCTTCAGCCCGTCTTTCATTTCTGCGGTGGCTTTCAGGATGCTTTCCTTCGAAGACACTTCGGCATTGCCTGTGCGCCAGTAGGAATCGTAACCGTCCGTCATGGTCTTAGGCAGCACCTTGATATCCAACAGGGTGGAGACGGTCTGTTTCTGGGCGTCTTCCAATGCGAAAAGCAGCTCTTCTTCGGTTTTTACGGAATAGGTCTTGCAGCCGTACCCTTCGCCGATCTTGGCGAAATTGACGGGAACCAGGCCGCCGTCCAATTTTCCGGATGCTGTCCGGAACCGCATCTCGGTGCCGAAGCTGCCCATGCCGTTGCCCATCTGAAGGTTGTTGATGCACCCGAAGGCGATGTTGTCAAAGAGGAGGACGTTGATCTTGATGCCCTCCTGAATGGCCATGGCCAGTTCGGAGTGCAGCATCATAAAGGAGCCGTCGCCCACCATGGCGTACACTTCCTGATCCGGGCAGGCCATCTTGGCGCCCACGGCGGCATTCACTTCATACCCCATGCAGGAGTAGCCATACTCCATGTGGTAGGTGTTGGCAACCTTGGGCCGCCATACCCGCTGCAGATCCCCTGGCAGGCTGCCGGAGGAGCCGACCACGATGCCGTCGGCGGGAAGATGGGCGTCCATCAGCCCCAACACCCGGGTTTGGGTCAGGCAGGAGCCGGTGTCCTTGATGAATTCCTCAAGCACGTGGTCCAGATGGCCCGATACCTCCGGTACGAAATCCTTCCCGGTGTAGGAAGCGGTAAAGAGGCGGTCCAGCTCCTTCAACCAATCGGATTTGGCGGTGGTGTACTCGGTTGTGTATCCCGACTGATAGCCAGTGGCCTTCAGGGCCGCGGTGAGGGATTCAAGCCCGGCCTTGGCATCGGCCACCATGGGGATGGCGTCCATCTTCCAGGCGTCGAATTCAGCGGCGTTGATGGTCAGGATCTTCACATTCGGGTTCTGGAACAGCCATTTGGAGGCTGTGGTGAAGTCGGTGAAGCGGGTACCCACGCCGATGATCAGATCGGCTTCCAGGGCGATGCGGTTAGCGGCGGAGTTGCCGGTGGTACCGATGCCGCCCATGTTCATGGGGTGATCCCAGGGCAGGGCGCTTTTGCCGGCCTGGGTTTCTGCGAAGGGAATAGTGAAGGCCTCAACAAATTGCTTCAGGGCATCGGCCGCCTCAGAATACCGCACGCCGCCGCCGCAGACAACCAGGGGCTTCTTGCTGGACAATACGGCGTTCAGGGCATCCTGCAGCATGGCGTCCGTTGCGGGACGGCGTTCAATCCGGCGCACCCGTTTTTCGAAGAAGTAGGCGGGGAAATCATAGGCTTCCCCCTGGACATCCTGAGGCAGGGCGATGGTGACAGCCCCGGTATCCGCAGGATCCGTCAGAACCCGGACCGCATTGACCATGGCAGACATCAGTTGCTCAGGGCGATGAATCCGGTCCCAGTATTTGCTGACCGCCTTAAAGGCGTCGTTGGTGGTGATGGAAAGGTCGTGGAAATGTTCAATCTGCTGGAGCACGGGGTCCGGCTGCCGGGTAGCGTAGGTATCACCGGGGAGAAAAAGCACGGGGATCCTGTTGGCCGTGGCCGTGGCGGCGGCAGTCACCATATTGGCGGCACCGGGGCCCACGGAGGAGGTACAGACATAAACCTGATGGCGGTGCTTCTGCTTGGCAAAGCCCATAGCCACATGGGCCATCCCCTGTTCATTGCGCCCCTGGTGAACAATCAGATCCCCAGGATCTTCTTCTAAAGCCTGACCCAGGCCCAAAACGTTACCGTGGCCGAAAATGGTCAGAACGCCTTTGAACAGCTTGCTCTGCACGCCGTCCAGTTCCACATACTGATTGTTCAGGAATTTCACCAGCGCCTGAGCGGTGGTTAGACGGATGGTACTCATAGTAGACCTCCTATTTATCCGGCCAAATCTTGGCTTTTGAATCCATGACCCACTTGTGCTCTTCGAGGAACACCGGGGTGATGTAAGGGTCGTTATCCAGATGCCGGATCACCCACAGATAGTAGATTGCATATCCCGGGGCTGTGGTCTGGGGATGCGTCAGGCCTTCATGGACCAGGACGGTGTCATTGTTCTTCAGCTTGATGGCTTCGTCGCCCAGCTCAGAAAAGCCATATCCCTGCTCGGGGAAGAATTTGTAGAAGTAGATTTCAGGCTGTGGGTGGTGATGAGGCGGATAGCTGGACCACTTGCCCGGATAACCGATGACTTCGCCGAGAACCAGCTTGGCGTCCGGTGCGTTGGATTTGTCGAAAATCGTGCGGACATTTCGGGTGGAGGCTTCCTTCATGGTGCCGGCACCCCGCATTTCGCTGCGGACGGCATTGGCATCATAGAAAACCGGTTCGAAGATCACGGGATTCTCAGTGGCCTGCAACGCAATTTCCGTGTTGTCTGACAGACCGGTGATCTTTACCGCAACACCGGCAGGCACATGGAGGCACCAGGGGTTCTCATCAAAACAGTTGCTGCGGACCGCTTCCTTTTTCTCGCCGTTCCATTCAATCAATACCTTTCCCTGGATCAGCAGGTAAGCCCGTTCCAGTTGATCGGCATTCTCAATGACCATATCGGTCTTCAAGGCATAGATGCCGAAATCCATCAGCATTTCAGGATGCAGGGACACGCGATCGGTGATGGGGGTATACCCCGGTTGAAACGTTTGACTTTGTCGTATTCTCACAAGACACCTCCGGGTTATTTCTTTCCGCCGGCGTTCTTACGGACGTCGAGGATAACGGCGCCAACGATGATGACGCCTTTAACGATAAGCTGTGTATAGGCCTGCACGTTCAGCAGGGTAAGGCCATTGTTCATAACGCCGATGATCAGGGCCCCAACGATGGTGCCGGGGATGGTGCCGATCCCGCCGGAGAGAGAGGTGCCGCCGATTACCGCGGAGGCGATGGCATCCAGCTCGTAGGAGTTGCCAAGGCCAGGCTGGCCAGAGGAGATCCGTGAGGAAAGAACAACCCCGGCAAGGCCTGCCAGCATCCCGGCATAGGTGTAGATCAGGATCTTGTACTTGTCGATATTGACGCCGGAGACGACAGCGGCGTTCTCATTGCCGCCGATGGCGTAGGTGTATTTGCCGAATTTCGTGTGTTTGAGGAGCAGGCGGCTGATAAAGGCCACGACCAGCAGAATGATGACGGGGAAAGGGATGCCCAGGATAACGCCCTGGCCGATGAAGTTGTAATCAGAAGTCAGTGTGCTGATGGGGCGGCCCTGCGCATACAGGAGAGCCATGCCTCGGGCGGCTGTCATCATCCCCAGGGTTGCGATGAAGGGGGGGATGCCGGTCTTAGCAATCAAAGCACCGTTGATAAAGCCACAGAGCGCGCCGACACCCAGACCGGCAAGAATGGGGACGATTACAGGCAGTGCGGGAAGGCCGGGATACATCCGGGCCGCCCAATCAGGCTGCTGTGCCAGGGAAGCGGCAACAACTGCGGCCAGAGCCAGAACAGAACCGGAAGAAAGGTCGATACCGGTGGTGATGATACACATCGTCACACCGAAGGCAATGAGGCCGATAACGGAAATCTGCCGGATGATGTTCATCATGTTCCCCATGGACATGAATGCCGGAGACAGGATTGAAAGGATCAGGCACATCAGGATCAGGATCAGGAAGATACCATAGGTTTTCAGGAAGTTCTGAAGCCGTGCTTGATTTTGTTTCTTGTTTTCGTCTTTGGTGTCAATGGTCTTTTCCATTGGGTTGTCCTCCTAAGAATTGAAAATGAAAGCTTGACGGGGATACTCAGGCATGCGCTTGGTATTGGTCCAGGGTGGCGCCGGTGGCGAGGAAAAGAATCTTTTCCTGGTTGGCTTCTTCGCGGGGAAGGATACCGGTGACTTTTCCTTCGCTCATGACCATGATGCGGTCGCTCATCCCCAGGATTTCAGGCAACTCAGAGGAGATCATGATGATGGCTTTGCCCTCCTGGGCCAGCTTGCTCATCAGCTTATGGATCTCCGCTTTGGCGCCGACGTCGATGCCCCGGGTCGGTTCATCCAGGATCAGGATATCCGGGTCTGTCAGCAGCCATCTGGAAATCAGGGCTTTCTGCTGGTTTCCGCCGGAGAGGTTCTTGATCTGCTGTTCCAGACTGGGGGTCTTGACGCCCAGCTTCACGACCTGTTCCTGACAAGCGGTGTCAATGTCATGATGCTTGACGAAGATGCCGTTCATGAATTTATCGATGCTGGCCATGATCATATTGTCTTTCACGGAGAGTGTCAGGTAACAGCCTGTCAGCTTTCGGTCCTCAGTCAGCAGGGCCAGTCCGTGGGCGATTGCATCCCGGGGGGCGTTGATCTTTACAGGCTTGCCATCGATGAAAATCTCACCGCTGCTTTTCTTTGCAACACCGAAAAGGGTTTCGACGACCTCTGTCCGTCCGGCGCCCATGAGCCCGGCAATCCCGAAAATCTCGCCTTTTCTTACCTGGAAGCTGACATCTTGAAATACACCTTCACGGCTGAGGTTCCGAACTTCCAGCTTCACATCGCCGATTTCTGCGGTTTCCTTATGGAATACCTGGTTCAGCTCACGGCCAACCATCTTTTCGACCAGCTTGTTGTGATTCATTGCCGAGGCGGGTTCCGTACAAATGAAGGTGCCATCCCGGAGGACCGTTATTTCATCTGCTATCTTGAAGACTTCGTCCATCTTGTGAGTGATGTAGATGACTGCGACGTCCCGGGCTTGCAATTTGCGGATGATAGTGAATAGATGTTCGACTTCTTTCTCGGTAATGGCGGAGGTAGGTTCATCCATGATAATCAAATCGGAATTGTAGGAGGTGGCTTTTGCGATTTCTATCATTTGTTTGTTGGCAACGCTGAGTTCTACCATTTTTGTGTCCGGCTTGATGTCGATGCCCAGCTCTGTCAAAAGCGCCTGGCAATCGTCGCGCATCTTCTTGTGGTCGATGAGACCGCTCTTCTTAAGAGGTTCCCGCCCCAGGAAGACATTTTCCGTAACCGTCATGTGGGGGATATCATTGAGTTCCTGATGGATCATGGAGATGCCAAGCTTAAGGGCGTCAGCGGTGCGGTTGATCTGAACCTGCTGACCTTTGAACTCGATGGTTCCCATATCGGGCTGATAGATGCCGATCAGGACCTTCATCAGGGTGGATTTTCCTGCGCCGTTCTCTCCCATAAAGGCGTGAACGGTTCCTTTACGCACGTGGAGATTAACACCATCCAGGGCTTTTACACCGGGGAAGCTTTTATGGATATTGTCCATTTTAAGAATGAATTCATTCGTCATGATTACACCTCGATCTTGAGGAAAGTTGTCTGGATTAGCGTCTGTTTTGAGTTTGAGGCCGTCTGAGATCTCTCTCAGACGGCCTCAACATTCAGCGTTTCACATGATTGATTCAAAAGTTACTTGAAGTTGGGGAACTGATCAACGTTATCTTTTGTAACCAGTTTGAAGGGGATCATGACTTCTTTATCAACTGCTTCGCCTTTTGCTTTCTTTACAGCAGCGTCAATACCGCCGGAACCTTGACCAGCTGCATCTTGGAATACTGTACAGGAAAGTTTGCCATCTTTTACAGCTTGAACAGCATCGGGAGTACAGTCAACGCCGCCGACCATTGTGTCAGCCAGTTTGCCTGCAGCTTCAAGAGCACCGATTGCGCCCAGAGCCATGTCATCGTTGTTGGCGCAGACAGCAGAGATCTTGTCGCCTTTGGACAACCAGTTTTCCATCAGAGTCATACCTTCTGCACGACTCCAGTTACCTGTTTGTTCAGCCAATACTTTGATTTCTGGATATTTTTCAGCGATTACTTTCTTAACGCCTTCAGTCCGTTTGATGGAAGCTTCGTTATCAAGTTTACCCATCATGATAACGATATTGCCTTTGCCGCCCATTTTTTCGCCCAGGTATTCCATTTGGAAGATACCGGCGTCAATGGAGTTGGAGCCGACAAAAGTAACGTTGTCGGGCAGGTTAGCAGGCAAACGGTTTACGTAAACCAGGTTCACATTCGCCTTTGTACAAGCTTCTGTGATCGGAGCAGTTGCTTCGGTGTTAACCGGAACAACGACAACGCTCTTCATGCCTTGCGTAATGAAGTTTTCAACTTGTGACAGTTGTGTAGCAGCATCTTCCTTAGCGTCAACATAAGTAACTTTTACGCCTGTGAGTTCTTTTTCGTGAGCTTTCATCCCGTCCATCATGTAAGTCAGGAACGTGTCATCAAAGCTTGCGATTGAAACACCAACAGTTACTTCTTCTGCTGCAGGAGCAGCAGCGGGTTCAGCGGGAGCAGCAGGTGCTGCAGGTGCACATCCGAGACCCAGTGTGGCGATGAGAGCTGCCATCAACAGTACTGCGAGAAACTTCTTCATTAAAATTCCTCCCCATCTTCTTTTTTTATTGTGCCGTCTGAGGGGATACCTCAGCGGGTGAAGCCTACCAGGATAATTCAACCAACTTTTTTTCTCGGAAGGATTCTGTAGCGGCGTAGGCGATCCGGGTGGACCGGGTGCCGTCCTGCACAGAAACTGCCGGCGTCTTTCCGGTAAGGACACAATCAACAAAAGCATGAAGTTCATTCAGGTAAGCTTGCTCGAAACGCTCCAGGAAGTTCTGTGAGCACTCTTTGCGCACACCGTGGGAATCAAGGATCTCAACCATATTTTTCTGGGGAACCGAGCCGATTCGCAGGGCGCCCTTGGTGCCGATGATTTCTGTTTCCACCCAATAACCGTGGGGAGCGGTGCGGCCTGCCAGGAAGAAGGCCATGGTGTCGTTCTCGAACTGCATCAGGGCTGCGCAGTTGTCCCCGTCCTGAGAAAGGGCGAATTCCGGGTGGGCATAACAGCCGCCGATGGCGAAAATGGATTTGGCTTCGGCGCCGAGGAACCAGCGGGCCAGGTCGATGTCGTGAACCGCCATGTCCAGGAACTGACCGCCGCTGGAGGGAGCGAACCGGATAGCGCCTTCAATGGCGGTTTCCGGATCCACGCTGTAGCCTCTGAAGAGGATGGGCTTGCCGATTTCACCGGCATCCAGCATGGCTTTGGCATATTGATAAGAGGGATCGAAGCGCCGCATGAATCCCAGCATGAATACCTTTTCAGGGTGCTTGTCGACGGCTTTCTCGGCCATCAGGCATTCTTCCATAGATATACCCAAAGGTTTCTCGGAGAAAACATGAAATCCTGCATCTAATGCCTGGGCAATTTGTGAGCAGTGCTGAGCGGATGGGGAAGAGATGAAAATCGCATCCAATTCCTTGTTTGTCAGCATGTCTTCAAATTGTGTATATGTATAAGGCACGCCCCATTCTTTCTTAACTTTTTCAAGGACCTCGGTTTCCAGTGCGCAAACCGCTTTCAACTCTGCGTTGGGTGTTCTGAAGGCGATGTTCTCTGCGTGCTGCATACCCAGTCGGCCCAAGCCGATGATTCCAAAACGAACTTTTTTCATAAGTGTCTTCTCCTGCGTGTGTATTGTTATGAAGCTCGCTGAATTGTCTGTCAAGTGAAAACGTTTGCGTGAACTTATTGTCATCATAACATCGGCTCACAATCGTTGTCAAGAATAAAAACAAACGTTAAACCTGTGTGTAAACCCTGTAGTAACTGCGCCTCAATGCACCTGTTGTAATGGCGTGATTTTTATCTTCAATATAAAAGCACGGGTAATAAGGGGACTGCATTGCGTAATCGTTTGATTAAAAAGACGATATTTTCTTTGCTATTGTGCGTGCATATTTGCTATAATAAAACCAAACTTTTCCACGGGAGTAACCTGATGAGTGTAACCATTGTTGATATAGCTAAGAAGATCGGGGTCTCCTATACAACCGTTTCCAGAGCGCTGAACGGGAAAAAGGGTGTGGGTGAGAAAACCCGGAAACGGATTATCGAAGAAGCTGAAAAGCAGGGGTATCAGCCCAATGCCATTGCCAGAGGCCTGGTGAGCAAATCCACCAATACCATCGGCCTGATCATTCCGGACATCACCAACCCCTTCTTCCCAGAGGTGGCCAGGGGGGTTGAAGACGCTTGCCGCGAGGCGGGCTATAACGTTTTCCTCTGTAACTCCAACTGGGATAAGGATCAGGAGCGGTCGTGCCTGGAAGCGCTGCGGCAGAACCGCGTGGATGGCTTGATCATCAACCCGAACTCCCTTGCAAATGTCGAGTTCATAGAAAAAATGGGCATTCCGGTGGTGTATCTCAACACCCGCATCGATGAGGGGAACAGCACCTACGTGGGTGTGGACAATGTCCTGGGGGCGCAGATAGCCACCGAGCATCTGATCCAGTGCGGCTACAAGCGGATTGCCTTCGTCGGCGGAACCGTCCGTTCCTATTCCAATAACAATCGGTTGAAGGGTTACTTGGGGGCTCTTGAAAAACAGGGGATTGAGAAGGATAACGACCTGATCATGAACGGCAAATTCCACACGGAGTCGGGGTACGAGCTGACAAAGCGGCTGTTTCAGCTGCCCAATCCCCCGGATGCCGTGTTAGCAGGGAATGATATCATCGCCTTAGGGGTCATGCAGTACGTTCAGGAGATCCACCTGAACATTCCGGATGATTTCGGAATCATCGGGTTCGATGATATCTATGCATCCAGCCTGCCGCAGATCCAGTTGTCCACGATCGCCATGCCAAAGACATTTTTGGGGAAGAAAGCCCTGGAGATGCTGCTGGATAAGATCCATTCCGAGGAATCCAGCACCGCTCAGTATGTGATCAAGCCCAAGCTGGTGATCCGAAAAACCACCCGAATGATCTCTGAATAAAGCAAAGGGAACGAATACAGGTCTCGCCGCTCATTTGCCGGCGAGACTTTTTTGTTTAAATAAATTCTTTGAAGGGTATCAAAAACAGAAGCCGGATTCCTGAACCCCTTAATTGCAGCGCAAAGGATTGCGTCATTGGAATTTCAACGGTATTTTTGCGTTTGACTTTTTAAAACGGCTGGTGTATAGTTTTGTCATAAAGCAAACGTTTGCGCAAAAGCGAACGAATAGCACAAACACATAGGGAGGATCCCGTAATGAAAAAAGTCAAAGTAGCAGTTGCAGGTTATGGCGTTATCGGTACCCGGTTGGCAGATGCAGTGGCCCTGCAGGAAGACATGGAGCTGGTAGGAGTGATCGATGCAGGAGCTACCCTGACGGTACGTTCCCTGAAGGAAAGAGGCATGCCCTATGATCTTTACTCCGCCACGGTGGAGGGCAAGGCGCTGATGGAAGCGGCCGGACTCCCGGTCAAGGGCATGATGGAAGACATCTTGAAGCAGGTGGATGTGGTTCTGGATTCCAGCCCCGGCGGCATCGGTGCCAAGAACAAGGAACTTTACCTGAAGCACAACGTGAAAGCCATCTTCCAGGGCGGCGAGAAGGACGAGGTTGCGGATGTGTTCTTCCACGGCTATGCGAACTATGATAAGGGTGTGGGTGCCGATTACCTCAAGCTGACTTCCTGCAATACGACGGGCCTCATCCGTGCGGTTGATTGTCTCGACCGGATTGCCGGCATTGAAAAGATAGCCATCACCATCGTCCGCCGCGTGGCGGATCCCGGCGATTATCACCGAGGCCTCACCAACGCCCTTCAGGTGGATAAAGCGCCAAGCCATCAGGCCCTTGACCTGATGACGATCATGCCCCATATCAATGCCACCGGCATCCTGGTACATACCCCGGTAACCCACGGTCATTTCATCACCGTTGTGGCCACACCGAAAGAGGATATGACCGTTGAAGAAGTCACCGCTGCTTTTGAAGCCCACGACCGGATCAAAGTGGTCAGTCTCAAGGACGGTTTCCTTGGAAACGCTTCCATCTTCAAGTATGCCCGTGATTGCTGCAAGCCCCGGGGCGATGTGTACGAAATCTACATTTGGACGGATACCATCGTCAAATCCGGCAAGGACATCATGTTCGGCATCCATATCCCTCAGGAATCCGTTACGATTCCGGAATCCATGGATGCAGTCCGTGCGGCGATGCAGATGCAGACAGATCGAATGGAAGGCGTTGGCATGACCAATAAATATCTGGGGATGATCAAATAATGGCTACCTTGATGAATAAGATCGATGATTTCGATCTGAAAGGGAAAACGGTGCTGCTGCGGGTGGACATCAATTCCCCCATCAATCCGGCCACCAAGAAGATCGTCAATGATAACCGGATCCGGGAATCCATTCCCACCATCCAGAAGCTCATCGATGGGGGCGCCAAAATCGCCATGATCGCCCATCAGGGAGATACCCTGGATTACCAGAACCTGATTCCCCTGACGGAGCATGCAGAGAAGCTGTCCGCTCTGCTGGGCCGTACCGTGGAGTACATCGACGATGTGGCCGGCCCGGCGGCGATTGGGAAAATCACAGGGCTTCAGGAGGGGCAGCTAATCCTCCTGGGCAACCTCCGCTATCTGTCTGAAGAAATGTCTTCCTTTGAAACAGTGGTGAAACTGAAGGCGGAGGAGATGCTGGATACGTATCTGGTTCGGCGGCTCCGACCCTATGTGGATATGTATGTGAACGACGCGTTTGCGGCGGCTCACCGGAATGCCCCCTCCATGGTGGCCTTCCAGGAGATCCTGCCGACCGCTGCCGGGGATCTGATGTTCAAAGAGATTTCAGCCCTGGACAAGGTCATGAAGACCCCTGAAAAGCCCTCTGTGTTTGTCCTGGGGGGGGCGAAGATTTCAGATGCCTTCGGCATGATGCAGACCGTGCTTCAGAACGGGTCTGCGGACAAGATCCTGACAGCGGGGATTACGGGGGAGATTTTCCTCATCGCCAGCGGCAAGGACATCGGCCCGACCAAGATGAAGTTCCTGGCGGATCGCAGTCTGTTGGAATTCGTCGCCCCTGCTAAAGAATACCTGAAGGATTATCCCGGTAAGATCGAAATGCCCAGGGATCTGGCCTATAAAGAGAACGATCAGCGGCAGGAAGTGGCTGTGGATCAGCTCCCTGTGGACAAAATGTTCATGGATATCGGCTCCCAAACCCTGGCGGATTACGATGCCCTGCTTCAGGAAGCAAAAACAATCTTTGTGAACGGCCCTGCGGGGGTCTACGAGGATCCCCTGTTTGAAAAGGGGACGAAGGAGCTGTGGCATTCAATCGCCCGGTCCCCCGGCTACTCCGTCATCGGCGGCGGCGACACTGTCAGTGCGGCTGCGGGGTTCATCGATATCAAAATGATCAATTATGTCTGTACCGCCGGGGGCGCCATGGTGCGCTACCTCAGCGGCAAGAAACTTCCCCTGATCGAGGCCATGGAAAAGGCTTTTGCACGGCAGAACGGGAAGGGTTAGGCGACATGGAGCGGATTGCACTGAAAAACACTATGGAGGCATTATGCTGACCAATATGGAAGTCCTCGAACTGGAAAAGTTCGCTACGGCCATCCGGCTGGAAACGCTTAAAGAGATCAAGAACCTGGGCTTCGGCCATATCGGCGGTGCAGCATCCGTCATCGAACTGATGGCCGTGCTGTACGGAAAGGTCATGAACATCGATCCGGCAAAACCGGATTGGCCAGACCGTGATTACCTGGTCTGTTCCAAGGGACATGCCGGTCCCACGATTTATGCGACTCTGGCATTGAAGGGGTATTTCCCCATGGAGATGCTGACCACCCTCAATAAGAACGGCACAAAACTCCCCAGCCACTGCGACCGACTGCTGACTGTCGGTATCGATATGACAACCGGCTCCCTGGGGCAGGGCGCCTCCTCATCCATGGGGATTGCCTGCGGCCACCGGCTGAACGGCCGAAAGAACACCACTTATCTGGTGCTGGGAGATGGGGAACTCAATGAAGGGCAGGTTTGGGAAGCGGCGATGTTCGCCTCCCATCAAAAGCTGGATAACCTGATCGCCTTTGTGGATGAGAACAAGAAACAGCTGGACGGGTATACCAAGGATATCAATGACCTGGGCTGCATCAAAACCAAGTTTGAATCCTTCGGGTGGCATGCCCAGTATGTAAAAGGCGACGACGTTCTGGCCATCTACAATGCCATTCAGAAAGCAAAAGCCGCTGAAGGCAAGCCTTCTGTCATTGTCTTGGATACGATCAAAGGCCAGGGCTATCCCTTTGTCGAAGTTCAAATGAGCAACCACCACCTGAGATTCACAGAACATGACCATCAATGCGCCGAAGCCGAGATTGCAGCTCTGGAAGCCCGACTCAAGGCTTTCGAGCAGACCGTATAGGAGGTTCGCCATGGCAGTTAAAGTACTTGGAACACCGGTGAAAGAATCGGTGGAAATGCGTAAAGCCTATTGCGATACCTTGGTGGAGATGTCCCGCTGCAATCCGGAGATCGTGGTCCTGGATTCTGATCTGATGAGCTCCATGGGCATGACCCCTTATCTGAAGGAGTTCCCTGATCGGACGTTCAACTGCGGCGTTCAGGAAGCCAATATGATGGGGGTGGCCGCCGGCCTTTCCGTCGTCGGCAAGATCCCTTACGCCCACACCTTCGGGCCCTTTGCCACCCGGCGCAGCTGTGACCAGATTTTCATGTCCGGCGCCTATGCGCGGGCGAATGTTCGGATCATCGGATCCGATCCCGGGGTCACTGCGGCCTTCAACGGCGGCACCCACATGCCCTTCGAAGATTTGGGGATCATGCGGTGCATTCCGGAAATGACCATCATCGAGCCGACGGATGCGGTGATGCTGAAGAATATCATCCATCAAACAGAGAAGCTGTACGGCATGTTCTACATCCGCCTCGTCCGGAAAGCGGTCATGCAGATCTATGAAGAGGGTTCTACATTTGAAATTGGAAAAGCGGTCACTGTCCGCGAGGGCAGCGATCTGACGATCATGGCCAACGGGATCATGGTGCTGGAGGCTGTCAAGGCCCATGATATCCTGAAGGAACAGGGCATCAGCGCCCGGGTACTGAACCCCTTCACCCTGAAGCCCATGGATGCGGAAGCGGTCATCAAGGCGGCCCGGGAGACCGGAGCCATCGTCACCGCCGAGAACCATAACCATATGAACGGGTTGGGCTCAGCGGTTGCGGAGATTGTCTGTGAAAGCTGTCCGGTTCCGGTAGGCCGTGTGGGGGTCAAGGACATCTTCGGCCAGGTGGGCAGCGAGGACTATTTACAGAAAACTTATGGCTTAATGGCAGAAAACATTGTCGAAAAGGCCCTGGACGTATTAAAATTGAAAAAGTGAATGAAAGCCCTTTCATAAGGGCTTTCACTCTATGGAGCTAAGGGTTGGAGTGGAACTCAAACAGATCGGGAACCCTGCATAAGCTGGGAGTATCCCAAAGAGGAGCGTGCCGAAGTGAAACTGAACTATGATGAAATCGCACTGAAACTGCATGAGGACAACAAAGGCAAGATCGAAGTGGTCAGCAAGGTTCCCCTGAAAGACCGGACGGATATGTCCACGGCTTACACTCCAGGCGTAGCTGAGCCCTGCCGCCGTATCCATCAGAATGTTGAAGATGTCTATAAATACACTGCAAAAGGCAACCTGGTAGCCATCATCAGTGACGGCACCGCGGTTCTTGGTCTTGGGGATATCGGTCCTGAGGCTGCTCTTCCGGTAATGGAAGGCAAGGCAATCCTGTTCAAACAGTTCGGAAATGTAGATGCGTTTCCACTTTGTATCGCCACCAAGGATGTAGATGAGATTGTTCAGTTCTGCAAAATGCTTGCACCCACTTTCGGGGGAATCAACCTGGAGGATATTTCCGCGCCCCGCTGCGTACAGATTGAAGAACGTCTCAAAGCCGAACTGGATATCCCTGTTTTCCACGATGACCAACACGGAACGGCAGTCGTTGTAAGTGCAGGTCTTATCAACGCACTCAAGATCGTCGGCAAGAAATTCGAGAACATCAAAGTTGTAATCAACGGTGCAGGGGCTGCAGGCGGCTCCATCGTGCAGATGCTCATGGACCTTGGGGTTCAGGACGTTATCATGTGCGACCGTTCCGGGATCCTCAGCCGTGATATCGTCAATGGAAACTGGTTGAAGGACAAGCTTGCAAACATGACCAACAAAAACTGCGTTAAAGGCACACTGGCAGATGCCATGGTGGGCACAGATGTGTTCATTGGCGTTTCCGGTCCCAATGTGGTTACACAGGACATGGTCCGCTCAATGGCTGGTGATGCCATCGTACTGCCAATGGCTAACCCGGATCCGGAGATTCTTCCCGCTCTTGCAAAAGAAGCAGGCGCACGCATCATCGGTACAGGCCGTTCCGATTATCCTAACCAGATCAACAACGTTCTGGCCTTCCCAGGTATCTTCAGAGGTGCTCTCGATGCCCGGGCTTCCGATATCAACGAGGCCATGAAAGTGGCTGCGGCTTATGCCATCGCTGGCCTTATTCCCGAAAATGAAATCAACGAAGAGAACATCATCCCCTATGCACTGGATGAGCGGGTTGCCAACGCGGTTGCCGAAGCTGTTTACAATGCAGCGTTCGATTCAGGCGTTGCCCGTGTGCCAAGGAAGTGATCCCGGTGTCCGAGCTGAGAACCATTGAACTGAAGTATGCCAAAGGGACCGTATCCTTCACGTTACCGGAAAAGAATGTGATGGCGGAGCTGATGCCAAACACAGTTTCAGTCGAACTTATCGATGTTCCAGAGGTGAAACGTGCGCTAGCTGAGCCTATTGGAACTCCAAGACTTCGCGACATTGCCAAGGCCGGTGAGAAGGTGGTCATCGTTACCAGCGACATCACACGGCCCATGCCAAGCTACCGGGTTCTGCCCGCCGTCATTGACGAGCTGGGCGCTGCCGGTGTTGCCCCGGAGGATATCACCGTGGTGCTGGCTCTGGGAAGTCATCGGGCCCACACGGAAGAAGAAAAGAAGACGCTGGTCGGTGAACCCGTGTATAATTCAGGGGTCAATGTCATCGACAGCGATATGAACCGCTGTGTGAACCTGGGTCGCTGCAGCAACGGCACTCCTGTAGATATCTTTGAACCGGTCGCTACTGCCGACCGCATCGTGTGCCTCGGCAATGTGGAGTACCACTACTTCGCAGGCTACAGCGGCGGTGCCAAGGCACTGATGCCCGGGGTATCCAGCCATGCGGCCATCCAGGCCAACCATTCCAATATGGTTCACCCGGAAGCCCGGGCAGGGAACCTCACCACCAATCCCGTGAGGCAGGATATCGATCAGATTACGGAATTCATCAAGATCGATTTCATCGTCAACGTGGTGCTCAACAGCAAGAAGGAAATCGTCAAGGCTGTGGCCGGGCACTGGAAAGAGGCCCATCGGGCCGGGTGTGCCTTCCTGGATACCCTGTACGGCATCCCGGTGGAAAAGAAGGCGGATATCGTCATCGTCACTCCCGGCGGGTTCCCCAAGGACATCAACCTCTACCAGTCCCAAAAGGCGCTGGATAACTGCAAGAACGCCGTTCGCGAAGGGGGCATCGTCATCCTTGTGGCCTCTGCAAAAGAGGGCTTTGGAGAGCACTGCTTCGAAGAGTGGATGCTGACCAAAACCCCGGATGAGATGATTGCCGAGATTAAAAAGAACTTCCGCTTGGGTGGGCATAAAGCCGCTGCCATCTCCATGGTGCTGAAGAAAGCTCAGGTTTTCTTCGTTTCCGATTGGGAACCGGAGCTGGCACGAAAGGTTAACTTCGTACCCTTCGCAACTGCGCAGGAAGCGGTGGACGAAGCGCTGAAACAGCAGGGAGCCGATGCAAAGGTATTGATCATGCCAGTTGGCGGGTCTACACTGCCGTTGGTGCAGGGATAACTATTCTAAAGTAAAAAAACTGCCTCATCGATGATTTTCCACAAATCACTGATGGGGCAGTTTTTGAGTATCACGGTGGTACGATGCTTATCCAGTACCAATACGGCTGTTGGGCAAGCTCTCCAGAAGGGTTCTTAACCGTTGATAGTCTTCGGGCTTTTCAGAAAACACCCGTTTTGGGATCGGGTGCAGCGTATTGGGTGACAGGTGGAGGGCGATGAAGGACGCTGTTTCCTGGATGCTGTGGAGGTCTGTCCAGAGAATGCGGCTGCTTCCGAAGGGGCCTTCCGCGGTGTAATGATCCGGAAAGATCCGGTAGCGATATTTGATCTTTTCAAGGGTGTCCAGCTTCATCCGGCCTATTTGAAAGCCGGCGATGCAGGGATACGCCAGGATCATGAACGCCCCGGCCAAGCCGTAAATGACCGCTGATTCCAGACTGCGGGAAAGCGTGATGCTGCACAGGAAGAGCAGGCACCCAACGGCAATCATGATTCTTCCTGCCACGCTCCGGACATATTTCTGGAGGGCCAGGCGGGTGATTTCCTGTCGGGTGATGCCGGTTTCAAAATCCAACAGGGGAAGTGCTTCGGCCGGGGAATCGTTGGTGGTTTCATCCAAGGGGATAGCATCGTCGGAGAGGATCACCGGTGCGGCGGAGGAGCCGCTGCCAAGGGGGAAGTTCTTCAGCCGAAGTTGTTTCGGAGACATCTGAGTTGTCAGGAGGTTCCGGAAAGCCACCAGCTGACTTTCATCGGGAAAGCATCTACAGGGCACCACATAAGTCAGCCCCCGAATCAGTGTGATTGCAAAACTGCTGCGATATTCCCGAAGGAGGCGGATGTCTTCCCAGGCGACGAGGAGATCGCTGCTGGCAGAACGGATCTCCAATCCGATTTCAGAAAAGCAGAACTGCGCCGGTTGGCGCTGAAGGGGGCTTCGGGTATAGGTATGCTTCATGACCAGGTAATCCGATGTGGGGGCTCCGAAACGGAGCAGGGCGGTCAGTGCGGCGAGAATTAAAAAGACGTTCCCGACCACTGTGATGAGCTCCCGATCCTCTGGGAGCGGGCTGCTTCCTAAAAACACCACCACGACAATGAACAAAAGGCCGATCAGGACAGTGGCGAGGGCGTAGATCCAAAAGAAAAATCGCGAGAAGTGCTGTGTCAATCGCCGTTCCTTGCAGTACAGTTTGAGATCTTTCAGGGTGATTTGGATATGTAATCTGATCATAGGGATCCTTTCAGGAGAGATTTGACCTACAGCGGGGAATTCCAAATAGAGACTGCCTGAATGTACCATAAAAAGATGTGAGAGGGCAATGCTGCAAACCTTAAATAAGACTTAAATGCAATTAAATGGATTGGGTGCAGGGGTTACCTTCTCCCTAAAAAAGCCACTGGGAGCATGTTGAGCTCCCGGCGGCTTTAAAGGGCAGGATGATTGCGGAGGCGATAAAAGGCAATGAAAATTGCCTCCAGGTGTGAGATACTTCAAAGGACGCATGAATCAATCCATTCGAGTGAGGGAGCTTTCAAAATGTTGAAATCGGTAAATGATGAAAACCGGAACTGTTTTGTGAACCTGAGCCAGCAATATGAAGCAGAGTTCGGGCATCTGACGGGAAAACGGCCCGATGCAGACGGCCTTTACCAGATCACTTTGCCGGATGCTGCCCATGAAGCGTATCTGGCCGCTGATGAAGCGGGCCAGCCTGTGGGGTTTGCGGTGGTGGATACGGGCAGGGAGCGGTTCGATATTGCGGAGTTCTATGTAATCCCGGCTCTGCGCAAGGGTCAAATCGGCCGAAAAATGGCGGAGGCGCTCTTCGACAGGTATCCCGGAGCCTGGCAGATACGCCAGATTGAAGGGGCGGATGGGGCTTACCGGTTTTGGCAGTCGGTAATTGCGGCCTATGCGGCAGGGGATTACACGGATGACATCGAGGCAGATGACGCTTGGGGTCAGGTCAGGATCCAGCGTTTTGAAAGCCGCTGGCGTATACGCTGATCGAGTCTTCCTCAGGGCGGTAGAGGGCAACTCTGTTTCGGCCATTGTTCTTTCCGGCGTACATGGCCAAATCGGCTTCATTGATAATCATATCCACGGTTTTTCCGGAGGCATACTCGGCAATGCCAAAGGTCATGGTGAGCCGGATGGCATTGCCTTCATATTCGAATACCTCCTGCTCCACAGCCTTCCGGATTTTCTCCGCCAGGATGGCGGCCCCCGCCTGATCGGTCTGGGGAAGGAAGGTCAGGAACTCCTCCCCGCCCCATCGCCCCTGGGTATCCTGTTCCCGGAGGATGGATTGCAGAACGACACTGATATGTTTTAAGACATAATCGCCGCACTGATGACCATAGGAGTCGTTGATCTTCTTGAAATGGTCGATGTCGCTGAGGATTAGAGCGAAGGGCTTTACAAAGCGTTTCACCCGGATCACTTCATCTTCGATTTTTTTCAGAAGGTATCTCCGGTTGAACAGCCCTGTCAGGGGATCCGTGATGGAGGCCGTTTCAACCTGAATGATCATTTCCTCCAATTGCGCATTGCTGATCCGAATCACTTCGTTGGCCTGGTTCAGCCGATGGTTCACTTCCTTGAGCTCCTGATTGGTCTTGATCAAGGCATCCTTGGACAGCTTCAGTTCCAAATGAGTCTTGATCCGAGCCTTCAGCTCCTCGGAATTGAAGGGCTTTGAGACATAATCCACACCGCCGGCCTGGAATCCTCGGATGATGTCCTCGGTTTCTGTCTTGGCGGTCAGGAAAATAACGGGGATCTCCTTGAGGAGATCGTCCGCTTTCATGAGTTCGCAGAGTTCATAGCCGTCCATTTCCGGCATCATCACATCCAAGAGGATCAAATCCGGGATATCGGCGGATGCGGCCTGCAACGCGGTTTTTCCATCGTTAGCCATAATCCATTCATAGCCGCATTCTTCCATATAGGTGGCAAGCACTTTCAGGTTGTGGGGATTGTCATCCACAATCAAGATTTTTAAGGGCATGATTTCAGTCACACGCGTCACCTCCGGGAATTCGTTTCTTGGATGATCCGAGACAAGGCGCCAATGCAGTATTTCATCTGGCCGATGTCCAGGTTGAGGATTGCTTCGTTCAGGCTGTTTGAACAGGAAACCAGTGACTGCCGGGGATGCTGGGCAGAAAGTTCAGCCAGGGTTTTGTTCAAGGCTTTGACGTCGGACATTTTCAAAGAAATCTGGAGCCGGCTCACCAGAGGCAGGATTTCAAGGGTTAAGGCGCTTTGAAGCTCAGGAGTGAAGGGGGCTTCGTCCTGGGAATCCTGAAGGCCTGCCCGGGGGGGATCTGAGGCATCCCTTTCTGAAGGAAGGGGCGTGAAAACCTTGCACAGTTCCGACAGGAGACTGTTTCGGATGACGGGTTTGGTTAAGTAGCCGATGAAGCCCTGTGCGAGAATCGCATCCTTCTCGGAGGCCATGACTGAGGCCGTGAGGGCGAGGACCGGTACGGCACGGGTTCGGGGGTTGGCTTTGAGTTTTTCATTGGCCTCGATCCCTCCCATGACCGGCATTTTGATATCCATGATGATCAGATCCGGAAGGATCTCGTTGGCAATGATCAGGGATTCCTGGCCGTTTTCTGCAGAAATCACCTCCAGCCCGATTCCTTCGAGGATTTCTTCCAGCAGAACCCGATTCGATTCAATATCGTCCACCACCAGGACCCGGCCCTTCTCAAAGTGCATGTTCTCAGGGAGGGAGTCTTCTGCTTCGGAGGATTTCAATTCCACTGCGGCCAGAGGCACATCGAACAATTCAACCATGAACGTGCTGCCTTTATCGATGCAGCTGTCCAGTGTGATGGTCCCATCCATCATCTTCACCAGTCTTTGGCTGATGGAAAGGCCCAGTCCTGTTCCTTCGTATTTCCGATTGCTCTGGCCGGATTGCTGCTTGAAGGATTCAAAAATCCGCTCCTGTTCATCCAGGGGGATCCCAATGCCGGTATCCTCTACACAGATCATCAGATTCATGTGGTCAGGGCTGTCATTCCGGGCAGGTTTTTGGATGGCGGTCAGTTTGATTAAACCGGCATCTGTGAATTTAACCGCATTTCCCACCAGATTCAGCAGGACCTGTCTCAACCTCAATTCGTCCAGGATCAGAGCCACTGGGATACTGGGGTCCACCTCGGTCCAAAACTCCAGATGTTTATCGGATACCTTCTGCCTGAAAATCTGCTCGATTTCTTTTAGGACGATGCGGAGGTCGTAGGGTGCCGGCTGGAGTGTCATCATCCCCGCCTCGATTTTCGATAGATCGAGGATGTCGTTGATCAGATTCAGCAGACTTTTTCCCGCCGTGTGGATGGAGTCCACATAGCTTTGCTGCTTCACATCCACCAGGGCCTTGTGGAGGAGTTCGCTGAACCCGATGACGGCATTCAGCGGGGTTCTTATCTCGTGACTCATATTGGCGAGGAATTCACTTTTGGCTTTGTTGGCCAAATCGGCTTCTCGCCGGGCTTTTTCTGAGGTCTCAATGGCCTTCTCCAGATTTTCCTCGTATTGATGCCGTTCGGTGATTTCCTGTATGGCAAAGGCGGCCCATTCGACCTCGCCCCCGGGGTTGATCTGCGGAGAGCCGTTGATGGAAAGCAGCTTGATGCTGCCGTCGGGCCACTTGATTCCCTGTACGATGTCGAATACCGACCGCTTGGTCCGCATGATTTGAACGAAGGGCTCCTGGTCCTCAGGGAAAGGGTCTCCGGAAGGGGTGATGGTCTGCCACTCCGGGGAATTGTAAGCGCGGGTTTCCGCAATCGTGGGCTTGATGCCCAGGACCTTTTCGGATTGGCGGTTGGCGAAGGTGATCATCCCGCTCTTATCCACAATCACAATGGCGGTGGGGATGATTTCCATCATCCGGGTGATGAAATCCCGTTCTTTTTCCAGATCCTTCTGTATTCGTATCAGGATATTGTTCCGATCTTCTAAAAGGTCCCGGGCGTTCTCAGCCTCAACCTTGGCCTCTCTCAGCGTCTGTTCGGTAAGGATCTTATCGGTGATGTTCCGGGCGGCCGCAATGATCAGTTGTTTGTCAGGGTACCCATAGGAGTTCCACTCGATCCACTTGTAGGTGCTGTCGGCGCATTTGTAGCGATTGACAAAGCTGATGACCTTGCTGCCATCCACCAGGGCACTGGCGGCTTCCAGCGTGGCAGCCCGGTCGTCGGGATGCACGAACTCCACGAAAGGCCTGGCCATCAACTCCGCGTCGGTCCACCCCAAAACATGATTCCAGGTGGGGCTCAGGCGTCGGAAATACCCATCAAAGCCGGCAACGCAGAGCATATCCAGGGTTGTGTTGAAGAACAGGTTGATTTCAGCTTCAGATTCGTCCTTTTCAGCGGTTCGTTCTTCAACAAGCGCCTCCAGATGGTTCCTGTAATTTTCCAGTTCGATTTCAGCCTGTTTTTTGTCATTGATCTCTTGGACGATACCGATGAACCGCTGTGTTTTCATAACGGCGTCCACAATGGCGGACGCATTCAGGCTGACCCAGGTGATGGAGCCATCCTTGCGGATATACCGTTTCTCCACAGAAAATGAAGTGATTTCTCCGGATAAGAGCTGCAGCATCTGCCCCATATCCCGCTCGTAATCATCCGGATGGGTGAGGGCTCCAATATTCAGGTCCATCAGCTCTGCGTGGGTATATCCTGTGATGGCACAGAAATTTTGATTGGCTTCAACGAATCGGCCCTGCATATCGGCATGGCAAATTCCGGTGGCGGCCTGTTCAAAGGTGGCTCGGAAGAGCTGCTCCCTCTCCCTGAGTGCGTTTTCCATGGTGAACCGTTCGATTTTAGACAGAGCGTTGTTCATCAGAAGGCTCAAATAGCGGATATCCGACACGCCGTAGTCTGTCTCCTTGTTGGCGACCCCGATCAGGGCGACGATTTCCGAATCCTGAAATATGGGCACGTTGAGGTGACGGGTCAGGGGAACATGACCTTCCGGCAGTCCTTTCTTATGTGTTTTTTCCCGGTCATAGTCATTGGTGATCATGGGCTTTCGCTGCCGGATCGCTTCTCCCCATAAACCGGTGCAAGCCAAGGCGTAGACGGTTTGGGGATTCATGACGGTGCAGGCGGGAAGAACCTCTTTTGACCATGCATAATTACTCAATTCCTGTGTTTTTTCATCGTAAAAGTAAATATAGCCAATCTTGCTTTTTGTGATTTCAATGGCCTGATTCAGGATATAATCTAAGAGCTCACTTTGAGGTGCGCGGCTGATTTCCTCCATGTGCAGTAAGGCTTCATACAACTGTTCCGTTGATTCCAGCATCGTTTTTAACTGAAGCAGATCGGGGGTGTCCTGTTTCATATCCTGCACAGAGATTCACGCTCCTTGAATTCAGTACTTGTGATGAAAGTATACCCCAAATACAGGGATTGATTCAATTCACGTTAAGAAGGTAAAATAAAAATAACCTTGTCCTCGTGGCACATTTGCGGTAGTGTATGTATAAATATCAAAATAGGGCGGATAAACATGCAAAAACTTCTTGAGGGACTGGTAAATTTCAGACGGGGGGATTTCGAGGCGCACCGAGAGCTTTTTAAAGGATTGAAAACCCATCAGAATCCCCACACGCTTTTCATTTCCTGTTCGGATTCCCGGGTGGATCCCAACCGCATCACGGGCACCCTTCCGGGGGAACTGTTCATTATCCGCAACATCGCCAATTTGGTTCCCCCTTACCGGGAAACTCCGGAGTATGTGGCGACCACCTCCGCCATTGAGTATTCGGTACTCGCCTTAGGGGTTGAAAATATCATTGTCTGCGGCCATTCCAACTGCGGGGGATGCGCGGCCTGTCTCCAGCCATCGGCGTTCCTGCAGGATCTTCCCCATACCCGGAAATGGATGGAACTGGCTCATCCGGTTCGGGACCGGGTGCTTCAGGAGATTCCGGAGGATGACCCGGAGGCTCGGGAGTGGATGATGGAGCAGGTCAATGTGGTGGAGCAGCTGAAGCATCTGATGTCGTATCCCTACATTCGGGAGCGGGTGGCGGCGGGTACGCTGAAAATCAGCGGCTGGCATTACATCATCGAAACCGGCGAGGTATACATCTACGATCATCATGCGGGGGAATTTCTCCTGGCCAATGGATAACAAAGCGGGGCAGTCGACCGGATGATTGAATCATCTGGCGGCTGCCCCGTTTTATTTTGAGGGTTATTGATGAATGAGGATCCGGTTCGCCCCGGTTTGGGGTGGCATGCTCATGGTGGCATAGGGAGGGGTGTGAACGGTTACGATGGTCCCTTCCTTGAGGGCATCGGCGGTGGCTGGTTTTCCGGTGGCATCGGTGATGATGGTATCCTCCGTCAATGTCAGCAGGAAGTCCGAGGTGCCAACCACGCGAATCCGCAGTTTATCTGCACTGGCGCCTGGAATCGCCTCGATGATTTTTCCCATCACCAGATTTTCATCCTTCAGCACTTCAACAGAAAGGCCTTGGCCCATTGGAGGCAGGCTTTTGGTTACGGCGGATCCGTAGGTCACATAGATCCGGTCCCCAACCTTCAACTCCGATAAGGTTCCCCCGACAACCGGGGTGGTGCGGGTCAGTGCCAGGGAAATTTCAGTGTAGCCGTCACGGCCGAATTTCTGACCCCTTACCAGGACTTGAATCCCATCCTTGCCCTGGACCCGGTCAACGATTTCGCCGACTGTAGAGGCTTCATCGGGGGCGAAGCGGCTGCTCTCAATTACAACCGTGCCATCGGTTCTTACAACGACAGTGCTCCCCAGGGCTGTTTGAAAAAAATCAATCGGGACAAACCAGTGATCATTTTTCAGCACGGCACTGGTCAAGTCGGTGGCGGCCAGGATTTTGTCGGACAGTTCGGCTTTTTTCAGGGCGATGCTGTGTGCATCGGATTGCCAGCTAACAGTGTAACCCAAAGCCTCCGAGACGGTACGGAGCGGTACCAGGCCATCGGCACCCGGTGTGTTCAGGGTCTTGCCATCAACAAGACAGGTGGTTTGCGGTGCAGCGCTTCCTGTCGGCATTGCCGGGGCAACGGTCGGGGAATCGGCAAAGCTGGAGCCGGAAAACAGGGTGGCGGCTAGGAACAGCGGGAGGATAAGCGGTTTCTTTTTCATGGTTTTCTCCTTTTTATGATCCACATGTGCGGATTGATTTTTCTGGTGTCGTTACATTAGACGGAAGCAGGGGGAAAAAGTTCCCTGAAATTCGGGGTGCTGAGAAAAAAAGGGTTTTAGTCTAAATCGGGGTATACATGATAGCAGCAATGGTTTTTTAAAGGCGAAAGCGTCATACTCGAACCCAAGGAGGCAGCTTATGAGTGAGAGCAATGTTTTAAAAACGACGGATCGGATAGGCGTCTACAGACTTCTATTGGCAGTCCTTCTACTAA
This sequence comes from uncultured Peptostreptococcaceae bacterium, assembly GCA_964424355.1. Classification (GTDB taxonomy): domain Bacteria; phylum Bacillota; class Clostridia; order Peptostreptococcales; family Acidaminobacteraceae; genus CAZEHS01. The sequence goes on from CAYRIO010000010.1 coordinate 37,665, forward strand.
TTCTGTTTATGACGGGTTTCTATCAAAATGCCTATTCGGCTTCTGAAATCGCCGTGTTCACTGTGGATCAAAGGGGCTATACCGTCAACGGACAGATGATGTCCATGGATGCCGCTCCATTCATCGAAAACGGCAGAGTGTACGTACCTGTACGGTTTCTGGCAGGGGCAGTCGGTGTCGTGCCGGTGGATATCGGCTGGAATGCTTCTGCCAAAGAAGTGACCCTGAAAAAAGGAAGCGCATCCCTGAGCCTGACTATAGGCAGTACCACTTTGAGGGTGAACGGCAGTCCGGTGATGATGGATACGGCGCCTCTCATCCGTGCGGACCGCACCTTCTTACCGGCCCGCTATGTTGCTGAAGCCTTTGGATTCACCGTCAGCTGGAATGGGACAGACAAAACGGTCACAGTCGCCCGACAGGTGGTGTCCCCGCAGGTGCATGCGGTGGAAATCAGCGGCTTCGCCTTCTCTCCCGGGACCCTGACCATTCAGGCAGGGGACACGGTGATGTGGACCAATCGGGACAGTGCGCAGCATACCATCACTTTCACCGATTTCACAAGTGATCGCTTCGGAGATGGCGGCACCTATTCCCATACCTTTGCAACGCCAGGAACTTTCACCTATCGCTGCTCGCCTCATCCCAGTATGCAGGGCACTGTCATCGTCGAATAGCAGAAAAAGAGGCAGCCTTCAACAGAGGGGGCACCTCAGTTGTCGTCGAAACCGGCGGGTGATCCGATGCTTAACCGTTCTCAGAGCCCTGCTTCTTAAGCGGTAAGAAAACTGATACAATAAGAGGATCAATCGCTTATGGAGGTTCTTTCTTGAAAATCAGATTTTTAACCCTCGACCGGGTGCGGGTCAGTGCCCTGCTCATGGTCTTTGTTTTTCATGGGGTCCGTTATTTTGACACCCTGTCCTGGCCTGTGAAGAACCCTGAAGTTGCAGGGTTTGCCACTGATTGGACCCTTTTTTGGAGCCTGAGTCTGATGCCGGTGCTTTTCGGCGTATCCGGTGCGGCCTTGCGGTTAGCGGTGGATGTGAAGGGGTCCGGGGAACTGGTGCGGGAAAAGGTGCTGCGGCTCTTGATTCCCTTTGGCATCGGGATATTCCTGCTGGCGATCCCTCAGGTATACGTGGAGGCGGTTACGCAGCACGGGTTTCAGGGCAGCCTGATAGCCTTTATCCCAGAGGCGTTCAAGGGATGGTACGGCTTTGGGGGCAATTTTCCGTGGATGGGGCTTCACCTGTGGTATTTGGCTGTCCTGTTCGTTTTTACCGTTGTATGTCTGCCGTTCTTGGGATTTCTCAAAAAAAGCGGGTTCTATGAGCGTTTACAGGAACTAACGGACAATGAAATCCTGCTGTTCACCCCCGTCATCGACATCTGGATCATGGACACGATCCTGAACCCCAACAGTCTGTTGGGCCGCCGGGATTTCGGAGGCTGGAACCTGTTCGTGTATCTGGTGATTTTCCTGTATGGCTTCCTGTATTTCGGAGACCGTGAAATCGTATCTAAAATCCGTGAATACCGGTTCAGAGCTCTCTTTACGGGCCTTCTGGCTGGGGGGGCCGTTCTGTGGCTGCTGAGTCATGGGGCGCCGGATTACGGCTTCAACAGACAGACGCTGATTTTGAACGGACTCCGGGCGGCTGCTGCCTGGTGTCTTTGCCTGGCCTGGATCGGTTGGATGCATCAGCCTTATCCCCGCTTGGATCCCTGGATCCGCCGTCTGAATCCCTGGGTGCTGCCGGTGTATATGCTGCATCAGACCGTGATTGTCTATTGGGGCTGGCTGCTGATGGGCTGGCAATTGCCCCTGCCGGTGAAATGCCTGTGTCTTCTGGCTTTATCCGCGGTGACCGTTGGCCTCCTCTGTATACTCTATCGCACATTGATGCCTGAGCCGCAGAAGTCCGGGATTAAGCCTGAAAGGAAGGGCATGTAATGAAACTATCAGAAAAACAATTGGAGGAAGCGGTTGCCCTGGCGGAAGTGGAGAACCTCTTCGAAAAGCTGGGCGCTCTGTATGCAACGATCCCTTCCGGGGCCTGTGCGGGCTGCACCCAGTGCTGTGCAGAGTCGGTGAATGCCTTTTATGTGGAATTTCTGGCCATCTGGAACCGGATGCACCGGAATCCGGCCCTGAAGGCTCGGCTGATGCCCCGGATCCTCCGCTACTATATGCTGGAGATGGTTGAGCGGGCTCCATGCCCTTTTTTGGATACGGAAGGACGGTGCGAGGTTTATTCCGACCGTCCCCTGGTGTGCCGCCAGTTCGGACACTGGAGCCGGAAGGATTTCAAGCGCAATATTGAAGCGGTGCTGAAGGCCAATCGGGAAGCGGCGGCCTATTATCAGACCCAATACGGACTGGAGCTGCCGGAAGCGGTGGTGAACAAGACCCTGGCGTACTGCGAAGCCTTCGATATACCGCGCAAAACCGGGCCTATCCGACGGGGAGAACAGGCGGACACGATTTTCATGCTGGATGTGCCCTTTCTTCAAAGGGGTTTATTGGATGAGGATCTGCTGGGAACGCCCCTGGTATCCTGGTTTGTCTATACCCTGTATTCCCCGGCGGAAGCGGGGGCGCTGCGGCTGCAGGTGATGAAGGAATACCTGGAGGGCGGGGAAAGCCAAACCCTGACCCGGATCCTGATCGATCTGTAAGACTGCCTTCGTGAATCCTCATAATTTCTCCATATCTTTTTGCTAGAATGACGTGAAGCTAAAAAGTAATGAGGCTCTGCGCCTCAGGAGGAATCCATATGGCTGTTCGAATCAAGAAGACCCTGGGTGTTCGAGGAATGACCTGCACGCACTGCGAAAGGGTCATCCAGGATGCCTTGATGAAAAATACCGGTGTGACAGAGGCGAAGGCCAGCTTTAAAGAAGGCAGTGTCCAAGTGGTGTTCGATTCGGAATCGGTACAGGAATCGGAGCTGCTGCGTGCTATTGATGAAGCGGGTTATGAAGCCTTGCCGGATTATATCCCCGGCAAGCACCCCGGGAATTTATCGTCGTTACAGCTGGCGGGAGTCGGTATTCTCATAGCGGCCCTGTATATGCTGATCAACATGACGATAGGGTTCAACTTTATCCCGGAGCTATCAGCCTCCATGAGCTACGGCATGCTCTTTGTGGTGGGTTTACTGACCTCCCTGCACTGTATCGCCATGTGCGGCGGCATCAACCTGTCCCAGTGCCTGGTCCGTCGGGAAGACGGCACCGCTGTGGCAGGGTGGAAACCCAGTCTGCTGTATAATGGCGGGCGCGTGATTTCTTATACGATCGTGGGCGGGCTGGTAGGAGCCCTGGGTTCTGCTGTGAGCTTTTCCGGCGGTGCCAGGGGGCTGATTGCAATCCTGGCGGGGGTCTTCATGGTTATCATGGGGATTAACATGCTGGGCCTGGTTCCTGGGTTGAGGCGTTTCAATATAAAGATTCCCGCGGGACTTCGGAACCGCATGCTGGGTGAGCAGGGCCAACGGGGGCCCCTGGTGGTCGGGCTCTTGAATGGGCTGATGCCCTGCGGCCCGTTGCAGGCTATGCAGCTGTACGCCTTGGGTACGGGAAGCGCATTTGCCGGTGCCATGTCCATGCTGGTGTTCAGCTTGGGAACGGTTCCGCTGATGTTCAGCTTTGGTGCCCTCAGTACACTGCTCAGCAAACGGTTCACCCGGAATATGCTGAAGGTCAGTGCCATTCTGGTGGTTTTATTGGGTGCCATCATGATCCAGCGGGGTCTCAGCCTCAATGGAACTTCGGTACTTGTTTTGGCGGGCAGCGAAACGACCTTGGAGAACCCTGTCAGCATCGCCAAAATCGTAGAGGGTGTGCAGATTGTCGAGGGGGAGCTCGGTGCCTCCTCCTATCCCGAAATTGTTGTCCAAAAGGGCATTCCGGTGCAGTTCAACCTCCATGCCGAGGCAGGGGCTATCAACGGCTGCAATAAATCCGTCTTGATTCCGAATTTCAACATCCAGAAGGATCTGGTACCGGGGGATAATGTCATGACGTTCACCCCGGCCAACACGGGAGAAATCGGGTACACCTGTTGGATGGGGATGATCACCAGCAAAATCACGGTGGTGGAGGATCTCAGTCAGGTCAAGGGCGCTGCCCCCATTGCCCCTGAAAGCGCGGTTCCCGCCGTTTCGCCAAAGCCAGTGTCCCAATGAATGAAATGCTTGTAAGACTGCAGGTGCAGTCTTGATTCTGAAAGTCGCCGTTGATGCTAACGGCGGCTTTTGTCGTTTGACTGCAATGGAAATGGATATAAATGAAAGACGAGAAGAAAGCAGAGTGGCATTTGCAGCGAAAGCGAGGTGATTCCTATGGACAATGCGGGACTTTATCAGAAAATCATTCAGAAGGCCCCTTTGGGATATGCCTGCCATCGGATCATCTGCAATGAGGCGGGGGTGCCGGTGGATTATGAGTTCGTAGAAGTGAATGCGATATTTCTCACCTTTGCCGGCCTGGCGGATAAAACGGTTATCGGAAAACGGGCCAGTGAGGTGCTGCCGGATATTCTGACGGGCCCGTTCAATTGGGTTGGCTTTTATGGTGCGATTGCACTGGGAGGGCCGCCTCAAACCTTTGAGCAGTATTCTGAAGCGGTGGAAAGCTGGTACAGCATCGATGTGTTTTCCCCGGAGCCTGGATATTTTGTAACCCTGCTCAATGACATCACCCAGCTCAAAAAAAGTGCGCGGGAACTGGCGGTTTTGGAAGGACGCTATCATGATCTGGTGGAAACGGCCCCGCTGTGTGTGATCGTGGCGGAGATAGAAACCCAGCGGATCACCTATGCCAACCCGGTGATGCTCAATATGTTCGGATACACGGAACAGGAAATCATGCAGATGAAGGTGCTGGATTTTCACCCGGAACCTTTTCGCAACCTTGCTTTTCAAGAGTTTCAAGCGGTTATCCAGGGAAAAAAGACCTTAACAACGGATCTTCCCTGCCAACGGAAAGACGGCTCCACCTTCATTGCCAGCATTGCGGCGATCAGTGCGGAAATAGACGGAAAAACCAGTGTGGTCGGATTTGTAAAGGATATTACGGAACGCAGAGTGGTTGAAGACGCCATCAAGGCGGAGCGGGATATCTTCATCGGGGGACCGATTGTGGTTTTCCTCTGGAGAAATTTGCCGGGGTGGCCTCTTGAATACGTGTCGGAGAATGTGGAAAAGGTGCTGGGCTATCCCGTGGAGTATTTCATGGCGGATTCCTCCCGCTATACTGCGCTAATCCACCCGGACGATAAACAGTGGGTGCGAGAGTCATTCGGCGCTATACAGGAAAATGAGTCGCGTTTCGTAGAACAGGAGTATCGCTTCCTCTGCGCCGATGGCAATTACCGCTGGATTTACTATTTCACCGTACCGCGGCGGGATGAGAGCGGTCGGATCACTCACTACCATGCATACCTGATGGATATGACAGAGGTCCGCAACACCCAGGAAGCGTTAAAGCGGCAATTGGATTTGGAAAAGCTGACTTCGGAGATATCAAGCAGTCTGGTTACGGTTTCCTCTACCAACATCGAAAGGAAAATGAATCATGTGCTTCGGCGGATGGGCGATTTTTTCAACGTCGATCGCGCCTATATCTTTCAGTTCTCAGACGATTATCTTGCCATGAATAATACCTACGAATGGTGTGCTGAAGGGGTCATCCCCCAAAAGAATCTGTTCCAAGGGGTTCCCATAGCCTTTTTTCCCTGGTGGGAGAAGCAGCTGCGGGACAAGGGAATCATCGCCATCGGTGACAGCGGTGTCATGCCCCCGGAAGCTGCAAAGGAACAGCAATTTCTGATTGAATACGGCACCCGGGCGATGCTCTGCCTGCCCATGCTGCGGAATCAGGAACTGACGGGGTTCATCGGCTTTGATGCGGTTGACGGTCCCCGGTTTTGGAAAGCGGATGAGATTGGCGCATTGAGTATCCTGAACAACATCATTTCGGATACCTTCAACCGCTATCAATCCGATCAGGATATCCTGTATCTCAGTTATCATGACAAGCTGACCGGACTCTATAACCGCAGATATTTTGAAGAGGAACTGAAGCGGATGGATACGGAAAGAGAACTGCCTCTTTCTGTGATCATCGGGGATGTGAACGGGCTGAAGATCACCAATGATGTTTTCGGTCATCTGGCAGGGGACAGGCTGCTGAAAACCATCGGCAGAATCCTCGGCGAAAACTGCCGGGATGAGGATATGGTTGCTCGCTGGGGCGGGGACGAGTTCGTCATCCTGCTGCCTCGGACCGCCCCGGAAGGGGCCGATGAGATTTGCAGGCGGATACAGGCCGCCTGCGGCGAAGCTTCCGATTTGCCGGTGCAGGTCAGCATTTCCCTGGGATACGCGACGAAAAAAAATACATCACAGGCCATGGAGCACATTTTGAACAGTGCTGAGGACTGGATGTATCGCAGAAAACTTCTCGAAAGCCGGAGCTTCCGGAGTGCCATGGTGAACTCGCTGATCAGTACCCTGGCTGAAAAAAGCTTCGAGACCGTGGGGCATACGGAGCGAATGGGCGTGTTGAGCCTAAAAATCGGTGCGGTCATGGGTCTGCAGGAAGACGAGATGGAAAACCTGAACCTCCTCTCCCTGCTTCACGATATCGGAAAGGTAGCGGTGTCGGAACGGGTTCTGACCAAGGCCGATCAGCTGAACGATGAGGAATGGGTTGAAATTCAGCGGCATTCTGAAATCGGTTATCGGATTGCTCAGTCCACGGTGGAGCTGGGACAGATGGCCGACCTGATCCTCAGCCATCACGAACGCTGGGACGGAAGCGGCTATCCTAATCACTTGCAAGGGGATGATATCCCTCTGCTTTCAAGGATTGTGGCGGTGATCGATGCCTATGATGCCATGACCCACGAACGACCACACAGGCCGCAGATGACCCATGAAGAAACGCTCCGTGAGATTGAACGGTGTTCCGGATCGCAGTTCGATCCGATGGTGGTGGCACAGTTTCTGAAAGTCATGCAGGGGCCTACTTCAGCATCCGCTGAATCGTCACCAGCACCTCATCCACCACATCCAGATCCCCGGCTTGTACCCGGCTGACCACGCAGCTCTTCAAATGGTTCTCGAGCAGTACCCGGCTCAGGCCGTCCAGGGCTGAGCGAGCGGCGGCGATCTGGTTGAGGATATCATCACAATAGATGTCCTTTTCAATCATGCCCTTTATTCCCCGAATCTGACCTTCTACCCGATTGCATCGGGATAGAAGGTTTTTCTTTTCCAGCTGACTCCGCTCGGTTGTCCGGCCGCAATCGTCCGCCTCGCAGGCCGAAGCGCAGTGGGGACAGTGTCGTTCCAGATCTGCCATGAGTGCCTCCTGTGTGGGTCTATTCAATGCCGATGACATCATATCCGGCATCGTCGATGGCTTCTTTCACCATGTCATCGGTGACGGTTCCGTCCGCTTCAATCGTTGCGGTGTTCGTGGTCAGATCCACCGCGACTGCGGTGATGCCAGCCATGGCTTCCAATGCCTTTTGTACCCGGGCGGTGCAGTGACCGCAGGACATGCCTTCAATGCGAATGATTTTTTTCATGGTTTCCTCCATAAGGTGTATTGTGATTGGGTGTCACCCGAATCAGCGGGGTTTAAAGGTTTTTAACCGCAAAGCGTTGGAGACGACGGAGACGGAGCTCATGCTCATGGCAGCGGCTGCAAACACGGGATTCAGCAGGGGACCGCCAAAGATGTGGAGGATTCCGGCCGCCAGCGGGATTCCGATGATGTTGTAAAAGAACGCCCAGAAAAGGTTCTGCTTGATATTGCGGATGGTGCTTCGGCTGAGCTGGATGGCGGTGACCACATCGGGCAGATCACTGCGCATCAGCACGATATCGGCGGATTCCATGGCCACATCAGTTCCGGAGCCGATGGCAATGCCCACATTGGCCTGGGCCAGCGCCGGTGCATCGTTGATACCATCGCCTACCATGGCGACAACCCGGCCCTGGCTCTGCAGCTTTTTCACCTCTGCAGCCTTATCGCCGGGGAGTACCTCGGCCAGCACCTGATCGATTCCGGCGATGTCCGCAATGGCCTGGGCTGTTTTCCGGTGGTCCCCGGTGATCATGACCACCTGAATCCCCATAGCGTGGAGACGTTTTACCGCCTCGGGGCTGGAGTCCTTCAGGACGTCAGCTGCGGCGATGATTCCGGCAGGCTTGCCATTGATGGCCAGATACATGGGGGTTTTCCCGGCTTCTGCCAGGGATTCAAACGTACGGATGTGGGGGGCGATACCCACCTGATGCAGAGCCATCAATTTTTCATTGCCCAGCAGGACACGGTCGGCTGCCACGATTACATCGATTCCGTGGCCGGGGACTGCGTGGAACTGCTCGGAGGCGAGTCGCTCAAGACCGGCGGCATCGCTTTTTCGCACAATGGATTCCCCCAGGGGATGCTCACTGCCGAATTCCGCGGAGGCGGCATATTGAAGAACGGTATCCTGAGTGAAGCCCTCCAGGGCGATGATGTCGGTAACCTCCGGCGTTCCCTTGGTCAGGGTTCCGGTCTTATCGAAGACAACGGTGTTGATCTTGTGAGCGGTCTCAAGCGCTTCGCCGCTTTTCACCAGAATCCCCAGCTCCGCGCCCTTGCCGGTTCCCACCATGATGGCCGTAGGAGTGGCCAGCCCCAAAGCACAGGGACAGGCGATGACAAGTATGGCGATGAAGGCGGTGAGGGCGAAGGTGACCGTTTCACCGGCCAGGAGCCAGGCGATGGCAGTCAGTGCGGCGATGGCGAAAACCACAGGCACGAAGACCCCGGAGATGATATCCGCCAGCCGGGCAATGGGGGCTTTGCTGCCCTGAGCCTGCTCTACCAGGCGGATGATCTGAGACAGGGTGGTGTCCTGTCCGACCCGGGTCGCCTTAAAAAGGATGGACCCGGTCTTGTTCAGGCTGGCACCCACTACGGTGTCGCCGATGTTCTTTTCAACGGGAATGCTTTCTCCGGTCAGCATGGATTCATCAATGCTGGTATGGCCCTCGACCACCTCGCCGTCCACAGCCACCTTCTCGCCGGGGCGCACCAGGATGATATCTCCGGTTTCCAGTTCTTCAACGGGGATTTCAATCTGGGCATCTCCCTGGATGACGATGGCGGTCTTGGGGGCCAGCCCCATGAGCTTCTTAATGGCCTCGGAGGTTCTGCCCCGGGAAACTGTCTCCAGGGTCTTGCCCAGTTGTATCAGCGTCAGGATCACTGCAGCGGTCTCGAAATAGAGATTGTTGACGGCTTTGAATTCTCCCTGGCTGATGAGCCACAGGGAAAACAGGCTGTAGGCTACGGCGGCGGAAGTTCCCATGGCAATCAGGGAATCCATGTTGGGAGCCCGATGGAGCAAGGCCTTGAAACCCACCGTATAGAAGCGGTGGCCGTTGATGACCACCGGGATCACCAGGGCCAAACTGACAAGCCCGTACATTAAAGGATACTGCATGGGATTCATCCAGCCGGGCACTGGCCAGGCCAGCCAGGAAATCATGGGGCCCATGGCGATGTACAGCAGGGGGATGGAGAACCCTGCGGAAATCATGAATCGGCGCCACATGCTGTGGATTTCCTTTTCTTTTTTCGCGGCATCCTCATCGGGTTTCAGGAGAGCTTCCGCTTCCAGAGGCGTATAGCCCAGGTCCCGGATCTTCTGTTTGATCTCGGAAAGCCGGATCTGGCTGGGTTCATATACAATCTGGGCTTTTTCGGTTGCCAGGTTCACGGAGGCGCTCTTCACACCCGGCATTTTGCCGACCTTCACCTCGATGATCCGCACACAGGCAGCGCAGGTCATCCCTTCAATGGGGATGGTGACCGTCTTGGCTGTTTGCTCCTGAAGCGCTCCATATCCAGCTTTTTCGATAGCCTGAATCAGGGTTTCGGGCTGGAATTGAGCCTCGTCATAGGTGAGGGTGAGCTTTTCGGTGGCCAGATTCACAGCGGCCTCGGTCACGCCGGGTTGCTTCCTGCTGACTCGTTCAACAGCCCGAGAGCAGGCAGCACAGGTCATGCCGGTAATTTTATACGTTTCGGTCTTCATGGGTTCACCTCGATTGATATACCCCGTGGGGGTATCTGTAATTTCAATATACCCCCACGGGGTATATTTGTCAAGAGATCTTGACCCGTTAGGTTTTAAATTCATTTAGTATAGCAAACGTTTGCTTCGCGTGCATGCACTATATTCAGCTTCTTTGAAACAGGGATTGTAAGATTTTGGGGCGAAAGGCTAAGCGGATGCGGGTGCAGCTGTCATCGGCAGCGGGAAAAACGGCGCATGTGTTGCGAATGTGCAACACATGCGCATAAATGCAACTGCCTTTAAAAGGCAACGTTAAAGGTTAATATTTTAACAATAACAAAGACATATTTAATGCTTAAATTAAATGGATACATGTGTTTTGATAAAAGGGAAGCCGGGTGATTTTCGCAGGATATCGCTGTTTTTTTCACGAACAAATTGGTGCAAATACGCAACAAATCCCCAAAGGGACGCAATGTGTCCATCGGGATGAAAACGCTGAACCCGAGAACGTTCAACGAAGTTTAACGTTTGCTTTGATTTGGCATGGCTCTTGCTCTCCTATACAGACAGTTAAGAAAACAAAAGAGAAAGAAGGGGTTCCTATGGCTTTGAAAACAGCAGAAGCGTATATCCAGAGCATTCGGGATATGAACATCCAGGTGTATGTGTTTGGCGAGAAAGTGGAGAATCCGGTAGACCATCCGATGATCCGTCCCTCCCTGAATTCCGTGGCAATGACCTATGAACTGGCCCATTCTCCGGAGCATGAGGCACTGATGACGGTGACCTCCCATCTGACAGGACGTAAAATCAACCGGTTCACCCATCTTCACCAGAGCACCGAGGACTTGAAGAATAAAATCAAGATGCAGCGGCTCCTGGGCCAAAAAACGGCTACCTGCTTCCAGCGGTGTGTCGGCATGGATGCGTTCAACGCCGTATACAGCACCACCTTCGATACGGATGAAGCAAAAGGAACCCCCTATCATGAGCGCTTCAAGGCTTTCATGACCTATGTCCAGGACAACGACCTCACCGTGGACGGCGCCATGACAGACCCCAAGGGGGACAGGAGCTTGGCACCGCACCAGCAGGCGGATCCGGACATGTTCCTCCATGTGGTGGAACGGCGGGAAGACGGCGTGGTTGTCCGGGGGGCCAAGGTGCACCAGACCGGCTCCATCAACTCCCACATGCATCTGATCATGCCCACCATCGCCATGCGGGAAGAGGACAGGGACTATGCCATCTGCTGCGCCGTGCCCTCCAACGCCCCGGGGATCTTCATGATCTACGGCCGTCAGGCCTCCGACACCCGGAAAATGGAGAAGGATGCGAATCTGGATGTGGGCAACAAGCAGTTCGGCGGTCAGGAATGCCTGGTTATTTTTGAGGATGTCTTCGTACCCAACGAGCGGATCTTCATGAACGGAGAAGTGGAATTCAGCGGCAAGCTGGTTGAACGGTTTGCCGGCTACCACCGGGCGTCCTACGGCGGCTGTAAAGTGGGCGTTGGCGATGTACTGATCGGTGCCACGGCCACGGCGGCGGATTATAACGGCGCCCAGAAGGCCTCCCACGTGAAGGACAAGCTGATTGAAATGACCCACCTGAATGAAACCCTGTACTGCTGCGGCATTGCCTGTTCCTCCGAGGGGCATCCCACCAAGGCGGGCAATTTTGAAATCGATATGCTGCTGGCCAATGTCTGCAAGCAGAACGTCACCCGGTTCCCCTATGAAATTGCCCGTCTGGCCGAGGACATCGCCGGGGGCCTGATGGTGACCATGCCCTCCGAAACGGATTTCCGGCATCCGGAGCTGGGCAAATACATTGAAAAATACCTGTGTGGTGTGGATGGGGTCGATACCGAGGACCGCATGCGGATCCTGCGGCTCATCGAGAACATCACCATCGGCTCTGCGGCTGTCGGCTACCGCACGGAATCCATGCACGGTGCCGGTTCCCCCCAGGCACAGCGGATCATGATCGCACGCCAGGGAAATCTGGCGCACAAGAAGCAACTGGCGAAGACCATCGCCGGCATCAAAGGGTAGCCATGCAAATCGGCACCCGGTATTGCGGCGGCTGTAATCCTTATTATGACAGGGGTGGCCTGGTGAGAGAGCTGGAGGGGATTCTTTCCGAAAAGGGCCACCGGATTCTGCAGGGAACCGGTGAGCAGGACAATCTCCAGCTGCTCCTGCAGGGCTGTGCCAAACGCTGTCGGGATGCGGATCCCGCAGTGCATACCATCGAAATTGATCCGGGAACGCCGGTCAGTGAAATCTTAAAGCGAATTGAGGAATGGGCCATGAGCTGGAAAAAAACCTATGAAAGCAAGTGCATCCCCCTGGAGAAGGCAATCCGCCTGATCCCTTCTGACAGCCGTATCGTGGTGGGCCATGCAGTGGGCGAACCCGTGACGTTGACGGGGGCGATGGTCGCCAATAAGGAAAAGTACAAAAATGTGGAGCTGGTCCATCTGGTTCCCATGCATAGCTGTGAATACGTGAACCCCGGTATGGAAGCCCACTTCCGCCACAATGCCATCTTCCTGGGCGCCTCCACACGCAAGGGGTTTGATGAGGGGCGCGTGGATTTCACCCCGTGTTTTTTCCATGAGGTGCCCCGGCTGTTTCAAAAGGGATACCTGCCGGTGGATGTGGCACTGATCCAAGTGACCCCGCCGGATAAAGACGGCTATTGCTCCCTGGGATTGTCGGTGGATTACACCAAGCCGGCAGCCCAGTGCGCCCGGATCGTCATCGCCGAGGTGAACGATCAGTATCCCCGTACCGCTGGGGATCGGGGTCTCCATATTGATGAGATCGACTGGTTCGTACAAAGCTCCCATCCGATTCGGGAGATGGCGCCGCCGCAGATCGGTCCGGTGGAAAAAGCCATTGGCGCGCACTGTGCCAGCCTTGTGGAGGACGGTGCGACCCTGCAGCTTGGGATCGGTGCCATTCCGGACGCGGTACTGGCCTCCCTGGGGGATAAGAAGGATCTGGGGATCCATACGGAAATGTTCGCAGACGGCGTTGTGGACCTGTATGAACGGGGAGTCATCACGAACAGCAAAAAAACACTGCACCCCGGAAAGATGGTGGCAACATTCCTGATGGGAACCCAGCGGCTGTATGATTTCGTCAACAACAACCCGGATGTGGAATTGTATCCGGTGGACTATGTCAACGATGTGCGGACCATCGCAAAGAACGATAAGATGACCGCCATCAACTCCTGTGTCGAGGTGGATCTGATGGGTCAGGTCTGCGCCGAATCCATCGGCCTCAAGCAGATCAGCGGCGTGGGCGGCCAGGTGGACTACGTTCGTGGTGCCAGCATGAGCGAGGGGGGCCGGGCGATCATAGCCATGCCATCCACCGCCGCCGGCGGGAAAACCTCCCGGATCGTGCCCTGCCTGTCTGAAGGGGCAGCGGTGACCACCTCCCGGAATGATGTGCAGTACATCGTCACGGAATACGGTGTGGCCGAACTTCGGGGCAAATCCCTGAGGGACCGGGGCCGGGCGCTGATTGAGATCGCCCATCCGGATTTCCGGGCTCAGCTGATCGACGTCTGGGAGAAACGGTTCAAGACAACCTACTGAACACTTGTGATGAACAAAGGAGTGTACCATGACCTATTTCCGTATAATGCCTGAGATTCATAAATTCGAAGCCTACAAGACTTTTTCCGAGGATTTTGCCATTGGGGCCGGAGATTTTGTGCTGACCCACCGATTCCTGTATGACCGATTCATGAAGGAACTGAACTGTGACGCTGAGTTCATGTTCCTGGAAGAGTACGGCACCGGTGAACCTTCCATTGAAATGATCAATGCCATGGTCAAGGATCAGAAAGCCGACACCTATAAACGGATTTTCGGCATCGGCGGCGGCTCCGTCATGGATGTCTGCAAGCTGATGGCCCTGACGAAGACCGATGATGTGGCGGATTTCTTCGAGCGGAAAGTGCCGGTTGTCCGGGACAAAGAGCTGATCATCGTTCCCACCACCTGTGGCACCGGCAGTGAAGTGACCAACATCTCCGTGGCGCTGATGGCCTCCAAGGGCGGCAAGTTCGGACTGCAGGATGACGCGCTGTATGCGGATTTTGCGGTTCTGATCAAGGAACTGTTCATCGGGCTGCCTTATCCGGTTTTCATCAGCAGCTCCATCGACGCTCTGATCCATGCCGTTGAAGGGTTTGTCTCCCCCAGAGCCAACCCCTATTCCGATACCTTTGCGGTCAAAGCCATTGAAATGATCCTGCGGGGCTATAAGGACCTGGTCAAGCACGGTCAGGAATACCGCAGCGAAATCATCGATGAGTTCATGATGGCCAGCAACCTGGCCGGGATCGCCTTCGGCAATGCGGGTGTCGGCGCGGTTCACGCACTGTCCTTCCCCCTGGGCGGCATCTACAAAGTACCCCATGGCGAAGCGAACTACCAGTTCTTCATTGAGGTGTTCAAGACTTACAACCGGCTGGATCCCAACGGAAAGATCACAACCGTCAATAAAATCCTCGCGGAGGTTCTGGAACTGGATGCCAAGGCGGATGTCTACGAGGAACTTGGAAAGCTCCTGAACAGCCTGCTGGGCAGAAAACGGCTCCGGGATTATGGCATGAAGGCCCAGGAAATCGACACCTTTACAGATGATGTCCTGCAGTTCCAGCAACGCCTGTTGAAAAACAACTACGTGGCGCTTTCCCGGGCGGATATCCACGGAATCTATCAAAATCTGCATTGACCGGAGGTGCCCCATGGCGTATGAAACCATCATCCTGACCCATACGGAAGGAATTGCGACCCTGACAATGAACCGTCCGGAGAGCATGAATGCCCTGAATACCGCAACCCTGAAAGAGCTGTCTGCGGCGTTTGACGAAGTGCGCTGCAATCCAGAGATTGATGTGCTGATCATCACCGGCGCCGGCAAGGCCTTTGTAGCCGGAGCGGATATCTCAGAGATGCGGCATATGAATCCCCTGGAGTCTGAAGCGTTCCACATCATCGGCGTGTCAACGCTCCGAAAGCTGGAGCTGTTGGAAAAACCGGTCATAGCAGCCGTCAACGGCTTCGCCCTCGGGGGCGGCAATGAACTGGCCATGGCAGCGGATATCCGCATTGCTTCCGAAAAGGCCAAATTCGGCCAACCGGAGGTAGGCATCGGCATCTCGCCCGGATTCACCGCCACACAGCAGCTGGCCCGATTGGTCGGCAAGGCCAAGGCCAAGGAACTGCTGTTCACCGGGGACCTCATCGGTGCAGCAGAAGCGGATCGGATCGGCCTGGTGAACCGGGTGGTCGCACCGGAGAGGCTCATGGAAGAAACCCTGGCCATGGCCCGTAAGATTCAGGCCAATGCACAGATCGCCGTCCGATTCTGCAAGAAAGCGGTGGATCTGGGCCCGGATATGAGTCTGGAAGCCGGCATTGAAATGGGAAAATACCTGAATGCCCTGTGTTTTGCCACCGAGGATCAGAAGGAAGGCATGACGGCGTTTGTAGAAAAACGGAAACCTAAATTTGTAAAACGATAGTGACTCAGCGACAGGAAGAGGAGGATTCAACAGATGGATTTCAATCTGACACAGGAAGATGTTGCGCTGCTGGAGCTCTACAAGCAGTTCACGGATAATGAAGTGCGGCCCATCGCCGCGGAGGTGGATGCGACCGAAGAGTTTCCCATGGAGACCGTTCGGAAAATGGCGAAGCTTGGCATGTTCGGCATTCCATTCCCCCGGGAATACGGCGGTTCAGGGGGCACCTATGAGCAGTATGTGCGGCTGATCGAGGAGCTGGGCAAGGCCTGCGGCACCACGGCCTGCATCCTGTCCACCCACTGTTCCCTTGCCTGCGGCGGCATCTATGAGTTCGGCACGGAGGCCCAAAAGCAGAAATACCTGCCGGCCCTCCTGAAGGGCGAGAAAATGGGGGGATTCGGCCTCACCGAGCCCAACGCAGGGACCGACGCCTCTGCCCAGCAGACCACGGCGGTCCTGGTGGGGGACCACTACATCCTCAACGGCTCCAAGATCTTCATCACCAATGCCGGGGTGGCGGAAACCTACATCATCATGGCCATGACCGACAAGAGCCTGGGCCTCAAGGGTATTTCGGCCTTCATCGTTGAGAGCAGCTTCGAGGGATTCTCTGTGGGGAAGAAGGAAATGAAGATGGGAATCCGGGGTTCCGCCACGGCGGAGCTGATTTTCAACAACTGCAAGGTGCCGAAGGAAAACCTGCTGGGCAAGGAAGGCGGCGGCTTCAAGGTAGCCATGAAAACCCTGGACAGCGGCCGGATCGGCATCGCGTCCCAGGCCCTGGGTATCGCCCAGGGAGCCCTGGATGAAGCGGTGAAATACGTGAAGGAGCGGAAGCAGTTCGGAAAGCCCATTTCGGTGTTCCAGAACACCCAGTTCCAGGTGGCCTCCATGGACACCCAGATCGATGCTGCCCGTCAGCTGGTTTATAAGGCGGCCAACCGCAAGCAGAGCGGCCACAATTTCTCTGTGGAAGCGGCCCGAGCCAAGCTGTTCGCCTCAGAAACCGCCATGGCGGTCACCACCCAATGCGTCCAGCTTCACGGGGGCTACGGCTACACCCGGGAATATCCCATGGAGCGGATGATGCGGGACGCCAAAATCACAGAAATCTACGAAGGCACCTCCGAGGTTCAGCGGATGGTCATTGCCGGCAGCATTTTACGATAGGAGGAGCCAGAACATGCGTATTGTTGTTTGCATCAAACAGGTGCCGGATACCACGGAGGTCCGTCTGGATCCGAAAACCGGGACACTGATTCGGGAAGGGGTTCCCAGCATCATCAATCCCGACGATAAAGCAGGGCTGGAAGCGGCCCTGCGTCTGAAAGAACAGCACGGCGCCCATGTGACCGTCATCACCATGGGGCCTCCCCAGGCGGAGAAAGCGCTGAAAGAATCCTATGCCATGGGAGCAGACCGCATCATCCTGCTCACGGACCGGAAATTCGCCGGGGCCGATACCCTGGCAACCTCCACGGCCCTGGCGGCTGCCATTCGGAAGATGGACTGCGACCTGGTCATTGCGGGCCGTCAGGCCATCGACGGCGACACGGCCCAGGTGGGCCCTCAGATTGCGGAGCACCTGAATATTCCCCAGGTGTCCTATGTTTCCGGCTACGAGCACCGGGGGGACCATGCCATCGTGAAGCGGTCCTTTGAGGAAGGCTACGCCAAAATCAAAGTGGCCTATCCCTGTCTCATCACCACGCTTCAGGAAATGAACCCGCCCCGCTATATGTCCATCCAGGGGGTCCTGGATGCTTACCGGCTGGCTGAAGTGGAGAAGTGGAGCTTTGCGGACATCGAGGCGGATGAAGCCCAAATGGGCCTGGCGGGCTCTCCCACCAAGGTCCACAAGTCCTTCACCAAGGGCGCGAAATCCGCGGGAAAAGTGATCGAGCTTTCTCCAAAGGAATCGGTTGATGTCATCATTGAAAAGCTTCAGGAGAAA
This sequence comes from uncultured Peptostreptococcaceae bacterium, assembly GCA_964424355.1. GTDB lineage: Bacteria > Bacillota > Clostridia > Peptostreptococcales > Acidaminobacteraceae > CAZEHS01. The sequence goes on from CAYRIO010000010.1 coordinate 55,271, forward strand.
TTCATCATATAGTCAGGAGGATGACCCGTGAATCTCAACGCGTATAAAGGTGTATTCGTCTATATCGAACAACGGGCCGGAGAAGTCCAGAAGGTTTCTCTAGAGCTGCTGGGAAAGGGCCGTGAAATCGCAGATCAGCTAGGCGTTCAGCTCACCGCCGTCATGGCAGGCCATGGCATGGACAGTGCTGCCAGCAGCCTGATCCACCAGGGGGCCGATGCGGTGCTCTATGCCGATGATCCGGCCCTGGCCATGTACACCACGGAGCCCTATACCCAGGTGCTGGCCAAGGTGATTACAGAACACAAGCCGGAGATTTTCCTCATCGGTGCCACCTCCATCGGCCGGGACCTGGGCCCCCGGGTGTCCGCCCGGGTACAGACCGGCCTGACTGCCGACTGCACCAGCCTGGATGTTTCCGAGGACCGGCAGCTGATGATGACCCGCCCGGCCTTCGGCGGCAACCTGATGGCCACCATTATCTGCCCCAACCACCGGCCCCAGATGTCCACCGTCCGTCCCGGGGTCATGCAGAAGCTGAAGCTGGATACCACCCGGAAAGGCACGGTGGAAAAGCTGGCCATGACCTTTGGCAAAAGCCCGCTGAATGTGGAAGTGCTGGAATTCGTCAAAGAAGAAAAGGAACGGATCAACATCCAGGAGGCCAACGTCCTGGTATCCGGCGGTCGGGGCATGGGTTCCGTGGAGAACTTCGGCTCCCTGAACGCTTTGGCCGGAGAACTGAACGGGGTGGTTTCGGCTTCCCGGGCGGTTGTCGATCAGGGCTGGATCGGCCATGACCGTCAGGTGGGTCAGACCGGTCAAACCGTACGGCCGGATCTTTACATGGCCATGGGAATCTCCGGCGCCATCCAGCACGTTGCCGGTATGGAAGAGTCCGAATTCATCCTGGCCATCAATAAGGACCCCGGGGCTGCCATCTTCAACGTGGCGGATCTGGGTGTCGTGGGAGATGTCCACAAGATCGTTCCCTTGCTAGTGGAAGAACTCCAGCGGATCAGGGCTGAAAAATAACAGCAAAGGGGCTGTCTCAAAAGCCTTTTGAAAAAAGTGTTGAGGCTTGTCTTTGCGAGGAGGCACTAGCCGACGCGGCAATCTCTCCCTATAGCAGATTACAATTACTACATTGTTTTTAAGGGAGAGATCGCCACGCTTTGCTCGCGAAGACAAACCTGAAAAAATCACAAAAGGGCTGTCTCAGATAGGAATTATATTCCTATCTGAGACAGCCCCTTTTACGTTTAGGGTGGACTATGCCAATTTGTAATAAAAATCAATCAGGGAAATCACAATGCTGATCACCAGCAGGATAATGATCAGCCAGTCCAGGTTGTTCACCTTTCGCTGTTGGGTCAGGGTGCTGAACACCTCCACGATATCCATCAGGGTCCGGGCCTTGGCCTGAAGGCTGTCGTAGCGGTCTCCCAGCTCGAAAAGGTGACTCATTTCATGATGAAGTGCCTCGGCCCCCTCGTTGTTCCAGGTGATATCGGGCTTATCCAGCAGCATGATGGTGGAGAGGGTCTTGTATTTGAAACGCATGATCCGGGCGGAGGTGCCGGCCAGGGTGTCGTCCCGATAGCTCAGATTTCCGGTTTGGAGCCGGTCGATCAGGGTCTCGATATCATCCAGCAGCACTTCGATATCGGATTCCACGTTTTCCAGAGCAACCGATTTTGCCAGCACAGTGGACAGGATTTCCAGATGGTACAGGGTGATCTCGTGGACACACATGGCGTCATTGGTAACGGATTCTTCCTCCGTGGTGAGCTGCAGGCTGTAGTCGTCGTGGTAGGTATAATCGGGTGCTGACAGGCTGGGATCGATCTTCAGGAGATAAGCGATGACGTCGGCGATCTCCTGCTTTTCCATGTTCATGAAGACCACGCTGCCATACGGGAAAAGATTTATCCGCTTGCCCTGAGGATCGTGAACGATTCCGGAGAGCTGATCTTCCTGCAGGCGTAAAAAATCCTCCCATTTGAACTCTTTATTGATGCCAAAATGGGCGGCGATGGTATTGAGATTGATTTCTTTAAAGAGCGCATGGGCATTAAAGGAATAGCAGTTCATCGGAGCCCTCCTGTCAGCTGATGCGAATCCCCCACGAAATTGAAGGGGCTTGTCATGGTGATCTGAGCCATTTTGGAGGCCATGAAGGCGGTACTGTGCTGCATGTCACTTTCCAGCCACCACGTGATGATTCCCACCAGTGCGGCGGTTTCGTAGGTGAGGACGATTTCATCCGGCACCTCAAGGCTATGGTTGATACGGTATTTCAAGGGAGAATCCCGGAAAACGACATTTTTAAGCAGGGTTTTGAGCTGAGGCCGGAACTGTGTGATATCCCGCGTCACCAGCATGAATTTATAAACGCTGAAATGCTTGCTGACATGATTGAAGATCGTCTGGAAAAGTTCGACCAACTGCTTCTTATCAAAAGTGGTTTCAGAATCTTCGGCAAGGCAGCTTTCCAGATCACGAACCAGCTCATCGAAGATATCGCTGATGCTTTGCTCTAAAAGATGGGACTTGCTGGTATAGTGGAGATAGAACGTTCCACGGTTCAGGGTTGCCCGTTCCGCGATATCCTGAATGGTGATGGATTCAAAGTTATGGTCGTATAAGAGCGAAAACAGAGCATCTCGGAGCAGCCGGTGGGTTCTTAGAATCCGAGGGTCTGTTTTATGGTCTTTAATCAGCATAGGGGCGCTCCGGATAGGAAGTTTTAGAATCAGCAGACAGCGATATATAGAAGAGAGGCATCAAAATCACTTTACATGAAATAGCCGTGCCAATCAAGAGGTTTAGAGGTCCAGGGGCCTATCGGAATCGTAAAAAAAGCAGTGGCTGCCGGATGGTTTCATGGTATCATAAAAAAGCACATAGCGGAACAAAGCGCATGATCAAGCACCCTGAATAGGGTGCTTTGAGCCTTGCATGAAGGAGATAATCCCATGTTCAATCAGGAGCGGCAGTCTGAAGTCCTGGATTTGCTTGAAAAGCACGAACGGGTTGAAGTAGCAGATCTCAGTGTTCTCTTCAAGGTGTCGGTGGATACGATTCGCCGGGATCTGCGGCAAATGGAAAAGGAAGGCCTGCTGCAGCGGACCCATGGCGGTGCGATTCTGCCCAAGCGTCCCGGCGTTTCTGCCAGCTATACCACCCGCAAAAAGATCCATATCCGTGAAAAATCTGAAATAGCAAGGATTGCAGCCTCCTATATCAATGACAATGATACGCTTCTGATCGACGGCTCCACGACCACCGCAGCCATGATCCCTTATTTCGGGCAGTATTCAGGGCTGACGGTTTTCACCAACTCCATTTTAATCGGTGCGGAAATCATCAGCGCCTATAAGCATATCAAGGTATTCATCATCGGCGGCCTGCTGCACAATGAGCATGCCAGCACCATCAGCACGGAGAGCCAGGCTTTCATCCAAAAGCTCTATGTGGACAAGGTGTTTGTGGGTTCCTGCTCCATTTCATCCAAACGGGGGCTCAGCGCCACCGTCATCGAGGATTCCGAAGTGAAGAAGGCCATGCTGAAGGCGGGCAAGCAGGTGATCATCCTGGCTGACAGCAGCAAGTTTCAGCGGGAATCCCTGATTCAGATATCCCCGTTGGATCCCGAATACCTGATTATCACCGATACCGGATTTGATGAAGCCCTTGAGAAGCAGTTCGCACCGCTTACAGAGAAGGGGCTCCGCATTATTGTGGCAGAGCATCAGTAACCTTTATTTCAGAAATCAAAGCACAGTTTCCTGTCCGGAGACTGTGTTTTTTCTTTGACACACGAACGTATGTTTGCTATTCTGGTAACAGGTGATGACATGTCAGTAATCGTTCATGTGGATTTGGATGCGTTTTACGCTTCCGTCGAACAACTGGATAATCCCGCTCTCCGGGGAAAACCGGTGATTGTGGGGGGATTGGGAAAACGCAGCGTGGTTGCCACCTGCAGCTATGAGGCCCGCAGATTTGGGGTCCGTTCCGCCATGCCCGTTTTCAAGGCACAGAAGCTGTGTCCCCAGGGCATTTTTGTTTCAGGAAAATATCGAAGGTACATCGAGATGAGCGGCAAGGTGTTCGCCGTTCTCAAGCGGTACTCCGATCAGATCGAACCGGTGTCCATTGATGAAGCATTCCTGGATTTCAGCCATTATGAGGATCCTCAGGCAGAAGTGCGCCGGATGAAACAGGCCGTCAAAGCTGAAACGGGGCTGACCATTTCAGCCGGAATCTCCTACAATAAATTTCTAGCCAAGCTGGCATCGGAATGGAATAAACCCAATGGGTTCTTTGAAATCCAGCAGAAGGATGTGCCGGATATCCTGAAGCCTCTAAGCATCTCCCAGGTATACGGGTTAGGCGGGCAGAGCGTTGCCCGACTCAACCGCATCGGCATTTTCACCGTTGAGGACCTGCTGAAATACAGCCGGGAATTCCTATCGACCTATATCGGCGGCTATGGCGGCGAAATATACGATATGATCCGAGGGCATGACAGCCGGGAAATTCGCCCCCGACAGACCGCCAAATCCATCGGCAAGGAAACCACCCTCCCAGAGGATACCCTGGATAAGGACTACCTGAGTGATGTGATCATGCCCTTTTGTCAGGAGATCGAGGCGCGGCTCAGCCGCAGAGATTACCAGGCATTTACGATCACCCTCAAATACAAGACCGCTTCCTTCCAGGGGCACACCCGGTCGCAAACCATGCATCTTCCGGTTTCCACCGCGGAAGAGATCCACCGGGCAGCAGAAACCCTCCTCAAAGGGGTTACACTCTCAGAACCCGTTCGGCTGGTCGGTGTCTCAGTTTCCAATTTTCAGTCAAAATCGGAGAGGCAGCTGGATTTTTTCAGTGAATGAACACACGCTCAAGATCAAATCATATTTTCCATATTCTCCACATGAAAAACCTCTATATTTTAGTTGCAAATAATTACCTTTAATGCTAATGTTTATCTGTCTCTGTCGATTTGACAGAATCAAATGGATTCTCTTGGAGGGTATGATGAAACGAAATCTTCATTCGGTTCTGATGGGTTTGCTGTGTGTCATCGTATTGGGGTTTGGGTTTTCAGCTTATGCAGATGTTTATGTAGATGGCAGAAAACTTCCTGAAGACGTCGGGAAAAATCTTTTCAAGCGGATGAATAACGCGGTGTATGCCTCTGCTGAAGATTTGTCGAAGGCAATAAATGGGAAATACCAGTGGAGTGACTCAGAGCGCGTGTTGAATATTGAAAAAGGTAATGTTCATGCAACGCTTTCAGTTGGAAATCCTTTGATGACAGTGGATCGGGAGAGTGTCTGGTTGAATGATGGATTCGCAGGAATCTGGCCGGTCATTTCCGAAAGACGGGTATATGTTCCACTGGTGCAGGTGCTGGAGGCATTGGGATATAGCATTGACGAGGCTCCGGGCTCGGGGCGTGTCGATATCAATAGCAAATCTCCCGATTCTGCGAGGCAAAATGTTCCAATGAACACCTATCAGGTGACGTATACGGATCCTTCGAATTCCGGTAAGGAACTGTACTTTGGGCTGGATAAAGAGATTTTTCTTGATGTGGACGGACATAAATTCTCCAATCAACCGTTGAAGGTGGCATGGAAAGGAATCTTAGCATTTGATCAGGACACGAACAGCTATTTGAGAATTCTTTGTTATGATGGACTGGGTAAGCTGACAATCGATGGGGCAGTTGTCTACGAGGGAGCCCAGTATGACGAGATTCCATATCTTTTCATGAAGGGGACTCATACGGTGGAGGCGGAGTTCCTGAACCGCAGCTTCGGAGGCGGTTTTGCAGTGGAACGCCATGACTTGGATGGTGTCATGGAAACGGGCATAGCGCTGAAAGCTCTTGCGGAAATCAGCCGAGGCGATTGTGAACTCAGTTTTGCCGGAACCTACGGCGATGGGGAGAACAGTCCGGTTGAAATCATTGTTGGCAAATCAAAAAAGCCAGTTGTTCTTTTGCTGAGTTCATACCAATCGGAGACATGGCAGATCAAGAATCCAGCAGGAACAAATATTGCCGCAGTGTTCGTCAGTTCAAGATTGGGTGGTTCTGCGGCAACGGTGGAGTCTCCGGGTTCTGCTCCGATATATTACTTCAACGGCTTGGTCAATGCGGAGGCAGTTGATCTGAGTTTAACCGAGACGGGTGGACGGTACGATTTTGAAACGGCTTTACGGGATCTGATTCTTCAGCTTCAGCGTTATACTGGAAAACGTCTGGATTCCTTTTATGCATGCAACTGGGAGACAAAGTCATTTGAGAGGGTTCTTCTTGATGACAAAAGGTATGCAGATATCTATGAATCCTATCGGAAGATGGATGCACTGGCTGTTTCCGAAAGAAAATCTGCGTCTTCTGTGCCGAAACTACCCTACAGTCAGACCACTGGGCTGTCTGTGGGTGGCGCTGTTCCGACAAATGAGTTCAGGGGTTCCTACTACAATGTAAACAACCCTGGGGTCATTATTAAATCTGAGCTGGTTAAAAGTCCGTCGTTGTATGTGGCAAGCAGGTCTGGCATACCGAATACCACCGGTGTAGAGATTCAGAACTTTGGAGGCAGTTGGGCCGGAAATTTTGTGTTCGACACATCGGGATACCGATCGTTAGATATGTTGCTGGGATCCCAATCCAATGGCGTCGTATGGGTTGACGGAGGTGTTGTGTATTCGGGGATCGGGGATGGTAGCATTCCCGTGTACTTTTCTGCTGGAACTCACCGGATTGAAGTTCAGATAGTGAATCACTCGGAATACATAAATTTCTTCTTTCAAGTGAATCCCATGGAAAAAATATTGACCCCTGAGGAAACTGCTCTGTGGACCAAGGAAGAAAGCCATGTAAGGGGATTGAACTTCCTGGTGAACCAACACCAGCCGTGGGACGTATCTCGGGAACAGACCGTTGTTGTTCCCAAAAGTTCGGTTCCGGTGACCCTGTTCCTGAATTCCTACGATCCGATCAATTGGGTGATTCAAAATCCCAATAACACAATGATTCAAGGGATGTTTTACGGATCGTTTTGTGTGGGGTCAAAGATACGGTTCGAGGGTTCAGAAAATGTGCCTCCGATGTACCGCTGCACTTTTGCTTCTTATCCAGAGCAGTACAGTTCTGGATTCGGTGAATTGAAGGCTGGTCTAAACCAAATAAGTAGAGGCGTCGACACCTACCATTCCCTGCGGTTTGTCATGGAACATTATGGAATCAATGTGATTGATCGAATCCTGATTCCTCAATCGAAAGATGGTAATGAGCAAAAGATGGAGCAGGTTATTTTCAATTGAGTTGAGGGTGTTAAAAATCTTGATATGACAGATATCACAAGGACTGACGGCAGCGAAAACTGCCGTTTTTTCAGTGTTGGAAGTTACATTCTTTGGCTGGGTTCAGTTCAGATTTGTTGGCCGGATAAACCGCTTGGTTTCCGTGTCCAGATATAGGAGTAGACCCAAAAGCTAAATAAACCATTCAACTCAAAAGAAAAGCGCCCATTCCGGAGAAATCCAGAATCGGCGCTTTTGCTATTTTTTGCTGAATACATCCTCCACACTATAGATCCCTGGCCCCTTGCCCTCCAAGAACGCCGCACAATCCAGGGCCCCTTCGGCAAAACACCGCCAGTTGTGGGCATGATGGGTAATCTCCATCCGCTCGCCCATGAGGCCGAAAAGCACGGTGTGAGAGCTGGAGATATCACCGGCCCGTATAGAATGATACCCGAGTTCCCCTGGGGCACGCTGACCGTGGCCCTTGCGACCGAACACCGCTGATTTTTCCCAGTCTTGGCCGGTTGCGGCACAGATGGCCTGCCCCAATTCCTTGGCAGTGCCACTGGGGGCATCCAGCTTGTTATGGTCATGCATCTCAATGATTTCGATATCCGCTCGCCCCTGCAGGCCCGCCGCGGCTTGCTCTAAAAGCTGTTTCATCAGGAAAATCACCCGGGAGGTGTTGGCTGCGGGGAGCACGGGAACAACCTTGGACGCTTTTATGAAAAGGTATTTGTCGATTTCAGAGAACCCGGTGGTTCCGCAGACCAGGGCCACACTGTGTTTAATGGCCTCCTCCACGGCAATCCGGGCCACCTCCACCGTCGAAAAATCAATCAGCACATCCGCATGCTCGAGAGCCGCGTCCCAATCATCCGTAATCAGAATCCCTGTGGGTTTTCCAACGCCGCAAACAAAACCGGCATCCTGCCCGATATAATCCCGCCCTGCCGGCGCAATGACAGAAGTCAGCGTCAAATTAGGCCTGGCGACAATTGCCTGGATAATCAAAGCACCCATTTTACCCCGCGGGGCGGTGACTGCGATACGCATAATGATCTCCTTTCGGATAGAGGGGTGTGAACGGACTCGGATAATATCTTGAGCATAGCATACCCCATTGTTTTCTACCAGTGGCGGGGTTCAATTAAGAAAAAGCGTTCATGGGAATATTTTTTACAGGAATATCTGTGGATTAAATATTTAATATGGCCTGATTCCAACGAATGGGGACATTCGACAAAATTCGACAAATTTTAGTATAAAATATATTGATTGTAAACCATATTGCGAGTACTTATACTGTGAATGACATGTTTAGGAACTTGATTATAAATATAGCAATAAATGGTTCAAGGAGGAGCTTCCTGTGATTCGACTCAATCTTCTTTTGGCAGACCAGGATGAACACTATCTGATGCAATTGGCCAATTACCTTCAAAACCATCATGGAGGCAGCTTCAACGTCAGCTATGTGACATCGGAGAGCCACTTGAAAACCTATTTGGGAAAGCATCGGGATTCCCTGGACCTGATGATGGTCGGTCCAATGTTCGGTAAGGCGCTTTACACCGGCATTCAGACAACGGTCATTCTGCTGAGTGACGGGCGCTTGGAGAATGGGGATGCCGAATATCCCGTTCTGGATAAATTTCAGAGAGGGGATCAAGTGGTTTCCAAGGCATTGCAAATCTATCTGGAACAGCACCCCGACCGTCATTTCATCAACACCGCTCCCGGATCCAACCGGCTGATCGGCGTCTTCTCCCCCTCTGGCGGATGCGGAAAATCTACGGTGGCGGCGGGACTCAGTGCCATTGCCCACCACCAGGGCAAGAAGGCCATGTACCTCAATCTGGAGGGCTGCGAATCCACGGAGGCCTGGTTTCCCCAGGGGAGCAGCCCCGGTATTTCAGAGCTGTTCTATCATTTGAAAGAAGGGGCACCCCAGTTAAGTCTGAAGCTAGAGGCACTTACCTACAGGGATCCCGGCAGTCGTGTCAGAAGCTTTATGCCTGCGGATACCCTGCTGGATTTCAACGAGTTGACGGATGGAGATCTGGAGACCCTGGCAGAAGAGCTGAGGAAAACCGGCGATCTGGACGTGGTGTTTGTGGATATGGCCGCCAGCGTGGATGCAAAGAACCTGAAGATCATGGAACTGATGGATCAGATACTGCTGGTTGTCGCCGACGACAGCGCCTCCCAGGCAAAGGTAAGGCGGTTCCTCAGCCAGATTCAGGCCCTGGAACGGAAGCGCAATGTGGATTACTCCGGCAAGACCCTCCTGGTATGCAACGGCCGGTACGGCTTGGGATACGGGGCCCTGGATTCAAGCGCCCTGAAAGGGATCTGCACCCTTCCGAAGGACCCGCTTCTCAGGCAGGGGCAGACAATCACAGACAAGTTAGGCGGTTCCTTCGGCAAGACGTTGATGGATGTGTGGCATAAATTGGAGCTGGAGTAGGTGACCCATGGGATTTGATCGGGAACAATTCATAGGGGAAGTACGGGAGGCGGTCTGCGGGGCCATTGACATCACCGAGGATCCCCGGGACGACGAAATCCTGGATCAGGTTCGGGATGCGGTATTCTTGAAGGCTCGGGACCACTGCCTGACCGTGGGGGAGAAGAAGGAGATTGTGGATCGGGTGTTCAACTCCCTCAGGCGTCTGGATGTGCTCCAGCCGCTGTTGGAGGATGACAGCATCACAGAGATCATGATCAACGGGCCCAACGCCATCTTCATTGAGCGGAACGGTCGGGTCCAGCAGCTGGATAAGCGCTTCGAGAGCAAGGAAAAACTGGAGAATATCATCCAGACCATCGTCTCCACGGTGAACCGCTCCGTCAACGAATCCTCCCCCATCGCCGATGCCCGGCTGAAGGACGGTTCTCGGGTCAGCGTGGTGCTGCCTCCGGTGGCCCTGAACGGCCCCATCCTTACGATCCGGAAGTTCTCAAAACAGCCCATGACCATGGAGCGGCTCATCCAGTACGGCTCCCTGACCCCGGACATCGCCGAGTATCTGAAGATGCTGGTGAAGGCCAAGTACAACATCTTTGTCTGCGGCGGCACCGGCTCGGGAAAAACCACGATGCTCAACGCCCTCTCCAATTTCATTCCGGCGGATGAGCGGATTATCACCGTGGAGGATTCGGCAGAGCTTCAGATTGTCAGCGTACCCAATATCATCAGCATGGAAACCCGGGATGCCAACACCGAAGGGAAGGGGCAAATCAGCATTCGGGATCTGATCCGGGCTTCGTTAAGAATGCGGCCGGACCGGGTGGTGGTGGGGGAGGTCCGGGGAGCCGAGGCCATCGATATGCTGCAGGCCATGAATACCGGACATGACGGCAGTCTGTCCACAGGCCACGCCAATTCTACCCGGGATATGCTCAGCCGCATCGAGACCATGGTCCTCAGCGGGGCCCCTCTGCCCCTGGATGCCGTTCGGAAGCAGATCGCCTCGGCCCTGGACATCATCATCCACCTGGGGCGGCTTCGGGACCGGAGCCGGAAGGTGCTGGAGATCTGCGAGGTACTGGACTGCGTTGGGGGAGAGATTCAGCTCAATCCTCTGTATCAGTTCAAGGAAGACAGTGAAGCGGACGGGCGGATCCAGGGGCATCTGCAACCCACCGGCAATGCCCTGAAGAGCCTGCTGAAGCTTCAAATGGCCGGCTTTAAACCGGAAGAATCAGAATCATCCACAGACGCGGTCAATTGAGGGCAGCCATGGAAAAAACAATCAGTCAGCAAAGTTCAAAAGATGCGGCGGGTCACGGGACTCAGGATAAACGTTTCACATTTTTGAAGCTGAAGGCATTCCTCTTCGATTCAGTGGTGAAGGGTTCTGTAAAAGAGCTGAAGGATTACAACGAGTACCACATGACCGTGAAGGCGTATCTGATCTCCACAGCCATGGCCTGGTTGGCTTTGGCAGGACTTACCTACGTCTTTTACCGGTCCCTGTGGATCTGGCTGCTGCTGTCCCCCCTGGCGCTCCTTTTCCCCCGCTACTGGAAGAAACAGCTGATTTCCAAACAGAAGCAGGAACTGCTGCTCCAGTTCAAGGAGGCGCTGTATGTGATTGCAGCGTCCCTGACAGCGGGCAAATCTGTGGAAATGGCCTTCCGGTCGGCCCTTTCCGACCTCCGAATCCTGTACATCGATCCGGAGACCCCCATCATCAAGGAACTGGAGATCATCATTCGGAAAATGGAGCTCAACGGCACCATCGAGGATGCCCTGATGAATTTTGCCAAGCGCTGCCATCTGGAAGATGTCCGAAGCTTCGCCGACGTCTTCGTCACCTGCAAACGGCGGGGAGGGAACATGGTGGAGGTGATCAAGAACACCTCCAATACCGTGGCGGACAAGATTCGGACCCGGGAGGAGATTGAAACCCTGATCACCGAAAAGAAGTTCGAGCAGAAGGTGCTGAACGCCATGCCCATCGTGATGATCTTCATCCTCAAGAGTTCATCCCCAGAATTCATGGAGCCGGTGTACACCACCGCCATGGGCAGGATGGGAATGACAGTGGCGGTGGTGCTCTTTGTCCTGGCCTACGGGGCATCGGATAAAATCATGAAAATCGAGGTGTAGCCATGGCCATGATCCTGGTAGTCGTTGCCCTGGCGGCCATGGCCGTCATCCACATGAAGAGCAAGGGAAAGTACGCCGAAGAGCTGCAGCAGATCAGCAAGCAGGATTATCCCTTAAAAGAGCTGCTCCCCATGGGGATCTGGCTGGTGGAGCGGATCGGCATCAAATTCAACACGAAATACGATATGACGGTGAACGCCCAGATGCTGGAGCTTTACGGCGCCAAATGGTCGAAGTTCTATCTCATGGTCCACTGGGCCAACCGGTTCACGTACCTGCTCCTGGGCATCCTCTTCGGCACCATGATCTGCGCCGGAGCCGACACCCTGGGAGAGGGGCTGATGACCGCCGCCATGCTGGTGGGCATGGTGTTCCTGCTCCCCGATGTGGATCTGAAGAACCGGGTGAAGAAGCGGCGCACCTCCATGCAGATCGATTTCCCGGAGTTCCTCAACAAACTGACCTTGTTGGTGGATGCGGGCCTTCCTGTCAGCGGCGCCTGGACAAAAATCGTCGAGGACTCCAAGAACAAGAGCGACCGCCCCCTGTACAAGGAGATGGAGCTGGTTTACTTCCAGATCCGCTCCGGCAAGAGCGAGTTCGCCGCCTACGAGGAGTTCGCCAAGCGCTGCCGGATGCTGGAGGTCACTAAATTCGTTGCCGTGTTGCTGATGAACCTCCGCAAAGGATCCGGGGAGCTGATTACCACCCTGAAAGCCCTTTCGGATGAATGCTGGCAGGGGCGGGTCCACATGGCCAAGCGCCAGGGAGAGGAGGCCAGCACCAAGCTGCTGTTCCCCATGATGCTGATGCTTCTTGGGGTGATGATCATCGTGATTATTCCGGTGATGCTGGAATTTCAGAATATATGATGACGCATTCAAAACTATTTTCAGGAGGCAGAAAGATGATCAGGAATTTCTTGTTTGAGGAAGATGCCTTGGGCACAGTGGAACTGCTGCTGATATTGGCAGGGTTAGTTTCGGTGGCTTTGATTTTCAAAGCACAATTAAAAGAGTTCATCATTAAAGCTAAAGGCGACATCTTCGCACCTGCCAAAAGTGGGACTGATACATTTCAATGATTCAACCCAGCTTCATGCCGCCCAAAATCCGGGCGGTATGTGGAAGTGTTGAAATAAAGGAGGATGCGTTGTGAATGATAGACAATACAGCAGTTCCCGGGGCAGCCTCACGGTGGAGGCGGTGCTGATTGTCCCCATCATCATCTTTGTCCTGTTTTGGCTGGTGAATATCGCATTTGTGCTGTATCAATATGCTGCCCTGCAGAGCTATGCCAATCAGGGGGTGGAGGCTGCCCAATCCGGGTGGGACAACACCTCCAAGGAAATCGGTTCCGGTCGGCTAGAGGATTCAAAACAGTTGGATGACGAATGGCTCTACTGGAATGTCATTGACCGGGATCAGGGAATCAAAAAGCGCAGTCTGCAGCAGTGGGTACAGAAGCGGCTCCAGAAGGACAGGTTGATGTCCCTCTTCACGGGCAGGTCCAAACAGGGAAAGGTCACGGTAGAGGTGGAGACACAGAGCATCCTCAGCCTGAGGCGAGGCATCGAGGTTCGGATCACGGATAACCGGAATACCCTGTTCAGCCCCCTGCGCTCCCTGTTCGGATTCGCCCTGACCAATCAGGTGGCGGTAGTCAGTCGGGGCACGCTTCAGGATCCGGCGGAGCTCATCCGGAACCTGGACTGGGGAACGGAGCTGTACTCAGAGTATATCAACGAGAAACCCGAAGGCGGACTGGCCGGCGTGACCCGGAAAGTGGCAGACATCAGGGGGAAATGCATCGAATGGATGAAATAGCCTGGGGGATTCGCGGATGAAGGCACAAAAAGGCTCCATCACGGTCATGCTCATACTGGTCCTGTGCGCCCTTGTCATGGCGGTGACCCTGGTGGTGGAGGTGGCGCGGATAAAAATAGCGGAGGGTCAGGCCAAACGGGCGGTGGATACGGCCCTTTTCTCTGCCCTGGCGGCTTATGATCAGGATACCAAGGACGATTATGGTCTTTTTTACCGGTACGATGCCCAGGGGTTGGATCAGGAAATCAGGGAAGAGGTTGAAAAGACCCTGCTGATCAATGACGGCTCTGCCGCCTGGCATCCCTATGAATTCCAGGTGCAGTCCCTGGAGGTGCGGGCCCTGTTTCCACTCAATGAGAAGGAATCCATCAAGCACCAGATTGTGGAGTATATGAAATACAGGGGACCCGAAGAACTGGTGGGGGAGGTCGCCGAAAAGCTGGGGGCGTTTTTCTCCATGCAGGCCACGGCCCAGGTGATGAAGGAAGACCTGACCGTGGACAGCAAGCTGAAAAGAATAGTGATGGAAATTGAAGCGCTGAAAAAGGAAATCGCCACCATCGGATCGTTCCCGCCGGAGGCTCATCAGGTGCTGTGCAGGGAGGCCAAATCCTGGTCCGCCGCTCTCCGGGAAATCAAGGATCTGGAAGAGGACATTGAACAGCTTGAGGAAACCATTGAGTACTTGGGTTACACGGAAACGGAGCAATATCAGCGTACCCTGGAAGAAAAGCGGGAAGAACGCGGGGAAAAGCAGGATGAGATCCGGTCGCAGTCCGAGGCTTCCTATGAAACCCTGGCCCCGGTTGTCGCTGCCCACGAGAGGGCGATCAAATCCTGTGAACGGCTGAAAACCTTGGGACCGGAAGTAGAGGCAGCCATTCGTAACGCTGAACAAAAGATAAGCCGTGAAGCAGGGGCCATACCGGAGGTCACCTCAAACCTAAAAAACAAGTACGACCAGTACAAGGCCTATGCCAACCAAAAGGATCTGGGGGAGCTGGAGAATCGGTTGAAGGGGAATCTGGCCGTGACCAAGCCCCAGCTCCAAGCCCTGAAGCAGATCAGCGGCAGCGGGGAAGCACCGGCGGATTATCCCGGGGTTTTCTCCGGCAGCATCCAGGTCTGTGGATTCAAACCCACGCCCTTTCCTGGGGTACCGGAAGCCGCAGGGACGCCGGTAGAGCTGGACTGGGGGGTCATCAAGAACCTGATGGGGGAGCTGGGCCGCTTGAAAGAGGGGTTGAAGGCGCTGACATCCACGGTGGATCAGGGCCCCATCGCCCAGTGTCCCGGGGGCGGAAAGGGCGCACCAACGGCGAAGCCCGTGTCAGACAGCTCCGGGGATGCCTATGATCAGGCCAATGATACGGTGTCCGGCGCATTCGGCCAGGTGGGCCGGGCTTCTGAAGGAAACAGCGGGTTTGACAGCAATGCCTTGATTGAAGGACTTGCGGGGGGGACCCTTAGCCTGTCAAAGGATCTGTTTGAATCCCTGCTGGTCAACGAGTATGTTCTGGACACCTTCAATAACCGGCTGGACAAGGGGGTTCACGGGAAGCACATCCTATCGGAAACCGAGGTGGAGTACATCCTCATCGGCAGCAGCTCCCCGTCCACCAACGCAGCCCTGGCTCAGGGCGAAATCCTGGCATGGCGCACGGTGTTCAACGCCATCTCCTTCACGGTCTGCTGCAAGGAGGTGAGCACGGTCATTGACGAAGCATCCCTGGCCCTGAACCTCTCAACCGGAATCCCCTACCCCCTCTGGAAGGGGACCCTGACAGGTCTCTTTTCAATGATCGAGGCCTGCGCCGATGTGAGCCGGATGTACGCCGATGACAGCATTACGATGATCAAATACAAGGTCAGCGAGCTGTCCATCTATCAGATTCTGCAGGATACCTTGAATCGGCTGGGCGTAAAGCCCGGAGCCGCGGCAGACGCCGGATCCGAGGGGGGAACCGCGCCGAAAGGCACCGCCAAGACCATCGGAAAATCAACGGCGGGAAAAAATTTAACCGTGGATTATGAGGATCATCTCCGGGCCATGCTGCTGTACCGTTCCATGCTGGGGCAAGGGGATACAACCCTGTACCGGATCCAGGACCTGGTCTACACCAATATCAAGGCAACCCGGGGAGAATATGATCCGTCCAAACACGTCAATTTCATTGAGGCAGACGTTCAGTTCACCATCAAGAGCTTTTTCCCCAACCTCAGCGGCATCAATGCCCAGGTGGATGGAATCCCCATGGGGCACACAATCAGCGTGTCGTGCGGCAGAGGCTATTAGCACCAGGAGGTTTCCGGCATGTTCAAGCGCCACAAGGGATCGTTAACGGTTGAAGCCGTTCTGATCCTTCCGATATTCATCGCAGCAATCCTGTTCATCAGCTATTTCATCAAGGCGCACATCGTGCAGGATGTGGTGCAGGATGCCCTGGCCGAAGCGGTTGTGGAGGTATCCTCCCTCAGCTATCCCTATTATCTGTCCGGGGGCCTGGCATTCAAAAACGACGTCCACGGGGACGCTGAGGCCGGCATGGCGGAAATCGGCAATGGATTTGACAGCATTCTGGATCTGATTGAATCCGTCGGAGACCCGAGCGCTCAGACAAAAGAGGGGGATGGGAGCATCACCCCACAGAAGATGTTCCGGCTGGCCAAGCTCTACGCAGTCGATCAAGGGGTGGGCTACGCGGAGGACACCATCGCCCGGGAGCTGATCCTCAGCACCATGGGGAACGTGCTCTCTGCGGAGGGCAAGGATGTGATCCAGCGGATGGATGCCTTGGGCATAAAGAATGGACTGGATGGCTTTGATTTCAGCGGTTCCGTCTTTTATGGAGAGGACGATGTCCTGGATATCCAGGTGACGTACCAGCTGAGCAGGGTGGACCCCTTCGGGTTCATCCGGGATGTCACCCTGAAAAACCGGGTGGTCTGCCGGGCCTGGACAGGGGGCGTGGATATCGACAATGACGGCGGGGTTGGGCGGGTAAAGGTGCCCCCCAATATAACCGTGGGAAAGGAAGATCCCCTAAAGGATGTGGATCGGGCATTCCGAACGTGCTACATTATTCGGGATTCCCAGGTGTCCGGAAAATACCACCTGTATGATTGCCCCAATCTGAGGGTGCGGGGGGATCCCACCAAGCGGAAGACCGTCGTCCCCATCCAAGTCCCCTTCATCAAGCAGGGGAGCGTTTGGAAGCCGGAGGGGTCCGTGGATTATCAGGGGCGGGGATACGACTTTTGCGGAAACTGCCAGGCGGGGATCATCCGCATGAAGAACTGACACCTCAGGGCTCACCTATCGGTTTAAAGGAGAATGATGGAGCAGATGATAACGCGATTCCCGTGGCTTGGAAAAACAGTTGGAATGATGATTCTGGGCGGTCTGGGCCTTATATGGATCAGCCTCCTTGCTCACCCCTTCCCCCATAAGGTGGTTGGCGGCGGCATCTGGCTGATACTGGTCTACGGGGCTGCAGTCGATCTGAGAACCCGGCTGGTTCATGATGCGGTGCCTCTTTTGGTCGGCGTCCTGGGGGTCCTGTACTGCTTGGTCACCTTTCAGCCCATGACCCACTGGGGCCTGGGGGTAGGGCTGAATGCCCTGGTTATGGGCCTGTTGTATCTGCTGTCCCGCAAATCTGTTGGCCTGGGCGATGTGAAGCTGATGATTTCCCTGGGACTGTTCCTGGGCCCGTTTAAATCCTTCTACCTGCTGTTCCACGCTTCCTGGATCGGGGCACTGGCAGTCATCATCGGGCTCCTGCTGAAAAAAGTGACCCGACACCAGGAAATCCCCTTCATCCCCTTTATCGCCGCAGGGTATCTGCTGGCCATATCATCTTTATAGGAGGCCCCACCCATGCTGGAGCAATTGAAAGCCAAAACACATTTTGAGAATGATGGGGAACGGAATCGGTTGATTCTTGAGATTGCAGGGGATATCCCCGTCATCGAATTCCAAGTGGACATGATCCGAAGCAACCGGATTCCGGGGCTGCTGCCCCTGGATATGCGGCGGGTGGATTCCCGAATTCAGCTGCAGTACGATGTCACCGGCAAGTGGCGGCTGAAGGATCTGCTGGACAACAAAGAATTCACAGGCCTGGAATTTGTCGCTTTACTGGAAAAGCTGATCCAGGCCCTGACCGGCTCGGAGGCGTATCTCCTGGAAATCACGCAGTTCGAACTGAGCGAGGAGCATATATTCCTGGATGGGAATCTGGAGCCCCGGCTGTTGTATCTCCCGGTGAAGAACACGCAGAACATCCATGAACGCTTTAAAGAACTGCTGCTGCAGCTCATCATCTACAGAGCCAGGATCAAGGACCAGGACTCCGGTCCGGTGATCAGCGGCATCCTCAATACGTTGAAACGAGAGAACTTCAACCTGTATTCATTTCAAAAGACCCTGAGGACTCTGAGCAGCCAATCTGAAACACGGCCGGTGGTAGCCGAGCCGATCTATAAACCGGCGGCTCCGGTCTCCTTAGGGGATCTGGTACCACCGGAAAATCGCCCGGTGCCTCCCCAGATCAACCAGCCAAAGTCCGTGATGAAAAAGAGCGAACCGGTTAAAACACAGCACAAATCTCAGGAAAAGGCCCAGTTCCAGACCATCACGGAATACAAGAGCAAAACGAAATACAAGCCCTGGGTGGTGATTGTCATACTCATTTTCCAAGTGGCACTGGCAGCCGGGGTCCTGTTCGGATACGGTCCGGTATACGGGGCCACTGAGGATGCCACCACGGCCTACGCGGCGATGGCGCTGATGGTGCTGTGCCTGGATGGCCTGGCTCTGAAGAATCTACTGAAGGCTGAAAACCGGATCGAGGTACAGATCCCGATTCAAAAGAAAGTGAAGGTGCAATCCGATGCCGCTCAACCGCTGAAGGCCGCTCCTCAACCGATTGCACCCCCATCTCCCCCGGTGAATTTCAACAAGCAGGTCATCAGCAATTCTTCTTTGAATATACCTGGGACAGCGGCCTATGATACCGAACTTCTGACTCCCGCACACATGCCCGGCAGCGGCGCCAATGATACCGTGGTGCTCACCGCTCAGCCAGCGGCCCCATATCTCGTACGCAAGGGACCCATTCAGGAAATAATCAGGCTCAAACAGCCCTCCCTGGTTCTGGGCCGTCAGGCGGATATGGCGGATTATGTGATCGATGACCCCGCCATCGGCCGGATGCACGCGGAGCTCAGCTGGGCCAGCAGCCTGTATCAGATCCGGGATATGAACTCGAAGAACGGGACCTTTGTAAACGGCCAGCGGTTGTCCGGCCCTCTGCCGGTGAACCTGTTCATTGGGGATGAAATTAAGCTGGGGCCTCTTGAATACACCCTGGCCCAGGACTGAGGCCATGGCGGGATCAGCACTTCAAGTGACCGCTGTCAGTGAAATTGGACTGTGTAAACGGGAGAATCAGGACCGCATCCTGGCGCGGATCGGCGAAGGGCCCTGGGGAGATTTTGGTCTCTTCGTGATTGCGGACGGCATGGGAGGACAGGCCGGCGGGGGGCTGGCCGCTGAAATCGCCATTCGCATCTGTGAGGACTGGTGGCATGGCATCATGCCCAGACTCATGACAGCGGATGGGGACGGAACCCTGAGGCGGGTTGTCCTGTCCCTGAAGGAGGCTGCCCACCACCTGAACGATGCAGTCATCGGCCTTGGAGGTCAGTTGGGATCAGCGCCGGGGACGACACTGTCTGCCCTGTTCATTTTCGGCGGCGGCTACGGGTATGTGCATCTGGGTGACAGCCGCATCTATCATGTGGACAACTGTCTGGAGCAGCTGACCCTGGATGACACATGGGTCGCCCATCAGGTAAGGGCAGGGAGCCTGAGCGCTGCTCAGGCGGAGCAGCATCCTCAAAAACACGTTTTGACACAGTGTGCTGGGTCAGCTGAAAACATCCATGTGCATCAGGGCATGGGGACGATCAGCGGCGATTCCGGATTCATTCTCTGTTCCGACGGATTCTATCATCACCTGACCCCTGAGGAGCTGGTCGTTCTCCCTGAACCGAAACACGATATGGATGCAGCCCTCAGCCTGGCTGTGAAGCATATCCACGCCCGGGGAGCCACAGACAATCTGTCTGCAATCATCGTATCCATCCAGGATATAGCCAGAAAGGACCTTCACCATGGAGCAGCAGGCGCTATTCGACGGAAAATACAAAATACTTAAGACATTGGGCAAGGGAGGCACCAGCTCGGTGTTTCTGGCAGAAAATATACGGCTGGGTACCCTCTGGGCCATCAAGGAGATTCACAAGCAGCAGGGACAGGCCATCCAATTCCTCACGGAACCCCATGTGCTGAAGAATCTTCGGCATCCGGCCCTGCCCCGGATTTTCGACATCATCGAAAACGACGATTATCTGTACGTGATCCAGGACTACATCGATGGGATGACTCTGGATGCTCTGATTCGCCAGGACGGACCCATTCCCGAAAGCAGATTGATTGACTGGGCCATGGAGATCTGTGATGTGTTCAGGTATTTGCACGGCCTGAGTCCCAATCCGATCATCTATCGGGATATGAAGCCCGGCAATCTCATTGTGGACCAAGAGGGCGCCATCAAGCTGATCGATTTCGGAATCGCCCGGGAATTCAAAACGGACTCACCCAATGACACGGTCTGCCTGGGAACCCGGGGCTATGCGGCGCCGGAGCAGTACGGGAGCAGCCAGACGGATCCCCGGTCCGACATCTACAGCTTGGGGGTGACCCTGTACCATGCCCTTACGGGGAGCGGGCCCAATGACCCGCCTTATGAGTTGGCACCGCTGTCGGAATCGGGAGGCAGGGGTACCGCCCTTGGCCGAATCATTGACAAAGCGATGAAGAATAATCCTGCTCAGCGGTTTCAAACCGCGGCAGAGATGCATACCGCACTGAGCCAGGCTGGGGGGGATAAAAAACCTGGGGAGGTATTTCGGGGAAACGCCATCATCCGTATGGGGTTGGCAGCGGGCCTGGGTCTGGTGGGGTCCCTGTTCATCATGGGTGGTCTGAAGGCTCTGGTTTTTACAGCCCTCAGCGATACCTTGGTCAAGACGAAGGGACTGCTTGAGCTAATGCCCGGAATCTGCTTGGTATTCCTCAGCGTCTGGCTTTGGTCAGGCCGGTTGCCGTGGCAGGGCAGGACCCGGGTAGAGGATTTTTTGGAGCTGGACAGCCGGGGCCGATTGAAAACCCCGCTCAAAAGATGTCTGGCGTTTTTTTCGCCCCTCTCCACGGGAAAAACGGAGCTGGCATGCAACACGGCGGTTGCCCTTTCAAAGCTGGGGAAGAAGGTGATCCTGGTGGATCTGGACCACGAAACCTATGGCACCGTTTACAATTTTCCGGTGGATCCAGGGGAGCAGGGTGAGAATTACTACAAATACCGCCTGTTGGTTCGCAAGGTGACTGGATATCTGAACGGGCAGGAGCCGGAAATCAGCAATGACGACATCGAACGCCTGTCGATTTGGCATGATAAGAACCTGATGGTGTATAGCGGCAATCAGGAGGTGCCTCTTTTGGATGAAGGGGACGGCCTGGACGGCATGCAGCCGGAGGTGTTCAGGTATCTCATGCGGCGCTTCCGGGCCCTGTCCGATGTGGTGATCCTGGATGTCGGCCGACATACCCCTGGGGACCTGCTGGAACAGATCACAGCCCTGGAGGACTGCGGCAAGTATCTGGTGACCACTGAAAACCTGAAGGACCTCAATGCTGCAGCATACCGCCACCGACTTCCCCGGGATGTGGACTACGAGGATTGGGTTCTTGTGGTCAACCAATGTCAGGCTCAGGGGCATGTCAAGAACCGTGATATCCTGGAATATTTCAGCAATCCGGAGCTGGGTTGGATGAAATATAAAATCAAAAAAGTACTGAGGATTCCCCGGGTGGATACACTTTGGACACTGAAATGGTCCCGGAAAACAGCTTATGGCACCTGTAAAGCCTTTGACAGCGCAATCACTGAAATCATCGCAGCGGCAAAAAGCGGTGCATAGGCATCCTCTATCCACGAAAGGAAAAACGACACCATGCTTCAGTTCAAAATGAAAGGCAGCATCAAGAACAAACTGGCCTCCCTCCTGTTCTTCCTCATATCCCTGACCATCGTGTTCTTCATATTCCAGAACGTCAATAAAACACGCCAAGTCATCCTGGTTCCGGTCCTGAGCAAGCCGGTGCTCTACGGACAGCTCATCACCTCGGAGGATATGAAGGAAATTGAAGTGGGGATTTTCAACATGTCAGATAAGATACTCAGGAAGACCCCGGAGGTGGTAGGCAAATACGCCGCAGCCAATCTGCTGCCGGACAGATACCTGTATAAAGAGGATCTGCTGGCGGTCAAACCGGCCACCACCATCAAAGAGGTCATTAAAAACGGCGCCGTGGCGGTTGAAACGGATCTGATCAAGTGCGTCGGCGGCCTGCCGGAGGCCGGAGATTTTGTGAAGGTGGATATCATCTATAAGAATCCGGACGGGGGCGTGGCCTATGTGGAATCCCCGGAGGAACTGAGAAGGGTCAAGATCTTGGCCGTTAAGAATCCTTCCGGGGAGTACGTTGAAAACGCTGAAAATAAAAAAGAGGGCAGCGCCTTTTCAGGCAGCAAGGATTTGAAGCCCGGTCTGGTCCTGTTTGATGTGACGCCGCCCCAGGAAATCAAGCTGCTTGCCGGGGTCTACAGCGGGGTGCTCCATATGATCCTGCTGCCGCCGAATCAGCAGGAAGCCAAGGCCGGTGGAAAGCAGACGGCACCGGTGGCACCCCCTGCAGACACGGCATCACAGCCGACGGCGGCGGTGACGGCCCCATGAAGAATAAAATCCTCCATAAGATCACAAAAATAACATCCCCCCTGGGGCAAACCGGAAAAACATCCCTGGCCAATAATCTGGCCCTCCGCTTTGCCCAGGGCGGCTATCTCACAGCGGTCATTGAGCTGGACCGCTATACCGGCACCTCTCCGTACCTGAACAACACGGTGACGGCATCCCCGGAGCGGAGCCTGAAAAAAGCCATGGAAACCTCCGATGAGCAGGCCATCATCAACTGTTTCATGCACTCGGAGCAGCATGAGAACCTTTTTTTCCTGTCCCTGCGGATCAAGGATGAAATCCATGACCTCCACCGGTTCTCCATGGGTCAGATCGAAAAAATCCTGCGGATTGCTCGGAACAAATTCGATAAGGTCTTCATCGATGCCCCCATGAACTATCTGGACAACGGCTATTTTGCGGCCCTCCACTTCGCCCCCCATCAGACCCTGGTGGTTCTGGATGAGAACATCATCGGGTGGCATCGGCTCAAGCAGTACGACCTGTTCCTTAAAAGCATCAAAACCGGTTATCAGCGTACCGCCCTGGTGGTGAATAAGCGGATGGAAATCCTGCCGGAGAGCTTCATGAAGGGAATGGCGGCAGACCTGACGATGATCCGGCCGGAACAGCGGTTTGAGCTGCCCTTCCTGCGGGAGGTGATCCAGTCCGGCAACGAAGGGATTCTCCTGGGGGATATGAATCCCACCAATAAGGCAGAAAAACAGTTCCTGATGGGTCTTGAAGCCATCGAAGCCTTCATTCTCAACGGAACTGAGAATCCCAAAGTGGATGAGAAGACCGTGAAGGAGAAGAAGAAATTCCTGAACCTGTTCGGCAAAAGGAAGTCATCCCTGAAAATACCCCAGGATATCCCGGAGATAAATGCCCATGAAGCGTGATCTGATCGAGCAAGTGCAAAAAATAATGGAAAAGGACCTGCCCCAGGATGTGGTCAACATCATCAGCCACCTGGCATCGGAGCATATCCGGCTCTCCAAGCTGGATAAAGGGGGCAGCGCCACAGAGGATATCATCCCGGAGATAGACACCATCCTGTACCGGGCCCGGCTGAAGGATGTGGACGAAACCCTGGACAGCGGCACCCTGGAATCTGTCCGCAACAGCCTGCAGAGCTATCTGCGGGACGCCCACTCCGTGAAATTCCTCAGCATCACCAATGACAGAGCCTCCCGGGAGGCCATATCCCGGGAAATCCGGGATTACTGCATCCGCAACGCCGTCCGGATCGCCACCATGACCCTGGACGAGACCATTGAGGTGCTGACCAAGGAGATTCTGGATTACGGTATCCTCACCGACCTGATTTTCGATGAGGGCAGTGCAGAGGGACAGAAATCCGAGGAAATTCGGGTCTACAGCTGGGATGATATCCGCATCGTCAGCCGCGGTAACGAATACCGCACGGAGATGAGCTTTGAATCTCCGGAGCAGGCCCTGGCCATCGCCCAGAAAATGTGCCGGAATGCGGAAGCCCCCATGCTGAAGCCCGACAACCCCTTTGTGCGGCTCCGTATGGGGGGCGCCATCCGATGCTCCCTCATCTGCAACCCCATCGCCCGGGAGAATGACACCCACGGCCGGCCCGTGGTGCAGATGACCATCCGGAAACAGGCTGCCAAGCCCTTCGACAAGGAATTTCTGATCGATACAGGCACCATCAGTGCTTATGGGGACAGGCTCATCGAAACGGTGATGACCGGCCTGATCTCCACGGCGTTCTTCGGTGGCACCAACTGCGGAAAAACCGGCACCATGACCTCCTACGCCAATCGCATCGACCCCACAACCCGGGTCATCTCCCAGGCGGAAATCGACGAGATGAACCTGCGGCAGATCGACCCCATCACAGGGAAACCCGTGAACTCGGTGCTGATGTGGGAAACCAACCCGGATCGGGATGTCACCTTCCAGAAGATGATCAACTGGGCCCTCACCTTCACCCCGGAAACCCTGATTCTTCAGGAATCCAAGGGAGCGGAGATTGTGGATATCATCGATGCCTCCATTACCGGCCACCAAACCATCCTGACCCTCCACGCCAAGAACATGACCACCTTCGGCAAGCGGATCCTGGGCATGTGGAAGCAGAGCGGTTCGGATCTCACCGATGACCTGATCCTGGACTATGTGGTGGATGCCTTCCCCTTGATCGTCCGGATGAAAATCTATCGGGACGGCAGCCGCCGGATTGCGGATATCGGGGAGCTTCTGTCCTATGACCGCAAGGAAGGCAAATTCAATATCCATTCCCTCTTGGCCTTTGAAATTGAGGACAGCCGGGAGGAAATCCTGCACGACGCCTATCTGGATCAGGAGGTGACCCGGGTTGTGGTCAGCGGCCGCCATGTGGTCAAGGAATTCCTCAGTGAAAAACTGCAGACCGAGCTGATGGAGAACGGCGTGCCCCGCAAGGTCATCGAGGCCCTGCAACAGGCATACCTCCAGGAAAAATCACAGCAAATGGACATTCATCACAGTGAGGAGCGGGTTCATAGTCTGACAACCCTACATACCGTATGAAGCACATTGTAAAGGTACTTCTGGTCTGCCTGCTGGCCGGTGGGATGGCTCCTGTCTGGGGAGCGGAAATAGACCAGCCCTCCCCCTGGGCAAAGGCCTCCGTCGAAAAACTCCAGGCCTGGGGCCGCATCGATGCCTCGTTTTTCAAACAGTATCAGTCCCCAATGACCCGCCAGGAATTCGCAGGTCTCTCCGTCACGCTTTACGAAGCCCTGTCAGGCAAGGATGCCCCAGCCGTCAGCGATGACATGAAGCACACCTTCAAAGATACGGAGAATATCGAGGTGCTTCAGGCATGGCAGCTGGGCATCGTCGGCGGGGATGGTCACGCTAGTTACAGGCCCAGTGCGCCCGTCACCCGTGAAGAGATGGCCCTGATGCTGGTGAAGCTGGCCGATAAGGCCGGGAAGTCGCTTCAGCCGGGGGATAAAGCCATGCCGACCTTCCAGGATGCCGCCGTCAGCCCCTGGGCCCAAAATGCCATAGCCCTCTGCTTAAGCCAAGGGATCCTGAACGGGTCAGAGAACGGTTTTCTGAACCCTCAGGGGAACGTCACCCGGGAACAGGCCTACAAAACGATCGTGAACCTGATGGAACTGAAAAGCACCTTGAACCCCTGAGGAAGCTGTGAGTGAGTCGCGGTGCGGCTTGAGCGGAATTGATAGCTACTCTCAGTAAGAAGTGAAAAAGCCGGGCAAAGAGCCTGTACAAAGGAGTCCTCCATATGATAAAGCGTTTTTTGGGAGTTGTAATGGTGTGTATGTTAATTTTTACTGCGATACCGGCTTATGGCGCAGATGCAAAAGGGCGGATCGCCAAAGTTTATTTTCATGTAAAATCAACCGGCGACGATTACAGTGTTGTCGGTAGGCCATCCGCAGAAAATTTTCCTCAATATGTTTCAGGGGACAAAGATAACGAACTCATTGAACATCGACTTTATGCTTACTATTATTTAGAAACTGGAATAGACGAAATTACTGGAATTGCCTACTATGATGCATCTGGAACTTTGGGTCCTAAAATTCTTCTTGGGCAAACCGAATTCAGCAAATATGCGGGCTACATCCCTTTCTCAGTTAAGAAGAACGCGGCCGCAGGATCCAACGTCACCGGGGATCTGGATGACACCATGTATGTCGTGGAACGGGATGCCAACGGCAATATCATCAGCAAGACACCGATTAAGCCAGGCCCTCCGGTGGATGAACCCGCTGCTTGGGCCAAGGATCCGGTGGCAGCCCTAAAGGCATGGGGCAAGCTGGATGGGGCCTTTTTCACAAACTACCAGGGAAAAATCACCCGGAAGGATTTTGCCGCTCTTTCGGTGGCCCTGTATGAAGCTCTGAAGGGGGAGAAGGCGCCCGTGGTTACGGCGGACATGGGAAAGACCTTTACAGATACGGCGGATGTTTCCGTACTGCAGGGGTATGCCCTGGGGCTGGTAAATGGGTACGGCAACGGCAAGTACGGCCCGGCAGACCCCATCACCCGGGAGCAGATTGCCAAGTTGCTGGTGGGGGCATGTGACAAGGCAGGAAGTACTCTTGCGAAGGCAGACAGCAGTATGGTCCCCTTTAAGGATCAGAATCTTATTGCGGACTGGGCTCTCCCCTTTGTGCGAAGCGCCTATAAGAACGACATCATGAAGGGGACCGGGCCCCTGCAGATTGCCCCCAAGGAGAATACCACCCGAGAGCAGGCCCTGACCTTGATGTACAACATCCTGAAAAGCACAGGAAATATATGAGAATGAGCATGAAACCGCTGCCCATCATCAAAGGCCCGGAATATCAGTCTACGGACCTTTGGCCGTGTGCAGATATATCATAGTGATGTCCAAAAACTTTAAAACCCTGGCCGGAAGGTCTACACGAAAGGAGCACTAAACATGACAAAACGTTTTTTTGCAGTGCTAATGGTACTGACAATCATCTTAACCGCCCTGCCAGCCTATGGGGCGGATGCTCGGGGGCGAATCGCTAAGGTTTACTATCACGTAGATAAAATTGGAGAAGATTACAGAGTCGTAGGAAGACCTTCAGCAGAGAACTTCCCCCAATATGCCTCAGGAGAAAAGGACAATGAACTGATAGAGCATGTACTATGGGATTACTATTACACGCAAACTGGAGTTGATGAAATCACAGGAATCGCCTACTACGATGTTAGTGGCACACTAGGTCCCAAAATTTCTCTTGGGCAGACGGGGTTCAGCAAATATGCCGGCTACATTCCTTTCTCAGTGAAAAAGAACGCTTTTTCGGATTCAAATGTTACCGGGGATCTGGATGACACCATGTATGTCGTGGAACGGGATGCCAATGGTAATATCATCAGCAAGACACCGATCAAGCCAGGCCCTCCGGTGGATGAACCCGCTGCGTGGGCCAAGGATCCGGTGGCAGCCCTAAAGGCATGGGGGAAGCTGGATGGGGCTTTTTTCACGAACTACCAGGGGAAAATCACCCGGAAGGATTTTGCCGCTCTTTCAGTGGTGCTATATGAAACTCTGAAGGGAGAGAAGGCACCCATGGTTACGGCGGACATGGGAAAGACCTTCACAGATACTGCGGATGTTTCCGTACTGCAGGGATATGCCCTGGGGCTGGTAAATGGGTACGGCAACGGCAAGTACGGCCCGGCAGACCCCATCACCCGGGAGCAGATTGCTAAGCTGCTGGTGGGGGCATGCGACAAGGCGGGAAGTTCCCTTACGAAAGTCGACAGCAGTATGGCTTCCTTTAAGGATCAGAATCTTATTGCGGACTGGGCTCTCCCCTTCGTGCGAAGCGCCTACAAGAACGACATCATGAAGGGGACCGGACCTCTGCAGATTGCTCCCAAGGAGAATACCACCCGGGAGCAGGCTCTGACCTTGATTTACAACATCCTGAAAAAATACGGCAAGCTGGGGAATTGATACCTATGAAATTGGACAAACGCAATCGATATGTCGCTGGATGGTTTAAAAGAGGCACCGCCATGATACTTATGCTGCTGCTCCTGACAGTCACCGTTTTCGCTGGGGTGGAAACAGAGCCGGAACATAAGACCCTCACCATCGACGGCCTGAACTACAATTCCGCCGAGGACGGCACCTTCACCTTCGGCACCAATCTCTGGCACACCCGGTATTTCAAATCCCCTGTGAGTATCCCGTTCAAAGAAATATGGAAAGCCAAATTGGGGAATGATGTTTTGGGACAGCCCCTGATCACGGACAAGTACGTGATAGCCACCGCAGATGACTCCATCTTTGTGCTGGACAAAAAAAATGGCACGGAGCTGTACCAAGGGAAAATCCAGTTTGACAGCACAAAAAACGCCCTGTATTCCTCGCCATTCTATCTCTCCAATGAGGACGGTTGGCTGGCCATTGACAGGCTGCCCCGAATCTATCAGGGAACACGGGACGGCTATATGTTCTGCTGGAGATTGTTAAGTAATGGACATTTGGAGATGGATCCTAAGTGGGTGGCAACCTCCCAGGCCCAGGCCGCAGCAGATGGCACAAGCGCTGGAAATGGTGGTGTCAACACCTACTCGAACACCGAAGATGCACGGGAATCCGGCATTGTCAGTTCACCTGTTGTTACTTTTGACAGAAACAATCAAGGACAGATAATCCCATATATTGTATTTGGAACGTACAGCAAGAAGGTATTTGTCTTAGATGCCAAGACAGGAAAAGCAGCGATAGACAAAGATTACAATCGTCTTGACCATGGGATTCAAATGAACGGTGTGGTATCTTCATCTCCTATCACTTACCGCTATGCTGAAACCAACACTTTCTCAGAATTTGCTATTGGAATCAATAAAATAAGTGAAGGGTATCTGTATGGAGGGTATGTTCGAGATGAAATATTCGATCCAAATCCTTATCTCAACGAAGCTGCTAACAATCAAACCCCTGTCGGCGAAAGCATAAAAGGTCTCCCCAACTCCATTGCCGTTGCGGAAGATAAACTAACAGTTCAAGGCGAGCTCGGATCAGATGACATATCCTATGGCATTTTCATCTTCGCCGACCGCCTGGGCTATATCTACGGCTACAGCCAGCACGAGAAGCAAATTGTCTTCAAGATACGGAAATATGGCGATATGGGGCTCACCTGCTACAACACCCCCACCATCGTCGACAACAAATACGCCATCTTCTCAATGACGGGAAAAAGCGGAACCGATCCCTCACGGCTAGTTTGTGTCAGTATTCCAACCGCCCTGGAGATTGGCCGGACCAAGCTGAATACCGGGGAAATCCCCTATGCCGATGATGCCATCCACTGGGAAACGGCAAAAAAAGATTCCAAGGGACGATCCTGGATCGGGGCCACGGCCATGGCGATTCCAGCCCTGCAGGGAAAAGCGGAAGATGTCATTGTCATCAGTGGTTCGGAATCGACGGATGCCTCGGTGCCGAATCTCCGGGCCTACTATGTACGCATGAAGGATAGCGACAACGAAGTGCTTCCAGTGGAGAATGCCTTCCGAGAGCAGCTAAAGGATGGCAGTTGGGAGACGAAGGATGGTCTTTTCCTGCCGGGAGGTGTGGCCGGGGAGCCTGCCTTTATGGGAGTCAAACCCGCGGATGTAGGGAAGAAGGAGACCCTGATGGTGGTGGCCGACGGTACCGGCGTGCTGCATGCCTACAGCTACGATCCGCAGATGAACTTCAGCGTGGATACCTTGGAAGCCCAGCCGAATGAGCTGAAGCCTGAAACGGCTTATGTGCTCCGGGGAACCCTGGGCAATGAAACGGGGGTCATCCAGAAGGACATTCCCCTGGATATCAATTTTGCCCAAGGAAAGAAGCCAGCAGGGTTGCCCACCCATTACCGACTCTTCAACAGTGCCGAACTGATTCAGGAAGGGAATGTTGTTGAAGAGGAAGATGACCAAAAGCCCAAGGATCTACTGATTATCGGCTACGACGAAGTGAAGAAGCCCAGTGAAAACCCTAAGGACGATCCCCCCTCGGAACGGGATATGGTCCATGACTATTACAAGCAGGGCTACGCCCGGCTGATGATTCCTGAATTTTCTCCCCACGGCCTGACTGTGGAGTTTGATATGAACAGCGGTGATTTTCCTGGGAACAAGCTGAGCTATCAGCTGAATCTCAACATGGACCCAACCCTGCGGACCTTTGAAGAAACCACATACCTGGATAACGTGAAATACCTGGATATTACGAAAGATCTGCCAGACCTGGCGGTGGAAAATCTGAAGGTCATCAATGTGCGACCGGATACCCAGGTTCCGGTGCGGTTTCGAATCCGGAACCTTTCAGAGATCCGCACACCTCGGGGGACAGATGTGCGGGTTTATGTGGATGGGAGCCTGAAGCAGACCATCCCAGTCAGTGATCTGGGAAGCGCCAACGAAACGGCGGGGGGACAACAGATAGACCGACGGGATTTCAGCATCACCCTGGGAGGATTTCCAGCAGAGGGCAAGCACACGATCCGGATTGCAGTGAATGAGAATCTGAAGGATTACCCGGAAAAGAAGCTGGAGAACAACACCGCAACCAAAGCATTCACCATTTCCAATTCAAATCCTTATTGCGAAGGGGGCCATCTGACAGCCACCGGAGAGTATGATGTCCGATTTGGCGGCTCGGCCACCTATGGGGGTGTTCCCGTCAGGCCTATGATGGCATGGGTTCCCCATGAGGTCAGCGATGGGGAAGGCGGCACAAAGACTGTCCATCGCTGGGAGCAGGTGGGCAATGTGTACCGCTGGACGGCCACTTTGAGCAGCCAGGTGGTGTTCTCTGCCACGACCCTGAAATCTGGGCACGGGACTCAGTGCAAGGTAGAACTGAAACCTGGTCCCGGAACAAATCTGAAGCGGCAGTATTTCACGTTTCCGACAACCTTCCAGGCCCACGGGGATAACGGAACGGTTCAGAAATTCAGGCGGCTGTCCGGGGATGAAGGGACAAAGACGTATACCTACGAACTGGTCCCGCCAACTGTCAATAATCCTCTTGGGGAAGCAAAACACTTCATCCCGGTAAGCTGGAAGGATGGGGAGTACACCCTCAAAATTTGCGTCAACGATGTGATCGTCCCAGGGGATAAATTGACTTACGAGAAAGATTTCCCCCTCACCATCAAAGGCCACATGTACATGGACGACGTAACCAACTGAGTCCAGAATTTTAATTTCACTGGGGGTGATACCATGCCGGACGGCATCCTTTTCGGTTCCCTGTTCACCAGCCTGTTTCTAACCCTGTACTTCTTTTTCAATGACTGGACGGCTCCGATAAAAAAGGCGCTGAACAGGACCCGGCAGCTGGGTGACTGGAACCGGATCGAACGGTCTCTGGAGGAAAAAATCTTCAAGACTGACGATTTCAACAAGATGAAGTACCGTATCAGCGCCATCACCGGGGCGAAAAAGACCCGGACGGAGCGGCTGAAGGACCGGATCAACCATGTAGTCCTGAATCCCTTCCATGCCTGGAGCTATCTCACTTACAGTCTGGCCACGTTCATCTGCGTGGTGCTGGGGGTCTGGGTGGGAGGGGTCATGCACAACGGGGGCCTCACCATCGTACTGGCCACGGTGTTTGCCACCTTTCCGTATCTGTATCTCACCTATCGGATCAAGCACATCGAGCGAGATAAGGACCGGAAGCTGCTGATCGTCATGGGGAATATCCTGGCGACTTACCTGAACCGGGATTCCTTTGTCCTGGCGGTGAAGGAGATCCTGGATACCATTCCGGCGCCGCTTCACAGTCATTTCAAGCTGTTTGTGGATGAGATGCTGTACTTCGGAGCCAATCAGATGGACGATGCGGCCCTTCGGTTGGGGGCTGCCGTGAACAACCACTTTTTCACGGAATTCATCCAGCTGGCCATTCAGGCGGAAAAAGGGGCCTCGGGGCTGAAATACACGATGAAATCCGTGCCCATCGACTATCAGCGATTCCTGGAAAAGAATGAAAAATATCTGAGGCTGGTGGAGGACTATAACGTCCAGTTCGTAATCCGGATCATTCTGTTCCCCTTCACCATCGGGTTCCTGAAGCTGCTTTCGGAGGATTACTACAAGATCATCACTGAAAACCCCATCGGGAAGTTCATGCTGCTCCTGATGGCCCTGGTCTATGTGGGGTCCGCATTCATTTATATGCGCTATAACAAGGACATCAAGTTTGAACTTTAGGAGGCGCCGTGATCTGGATTGCGATTTTATGCATGGGGCTGGGAATCGGCCTGTACCTTTTCATGCAAAGCCTGTATCGGGTGATGAAGCTGGTGCCCAATGTAAAAAGCATGCGGCATCTGACCGGCATCCGGTCCATCGGCCGTCAGGAGCAGGACCTGCTGGATAAGGTTCTGGACATCGGCGAAAAACGGATATTCCGCGCCCTGAAGGATCATATCCACATCAATCAGGAGCGGAAGGCCCAGATTGAGCGGGATTTGGCTCGAACCGGGTCCAAGGATACCTATGAACGGTTTTTGCTGAAATCCTTTTTTCTGCCCCTGGTCAGCTTTACCGGCTTTTTTATGACCGGCATTTTCCTGGAGGGGATCAACACCAAGCTGGCCATGACAGCCTACATCCTCAAGGGGATGGCGGTCCTGACAGCACTGATCCTGTTCTATGAACCCAGATCGGAGCTGAAACGGAAGCTGCTGGAGAAGGAGGCCAAGGTGATTCTGGAAATGCCCCGGTTCATCCGCACCTATCGGTACTCCCCCCACACCAAGGGTCTTTACCGCATTGTGGAGGATTACCTGCAAACGGCCAAATCCGGTCTGGAATACGACCTGCAGGTGCTGAAGGCGGATATTGACATGGCGGGGGAGGACAAGGCACTTCAAAACCTCTCCAACCGGGTGAATGTCCCTGAGATGCGGGAATTCGTAACCGTCCTTCTCACATCCCTGAAGGGAAGCCGCAAGGAGGCGGACATGAGTCTCTACTTCGTTGAAAGCAAGTTTCTGGACAAGGCGGACAGGCTGGCGGAGGATGAGATGAAAAAGCGCCCGGAGGTGCTGGATACAATCAATGAGCTGCTTTTGCAAGGTTTGGCGGTACTGCTGATCATCCCTATGGCGATTTATTGCATGACAGGGATTCAGGATATGATGAAATAATACCTGAGGAGGACTTAAAATGAAGAACTTATTAGCATTCGTGGTAGCGGCAGGAATCCTGGTGGCCATCGCCACAACGGTGATCACGGCTCAGGAAGGCTGGATCACAGATCTGTATGATTGGTCCAAAGATAAGATGGGCGTCAGCTGCGTGACCATGATGCATATCCATTAATGAAAGGATACACCTTCAGAGTGTACATCCATTCTGGTAGGGCGTATCAATGAAAGGAAATGCCGGATGTTAAGAATAATGCAGACTTTAATCAATGCCATCATGATCATTGTGGTCATATCCGTTGCAATCACCATTCCCGCCGTGTTTCAAGAGTATCAGCTGATGAAAAAATTCACGCAGACCCTGGTGGTGTATGGTGAACGCAATGGGGGCATGATTCCGTTGAAGAAGCAGGGGGGAGGTCTGTGGGTACAGACAACCCCCGAAACCTATGTGCGGGAAATGATGGCGGAATACCATCTGGATGACAACTTCAAATTTGAAGACATTGAGTTTCAGCCAGGCTTGGGTACTCAGGTGAATAAACGTGAAAAATTCAAGATTACGATTCATAATGCGAAGATAAGAATGATCCTGCCCTTTGTGCAGGAACGGACATTGAATTTGAACGACATTGAGGTGTATGGCTATTCCCATAAATATTTCAAATAGACAGGCGAGAGAGGGAATCCTGCGATGAACCGTATCTTCGAACAGATTTATGACGTAATCGCAGACGTGCTGAAGTTGTTTGTGATGGCTTGGTTTGTGATCATGATCCTACTGTATGCTTCGCTGAACATTGTGGCAGCCCGAGCGGTTTCTGTCGCAGAGAGCAAGGGCGTTTTTTTGCAAGCAGATGTTAGGCATTATCTCGATGCGTTCAATATTGCGGAATCCAAGGTTGTAATCAACTCTTGGCCCGTATGGGGGCAGAGTGCGAAATTTCTGGGCGAACCGATCTGGATTGAAATTGTTTATGATCTGGATATCCCGATGATTCACGGGACGGTCCCTATGGAGGTCGCCGTGAAAAAGCTGGGTATCAATCAGTTCTATCCGGGTGAATCCGCTTATGGGTCCTATGATCGGGAAGGTGCGGGGCCATGATGCAATCACCATTAAAACTGATGCTGTTCATCATCATGATTTTCTGCTTCAGTGCCGCAGGGATTGAAATTTTTCGATTTGTGAGTTTTCAGCTGGAAGTTGAACAGGAGCTTCGAGCCATGATGCGGGATGCCATCGATCTGCATCTGGATGACACCTACCGGAATTCTCATGTGTCCTATATCCAGGCAGATGCGATTGACGATACGAAAGCGTTCCTCAAGCAGATGATCAGAGACCGATACGAGCTGGATGCCCATATGCGGCAGAGTCCGGAACGGGATTTCAAAGGGGCCATGGAGATTCCAGATGCGGATTTTGTGATTTCGGGCGGGTCCTATGACACCCGCATCGTAAACGCTAACGGATTTTCGTTTACGGAGCCGATTCAGGCTCAGAATCCTTCAGGGAAGATCCGGGTCGTAATGAACTACAAGCCTATGATTTTCAGGATGGGGGACGCTATGAACACGGATGTTCTGAAAATGGAGATTACAGTGGCTGTGGAACACAAGCATTTTTAAAAGGGTTTATAGGGGAGGACAAAATCAGATCATGAGCATAGAGTTGGGCATCTGTTTAGTGACAGCCACCATTGGAGCTTACACAGACTGGACCGTCAGGAAAGTAAGAAATAATCTGGTTTTCCCGGTTCTTTTGATGGGGCTGCTCTGGCATCTGACGATGGGTGGCTGGGCTGGGGCAAGGGACTCAGCTCTGGGGGCAGGGCTCCCCCTGATTCTGTTTCCTTTTTTTGCTCTGCGCATGTTGGGGGCTGGGGATATCAAACTGTTGATGGCCCTTGGAGCGTGGCTGGGTGTGGCAGAATGTACAGCGATGATGATCTTCTCAATCCTTTGTGGAGGCGTCGTGGCCTTGGGGATTATGTTGATTCGGCGCGATGGGGCGCTGCGGGTGAGAAAGCTTTGGCACTACATGAAATCTTCCCTATTGAGTCGGAAGCTGTTTCCCTATACGGATTTTGACCGTGTGGAATCGGGAGAGGCGCTGCCCTTTGCCCTGGCGATTCTTGGGGGGCTGATCTGTCTGATGTTACAGCATGCATGCGTGATTCCGCCGTTGATTTGAGGAGAGAATCACGGTAAGCGGGGTGATAAGTTGAAAGCGTGGGGTTGCGTGTTACAAAATCAGCGGGGCGTCAGTACCGTGGAATTGCTTTTGATCATGTCGGCCTTGGTGTCCGTAGCGATCATTTTCAAAGGAAGTTTGATCGATTTCACAGAAAAGTCCGCCTCAGAAATTTTCAGTGCCCCGCCAAAGGTTGAGCGTATGACCTTCGGTGGAGAAGTGAGATAAGCAGTAAAAAAGCCCTTCCGAATGCCGGAAGGGCTTAGCTGATTCGCAGGTCTATTTCAATCGTTCAGTGGGTTCCGGTGCTTCGTTCTTGAACAGGGGGTCGCCGATGATCAGCTTGGTCACCTTGTCATGGCCGATGGTGATGTTGGAGATCAGGCAGATTTTTTGTACGCCGGCAATATCAGCTTCGATATCTACTGTTTTACCAGGCTTCAGGGTGTAGCTCTTGATGACTTCGCCATCGTAGGTGTCCTTGCGGATTTCAAATACCAGATCTTTTTTCACCGCTTCATCCAGGAATACGGAGGCGGTGAATTTCTTGTATTTAGCTTCAGGCTTCAGGAACGCCCCGTAATAAGCCAGCTCGAGAGGTTTGTCATTCACGACGCCCCATTGGTAGGCCTTGCCGGGAGCGGAAAGCATGGCGGCATCCTTGGTGATGACGGTGCCGTAGTAGTTTTCATACTGGCTGATGCTGTCAACCGGAATGTTTTCAATCTTGCCACCCAGCCAGATGGTCTGTGTGCTGGCATCCCATTCAACAGGGACGTTCAGAGCTTCTGCCAGGGAACGGATTGGCAGATACGTGCGCCCGTTGTAGGAAATGGGAAGGACATAGGAGCCGTCAGTTTCCTTGGGTGTGTAATCTTTGCCATACAGCTTCATCTGAATGGTGCCCTTCAGCGTTGCAGAAATGGAACGGTCGCCGTCAGCCATGGCGGTCACCACGGTCATGCACAGCAGCAGGCAGGTTAAAAATCCCGCCATGTAACTTTTAATTGATAATTTCATGATTTCACCCCTGTTTTTTATTGGTCTTCCATAATCAAGAATATGTCAAAGTTTTCTAATCGTCAAGGGGGCTTGGGAATCATATCCTGTTTCCGGGCAATAAAAAAAGGTCATCCGCAGATGACCTTAATTGGCACTTGAAATTACAGTTTTACAACATTCTCAGCTTGGGGACCACGTGATCCTTGAGTAATGTCGAATTCAACACGCTGACCTTCGTCAAGTGTTTTGAAACCGTCGCCTTGGATAGCGCTGAAATGTACGAATACATCAGTTCCGCCGTCTACAGAAATGAAACCATAACCTTTTTCTGAGTTAAACCATTTTACTGTTCCTTGTGTCATTTTTAAATCCTCCAGTTTGTTTGTTTTGATAGAGCCTGGAGAACCTATTCACATGATACTCAGCAATGGCACGGGGCACTAACGCTCATAATCTGTGAACCAACTCCAAAAGCACTACACAGTCATTGTAATCGTTTTCAGACAATTTGTCAAGAACGCTACCGCTGAAGAGGTTTGAGAGAAATACCCCCGGTATGTGTGAGTAATTGTGGGGTTTAATGGGAAAAATAGAGCGGTGTGCTTTCGGGGGTGGTTGGGTGTTTTTTTATCATGCCTCTTATGGGATTGGATTTCCTACGAGGTGACAGAGAATGTGCCTTCCCATGAGCGTCATCCTGATGAAAGGTATAAGTTTGGAGATAGAGCAGAAAACTTTGTCGAAATTTGTCGAAATTTGTCGAATGCCTAAATCATTTAAACATTTTTTTGAAAATACACTTCTTGGTGTTGTCTGGAAGAGCATCGGGTGATACAATTTGAACATGAGAATCACTTTTTTAAAACCTTCATCAAAAAAAGGCAAAGCAGCTGAAAGGCTGTGACGCAAAGCTTGAAGTCTAAGGCGTATAACGCTATGGCGGTTCAGCTGCTTTGATTTAATC
The DNA here is from genome assembly GCA_964424355.1 of uncultured Peptostreptococcaceae bacterium. GTDB lineage: Bacteria > Bacillota > Clostridia > Peptostreptococcales > Acidaminobacteraceae > CAZEHS01. The sequence goes on from CAYRIO010000010.1 coordinate 92,751, forward strand.
AAGGCAGCTTTTTATTTTTTGAAGAAATCACGCGATAATCACCCAGTGGGTGATAGGAAGCCCTGAAATTCAAAGATAGAATGAAATATGAAGTACCGTGTGAAAAAGTGCAAAACTGCGTAATTTTAAGGCGTTCACACGGATAAATTATTTTTGAGGAGTTTTATTCATGGTGGATGCATCTTTAGAGTTCAAAGACCCATACAGTCCATCCTTTGTGATACGTACACTGGGACGATTTGATGTCATCAAAGATGGGCAATCCCTGGTCTTGTCATCGTCCGGATCGAAAAAGATTTGGGAGCTGTATAAATTCATGCTTGCTCATCGGGAAATGTCATTTACCCCCGAGGCCTTGATGGACCAGCTGTGGGTTTCGGAGGAATACAGTGATCTTCGCAGCACCCTGCGCAGGCAGATGCATCGGCTGAGGCGAACCCTTTTTGAAGAAGAGTGCAAGGAGCATGAAAGGACCCTGCTGTTCTCCAATGGTTACTACCGGTGGAACGACAAGGTCAGCGTGCACCTGGACGCCGATTCCTTTGAAGACCTGATCAAGCATGGCGATGGCTTAAAGGAAACGGCACCTCAGAATGCCCTGGAAGTCTACCAGACGGCGCTGAATCTGTATCATGGGGACTATTTGCCGGATTGTGTGGATCAGCACTGGGTTTTTTCAATCAGGAATCATCTTCGGCGGTTGTTCCTGCGTACGGTGCTGAATGTCATTGAACTGCTCAAGGGAAAGGGCGCTTACGACGAAATTCTTCCGCTGTGCCAAAAGGCCATCAAGATAGATGTTTATGAAGAGGCGTTTCACCTAAGTATGATGGATGCACTGCTGAACAGAGGCGATCAAAAGCAAGCCCTCGAGCACTATGAGTATATCACTGGTTTTTATTACCGCGAGATGGGGGTGAAACCCTCTGAAGAAATGCGCGGGATTTACAAAAGAATGTTGAAGACTCAGACCACGGTTCAAGTGGACGACAATTTGTATGAAGCCCTTGAATCGAATGTATCCATGGAAAACGCCTTTTATTGTGAACCTGAGGTGTTTAAATCGATCTATGAACTAGAAAAAAGGCGGAGCCAGCGATCTGGCGCCAGCTTCAGCATCGGGGTCATAACCGCGGTGTCTCAGCGGGGAGATACTCCCTCCCAGGAAGAACTTCGTAAAAAGCAGCTGCAATTGAAGCTGATGGAACGCCTACGCAAAGGGGACAGCCTGACACGCTGGAACGAGAATCAGTTTGTGGTACTGCTCCCAGGTGTTGATGGGCCCCTTCTTGAAAATGTGTTGCATCGGGTCTTGGATTTGGATGCAGACCCTGGCAAGGTTGTCATTGAACAAATCACGCATCTGACACCCGAACCACAGCAAAGGTGAGAATTACACGGCAGTCGTGAATATTAAATATAACATTGCGTGCCCCGTCACACAGATGTCACAGAAATGTGCGCAGTGTGTCACAGGGATTCGATATGATGAATGCAGTACTAAGGGATGGCCTCAGGCAGCCCTTAGTAAGGAGGTGAAAGGCAGAACATGAAAATTAAACCAACGCCGGCGGCGCAGAAGCTTCAAACAGGTGGAACCAACTTCTTGGTTTCAATATATCATCAGGAAAATCATAGCTGGCAGGGTTCAATACAATGGCTGGATACAGGGAAAAAAATTCATTTCAGAAGTGAGCTGGAGCTGATGAATCTGATGCACAGCGCACTGCAGACCAGCCAAAGTAGTGAAGATACACTGAGGGATTGGGAAGAGGAACAAAAGAGCAACGCGTGTTAACCTTTTAAATTCAAGATACATAGAATCAAAGTACAGAAATGTTGGCCATCACTCGCAAGGAAAACAACGAAAGAGGTGCAAGGTATGAGAAGAAGATTCAGAAGCAGAGGGTTTGCAATGCTCCTGATCCTGGTGCTGTTACTTTCTGTAGGATTACAGGGAGCAGCAACAATGGCATTTGCGGAAGAGATAGGCACAGCGGCACCTGCCACAGAAACACCGGCAGCCCCTGCGGCAGAAACGCCAGCAGCCCCTGCGGCAGAAACGCCAGCAGCCCCTGCGGCAGAAACGCCAGCAGCCC
>CAYRIO010000010.1:94949-98414 GCA_964424355.1 uncultured Peptostreptococcaceae bacterium
GCAGCCCCTGCGGCAGAAACGCCAGCAGCCCCTGCGGCAGAAACGCCAGCAGCCCCTGCTGCGGAAACACCGGCAGCCCCTGCTGCGGAAACACCGGCAGCCCCTGCTGTGGAAACACCGGCAGCCCCTGCCCCAGAATTACTGGAAAAAACTCCTGCAGTTGACGGAGAAATCCCTGAAAACATTGTGAGCGGATTGGCCTTAGAAGTTGGTGATGTTGACGCAATGGCAATCGCTGAGCAAGGCAATGACGATTATCTGAAATTGACACTCAATAAAATCCAACCGAAAAATGGCGCAAAAACCGATATCAATACTGGGATGACCCTTATCCCAGGGACGGTATACACCGTTGATTACACCCTTGAAAACACACACAGTCCTAAATTGCTATTTGGAAAGCCGATTACATTTGTCAAGATTGTAGATTTGAAAATCACCATTAATGGCGCGGATAAAACTGAAATCGGAGATTTGAAGTCCACCGGGACAAAATCTCGTAACGGCTCATATACCTTTACAGCTGCTGAGGGGAACCATACCCTTACTTTTAAAGCGGAAGGCAGACGCATGGTTGCTTTCTGGATAGAGCAAAAGTCTGAGGTGAATTTCAGCTACACTGGCGTGACACCTGTTGTTAGTCACAACGTGAATTTTAATGTGGTTGGCGAGCATGGAGAATTGACTGCGGCAGTTGACGGTGCTGCGATTGCAAAAAATACAAAGGTCGTGGCAAATAAAACGGTTGTTTTCACAGCGACACCCAATACAGGATATGTCGTAAAGGAATGGAAGCTTGGCACAGCTATACAGGCTGGAACCACCACTACATTCACTCTCAATAACCTAACGGCTGCTGCAAATGTAACCGTTGAATTTGAAAAAATGCCTACAGTTACTTTTAACGTAGTGAATGGTCACGGTTCATTGGCTGCGACAGCTGACAGCGTTGCAATCGCAACGGGTGACAGCGTGCTGAAAACTAAAACCGTCGTTTTCACTGCAACCCCCGATAGCAAATTCCGTGTGAAAGCATGGAAGCTGAATAATGTCGTACAAGCTGAAAAAACCAATACATTTACACTGAACTCACTGGCAGCATCCGCAACCGTAACCGTTGAATTCGAAGCAATCACGAATGCATCGATCATGATTACCGGTGATGACAGCTATGAACTGTATCTGAACGGAACGCTGATCAGCACACCGGAAGCGGCTCCCAATCGAAATACCTGGAGCCTGTTTGACACAATCCGAGTGAATCTGGAAGACGAGTATGTGCTTGCAGCGAAGGTAGTTGAATCCCAAGGGAACATCGGCGGCTTCAACGCAAAAATCATCTTTGATGATGGCAGTACCGTCGTGGCTCAAAACAATTCCAATTGGAGACTGTCAACAACTCCAGAAGACAATTGGAAAACCATGGCGGTGACGCCGAATACCTGGGTAAAAGTCACTGATGTCAAAGAGTTGGCAAATGACTCCGGTTGGAACGGTGTTGCAGGCAACTGGGTGTGGACCGCTAAGTTCAAAGTGGGAACCGGCTGCGACAAGACAGTGTACTTTCGCTACACAGGCAGTGCCCCAGAACCTGAAAAAACATACACCGTTAGCTTTGAACCCAATAATGCGGCGTTGACGGTAGGGGCAATCACCGGCGTAAAGAAAAACGCGACGGTAACCTTGCCAGGATTCCCGAATACGCCGCTTGAAGATCCCCAATTCATGGGATGGTATACCGACAACAACACATTTGCAAATAAATTTACCAATGCAACACCTGTAACTGAAGATGTGACGCTTTACGCAAAATGGTGCAGTGCGGTCCCTGCAATAACCTACACGGTTACCTATGTTGCACTGGATGCAACTGAAGGTGCTGTTCCGACAGACCCGGGCAAGTATAAAGCCGGAGCGCCAGTGTTCGTTGAAGGTGCAGGCGCGTTGAAGAAAGACGGCCATACATTTGCGGGTTGGAAAGCAAATGCCCCACAAGCAAATCCCCCCAAACAAACATTGGGAGTTCCTCTTATTCCTCCCGTGGTGAATTCTGAGACGACTTATCAGGAAGACGATGTGTTCGTTATGGGTAACTATGATGTCGTGCTGACTGCACAGTGGACAAAAACAGAGACACCTCCGGGCCCGGGACCAGGCCCAACAACGTACACGGTAACCTTCGACACGAATTCAACACTCGAAGCAGCCCCTAAAACCGGTCTTGAGAAAGGTGCAACCATCAGCTTGCCAGAGTTATCAAGAGATGGATACACCCTTGAGGGTTGGTACGAAAATGAGGGTGATGGTGTATTTACAAATAGCTTCACTTCAGAAACAGCAGTGACAAAAGATATCACGATCCATGCAAAATGGGTAGAAAATTATTTTATCAGCGTCTACTATGATGCAAATGGAGCAGATGCAGCAAGCCTCATTGATCTGCCAATTGACAGCACTCACTACCAATATGGATTTTTGGCAACCGTTAAATCTCCAGGCGCTTTATCGAAAACGGGCTTTGAATTTGCTGGTTGGAAAGCAAGCAGAATAATGATGGAAGCAACAGGCCTAGAGTCTCCCATGGTTCAGCTGGATAAGATCTATGCAGCAGGTGAGTCATTCGCTATGAATGAATATGATATTCTACTGACTGCGCAGTGGACAGAGAAGGCGATCGTGGTTGATCCGGTAACGCCTGTAGACCCGACGACCCCAACACGTCATCGCAACAATAACAATAACAACAACACGGTTGAAACGGTGGCGATTGTTCCAGAAACAACGCCGTTGGGTGTTCCGGCAGTAGCCGCGGAAGTAGTCCCAACAATTGCACCTGTGGTACAAGTGGCTGAAGAAGTGGTTCCGCTGGGTCTGCCAGTGCTTCCTAAAACCGGCGAAATCCCTGCATCACTGTTCTACGGTGTAGGCGGATTGCTGACAGCCCTGGGAGTATTCATTAAACGAAAATAGTTAAACACTGAGAGCCTCATCTAAAAATGGATGAGGCTCTTTTTTAATGAAATTAATTTTTTATTTTGAATAAGTTGGATAAAAATCACCCGGTGGGTGATATGAAGCCTCGGCAATTATCTGTAAAATAAATGTGTGAGGTTGTGGGAAAATACAGGAGTGTATGGGGATGGTTTTAGAATTCATGCATTCAGGCGAGCAATCGGTGATATCCGATGGCATGATAGGGCGAGGAAGTTGTTTTAGTACTGAAAGGTATTTTGAATAGTCCAGAAAAACAATCATTTTAACGGAGGTGCAGAAGTTGAAGAAACAAAAGAGAAGAGGCCTTGCGCTATTACTGACATTTGTTATGCTGGTGAGTCTGGTGTATTTGCCTGTGGGCGGGATGACTACTTTCGCTGAAGCAGATCCAGTGGTTTCAGCAGATCCAGCGGTTGCAGCAGATCCAGCGGTTTCAGCAGATCCAGCGGTTTCAGCAGATCCAGCGGTTTC
>CAYRIO010000011.1:0-80644 GCA_964424355.1 uncultured Peptostreptococcaceae bacterium
AATCGCGGAAGATGTGTCGGTTCATGTCGTAAGGCGTATGAACTCATTGATACGACCACAGATACAGTTTTAGGGGAAAACTATATTCTATCGACGAAGGATTTAAACACCATCGATCATATCGATGATTTAAGAGAAATTGATTCTTTGAAAATAGAAGGCCGAATGAAAGAGCCTGCGTATGTTGCGAATGTTGTATCAAAATATCGCATGGCCTTAGATCGTAAAATAACCGAAGCAGATAAAGAACATCTGAACAAAACATTCAACAGAACATTTACTAAAGGCTATTTGTTTCACGAAGATCCGAAGAATATTACAAACATCTTAAGGCCTAATAACGTTGGTTATGAAATCGGTAGAATCAGCAAGAGTGTTAAAGACATGTATGAAATAACACTGACACGTCCTTTAAATCAAAACGATATCATCAGAATCAGTCATAACAGTGAAGATGTTATTTTATCTGTTGTAAAACTGTACGATAAAGATGGCAATTTTATCAACAAAGCAGATGATGTCTGCTATATCAAAATCAAAGAAAAGATATCTAAGGGTGATTTAGTCTATATCACGAAGGATTATTCCTATTACAAAGCGTTAGAAGCATCACTGGAAAAAGAATTCAGGCGTTTTAACCTGGATGTTAAAGTGCATGCCTATCCAGATTCAAAGCTGATCATCGATGGGTCGGGCTTAGGCTTTAATTATTCATACGAAAGCGAGGAAATTCTCGGCGAAGCCATTAATAATCCAACAACAAAAGAGCAGGTAATCAAGCAATTTTCAAGACTGAATGATACGATATTCGAACTGAATCATGTAGATTTTGAGGAATGCAATGCATTTATCCCAGCTAAACTGTTGAATGCAGCAAGAAGAGAACTTGTACAGGGCTTATATGACTTAAAGCTTAACAGCCAAAAGAAAAGAACCAAGGCTTTGAAAGCAAAGGAAAAAATAAGCTTTGCCCCTGAAAAACCAACCCTTACGGCCTCTGTAACGACTCAGGAACAGTACGATGCCTGCGTGAGCGGTGGCATTCAGGAGATTTATTTTGAAAACGTTGTGAGAAGAAACCAGAACGATTATAAGACAAAAGAAGGGCAGCTGCTCATCGGAGGCTATGGCGGCATTTATCACTACAGAAAGACGAATCCGTTTGTTACGGACTATTCTCTGAATGTAGTCAATGCTACTAGCTGCTATGAGCTCTATCGATTAGGTGCCAAACGCGTCACTTTGTCTTATGAACTCAACAAGGGACAAATTGAAGAATTGATGAATGCCTATTACGAAGAAAATGGCGGCTATCCCGCACTGGAAATGATTGTATATGGCAGAGCGCCTATGCTGTTTACAAAATATTGTCCGCTGAAAAAAATGAATCAATGCGGTATTTGCAAAGCGAAGAGCTATGAGTTGAAAGATGAGCACGGAACGTTCCCAATCATTACTCATGAGGATTGTACAACGACGATCCTTAATGGGAAGACGCTGAATCTTTTAGATGAGCTACAGAGCATCAAAGGAATCGAGGCATTCAGATTAAACTTCACGGTGGAATCAAAAGAGCAGGTTGTGAAAACCATTAATGAGGCCTTCAGCAAATTAAATGGCAGCGTGAATAAAGCTGTCTTTAATCAGGAAACAGATACAAGAGGACATTTTAATAAAGAGATTTTGTAGGAAAAAGTTAAAGCGCTCCTTTGGGTGAATCAATCCAAAGGAGCGCTTTTCTCGTATTCAGTTTACCTTTGACCCTCAGTACACAAGGTGTCTTTATGACCCCTTGTATTTCACGGGGCGTCCCTGTTTATTCTGTTGCACTTAACGGCTGGTCACTTCCCTGAGGCTTTTCAGCAGGTCCCGGTCCGTCAGCACTTCATACGCCGCCTGGATATCCGGGGACAGGGGCCGGTCCTTATCAAGGAACGGAATCCTGCTGCGGAGAGCATCGTACAGTTTTTGTGATCCCGCGCCGATTTTGATACCCTGGCGAAGATCCACCGCCTGGGCAGCGTGCATGGCTTCGATCCCCAGGATGTAGAAGGCGTTGTCGATGATCTTGGCTGTCTTCTCCACCACATAGGGGGCGTTGGTGGCGTGATCCTCCATCTCCCCGGCTACGGAGAAATAGTCCGTTGAAACCGGGTTCATCAGGTGCCTGATTTCGGCATCCAGGGAAGTGAAGGGCTTTTGGATCGTCTGATAGGCCTGAACGGACCCCTCATTGGGGCTGAGGAACCGGGGCAGGTTGGTGAAGGTGGGATTGGAGAGCTTGATGGTCCGGTGGCAGGCGCTCCGTGCCAGATGGGCCACCGCCTGGCCCAGCATCTCGAAGCCCAGGACCCAGTTGGTGATTTCGAAGTTGCAGCAGGAGATGATCTCCTCCGCTTCAACGATGACACAGGGGTTATCATCCGTGGAGTTCAGCTGAATCGTCAGCAGGGGGGTGACATAGTCCAGGGCATCCATCACCGTGCCGTTGATGGCGGCGGCACACCGGTAGCTCAGGGGATCCTGCAGGGATTTGGTGATCCCCTTGGTCCCCAGATAGCTGCCGTCCAGGAGCTTTCGGATGGCGGCAGCGCAGCGGATCTGGGATTTCATCTGCCGGGCTTCGTTGGGTTCCCGTCTGAAGGGGGTGACGTTGCCGTCGAAGCCCTCCAGGGACAGCGCAAAGACTGCGTTGGCCATATCCAGGAGGTGCTGGGCTTTTTCCAGCACCAGGGCCCCGGTTCCGGCGGAAAGGGCGTTGGAGGACACGATGGAGAGTCCGTCCTTGGGACCCAGGACCACGGGCTTCAGCCCCTCCGCTTCCAGAGCCTGAAGGGCCGGCACCCGATTCCCCTTGTAAAAGACATCCCCTTCGCCGATCATGGCGAGGCCGATATGGGGGAGATTGGAGATATCCCCCTCGCCGACGCTGCCCCGCTCCGGCACCACCGGATGGATGCGGCGGTTGAGGAACTGCCGGTACATTTCAACGATGTCCAGCTGGATGCCGGTTCGGGCACTGAGCAGGGTGTTGAGCCGGGCCAGCATGACCGCCCGGACCTTTTCCTCCGCCAGCAGGGGCCCCACCGCCACACAGTGGGCGTAAATCAGATTCCGGTTGTATTCCTCGAAATACTTTCCGAAAACCTTCTTGTCCTTGTTCCAGCCGACACCGACGGTGAACCCGTAAATGGGCACATCCTGATCCGCCAGCCGGAAGACCAGCTCCCGGGATTTGATCAGCTTCTCTATCGCACTTTCAGCAATTTCCACTTCAATCTGGCCTGTGGCAATCCGATGGGTCTCTTCAATCGTTAGATTGCTGCCATCCAATAGTATTTTCATTGAGGGTTTCTCCCGTTCTGATTACTCAGTTTCCGTTGCCAATTGATCGATGACGACCACCCCTTCCTCTTTGCCGCCAACGATCTGGGCACCGGGCTCTTCATCCGGCTCCATAATGACCCGGTCCATGAACCAGACCTTGAAGAAGGAAACCAGCTGGATGGCAAAGATGAACAGGACCACGAAGCCGCTGGCCGCTGCCAATGCCTTGACCCCGTCAACCCCTTGCACCCCGCCGCCGAAGGCTGCCATGATAATGGCAACAGCGCCCAGGGCCACACCCCAGACCACTTTGACCATGGCAGGGGGCTCCGTGCCGATGGGCACATCCTTCATGCACATGGAACCGATATTGGTCAGGGTCGCATCCGCCGCGGTGATGAAGGACACCAGGACCACCACGATGTTGAAGGGCACGATGATGGCGCCCAGGCCAAAGGGCAGGTTTTGCAGGAAGGCCCACAGGGCCGCCACTGCGCCTCCTTCATTGATGACCTTGATCAGGTCCATTTGTCCGGTCATCTGCATGTGGATGGCACTGCCGCCCCAGATGGCGAACCAGATCATGCCGAAGACGGAGGGGAGGATCCAGTTGACGATGAGGTATTCCCGGATGGTGCGGCCATAGGAGATCATGGCCAGGAAAATGCCGGTTACTGGCGCGAATCCGACCCAGAAGGCCCAGTCGAACAGGGTCCAGGAGCGGGTAAGGGCTTCGCCGCCGATATCGATGGGATCCAAGCCCCACAGGAAGAAGTTCTGGAGCCACATGCCAAGACCGGCTGTCCCGATGCGCATGATGTAGACCGTTGGGCCGGTGACCAGCAGCAGGGCCAGCAGGAAATAATAGAACCAGGCGTTCAGGTTCCCCAGTTTGGCCAGACCCTTTTCAAGACCGACATAGGATGAGAACGTGAACATGCAGATGATGAAGATGCCGATGACTGCAAAGAGCCATACGCTGGACTCGATGCCGTATCCGCCCTTGAGCCCTGACATGACCAGGGTGATGCACATGGTCAGACCAGTGGTGATCCCGATGGCAAGGCCCAGCATGGAAAGCATATCGATGATGCCGGCGAACATTCCCTTGGTCACTTTTTCACCAAAGAGGGGTTTTAGGGTAGAGGTTACAGCCAGACGTTCCCGCTTATTGAAGTAGATATACGCCACCAGCAGGCCGCAGCAGGCGTAGATGGCATAAGGCACAAAGGTCCAGTTGTAGAAACACCGGGCCATGGCAAAGACCGCGGCCTGAGACGTATAAGGCTCGATCCCCAACTGGTTCAGCTCCCCCCAGACGTTGCCGAAGTAGATCAGGGGTTCGTTGACGCCCCAGGTGACGATTCCCGTGGCCACGCCCCCGGTCAGGGTCATGGCGAACCAGGTGCCGAAGCTGTACTTGGGCTTGGCGTTCTTGCCGCCCAGCCGCATATCACCGAACTTGGAAAACATCATGTAGGCCATGAACACGAAGGAGGTCATGACTGTCAGCTGGAACAGCCAGCCGAAGGTATCCAGGGACCAGAAGAAAAAGGCCATGACGTTTTTTATAAGCGCATCTTTGTTGACGATGCCCAGAACGGCTGCGCCGCCGATTACCAGATAGGCTGGAATGAACACTTCCCAGCGGATCGCATCCTTCAGACTCTTCTTTTCTTGCGTTTTACTCACGAAATCGTCCTCCCTTTAGAAGCTACTGTGAAAATCATACTATGCATGGGTTCTGCCGCCAAGTATTTCAGGAAACAAGTATAGAAAATAGCTAAACCGTGGTACCCAATCAATAGCTCTTCCCCAATCCTCCTTTTCGCAGGTTTCTTCTGGTGACTCAATCTCTATGAACTCAGAGCCGCGATGATGCGCTCTGGAGTTGCCGGTAAAACGGATATCCGGGTTCCTAAGGCGTGGTTGATGGCGTTGATGACAGCGGGAGCCGTCGCCACGGAGGAGGATTCCCCGATGCTCTTGGCACCGTAAGGCCCTCCCGGTTCCCCCGCCTGGATGAGGATGACCTCCACCGGGGGCATGGCAGGGGCGTTGATCACATGGTATTTTGAAAAGCCCCTGCTCTTCACCGTGCCGTCCGGATTGAGGGTGATCTCTTCAGAGAGGGCATAGCCCAGGTTCATCTGGATGCCCCCATAGATCTGCCCCCTCACGAACTCGGGGTTGATGGCCTGACCGATGTCGTGGGCCGCAACGATCTGCCTGACTTCCACAAGGCCCGTCCACGTGTCCACCGCCACCTCCACGAAGTTGGCCCCATAGGAGCCGGGATTTGCCGTGGCCTTGTATTCATAATTGACGGACAGGGTTTCCCAGTGGTCCCGGTGGTTTCTAGCCGCCAGATCCTCTAGGGTCATCCGTACCGTGCCTGAGGTGCCGCAGAGGGCATCCCCCTGGATGCTCAAAGTCTCTGCTGATACCTGAAGCACTTCAGCGCCGCGGCTCAGGATTTTGGCCTTGAGGGCTTCCGCTCCCAGTCTGAGGGCCTCCCCGCAGACGAAGGTGACACGGCATGCCTGGGTTCCCGTTGGATCATAGGGGGACCGCAGGGTGTCCGCCTCCAGGACCCGAACCTTGTCGATATGGACCCCCAGGGCCTCGGCGACAATCTGGGCGGCGATGGTCAGGGTGCCGCATCCCAGATCATGAAGAGCCGAATTGACCAGGATGCCGCCATCAGGGAGCAGGGTCATCTGAACCGCGGTGAATTCCGGAAAGCCTCCGAAATAGCCATTGCCATGGACAATCGCCGCCATGCCCACTCCCACCCGGTAACGACCGGTTCCGGGATTCCTGGCGATCTTTTCCCGCCACCCGAACCGCTCCGCCCCTTCTCTGAGGCAGGCTTCAATCTGCACGTTCCCCAGGGGCGGCCCGCCCAGGGGGTCGGTATCCCCGCTGCTGACGATGTTTTTCAGCCTGAAATCCAAGGGGTCCATCCCAAGGGCATGGGCGGCATTTTCAATGTTGATTTCCGTCACCGCATGGATCTGCGGTGAGCCATAGCCCCTGGCGGCGCCCCCCACCGGGGTGTTGGTGATCACTGCCCGGGCCCGATACCGCTGACTTTCCATGCGGTACAGCCGCACGGACTTCTTCAGCATGGCCATGGAAACCGCTGAGCCATTGCTGAAATAGGCTCCCGTGTTCGTGACGATATCCAGATCCCGGCCAAGAATCCGGCCCTCCGCACTGACGGCGAGGGTGACCTTCCCCTTGACGGAGTTCCGCCGCCTGCTGGAAACGATGCTCTGCTCCCGATCCATATGCATCAGGACAGGCCGTTTGAGATCAAAGGCCAAATAGCCGCAGAGGGGCTCCAGAACCGGCTGGCTCTTCCCGCCGAAGGAGCCGCCTGTTATCATTTTCACAACCCGAACCCGGGCGTGGGGCAGCCCGGTGATCCGCGAAAGCAGCATCTGTACCTGAAACGTGATCTGGCAAGGGGTTTTCAGGGTCAGGACCCCCTCCTCCATATACGCCAGGCACACATGATTCTCAATGGCCCCATGATGCTGGGAAGGGGTTTCGATGGTATCTTCAATCAGATGATCCGCCGTCCGGGCCACCGCGTCGAAATCTTCATATGCCTTCACCACATCGAAGGGAACATTCCCGTAGCCGTGGATGGCCGGGGACCCTGGATCCAGGGCCGAATCGATATCCAGAACCGCCGGGAGAGGGGCATAGGTGACTTTGATCCGCCCCGCAGCGATCCGGGCCGCCTCATGGGACTCTGCCACCACAAAGGCAATCCGGTCGCCGTAGTGCTTCGGGGTCATGGTCAAGAGGGGCTCATCTTCAATTTCACGCATGTCCATCAGCCAGTTATGGGCGCTGTACAGGGTTTCCGGCACATCCCGCGCGGTGTAGACCCTGACAACCCCGGGGACCCCGTAGGCGCCGGAAACATCGATCTCCGTAATCCGTGCATGGGCCTGCTGGGAAATCACCAGAAAAGCATGGAGCAAACCGGCCATCTCCGTATCCCCGGTATAGGCCATCTGCCCGGTCACCTTCTCGAAGCCGTCGTTCCTCAGAACGGACTTCCCCACATAGGTGTATTTTTCCGTATTCATATCAGCACCCCCGATAGCTGGCAATTGCCTGATCAATGATGGCGGCGGCAACCGCCCTGACCGCAGAGCGTTTATAGGATAAGGACTCCCGGCCGGGGATGGCGCGGTCCACCTGTTCCACAAAAAAATCCATATATTTTTCGTCCTGGAGCTGGTCCAGGGTCATGCCCACCAGGCCCGCCGATACGTGATCGGAATAGAAGCCCCGCTGGCCCAGGGACCCAAAGGCCGTCCGGGCCTCCGTCACAACCCCCTCCGTAATCCGGAATACCCCCGCGCCGTTGACCTTTGCGATGGTCACCGTTTTACGGGATCCCACCTTCCCATAGCCCCCCTGCAGATCCAAGGACCGGCTGGGAATGAAGAACCCCGTCAGCACCTCCTGCTCCGCGATCAGGGTCTTGCCGATGCCGATGACAAAGTCGACTACCGGGATGCTGCGGACAGCCCCGTCGGGGTTCATCAGCTCTACCTCGGCCTCCAGGGCGATGAGGGCGGGGATCGTATCGGCGCACTGGGCGGCGTTGGCCACATTGCCCCCCACGGTGGCCCGGTTCCGGATCTGGGTCGAGCCCACCTGGGCTGCCGCGTAGGCCAGCACACCGACAGTTTTCTGAATCAGCGGCGAGGTGCTGAGCTCCGTCATCGTGACCATGGCCCCGATGCGAAGGCCCATCTCGTTGCGGTGACAAGCTCTCAAGGACGCCATATGGGAAAGGTCGATGACGGTCACCGGCCCCGGGGGATGGAGCCGCAACCGGATCATGATATCGGTGCCCCCTGCAACGAAAATCTTCTGCCCCTCCAGGGAGAGGGATGCCGCCAGATCTTTGAGGGTAAGGGGCTGAACCACTTTATTCTCCACGTTCTACCCCTCCTCTCAGGGATGCCACCGCCTTGATGATGGGGTGGTATCCCGTACACCGGCACAGGTTTCCCTCCACGGCCCGGATGATTTCATCCCGGGTCGGGTCCGGATGATCCAACAGCAGTGCCTTGACAGACATCAGCATCCCTGGGGTGCAGTACCCGCACTGGATGGCGCCGTTTTCGATGAACGCCTGCTGGAGCCGGTCCAGCTCCCCATCCCGCATGAGCCCCTCCGTCGTCAGCACCTCACAGCCGTTCACCTGAACAGCCAGCATGGTGCAGGAGGTGACCGCCTTCCCATTGACGATGATCGTACAGGCGCCGCACTCCCCTTCGCCGCAGCCTTCCTTGACGCTGGTCAGACCGAACCGGTTCCTAAGCATGTCTATGAGGCGTTCAAGCGGTTCTACATCCGCTTCTTTGTGAACATGATTGATTGTCAGCTGAATTTTCACTTTACCTCCTGTAATCGATGAATGCGTTTTCCTAAGGTGATGGTAACCCTGGATTGGCTTTTAACCGTCTAATGGATTCCAGAGGTTTTGCAAAAAATAAAAACGCACCCTGCAAAAGGTGCGTTGATTGATTAGAAGCTTCCCACAGCATCCTCCCTGTAGGAACTGCAGTCTCCACAAATCTGGCGGATGTCCCGGAGGATTTTGCGCTCATAGGTGAAACTCTCATGCTGCTCGAAAAAGGAAATCGCCCTCTGACAGAATCGATTTGCTTCCTGGCACAGGTTTTCGGAAACCCCATTCATGGGAAACCCCTGTTTCCGAAGACAGCAGATTTCTGCCTTGATCCGAAGCATCAGCCCTTTTTCCTGGGTATGCCCGCTGCTCTCCGACAGCTTCTCCGCCTGCCGCAGATAGCGCTGCCCCTCCTTGCCGCTGCCTCTCCGAATGCACAAAAGGCCCCAGTAACCATAAGCGGTGATCTGCCCCCATTTGAACTGATCCCTGTCATAGGCCTCCACCGCCTCGCGCAGGTAGGCATGGGCTTCATCATACCGCCCACAGTCGTAGGCCGCGATGCCCCGGCTGCTCTTGAGCAATGCCAAGTGGCTTCCAAATCCCTGTCTGCGACAGATGTCTTCTGCTCCCAGGTACCATGAGTCCGCTCCCAGAAAGTCATTTTGCAGCCGACGGCTCTCTCCCAGATAGTAATAGGAGGCCACCCGGTTGAGGGCATATTGATCCCGGTATTCAGGCCGCTCAAAAATGGCCGCTGCATTCCGAAGCAGGGCTTCCCCCTGACCAAAACGATCCTTCAGAGTCATCAGATACCCCTTCAGCCGGATCAGTATCCCTATTTCCGCCTTGTCCGCATTGTGACGGAATTGACGGAACGCCTGGGTTATCAGCACCTCCATCTCGGGAATGTCCCGCTGGTTGATGGCATTGTAAATCAGCTGTAGGTACCCTTTCAGCGCAAACTCCGTCTCGTTGGTCTGCCCCGCCAGCTGGATCATTTCACGGATCAGTCGGATGCCGGTTTCGGAATCTCCCTGGAGAATCTGATACCGGCCGATCATGTTGAGGTATTCCAGCCGCAGCCGGCTGCTGCCAGCCATTTCGGCAATCGCCTGCATGCCCGCCTCGATATCCCGGATTTCCCGGGTCACGTAGGTCTGCTGATATTCCGGCTGCTCCCCCAGGGCCATCACCGATTTATCCCGGATCCGGGGGAACAGCTCATGGCTGATCTCCAGATACTCATACAGGCTTCTGATCCGGAATTCCAGATAGGGCCGCCGGTCTCCGGACCGTTCGTAATGGTAGATGAGGAAGGGATACAGCAGCCTGTCGGAGGGGGTTCCCGACAGCTGGGTCCGGTGAAAATCCGCCACCCGTTTGTGGAGCATCCGCCGCTTCATGATGGACTGCTGTTCATAGACAAAGGATTTCAGTTTCTGATGGGTGAACCGGTAACGGACCTCATGGGTCTCCGACTCCGTTTCCCGGATGAAATCCCCCCGCAGCAGTTCCTCCAGCATTTCCAGCAGTTCCAGATCCGGCTTGCCGTACAGGCTTCGCAGGATGCCCCAGTCCGCCGATTCCGAGAAAACCGAAAGCAGATCTGCCAGCTTCCGCGCCTCCTGGCTCAGGCCAAGATAGCGGGATGCGATGACATTGCGGACCTTTAGCGGCATGCCGATGACACAGCCCTGTTCCATCACCCCCCGGAGGATTTCCGTCAGCATCAGGGGGTTCCCTTCCGATTCCGCGAAAATCATTCCCCGCATTTCAGCGGTCACCGATGGACGCCCGGGATACAGCTCAATGAAATCCTCGGTTTCCCGGCGGTCATACCGGGAAAGGCTTACGGAAAGGAAGCTCTCATGCCGACCGTCATACCCTGCACCGCGGTCCGCCAAATCCCGCTCGCTGATTCGGGACGTTGCCATCACCAGCAGTGTCGGCTGTTCCGGATCAAACACCAGGTGCCTCAGCAAGGCCAAACTCCAGTCATCCATCCACTGCACATCCTCCAGATACAGGATCAGGGGTGTCCGCTTTGTCACACGGTTCAGGAGATCGGTGACCACCCGGACAATTACAGGAAATGGGATTTGCTGTTGCTTCTCCATTTCATAGATCGGCTCTGCAGGGGCCGTGTTCATGAATGTAGGGAATACCCGCCCCAGGATTTCCTTCGGGTATTCTTCCATGGACTGCCCACTTTCCAGAAGCATCTCTCCCAGCCTTAAGACCAGCGGAAACCAGACCTTCAGCAAATGATGCTCATCCCCTTCATAGCAACAGATGCCGATCCGGCTCATATCCCGGTCGGAAAAGCTCTGCAAATAGCGCTTCAACAAGGTGGACTTCCCGATTCCAGCCTCTCCGGTTATCAGGATAATCCCAGCCCCGCCCATTTCCCGGACCCGTCGAGAATGGCTGTCCATCATTTCCAGCTCACGGTTGCGCCCATAGAAATAGGCCTGAGCGGAGCCGTTCCCTTTCCCGGAAGTCCGGCGCTGCTCAACGCTTTGCTGAAATACCAGGGTTGTTTCCGGTTCCGGTTTGAGGGACAGCTCCTCCTCCAGCACCCGTTCCAGGTGGGTGTAGAGCTCAATCGATCTGGAGAATTGGCCCAGTCTTCCAAAGTGGCGCATCAGGATCCGGACCGTTTTCTCGTCATAAGGATCCAGTCGCAGCAGCTCCCTGCAAAGATTTTCCGGGTTTTCACCCTGTTTCAGACAGTCCTCCATCATCTGGGACAGGACACTGAGCCGCTGATCCCGAAGCCGGGTGCGGATCTGCTGGATCCAGTCGTCGAATTCGGCAGCATCCTTGACGATGAAGTCCTCCAGGAACTCACCCCGTGGACCCGAGGCCATCATCCCCGGCTGCGGGGAGGTATCCAGATCCGTAACGATTTCTATATCTTCATCGAAGCCGATCAACCGCTGTCCTGAATTGGTAAGCACGGCACGGTCAAATGCCTGCCTAATTGAATACAGGGCATTCCGAAGGTTTTTCCGCGCCTTTTCCTCTGACTCATCCGGCCAAAAGAGACTCATGATCCGATAGCGTTCCGCGGACCGGTGATACGCAATATAATAGAAGATCGCTTCCGACTTCTGATATTTAAACCGGACCGGCGCCCCATCCGCCGTGGTTCCGGGCGTTCCCATCATTCGAATCTCAATGCGCAAACGGGCCACCTCGTTTCACTCTGTTCTTCCTGACAATCATACCTCTTGGTCGCTGCTCTGCACAAAAGAAATTTGCCGTCCCACACGGATAAGTTTACATAATGATACAGATACCCCGCCTAATAACCGTCTATTGACGCTATCCTGCAATAGACGAAATCCGTTCTCCCAATGCGCTGAACGGATTTACAGACAAAGAGCCACCCCAGGAGGTCGCGAGGGCACTGGGGTGGCTCTTTGTCTGGCTATGAATTTCATCAAACCGCTTCGAGCGGCACTATCCTTCCACTCCCAGGGGTTCCGGATCCGGCTCTCCCTTTGCAATCCATTCCCGGGCGATAAACTTCACCACGCTGTCTTCCCAGTGGGGGCCGATGATCTCGTGGGCCAGTTCCAGCAGTTCCGGGCTGGCATTTTCAACGGCGATGGCCCGGTCTGCCACCTCGAACATATGCACATCGTTGAGCTGATCCCCGAAAACCGTCACGTGGAGGGGCTCCGGAGAAATCAAAGCGACCAGGGCCCGAATGGCCTCCGCTTTATGGGAGCGGCTGTCACCCACCGTCAGCCAGCCGATTTCAGGAAAGTTTGGGTCCGTCGTGATATGGACATCCACCCAGGGGGCGCAGCTTTCCCGGACCTTGTCCTGAAAGGCGGCCAATCGGTTCATCTCATCGATGATGTTCAGATTGATCACTTCCAGGGCGGCCAGGTCTGTTCGGAACTTGTAAGGGCGCAGGGCGTCCGGCATGATGGTGTTCCGGTACTGGATATATTCTTCCGTGGCCCGATTGGCGGGCAAGGTATAACAGAAATAATCGGTTTTGTCCTCAAAGGCATTGAGAAAGGGGGCAAAGTGCTCGGCAAAGGCCATGGCCAGGACTTCGTCCAAGACCCCTTTGTTCATGACATTGCTGTACAGGTACTCCCCTGTGGAAGGATTTCCGATCCGGGCGCCGTTGTGGACGATTACCGGCAGCTTGGGCAGGCAGTCCCCCATGATTTCCTTCAGCGAGGCCAGGCTCCGCCCGGTGGCAACGGTCACCAGGGCACCGTCTTCAATGAGTGCCTTCAGGATGCCTTCTGTTTTTTCTGAAAGACGGCTGTCCCGGCCCAGCAGGGTGCCGTCAAGATCTGTGATATATAGTTTTTCCATGGATTCACTTCCTATTCGGTATCACCGTTCTCTGAATTTGTGTTGATAATGATTCACAATGCCCGTGCCCAATCTTATTTCACGGACACGCAGCTCTCCGCTCTCGACTTCCAGTTCCACACTGCGGCTGATGCTGCCGCCGATTCGCTTATAAACCAGTGGGATCCTATATTTTTCAAGGATGAATTCTGCCGCAACGATATTACGTTCCCCAATGGCGAATATATCGTTCTCCGGGTACAGCTGCCCCCCGCCGATCACTGCCGCTTGAAGAGAATGCAGGGATGAGCCGCAGCGAATGATTTCGTAGAGGAGGGATTGATTCGCATAATGACCGGTAGAGGGATTCTCTGAGGGAACCGTCTCACTTCCAGGAAGCAGATAGTGGTTCATCCCTCCCAGCTTGCGCACGGAATCCCACAGGCACAGTGCCACACAGGAACCCAGATCCGTTCGGATCATATACTCCTGGTTTTTAACAGTCCATTCTCCACTTTTGATAAACACCATGGTCATCTCCATCACCTGCTTCTATTGTAACACAGAAAAAACAGCTTATCCCACCTGGCAGCGGGATATCCCCACGAACCGTTCATCACTCCGGATGTCAAAATCATGTTTTTAAGTTTTTGTAGTACGCCCAGGATTATGATATACTATTTGGGATTTCAATGATTACCGGAAGCGAGAGGATGAATCCAATGACAATTTTTGAACAATGGCAGGAAATTGCCAACACAGAAAGAAGCCAGCAGGAATCCCAGGAGTTCTGGGCTGATTATTTCCAGCTGGAAAAGAATAATTACGCGGAGATCTTGGGAGACCACACGCAGGTTCCTGCCGGCACCATCAAGGCTCTGGCAGAAAAATTCGAGATGGACCCGGTCACCTTCATGGGATTCCTTGATGGGATCAACACCAGTCTTGAAGCAGAGCTTCCCCTGGAAACGTATACAGAGGATACTGAAATCGAAATAAAAATCGATTTTGAGAAGCTGCTTTTCAACATGTACGAGGCGAAGGCGGACTGGCTTTTCAATCTGCCCCAATGGGAGCAGGTCCTGCCGGTGGAAAAGCGTCAGGAAATCCAGAAAAACTGGCGGGCTTCCAAGACCGTCCGCAACGATCAAAAAATCGGTCGGAACGATCCGTGTCCTTGTGGCAGCGGAAAGAAATACAAAAAGTGCTGCGGCGCTAACGCATAGGCATAAAAATGGAGAACACCGGATGGTGTTCTCCATTTTTTATGCGGATTCCATACCCTGAAACCGGGGGTCGGTCTTAAAAAACTGCAGAAGGACGGCCAACCCCAGCAAAACCGACAACCCCCACGGGTGTGGCGCCGGATTGACTGGAATGCCCCAAATGAACCGTGAGGGCACTAACCCCGACAGAAGGACCACTGAAACGCAGAGAACTGCCAGGCCCATCAGCAGCCAAGCCTGCTTCAGAGAAAACGGAGCCCCCTGATAGAGCAGTTCCCGAAAACACCAGTTCATCGGACAGAACCCCGCAGCGCTCATAAGAATCGCCCCGAGGACCATGCCGGTTGTCAGGCCCTGCCTGAAATAATCCGCTGAGACCATCAGCCCTGTATCGCAGGCCCAGATGAATTTTGATATCATGAGAATAAGGATCGCCCACTGCGCGACGGACCCGGACCAATACATCCAGTTCATATCAATACAATTGGCCCGGATGAAGCGTTTCTCCCACGCCGGTTCAACAAGACCCACCCGTGTGTACTCCTCAATCATACCGGTTTTAATGCGGCGTTTCGTATGGGTTTTCAGCGGGATGGCTTCCAGGTCTCTCAGACGATTCCTTATTTCCTCCTGAGCAGCAAGGCTTAAGCCACTGAGGGAAATCAAGTGCTTATGATAGCTTGCGGCTACATCACCGAACATGTTCAGCCGCCTATAATGAATGATAAACGACAGCAGGACAACGAGGTTCGCCAGGATTAGAAATTCTGTGAAGTTGAAGGCGGGCAGGATCGCCCCCTCGAAAAGCGGATTCTGCCTCTCCATCAGACTGATCATGTAGATGCCACCCTCCGCAACCAAAGCGCCGAAGGCGCCGAGGATAAGCTTCAACCCCTTGAAGGGATGAATTGAAGTCCGGTTCCAGTAGGTGTATACTCCGATGGGATAGAGGATCAGGCAGCTCAGGGCCAAACCTGAGAAAATCCACAGACTCAGCCGGACAGAAATGTGATCCTGCAGGACCATCCAGCAAGCCAGAATAGCTAAAAATAAGCGAATCCCTTCTAAACAAAGCGTTCCATAATCCGATGCGATGGCCCGAATTTCGGCGTAAAGCTCCTCCCGGATTATTTCAGGTGCCAGCATGGATTCCTGGGCGGCGCCGGGATCACGGCCTTGCTCCCTGGACCATATAGAGGCCGACAGCCAGCGCAATCGCCGAAACGCCAAGGGAACCGGTCCTGCCCCATGGGCCTGAATAACGGCGTGATGCTGATCGCGGTATACGGTATTCAAGCTTTGTTCAATCTCACGGGTCTCTAAATCAACCCGATCCAAATTCATCATTCCAATCACCTTCTTCCCACGTGTCAGTTAAAGCATAAAAATTCAAACGGGTTCTGTCAAGCATTTCCGGACAGCAGCACCATTCAGACACATAGATCCCAGGAGCAGCCATGAAACCTAAAAACCCTGAAATACATCCCCCACAACAATGGACCCTGCAATTTCGAGCAGCGCTGATTTCCTGGTACCACACCGCTTCGAGGGATCTTCCCTGGCGGCGAACCCAGGATCCTTACGCTATCTGGATTTCTGAAATCATGCTGCAGCAGACCCAGGTGGATACCGTGATCCCCTACTGGCTGCGCTTCATGGAAGCCCTGCCCACGGTCGCCCACTTGGCTCAGGTGGATGAAGAACGACTGCTGAAGCTGTGGGAGGGGCTGGGTTATTATTCCCGGGCCCGGAATCTGAAAAAGGCTGCTGAGATGGTGATGGCACAGCATCAAGGGGCCATGCCCCAGGATGGCGCCGCTCTTCAAAAATTGCCCGGCATCGGCCCCTATACCGCCGGCGCCATTGGCAGCATCGCCTTCGGTTTGCCCCTGGCTGCGGTTGACGGCAATGTCATCCGGGTTTACAGCCGGGTTCTGGCCATTACTGTGAATGCGGATACCACGGCAGGCAAGAAGCTGTTCCAAGCCCTTGGAACGGAATTGGTAGCCCCCGAAGACCCCTCCGCATACAACCAGGCCGTCATGGAACTGGGGGCCCTCGTCTGTAGCTTTGCCACACCCCGATGCTCCTGCTGCCCCGTTTCAGAGCTCTGCGAAGGAAGACAGCAAGGAAAAGTCCTTGATTTCCCCGTCCGCACGCCAAAAACTCCCGGTAGGATCCTTCACTGGACCGTCACGGTGTATCACCGGGGCCGCGCGCTCTTCTTGATTCCCCGGTCTGATGAAACCCTGCTGAAAAATTTATGGGGCTTTCCCATGACCCTTGAACCCGAAGGCGCCCCGGCCTGGGGTGAAGAAAGCGGCACCCTGGGCCCGGTGAAGCATGTATTCACTCACCAGACCTGGATCATGGCCGTCCGGGTTCTGCCGGAAACCGCCGAATCCGATTTGAGCGCCTTGTATCCTGAGGGCGTGTGGGCAGATATGACCATCCCCAATCATTTACCCCTGCCAAAGGCTTTTCAGAAAATTCTGCCGGTTGTGTACCGGTCAGTCGATTTTTTGTAGTTTTCTAACAATGCCAAACCCCATTGAAACCTGTATATTAGTCTCAGGATGCATGCACGCCTCATCCTGTCGTTGAAGGCATTGCCTTCGGCAAACCCCACACTCTTATCCATTCAAACTCACTTGAGAGGAATCCCTTCGGATTCCTGATTTTTTTTGCCTTTTTTCAAGAAATAAAGACGAAAAGAAGCACCTTGGCGCTCCTTTTCGTCTTTATTTCAGTCCACTGAGCTTCAGGGGCTTTTCGAAATGCTGATAATCCTTCAGGGTTTTCCAATTTCCGCCCCAGATCCAGCCCCGGGTGGCGAAGGCCTGATAGCAGGGATCCCCAGGGGTGATCATCCCGGGCAGGCTCTTGCTTCTGTCAGCATAGGCTTTTCCGGCCAGGGGGGAGAGGACCTTTCCCTTGATATAGGGATTCTCAATGGGATTGATATCGATGGCAATGCCATAGCTGTGCTTCGAAAGGGTTTTGCTGCCGATTACCGGACGGTAATTGAACGCCGACGTATTATCGGCATCCATGGAGAGGGTATCGTCCCCCTTGTAGCTGTCCACCAGGGCCACTGTCTTGATGGGGTACCCTGCGGCGTAAAGCTCTTTGAAGATAGCCAGAACGTCTTCCGAAACCTCCTGGTGAACCACCAATTCCCCCTGCATGGCGCGGCCGTCAAAACCGACGTAGCCCACCTTGACCCGGCGGAGCTTCTCAAAGGGAACGGGGCATCCCTTTTTCCACGAAACCCCTGTCATGGCTTCCTTGTAGGCCTCTGGAATCTTTTCGGCGGTAAAAACCGGGGTTTTCGTCGGATAGGGCACCGCAAAGGGGGATTTAACGGCCTGGGAGGCGCTCCACACCGGCACCGCCAGCATCAGCAGGGCCAGCAGGATGATGAATCCGGTCCGTTTCATGTTCAGACCTTCACAGGACGGCGGAGGGTCAGCAGCAACCCGGGATCCGCCACCAGGTATTCCGGCGCGTGGGCCTCCAGCTCATCCAGGCTGCCGTAGCCATATAGGACAGCCGCCGCATCGAAGCCCGCGTGCCGGGCCCCTTCGATATCGAATTTCCGGTCTCCGATCATCAGGACAGAGCCCAGATTCCCCAAATTGCATTTCTCACTGAGATAATCCAGCACCTCTTCCTTTTTGGTGATGGAACCGTCCAACGTGGCCCCGGCGATGCAGTCGAAATACCCGCTGAGCCCGAAGTGGGTCAGGATTTTTCTAGCGTACACCTCCGGTTTGCTGGTGGCTACATACAGCAGGATATTGTCTGCTTTCAGGGCTTTCAGGGCGTCTTCAATCCCCGGGTAGGGATGGTTCTCATAGAGCCCCTTCACGGAATAGTATTCCCGGTAATAATCCACGGCCTTCATTGCCTGCGAAGGGGAAAGTCCGCATTTTTCAATGAAGCTGTCAAACAGCGGCGGACCGATGAAATCCTCCAGCACGGCCATTTCGGGGATGGGCTCCTTCATTTTGTTCAGGGCGAACTTGATGGCCTCGGTGATGCCGACCTTGGGATCTGTCAGCGTCCCGTCCAGGTCGAAGATCATGTGGGTATAGCGCATGGGGGGCTCCTTTCAAGAGAACACAGCCGGACAATCGTCAGCGGCTTAAACGGATGCATGTGTCAAACGTTTATACCCCATTATACACGGATTTAAACATTTTTCCGACACGCCCCTTAATCCAGCTTCTTATGGAACCGCTTGATTGCCATGGTGAGCAGAATGGTCCCGATCAGGGCGATCCCCAGGACATCCTTCCAGATGAATTCGAAACCCACCCCCTTGAGGATGATTCCCCGCATGATGTCATTGAAGTATGTCAGGGGAATGACATTTCCCACCATGTAGATCAGCAGGGGCATCCCTTCCCGGGGAAACATGAAGCCCGAGAGCAGGACCGAGGGCAGGATGGATACCAGGGTGAACTGCATGGCCTGGAGCTGGTTTTCTGCCAAGGTGGAGATCAGCATGCCGATGGCCAGGGCCGTGATGACGAAGAGGAAGCCCAGCCCCAACAGCATGGGCAGGCTGCCCACCACGGGCACATTGAAATACCACGTGCCAAAGAACAGGGCAATCAGGAAATCCACACTGCCGATGACGATATAGGGAACCATCTTTCCTAAAATCAGCTCACTGGGCCGCAGGGGCGATACCATCAACTGCTCGATGGTGCCCCGCTCCCGTTCCCGCACCAGGGCGAAGGCGGTCAGCATGATGGTGATGTTCTGCATGATCAGGCCGATAAGCCCCGGGATGATGAATTTGGAGCTCTTCATGTTGGGGTTGTACCACACCCGGGTCTTCATCTCCGACAGCTTAAAGGTGCCACCGGAGAGGGTTTCCATGTTGTAGACGTTGGAAATCAGGTTGCCGCTTTGAAGGGCGGTCCGGGCGATGGTGGGATCGGTACCGTCGATGATCAGCAGGCTCTCCGGGGTTTCCCCCCGCTTCAGCTTCACGCTGTAGCCGCTGGGGATCATCAGGGCGGTTTTCACGGCGCCCCCGTCCAACAAGGACTCCAGTTCCTTGGAATTGGTCACTTCCTGGGTCAGATCAAAGTAATTGGAGGCCTGGAACTTCCGCACCAGCTCCCGGCTTTCAAAGGTCTTGTCCCCGTCGTACACCGCCAGCTTGATATGCTCCACATCCGTTGTGACGGCATAGCCGAATATCAGGGTGAACAGCAGGGGCATCATGATGGCGATCCGCAGGCTGATGGGATCCCGGAACACATGGATGAATTCCTTCCAGACGATGATGCCGAATCGTTTGAGATTCATGAGGATTCACCGCCTTCCGGACCCATGCGGAGGAATTTGATCTCTTCAAAGGAACTTTTCACCTTATGCCCCGTGGTTTCCTCCACGAAATGGATGAACACATCCTCCAGGTTCTTCGCTTCGTGTTCTTTAATCAGATCTGCCGGGGTTCCCTGGGCGATGACCTTGCCGTCGAAGATGAAGGAAACCTGATCACAGCTTTGGGCCTCGTCCATATAGTGGGTCGTCACCAGGATGGTGATATCTTGCTTGGCCAGCTCGTAGATGATTTCCCAGAACACCCGTCGGGCCACAGGATCCACCCCGGCGGTGGGTTCGTCCAGGATCAGGATCCGGGGCTTGTGGATCAGGGCGCAGCCCAGGGCCAGCCGCTGTTTCCAACCCCCGGAAAGCTTCCCCGCCACCTGATTTTCCCGACCGGTGATCCCCGCCATGGCGATGAGCTGGGTGATCCGCTCGTCCCGCTCCCTGCCATGGATCCCATAAAGGGAGGCGAAGAACCGCAGGTTTTCAAGGACCGTCAGATCCTCATACAGGCTGAATTTCTGGGACATGTAGCCGATCCGTTGCTTGATCTGCTCCGCTTCCTTGTATACATCCAGGCCGTCGATGACGGCGGTGCCGGCAGTGGGGGTCAGGACCCCGCAGATCATCCGGATGGTGGTGGATTTACCGGCGCCATTGGGCCCCAGAACGCCATAGATGCACCCCTTGGGAATACTGAGACTCACATCATCCACCGCCACGAAGGTGCCGAAGGCCTTCCGCAGCCCGGAAATCTCAATCAGGTTCCCGCTCATGATTTCCCTTCTTTCAGGGCCACATCCAGGAACATGCCGGGCTTCACGGTACCCGTGGCATCCTTGATATCCACCCGGACCTCATAGACCATCTCCTGCTTGCTCTGCTTGGATTCGATATTCTTCGGTGTGAATTCCGCCTTGGGGGAAATATAGGTGACGGTCCCCGCAATCCCTTTATCCTTCAGGAAATCATCGGTGAACTGCACCTGCATGCCGGTATGGACCCGGTTCAGCTGAATCTCCGGCACGTAGATCTTCACCTCCATTTTACTGAGGTCCACCAGGGTCACGGCCCGGGTTCCCGGGGCAATCCGCTCTCCAGCCTGGTAATTGACGGATTGGAGAATCCCGTCAGCGGGGCTGTAAAGGGTTCCCTTAGCGATGGTCCGCTCCAGATCCTGAATATCCAGCTGTTTTAATTCCACATCCAGGGCTGCCGCGCTCTTGGTCTGCACCGTGGCCCCCTCTTCGGTCAGGGCCAGGGCGGCATCCAGGGCGTCCTTCTGCTTGACCAGGCCGTCGTACTTCGCCTGTTCCCGGTCCACTGCCCGGCGAGCTGTATCCAGCTGATTTTCAGAACCCGCTCCGGAATCAAAGAGGGCTTTGGCTGTGGTGTAATCCTTTTTCAGATACTCCAGCTCCTTGGCGGAGCCGCTGATCTGCTGGTTGACGCTGTCCCGGTTTGCCTTGGCCTGACGGATCTGATTCACGCTGTTGCCGTCCTTCAGATCGGCCTCCTTCAGCCTTGCCAGCTCCAGGGCTTTCTGGGCCATATCCCGTTTGATGGTGTAGTCCGAGATGTCCAGGGTCATGAGGATCTGGCCTTTTGTAACCGTTTCGCCGTCCTGCACGCTGACGGTCTGAATGGTGCCGGAAATTTCTGGGGAAATATCGATCTGATCCGCCTCTACGCTGCCGGTGAAAACCAAGTCCTCAGAGAGCTCACCGGGATTCAGATAATAATACACAAGGCTTGCGGCGGCGATCAACACCAGTACCAGAATGATGGGCTTCTTGCCATGGGCAGTTGTCTTCATAGGGATTCTCCTCGTTTTTTCATGCCGTTCATCAGGATTTCGATGATCATGTCGATTTCAGCCTCCAGCTCCAGCCCTGTGGGAACGGCCTCCGGCAGCACTCTGCGCTGAACCAGCATCAGGAGCACGCCGCCAATCATCGTTCTAAAGGCGGTGATTGGGGGAATGTCATCCCTGAAGATCCCGTTCTTCACGAAGTCCGAATAGACCTTCTCCCCATAGCGGATCACCTTCAGGAGAATCTTGTTCACCACCAGGGCCATGATTTCCTCGTGGTACTGCATCTCAATGAGGATCACCTTGAAATGGTCACTCATCTTGTTGAAGAGGGCCACCCGGTCCATGACGATGGTTTTCAGCATCACCTCCGGGGGAGCGCCCTGATTCTCTTCATAGATCTTTTCCAAGGGGTTCATGACAAGCTCTTCGCTGATGAGCTCGATGAACTTCATGACCACCTTCAGCAGCATGTCCTTCTTTTGAGGGAAATAGCGAAAGATTGTCCCCTCAGCCACCTGGGCCTCCTTGGCGATTTCACTGGTGGATGCCCCGGCGTACCCTTTTTCCGAAAACAGATTCAGTGCAGCCTCCAAAATCCGTTCCTCTGTCATTTCCCGCTTGCTCTTCGCCATGGTTTCACTCCTTATCGCAGCGCAATTGCGCTATTTTTATTGAAAAGAGCACCGCCTGCTATTCCCCGAAACAGCCTTCCCAGAGTGTTTTTAGAAATATGAGTGAGTGCTCACTTTTATTATCTGCTTCTTCCTTCTCTTTGTCAAGCAGAATAATGAGTGATTACTCATTATTCTGCTTTCCCTTATTGATACCCAACAAAAAGGAGCCCCACCAAATAGGTGAGGCTCCCGAACCATTCTGATGACTACTTACGTCTTAACAATGCTCCCAGTGCAGTGATCATGCCGCCCAGTCCGTAAAAGAGTTCAGCGGGCAGTTCACCGGTTTTAGGAAGAACAGGTACGCCTTGAGGAATAACCTCTTCAATGATGATAGGTGCAGGATCAGCGGATGATTCTACAGCCGGTACAGCTTGGGGAACCACTTCAGGAACCCCTTGAGGTGTTGGTTCAGTTGTGATGGTTGTATTTCCACCGCCACCGCCGCCACCACCGCCACCGCCACCGCCGCCCCCACCAGAGGTTGTACGGGTGTTGAGGATGCTCAGGTTCTCAGCGTCTACGCTTGAAATCAGAATGCTTTGACCATTAGGATAGCTTACTGTATAACCTGATGGTACCGAGCTTTCTACAATATTATAGGTACTTTCGATGTTCAGGTTGGTGAATGTTGTTTTCAGGCCCTCAGTCACCTGAGAGGTTACTAGGACATCACCTTCGCCGGTTACGAGATACAGGTTCACTGTTACCTCTGCGGTGTTGGCGTTGCTGTAAGATTTTGTAACAACCAGACTGCCTTTTTCAGGATCCACTGGGATCAGGGTGTTCAAGATTCCCAGATTAGCGGTGTTGTTCTCCCCGAATACGACTGCCTGTCCATCCGGGTAGCTGGCATTATAGCCGCTGGGAACCGGATTTTCTGTGATTTTGTAGGACTTTTGGAGATCCAGATTGATGAAGGTGGTGACATGGGCCACAGTCTCTTGGCTGACTACCAGGACATCGCCGATTTCTGTCACTTCATACAGTCCAACTGTTACTTCAGCTGCGCTTTGATCGCTGAAGGTCTTTGTTACGGTGAGGCTGCCTTTTTCAGGATCCACTGGGATCAGGGTGTTCAGGATTCCCAGATTAGCGGTGTTGTTCTCCCCGAATACGACGGCCTGTCCATCCGGGTAGCTGGCATTGTAGCCGCTTGGAACCGGATTTTCCATGATTTTGTAGGACTTTTGGAGATCCAGATCGGTGAAGGTAGTGACATGGGCCACAGTCTCTTGGCTGGCTACCAGGACATCGCCGATTTCTGTCACTTCATACAGTCCAACTGTTACTTCAGCTGCGCTTTGATCGCTGAAGGTCTTTGTTACGGTGAGGCTGCCTTTTTCAGGATCCACTGGGATCAGGGTGTTCAGGATTCCCAGATTAGCGGTGTTGTTCTCCCCGAATACGACGGCCTGTCCATCCGGGTAGCTGGCATTGTAGCCGCTTGGAACCGGATTTTCCATGATTTTGTAGGACTTTTGGAGATCCAGATCGGTGAAGGTAGTGACATGGGCCACAGTCTCTTGGCTGGCTACCAGGACATCGCCGATTTCTGTCACTTCATACAGTCCAACCGTGATTTCAGCTGCGCTTTGATCACTGAAGGTTTTGATTACTGTGAGGCTGCCTTTTTCAGGATCCACAGGAATCAGGGTGTTTAGAATACTGAGTGTAACCGAGTTGCCTTCATTGAAGAAAGCAGATTGGCCATCAGGATAAGTGGCAGTATAGCCTGAAACATTTGGATTTTCAACAATCTTATAGTTTTTTTCAAGATCCAGTTCCCCAAAAGTGGTTGTGTGGTTTACTGTCTCTTGTGAGGTTACTAAGACATCGCCATCGATAGTCACTTCATATAAGGATACGGTTACTTCACTTTGGTTCTGATCACTGAACATTTTATTCACTGTCAGGGAACCGTAAACTTCGTCTAAAGGACAATTCGTCAGACTGATGGCGCCGCTCCAAAGAACTCCGGTGCCCGGGTGGCCCGGTCTTTGGTAAGCTTTGAACATGTAGTTCCCGATAGAGCCATTGGGATTATCGGAGGGATCGTAGGTCATTGTGTAGGATTCGCCATTTTCCAGAGCTGGGATGGTTCCAGAAGCTATAACCACACCACTCTTAGGGTTTCCGGATGCGATCCAGTAAAGCTCCCAAGTTGATTCGCCTGTCATATCTCTGGAACTCCAACCATTTCTCACTTCGGCTGAAACCAATTCACAGGTGCCGTCTTCTCCAATGAAGCTGAGAGAACTCTTATCCCAACCGCCGTGATCGCCGCCCAGGGCACTTATATCACCCGTGTCACTGCTAACGATAGGGTCACTGCTGACTACCGGTTCACTGTCGACTGCCGGATCACTGTCGACTGCCGGCTCACTGCTAACTGCCGGCTCACTGCTAACTGCCGGCTCACCGCTGACTGCCGGATCACCGCTAACTGCCGGCTCACCGCTGACTGCCGGATCATCGCTGACTGCCGGATCATCGCTGACTGCCGGATCATCGCTGACTGCCGGAGCTGCACCGTCGCCTTGTACCAGTGAATCTGCAAATGCGCTTCCCATATTCACGGGAAGCCCCATGGACAACACCATGATTCCTATCAGTAAGTAAGTCAACGTCCTTTTTATTGTTCTTCTCATATGGCCCACCCTTTCTTCTGTCGTTCCTTGTTGTCGGGATACGGTTATCTATTTGACTGCCGAAGCAGCTTCAAACTTTTTAATTGATAACGATTATCGTTATGGTTATTATATTCCCTTTTGTAATGTTTTTAAACATGTAATCATATCATTTTATTATTTATTTTCGATCACATAGAAAAAGGCCTCCCAAAATGGGAGACCTTCGTCCTACTGCATCAATCGGTTATTTCTTACGTCGCATCAGGATGCCTAGAGCCGCAAGAGCGCTACCTAAGCCATAGAACAGGCTGGGTGCAACCTCGCCGGTTTTAGGAAGTGCCGGTACGCCTTGAGGGATTACTTCATCAAGTATTACCGGTGTCGGTTCGGGGATTGGTTCAATGACCGGTACACCTAATGGTGTAGGCTCTGTTGGAACCGTTGTTGTGGTGGTGGTACGATGACTCCCGCCGCCACCGCCACCGCTGCTGCGACGATCGACAATTGCCGTGTCGGTGTCACTGACTGTACGTTCCTGCGGATCGTATCCAGTGACTGTCGCAGTGTTGGTGAATTGGCCGCCATCATCCCAGCTGTTGATGGTATAGTCTGCCGTGAATGTTTGGCTGGCGCCGGCAGCCAGGTTGTCAATGGTCGTACTCCAGCCGATGGTATCATCCTTCACTTCAATGCTCATCAGCGGGGTATTCCCCGTGTTGGTAACCACAAAGGTATAGGTCACTGTCGTGCCGGTGGTCACCGAAGTGCTGCTGACGCTCTTTTCAATGTCAATGGCCGGTTGTTGCAGGGTGTTCACAACATATACCACGACACCGGAATTGCCATCGATATAGAATTCAGCATTCGGATCAAGATTTGTGGAATAGCCATCGGGGGTCATTTCAATCAGACGGTAGGTTCCGCCAACCCTCAATCCTTCAAAGAGGGCAACACCGTTCGCATCTGTGGTCATCATCATCGGAGCTGGCACAGAAACGAAGTTATCGGTGGGGATAGGGGTATCCACATTTTCAAACAGTCTGAATTCAACGCCGCTATGAGCGGGGCCTTCCAACGTGCCGATGGTTTTGATAACCGTCAGCGTATTGGGAATTCGGGTATTGACAACATGGACCGTTACGCCGTCAGCGTCAATCTGGACCAGCTGTCCGACATCGGGGAGGCTTGTTCGGTAGCCCTCAGGGACTATTTCAGTCAGCAGGTATGTCTGACCAACTACCAAGCCTTCGAATACGGCATAGCCGCCGACATTCGTTGTTGCACTCATGCCTTGTTGAACCGCAGCGGCAATTTCTTCACGGGCGGGGGTTAAATTGAAGATGACCCCTTCATGCGCTGGCCCTTCGCTGCTGCCAATGGTTTTGATGACTGTCAGGGTGCTGATTTGTGTGTTGACGACCGGAACAGCGATCACCTGGTTGTTTTCAGTCAAGGTGTAGCTGTTGCTCTCGTCCAAATCACTCTCAAACCCGTCATTCTGGGCTTCATGGAGGTGATAGGTTGAACCGGCCAGCAACCCGCTGAACAGTGCCTTCCCTTCAGCATTCGTCACAGCGGTCATAAGTCGGGTTGTCCCATGAGCACTTGCAGTGCCTTCATACAGCTCGAAGGTGACGCCTTCGTGGAATGCCCCTGTGTTGCTCAAGGTTTTAACAACCTCAATGCTGCCGGTCTGATGGGTGTTAATTACATTTACCGTAGCTGTCTGGTGATCAAAGCTCAAAACATATTCATTATTTACGGGAAGGTTGGTTTGATAGTACTGAGGCACAACCTCCACCAGGTGATACCTGAATCCGCCTTGGAGATTATCGAACAGGATACGCCCGTTTGAATCCGTAACACCCGAATCTACTTGACGCCAATCCCAGTTATGTCCTGGGCCATGAACAGGCAGCCAGGCCATCAGATTGAATTGGATCCCTGAATGGGGATCGCCATTGGCCGTCTCAAGTGTTTTTATGACGGAGATGCTCCAACATGGAATTTCAGTGTTCAAAACATTCACAACGATTTCCCGATCCTTGCCAATCGTATAGACATGATCGGAATCCAGATTAGTGGTATAACCACTGGGGATAGTCTCTCTGATTGTGTATTGAGAACCAGCCGCCAAGCCACTGAAAATCAATTCACCGGATGCGTTGGTCACGCCAGTGATGGGGTCACCGCCACCGACGGGATACAATCCGAATGTGATGCCTGATTGAGGCTGATCCGGACCTTTTTTCTCAATCATCTTGATGATCTTCAGAGAACCGATATCCACCATGTTTACAACATGTACCGATATCGTCTGATTCGCCGCGATCGTGTAGGATGCGGAAGAATTCAGATCCGTGGAATACCCCGCGGGGATGGCCTCACTGATGGTATACTTGGCGCCATCCAGAAGCCCTGTGAATAGGATACGGCCCTCACTGTCCGTTGTCCCGGATACTGAGGATCCATTCCCCACTGGAAGGAGCGTGAAGGTGACACCGCTTTGAGGATCTCCCTCAACACTGCCGATCGTCTTGATGATTTCAAGAGATCCCGTAAGAGGCACTTTATCTACTTTAAAGTTGTCGTTCTTCACATTTTGAAAATCTGCAGTTAAGCTGATATCTACGCTGTACTCGTTGCCATTGTTACCTGTATCGTCGTAGCCTTGGGTTCCGTCAGAGGCTTTCTTGACGAGATCCCATAATCTGAAGGCCATGCCGCCTTCACCGCCTGTGGCGATATTCCCCAGGTCCATCCCATCCGGGCCGACCTTGAACGTAGCGCCATCGCTCATTCCCAAAAGTTTGCCGGGATTTCTCCCGTTGCCAGGCTCAGTAACCCGAACAAAATAGGAGAGATTGGGCGCCAAGCTCTTGGCGTTAATCAGAACATCGTACTTGTCCGTATAACGCACGTTCTGATCCTGAGTTCCTGTTGCATCGGTTGTCCACATACTGCCGGCGCCACTCGCCTCAACATCTGCCATTGGAATGACTGCCGCCTGAACCAGGGGCACTTCCACTACCAGAGCTGGTTCCTCTGCAGGAGCCGGATCCTCAGCAGGTGCCGGGTCTTCAGCAGGTGCCGGGTCTTCAGCAGGTGCCGGATCTTCAGCAGGTGCCGGATCTTCATTTGGTGCTGCAGGCTCTTCAGCTGGCGGCGTCGCAAGCTGTTCTTCAGCCGGAGCCGGGTCTGCCGGCAAGCTTTCTTGTACCGCTTCCTGTGGCTGATCCAGTGACTCTGCCAGGGCAGAAATAGAAGCTCCGGGCAGCAGCATCGTCAGCAACAGCAACCAGACAAGAACTTTAGCCAGGCGCTTATTCCTGTAAAGTCTCATACGATTCACCTCTCCCTCTCGATATGCTGTGATGGATACGAGAACTGACTCATCTTATGATCCAATGTAAAAGCAATCATCGGAATTCTCTTCTGATCACTCACCCTCCTTATCTCGGATTTGCAGTTCACGCCAATTGCGATATGATCAGGCAAAATAAAAACCGCCCAAAAGCCTTGCGGCAGTCGGACGGTCTTGACATGTCTCCATGTTTTAGACTCCTGGCTTTGCGTCCCGTCCTTTCAGACGGTTTGCCCTTATCACATGAAACGATGGGATAGTCCACAGAGCGCGGACCTCTCCTGTTGGTATATATATACCACCATTCAGAAAATTCAAACAAGTTATGTAAATCGGACATGGCATGAATTTATGTTTTTTTAAAAGAATTTAAGTGCTTTAAGCTTTTAAATCAAAAGCTTTCATGTGTTTTAGAAATGAATGGAATTAAATATTAATGTTTATATTATCGTAAACCTACAACTGCTTTTATGAGCCAATATCTTCTCAAAGGGGCTATAGCTAAAATTTCAGCCTGCTAAACACATTTATAGGGCAACTAACAGCAATATCCGCCTTCAATTATAGGAAAACCGCCTCTGTATATGACAATTATTTGTCATTAAACCTAGATGTTCTTTGTAAAATAAAGAGACGTCCGATTTTTAGTCAGACGTCAGTAGGCGTATTTTTCTTATTTCACCAGTCTTCCCTGTACAATAAGCCGATGCGTGGCAACCTTGATCGGGGTGCAGGTAATCAGCGTCACGACACTTTCGCCCTTATCCCCTCGGAGAACCGATACATCCGTCGGCTCCACGACGACGATGTTGAAAACCGTATACTTATACTCTTTCCCTCCTGAAATAATGGTGATATCATCCCCCAAAGCAACCTCATCCAGCCGATTGAAAAAACGGCCTTTGGTGTAGCTGCGATGCGCCGCAATCCCCGTGTTGCCGTTTTCTCCGATGGGAGTTGTCTGCTTCATCCAGGCGGCACCGATTTTCATATTGCCGGCAGTCGCTCCAGACATGAGGGGCAGCTTCAAGTTGATCTTACTGATTTTCAGGACACCAATGGGTTCAGGGATCACCTGGTTTTTTTTAGCTGTTGGAGGTGCTGGCGCCGCTGCCGCTGCCGGCTCCGAAGAAGTCGTTGCCTGCTCCGCCCCGGGCTGCGCATCAGTAACCGCTGCCGGGGTCCCCACATCAGTACCGGTATTCTCCGGCTCGTTGGCGAACACCGTGTCCAACTCCGTATAGGTTTCTGCAATTTTCTGCTGCATATACCAGGTATAGGCCCGATCTAAAAATGGGTATGCCGCCACCAATATCCCTGCAATGATCAGCAGTACCGAGAATTTACGCATGGGAGTTCCCTCCTGTCTATTATTAATACTTCAATTATAACCTATATTCCCGAGGATTGACCTAAAAAGTCCAGTGGGAAAACCCGATGACAAAAGCCCCAGTGAGTGGCAAGAACTCAAAAGGGCTTTCCGTCTATTTCTTTATAAAATAATCCATAAGAGCGTGACCGCTGTCAAAGTAATTGCCGGAGGCCTCAGCGCTGGGTTCAGAGAACTGCTGATCCTTCTCGCTGCCTGTCCGGGTACTGTCATAGAGCATATAGGGTACCGGCTCCGAGGTGTGGGTACGTCTTGCGATGGGCGTCCGATGATCCGGCAGGACCAGGAATCGGTAGGGCACGCCCCAGGCGTCCATCTCCCGCAAAATGTAGCCCGCTACTTTTTCATCGATGATCTCCATGGCCTTCATTTTCCCGGCCAGATCCCCCTGATGACCGCACTCGTCCGGCGCCTCCAGGTGCACATATACGAAGTCCTTACTGCTCTTGAGGATATCCACCGCCCCCTGGGCCTTCCCTTCGAAATTGGTATGAAGGGTCCCGTTGGCGCCGGGTACCACGACAGGCTCCAGACCCGCGCAGACGCCGATGCCGTTGATCAGATCCACTGCGGAGATAACCGCCCCTTCAATGCCGAATTTCTCTGCAAAGGAATCCAACCGGGGCTTTTTCCCCTCCCCCCAGATCCATGCGGAATTGGCGGGTCTCAGACCTCTGGCAACCCGGGCCAGATTGACCGGGTGATTCTTCAGCAGCTCATGGGATTTCTCCATGAACGCCAGAATAACGTCGCCGCCGCTGCCTTGGGGCAGATGCTGGGAAATCGGCTGATCCAGGATATCGTGGGGCGGGGTCAGCTTGAAATCCTCCGGCCCTTGGTCCCACACCAGCAGATGCCGGTAGCTCACACCGGGGTAAAGCGTCAGAAAGGCATTTTC
Source organism: uncultured Peptostreptococcaceae bacterium (assembly GCA_964424355.1). GTDB lineage: Bacteria > Bacillota > Clostridia > Peptostreptococcales > Acidaminobacteraceae > CAZEHS01. The sequence continues at coordinate 30,450 of CAYRIO010000011.1, forward strand.
CAGATGGGGCTTCAGGAAAAGGATCAGCTCCCGGGCCTCCTCCGTTGTAATTTCTCCGGAGCTGTGATCAATCATTGTCTTGGATGCGAAGTCCGCTTCCTCAGAAACCGTAACCAGGTTGCAGCGGAAGGTCACATCCGTCGGCTTCATTTCCACGCCCATGCTGGCAGCTTCCAGGGGTGAACGGCCCGTATGGTATATTTCTGGGGCATAGCCCATGACCGAAAGATTCGCGGTGTCGCTGCCTGGGCTCATCCCGGCTGGGATGGTCTGGACCATCCCCACCTCTCCCCGACGGGCACAGCCGTTGATATTCGGAATATTCACCACTTCTAAAGGGGTTTTGTTCCCCAGGGATTCAATGGGATAGTCGGCCATGCCGTCTACGAGCAGAACGATGTATTTCATGGGTGCTTCCTCCTTTTTAATCATTACATGCCTAAAAACTCCAGGACCTTATACGCCAGCACATCCTTGTCGCATACCCCCGGGTGCAGGACCGCCCGGTCCTTGAGCCCCTGGATGGGTTCCGGTATGGCGAGTCCGGATTTTTCTGAAAGCACCTCGATGAGCTGGAAGTCGTCCAGCCCCTGTGTGCCGATGCCCATCCCCTCCACCACGCTGCGGGTGAACTTATAGGGGCTGGCTGTGGAGGCGATGACCGCATGGGCGGTGTCACCGGTTTCTTTTCGATAGTCCGCCAGAACCTTGTAGGCCACGGCGGTGTGGGTGTCCATCACGTAGCCTTTTTCCTGATACCCCTCCCGGATAGCCGCCACGGTCTCCTCATCGCTGGCATAGCCGCCGTAGAAATCCGACAGGGCCGACTTCATGGCAGGTTCCAGCTCATAGGAGCCATCCTTCTTCAGACCGGCCATCAGCGCCCTGGTCTTTTCTCCGCTGCGTCCGGTCAGCTCAAACACCAACCGCTCCAGATTGCTGGAGATCAGGATGTCCATGGAGGGGGATGCCGTGATCTGGAAGGGGCGGTTCATATCATATCTGCCGGTCCGGATGAAATCGGTCAGCACATTATTGACGTTGGAGGCGCAGATGAATTTTTTAATGGGCACACCCATCGCCTTGGCATACCAGGCCGCCAGGATATTTCCGAAATTCCCTGTAGGAACCACCACGTTGAAGGCTTCCCCTTCCTGGATGGTTCCTTGCTTTTTCAGCTGCAGCCAGGCGTGGACATAGTACACGATCTGAGGAACCAGACGGCCGATGTTGATGGAGTTGGCTGAGGAAAAGACATACCCCCGCTCCTTCAGCTTTTGGCCCAGGGCTTCATCGGTGAAGATCGCCTTGACCCCGTTCTGGGCATCGTCGAAATTCCCGCGGATCCCCATCACGAGGACATTGCTGCCTTCCTGGGTCACCATCTGGTGCTTCTGCACATCGCTGACCCCGTCGGTGGGATAAAAAACCACGATTCGGGTGCCGGGAATATCCGAAAAGCCTTCCAAAGCAGCTTTTCCGGTGTCGCCGGAGGTTGCCGTGAGGATGACGATCTCATCCTGAATATCCAGCTGTTTGGCTGCGGCTGTCATGAATCGAGGGAGGATGGACAAGGCCATGTCCTTGAACGCCAGGGTCCGGCCGTGGTAAAGCTCCAAAAAACTGGTGTTTTCAAGGGTCACCAAGGGCGCGATTGCAGGATCTGAGAATTTTGAATCGTAAGCGCCGGACGTGCAGTTTTCCAATACCCCTGCCTGAAAATCGGCAAAGGGAGCCATCACCTTTTGGGCCAACTGCGCGTAAGGTTCATCCCCGGTCATCCCTGAAAGCGTGTTTTCCGGCAGACTCACCGGCACGTACAGGCCGCCATCAGGAGCAATTCCCCGAACGACAGCTTCTGAGAAACTCAGAGCATCCCGGTGCCCCCGGGTGCTGATATACTTGAGTGGTTCCATCATGTTCCCTCCTGCTTGTATGTGTTCTTCAATGGCGTACACGTGTACGCGATATGAGCAATAAATTGTTTTATTCTAGCACAGCCTCGCCCCAGGCACAAGGGCAATCGGAAAATTATCTGATTTCAACCCAAAAAAATCGAACTGCCCATGATTCTCGAGCAATCCGATCCAGTCATCCCATGATGCCGCTGATCTGCAGCAGGTACAAAACCCCCACACTGCCGATTACCGTTCCCGTCGGCCCGATCCCCAGCAGGCTCAGGGTCACCGCCGCAGCGCCGCCTGCAAGGGAGAGCATCGGTGACCCGCTGGCAGAGGCCACGCCGGGAATCACCAGGGCAGTCAGCATGGCCGCAGGCAGACATTTGAAAAAGCCCTGGACTCCCGGTGACAGGGTTTCCGCTTTCAGCCAGAAGAACGGGATGATCCGGGGAATCATCGTGACCAGACTCATCCCGAAGGTGATTATGACCAGTTCATTCATATTTTTTACCCTCCCGGCTCATGATAACGGCTCCCAGAATAGCGCCGGACACCGCTGAAATCAGCAATACGGAGGAGCTCCCCAGAATTTTCTGGATTCCCATCCCATTCAGCACCAACGACAGGCCCCCTGTCGCCCCGGCCACCACGACCGCAACACGATTCACTTTTAGCACGGGGATCAAGAGACTGATGAACATGGCATAAATAGCGATTCCCAGGCTGTTGTTCCAAATCGCCCCCAGCTCGCCGACCAGGGTGACTCCCATCAGGGTGCCGCCGTTCCAGGCCAGGTACAGCACCCCCTGCAAGCCAAGGATATAACTGAAGGGAAGTCGCTGCTCTTTCTGGCCGCTAACCACCGCAAAGCTTTCGTCCGTTACGGTCATCCCGGTCAGGGTTTTTTGAACCGGCGTGTAAGCCGCGGGCCCCCGCATCGAAACGGAGGATGCCAGGAGAAAACATCTGAAGTTAATGGCAAAGGTGGTCAGGATCACCTCAAAAGCGCCGGCACCCGCAGCTAAGAGCTGCAGGGCGATGAACTGACTGCTCCCGGCAAAAACAATCAGGGACAGAGCCAGTGTGAACCACAGGGGCATCCCCTGAGCCTTGGCGATCAAGCCATAGGTGATCGCTATAGGTATGAACCCCAGGGCGATGGGCATTCCTGACTTGATCCCCTGAACCACGGGGCTGTTATTTTTCAAGGGACACCTCTTTCCACATGCTTGCATGTGCGATATACTGGCCATATGACCGATGATATTTGTCATTGATTATACTATTTATCGCACAAACGGTCAATATATCGCACGAGGTGAATTTATGGACCCTATCAGTCAGGTTGTGGGAGAGAATCTCAGAAAGCTCCGTCAGGACCGCAAGCTGTCCCTTCAGGATTTAGCCGAGCTCTGCGGTGTCAGCAAGAGCATGCTGGGTGAAATTGAGCGGGGCTCCAGCAACCCCACCATCAATGTCATCTGGAAAATCGCCAACGGGCTCAAGATCCCCTTTACAACCCTGACCACGGCCGCCCGTCCGCCGGTGCAGCTGGTCCGCGCCACGGAGCATCAGGGCTATCTGGCAGGCAAACATTTTGATATCACTACCGTTTTCAAATACAATCCGGATACCCATATGGAGATCTATCAGAAAAATTTCAAAACCGGTGCGGTGCTTAATTCGGATGGGCACCCAGGGGTTTACGAATATCTGCTGATCACCTGCGGCGCCCTCACGCTGACAGCCGCAGGAACCACCTACGAGCTGAAAACCGGAGATGCGATCCTGTTTGAAGCCACCGAGGCGCACAACTACGCAAATGGTTACAAAGAGCCGTGCCAGGCCTATATGATCCTCCACTACGAAGCGCAGTGAATACCCAACCGCTTCACTCAAATGGATGTCCGCAATTTTCCCAGTAAAAAAAGCCTGTAGATTTCTTTTTCAGAAACCTACAGGCTTTTCAATTGAATTTTATAATCTTAAACATGCAACACCAAAGCCATGACCCAGTAGATTACTGCAGCCATGAGGGCGGAGATCGGCAGGGTGATGACCCAGGCAATCAGCATTTTCCGGCCGGTGTTCCATTTTACAGCCCGGGGACGGTATGCAGTCCCAACCCCCATGATGGAGGATGCGATGACATGGGTGGTGCTGACCGGCAGCCCCAGGTGCGTGGCGCCGAAGATGATGATGGCCGATGACAGGTCTGCTGCCACACCGCTGAGGGGGCGGATCTTAACGATCTGTGTCCCGACGGTCTTAATGATCCGCCAGCCGCCCGCAGAAGTCCCCAGTGCCATCGCAAGCGCACAGGATACTTTGACCCACAAGGGGATGGCGCCTCCGGTATGGTACCCGGTCGTCATCAGGGCCATCGTGATGATCCCCATGGATTTTTGGGCATCGTTGGTGCCATGGCTGAACGCTTGGATGGCGACCGTCAGCACTTGAAATTTACGGAGATTCTGATTGGTCTGATGTAGATTGGCTCGCCTGAAAAGAACCTTGAGGATCTGCAGGAAAACATAACCCAGGACAAATGCCATGACCGGAGACGTGATCAGGGACTGGATGATTTTAAGGAAACCTGCCATTTTAAGGATTGCCCAGCCATTGCTCATGACCGCTGCACCGGCAATGGAGCCGATCAGCGTATGGGAGGAGGAGCTGGGAATCCCGAAGTACCAGGTGACGAGGTTCCAGATGATTGCGGAGATCAGGGCTGCCATGATCACGACAGCGCCGTTATGAATGTGGTAGGGATCCACGATATCCTTGGCGATGGTTTTTGCAACGCCAGTGAACGCAACCGCACCCAGAAAGTTCATGAATGCCGCCAGCATAATCGCGGTCCGGAGCCGAAGAGCCCGGGTGGATACCGCGGTAGCAATGGCGTTTGCCGTATCGTGGAATCCGTTGATAAAGTCAAACCCTAAAGCCAGAATGACTGTGATTGCTACAATGATTATTGTTCCGTCCATGGATGCCACCTATGCATTCTTCAGAATGATGGTGCCCAAAACTCGTGAAACCCGGCTGCATCGCTCCATGGTCTTTTGCATCGCCTCATACAGCTCTTTTTCCTGAATGATTTTAATGGGGTTGTCCTTGTATTCCGTAAACAGGCGCTTGATGGCTTTCCGGCCTAAGAGGTCGCAGGAATCGACATACCCATATATTTTTGTAATCTGATAATTCATATCCGGGAACTTCTTGTCACAAAGCAAAACAACGCAGTCATATATTTCATCGCAGCATTTGCTCACGTATTGGCTGAACATCACCATTTCATCAGTGGCAGGACAGATATCGTACATTTCAAACCGGGCGGCACATTCGTCCATCCAGTTGAGAACGCTGTCAATCCGTTCAGCCAGATGCAGGATATCTTCCCGCTCAATGGGAGTGATCAGGGAAAGATCCAATTGCTTAGAGATATCAATAACCAGAGCCTGACCCTTTACTTCAAAAGCTTTCAGCTTTGAGGAGAAGGATGCCAAATCTTCCGGGGTCTTAATTTTGAATCCGTAAAACACCTGGCCGGCTTCTTTATTGACCTGGGCCAGTTCCAACAGTAATTGGAACAACTTGTCTTTCTCTCTACTCATGAAAATCACGGTTAGTCCCTCCGTCTTTGTGGGTGCGAGTGTGAACACAGTATAGCCATTTTCCTTCATAGGATAACATAGAATTAACACAAAGCCAGTGTTATCCGGCAGAATTAACGTGTTTTTAACAAAACAGTTCTTTCCATTATCCAGCGGTTCCATACGCGTACCGCTCAACGGTATCTATCCCCTTTGTGTGCCGAGTTTTTCTTGGGGATTAAACAATATTCCTTGGGCCTCCGGAAAAACCGGGTGTATAATGAAGTTGCGGTAAATGCAAAGCATTTGCGTATAGGAGGATCACATGAAGACCATCAAGAATCGACTTCTGACAGTGTCGCTGATTCTAGCACTCGCCCTTCCGCTATTTTCCGGGTGCGGGCAGACGCCGTCAGGAACTGCACCGATACGCGCGGAGAAAAAGACGTTTCAGATCATCACCTCGTTCTACCCCATGGCGGTGCTTACCAAGAATGTCACAGCGGGCATCGCCGATGTCACGGTCACCAATATGACAGAGGCACAAACCGGTTGTCTCCATGATTACCAGCTGAGCCCGGACAACCTGAAGCTTCTTGAGAGTGCCGACGCCTTTGTCATCAACGGCGCAGGCATGGAAGCCTTTTTGGATAAGGTCCTGGCTCAAGATCCCGATTTGAAGATTGTGGAAGCAGCCAAGGGGATCCCCCTGGTCAAGGACGCCTCCGGCGAAGACAATCCCCATGTTTGGGTGGGAATCGCCGGTGCCATTGCCGAAGTGAAGAATATAAGCAGCCAGCTGTCCGAAATCGACCCTGCCCATCAGGAACAGTACCAAGCCAACGCCGATACCTACATTAAAAAACTGGAGACCCTCCGGGATAAGATGCACCATGAGCTGGACGGGTATGCAGGCCAAAAGATCATCACCTTCCACGAAGCGTTCCCTTACTTCGCCCAGGAATTCAATCTGGAGATCGCCGCCGTCATCGAGCGGGAGCCCGGCTCTGAACCTTCCGCCCGCGAACTCTCCCAAACCATCGATACCGTTAGCCGACAAAACGTGAAAGCCCTCTTCGCCGAGCCCCAGTATCCGGCCAAGGTGGCGCAAACCATCGCTCAGGAAACCGGGTTGAAGGTCTTTTATCTGGACCCGGCAGCCAGCGGATCCGGGGATGCGCCGCTGGACAGCTATGAAAAGATCATGGACGCCAACCTCCTTGTTTTGAAAGAGGCCCTCCAATGACACCTTTAGATGAAAGAAGTATTCTCCTGCCGACCCCACTGTGCCGTGGCCGCTGCTGTACCCGCATCGAGCAGCTTGGCGTCACGTTGGGCGGCGTGGAGATCCTGAAGGATATCAGCCTGCATATCCACTGCCGGGAATTCACCGCTTTGATCGGCCCCAACGGCGCCGGAAAGAGCACCCTTCTGAAAGCCATGCTGGGGCAGCTCCCCTATTCCGGGAAGATGAACTATATGGACGAGCTTTTCACCACAGAGGTGAAGCCCATCATCGGTTATGTACCCCAGACACTGACCTTCGATACCGGCACGCCTATCAGTGTTTCCGACCTGTTCCAGGGGGCGCTTTCAAAACGCCCGGTTTGGTTGGGTTCCAACCGCAAAAATAGGCTCCGCACTTTAGAAGCCCTCTCCGTGGTGGGGGCAGAGGCTCTACTTCATCGCAGGATAGGGGCGCTTTCCGGCGGGGAGATGCAGCGGATCCTGCTGGCCCTGGCTTTGATCCCTTCTCCAGATCTCTTGTTTTTGGATGAGCCCATCTCGGGGGTGGACCAAAACGGAACCGCCCGTTTCTATGAGACCGTTTCCGACCTGCGAAAGGTCTTCGATCTCTCCATCATTCTCGTGTCCCATGATTTTGATCTGGTGGCCCGCCATGCGGACCGGGTTGTCTTGCTCAATCAGGTCATGCTGGCCAATGGAAGCCCTGAGGACGTTTTCTCCGGAAGTCATTTTAAAACGCTTTTTCCCGGTTACAGCGCCTTAATCTCCACTGAAAAGGCGGTGTTATGATGGATTTCCTCTATGGACTCATCAGCTTTCTCCCGGTAGAATGGGCCCAGCCCGGGCATCTGCAGTTCATGAAGCACGCATTTCTGGCGATTCTCCTGATTGCGCCCCTCTATGGACTTCTGGGGACCCTGGTGGTGAACAACCGCATGGCCTTCTTCTCCGATGCCCTGGGGCACGGCGCCTTCACCGGCATTGCCATCGGCAGCATCCTGGGTTTTGCGCTGCCCGCAGTATCGGCCCTGCTCTTTTCGGTGGTATTTTCCATCATCATCACGTTGGTGAAATACCGCAGCAAACTGGCCAGCGACACCATTATCGGGGTCTTTTCCTCCGCTGCCATTGCCCTGGGGATATTTCTAGGAACCTTGGATGGCCGGAATTTCAATAAACTGACCGGTTTCCTCATCGGGGACCTACTCAGTGTCCGCCCCATAGAAATAGCAGAGCTTGCCCTGGTACTGGCAGCGGTCCTGCTCCTCTGGATTTTTCTCTACAATCCCATGCAGCTGGTCACCATCAACGCCAGCCTGGCAGGAAGCCGGGGAGTCCGACCCATGGCCATGGAGATGGTCTTCACGACCGCCATCGCCTGTGTGGTCACCCTGACCATGGGGTGGATCGGCCTGCTGGTGATCAATGCCTTTATGGTGCTGCCGGCAGCAGCCGCCCGGAACATCTCCGGCAACACCCGGCAATTCCATCTCTTCACGTTGCTCTTCGCCTGGTTCTCCGGAATCGCTGGCCTTCAGATCTCCTATGCACTGGGCACAGCCACGGGCTCCACCATCGTATTGGTTGCGACTCTGATTTTCACGGTGTGTTCGATGCGGGGCATTTCAGAATGGACCATGGCCCTGTTTTCTAAAAAAAGCTAGCCTCCTGCGAATAAAAATCCTTCCCGAGCAAATCGGTTGGGATTTTTTTGTGAATCGGGGTATTAATTTAAGCAATCGCTATTTCGCTTTTCCTTGAAAACATCACGGAGGCCCCATGGCAAAGTTCAGATTTTTCCGATTCAAATCAATTCGCACGGTCCTGGTCCTGCCCGTCATCCTGTCATTCGTCATCGCAACGGCTCTGGTGACCGTCCTCGTTTACAACAACAGTCAAAAGGCGCTGAACAGCGTGCTGGCCGAGCTGCAGCAAACCATGATTGTCCTGGTGACAACCGATATGAACGGTCGACTGGACCAGGCCATCCAATTGAACCGATTCCATGAGGATGCACTGAAACGGAGAATCCTTCAGTTGGATTCCCCTGCTGTGCGGGAACGGTATTTTACCATGATGCTGCAACGGTACCCTGATGTGGCCATGACTTATATCGGCTTACCGGATGGCCAGTTCTACGGCGCCCGGCGGAATCCGGACGGTTCCATGGATGTGGCGCGGAACAGCCGGGACACCCAGGGGAATTCGGATTATTTCGCTATCAATGCTCTGGGTGAAGGCACCACATTCCTGCAGCGATTTGAAAATTTCGATCCCCGCAAAAGGCCCTGGTATCAGAACGCCATCAAAACCAAACAAGTATCCTTCGGGGATCTTTACAGCCACTTCATTTTTAAAGAACCCACCCTCACCGCCAGCTTGCCGATTTATGAAAACGGGCAGCTGAAAGCGGTCTTCGGGGTGGACTACATGATGACTTGGTTGGGAGAAACCTTGAAAAAACTGCCTATTGGAGCGCACGGCCAGGTCTTTATCGTCGATGAGCAGCAGCGGCTGGTTGCCTCCTCCTCCGGGGAGCCGGTTTTCAGGCTGATCGGTGGCAAATCGACGAATTTCCCGGCAGCTGAAAGCACGAATCCAGTGACCAAAGCCGCCTTGGCACAACCGGTGGACACGACAACCAACGTCTTCACGTCTTTTAAAATCGATGGGGATGAATATATTCTCGGGGTTGAACACTATATATACCAAAGTATCCATTGGAACATTTATACCGTCATCGCCAGAAATGATTTTCTCTATGAGACCAACAAAACCCTGTCTGCAGCCCTGCAGACCCTCCTGATTCTCACCGGCCTCTTCATCCTGTATGCCCTGGTCCTCACACAGCAGATCGTCAAGCCGATTGTCCTTCTGAACACCAGTGCCAAGCGGCTGTCTGGCGGTGTCTATGAACCCATTGGCGGCAAACCCCGACAGGACGAACTGGGCGAGCTGACAGACAGCTTCAACATCATGGGCGGCAGATTAACCGCTTTGGTCAACCACTTGGAAGAAGAAGTGGCTTATCGCACAACCCAGCTTGAAGAAAAAAACGTCCTGCTGAAAGAGCTCTCCTATCTCGATGAATTGGCGCAAATTCCGAACAGACGCCGGTTCGATGAATTTTTTCAGCAGGCGGTGGAACTCTCTGCGCGGAATAAACACCCGCTTTGTCTGATGATGCTGGACATCGACCATTTCAAGAAATTCAACGACATCTACGGCCATGTGGCAGGAGACCACTGCATCCAGGCCGTTGGCAGTGTTATGAAACATTCTGTGCACCGCAGCATCGATCTGACCGCACGATACGGCGGCGAAGAATTCGCCGTGGTCCTCCTGGACCCCTCCACGGAAAGTGCTGTGAAGATTGCTGAAGCCATTCGGGCAGGCATTTTTGCACTGTCCCTTCGCCATGCGGGTTCCGAATGGCAGGTGGTCACCATCAGCATCGGCCTGGTCATCGGCATCGCTGAAGCCCATCACTCCGCTGAAAACATCATCCAGCAGGCCGACGCGGCGCTTTACAAAGCCAAGGAAGGCGGCAGGAACCGGATTGAGGTGGCCGAGCTTCAGGCATTCCACCCAGAAACACCCCCTCAATGAACAGAGCCTGCCTGCTGATGATCGTTATTCTACCATGCAAAACGCCCCCGCTCACATTGCTTGAAACAATGGAGCGGAGGCGTTTCTTTATGGGGTTTTATCCTCTTGCGGCCTGATCATGATCAATTTCCCACGTATGCAAAAACACCGTTACCGCCAGCAGATCTGCCGATCCCCCTGGGCTGACCCACTGCCGGATACACCACTGATCGAAATCCCGAACGGCGGCCATTCCCTTGGAACTGAAGGCACCGCCCTGTTCCAGAATCTCGCGGGCTTTCTTCTGAACTGTGCCCAGCATTGCCAGATCGTGACGCCCCAGGATGTTGGAATCTTCTGAATGTGCCATGATTCGGAGCAGCAGCTCCACCAAAAGGGTATTGGTATCGACGGCGGCCCACTTTTCCCGGATCAGAGGGAGGGATACCTGCCGGACAGTCTGAAACCCGCCAGCCACTTCCCCACGGATCCCTGTGATGCCATGTTTCAGGTAAAGCCGTTCGCCGTAGGTCAGGATCGGCTTCTCAGCCAGGCTCCCAAAATCCCGTTCAATGATCCCTGAAACGATTCTTGCCGCTGTATCACACAGGTTTTCTGCAGAAAATCCGGACCCATGCCGCTCTTGGGAGAGCAGACCGGCTGCCCCGCAAAGCAATCCCATTGAAAATAGGATTCCTTTGTGGGTGTTGACGCCCCCTGTGACCTTCAGCATCTCATGCTCTGCGTCAATCCCAATGGCGCGGATGGCGGGAAGCAAAGCCTCGGCCATGCCTTCGTGGGAGGCTCCGGCTAGAAAACACTTGGAAAAGGCCGGTCCCAAAGCAGCTGCGCTTCTAAAAAAGGTAAAAATATCCATGTCGTTGTGGGCGCCGGTATTGTGGCTATCCACCAGCCCGGGTTTGGGTGTCGCCGCCACTTCGTAAAGCAGGGCCTGGGTCGCCAGGGCTTCTATTCTTCTCGCCTGATTCTCAGTTTTCAAAAGACGCCCCCCTCATTGGTGATGGGATCCCAACGTTCCAAAGCCAGCCGGAAGCAGGCGCCAGGATTGCCGTTCTCCACGGATACGTCCCCCCCATGCCGGTCGGTCACCGCCTTGACGATGGCCAGTCCCAACCCGAATTTTCCGTTTCTGCCACGATAGAAGCGTTCGAACAGACGGGGCAGGTCATCGAGACAAACGCCCTCGCCATCGTCTTGGATCGTAAAAACAGCCAGCCCTGGCTCTTCCGCCGTCACCGCGATGATGAGATTCGTCCGGGCATGACGAATACCGTTGCTGATCAGGTTATTGAATGCCCTGGAAAGTTTTTCGGCATCCGCAGTAATCCAGATTTCCTCCGGACTGAATTTCATCTGAAGTACAATCCCTGCCTGATCTGCCCCGCTGCGCATCCGATTGGCGCATTCTCTGACGAGACCATTCAGCTCGACGGGGTTGAATTCGTAAACCTCCTCCAGCGCATCCAGCCGTGACAGGTATAAAAGGTTTTCCACCAGCCGGGTCAGCCTTTGGGTTTCCGACAGGATGATCTCCGCCGCCGGTTCCGATTGGACCACATGGTGTCGGATCCCTTCTGCATGACTCTGAATTGCCATCAAAGGGGTTCTGAATTCATGGGAAACATTTTGCAGGAATGTTTTCTGAGCCTGATCGTGCTTCTCCAGCATCTCTGACAGGTGATTAACCGTGTCCACCAAGCCCTGAAGCTCTTCGTCCACCGGCAGGGTCAGCTGTCTGCCATATTTCCGGTCCGCCAGAACCCGGATATGTCGGTCCAGCTCCGCAAAAGGCGCACAGACCATTTGTGCCAGATGCGACGAAAACAGCACCATGACCCCGGCGGAAAAAATCAGAATGGCTAAGAGAATCAGGTTGAGCGCTCCCTGGATCTGATCCATCTTGGCGAGGCTGCTATAAAGGACCACCCAGCCCAATCCGAAGGTGTTCTTATCCGAAACAGGCTTCGATACCGCGATATACTTGGTTTCCCCCAGGGTGAATATGACAGACTCTTTTGCCGTCCCCTGTTTCAAGGTCAGTTCTTTCAGCCGTGCCTCCAGAGCCGGTTCAATCTTCAAGAATTGATCCTGGGGCACCGATATCCGCTTCCCCTCTGTATCCAGCAGGATGTAATCCGCATCCAGTACAGATAGGGGCTCTCTGAGAGAACGATCCAGCATGAAGTAGAACAGGGACACGTCCCGGAATAAGAACCCAACGTCCGGCGGCGGTCCCATCTGGAACAACGGTTCCTTCGGCGGAAAAAATTCCGGACCTCTCAGGAGCGCCAGCTCTTCGGTACGCTCAGCGATCATCTCCATCTGCCCCGTGATGCTGCGTTCAAAGTAGCGTTTGACCGCGACGTTGAAAATCACAGCGGTCAGCAGCATGAGGAGCAGGATGACAGCAACATTGTATTTGAGGATCCGCCAGCGTATCGTGGTTTTTTTCACAGGATTACTCCTCCGGAATTTTGAAGCCATATCCCCAGATTGTTTCGATTTTCAGGGAAGAGTGCGCATCTGCCAATTTTTTGCGGATCCGTTTAATCATATCATCCGTTGCCCGGGTTTCAACATGGGTCTCAAAGCCCCATACCTTGTCCAGCAGTTCTTCACGGCTCACCGCTCGGCTTTTGTTCTCCACTAGGTAGCGCAGCAATGAAAATTCCATCCCTGTCAAATTCACCGCATGTTTCCCCACCTCAACACGGAAGGTTTGGGGGTGGATGCACAGGTCCTTCACATGAATCACCGTTTGGTTCTTCTCAGGAGCGCTAGCCATCGCGATTCTCCTGAACAGGCCACTCACCCGGGCTACCAGCTCCATGGGACTGAAGGGCTTGGTTAGATAGTCATCTCCGCCCAGGGTCAATCCTTTAATCTTATCTACTTCGCCATCCATGGCGGAAATGATGATGATCGGGACATTGCTTTCTGCCCTCAGGGTTGCGCAAAGTGAGAATCCATCTAATTCCGGCATCATGATGTCGATGATCAGGAGATCCGCAGGGTTTTTCCGGTGTGCTGCCAATACTTCCTTTCCATTGGGGAACACCGTCACCGAGTAGTCTGCCTGTACCAGAAAAGATCTCAGAATGCTGCAGATGTTTACTTCATCGTCTGCAATATAAATCTGTTTACCTGTCATTCCGTTTCACCTCTCTCCCTATTTTGCCATGAGTTTTCGGATTGCGCACGACAAATCATCTTTGCCGCAATTTTGCCGCAAAGATTGGCGTATCTATTCCCGATACTCTTAACAGGAGTAAATCGCAGGGAGGCAATAAAGAGGAGGAATAGTATGAAGATCGATTCAAATTACGACTATGCGAGCTTGCTCAGCGCCTATGCCGCACAACGGGCCGCTCAGAACACCACCACGACCGACACCACTGACACCAGTCAAACCACCGCATCAGAAACCTTGACGTCACTGATGGCAAGACTGACCCCTCCAGATATGGGGAGTTCCATCATGAGCCTGAGCTCCAGCGGGCAAAAGATAAAGGATTCCATCCAACCGCCGGAACCTCCTACAGATGAAATGCAGGCAATGATGGATCAGATCCTTTCGGACCTCGATTCCATCCAATCAACCGATGTGGACAGCCTTTCCAGCGATGATGCTGAAGCGATGCTGGCACAGCTGATCGCCGACATGGGGGCACTCCCGTCGAACACCGGGACAACCAACTCTTCCAGCACATCGTCAACCTCAGCCATTGATGTCACCAGCCTCACCGACACGGAAATCAAGGATATCCTTCAGAAAATCCAGGATCAGCTGGAAAACAACGCGGATTCAGGCAACATGCCTCCCCCTCCCCCAGAAGCGATGAATGGGATGACATGGGGGTTTGACGTGTCACAGCTGCTCAGCGATGATACCTCCGAGGACAGCACCAGCACAACGAGCAGCACCACCAGTACGACAAGCACCACCAGCGCGGAAATGGCTCAAAAGCTTCTGGATCTGCTGACAGAATCCTATGACAGCTCCTCAGAAACCAGCAGCGATTATGCTGCCAAGCTGAAGGAATCCATCGCAACAATGCTGGAAGAACAGAAAACCAGCATGGATGATTTTGCATCGAGCCTCTATACCCAACTGGACGCATGGAGCAGCAGCACCCAGTGACGGGATGAATTCATATGAGGAGTACCCCCATCATGTTATCCAACAAAGAAGGAGGAAGTCATGAATATTTCTAGCACATCAACGGGTTCTACCACCACAACCAGCGCCAGTTCCGGCAGTACCAGTGAAATCGCTCAGCTGGAAAAGCAAAAGCGGGTTCTGCAGAAGGAAATCCAGGACCTGAACCAAAGTGATGAAGATGAAAAGACAAAAGAACAGAAGCTTCAGACTTTGAACATGCAGATTCAGAATATCGACACACAGATCCAGAAGATCAAATCGGATAAGACCAAGCAGGCCGATGAAGCCAGCGCCGTCAAACCGACTCAAAAGCCCGCCACTGCTCAGACCCCTGAGGAGCTGGCAGAGAAAGACGCGATAAAGGCCCTCGAAGCTGACGGTTCCATCGGGACCCAGTTGGACTTGCAAGTGTAGCACCCCTTATTTGAAAAGGTGTCAGACGGAAATAACCCGCGCTGACACCTTTTTTAGACTGCTTTTTTTTCGTTATCCCCATGGCCCAAAACCATTTCAGCGATTTCACAAGGATGCATCAGATCATGGAGGGAAGGAATGGTTTCCGGATACCGTGCCCCCCAGCCTGCCAGGACAAAATCGACCCCTGCGCTTTCCGCACAACGACTGTCATGGATCGTATCTCCTACGAACAGGATTTCATCGGCCGCCAATCCCTGCTGTGCCATCAGACGCAGGAGCGGCCCAGGATGCGGTTTCGGAAATTCTACCAGATCCACGGTCACCACTTCATCAAAATAATGCTGCAGCGGTATGAACAAGGGGTCCTCCCAGACCTCGAACCCCTTCCGGGAGGTGACGATTGCCAGTTTATAACCCGCATCCTTCAGTTTCCGGATGACCGGCTCCATGCCGGTAAAAAGGGTGTTCATCGGACGGGCTTCCGCCAAATAGCGGTACCAGCGCTGAATTGCGCCCTCCGGATCCGGCACTTGAAAAAGCGTCATCGTGTGTTCGCCCAACATGCCAATGGAGATTTCCATCTCCTCTTCTGTAAATTCTCGGCCCAGCTCTTCCTTCAGCACTTTTCCCAAGGAATAAAAAATAGCCCGTTCTGTATCAATCAGGGTGCCATCCACATCCAGTGCAATGCATTTATACATGGTTCCTCCTCTTCCTGGTCCGTTTCTGCCAGGGTCCGCATCTTTATGCTTGTTTTATTTAAGGATACCACAGCAGCATGGCGTTTTCAAGCCCGGATGTGCACGTTTGTGCACGTTATTGAAAGTATCAGCCTGATCATTCTTCAAACAGGCCTCGGATATCTGATTCATTCATCCGCGACAGGAAGTTCTCCCCCGGCCGGATCACTGAATCCACCAGGGCCTTCTTTTTTTGCTGCAGAGCGAAAATCCGCTCTTCAATGGTGCCATGCGTAATCAACCGCATAACCTGAACCGATTTATTTTGTCCGATCCGGTAGGCCCTGTCCGTGGCCTGATCCTCAACCGCGGGATTCCACCAGGGATCATAATGGATCACCATGTCCGCACCGGTCAGATTCAGCCCTGTCCCTCCGGCTTTCAACGAAATGAGGAAGACCTCCTTTTCGCCCCCATTGAAGGCGTTGACCATGCGAATCCGCTCCTCTGCCGCCGTAGCGCCGTCCAGATAAAAATAGGTCAAGTCCGCCTTTCCCAATTCTTCCCGGATCAGCTTCAACATCCCGGTGAACTGTGAAAACAGCAAAATCCGGTGACCGCTGTCCACGGCATCCTGAATCAGTTCCATGAGCATCTCCAGCTTGCCGCTCCCCCCTTTATACCCCTCCAGGAAAAGCCCCGGGTGGCAGCAAAGCTGGCGGAGCCGGGTAAGCAGGGCCAGGATTTTTATCTGTCCCTTCTCAAAGCCACCCTCCTGCAGCACCGCCTGAAACTCCTTTTGAGCCTGGGCCAGATGAGCCCCATAGAGCTTAGCCTGTTCCGGTGTCATCCGGTTGACCATGCTGCTTTCAATCTTGTCCGGCAGCTCCTTGAGTACGTCCTGCTTCATGCGCCGCAGGATGAAGGGCCGAATGTGCCGGCTCAGGTCCCGCAGGGCTTTTGTGTCCTGACTCCTGACAATGGGGGTCTCGTAGCGGGACTTGAAGCGGGCGTGGCTGTGCAGGTATCCCGGCATGAGGAAATCAAACAACGACCACAGCTCTGTCAGGGCGTTTTCAATCGGGGTTCCCGTCAGGGCGAAATAGCTCCGCGCCTTGATGGCCTTCACGGTCTTCGCGCCCAGAGTTGCCGGGTTCTTGATATGCTGGGCTTCGTCAATAATGCAGTATTTGAATTGATGGGACTGATAATAATCGATATCCCGCTTCAGCAGTCCATAGGAGGTGATGACGAGATCGGCCCCCATGCAGGTTTTCAGTTGAGCCTTACGCTCTGTGGGCGATCCCACAACAACAACCGTCCGGAGCTGAGGGGCGAATTTCCGCACCTCCTCCTGCCAGTTGTAGATCAGGGAGGTGGGAGCCACCACCAGGTTGGGCTCCGAATGCTCTGCCTTTTCCGAAAGAATGAACGTAATCACCTGAAGGGTTTTTCCCAAGCCCATATCATCGGCCAAAATGCCGCCCAGTCCGTAATGGGCCAGGGATTTCAGCCAGCGGAACCCGGTTTTCTGATACTCCCGGAGCGTGCCGAGAATGCCCTCCGGCACAGGGTATTCCAAATCATCCGGTTCAACGATATCCTGAACCAGCTTCTTGAAGGCCCCATTCCGTTCTGTCCGCACACCGCCATTTTCCCGCAGCAGGCTGTCCAGATACAGCGCACGGAATTTCGGCAGTTCAACCTGTTGCCGTACTAGATCCGCCTCTGTCAAGTGCAGGTGCTCCAACAGACTGGAGACCCCCTGGATTTCTTCACTGTCCAGGGAAACGAAGGTACCGTCCCGGAGGCGGTGGTAACGCCGTTTCTGTTTATAGGACCGAAGCACCTCTGCCAGTTCCTGCAGGCTCATGCCCTGATAGTCAAAATGCATGGCCAGAATCCCCTGCTCACTCAACCGCACCCCGGCCGTCATTTGAACGGGACGCCGGACACCCAGGGTGTTGAATTCATCCGAGCAGTAGATTTCCGCCGTTTCCCGCAGTTCCGGGAGAATCCGGCTGACAAAGGTGAAGATGCCTTCCTCTTCCTCCTGGATCAGCAGTCCCTTATGGATCCTGAAACCGGCCTTTGTAAAGGCGCGCACACTCTGCCGCTCCTCCCGGTGCAGACGCAGCAGGATCCTATCCGTGTTTTCAGCCGGATTCAACTCCGTTTCAGTGACGCCGCAGAACCTTCTGTCCCCATAAACATGTTCAATCCGGGCCGATATCCCATCCTGATAACGGTCCAGATAGATCGTGGTCCGAAGAGGGAACCGGTCGTATTTGGCTTCCAGCCTTTTGTCCACTTCCACGTCGGCGATGGTCCGAAGAGCCGGCAACAGGGTCTCCATCACCCGCCCCCCCTCGCCGTCAGGGATCACGATCACGGGTTTCCGGCATTTTTCAATGCACTTCAAGAACGGCTCGAAGGTTGCCTGAAACGCAGCATCGGCACGGTAAATCGCCCCGGAACAGTAGTAGTCCCTGCCGCCGGGAAGCAGGGGCTGAAGCAGCCCCTCGTGTAAGGATTTCAGCGTCACTTCAAGTACACCGGCGCCTTTTTTGATATGGCCCTTTAAGGGGGGCTTTCCTTTGATGATGGGGGCATCCATGATGGGTTCTCCATAAATCCGGATTCCCAGGGGTCCCTCCCCCATGATGTCCAAAAAAGCCTCCAGGCGGGATGGGCTCAGCTTCAGCCCACGTTTTTGCACAAAGGAGGGCAAACCCGCCTGGTAATATTGCCGGGTCAACAGGCGCTCATCCTGATAAATCTGGAGCAGAAAATTCAGCAGCGCCTCCGATTGGGGATCGAAGGACGCTTCTTTGGGCATCAGGGTGTACCCTGCCCCGAAGGACAGGGGAATCCCCCGCTGTATGGCGTCTGAAAGAGCCAACAGGTCTTTCACCACATACAACTTTTTCTCGCCGATTGAAAATTCCAGGGTCAGATCGGCATGATAGGAATAGCTGTCCAGAGAAAGCATCGGCTTCAGCTGCGTCTGCGTCCTTTCCCAGCCATCCGATTCGAGGGGCTCCGTATCAAAATACCCCAGCAACTCTGAGATTGCAGGATGCAGGGAGGTAGCCTCCGGTTTTCCTGATTGAAGCCGTTGAACCGCTTTCAGTACGGCAACAATGTGCTTGCAGGCACCGCCGTAGGAGACAAACGCCGGACAGGTACAATGGTATTTTCCAATGGTTCCGGCCGGATCCAAGCGGACCCAGATCCGATAGTTCCGGCTGCCGGCTACGGTTGCCTGATAATAATCCTCATCGGCTTCCACCAGCCTTGTGACCATGCCATTTTTATAGTAGCTGCAGCCATTGCGATAGGCTGTCGAAAGGCCCGCTTCGGCCTGTATCTTCTGATCAGTCAGCATGAATCGAATCCCTTCTGCTGGGTATTTTTCTCCATCGTACCATAGGGCCGTTAAAATAACGAGCCGTAAAGACCCTAGAAAAAACCGCACCCCCGTTTTCTGGAGTTGCGGTTTCATAAGATTGTGTTCATTCAATCGCCTGACAAAACGAAGGCGGCTCCGGCTCTTCCAGCACATGGGCTTTCGGGGGCAGATTTTTCCGCTCGATGGCGGTCCAAATATAGAACAGCGCACTGATGGCCAGGCATAGGGGTATTCCATAGAATGTCAGTACGACTCCCCATGCATCATTGAGATAGCCGAAGATCAAATTGATTCCGAACACCCCCAGAGCCGTTGCCGTAGAGGCGATGCCGATGAAATAGGGGCCTTCCCTGCCATAGACCTCATTGGATATGGTGACCGTGGTGGGGTAGATGATGGAGAAGAACAGCCCGGACAGACCAATCAGGAAGAAAAAAGATCCCCCCAGCAGCTGACCGAGGATGATGCTCAGAGAGGCCAGAAAGGAGCAGACGATGATCCCCTGCATCCGCTTGACCTTCGCCATGATGAACCCGCCGCCCAGACGGCCGACAGTGAAGGTCGCATAAAAGAGCGTGGAATAGAATGCGGCTTTAACCGGGGTGTAGCGGTAGCCTTCCTGAAAATAATTGATGATCCAACTGCCGATCAGGAATTCTGCAATCACGTAAAAACTTAACGCCGCAATCAGCAGATAGCTGAACTTTTTATAGGGCAGGCTGGACTGGTGTGCCTTGTGCTCCTCCGAAGGCTCTCCAGGGGCCAGCAGCATCAAAATCCCATGGACAACGAAAACCCCGGCCGTTCCGATGAAAAGCAAGCGCCAGTTGAATTGCGATGACAGGTACCAGGCCAAACTCTTCTGAGCCGCCGTTGAGCCCAGACCGAATATCCCATGGACAAAGTTCATCAGGATCGACTGACTGAACAACGTGATCATGGGGAGAATGGTATTGAGCCCCAGCACCAGCAGGGATACACCGCTGCTGATCCCGCAGTAGCTTACCAGCAGCAGGGTCCACGAATGCGAAAAACCCAGGAGTGTCATGGACAGGGCGATGATAAAGCATCCCAGGGCGATGATCCGCTTTTGACCGATGCGCAGACAGTAGAGTCCGCCGTAATAGGTGAACACCATGGAAACCAGTTGGGCCACGGAGAGGATCATTCCCATCCGCGTGTTGTCAATGCCAAACTCCGCTTTGAAGGTAGGGACCATGAATCCCCGGTAGCTGAACCCGATGGCAACCATGATCATCCCTAAAAAGGACAGTGCTAAAAGATAGATTTGCTGTGATTTTTTCATTTGTTCTCACTTTCGTCCCAGAATTCCGTATCATCGTACCTTTTGCACGATGAGATTTCAAGAATTCCAACGGATTATTACAGGTAATATCTTGTCAGCCTACTCTTTTTTACGTTTAGGCACCTTCCACACGCAGCTGTAAATACTGCTCCCATAGGCAGATTCCGGCGCCAGCTTGCATTCAAAGCCCAGGGCTTTGAAAAACCGGAACTGGTGCTGATCCGCTTCCGCCTTGACTTCACCGAACTTCAAGAACGTTTCAACGGTCTCAACCATGAACCGGCCAATGCCATGCCGCCGTTTCCCCTCTTCAACCGCGATATGGAGAATGACAATCTGATTGTTATCGATGGTTTTGTAGCCGATAATCCCCACATAGGCCCCGTCCTCATCCTGAACAGCGAACACATGGCCCTGTTGCTTGGCATAGGCGCTTTGAGCAGCGTTCTGAATCTTACCCGGTGTGGGGCTGACCATGGCGTATCCCAAAAGCCGTGCCAGATCCTTATTGAGATAGAGTGCGCTGTAATCTGTTATTTCACTGATTTTCATGATTTTCTCCTTGTTGGTTAGCGTCATCGCAATTATACCTGAAACAGCTCGTCAAATGGTCATTTATAATTCCGATGGCCTGCAGATGGGCGTAAATGATGGTAGTTCCTAGAAATTTGAAGCCTCTTTTCTTTAAATCCTTCGTGATCGCATCGGAAAGCTCTGTTTTCGCCGGCAATTCAGATAATTGATTCCAGCTGTTGATTATTGACTTCCCGTTGGTAAAGCTCCAGATATAGGCATCAAAACTGCCATACTCCCGCTGAACTTCTAAAAAACGCTGGGCGTTGTTGATGGATGCCTCTATCTTCTTCCGGTTCCGGATGATCCCGGCGTCCCCCAGAAGAGCCTGCACCTTGTCTTCGTCATAGGCGGCTACCTTCACGGGATCGAATCCATCGTAAAGAATCCGGTACCTTTCCCGTTTGCGCAGCACCGTCAGCCAGCTGAGTCCTGCCTGGGCAGATTCCAGAACTAAAAATTCAAAATGCTTCCGATCGTCGTGGACGGGTACGCCCCACTCTTCATCATGATACTTCACATACAGCGGATCACTGCCACACCAGGGACATCTGTTCACGGGGCCTCCTTCAACTCAATAGTTCTATTATACCCCAAGAAAAAAGGCCCGGATACCAGACCTTTTCGGAAGCGTCACCTATTCGATGCGGTCCCGTCCGCGGATTCTTCCTCCAGGATGGCGATCATGTGCTCCGTCAGGACAGGGTCGAACTGTATCCCCTGCATCTTCCGCAGCTCCTCAACCACTTCCTCTACCGTCATCTTCTCTTTATAAGGTTTACCGCGGAGCATGACATCCACTGCATCTGCAATTGTCACAATCCGTGCAGCCAGCGGAATCTCCTGTTCCTTCAGGCCGCGGGGATACCCTGAACCATTGACCCATTCATGATGGGAAAGAACGGCCTGGGACAGATGAGCGTAATCCTGCATCAGCGCCACAATCCGGAATCCTACCTCGGGGTGGCTCCGCACCAAAGACCATTCAAGATCTGTCAAATGGCTGGTTTTGTTGAACAGCTCCTCCGGCATGGCTATTTTCCCGATATCGTGCAAATCACCCAGAAGTGCAATCTCCTCCAGCATCTCCTTATTCAGACTCAAGCGGCTGCCAATGGCGCAGCCCAACGCAGAAACCCGCTGGCAATGCTCATAGGTCTCTATCCCTTTCTCATTAAGCAAAAATTTGAATTTATCCAGAAAATCCGCATGGGCAGCCCGGTTTTCCAGTAATTTGTCCCGATACATCTTCTCCTCAGCGGACCGGACCACATGCTGCAGTGACAAAGATCCCCATTTCTTCACAGAATAGCCCAGTGCCAGGTGAAGAACCAGACCATGTGTTCCTTTCTCCTTGCAGCCCGCTTTTATCGTTTTAAATATCTCCAGAGCCTGAATCTCATCGGCATGGGGCACCAGAACGGCGTATTCGTCGCCACCCCATCGGCTGATTATCGCATTTTCCCCCACAGCAGCCTGAAGGCATACCGCCGCCCCCCTGAGCAGTTTATCCCCCCGTTCATGGCCAAAAGCGTCATTGGCCAGCTTCAGCCCATTGATGTCGGCTACAAAAATAGCAATAGGAAGATTCTCCGGCTTATCCAACGCCTCCAGCTGTTCCTCAAAATAGCGTCGGTTGAAAAGTCCTGTGAGCTTGTCATGATAACTGAGGTGGACCAGCTCTGACTCCAGCCGTTTTCTCTGCTCGATATCCAGCAGAATTCCAGCGAAGAGCGTGCAGCGGCCCCCCCGGTCCCATTCCAGACCATCGCCTTTGATCAGGAACCAGCGGTATTCCCCAGCCTCATTGGCAATCTGACATTCCATTTGAAAGCCCGTATCATTGTGTTGGCCATATTCTCCAAACAGCCTGATCATTTCTTCCCGATGCGCCGGACTGAAGCTGCCAAAAAACAGTTCCCCAGAAATCTCCGATGACTGGTCGCCCAAATCCAACAGGCTGAGGGTTTGATCATCTCCCCGAATCACATTCCGCTCTTGGTCGTACTCCCAGGTCCCTGCCATGGAGGAATCCAGAGCCAGTCGAATACTGTGCCGTTCCCGCTGAAGCTGGATGGTATCCTCTGATATCCGCCGGAGAAGCCCATGGATCTTGCCAACCACGGAAAGATCCTCCTTGAACAGCATCTGGTCGGGAAACTCCGAAAATTTTCTCAGCTTCGTATAATCGGAGATGTCATTCAGGAATTCCCCCAGCTTCTTGATGGGGTTCAGAATGAATGCATTGTTCAGCCACGATTGAAGCACCGTGATGCCTGCCACGGATACGAATGTGATCAGGACGATCATGGTCAGGATCTGCCTGCTCAAAACCCAAACCTGGTTGGAATTCATGATTTTGAGCCCCAGAACCGGTTCCCACCGGATATCCATCATATTCAGCCGCGCTGAGGCCCCATGCCCATCCGTCGTGAAATCTCCGATAGCCGCATGGAAGTATTCAGCTTTATCTATCGGGGTGAATTCTTTCCCCCGGCCCGGCTCCTCCCAGGTCACCTCGCACCCCAAAACATCTTCTATCCGCTCCAGCGTCTGGTGTTTAACCGGTCTCACCAAGGCCATGGATCCGTCAAAGATCGTTCCGGCAGTATCTGAAATGCGCGTGATGCTGATGAGGCAGGGAACGCCTTCCAGCAGGACAATCCCCTTGATCTCTTTATCCTTCATTTGACTTCCACGGATGATCCCGCTGTATTTATCCGCAAACGCCTGGGCATCCGATAGCGGCAGCGACACTACAGAATCCGGTGATTTCAGGCTGGTGAAGCCGCTGCGAATCAGCCCTTGGTTATCAAAATAGAGCATGTGGCTCACCTTCAGATTATCGAAGGTAGCCGCCGTAAAGGTTTCAGCCGCGTACGCCTCGGAACCGTTCTGATGATAATTCAGGGTATCATCCCAGTGGGCATAATCGCCGGTTATCTTCCCCATATCGTCCAACTCTGCGATGATCAGCTTTGTAATGGCGTTCCCCTGAGAATGAAGCAGCTCTTTTTCAATGGCAATGGTCTTTCCCATCAGAAGCCAATAGGAAAACAGGCCCGTGACAATAATCACTCCCAGGGCCAGGGCCGTCATCATGAGTTCCATGCGTCGTCTCAGGTTCATAAGCTCTTCACCTCCTGAAAATTTCCGGCGTACGGGAGGATCTCGCGCAATTCATACATATCCAAGAAAGCTGGATTTTAAACAAATTTCGCTTCCTTGACGACACCCTTGAAACTTGTTATCATTAGGCTGAAAAGGAATGCCAAGAAGGCATTCCGCCCGTTTAAGACGCAATTACCCGCACCTCTCGATGGAACCAGAAGTTCCAGACCACAGCCGGCAGATACCCACGAAGGGTCTTTTGATTGACCCTTCGTGGGTTTTATTATGAAAGGAGCTTTACCCATGCACATGGCAGACGCTTTGATTTCACCCGTTGTCGGAGTCACCCTCACCGCTGCGGCCGCAGGCCTGGGCGCTTGGTCGGTCCATCGGCTCCGGCAGGAAAACGATGATGAACGGATTCCACTGATGGGAGTGATGGGTGCCTTTGTCTTCACCGCCCAGATGATCAATTTTTCAATACCCGGCACCGGCTCCAGCGGTCATCTGGGAGGCGGCCTGCTGCTGGCTGCCCTCCTTGGGCCCCACGCCGCATTCCTGACCATTACCGCCATCCTGATCGTCCAGGCTTTTTTCTTTGGCGACGGCGGTCTTCTGGCCCTGGGCTGCAACATCCTCAACATGGGATTTTTCCCGTGCTTCATCGCCTGGCCCTTTATTTTCAAACCCTTGATGGGCAGCGGCGCCTCCAGGGGCAGAACCTTTACCGGGGCATTAAGCGGTGCTGTCCTCAGTCTACAGGCCGGCGCTTTCTCCGTGGTCCTGGAAACCCTGTTTTCGGGGCGTACGGAGCTGCCCTTCGGAACGTTTACCCTGATGATGCAGCCGATTCACCTGGCCATCGGGATTGTTGAGGGGCTTGTCACTGCAGCGATCGTCCTTTTCATGTTGGATCACCGCCCGGAAACACTTCAGGGCATGCGTGCTTCTGCTCCAGCCTCTCCACGACTGCGTCGAAAATCAGCCGTCGTCATGGTCCTGCTGACCCTGATTATCGCCGCGGTCCTTTCCAGCTTTGCCTCCAGCGCTCCGGACGGACTGGAATGGTCCATGCTCAAAACGGCTGGCGCGGACCGGTTGGCAGCCCAAGGCCCCCTTTATGAGGTCACCGCGTCACTTCAGCATCTGACAGCTTTCTTTCCGGATTACCACTTCAAAACCGCTGATCAGTCCCATCCAACAGGGCTGATCGATCCCGGAACAGCAGCCTCCGGCCTAGTGGGCGGGGCCGTCACCCTGTTGTTCCTCAGCGCCGTCAGCGCAGTCCTGCTCCGCAGGCGCAGGCGCCCGGCTAAAAAGACCTCGGAGCTCCTTTGATTACCCCTGCCGAGGCGCAAAGCCGGATCCGCTTTCTGGATGAATCCGCACAGAACAATACAGTGCTGCATGGATTGAATCCCTTTGTCACCCTGATGGTGACCCTTCTTTTTATCTTCTCTGTGGTTTCTTTTGATAAATACGCCTTTTCCGCGTTGCTTCCCTTTGCGCTGTTCCCGCTGTATACGACTTTGGTGGGAGAAATCCCCCTAAAAGTCCTGGGGGTATGGCTGAAGGCTTCACTTCCCCTGCTGATCGGACTGGGTCTCCTGAATCCATTTCTGGATACCCGGCAGATCCTGATTTTGCCCCATGTCTCGATCTCAGCCGGATGGGTTTCGTATCTGAGCCTGCTGGCAAAAGGGGGGCTCACAATCACCGCGTCTTTGGGCCTCATTGCCGTTACGGGACTGCCTCGCCTGGGGCTGGCCCTCAGACGCCTCGGCTTCCCCCGGATCATGGTGCTGCAGCTCCTGCTGATGGGACGCTATACCACCCTGCTGTTGGAAGAAGGCAACCGGATTCTGGAGGCCTGGCAGCTGAGAGCGCCGGGTCAAAAAGGCCTGCCGCCGTCTGTATGGGGGCCCCTGATGGGACAATGGCTCATGCGTTCCCTGGACCGCTCCCACCGGATTTATCAAGCCATGAAGCTCCGGGGCTTCTCCGGGGAATACCCGCAGCCCCCCCTTCCGTCACTGACACCCCGCGATTGGGGCCATCTGCTTTTCTGGACCACCTACTTTCTCATCAACCGGGCAGTGAATCTGCCCCAACTCTTAGGACACCTGCTTACCGGAGGCCTTTCATGACGACACCCATCATTCAGTTGAAGCAGGCCGGCTGTATCTATCCCGATGGCCACCGCGCCCTGCGCAACCTGGATCTTTCTGTTTATCCCGGTCAGCGGGTGGGGCTTGTCGGCGCCAACGGCGCTGGAAAAACCACACTGCTCTCCCTGTTGACCGGCCTGCTGCTCCCCAAGGAAGGATCCGTCATCATCGGCGGTGATACGCTTACCGCCGCCAATCTGGAAGCCGCCCGCCGCCGATTGGGCTTTGTTTTCCAGAACCCCGATGACCAGCTGTTCATGCCCACGGTTCAGGAGGATGTGGCCTTTGGCCCCAGGGCCGCCAAACTTCCGGAAGCCGAAGTGACAGCCCGTGTTCTAAGTGCACTGGAACAGACTGGAATCCTTCATTTAAAGGAACGCTTCACCTGGAAGCTTTCCGGAGGAGAAAAACGCTCTGCCGCCATTGCCTCCGTCCTTGCCTGTTCACCGGAATTTCTGATTCTGGATGAACCGACCGCCGGTCTGGATCCACGGTCCCGCCGGATGCTGATGGGCCTGCTGTCCGATATGCCCCAAGGCTGCCTCATCGCTTCCCATGATATGGATTTAGTGTTGGGACTTTGCCAAAGGACTGTTATACTGAAAGCAGGTGAAATTGCTGCCGACGGCCCCACCCAAGAACTTCTGCGGGACAGGATCCTCTTGGAGTCTTGCGGGTTGGAGCTGCCGCTGTCATTACAAATATGATTGGAGGCCCTATGACTGCCCCTAAAATCACAAAAGAAACCCTGGTTGATTTTCTTAAACGGTATGACTCCATATGCGTTGCCTATTCCGGCGGTGTGGATAGCACCCTGTTGCTCAGTGTCGCTGCCCAGGCGCTCCCTGGCCATGTCACTGCGGTAATCGGCACCGGCGATTTTGTGCCGGAGCAGGAAACCCGGGAGGCCATTGCCTTTTGTCGAAGCCTGAGCATCGAACCGATCATCATCCCTGTGGACTTTCTCGGCAATCCGCTGGTTGCAGGGAACTCGACTGACCGATGCTATCATTGCAAGCATATGATTTTCGGAGAAATTCTGAAGGTTGCCCAAGACCGGGGAATCGCCGTGGTGATGGATGGCACTAATATTGATGATCTCAGCGATTACCGCCCGGGCCTTCGGGCGCTGAAGGTCCTGAATATCGTCAGCCCCTTTGTTGAAGTGGGCCTCACTAAAACCATGATCCGGGAACTCTCTCAGGCAGACAACCTGCCTACTTGGAACAAACCGGCTCTTTCCTGCATCGCCTCCCGGGTCCCCACCGGGGAACCCCTCCGAAAAGAAGATCTCAAGGCCATTGAGCTGGGAGAAGAACTTCTCAGCAGCCTGGGACTCCGCCAATACCGTTTACGGACCCATAAGGAGGTTGCCCGGATCGAGGTGCATCCGGACGATTTCCCCATCGTGCTGGCCCATCGCAAGCAAATCATCAGCGAGCTGAAAATACTTGGCTTCAGATATGTTTCAATGGATCTGGAAGGGTATAAGACAGGTAATATGAATCAGAGCGAATCCTCGAACCCAACTAATCGCATCTAGGAGAAAAACTATGCATCAGGACCAACTGATCACCCTGCTAAAAAACGTTCAAACCGGTGAGCTGTCCGTGGACAGCGCTTTGGAGAGCTTGAAAAATCTGCCCTTCGAAGACCTGGACTACGCCAAAGTCGATCATCACCGAGAGCTGCGGAGCGGATTCCCTGAGGTGATCTTTTGTCCGGGAAAAAGCCTGGCCCAGATCACCGGCATCACAGAAAAGCTGATGCTGCGCAGCGAAGGCAGTATTCTGGCTTCAAGGGCCACCCTGGAAATCTATGAAAGCATTCAAAAAATTGCCCCTGATGCCATCTGGCATGAGGCGGCCCGTATTGTGCAGATCCCCCGAAAAAAGGCAGACCCTCTTCCCAAAACCGTTCTGATAGTCACCGCCGGCACCTCGGATATTCCCGTGGCCGAAGAAGCCGCTGTAACCGCCGAAGCCATGGGCAACCCCGTCAAACGGCTTTACGATGTGGGCGTTGCCGGTCTTCACCGTCTGCTGGCCCATAAAGGTACCCTGGACGATGCCGGCATCATCATCGTTGTGGCGGGTATGGAAGGCGCCTTGGCCAGTGTCGTGGGCGGCCTTGCCAATCAACCGGTGATCGCGGTCCCCACCAGCGTTGGCTACGGCAGCAGCTTCGGGGGCATCACCGCCCTGCTTTCCATGCTGAACAGCTGTGCCAACGGCATTGGGGTCATGAATATCGACAACGGCTACGGGGCAGCCTGCATGGCAACCCGGATCAATCGACTGATGCGACAGGAGGTCCTATGAAAATACTCTATTTTGACTGTTTTGCCGGAATCAGCGGCGATATGGCCATTGGTGCCATGATCGACCTGGGTGTCGATCCGCAGTGGCTCTCCCAAGAGCTTGCCAAACTGAATCTCCCGGGGTATCGTTTGGAAATCGGCCCGGATGAGAAGAAAGGCATCAGCGGCACCCGATTCAGTGTTGTCCTGACCGACAGCCAAGGGCTGGAAACTGATGACCCCGGTCTCCTGGGGGGCGGCCACGAGCATCCGCATGAGCATGAACATCCCCATGAAAAGGAATGCAACCACCACGACCACAAACATGAGCACAACCATCATCACGGCCATGGCCATAAGCATGAACATCCCCATGGCCATGAGCATCCCCACACCCACGACCATGGGGAAGACCCTACCCATTCACACGACGGCGACCACCGCTCTTACACCGCAATCCGGCAAGTGATTCTGGATAGCAGCCTGGAGGACGAAGCCAAGGGAACCGCTTTGCGGATTTTCCACCGGATCGCCCGGGCCGAGGCCAAGGTTCATGGAAAAACCCTTGAAACTGTTCATTTTCATGAAGTCGGCGCTGTCGATTCCATCGTGGATATCGTCGGCGTGGCGCTGTGTCTTCAGGCGTTGGCCGTCGACAGGATCTATTGTTCCCCTGTTCATGCCGGCAGCGGCTTTATCAAGTGCGCCCACGGCTTCATGCCCGTACCGGCCCCAGCTACACTGGAAATTTTCACAGAAAGTGAACTCCGCCCCTATGCCACTCACCTCAAAGGGGAGTTCACCACACCTACCGGGGCCGCTATCTTGGCAGAAATCGCCATCCCGCTGGACGGCCTTCCCGCCGCAAAGGTCTTGAAAACCGGCTACGGTGCCGGGACCAAGGATTTTGAAATTCCAAACATGCTGCGGCTGATCCTGGCGGAACACCCCGATGAGCCTGCCCATCCGATATGGGTCCTTGAAGCCAACATGGACGACATCACCGGCGAAGTCCTGGGATATACCCTGGAAAAGCTGATGGCCGCCGGAGCTCTGGACGCCTACCATACCCCCATACAGATGAAAAAGAATCGGCCTGGCACCCTGCTGACGGTCCTTTGCACCCCAGATCACCGCGCCGCTTTGGAAGCCCTGATCCTGAAGGAAACCACTACCCTGGGCCTTCGCCGCCATGCCGTGGACCGCACCGCTATGCACCGCCACAGCGACACGGTGCAAACCCCCTGGGGGGCAGTCAGAGTCAAAGTGGCCACCTGGCAGGAAATCGAAAAGATTGCGCCTGAATATGAGGACTGCCGCCGAATTGCAGAAGAGCACGGCATTTCCTTGCGGGAAGTGATGGAAACGGTCATGAATCAAGTGAAATAGCAAAAGAGGGGCCGTCTCTAATAGGAATATATTTCTATTAGAGACGGCCCCTTGTGATTTTTTTGCGTTTGTCTTCGGCCTCAAGAGGCATTAGAGAAATCCACCAAATCAAAGATTTGGGCATCCTGCTTAACGATGGCAAGGCGTGGCGACCTCTCCCTTAAAAACGATGTAGTAATTGCAACCTCCTCTATCCACTTTTTTCAAAGACTTTTGAGACAGCCGCTTTGCGTTTCACTTGTCTATTTTCAAGACGCCGCCGTCAACTTCCAGCAGCAGATCCACCATCCGACCATAGCTCTCTACCCCATCCGTCTGCCCATTCGCCTTCAGATACCGGTCATTCACCCGGTCATGGATTTTTTCGGCCGGCCCTTCGTACTGCTTCCAGAAGGTCTTATTCGCAGCCAAATCCATTTTCACCCCAAGGCTGTACCCCTGCTTCAACTGCTGAAAGGCAATGGGGTCCACACCGTAGAGCGCGTTCATGCTATAAATCAGGCCCAGCAAAGCACCGGAGTACCTGAAATCCGCATCCGGGTGAAAGCGGCAGGAGAGCCAGGCAATGAAATTGGCTTCGTCTTCCCGGGCATACCCGTAGACGTGAGCCATTTCATGCTGGGCAGTAGCTGGCAGCAGGGAGGCCGGCAGCAGAACATTCACATTGGCTTCGGCAGTGAAAGGGGAATACATGCCGGCAATTCCTGCATACGACATAGCTACAGAATTCCATACCGGTTTCGGTGCGCCATACCGCCCTTTAAAGAAGCCCAGTTTCTGGGGCATCTCCCGAAATCCAACCGGTGCCCGTTCGAGCACGGAACGGGCTTCCCCATCTGGCTTCATGGCTCCCTGTGCATCTCTGTCAACAGCCTCGGAGAGCGTATTCGCCTCCTGAATCATCCGTTTGCACAGCGCCGCCAGTTCCGCCCGGGAGTGCTTCTGCATCGGGATCCCCAGCTGTTCAGAGAGGGGAAGCCGGTAATAGTTGAATCCCCAGAGCACATTGAACAGGACCGCGAAGCCAAGAACCAAGGAGAGGAGCCGCAGGGCCGTTTGCCGCCAGTGCCCCTTCTCCTGTTGCCTTGCCAGCAGCCGCACTCCCAAGATTCCCAAAATCACTGCCAGCGCCACTAGCAGACAGCAAATCAGGGCTTCAAAAAGAGAAAAGGGAACCCACCCGGAAACACGGTTCAGCGCCCGGATCACAACAGGGTATATCCCCCGCGAATAGGTGCTTTCAATCAGCACCGGGTTCATTTTAAGCACCTCACAGGCTGCCAGGAGAAACACCAGAACAGCCGGAACGATCAGCTTCTTCTTATCCATCCAGGTCTCCGCTTTCTGATTGCTAACAAACCTTTTCAAGGGATTCCAATCTTTTGTTCCGATAAAATAGCAGGATATCCGCCATCACCATCAGTGCGTTGAGAGCATACAGGTAAACCACCAGATCCGGCTTGTATAAGATTTTATGGACGATACCGAAGCCGTATCCGATGACAATCAGGATCAGAAAATGGACGCTTTTCCCTCCGGTTTTGCGGGATGTCCAGGATTTATGGATTGAGAATGGCCAGGAGGCACCAAAGCACAACAACATCAGAATTTCGAAAATACTCATAAGACTCCTTTCTTCAACACCGCTTGGACAATCTGCCCAAAGGACTTTGCCGCCCTTAGGATAGCATTTTTGACTGGCCTTTGTCCACGGACAAGAGTTTGGGATTAAAGCGGAACAATCGGGGTATACTCAAGGAAGAATCTGACTAACAGGAGGCCTATTATGCCAGGTACCGCCCTTATGATCATCGACGTTCAAATTGCAATGTTCTCGCCTTTGGAAGGTTCCGCCGTATGGAACGGGGAGAAGGTTCTCCACAATATAGACCTGCTCCTGGAGAACGCCCGGGAATCCCGGATTCCCGTGATTTTTATCCAGCATACGAATCCGGATGATGCTGAATATGCCGAAGGGCTTCCCACGTGGCATATCCATCCGGAGATTGCCCCCCTTCCCGGTGAAACGGTGATCAGGAAGCGCTACTGGGACAGCTTCCAGGACACTCCCCTTCAAGAGCTCCTGCAGGAAAAGAAAATCGACCGCCTGATTATCGTCGGCATGCAAACGGAGTACTGTGTGGATACCACTGTGCGCAGCGCCTTGGGCCGCGGCTACGAGGTCGTCTTCGTGAAGGATGCCCATACGACCTTTGATACACCCCTTCTTAAGGCTGAGCAGATTGTTGCCCATCACAATCGGGTGTTGGGGAGTCGGGCCGAGATTAAAGCCACCCAGGAAATTGTATTTTAGCGCTACAAACAAGTAACGCCTGAGTTTTTTCAGGCGTTACTTGTTTGTTTTTCTTTAATTCAAACCATGGTTCTTATCCTTTAGGGTTACAGTCGCTTCAATTTTCGTTTTACCCTCCCTAACCCATTTCAAATTGACCTGATCCCCAACCTTGTGTCCACTGATCAGTGTGATCAACTGCTCCATCGTGGTAACCTGCTGCCCGTCAAAGGAAATGAGCACATCTCCCTTTTGGACCCCGCCCAGTGCTGCAGAACTGCCTGGAACCACTTCCATCACGATGACGCCGACAGGAAGCTCATAGAGCTTGCTCATCTCTGCATCGATGTTCCGTCCGGCAATCCCCAGATAGGGTCTGGAAACATATCCTTGGGTAAGCAGCTGATCCAGAATGGGTTTTGTCGAATTGATGGGGATTGCAAAACCGATCCCCTCAACTTTCGTATCGGCAATCTTGATGGTGTTGATCCCAATGACCTCACCATTGCTGTTCACCAAGGCACCTCCACTGTTGCCGGGGTTGATGGCCGCATCGGTCTGAATCAGACTCAGGCGGTTCAGGGATTCATCCACACGTCTGTCCAATGCGCTGATGATTCCAGCGGTTACTGTCCGACTGTACCCTAAGGGGTTCCCGATGGCGATGGCTGTCTCACCGACCTTCACGGCGTCCGAGTTCCCAAGGACTGCGGGCTTCACCTTGGAAAGCTGATCTGCAGGAACCTGGGATTTATCGACCTTCACCACTGCCAGATCCGTGTCCGGATCCACGCCCACCAGTTGGGCCTTCAATGTCAGCGTGTCAGTAAGGCCCACCAGGACCTCTGTGGCACCGTCAACAACGTGGTTGTTTGTCATGATCAGAATCGCATCCTTCGTGATATTGAAAATCACGCCGGATCCGGTCCCCTCGCTTTGAGTCTGGTTCATGAACATGTCCTGAACGGCAATTTTTGAGGTGATCGGGACCACCGAAGGTCCTACCTGCTCTGCGATATTCACAATCGATTTATTGCCTGGCAACAGGGATACAGGGGTAGCAGCCTGTGTGCTCGGATTTTCCATATAGTAGACACTGTTGAACTTGCTGTTGTCAAAATATTTGATCCCTGCACCAATGCCGAATCCCAGTGCACCGCCACCAACCAGCACCCCTGCCAGGACCCAAGCGACAG
The DNA here is from genome assembly GCA_964424355.1 of uncultured Peptostreptococcaceae bacterium. Taxonomy (GTDB): domain Bacteria; phylum Bacillota; class Clostridia; order Peptostreptococcales; family Acidaminobacteraceae; genus CAZEHS01. Next base: position 63,810 of record CAYRIO010000011.1, read on the forward strand.
CTTTCCCGAAGCCCTTCTTCGCGGGCGCTTTAGAAGGGGGCATCTCACTGGTGTCTTGCGTATTTTCCTCTTGCATTCCGTCTGAAATCACTTCCGGAAGCGATTCACTGCTTTCATCTTCAATCAGAGGAATTTCCTCTTGATGTCCTTCTCGGCCTTCCCGAACTTCTCGCTCTTCGCTGTTCATGCCGCTTCCTCCTTGTCACATGGCATTCAGACCCAGGCTTCTTTGAAGAAGAGGCCCGGTACTGCACCGGGCACACTTATGGGTTTATTCTCTTATCTCTATGGTTTTTCCGGATCCAGCGACCAGCGGTTTTTTTTTCAATTCGATCCTCAAAACGCCATTTCGGAAAACCGCTTCAATTTTCTCTGACTGGATATTGTCGATGTAGAAGCTGCGTCGGTATTCTCCGCACTGACGCTCCTTCCGGATAAAGCTATTTTCCTTCGTCTCCTTCACCTCGTCCCGTCGGGCCGTGATGGTCAGATAGTTGTTTTCATATTCAATCTTCAGATTTTCCTTCTCCATGCCAGGCAGATCCGCTTCAATCAGGTATTTATCCCCCTGATCGGAAACATCCACCCTGAAACCGCCGAAGTGGCTGTCGATACTTCGGATGGGTGCCAGAAAACCGTCATTGAAAAAGCTGTCGAAGAAGTCGTCAAAGACATCCTCCGTACGAGACAATGCATTTTTTCTGTAAGGGATCAGTTTGAACATAAGGATGACCTCCTCCATGGGTTATTTGTTTTATTTTTTATGTGACAAAAGCCGCGCGCAGGCTTGTCTGCAAGGGACCGGTGAGACATTCAGCAGGGGGGAGAGACTGAACGCCACCGGATATCATTTCGGGAAGTCTCATCATCAGCTTCCCTATGGCTTAAGTATAGAGCAGGGTTTTGAACAGACTATGAACAAAGTGTTAACTCTACTCATCGGACCGAACAGGCAGGGAGAAAATGAACAGCGTTCCGATGTATTCATTGCTGTATACATCGATCTTCTCCCCGTGGGCCCTTAGAATTTCCCGAACAATGGCCAGTCCCAGGCCAGAGGAATGCTTTTCAAGCCCTCGGGAGGCATCCAATTTGGAAAAGCGGCTCCAGATCCGGTGAAGCTGATCCTCCGGAATGGGCGTGCCGGTATTGCGGATCCCCACCAGCAGCTTGTTCCCTTTCTGCTCTGTCTTGATTTGAATGGCCCCGCCTTCCTCCGTGAATTTGATGGCATTGTCCACCAGGTTGGTAACCACCCGGGCAATCTGATGCGGATCCCCATGGACCTGGGGACTCTGTTTCTCCAAATCGAAGATGAGATTCAGGTGTTTCTTATCAATGCGCTCCTCAAAGGTGTCCGCCGCCTGTAAAAGCAGCTGGTGCATATTGAAATCACTGGTGTTCAATATCAGCTGCCCGCTCTGGATAATGGAGAGATCCAAAATGTCATTGGTCAGTTTCAAGAGCCTGCGGCTTTCTTCCTCGATGATGTGAAGGGTTCTTCCCTTGCGCTCCTCCGGAACGGTCCCGTCCTGAAGCCCTTGAACATAGCCGATCACTGATGTCAGCGGAGACCGAAGATCATGGGATAGATCCGAAATGAAATTGCGCCGGATCTCATCTGTCCGCTGCAGCTCCCGAGCCATTTCATTGAAGCTCCCAACCAGTTGCCCCAGTTCATCCTTCCGCTTGGTTTCTATCTGATACTCCAGATTCCCATCCATGATGGTCCGGGCCGCATTGTTCAGGTTTTTTATTTCCTGGGTCACCTGCCGCATGATGAAGAACATCAAACCGGAAGCAAGCAGGGTCGCGATCAGCAGCGCCGCAATCCCGATGTTCAGAACATCCGCGCTGACCCGATTGATCTCCGGCAGGGACACATTCATGAACAGGGCCAGGACCACCGCATCGTTATGGCGAATGGGGTAGCCCACCGTCAGAACCGCATCATCAAAAATGGGCTTGATAAACCCCTGGCGGCGTACAACCTGGCCCTTGAAGACCGTGTTGACATCCTCCTGATTCAATTGTTTCTCAATCAATGAATAATCCTTGATTCCCGGGGACACAAAAACTTGCCCGGCCTGGTTCACAATCCAGACATTGGCGCCGATGTAGCGCTCCAGATTGATCACCTCGCGGTTGAGCAAGGTGCTGTCAAGATTCCCCGAAGCGTAGGACTCATCAAAAATAGTCTGAAAATCAGATCCCAGACTGACAAGTTCCTTGGTTTTCTGGGTCGTGAAATAACTTTTCATCCCGTAGTTGAGTCCTACCGCCAGCAAAATAAAGCCTACCAGCATCACCACCGCTGTCAGCGCCACCAATTTTCCATAAAGTGATCTCATAAGCCCCTCACATCATTTTTTGGTTGAAAATTTATAGCCCACGCCCCAGACGGTTTTCAGCTCCCAGGGATCCTCCTCCGTGAACTTTTCACGGATCCGCTTCACATGAACGTCCACCGTACGGCTGTCTCCAAAATAATCATAGCCCCAAATCTGTTCCAGCAGCTGCTCCCGGGTAAAGACCCGATCCGGATGACTTGCCAGATAATAGAGAAGTTCCAATTCTTTGGGCGGAAAATCCTGCCGGTTTCCATGATAGATCACAGCGTACTCTTCCAAATCGATGCCCAGATTCTTATACACCACGGCCGAACGGCTTGCAGAAGCACCTCCCGCACGCCGGAGTACCGCTTTCACACGGGCTAGCAGCTCCTTGCCATCAAAAGGCTTCACCAGGTAATCATCAGCACCCAGTTCCAGCCCCAAGACTTTGTCAAAGGTCTCTCCTCGGGCAGTGAGCATCACCACCGGAACACTGCTGATTTTTCGCAGCTCCTTCAGCACCTCAAGTCCATCTATCTCTGGCAGCATGATATCCAGGAGCACAAGATCGGGCGTCAGTTCCCCGAATTCGCCCAGCAGGGATTTCCCACTGCCGTATATCCGTGTTTCATAGCCATCCCGTTCCAAATAAAGCTGTATCAGGTCCGCAATATTGCGGTCATCATCCACTACCGCGATCATCTTTTTACTGTCCATAGTTTCCTCCGCTTAAAATTTCAACTGTATCACACCCTCATCATACTCTTGGGATGCCTTCCCCCGCAACCAGAAAGTCCACGCTCCAAAGCGCTTGTTCACATCTCTCACGTTCAATATCTCGTTTACACCTTATCCAGTAATTGTGGTATTCTATACCCAAGTCTCACAACTATAAAGAATTAACTCCCTGGAGGTACTTATGAAAAAAATACTGGCATCCCTGGTGATTTTGACTTTGAGCGCTACTCTCCTGGCTGGCTGCAGTCCTGACGAGCTCTCCTTCTTGCAATTGAATCACGAAATCAGCAGCCTGGACGCATACACCATGACCGGCGCCGTTAACTGGAACACCGATTTGGAAGCGCTATTGGGTGAAGGCTCCGACCTCCTCCCAGCCGAGATCGATTCTCAGCGCGAATTGATCCGCATCATTGAAGAGGAAGGACTGAAACACCTTACCTTCTCCTATGGCATCGATTTGAACGCAAAAGCCATGGAGGCCCACTATGCTGCCGGAAATACCCCCCTCTTCAAACTGCTTCTGAAAAATGACGTCTACTATGTGAACTTTGACGGTCTCCTTGACCTTGTGAAACGGAACGACACCCAAGCGCTCCAGAACGATGCGTTCTACGGAAAATTGGAAGTCCTGAAAGGCAAGTACTTGGCAATATCCGTTGAAGATCTTCTGAATAGCGGCTTCGCCTCCTCCGAGTTTGCACGCCCCGCAGCTTTTCAGGACTCCCTGTCCAATCAACAGGCACTGCGGAAAAACGTATTGAATTATTTCATGGATTTCGCTAAAACCGAGCTTTCAGGCTATAATCCCGGACTGGTTAAAAAGACCTACGATACCACCCTCCATGCCGATGTCTACGGTTATTCCGTCAATCTGGAACAAGCTCCCCTCCTGACTCTTGAGTTTATTCTCTATCTGCTGGACCACTTGGACGGAACCGAGGCCCTGGTGACTCAGATCGTTTCCGATCCGCTCATCCAGGAGCAAGCTGATCTGGATGGAGAAAACACGGTCGCAGAAGTGCACAGCGCCTTTGACGATTTGCGCAATGATCTGGACAGCACCCGGGCCATCCTATCTGAAACCATTGCGGAGGAACGCGAAGCCGGTACCCTGACGGATCAAGTCAAATCTTCTATCGGCTCCGCAACCGTCGCCGCACGGATTGCCAAGCTGGGCCCCAATAAATACTGGAATCAGTTCAGCGTATCCCTTAATAATCCCACAGGCCAGTTCATGAGAACAAACGCCTCTTTGGATGCGACTTTTATCCTGAATGCAGGAACCGTTGCCGCAATCCAGGCTCCCACCCAAACTGTTCCCTTCGACACTTTCAATGACTCCCTGCCCCACACCCTGATTCTTGAGCCTGATTATGATACCGCTTCCTACGATGCCGGGCTTCTCAGCACCACGTATCTGGACGCAGACATGATCAACAGCGACGGCCACTGGTTCATCAGCCTTGCATCGCTTCCCGACCATTTCAAGACACTGGTGACGCTTCAGGGCTCCCAGCTGGTCATCGGCGGCAAAACCTTGATGGAACCCACCGATCTCCAGCACCGGGGCGATGCCACCTACGTTGCTCTCACCGCTTTCAAACACGCTGGCGCAACCCTCACCTGGGACGCCGAGTACCGGACACTCACCCTTGAAAATTGATTGACTTGAACCGGTCCCCTGGGCCGGTTTTCGTTTGCCGCCTTTAGCAACCACCGCGGTGGTTTGCAACGATGCCTGGCTATGATATAATGAATCCACGATAACACCGGAGGTTTTTATGAACACGAATCTGCAAGACATCTTGGATGAACTCATGCGCCTGGGCTTCAGCGCTTATGAAGCAAAGGCTTATATCGCACTGATGCAGAGTCCCTCAGTAACCGCCTATGAGGTCAGTAAGCTCTCCGGAGTGCCGCAGTCAAAAATTTACGAAACCATGAAGAAAATCGTAGACAAAGGCCTGGCCATTGCTGAAGGCACGAAACCGGTCACCTTCATCGCCCTTTCCATCGACGAATTCCTCGACCGCTACCGGGCGGACCTGAACAAAAGCATGGATTTTCTCCGGGATAACGTGAAAGCCATCGGCAACCAGCCCAGCCTGGAATATATCTGGCACTTCAACGGCTCCCTGCAGCTGATGAACAAGATCCGAAGCCTGATCTGCGAGGCACAGGCCTCCCTGTACATCGAAATCTGGTCAGATGAATATATGGAGCTTCTGGAAGATCTGAAGGATGCCCAGGCCCGCGGCATCAAGATCGCCGCAGTGGTCTATGGCACAATCCCGGAGGAAGTGGGCAAGGTTTACTACCATGCCATGGATGCCCTGCTCGAGAACGAGGCCCGCAGCGGACGCTGGCTGAACATCATCCGGGATAATCAGGAATGCTGCTTTGGCATATTCAGCCAGGCGAACCCATCGGGCATCTGGACACAAAACGACTCCCTGATGCTGCTCTCAAAGAGCTTCATCAGTCACGACATCATGATCGCTGAAATCTACAGCCGCTTCAAGGATCTTCTAGACGCCGAATTCGGCGAGAACCTGGTTAAGCTGCGGCAAAGCCTGGGATTCAAATAAGCGCACAGCAAAAGGAGCCACGACAAATGTCGTGGCTCTTCTTTTGAAAAGAGGAAGCGTAGAGACAGGGGAGGTCTACGCTTTGGCAAGGGGGGTGAAACAAGGAGTTTATGTCAATTTTGAAAAGGGAAGAGCGATGAGGGTGAAGCAGTGAATCATTTCATCGGTTGTCTACATTGTAGTAATGCAGATTAACTGCCAGCAAGGTGATGATTGTTGCATACAGGTTCAGTTCCATGGTAACAGCTCCTTTCTTTGGCTACATGGAGGCAATTGTCCTCCAAATTGATCGTTAGAATAATAACTATATTTTCTGATAAATTCTCAGTTTTCTCGTTTGTTCGAAGTTTGAGCAAACGTTAAACTGTCTTGCTACACCTTTATTATGCATCAGACTTTCGCAAAGGTCAAGTGAATTATTGCCTTTATTATTAATACTTTATTACAATAAAATCGCACTATTTTGTGCACAATGTTCGAAATCGCTTTCCTAACATAGGCCCCTTGCTTTGAAATCGATTTCCTGATTGCATGAAAACGTTTTTCTGTTTTTCGTTATATATATAACAATAAAACCCTGACATAACTATTATCCGGCACTTCTTTACATCAGACCTATAATAAAAAGAAAAATCCTGATTTTGCAAAACAAACGCATCTGAAACCTTGAAATTCTCCATTCACAGATGAAACGAGCCAGGAAAAATACCCCGGCTCGTTTCATCTGTCCTCAAAAGCTATTTAGACTTTTTTAACAAATTCAGATTTCAATTTCATTGCGCCAAAACCATCAATCTTACAGTCGATGTCATGATCTCCATCAACCAACCGGATATTCTTCACCTTCGTGCCGATTTTAATGACGGAAGAGCTTCCATTCACCTTCAGATCCTTGATCACCGTCACAGAGTCACCATCACTCAGGATATTGCCATTGGAGTCCTTGATGATCCTTATATCTTCGGAGACCGGGGTTTCTTCCTCCAGGGTCCACTCATGGGCACATTCCGGACAGATCAGGATATTTTCGCTTTGATACGTGTATTCTGAATGGCATTTCGGACAATTGGGCAGTTCGTGCATGATTTCATTCCCTCCATTTTTACAACGTCTTAAGTATACTACCACAGTCCTCCCCTCTTGACAAATAGCTGTGCCCCCCAGAGGTGGATATCCATTCCTCTGGGGGGCACAGGGCAGCTGACGCCTCTATCAGGCATGTTCTGTGAGTACCAGGGACCTTCCAAAAGCGGCGCATTGCTCCAACGCCTCCTCATCGGGATTCCATAGCACTTTGATGCCGTCGTTCACTACCTCAAATCCGGATTTTTTAAGTTCTTCCGTGATGATTCCCACCGATTCTCCGCTCCAGCCGTAGCTTCCGAAGGCCGCGGCCTTTTTATTCTTAAAGCTTAGTCCCTTGATGATTTCCAGAATGCTGGCGGTGCCGGAAAGGATTCCCCGATTGATCGTGGACGAACCCACCAACACCATCTTGGACTTGAACACCTCAGCAATGATATCATTCTTATCCGCCTTACCACAGTTGAACAGCTTGATCACCACATTCCCGTCCACTGAGCGGATGCCCTCTGCGATGGCTTCAGCCATGCGCCGGGTTCCTTCCCACATCGTGTCATAGACCAAAGTCACCTGATTTTCCTGGTAAGCCTTCGCCCATTCCAGATACTTCAAAACGATTTGCGTGGGATTTTCCCGCCAGATAATGCCGTGAGCGGGGCAAATCATATCCACCGGCAGATCAAACCCCAGGATCTGTTCAATCTTCTTCGTGACCTGACCACTGAATGGCGTCAGGATATTCGCATAATATTTCAGCGCCTCCTGGTACAATTCTGCCTGATCCACCCTGTCATTGAACATCAGCTCAGAGGCATAATGCTGCCCGAAACCATCATTGCTGAACAGGATATTCTCAGCTGTATAGTATTCGAACATCGTGTCCGGCCAATGCAGCATGGGGGCCTCAATGAACACGAGCTTTCCTTTTCCCAGGTCCAGGGTATCTCCGGTTTTCACCTCAATGAAGTTCCAGTCCTGATGATGGTGCCCCTTCAATGACTTGATGCCGTTTTTTGTACAGTAGATCGGAACGCCAGGAATTTCAGCCATCAGAGCCGGAAGCGCCCCACTGTGATCGATCTCGGCGTGATTGGCAATGATGTAATCAATGGACTTCAGATCTATTTCCTTTTTCAGATCCGTAACGAATTCTTTGTCGTATGGAAGCCAGACGGTGTCAATCAACACCGTTTTTTCATCCCGGATCAGGTAAGAGTTATATGAACTGCCCCGATGGGTTGAATACTCTTCCCCATGAAATTTTTTCAACTCCCAATCGATTTTACCCACCCAGGTGACATTCTCCGTGATCTTGTAGCCCATATCTTATCCTCCTTAATTATAATCAGCCTTTTTGTCCTTTGAACAGGATATTGTTCTCCAGGTGCACATGGATGAACAGATCCTGCTCCAGAGCCTGCAGCAATCGATAGACTTCCTTGAAACTCGAACAGGCATCCTGAGGCACTGTGTAGTGATCTGTGATCTCCCGTAACAGCTTCAGGGCATCGCCGGCACCGACATGCTCGGTTTCGAGTTCTTCAATGATCTGTGTACCCTCTACCCCTGAATTGATGGCGGGAAACAGGATTGTTTCTTCTTTAACCAAATGCGCTTCCAAATCCCGGCGTAAAATCCCGAAGATCCGATGGACCTTGAAGAGCTCAGGATGGTGGAGGCTGTGAACCTGAAGGACTTTGAACAAAAGGTCGCCGATTAGCGGCAGATTTTTTCTCAAATAACTGTGGTGGGTATCCACGATATGCCGAACCAGCTTATCCGGAGCAACACGGACCCAATCCTCAAACACCGACGTCTCCATGCTGAATGCTTCCCAGGCTTCATTCAGTTCCCTTAACAGCGCCTGCGGTTCAACTAAGCCGTCTGCAGCCGCCTCTTGCAGGGGGCGGTCGCCACCGCAGCAGAAATCCACATGATAGTTTGAAAGAATTCTTGACGCCCCTGGAAACTCAGCGACAATCAGACCGACTGCATCGTTTAAAGTGAATAGTGGTTTCATAAGTTTCATCCTCTCTCAATTCTCTGGTTTTGTTTTCCTGTCCTTATTCTACCGCTCTCTGCCCGCTGGGTCTGTGATTTGAATCACACTTACGGTATCATAAGAATAGTATTCCTGATGCATCCCAGAAAGCGAGGAGCCTTTATGAAAATCCTGCCCCAGGCCCAACTCTGCAGCCAATGCGGCCATGATATCTGCGCCCGGAAGGTATCACTGTTCAGTTCACTCTCCGAAGAAGAGCTGCGGGATGTCCTCGATTTGATTCTCCGAAGATTCATCCCTAAGGGTGAACCGGTCTGCCTGGAGGGAGACCGTTCCGATTCCCTGATCATCGTCAATCGCGGCAGCCTGAAAACCCATTCGGAGTCCCGGGATGGAAAAGAGCAGATCCTCTACATCCTTCAGGAGGGGGATTTTATCGGCGACCTGAACCTTCTGAAAACAGGCACCTATTCCTTTTCAATCACCGCCCTGGAGGACACCGACATCTGCACCATCCAAAAATCCGATTTTGATACGCTGATCCGTCAGAATCCGGCTATCAGCTTGAAGATGCTGGCCTATGCCCATGACCGGATCAGCAGTCTGGAATCCTTGATCCAAACATTGACCCTCAAGGATGCCGATGCCCGATTGGCGGTATTCCTCCATGGAATGGCTGAAAGAAATGCCGACACGGAAAGCAGCATTCCTGAATTCACCCTCCCGCTTTCCAGAGAGGAAATCGCCGCAGCCATCGGCCTCACGCGGGAAACCGTCAGCAGAAAGCTCAGTCAACTGGCTTCAGAAGGCATCATCGCCATGCTGATGAACCGTAAAATCAAGATTTTGAACATGAAGGCCTTAAAGGAACGGGGAAACATCCTCTAAAAAAGATTTTCGAACATAAAGAACCCCAGGCTGCTTCATCCCTGGGGTCCTATCGCATCATTTCAATGGCGATCAAGCTACTTGTAACCATTTTTCTCTTTCCATTCCTTGGTAAGAGCTTCCGCCGTACGCTCCACGTAATCCAGACCACTGCAATCCTTGTTGTAGCAATTTCTGCAAACATGCTCAATGGGCGCGGCATTGGGATATTCCATGCGGGGGGTCAGCACCGTTACATAATCACCTCTTCGGAACTCCGTCATACATTCGTCACACCGGATTCTCACGACTTGCTTGATCATTTGACGCCTCCTTGATCATTCGGATTTGTTTCTTATATACCCATTTGATACTGAATATCACCCGCTCTGCCCCCAGAAATATTTTTTATCTCGTTTTCTTTCCAGGAGATTTCAGGGATTTCCTCCGATAATCTTATATAATACTCCTGTGAACACATCCAAATCATTGAACCATCCAACCTTTTCCGGAGGACCGATGCTTACTCTTTTATATGTTGAACTGAACGCGTTCGCCTTGGCCGTCCTGGCCTTGATCTATCTGAATGTATCCCACCGAACCGCCAAGTACCTGTTTGAGCAGAAGCTTTTCATGGCGCTTCTGGCGTCAAATGTGCTGATCCTGATATTTGACACGGCCATGTGGGTCCTCGATGGACGTTCCGGGCCTTTTGTCCGCGAAATATACCTGCTGGTCGTTGTCGTTTATTATACGTTGAACCCCGTCATTTGCCTGATTTGGTCGCTTTATGCCGATTACCAGATCTTTCGGGATGAACAGCGCCTGAAAAAACGGATCCTGCCGATGATGATCCCAGCAATCATCAACGGAGTCCTATCCTTCATGAGCCTCTTCGGCAATGTGATGTTCTACCTCGATGCTGATAACGTGTATCACCGCGGCCAACTGTTCCTGCTCATGGCGCTGATCTGCTATGGCTATCTGATGCACACGATGGTTCATATCATCCGGCACCGCGACCGGATCCGAAAACAATACTATCTTTCGATCCTGGTATTTGCGCTGCCGCCTTTCATCGGCGGAATCATTCAAACCCTTTTCTATGGTGTTTCCATCCTGTGGGTTTGCATGACTCTCTCCGTGCTGGTCCTCTTTATCAATATCCAGAATGATCAGCTTTTCACCGATCACCTCACCGGGCTTTTCAACCGCAGGCAGCTTGATAGTTACCTGCAGCAGCGGATCCGCAACCATGCCGATAGGGATTTGCTCATTGGCATCATGATCGACTTGGATGCATTCAAACAGATTAACGACCTCTATGGCCATCATACCGGCGATCAGGCGCTGGAAAGCGCTGCAGCCATTCTGCGGAACACCTTCCGAAAGTGCGATTTCATCGCCCGGTTCGGCGGAGATGAATTCGTCGTGATCATGGAAGCCTCTGCTCCAGAGGATTTATCCGTGTCCATTGCCCGGCTGAAGGAAAACGTGGCCCAATTCAATGCCCAAAGCCTTGCCCCTTATATGATCAGCCTCAGCATCGGGTGCGATTTTTTCGACGCCCGCTTGGGTGATTCTGCTCAGGGTTTTCTGAACCATCTTGATACACTGATGTATCAGGACAAAGCGGAGAAAAACGCCGCACAGCGCACCGTTTAACAGACGGTCCAGAAAGGAATGCCTATGATCCGCAAACTCATTACAGACCCACAAGAGAACGATACCGCTGAAATCAGAAACAGAATCATCGCCTTCAACCGGGAGCGCATTGAAGACAAAAACCCCCACGATTTCATTATCCGCTATGAGAATGATCTGGGGGAATTCATGGCCGGCATCTGCTTTTCAATCCACGGGGAGTGGCTGGAGATTGATTTCCTGATCGTCGAAGAGCGTGAGCGGACCACTGGCCTCGGCTCCAAGCTGCTGAAAGATGCAGAAACTTTTGCGCTCCAGCACCAATGCCGCATGTCCTTTTTAACCACCTTCGGATTCCAGGCAAGGCCTTTTTATGAAAAGAACGGTTACCATGTCGTGTACGAGCAAAAGAACTATCCCCGAACCGGCAGCAAGTTCTATCTCGAAAAGCACCTGTGATTGCCCGGCCTGCCGTGAATTCCGCATGCCGATCCATCAATTTCATACAATATCCAGTGACCGGCCTGCCTTATAATGAAAACAGGAGGTGACTGATCATGAAATGTGTCATGGTTGTAGACAGTACCCTGCCCTCTGGCCTAATCGCCAATACGGCTGCAGTCTTAGGACTGAGCCTGGGCAACCATATACCCGGGTTAATCGGTCCGGACATCACTGACAGCGGCGGAGAACTGCACAAAGGCATTACGGCAGTACCGATTCCTGTCCTCGGCTCCAACAGGGATGAACTCAGCAGAATATACCGGGCCTGTCAGACGAAGCGCCCGGATCTGACGGTTATCGGCTTTAGTACCATTGCTCAGGATTGCCATACCTATGCTGAATACATGGCCCTCACGGGAGAAAGACCGTCCCAAGAAACGCAGTACCTGGGACTCTGCATCTACGGTTCTCGAAAGGTCGTGAACAGCCTCTGCGGGCAACTGAAGCTGTTGCGATGATCCTACCATTACAAGGGGAGGCGATCTGATGGGCTCCGTTCGTTTCTACAGGGATCCCGACTATCCCTATTATCAGGTGAACAAGTGCATCCACCAGTCCCACGCCTCTAGAAAACATGCCCACGCTGAGCTGGCAATAGCGCTCGTGACCACAGGCAGCAGTCTTTTCAGGTTTGGAGAGAAGGAGCACCGGATCCATGCGGGGCAATTGGTCATGATCGGACCCGAGTTCGTCCACCAGTGCTGTCCTGAAGAGGTGTCTTCCTGGAGTTTTTACATGGTTTTTATCGACCCTGCCTGGCTGAATATCCCCGGAATTCAGGCGCCGGACCGCCCCTGCTTTGTCGTCAAAGATCTGGGAACCCCGCAGTTCAGAAACCTGTCAGATCATTTCGAATCCCTTTGTCATCCCGGTGCTGCCAAGGACGAAACCCTGCTCTATATCATTGATCAGGCGCTCTGTGAACCGGAAAACACCCTTCTCTCCCTGGATGGCGCCGATTCCGGCATCGAAGCAGCCGGCCGGGTCAGTGATCATATCCGGGAACACCTGGCTGATTTAATTCGGCTGGACGACTTGGCAGAGCTGGCGGATATGGATAAATACATGCTGATCCGCTGTTTTTCCAAGGCATTCAATACCACGCCCCATGCTTGGCAGCTGATGCTCCGGATGAACGAAGCGCGGCGCCTGCTGGAGAACGGCAGAACCATTGCGGATACAGCACTGTCCGTAGGTTTCTATGACCAGAGCCATTTCAGCAGGCTCTTCAAAGAAAGCTTTGGCATTACACCGAAGCGATTCATGAATCCCAATTGAAAAGCCTGGCGGCTGCCAGGCTTTTTTTAATCAGACAAAGGTCCCTTATTCTCCCTCATACAGCAGCAGGGCTGTTTCCCCTGATGGGCGAATAAATAGGCGCTTTCCGTCAAACTGTCCGGACCGTACCCTTCCAGGGCGGGGATGCTTTTCAGCAGGGCGGGATCCAGGGTTTCTACCTTCAGGGGCCCGGTGACTTCCACAGTGGCAGCTTCTGCATGCCTGTGCTGCGAGCAGGGTCCTTAAAAGCTTCATTGGGGCCCGCCCGGCATCCCCACCTGGGGCTTCCGCACCACATTGACGACCTCGGCAGGCTTCGTTGGCTCCTCATTGACCACATAGGTCACCATCACGGTCTCCCCCGCCTTCAGATCCATGGCCAGCACCTTTTCCCCCATGAGGGTGGGGCCTTTGTCCACATACAGAACCGCAGTGATCTGGGCATCTACCGGATCGAAGTGGTAGCGCACCCCGGAATAGGCGGTGGCGGGGTGGCAGATCGCTTCCACAGTCTTCAGCTCCTTTCCCAGATACAGGGCGCCCAGGGGATTATACTGCACCAGCACACTCCGGGTGTCCGCCGTGGCTACCTGGGGCAAAAGGGCTGCCAGGGCTGCGGAATCTGAAACAACAACCTCTGAGGGGGCTTCGAATTCCCCTTCACGCTCTGCAGCAGTGGAGACCTCCGCCACCTCCACGACGATTTTTCCGGGGTCTCCATAGACGCCCTTCACCACCAACCGAACTCCCGCTGGAACGGGGTGAACCACATAAACAGCTCGGCAGCCATTCCGCTGAAAAAATCCGATGCCGTCAGATGCTGCCAGCAGCGTTGCCGGCACTTCCGTAGTCTTCAATTGGGCTATCGGGATTTCTTCCGATTTCAGCAGGCCGATTTTCTGCACCTCAGCGGGCCCGCATCCGACCAGGAACAGCCCGGCCAAGGCACCGCCCAGCAGTCTTCGATAAATTTTCATCTTATTCATCGGCGTCACCGGGCCCTTCGGCTGATGTCGCGGTAGTGTTCCACGTCCTCAGGCGCCACAGAGCGGGAGGTGGTTCCCAGGGCCTCCATCATGTCCTCTGTGCCAATGGGTCTCTCAATTCCCCGGATAAAATCCTCCGCTGCCAGGATGGCAGCCCGGTTTACCAGATAGTCGATCTCGGCGCCGGTATAGCCCGCCGTCAGGACGGCTGCAGCCGCCGCATCCACAGTGTGGGGACGTCCCGCCAGGGACATTTCAAGCAGAGCCTTCCGGGCAGCCTCATCCGGCAGGCCGATATAAATCAGCTTATCGAACCGGCCGGGCCGCAGGAGCGCTTCGTCAATGACCCCGATCCGGTTGGTTGCTCCCAGGATGAACACCTGCTTCAGCTCCTCCACCGCATCCAGCTCAGTCAACAGCTGCTCCACGATTTTGGTGTCCCCGGATCCCCGTTTTTCCGCGAAGGCATCCAGCTCGTCGAAGAACAGGATGGCCGGGCGGTTCTCCTTGGCCTTCCTGAACAGGTCCTGAACATTGCTTTCTGTCTGCCCGGTGTAGGCCCGCAGAACCTCAGAGCACTTCACCGGAATGAAGGTGACACCGCATTCGTCCGCCAGAGCCTTTACCAGCAGGGTCTTGCCACAGCCGGGAGGGCCGAACAGCAGGGCTCCCTTGGACTGGCGGATGCGGTAGTGATCGTAGACATCGGCATTCTTCAAGGGGAACTCAATATACCGCTGCAGCTCGTGCTTGGCTTCATCCATACCTGCCACATGGTTCCAGCGGAGCCGCCGGGCAGACCCCCCCCCATCGTCTCCGCCCGAGAACTTCCGCCTGCCGAAACGGGCAGCGAAAGCGTTGTAGGTCTCCAGCATCTGATAGGTCATCGTAGCCTTGTTATGCTTGATCAGGTTCAGCAGGTCATGGTTGGATACCGCCGTGTAATTGCTGGCCCGGTAGGCCTCTGTGATGACGGCACAGATATCCGCAGGGGTATAACGCTCCGAGGTATGGGCCAGAAGGTTCAGGTCGATAGAGTCCGTCACGGGCTTATCCTTGAGGTAAAGCTGGAAGATTTTCTTTCGGGCCTCCTCGTCAGGATGCGGGATGTAGATGATCTTATCGAACCGCCCCGGCCGGATCACGGCGGGATCGATCTTATTGGGATAATTGGTGGCCCCGATCACCAGGACGTCCTTCAGCTTTTCAAAGCCGTCCATCTCCGCCAGGAAAGTGGTGACCACCATCTGGGTGTAGTTATTCACCTCGCTGTCCCGTGCTGACAGGAAGGCTTCTATTTCATCGAAAAAGATGATGCAGGGGGTCTGGTTCCGGGCCTGGGCAAAGATGCCCTTCAGCTGGGATTCACTCTCCCCCACCCATTTGGACATGAAATCCGTGCACTTCACGGTGATGAAATGCATATGGGCCTCAGCTGCCATCACCTGGGCGAACAGGGTCTTGCCGACCCCGGTAGGGCCGTAGAGCAGAATCCCCTTCACAATGGAAAGGTTCATCTCCTCGATGCGGCGATAGGTGGTTTCATCCGTGTAGGGAAAGATCGCCTCTTTGATCTCATCCTTCACATCCTCATACCCGGCGATGCTGTCCCAGGAAAAGCCGCCGGTCCGCTTATTCAGCTCACTGAACGTAGCCAGCTTGACGAGACTGCCGGTAACCGCCGAGGTGAAGAATACCGGGGTGAAGGACAGGGCCAGGGTCAGCAGGGCCTGGGGCACCGCATAGCGCCCGGCGCACAGATATCCCAGGGCGATGGTCAGCACGAGGCTCAGACCTGCCCCGGCCGCCATCCCCGTCAGCTCCTGCCGCTTACGGTCCGCCCCATCCTTCTCATCAAAGCTCATATGCCCTGCCAGGGTGGTGATCACCTTCAAGGCAGCAATGAACGTCAGCAGGAAGAACAGATTGTTTCCCAGATAGTCGACGATGCCGCCGGCCTTGTAGGTATACATGGTATTGAACTGATGGGCCAGGGAGCCTGAAAAATCCGCAACGGCATGGCTGAAGGGCCCTTGAACGGATAGATCCGACCGCAGCCAGGGGTAATGCCCCATGAAGGTGGCCAGGAAAGCGGTCTGCATGATGGCCACAAAGGAAGTGGAGGCCCAGTCCTCTTTTACCAGGACCATGGCCAGAAAGGCAGGGGCGTACAGGGCATCCACCTGGACACACAGGGGCGTGATCAGCGTGATGAACAGCCATTCATCATGGCGTCCCCGGGTGTCTACAATCAGCAGGACCAGTCCCAGCACCAGCTCCATGAATCCCAGATCCATCCGGAGGATGAAGGCATACCCTGCAAAAATACACAGCGCCATGGCGAGGGCCAGCTTCGGAACCACTCGGGACACCGTGGCGATGGCAAAAGCAATCATCAACAAAATGGGAATGCTGGGAAAGGCACTGTAGAATAGGGCTGTCGCCGCTAAAAAATTCAGCGCGAAAAAGAGCGCTTGTTTCGCCTTCTTGCTGCCGTAAAGTTCTACTACCGTATCGCCGTAGCGGTTCTTCAGCTTCTGATACCAATACTTAAAGACCGAAATCCGTTCAACTTCCATAGTTTCCTCCGCTGCTGCGGTATTTTCTGCTCTTTGCAATATATCATATCAAAATGCCCTCTATATTAGAGCAGAATAATCAAAAAAACCCGCCATGTATCGCTCCGCCATTTCGCGTTGCTTACATAACAGGCTTCATTTAAGGTTTTGGTGCCCAAGGGCGGAATCGAACCACCGACACGTGGATTTTCAGTCCACTGCTCTACCGACTGAGCTACTTGGGCATATAG
>CAYRIO010000012.1:0-80446 GCA_964424355.1 uncultured Peptostreptococcaceae bacterium
CATTACAAAGATTGCATTTCGTTTTACAAAGTGGCATCTCGCCTTTCAACTAAGCACGGGAACTCAAAACCTCAGGGTGTTCTTTACATTATGTACGCTAAACTTTACATTGTGTAGTTTTTGTGTTACAATAAGTACATAAAACATTACCATGTCAGCGCAAACAACCACAACGAATACAACCGACAAGTTCTAAAGGAGTGTGGCCCCCATGTCTTATCAGGAAAAACGCGTGCTTGTATCCGTCTTCACAGGGGCAGCCCTCATGGCGGCCTATGGCGTTAACGCTTTGGGAAAATACCAGGCGGGCCTCACGGGTCCTGAGCATTTAAAGCTCTGGGCCCTGACCATGCTGCAATATATTGGTATTGGCGTTGCAGCGGCCATCATAATCCAGATCGTGTTCCATATCCTGATGTCCATCGCCATTGCCGCCAAGGAATCCATCCGGAGCAGAAACTGCGGCGATGACCATATTAAAAAAACCATCGCCCTGGAAATGGTTGAGGATGAAATGGACAAGCTGATTGAGCTGAAGTCCATGCGGATTGGTTTTGCATTGACCGGGGTCGGCTTTATTATCAGCCTGATCACCTTGGCCTTCGGCTACACCCCGGTGCTGATGCTGAACATCCTCTTCGGCACAATCTCTGTGGGCTCCATGCTGGAGGGTCTCACCCAGCTGTACTATTACAGGAAGGGTGTTTAAAATGGCAAAAAAAATCGAGATCAGCAACAATCTCCGACGACTCCGTTTCTTTGCCGATGAAATGACCCAGCAGGAGCTGGCCGAAAGGGCCGGGATTTCGCGGCAAACCATCATCTCCATCGAGGCAGGAAAGTACACCCCTTCCCTGGAGTTGGCCTTCCGGCTGGCGGAGGCCTTTGGGGTTAAATTGGAAGACGTGTTCGAATACACGGTGAAAGGAGAATAGGGATGAACCATCAACCCGATAAAAAAACGGCACTTCTCGCAGGCGGGCTCTACTTAGTGCTTTTGTTCGGCAGCGGCTTTGCCGAAATCACCCGTACGACACTGATCTCAAACCAGAATGCCGTGGCAACAGCCGCCAGTATCCTGGCAAACGAAGCGCTTTTCAAGGCAAGCTTTATCAGTGATCTCATCGGACAGACAGCTTTCTTGCTGCTGGGGCTCACGCTGTACCGCCTCCTCTCCCCAGTGAGCAGGAGCCATGCGGTGGTGATGATGGCCTTCGTTGCGGTCAGCGTTCCCATGGCCATGCTGAATCTGCTCAATCAGTTCGCCGCCATGCATCTGTTAAGCGGTGTCGGGTATCTGCAGGTGATGGCCCCCGACCAGCTGGTTGCTCAGGCCATGTTCTTTCTTGATCTCCGACAGTACGGCGTGTACATCACTGAAATTTTCTGGGGCCTGTGGCTGTTCCCCTTCGGGTATCTTGTGTACAAGTCCGGTTATTATCCAAAGACCATCGGCATCCTGTTGATGGGAGGTTGTTTCGGATACCTGATTGAATTCTTTGCGCGATTCCTTCTTCCCGGCTACCCGATGATCACCTACCCCGGGCTTGCCGTTGCCACCGTCGCTGAGGTTGCCGCCATTGTCATGCTGCTCATCCACGGACTCCGTAAGGAGAAAGTCCTCTCCTGAGAGCAATTCCATCCATCAACCAGCAACATCACGGAAAAGAACCAGCCTGGATTTCATCATCGGGCTGGTTCTCTGTATGGCGGGATGAATTTTCCAATCAAATTCACCGGCTTCAGACATCTCATTCCTCAAACCGCATGCTCTTGCACAGCTGCGTCCGCCCTAAAACGGTGTTCTCAAAGATCCGGGTTGCCGCTGTCAGCTCCTTCTCCGGCGCCTCCAAGGAAGGGCTGAAGTGGGTCAGCCAAAGTTCCCGCACATCCCCTCGCCTGGCCAGTTCCGCCGCTTCAGAGAACAGCATGTGCTTTCTCTCAATGGCCTTGCCGATGAGAAAGTCGTCACCGTACATGCCTTCGCATACAAGCAGGTCGGCACCGTGGACAAAATCACTCAAGCCTTCAACCGGACGGGTGTCTACACAGTAACAGACCTTGATGCCCTTCCGCTCCTCGCCAAGAAATTGAGACGGCGTGAACACTTGGTCTCCAATGCTCACTGTTTCACCGGACTGCAATTTGTGCCAGAGATTTTCCGGCACACCCAGGTCCCTTGCCTTTGAAGAATCGAACCGCCCCCCACGCCTGAGGTTCAGGCTGTACCCCAGGCATGGCAGCCAATGATCCAATGGAAAGGTACTAATCTCAATGTCTTCAAACTGGATCATAGAAAACCGGTCCGTCGGCAGCTCAACCAAATGGACCTCAAAGGGCAGGTCCGATACGATGACCATCAGGCCTCGCACCACTTCTGAGAGCCCCTGGGGTCCAAATAGCGTGATGGGCTCCGTGCGATTGCTGTTTCCCATCGTCAGCAGCAGCCCCGGAAGACCCGCTATGTGATCGGCATGCCAGTGTGTAAAGCAGATGGCTTCAATTGCCTTGAAGCCCCAGCCCAGCTGCCGCAGTGGAATCTGTGTTCCTTCACCGCAGTCTATAAGGATCATTTTACCGTGGGACCGGTACACCATGGCTGCCAGCCACCGGTTCGGAAGCGGCATCATGCCTCCGGAGCCCAATAAGCATACTTCTACCATATAGTTCTCCTGTGGTACAGTAATCTTTCAGACCGTTATGATTGAAGGATGACATGGATCATGTCCGTTGACCTGCAGTTACCCTACCGTAATCATACCCATTAATCGTGTTCAGTATGCCCATGCTGTGAGCACCAGGGTACTGATTTTCGGATTTTAAACGCAGTCAGAATGCCCTGTTTCTGGCGACCCTTTACATCCATCCCAGGTGGTCCCATCGCAGTTTGAATGCGATTCAATGACTATCGCAATGGAGACATGACATTTAGCCCGCACTGCTTGCAGTAATGCGGGGCCAGGGATTTCCAATCCTCATCACCGCCGGAGAGGGGCTGATCCCTGACTATCATCCCATCCACCAGTTCGACGACCCGATCAGATTTTGCTGCAATATGCCGGTCATGGGTGACAATCAAAAAAGCGGTGCCGTCTTCCCGGTTGATCTGCCTTAACAGTGTGAACACCGATTCTGTATTTTCAGTATCCAAATTGCCTGTGGGTTCATCCGCTAAAACCAGATGGGGGCTGTTTATCAGCGCCCTCGCAATAGCGACCCGCTGCTGCTGTCCCCCGGATAACGCCCCCGCTTTCTGATGGGCCTGATGGGACAACCCCACCCGGTTCAAAAGGCTCTCCCCTCGGCTCTGCATTTTCAGCGATTGCTGCCCGGTGGCTATCCAGTGAGGAATCAGAATATTTTCAAGCACTGAAAATTGGGGCAGTAGATGATGGAATTGAAAGATGAATCCCAGGGACTGATTCCTCAACCGGGCAATTTCATTGTCAGGAAGACCGGATGTTTGGATTCCGTCCAGGAACAGATTCCCTGAAGTGGGCTGATCCAATAGTCCCATCAAATTCAGCAGGGTTGTTTTCCCGCTGCCGGAAGGGCCGATCAAGCTTGTAAAGGACCCTCTCTCCAGCTGGAGATCGATCCCATGAAGCACCTCCACGGACACGGTCGCGCCATAGGATTTTTTTAGGTCTTTGGTTTTCAAAACCGCATCAACCATTGCGGATCACCTCGATGGGATTAAGTCGTGCCGAACGATTGGAAGGGATCCAGGCAGAGATCATCCCTGCCAGGGTGGTGATCAGAAGCATCCGGGGAATAAGTCCGGGTGAAAGAACAATGGTGAAGGAAAGGCCCCCGCCCAGCCGGGAAAACCCCTGAATGAGCAGCCACCCCGCAGCACAGCCCGCCACGGCCCCAGCCAAACCCAGGACCAGCCCCTGAATCAGAAAAATCCACCGGGCACTCTGGGCAGTGGCTCCCATGGCTTTTAGGATTCCTATTTCACGGTTCTTCTGCGCCACGGAAATTCCCAGGACACTGCTGATGCCCATGAGGATGGACAACAGGACAAAGGCCTGAATGGTGGAGGATGAGCTGGACTGACTTTGAAGCGCTATCAGCAGCTGGGCATTATCGGCCTTCCAGTTTCCGAATTTCAGGGAGCCGTAGCGCCGGTTCAGGGTGTCGCTGGTGCGGTCCGCACTGTAAACATCCGGGGTCTGGGCCTCAAATCGGGTGATGATGTCCGGTGTGCCCGCCGCACTTTGCACGGCAGCAAGGTCTGCAAATATCCAGCTGCTGTTCAGCCCCTTGGCTTTAAAGTCAACAATCCCTGTCACGGTCCACTGGGAGGGTCCGCGACCAGGGAGTACCAGCCGGGCCGTATCTCCCACCCCCAGGGAAAGGTCTTCCGCCAACTGGGCACCTAAAAGTATTTCTCTGCCGGACACCTGCAGAACACCGCCGCTCAACCGTTCCGAAAGGTGGTATAACCGGGATGCTGGGGCCAGTTCCACACCACGGAGCAAAATGTTCCGCTGTACGCCTCCCCTTTCCAGGAAGCCCGGCGCTTCCAAAACAGGCAGTACATTCAGCAGGTCCGGTTCAGCTTCAAGCTGAAGCTGTTTATTCAACCAGTTGTCGACCGGCTCTGCCGGTGCTGTGAAATCTCCTCTGAGTGCCGAGGAAGGGCCCCCGTGATCCTCTGACGTGATCAAGACCGCTTTCCCTTCTGCCGTAATGTGAGGACTGGCCCCGATCGTTTCGTCAATGAGGCTGAACTGAAGACTGGTGATCAGCGAATCCAAAAAAATCTGTACCGCTACCCCCAAGGTGATGGCTAAGAGAATGAACAGGGTCTGATTACGGTCAAACCGCAGAAAGCGCAGGGCCACCGCCCACTCATACCGGGTCATGATCCGTCACCTGCCGAGGGCTTCAGCTGAACAGACTGATTTGCCTCAAGCCCTTGGGGCGAGAGGACGATATCACCGGATTTCAACCCGGATACCACTCTGATTTTCCCCGTGTCTGAGGGAACCCCTTGAATTTCCCGCGTTACAGCCTTGCCGTTTTCGAAAATAAGGACCGTCGAGTTGCCCTCACCTATGAGATAATCCGCCGGAATGCTCAGGCTGTCGGGGAGGGTGGCTGTAATGATCTCACAGCGGAGCATCAGGTTCTGAATCAGCCAGGGATGGTCTGTCTTGAGGGCAATCCGCATGGGTACCGTTCCGGTTTCGGCATCTACCTCCGGAGCAATCCAGGAGATGACCCCTTGGATGCGTTCAGCAGGATTGGCATCCGCATAGAGGCTTACCGGTTGGCCCAGCTTCAGTACGGACATGTATTTCTCATCCGGCGCGATGTCACACCGTTTATCCGTACTTCTGGCCAGTATCGCCGCCACCGCTCCGGCATCCAGTTTTTCCCCCGGCAGTCTGTCCGACTGTATCACGATGCCTGAAAAGGGCGCGGACACCTGCAGCCGCTCCACTTGAAGGCGGGCACTCTTTACCCGGGACTCCGCTGCAGCCACTGCCGCCTGAGCAACGGCCTGATCTGATCCCTGATCCTGTTGGGCCTGATGGAGCCTGGCTGATTCTTTGTTGATTTCGATGTTCTTCAGGTTCAAGGCATCCTGTGCCACATTCAGGTCGCTGTCTGAGACTGCTCCTTGATCGTGAAGCGTCTGGATCCGCTTTAAATCCCGTACCAAGCCTTCCCGTTCCGCATTCAGGCCGGCAATGACAGCAGTCTGTACGGCAGTGCCTCCCCTCAGAATCCTGTTGAGGTCTGCTCTTGCTTTGTCCAGATCCGCTTCTGCCTGACTCAAGGCAAGGTTCAGGGCAGGATCCTTCAAAACCAGCAGGAGCGCTCCGGACTGTACGCTGGTTCCGGCAGAAACCGCAACCGATTCAACCGTCCCCCCCACTTCAACCCGGAGAGGCACAGCGTTATCCAGCTGAACTTTTCCGCTGATCAGCAACGATTCCGTAAATGTGGCCGGCTGAACCTCTAAATACACCGCCAAAACGGGTTTATTCTTAAAAATAAACATCCCCAGACCAACCAGAGCAACCCCTATGAAGATGACTAATCTCTTATGATGCAGTATTTTTTTCATATTTGTACTCCTTGGTCACAGAAAACACCCTATTTCTCACCGGTTGTGTTCATGGTATGTGACATGCTTATAAATCTCAATCAGTACGAGGGGCAGCAGGCTCATCCCATAGATGATCCCAAGCTGATTCCAGTTAGGTGCGGTAATTTCAAACAGATGATGGAGACTTGGGACAAAGAGAACGATGTGGAGAAGAATAACGCCTGCCAGGATAGCCCCCCACAGGCCAGGATTGGTAAACACCCCCTGCTTCAGGAGCGGCATTTTGGAACGGGAGTCCAAGCTGTGAAACAGCTTACCCAGACAGAAGGTCGCGAAGGCCATGGTGGCGGCCAAGCCTTCATCGCCTTGGGACAAGCCGTATCCATAGGAGACCAATGTGGCGCCAGAAATAACCATACCCTTCCAGAGGATCTTCATTGCATTCTTTCTTGTGATGATTGGCTCGTATATGTCACGGACCTTCTCCTGCATGACGCTGGAAACATGCTTTTCTGTTCCGATGGCAATGGCAGGAAGGCTGTCGGTTACCAGGTTGATAAACAGCAAGTGTACAGGAGCGAAAGGGATCGGGAGTCCCATCATGGAAGTATAGACAACCGTCAGGATGCCAGCGGTGTTCCCTGAAAGAAGAAACAAAATTGAATTTTGAATATTGTTATAGATATTGCGCCCTGCTCGAATCGCTTTCACAATGGTCGAAAAATTGTCATCAGTCAGGATGACTGACGAGGCTTCCTTAGACACTTCTGTGCCCGCTATCCCCATTGCAATCCCAATGTTAGCCTGTTTCAATGCGGGAGCATCATTAACGCCATCGCCGGTCATGGCGACAATGTGCCCATTGGCCTGCCAGGCTTGAACGATCCGAATTTTGTGTTCCGGCGAAACTCTGGCATACACCGTCACTTCGGCGACCTTTTTCCTCAGGGCCTCATCACTTAAAGCTTCCACATCCGCTCCCTGCATCACCATGTCTCCATCTCGAAGAATACCAATTTGGCGGGCAATGGCTGAAGCGGTGACCTTGTGGTCCCCTGTGATCATGACCGGCCGTATACCTGCTTGGATACATGCGTGGACGGCTTCAGCCGACTCTGGCCGTGGCGGATCCATCATGGCGATCAACCCCAGAAAAACAAGGCCGTATTCATCCTCGAAACGGAGGGGTCTGTTTTCTTCAAATGGTTTATAGGCAAAGGCCAGGACACGGAGCCCATCCTGTGAAAGCTTCTCATTGACGGATTCAATGTGATTGATGGTATCCTCATCAATCGGCATATGCCCCTGGGAGGTCTCATAGTGGCTGAGCCGATTGAGCAAGCCGTCGACTGCGCCTTTTGTGATGAAGGTAAGGCGGCCTTCAACCCTATTGAGGGTGCTCATGAGCTTCCGTGAAGAATCAAAGGGCAGCTCCTGCAGTCGCTGATGTTCCTCTCGTAAAACACTTTCGTCAATTCCCAGATCATCGCCCACCTTGACAAGGGCTATTTCAGTGGGGTCACCGACTTCCAGCTGTTCATTGGTCACTGCGTCGTTACACAGGATCGCCATTTCGACCAAGGAACGGTGTAACTTTGTGGACGTATTCAGCTCTTCTTTTAACAACAACATGTTGTCCAAAAATACGTTTTGGACTGTCATCTTGTTTTGGGTAAGGGTTCCGGTTTTATCAGAACAAATGACAGAAATGCAGCCAAGGCTTTCAACAGTATGGAGCTCCCGGACAATTGCATTCTCTTTAGCCATGAACTGTGTCCCTATGGCTAAAACAATGGTAACAATGGCACTGAGCGCTTCGGGGATGGCCGCGACAGCCAGGGAAACGGCAAACATCAGTGCGCTGAGAGTCGGTTGTCCGCGGAAAACGCTTAGAGCCAGCATTAAAATCGAGAGTACCAGAATGACCGTTGCCAGCTTCTGGCCAAAACTATCAAGACTTATTTGCAGAGGCGTCTTCTTTTCCTCTGTGGATTCCAGCAGATGGGCAATCCGGCCGATTTCTGTATACATGCCGGTTGCTGTGACCACTGTGACACCACGGCCGTAGGTGACGTAACTGCCAGCGTGCACCATGTTCATCCGATCACCAATGGATGCATTCTTTAACGAAATGGCTTCTGTCTGTTTATGCACACTTTCAGATACGCCGGTGAGAGAACTTTCATTGACCTGAAGGCTATAAACTCCAGTCACCCGTGCATCAGCAGCGATATAGTCCCCTGCCTCAAGAAGCATCAGGTCCCCTGGGACGAGACCCCTTGAGGGGATGTCCGTTTTTATGCCATTTCTGATGACCCGGGAAAACGGTGCCGACATCTTCCTTAAGCTGTTCAGGGATTTTTCCGCATTCAGATGTTGAAAAGTGCCAAGCAGCGCATTCAGGATCAGCACCAAAAAAATCACAAGACTGCTTTCCCATTTACCAATCAGCAGAGAGGTGCCCCCGGCGGCAAGAAGAATCCAGACGAGAAAGTCATTAAACTGGCAGATGAAAAGGATGAGTGGATTCACCGGCGGCTTTTCCTGCAGCTCATTCCAACCATATTTTTCAATCCGATAATCGGCCTCCTGCTGGCTGAGGCCTTCAGACCGTGATCCCATGGTTTTTAGGATGTCATCAATACTCACTTGATAGCAGTACTTCATAGCTTGAACACCTCCAAGAAAAAACACACACCCTATCGTGCTGGAGAATAATCACAACAGGGTTCCCCTTCCCGCTATTTCGGGAACCAGGGGAAAAACTTATTGGTTCTCGCGGCATACGCCTGAAAACCAGGTTTTTTTGCCATGGATTTTTCCAGCATCGGCACGCCGGAGACAAACAGTAGCAGCAAGGTGATGGTAACAGGGCTGATCAGCGCAGCCCACGATGCGCCGCCGCTCCAGGCAACCAGCAGGATTCCCCACCACTGAACCGCCTCCCCGAAATAATTGGGGTGCCGCGTGTACGCCCAAAGACCGGACTGCATCAACTGGCCCTTATTATTGGGATTGGAAATGAATTTCTTCAGCTGATTGTCCCCTGCTGCCTCGAAATAGAACCCCGTGGCCCACAAGAGGATTCCTGCGGTTTCCAAAATCACCGAAAAGGACTGCTTCTCGGATTCAAAGGTCAGTATGGCAGACAGGCTGATCAAATACATAAAGAATCCCTGAAGCATGAACACCTGGAAAAACGCCCGGGGGATCACCCACGCCCCCCATTCCTTTCGCCATGTGGCATAGCGGAAGTCTTCGGCTTGATGGATATTCCTTCGGAGGATGTGGTAAAAAAGCCGGAGTCCCCATATGGTTGTAAGGACCGTAATAATCGCTTGGGGCCAGAAAAACTGTCCACTCTTGATTTGCAGAAGCCAGGCAGTCAGGACAAAGCCTATCCCCCATCCGATATCAACGATGGAATTGTTCTTAAGCACGGTTGCAACGATAAAGAATCCGAGAAAATAAATAAAGATCAGTATGCCTGCTTCAACCATGTGAAACTCCTTTCATCCCTTCCACAAGGGATACCGCAACGCATCCCGGCCCAGAGTGTATGGCTGTGACAGCCGAAATCTCCATCACGAACTCCGGTTCCCTTCCGATCAGTGACCGCATGAATTCGACATATCGCTCGGCCAACTCAGGATTGTCTCCATGAACGATGCTGTAGCAGTCTATGCCCTTTTCCTTCTGTATGCGTCGAAGGTGGGCGAATATTCTCCGGGTCATTCCCTCCAAACTGAAGCCGCACCCAAAAGCAGCGCCCTGGCCTTCTGCATTCAGGGTCATGATGGGTCGAGCCCCCAGTGCCATTCCGATCTTGCCGACGGTATTGGGCACGCGACCCCCTCTCACTGCATTTTCAAGGGTTTCAAGACAAACATAGATTTTTGTACGGGGAATGAGCCCCCTTATTCTTTCAGTGACCGCATTATGGGAAAGTCCTTCTTCAAGCCATTCCGCAGCCTTCTTGACAACCAAACCCTGGGCGCCGGAATTCAGTCGGCTGTCAATAACCGTGATCTGTCCACCCTCAGCCTCAAGCCTTTCGGCCTCCCGTTTAAAAACCCCATACGTGCCACTGAGCCTTTCAGCAACTGTAATGACAATAACGGAGTCATAGCTTGCCAGAACACGTTCAAAAACGTCCCGAATCCGAAAGGGCTCCGGCTGGGAGCTGGTAGGGTAGCCCTTTGCTGTGCCCATCACTGCAAACAGGCGATCCAGGCCGATGGTTACCTTGTCCAGATAGGGTATCTCATCCACTAACAGGGTTAGGGGAACGGTATGGATGCAGTATTTCAGAAGTAAGGCATCAGGGATATCTGCAATGGAGTCTGTGATCAATGCAACACCGCCCTTGCTACGGGTCCGAACCCGGTGCTGGAGCTGCATATCATCAACCTTCTGTTCAGCCAGTTCTCCGTAACACTGGGACCGACGAATGACTTCCCCGGGCTGGTTGGTATGCAGGTGTACTCTGAGCAGGTCCCTGCCAGCTGAGATGATCAATGAGTCACCAAGTCCCTCCAGTTCCTTCCTGAGGGGGGCCGTTGACGGGACCCCACCACGCAAGGTAATCTCCGTACAATATCTGTACTCGGATTCGTCGGTGTCCAGAATAGGTTCTGTCGCAATGGGGGCTTCCGTCGTCTCCTCTTCCCTCACCCCATGGGCAAAGAAATGGTTGACCCCCTTCAGGAATCCCACAAAGCCAGCCGCGCCTGAGTCGACGACCTTATTCCGCCGTAAAGTCTCCAGCATGTCCGGTGTTTTTGACAAGGAAATCTCTGCTGTATGGTAAGCCTCCCGCAACAAGTCTTCAAAATAAATGAACCGGTTGTGATTTAAGAAAAGATAGTCTGCCCAATCCCGTATGACACTGATCATGGTCCCTTCCACAGGGTTATCAATGGCCTGGTATACATGGCTCACTGCATTCCTTGCCATTGTGGAAAATTCAGAGATATCCACCGTTTCAAACTTTTCCCCCTCCAATGCAATCCCAGTGAAGTAGGAAGCGAAGATCAGACCCGAGTTCCCCCGGGCATGGGCAAGGCCGGACCTGGAAATCCTTTCAGCCATCTCCCCAAAGGACTGTGTTGATTCAGGGTTCTCCACCATGGCTCTCAGGGTCACAGTCAGATTTGTACCTGTGTCACCATCGGCCACGGGAAATACGTTGATCTCATTCAGATAATGCCGATGCCCCATGACCTCCTTCAACCCAAACCTAAACCAGTTCCGAAGGTCATCACCGTCAATTCTACTTGATTTCATGGGTGTCTCCTGAGAAGAGATGATTTTGAATTCCGTTGTCTAGTCGCCATTATTCAGGATGGAATTGTTCCCCAGAACCGACGGATGATCGTGAAGCTGATCCATGCGGTACTGCCTGTAACAAAGCTTCCCCAGGCGAGATCAATCAATGTGATCAGGGCAGGCCAATCCCTGATGGTGGCTTGATTGGTCAAATCGTAGGTTCCGTAGGTCACCAGACCGAAAAACATGCCTGCAAGGAATGCATATTGACCGCTTCCAGATGCCAGCGCGGGCTGTATGACAAAGAACAGAAGACCCGCAACGAACAATACATAGAAAACCAGGGCGGCAAGCAAATTCGGACTTTTTGCCATTAAATACCCCAACTGTTCGCTGTAGAGTTTTTTTGCCAGTACCAGCAGCCACACCATGTCAATTGCCAGAAAAACCACTAAAGTCAGCACATAATTTCTAACAACATCGCTATTCAAAAGATTCCCCACGAAGAATCACCTCCCGAAATATGACTGTGCTCATTTCTAATGTCATTGTCTTTTATACCCATTCTCTTGATTTCAATACATTCCATAGAAAATAATGCTGTCAACCGGCTTATAAGGCTGGAAAGCAAGTCATCCTGAGCTTTTACCTGACCCGCCCTGCCGCTTCTTAGATTCATGATTTCCTGAGGACAATACCGGGTAAATAAGCTGTGTATTATTTCTTCAAAAGTAAGAGGATCACGATGCGCAAACTGATCTTATCGGACCATATCTCGATGGATGGCTTTGTTGCAGGGTCTAGCCGGGAGAACGCATCCTGATGTTCGGCAGTCCTTCAGCAGCTCAGGCGCTGATGGCCCATAACCTGATTGACGAATACTGGCTGTTTTTAAACCCCATTTTGCTGAAGGAGGGCATCCCCCTGTTTATGGGTCTGGGACAGCAGGAAAAACTTAAACTGATTGGCTCCCGGGTATTTTCTTCCGGCGTCATCGAGCTGCATTATGAAAATCCGCAGCTTCCTTAAAACAAGGATCAGACACTTCCAGGAGGTATGAAGATGCAGAAAATAACGCCGTTTCTCTGGTTTAACGACAACGCAGAAGAAGCTGTCGATTTTTATCTATCGGTTTTCAGCAATTCCAAGATTCTAAATAAGTCCTTTTACGGCGGAGAGGGTCCTGGACCTGCGGGTTCCCCCTTGGTGATTGAGTTCCAATTGGAAGGACAGAACTTCACTGCTATGAACGCAGGCTCCCCCTTCAGCTTTAATCCAGCCATCTCTCTGATGGTGAACTGTGACACCCAGTCAGAAGTAGATGCTTATTGGGATAAGTTTTCACAGGGCGGAGAACCCGGTCAGTGCGGATGGATTCAGGACAAATACGGGGTATCCTGGCAAATTACCCCCGTGGAAATAGCTGGGCTGATGACCGATCCCGATCCCGTGAAATCCGGCCGGACCATGCAGGCCATGCTGCAAATGACCAAACTGGATATCGCCGCGCTGAAGAAGGCCCACGCCGGGCTATAAATTCGCTGAAACAATATCTCAATATCAGAAAAGCTGCCCGTTTAAAGGCAGCTCTTCGCTGTGTCATAGCCCAGCTGGTAATAGTGATTGCTGTTGAATTCAAAGGTCTTGATGACATCCAGCCCCAGTTTGTTCACATGGGCTGCATAAGACCGCGGATTGATGTGGTTGATGAAGGTAATGAGAATGGGATAGCGCTGGTTCATCTGCTCCCTCGAAAAATCGAAGAGCCTGGGCAGGACATCCCTTCCCCTGTAGGCTGCGTCGATGCAGACCGGGCCGTATTGATAGGAATTTTCAACACTGAGGGTTTGACCCAGGTATTCGGTGTGCTCAAGATCTTTGATCATATGCTGAAAAAGCGGCCATTTGGACCAATAACCCCAGGAGGCCGCCATGGCGTAGCCCACCACCACATCGCCATCGCAGGCGATCGCTATGCCATTTTCAGTTTCAATAAGCTCCCTGAACTGCTCTTCCGTAAAAAGGGTCGTTACAAAGCCATTGGCCTTGTCCGCCTCGCTGATTGTAGAAACGTGGTATTTCAGCTGCAATGCCGAAATCATCGGTATGTCTGATACCCTTGCATTTCTGTAGATCATCGTGCCTCCTGAACATGTGATGAGTGGATTTAACGGTTAATTCTATTTATAGCAGAAGCAATGAGTAGAATCAATGGGGATGGTTCCTGTTCATTCCATCCCTGTTGCCTATGGAAAATGCTTACCTGTTCTCAAAGGCCATCAAGATACTTCAGTACCTAATAGGCGGGGCAGGCTTAACTACTTGGAAATTGTTATTGACAGAGCAATAATAATCAGGCATAATCATAGACAAATACAGTCTATGTTATCTTTGTGGAGGAACTCCTATGAAGTATACGAAAGCAACGAACTATGCTTTGCATATCATGGCCTATTTCGTTAAGCAGGAAGGCTGCGACAATTTTAGCCTTCAGCCTTTGGCGAGTCACATGAACATACCCCCGACTTACCTGTCTAAGATCCTCACGCAATTAGTCAAGGCCGACCTTATTCAGTCTACAGCTGGCGTAAATGGCGGGTATAGTCTGAGGAAATCCAAGACTGAAATAAGCTTTTATGACGTCGTTCAAGCCATTGAAGGCAGTGGTGCGCTTTTCACTTGTGAAATGAACGAGAATCATGCCTGCCGCATAGAAATGGTTATGAGAGACGCCGAAGCGAACATGATGAATCACCTTAAAGAAAAACGCATTTGCGATATTGTGTGAAAAATGAGCTAGAATTACAGGCAGTTGTAACTGCTCATTTTTTGTCATTATCATAGACAATTACAGTCTTCAATATACTTCAAAGGAGGTCTTTTTATGAATACCATGCATCATCACAGCCAACCGGATCAGAAATTTTTATCGAAAATTGCCTTTTTAGACAGCAGGCAAAGGGAGAGTCTTATTCCGCCTGAAATTCTCATCAGCCAGATGCCCATTCAAAAAAATCACACGCTGCTCGATGTCGGTGCAGGCACAGGGTTTTTTACCATTCCGATGGCAGAAAGCACCTCTGGCAAAGTGTACGCCTTGGATCCAGACAGGCGCATGCTCAGTGTCATTGAAGACAAGGCCAGGGAAAAGGAACTTACCAATATCGAATTGATCCAGGAGTTTCTTGAAAACTCAAACATCCAAAATAGCAGTATTGATTTTGTGATGGCCTCCTTAATACTCCACGAAGTCAGCTCACTGACAAAAGCACTCACAAACATATTTGAGGTGTTAAAAACAGGAGGGCACCTGCTATGTCTGGAGTATGAAAAGGATGACCTGATCATAGAAGGTCCACCCATGGCCATTCGTATTGGCTCAGGAGAACTGGAAAAAGCTTTGTCATCAATGGGCTTTGATATTGTGAAGACGACTAAAATTAATGAGGCTATCTATACTGTTTTAGCGGTTAAAAAGGAGAAATCCATCGCAGACTAAGCAGAGGCACCCGCATTACCGTGCCAATCAGCAGGTGCTTGTTCAACTTTTCACTTCCCACTAAGGGGTGGGCAGAATATTTGCCGGCAGGATTGGTGTTTTTGCCATGACAGGAACAAAAAAAGAACCGTCTCGGACGGTCCCCGCTGCTCCTTCTATTCTTTCGTTAGGCTAGCCAACCTTCATAATTCCTGCTCTACACTCTGTAAAAAATCCTGCCATCGTCCCGAATCGATCAAACGTTCCGGACATTTTTTGCCGGAAAAATCCTGGTGCATTCGGACACTGCCGATTTCCAGATGATATGCCTTAATCAGAACTGCCGTGAGTTTTGCCGTGTTTTCCAAGGTCTTTTCATAATCATTTTCAGGATTGATGCACATTTCAATGCCGATACCGCATAGATTGCCCCCGCTTTCATTCTGACCATCTCCGGCGTGAAATGCCAATTCGTTGTCTGGAATATGATTGTATATTTCATGATCATCCACGGTGTAATGCCAGGATGTCAGCTGGTTGCCTGCTTCCCGGTGAATGTACTCATTATGCGAAGCCGCATCGGCATTTTTTCCTTCATTACCGGTTTCATGGATGACGATGTATTTGATCTTTCTTTCAAGTCCTGGCCGCCCCAGTGTGGCTGCAGGGATAAAATCCGTAATGAGCGGTATCGAGCCGACCTCCCGCACCTCCAGCTTCAGCTTACTGGGCCTGCTGTCGTTGAGGAAAAAGAACGCTACTGCACTTGCGATGAGTGCAAGGATTGCCATCAGCACAAGAATCCGCCGTCTGCGCAACCGTCGCTTCCTTGCGTTGTTTTTTCTGTTGAGTACGGGTTCTGCTTCCTGCATATCCGCATGTC
Organism: uncultured Peptostreptococcaceae bacterium; assembly: GCA_964424355.1. Classification (GTDB taxonomy): domain Bacteria; phylum Bacillota; class Clostridia; order Peptostreptococcales; family Acidaminobacteraceae; genus CAZEHS01. The sequence goes on from CAYRIO010000012.1 coordinate 15,697, forward strand.
CATCAAAGCGCCTCATTTGTTCACCTTCTCCCATGCATTATATCAAAGGAGCCGGATTCCTGACTCTTAACACTTTCTTAACGCTAACACAGGGATGGTTTCAACTATTACTAAAGGAGCGGTCCGAAGACCACTCCTCCTCTTTAGATTCTGTCTGTCAAAGCATTGGAGACGCTTTTTCAGTCTCTCCTTTTCCACATATGCTTTATCGATTCGAAATACTGACTGAATACTCATTCAGTATTTCTTTATCACGTGGTTCTTGATCCTAATGACTGCTTCGTTGAGATTATCATCTGAGTTTGCAAACACGAAACGCATGTACCCTTCGCCCATTTTTCCAAATGCCGATCCAGGAACAGCCACTACACCTGCTTCTTTTACCAACTCCTCAGCAAATTCAAAGGAGGATTTCCCAAGGGCCTTGATGTTGGCAAACGCATAAAAACTGCCCGGCGATTTCTTGCATGTAATTCCAGGTATGCCATTCAGACCATCGATTAGGATGTCCCGCCGTCTGGAATAATCTTCAATCATCCTATTCAGAGCATTCTGCGGACCTTTTAACGCCTCAATCCCTGCGATTTGAATGAACGTGGGCACACAAGAAACGATCCCTTCCTGAAGCTTCGGCATATGCGAAATGATGGCTTTGCTCGCAACAATATATCCCAACCGCCACCCTGTCATCGCATAGGATTTTGAAAATCCGTTGATGATGATTACATTTTCATGAAGCTCGGGAATCATTGCCATGCTATAGCATTTGTAATCATCGTAAATAATCTTGTCGTATACTTCATCCGAATACACCAGAAGGCCATGGGTGTGAACAATTTCTGCAATCGCTTTGATATCCCGTTCATCCAGAACCGAACCCAAGGGATTACTGGGAGAATTCAGTAAAATGGCTTTCGTTTTTGATGTGATTGCCTTTTCAATGTCCTCCGGCCTGATTTTGAAGTCATTCTCCTCGTAAACGGGAACTGCAATGGGTTTCCCCCCTGCCATCAGGATTTGTCCTTCATAGTTTGGAAACGCAGGATCTGGTATAATCACTTCATCCCCTGGATTGATCGTCGCAATAAGACTGAGCGTAAGGGCTTCCAGTGCCCCTACTGTAATCATCACGTTTTCGTGTGTATACCCGCCGGGGAATTGACTGTACGTCTCTGCAACCGCTTGACGCAATCCCATCAAGCCCGCATTGGGATTGTAGTGCGTGAAGCCCTCGTCGAGGGCTCGCTTTGCCGCTTCCTTAATGTTGTCTGGCGTATCAAAATTGGGCTCACCAACCGTTAGCTTTATTGCATCGTTGTATTGCTCTGCCAGATCAAACATCCTGCGAATGCCTGATGCCGGATAATTTTGGGCTACGTTTGATATGAAATCCATAAAAACATCCTCCTCATTTCGCAATTTGAAGTATCCTATGCTGTGAATCTCAAGCTATCCCTGTGCAAGCCGCTTATAGCTTTCAAGCCGGTCTTTCGCATCAGTCCCCGCTTTGCTAAAGAGCTGCTCTGCCTGATCAGGGTTTGATATTTCCAGGGAAGAATAACGTGTCTCTCCACGCATGAACTCCTTGATGTCCTTCGTAGGCTCTTTCGAGTCCAGTATGAAGGGATTTTTTCCTTCCTCTTTCAGTGCGGGGTTAAATCGATACAAATGCCAATATCCCGACTCAACCGCTTGCTTCATTTCTTCCTGACTTTTCCCCATGCCGCATTTCGCGCCGTGTTCGATGCATGGACTATAAGCGATCACCAGGGATGGTCCCTCATATGCTTCTGCCTCGCGGATAGCTTTCAGTGTCTGAGCCTGATCGGCACCCATTGCGATTTGTGCCACGTAGACATAGCCATAGCTCATGGCCATCATGCCAAGATCTTTCTTTTTCGTCTTTTTCCCTGCTGATGCAAACTTTGCAATCGCCGCAGCGCCAGTCGCTTTTGAGGATTGTCCCCCTGTATTGGAATAAACCTCTGTATCCAGTACCAATGCATTGACATTCGCTCCAGAAGCTAAAACATGGTCCAAGCCGCCATAGCCGATGTCATACGCCCAGCCATCCCCCCCAAACAACCAGTACGACCGTTTACGGAGGTAGTCTCTATTTTCAATGATGAATCGAACCCGATCCGCTTCATCCTCAGATGAGGGGTTGTAGGACATCACCGCATGTATGAATGCGTCAGACACCGCAGGGGATTCAAAGGCACATTCCCTTTTCTCAAGATAACGCTCCGCGGCATCTCCAATGGTCGTTTTAACCAAGGTCTTTGCATAGTCAGCGATTCTTTCTCGGATTTTTTCAGCCCCAAGGCGCATCCCATAGCCAAATTCTGCACAATCTTCAAACAGCGACATTGCCCATGCCGGCCCATGCCCCTTCTGATTCTTGGTATACGGGGTGGAAGGCGTGCTCCCGCCGTAAGCTGTGGAGCATCCCGATGCATTCGCAATGTACATGTGATCGCCAAAAAGTTGGGTCACAAGCTTGATATAGGGCGTCTCGCCGCAGCCGGCACAGGCACCGGAGAATTCAAAAAGAGGCTGTGCAAATTGGCTGTGCTTCACGCTTGCGTCATTGAAAGCATCTTCTTTGATCCGAATTGCTTGGATTGCATGCATCCAATTTCCATGCTCACGGTTCTGTGTTTCGGCCGGGGTCATTCGGAGTGCTTTGTCTTTCGCCGGACAAACATCCACACAGCTGCCACAGCCGGTACAGTCATAGGGCGAAAGCTGCAGCCTGTACTTGTAATCAGAAAGGCCTTTGCCACTGGCTTTGATGGTTTTAAAGCTCTCAGGTGCACGCGACACCTCATTCCCATCCAACAAGAATGGTCGAATTGCAGCATGGGGGCAGACATAAGCGCATTGATTGCATTGAATGCACGCATCCATTTTCCATTCAGGCACTTCTACTGCGGTGCCACGTTTTTCGTAGGCAGTCGTCCCAGCAGGCCAGGTTCCGTCTTCAATGCCCTGATACATGGATACCGGCAGCGAGTCTCCTTCCTGACGATTTACAGGAATCACGACATTGCGAATGAAGGAGGGTACCTCATCTGCTTCTATTTCGATTGCTTTTTCAGCGGCCCACGATTGTGGAATATCCACGCGAACCAAGTTGTCGATCCCCGCATCGATCGCGCTGCAATTCATAGCGATCACACGGGACCCTTTTTTCTCATAGCTGGACTCTACAGCATTTTTCATTTGTTCCACCGCGTCTTCAAGGGGCATGATCTTTACGAGCTTGAAAAACGCAGACTGTAGAACTGTATTTGTTCGTCCCCCCAGCCCCAAATCTCTTGCGATTTTAATGGCATCAATGGTGTATAACTGCGCCTTTTTTTCTGCCAGCGCCCTCTTCATCGTTGCCGGAAGTGCTTTATCCAGCTCCGCCGCAGACCATTGGCAGTTTAGAAGAAAAATCCCCCCTGGCTTGAGATCTTTGACCATGTCGTATTTATCTACATAGGATGGATTATGGCATGCGATAAAATCCGCTCGTTGAACAAGGTAAATCGATCGAATCGGATTTTTACCAAACCGAAGGTGTGATTGCGTTAATCCCCCTGATTTTTTCGAATCATATACAAAATATGCCTGCGTATATAAATCTGTGCTTTTCCCGATTATTTTGATTGTGTTCTTATTTGCTCCCACAGTACCATCGGATCCAAGACCCCATATTTTGCAGCTGACACTCTCCTTAATCTCCAGGTTAAACGCAGAATCAACCGGAATCGACAGGTGAGTGACATCATCTTCAATGCCAACCGTGAAATTTTTCTTGGGTTCTTCCTTGGCCAAATTGTCATACACTGCAAGAATGTGAGCCGGTGTCGTGTCTTTTGATGAAAGCCCATAGCGACCACCGATGATGGTCATGGGGGTTTTTATATCAAAGTATGCCGTCATTACATCCTGAAATAAGGGCTCACCCAGAGCTCCCGGTTCCTTTGTACGATCCAGCACCGCAATTTTTCTCACGGTTGCCGGTATCGCATCCAAGAAGTGTTTTACTGAAAATGGCCTGTACAGATGAATATTCAGCAGTCCCACTTTTCGACCCTGAGATATCAGATAATCCAGTGTTTCCTTAATCGTATCTGCCACAGAACCCATGGCGATGATCATATCCGTTGCATCATCCGCTCCGTAATACTCAAAAAGCTGATAGTTTCTCCCGGTGATCTTATTGATTTCTTTCATGTAGCCATCCACCACATCTGGCAATTCGGTGTAAAAACGGTTACAGGCTTCTCTTCCTTGAAAAAATATATCCGGATTCACCGTTGTTCCCCGTGTACAGGGATGATCCGGATTCAAGGCGTTTCTGCGAAAACGATTCAACGCTTCCTGATCAACCAGGTGTTTAAGATTCTCATAATCCAGCAATTCGATTTTTTGCAGTTCATGAGAGGTTCTGAAACCATCAAAAAAGTGCAGAAACGGTATTCTCCCTTTTATTGCAGATAAATGCGAAACGGCTCCCAAATCCATTACCTCTTGCGGGTTTGTTGAGGCAAGCATCGCAAAACCCGTTTGTCGACACGCCATTACATCTGAATGATCTCCAAAGATAGAAAGCGCATGGGTTGAAAGGGTTCGCGCCGACACATGGAAAACGCTGGGCAAAAGCTCCCCCGCAATCTTATACATATTCGGAATCATCAGAAGCAGCCCCTGTGATGCCGTGTATGTTGTTGTCAATGCCCCCGCCTGTAGAGAACCATGTACGGTCCCTGCGGCGCCCCCTTCCGATTGCAGCTGAACCACATCAACGGTTTGTCCGAAGATGTTCTTCTTCCCTTTTGCGGACCATTCATCCACATGCTCCGCCATTGGCGAAGACGGCGTAATTGGAAAGATCCCTGCTACTTCTGTGAAAGCATAAGAAGCGTATGCGGCAGCCTGATTCCCGTCCATAACATCAATTTTTTTCATGCATAGTCCCCCCGCTTTGTGATCAATCCATCCGTCTATTGCTTATTGCAATTTCTTTGCCAAATCATCCCTAATCAAAAGTAGTAGATACAGCAAGTGTTTCAAGGCTATCCCCTCTTACAACGATAGTATTTTAAATTAAAACGAACCTCTAACGATTCAACTCGATTCGTTATAGGTTCAGTGTGTGATATGATGAAAATAACTCGTATCGGAGGGATTCAAATGATTGATACACACAAATACCTGCAGAGAGCTTTTTTCATTGATAACAGCGGCAGCTTGTTTTCTTGTGACGAAGACGGAAATGATTTCTTATCCTCAATCGATATTGACCTGTTCTTTTCACATCTACAGTCTCTGCACCTGAATACCGCCTGTACATCTTCAACGATCATTATCGAAAAAACCAGTTATAACATCCGTTTGATTCCAATCAGTTTAGTCCTGTCCAAAAACACCGGAAATTATTTAGAAGCCTTTAAGGAAGGATATATCGTCATCTTGCAAAACCAATCCTTCTTTTCATCGATTATCCAACAAATGAACATTATGAATTTTGCTTCCGACCAGTATTCCAATATCCTCAATACATATTCCGATGGTATTTTTGTGACCAAGGCTGATGGTACTGCACTCTTTGAAAATTCAAGATATCAAGAAATAACACAAATTGATCATCACGATATCATCGGCAAAAGCATTTATACGATGGAGTCCATGGGCGTATTCACACCCCTTGTAACACCGACAATCCTCAATACGCAACGAGATTATTCCGTATTTCAGTCGTTTGAATCGGGAAAATTTGCGCTCATTTCAGGCACCCCGGTATTCGACACTTCCGGCAATACGATGCTGATCCTGATTTGTGTGACCTCCATCACGAATGACAAGCTCATTCAAATCTCAAAGGACTTCTTCGATTCCCCGAACAAACCCACCAAAGAACTGTATCAAACGACTCAGATCGACGTAATTGCAGAAAGTAACGAAATGCGCAAGGTACTCCAAGACCTCATCCGTGTTGCATATCACGACGTGCCGATATTTCTTTTGGGCGAATCCGGTACCGGCAAAGAGGTGTTCTCCTCGATAATTCATGCCTCAAGCAGAAGGCGATTTAATCCGTGCTTAACCGTTAACTGCAGCGCGTTATCCTCTTCCTTGCTTGATGCAGAGCTCTTTGGTTATGAAGCGGGTGCATTCACCGGTGCTTTGCCTAAAGGGAAAGCAGGCCTCTTTGAAACCGCAGACAATGGAACGCTCTTTCTTGATGAAATAGGAGACATGCCCTTAGAAACTCAGGCAAAAATACTTCGGACAGTACAAAATGGCGAGGTGTACAGAGTTGGTGGTTGGACTCCGATTAAAGTGAATGTACGCATTATTGCCGCCACCAACAAGGATATTAAAAAAATGGTTCGGGAGGGCACATTCCGAAGTGATTTGTATCACCGACTGAACGTTGTGTCCGTGAATTTACCGCCACTGCGAAAACGAAAATCCGATATAACCCCTTTATTGCAGCACTTTTGTTACGTATTCAACAAAAAATACAGCGCGAATAAAGTGCTCTCACAAAATCTGTTGAATGCACTCACAGAATACCCTTGGTTAGGCAATGTGAGAGAGCTGAAGAATGCTGTAGAGCGAATGGTCGTCCTCTGCTTAGACAACACATTGGAGCCGGATCATTTCTTTAAAATGTGCATTGGAGAAGATTCATCCGAAGACGAGATTCAAAATTCCGGCGAGAGTATTATCATAAACGGAATCCCTCCACTTGCCGTTGCCATCCAAACTTTAGAAAGAACCATTGTATCCAGAGCGCTCACAAGCACCGCAACCACACGCCAAGCCGCTGCACTGATAAACGTCAGCCAGTCGACAATCATGCGAAAAATCAAAGAATACGGATTATAAACCCGCCAACTCCTGGCGGCAATCTCACGGATCAGAAAAAGCGCCAGGGACGGTTCCTGGCGCTTTCGAATTGCCGGTGAATACGGCTTAGGTGGTCCTGAGTATTTGTATACCCTCTTCTGAAACACCCTTCCATGGAATCGAACTTCCCCCGTCATGGCTTTGCTCAGTAATATGTGGCTTATATATTTTATTCGTTCTTAAATGCACGCCTTGGATCATTTAGAAACAAAAGTCCCTCAAGAACTGCCTTGAGAGACTAAATTTACGTAGAGAGCACTTTATGATCATTAAAATCTGTCCGTCACATATGCTTCAAAATTCTTCAGGATGGCCTGCCAGCCTTGCCTCTGGAGAGTCAGGGTGTTTTCTCCCTCTGCAGTGAAGGTTTCCTCCACCATGATTCCTTCCGGAACCGTCTTGAAGGTGATGGACAAAGACCGCTGGTCATCCAGTTCTGAAATAATCCGCTCCGGAGGGATTACCTCGATGTATTTTCCAGAGAAGTCAAAGGACATTTTCCCATCCTTTGAAGACATCGTGTACTTGAACCGCCCCCCTGTTTCCGGCTGGTTTTCAGCCTTAGGACAGTACCAATCATCAGAAGCAAAATTCCATCCCGTAATATGCTCCGGTTTTGTAAAAGCATCCCATACTGCCGATAACGGTCTGGGAATCACAACGCGGACAGTGATTGCCATGGGTTTCCTGAAGCACGCCTCGCTGACGGTCTTCATGGATTCCAGCGCCTTGAGCCACATTTCCTCGAACATATCCTGATACTGCTCGTCGATATCCATATCCACCGTGAACCGAGTGCGTTCTCCAGCCAGTGGTTCCAGCAGATAGTTCTCGTAGACATTCGCCCACGCCGCCTGGATCTCAGGGCTCTGATCCTCCACCCCTTCATTAATGACACCGATATGATGGATGGAAATGAACTCCGGATAACGGCCCTCTGCAATCTCGGAATTCATCCCCTCCAGTCGCCCCGCTTCGTTACGGGCGACGAATCGTATTGCGTCACCGGTGTTCCAGCTTCCTTCAAAAAAGCCGCCCTCACCGAACGCCTTGGTCCAAACTTCATATTTCAGGGGATCCACAATGGTTTCCCAGACAGTACGCTGATCTGCAGCTATTTCAATTGATTTGACAAGTTTTTTCATCATGGCCCTCCTCACTGGTTTTCAGGCAGCTTGGACTCATCGGCGAAAAAGAATTCCCACTGGTGACCGTCGAGGTCCTCAAAGCAGTCGGAATACATCCACCCGTACTCCCTGGCAGCCGCATAGCGCCTCGCGCCCCCTTCAAGGGCCAGGCGCACCAGCTCATCTACCCGTTCCCGGCTCTCAACCTGAATGGCATTCAACACTTCCGTGGTGGACCCCTCCGCTGTCGGCCGGTCTGTGAAGGTCTTGAAGAATTGATCCTGCAGCAGCATGGCGTAAATAACCGGGGGATTCAGTTCAAGACAAATGGCATTTTCATCAGAGTATCGCGGATTGAAGCCAAAGCCCAGTCCGCTCCAAAATTCCCGAGTCTTCTGGATATCGCGGACAGGCAGATTCACGTAAATGCTTTGGATTGTCATGGCCTACTCCTTTCTTTCTATCATATAGGTGATAACCGATTCGGTTAATTGATACCCATTCTCAACGCGGCGAATCAGTTTTTTCTGACCCTTGACATCCCGAAAACGGAAGCTGATCTATCCGCTCGCTTTTTCCTTTGCTGGACCTATGCTTCACTATCACGCCTTTATCTCTTAAGATGCAGAGGGACCGTCCCCGTTGCTTTCTGTTGCATTTCTATTTGTAATCAGAGCAATCTTCAATCAGCCTGGGATCGATCAGAATGAACACTCCTGTATAATTCGAAATTGAAATCACTGGATAGCGAACCTCTTTCCTCACCGTACTTATCTTCTAATGTAACCGCCCACAACTTTCCGGATTGTTCATCACGCACGTCCAATTCATTCCCGCTTTCATCATAGAAATTTCCAAGTCCAGTTATGCCACCTTCAGAAAATAAACCTTCATAGGCTAAGGTTCCATTCGGATAGTAGGCTTTTCCAACGCCATCCCGCTGATCTTCTTTCAGCTGCCCATCATAAATCAGTTGATTGTCCTTATTGAATATTTTTCCATCACCATTTAGGGTGTCTTTCACATAGGTTCCCTCAAAGATCTGAAATACTTCAAAGGTGTCTTTTCCACCCGTTTTCTTAGTGGTATACAGGGTCGTTACGCCATCGCCTTCCTTAAGGCCGCTTTTAAATCCTCCGGTATACAGGATATTGCCTTCTCCTGTATACATTTTCCCTTGTCCATCGAATTCATTGTTTTTTATGCTTCCTTGATAAATAACACCGTCATCCCATGAAACCGTTCCAACACCATCCATATACCCATTATTCCATTGTCCGTCATACCGAATACATTCCTTAATAACATGTCCTTCAGTACGGTGATGGTTCGTGAAAGTCATGATTCCATTTCCATTTGGGGTGCTGCTGAACAGGCCTGCATCACCAATGTATATGCTGCCGTCAGAATTTTTGATGGTCTTCGTGCAACCGGATAAAACCAGAGCAATCAACAAAATAAAACAACCGATAAAATGCATTCGTTTCATATAGCCATTGACCTCCGCCATGTTCTTTGGGGGTTGAAAAGCAGTGGGAACCGTCTCTGTTGCTTTATGCGCACACACGATATTTTGCTTTTACAGCGCGAAGACAGCATACAGAGGAACCGACTTGATTCCGTTCTCGAAACCAAAATTTCTCGAGGAAATGCGAACCGCCATCTGGGGTTTGTACCGATCCATATAAACCGACAGGCTTCTGGACCGATTGTTCTCTGCCGCTTTAACTTCCACCGGGACCACACCACCGTTCATGACGATTAAAAAATCCACTTCAGCCTTGCTCTTGGATTCCCAATAGTGCAAATCAAGGCCTTTGGCTGCCAGGGCTCCGGCGACATAATTTTCGGTCAGGGCTCCTGAAAACTGATTCATCTCAGATCCCACCAGAGATTGCAGCGTTATACCTGCTTGAGCTGACAACAGACCAACATCGCTCATATACAATTTGAAGCTGGACAGATCCTGATAGGCCATTGGGGGCATGAAGCCGTGTTCGCATTTGACACATTTCAGCACCACCCCGGAGGCAATCAGCCAATCAATGGAGTCTCCATACAGCGAAGCTCTGCCACCGCTGCGAATCAGTTTGTATTGAAATTTGCTGTTCTCCTTAGCTAATTGGGCAGGAATCGATTCATAGGCACTGCGGATCCTAACACTTTCCGACGGTGACGCATATTTCGACATGTCAGACGTATAGGCATTCAGAATGGTCCGCCTAACCTCCAGTTCCGTCATTAAAGACTGCCGTTCCACCGATGCCTTCACAGCTGCGGGCATGCCTCCAACTACCAGATACTCCCGGTAATAGAGCAGGGCTTCTCTGTGGAGCTGCTCATTCAAAGCTGAATCCGCCACGCAGCAACGCCTGATTTCGTCTGCTAACAATGTCTTTCCCTTTGCCCAGAGAAATTCCTCGAAATCCAAAGGATGAAGAGTTGCCATCTGAACCTTTCCAACGGGAAACGAGAATCGACTTCGATTCACAGCGACACCCAGGAGACTTCCCGCAGCAATCACCGAATACTCTGGTCCATTCTCTGCAAAGTATTTCAGAGCCGTCAAAGCTCTTTCACAAACCTGAATCTCATCAAAAAATAGAAGCGTATCCGCAGCATTCACCTTTGTTTGGTAGTACTGCTCAAGTACGGCAATAATCCGTTTGGGAGTAATATCCCCATCAAAGTAAGGAATCAGCCCGGCTTCCTGCTCAAAATTCACATACAGGACATTTGCAAAATGTGACCGTCCAAATTCTAAAACCGTATAGGTCTTACCCACCTGCCGTGCCCCGTAGATCAACATCGGCAATCGTTCGGCTGTTTGAGCTTTCCAGTTCAGAAGGTTATCTGTCAGTTTTCGCTTCATAATCTCACCTCTTCTTAGTTAGAGGATATCATTAGAGCATTTTTATGTCCATATTAATGTTTTGAAATACACTTTTATGTACATATTGACGTTTGATTTAACATTAATCTTGATAATGAGAGATCTCACCTCATGAAGAAAGCAACAGGAACCATCCCTGTTGCTTTTACACTCCTCTCATTGTTCTTGGGGGTTCTGTTCCAAGCGCCAGGGATGGTTCCTTTCGCTTCAATATCTTCTTTGATATCCAAGTACTCGTCATCATCCTGCTCACCATGAAAGGCTTCAAATGCCTGTATATTCCCTGTGAAATAATCCATAATGAAAGTCCGCTGTTCTGGAAGCAAAAGGAATCGTCTCTTGTGCTTCTCCTTATATCATAAGTCCCCTTGCAGGGAATCCACCGGGCCATTCAGAAATAAAAATGTCTTCAGCTCAATACCGAAAATTACGCTATCAGGACTCCTCAAGATTTCCTTTAATTCCACATGTCTGTCGGCTAAAAGTATGCGGGCCCCCTCACTTTCTGCAGGGTCCAACTGCTTGTGAATCCCTTCAAACGTAACTGATGCTACGGGTTCATCCGAAGAAAAAGCAAGCCTTTGGCGGTTATCAACCAGCAAACTCACAGTTGAATTCTCCAACAGGTTCCTGAATTTCCTGGATTCACGGACAGTAACCATATACACCGTTTTTAAATCATCACCAAGGACATAAGTCATCAACGAGCAATGGGGAATGCCTCCACTTGCCGTACATAAAACACCGAGAGTATGATCCTGAAGAATCTCTTTCACTCTATCCAGCATATCTCCACACTCCAATCATTAAAGTATTTATGATCAATTTCAAAGCAGAAAGAACCATCCCTGTTGCTTTTCTTGCTTCTGGAACCATCTCCATTGCTTTAGTAATTGTCCCTGCCGCTTCAGTTTGATGAAATCAATGGCTGCAAACAAGTTGATAAGCTGTCTGGCTCCTTATCCCTCAGTAAGCGTCCAGATCATATGATCGGCCCCCTGCCCCCAGTAGTTCTTAAGGAGATAGGACGGATAGCCGAATTTGACTGTCCATATTTTCTGGGCGCTGGGATATCCGCTGTCGAGACAAAATTTCTCTACGCCATGAGCACGCAGCACTGTGATCATTTGCGTCACCAGTGTGCTCCCAAGCCCTTTGCCCTGATAGTCCGGATGTACGAATACGGTTCCAATCTCAACGGTATTCTTTGGCATGCCCTTGGCAAAATTTCGAATCACATCGTTTGGCGCGCCATATTCGATGGTCCCAACAATCGAATCGCCATCCTTCGCCACAAGGAAAAAGCGATCAGCGCCTCCGCTGGAAAAGTCCTGCATGAGAAAGTTCTGTTTATTCTCGATTTCTTCGTGCATCAAATCCGACATATGCAACAGCCCGTTCTTGGTGAATGTATGAAATATTACTGTTTGAAAGAATTCGTTCAACCTGTGTGTGTCTTTCTGCTCAGGTCGGGAGATACTTATCGTGTTCATTTCTTTCACCATCTGTGACATCAGCACAGCCCTTTTAGATATTCCCTTTTCAACATGAAATTGATGATTTGACCAATTCATTCTCTACCATCAGCACTTCTCAGAAATAAAAAAAGTTGTTCCCAGGTATAAATATCAAATACTTGGGACACAACCTACTGGACTGTTTCCTTCCGATTGAATCCCTCTCACCAATGCACATATATCAGGATTTCCTCCCTCTGATCAGATGCTTTGGTTAATACCCTTTATCAACAGCGTGAATCAATTTGCTTTCTTTAATGCGTTGTTTTTCCTTTTCAATCTGCTTTACACTTTTCTTCGGCACAGGTAAATCCTCTGGCATGGATCCACCTAATTCCTTAATGGTTTTACGCACTGCTTTACCCACTTCGAAATGGGTTTTATTAGCCTCTTCCTTACCTTGAATGTTTTCCCTGCGCAGTTTATCATCCGTTTGTGTTGCACGGAACAGATTCGCAGCTAATTCCGTGCTGCCCATATGGTCAAGGATTTTTTGACTTCTTTTCAAACCCTTTTGTTTATGGATGTCCTGAGCTTTCAGCCCTCCGTAAAGCCCCATATAATCGTGATTCTGAAAGATAGCATATTCCAATGGCGTCTTTACACCCGCCAAATCAGTGGATTCTGCCAAAGACTTATTATGGTTGATGATTTCATTTCGTATTGCCAGTCGCTTTTGATCTTCAGTTAATTGCTCATAGTTTTCGATAATTTCCTGCTGGCGGGTTTTAATGGCAAAATAGGTTTGACCCAAAGCAATCACTTGCTTTCTGGGATCTCCATTTTGAACAATAAGGTAACAGGCATATCTTGAAAGCATGATATCATCAACTTCACGTGTAGCATCGGATCCAATCTGGACCATTTTGTTGACGTCAACAAAATGGTCAAAAACCTCATTATTACTCACTTTACAGGCCGTTCTTGCCTTTTCAACAACCAGTTTGAAATTTCGCCATTCGGTATATTCCAATACCGGCTGTAAATCCCGGGCATACCAGAATTCTTCATCATATTCGTTGATGTGTTTCAAATCTTCAAATATTTGTTCCTGATATTTTTCGATAGAATTCAAGGGTTTGCTCCTTTTAAACGAATCATATAAGAACCAAATACAACAGGGTTAAAAGAAAAAGTAACTTCTATGGTTAGCCATAGAAGTTACTTTTTCTTTTAACCCTATCTTTTCCTTTTGTTATCAATTAGAAGCGGCAAAAACCGATTCTTTTCGCTTCAATTACTCCGCCTGCTCACCTGTTGCTCATATTGAGTAGCTCGCATAATCAAAATTCCATCCCTTTTGTCACAATTGAAAAACCCGCAAAATCGTAGCGCCGATTCTGTCCTTCATCTTCATAGCATGGGGCATTTCCCTGAATAATATCCCTGAAAGCCACTGCGCATTCAACCAGTTTTTGCGGCTGCGCCAACGGCTCATTGTGACCGCAGTACAGCAATGCCAGTGATTCTGCCATTCCAGAAAGTTTTTCCATGGTTCTCTGATACCCATAGAAATCCGACAATCCGTACAAAGTATCTGAAAAATGGGTGTACAGCGCTGCCGGGTAGAAGACATCTCCGGTAAAAAGCAAGTGATTGCTTGTATCGTGAAGAACAATACTGTCCCTCGTGTGCCCCGGAGCATGAATCACTTGAATGATTCGGTTTCCCAAATCAAAAGTATGCCCATCGGGAATACCGATGGGGCTGCATCCCGGAATAAAGAAATGCTCTGGATCGAATGCGGACGGAAACTCCCGAATCGTCATGCCCTCAACCACCTGATGAGCCAGTTCCTCTTGCGTATAGCCTTTTCGAAGTCGCTCTAATGTCAGCACATCATCCCATGCGAACACCTGCTCAAAGAGATTGTTGTTGCCCACATGGTCGAAGTGATTGTGACAGTTTACAACGAAAACCGGTTTTTCCGTCAGTGCATCCACTACCGTTTTAATATTCCCAATTCCCATTCCGGTATCTAGCAGCAAGGACTTTTCACTGCCGCAAATCAGATAGGACAGCACTTCCTGAAAATGTCCGCCTTCGTAAATGCAGTACACATCATGCGGCAAGGAGTACACATCAAACCATGGTTCCTTAACGTCGATGCACTCAAAATTTCGGTAACAGTCTCTGGGCAGAAGCGCTGACCAATCATCCAACACCTCACAACTCTTAATTTTCTCTTCCATATAACAGTACCCCCTTTCATTGCTCCGTTCCTCAAAGATATCTGTATTTATCATAACGCAAACACAGGTTTTAACCGATTTGTATTTCTGCAGCTTCTGGAAAGCAACAATAACCGTCCCTATTTCTTTTTACTTGTGAGCATTCTGTCGGATCACTGCGACCTTTGTGCAAATATCAGCGCCGCTTCCTTTAAAAATATCATTCTCCATCTTGAGCTGGTTGTTCTCTTTTCTCAATCGTAACTACACAATTTTCACAATCTGATTCGAAGCCTTAAAAATCTCCATCGGCATTTTACTGTCCAATTTATATGTGATGCTAATCGGCGCAGAACCTTGGTGTGACACGTATTTAGCCAAACCTAAGCATCTATACACTTCAGTGTTCCCGTAACCATCGGTCCTCTCTTCTCTCACAAACAAAACAACTCTTGATCCGTTCTCCCGCATGGTGATATAGCGTTGACCCGTGGGGCTTGTATCCGATGTGCGGCTCTGTGACTGCCAATGAAAAAGTTTATCGCTGATGGCATAATCTTCATATCGGGTTGATTCTTTATAGTGTTTTTCGGTTTTGTTCAAAGTAATGAAGAAAGCATCTAGATTTTGGCCGCTGAAGTATTTGACACCTTCCCTGAATGCCTTTACGGAATTGATCGTGTTTTCACCAATTGCTGCAAAGACGTGTTGTGTTGAATAGGACGCGTGTAGTTCCAGAGGCACATCGGAATCTATTGCGACTTGCTTTGGTACATGGTCGATTTGGACTAGATTATAACTGACGATGGCTAGGGTCTCGGTAATAAATTCGGGGCTGAATTCATGGATGTTACGCATAAAATCTTGAATTGACCCCGTCCATGGCTCATTGAAAAGTGTGTAATAAAACACGGTCGCCAATCTAATATCTCGTTCTTTAGCGAGCTCCCATGAGGAGGTGAAGAAATGCTGTATAAATTGCAGCAGCTCCACAGAATTAATCTTTGCAATTCTGCTCATGGCTTTTTTTAGGGAATTAATATCCGCTAGAGGGCTTCTGGAATCCACTTCATATGCTCGATCCAACAATTCTGTAAACGTGATGAATCGATAAACTTCAAGGGGTTCAAGATGATAGTGGTTTAAGAAATTTACAAAGGTACACTCCAAATCTGCGTGCAGCTTAAAATCGGACATTAACTGCCGCAGCTTACTGTTATTGATATAGGCGGATTCTATGCTCTTAAGAATCCGCTCCTTTGCAACCCTTTCAAGTTGAATATGGCAGTTGTTGGGAAGTGCCGTGAAGCCTTCTTCCATATCTGCCACCAGCGACCGATGGGAGCGTCCAACAAGACTTTGGAATTTCATGCGATAATCATAATTCTTATGGGCCTGACCAATAAAATCAAGGACAGTCAATACCTCTTTTTCCGGATGGAGCCTTAAGCCACGGCCTAACTGCTGGATAAACACCGTGGCAGATTCGGTTGGCCGCAAAAACAAGACCACATTGATTTCTGGAATATCGACCCCTTCATTGTAGAGATCCACAACAAAGATGACCTTGATCTCACCTCGCATTAGCTTACCCTGCACCGTCTGCCGCTCTTCTTTTGAAGAATCTGCATCCAGGTGGAGAGATGGAATGCCGCTTTTATTGAAGACTTGACTCATATACCGGGCGTGATCTTTAGATACACAAAATCCCAAAGCCTTCATTTTAGATGATGATATGACATATTGTTCAATGGCTTTAAGTATCCCATTGTTCCGCTGCTCATTGCCGATGAATTTCAGACCAAGTTCTGCAATATCATAGTGTCCACTTTGCCATTTTATCTGTGTCAAATCGGTTTCGTCTGAGATTCCGAAATAATGAAAAGGACACAGCAAATTTCGGTCAATGGCTTCCCTTAACCGTATTTCATAGGCAATACGATTATTGAAATCCGTTAGAATGTCAACACCATCCATTCGTTCAGGCGTAGCCGTTAGGCCTAATAATATTTCAGGCGTGAAATGCTCCAAAATTTTGCGATAGCTCCCAGCCGCAGCATGGTGTGTCTCATCAAGAACGATGTACTGAAAGTATTCTGGATCAAATTTCGAATACTGCATACTGCTGTTAAGGGTTTGAATAGAAGCAAAAACATGCTGAAAATCTTTTGGTTCGTAGCTTCCAACCCAAAGCTCTCCGAAATTTGCGTCTCTCAAAACGCCTCTATAAGCAGATAGGCTTTGCTTTAGGATTTCCTCTCTATGAGCCAAAAACAAGACTCTTGCCTCTGGTTTATCCGAATAAAACCGT
This sequence comes from uncultured Peptostreptococcaceae bacterium, assembly GCA_964424355.1. Lineage (GTDB taxonomy): Bacteria > Bacillota > Clostridia > Peptostreptococcales > Acidaminobacteraceae > CAZEHS01. The sequence continues at coordinate 32,625 of CAYRIO010000012.1, forward strand.
TTAAAATCAAAGGCTGAAACAATAGTTTTGCCAGTTCCTGTGGCAGCTACGATTAGGTTTCTAAAGGAGCCATAAACCTCCCGCTCAATTTCCAATCGATCTAAAATAGACTGCTGATAGGCATAGGGAACGATATCGAAAAAATAGAGTGGATTGCCTGACTCGAGCTTGTGCGACTCCTCTTCCAGAGCCATTTTTAACCGTCGGACATCCTCAAAGCTTCTAGGGTCAAATGCTTGAAATTCCCCGATGTTCCAGTAGGTTTCAAAGGTTATACGGTACTTCTGAATGAGTTCATAAGAGGAATACTCAGATACCTTCAAATTCCACTCTGTCCCCTCGCTGAGGGCAGCCTTTGACAAATTAGAAGATCCTATGTAAGCCGTACTAAATCCTGATTCTCTATGAAAATAGTAAGCCTTTGCATGAAGGCGGGTTCTATTTGTATCGTATGAAATCCGCACCTCTGTATTGGGCAGCTGAGCCAACATCTGAACAGCCTTATAGTCTGTAGCCCCCATATAGCTGGTGGTAATGACTCGGAGTTTCTTGGTCTTAGTGTGCTCCACCAAATCATCATAAATAAGTCGAAGTCCACTATGCTTGATAAATGACACCAGCAGGTCAATGCGATCAGCCGATGCAATTTCTCGTTTCAGCTCCATATATACAGGCGGCTCATGATCTCCACCAGTAAACAAACTGCTTCGGGCCACAGAGGTCATCGGCATTTGTTCTAAAAATCGGTCCTTTCCTAAAAGCTTCTCTGTAATACCTCTTAGCAAATGGTCATCCATAATATGAAACTGACTGAGCTCATCATCCTTTAATAGCCCACCGAGCTTTTCTATCATCTGATTAACCACTTCAATCTGAAACGCCAGGTGCTCTGGCTTTTTAAAATGCCGAAGCCCCGTCTCCAATACGGTCTGTAAATAAGCCGCCAACACAACTCCTGAGTTAGCGGGATCTAGCTTGTCTTTATGAATGGCCTTGTAGGTATCCAGCTTATTCAATGTGTCTTCCAATGCCTTGTTGATGACGGATTCGTAAAGCTGAATGTTGGACATGAGGTATACTCCTTAGGAGAACTCCGCAATTAATTGTTTCACAATGGGTATGTCTGCTGCTGCCCAGTCTAAATCTAAAAGTTCGCAGGCATCAAGCCATTTATACTCTAAATGCTCATTTAATTGGATTTGTTCAATTCCTGCACTGCAGATATAACTGTGCAACACAATATTGAAGTCTGGGTATTCGTGCTTAACTGTTACGTATTTTTTAGCACTCACTAATGTCATTTCAAGTTCTTCTTTTATCTCCCGAATCAGAGCGTTTTCTTCAGTCTCGCCTTCTTCAATTTTTCCGCCAGGGAATTCGTACTTATGAGATATATAGTCATATTTATGGAAACCCTTTTTCATGCATAAAAAGTGGTTTTCTCTCTGTATAATTGCTGCTACAACATTTATGGTTTTCATGATGTCCCTCTATTCACATAGAATCGTCAAGGCCGGTTTTATGTGATTCAATTGATTGTGCAATCCAGTCACCATTCAATCATTCAACAAATAATTCCCCTTAAATACCTCTCGCACATGCCAATCAACAAATCCAGCCTCCGGCTGATACAGCACCTCTACAGGCTTACGAATGCGTTGTCCCTTGAATCGAACCAACCATTCCTGAAGCCCGGTGCTACCATTAGCATAACGTGAAATCTTGATATCTTGATCCTGCCCAATTGTAAATGCGCCTAAATCGAATAGCTTGTGATGCAGTGAGCAAAGCGCCAAACCGTTCTCTTCCCTGTCAGGGCCGCCCGCCTGATGCCATTTTATATGAGCTGCTTCCAAGCCGACCGGCTGGTTCTGCAGACGCACATCGTATCCGCAGACGGCACAGCGGTAGCCATAGGCACTGAGAATACGGTCTCTGAACTGAGGATCCCGCTTACGGGCTCTGTGGGTAACATATTGTATTTCACTGATATCCAGACCAATCGCGGCCAGAATCTCCTGATGGAGGGTCTCCGAAAAATGTTGTTCCAACAGGATTTCGGCTATTTCGCGAATTAGAGCGGGATTAGTGGCTATGAGTCCGAGAACCTCTTCTGTGAATCCGCCTTCGGCCTCTTGTGCCAGCAGCCAGTTGTCCTTGATATGGTCATTGTCAACAGCCTGATTCAACTGCCATATTCCATCATGGGTTAAGCGGACAAAGGGCTGCTCTGGATGGTAGGATTTGCGTGAAGGGCCAAAATCCATCAGCAGTTGCTTTAGGTCCCGCCGAGTATCTTCGTAAGAAATTCGCTGTAGACCTTGGTTTTGGTACTTTGCCAGGGCATAGAGAATCAGAAGGGGCTTATGGGGGGCCCGTTGATCTCCCTGCCGCCAAATATTAAGGTCACTGATGGCTTTCATCAGCTCATTTTGGTTTTGCACCCTGCTGTTGGACATGCTGTCACCTTCTCCTGAATGTCAGTATTTCTGTCGCTCCGGTATCACACCCCGCACTCCGCCTTCAGGGTGTGCCATATCCCCGATGTAGCGGGGAATCAGGTGCACGTGCAGGTGAAAGATGGTTTGCCCGGCCGCTGCTCCATTGTTGATGCCGATGTTCCAGCCATCTGGCTTCAGCTCCAACTGTAACCGTTCTTTTACATGCCGCAGTAGCGCCCATATTGCTGTTTCTTCCTCAGGGGTCAGCTCGAAATAATCCTGCACATGGCGTTTGGGGATAATCAGCACGTGGCCTGGAGTAACAGGGTACTTATCGTTGATGGCATAGGCCAGGGGCGAATCAGCTCTGTAGTTGTCCATAGCACAGAATAAACAGGACATATGGTGCCTCCATTTCCATCCGCTTATCGATAAAAGATTGAAGGGAGAGATTGCCGCGCTACGCTCGCAATGACGGGATTTTTTGTGCTTTCCAATAGATTTCTAAAACCCCAACGTCATATCATACCAAACTGCCCCGCCATGACTGGATTCCGATTTGCCCATATTCACAAATCCGAAGCTTTCGTAATAATGGACCAGATGTTCCTTGCAGGTAAGGATTACGCGCTTGCGACCGGCGGTGTGTGCTGCTGCGATCATGTGGTTCATTAGTTGGGCGGCTATGCCCTGGCGGCGGTATTCCGGAATAACATCCAGACCGAAAATGGTTTGGGTTGCTCCGGTTGGATTATGGTGCTCTGTGGAATGGAACAGTTCATCGTAAATGGTTTCGCTGTCGGTTACACAGCCGTTGATGAAGCCGATGAGCTGCCCCTCCTTCTCTGCCACAAAAAAGCTCTCGGGGAAGGCTGCAATCCGGTGTTTCAATGAATCGAGTTCTGCGGCTTCGGCTGGTGGGAAGCACAGGGCTTCTATTTCGGCCACACGGTCCAGGTCGTTGGAGGTTACGTTGCGAATTGTTGTCATGTTGTTGGGTCTCCTTATTGAATAGTCTCGGTCAAAATGGCTTGTTTACAGCACTTTCACATAGAATTTCCGGTCCCGAGGGCCATCGAATTCGCAAAAATAGATGCCCTGCCAGATGCCCAGCTTCAGGATGCCCTGCTCTATGATGACGGTGCAGGATGCCCCCATGGCGGATGCCTTGAGGTGGGCATGGGAATTGCCTTCGGCATGGCGGTATCCGGCGTTTTCGGGATACACTCTGGCGAGGGCTTTTAAGATATCGTGCACGACGTCGGGATCGGCGTTTTCGTTGATGGTTACACCGGCGGTGGTATGGGGAATGAACACGACGGCCAAGCCGTCCTGAATACCGCTGTCTGCAACGGCTTGGCGCACTGTTTCGGTGATGTTGCGGAATTCTTCTGAATGGGTTGTTCTGATTGTATATTCCATGGTTTTCTCCCTTTCCTTATTGATTAAGTTCTTCCCTGAAGCCTGCATCCAATCCAGCGGTTATCCGAATGGCCTGTTTGGGACAACAATGTACGCAGGTTTCGCATAGGATGCACTCCGTTGAGAGAATTCGCTGTCCCTTTTTCTTGTATGCCAGCAGGCGGATATCCATAGGACAGTTTTTTTCACACAGCGAGCAGTCTATGCAGGTTTTTGCATCGATTTCCACTTTTAGAAGTGCAAAGCGTGATCCTACCTTTTGGAGGGTGGGAATGGGACACAGGTATTTGCAGAATGCCCGGTTGTCTTTCAACCAGTAGGCCAAGCCGATGCCTGACAGATAATACAGGATATTCCCAGCTAGGAACAGGTGCCATTCCACGGGTGCGCCCGCCTGCCATTTCCCGCCTGAGACGATATACCACAGCCAAAGTATAAGGATAAGCGAAGCTGCAAAATGGAGGTATCTGAGGTTGCCCCATCCCTTATGCCGCTTGTCGTTTGGAACCTTATAGGGAAGAAAATCCAGAACCATGGCTGTCCAACAGGCGTATCCGCACCATGCCCGGCCAAAAATGAACGGCCCAAAGATTTTGGCTACGGCATAATGAAGTACTGCAGCTTGGAAGACACCCAGCATCAGATACACAAAAAAGCCTTCAATCTGCATATTTTCATGACCTAAAATGCCAAGAAAAATCAGCATGTATATCCCCACCAGCAATTGTGTTGTCCTTCTGCCCAGACCTTTTTGCTGCCTTGGAAGCACATTGCCAAGATACATGCCTACGGCGATGGCAGCACCTATATATGCGAAGTTGAACAGATAAAAAATACTGCCTGTTGCCATATACCGCCATAACCCCAGGCATATGAAGGTGAACAGAAATATCAATGGCAAACGTGAGGTGGATTTTATCATAAGACATCTCCAATATGTATGTGAAGTCTACGAAATCACTTTTCCAAACTACTGATTACAAAATGCCTGCTCCGCGTGAACCTGCGATAAATTGAAAACTTCTGTTTCCGTTCTTCGCCAAGCTCCTTACCCAGTGAATGTATGAAATGGATTCTATCATTGGTTTCTCCCGCTTCCATTGGCCTATTTAAACTTTTCGCTTGCAGCAATATGATCAAAGGCCACAAAGGTTCTCAACCTGTTCCTGTTAACCATAAGTTCTATATCCTCCCTGTCTTTTCCTGCCAATATGCTGTCAGTTCTTCTGTTTATTTAGGAATACAAACGCCTCAATTTCCTTATAACACCTGACTTAAATGCTCAATGCACACTGACAGCACAGAAAATTCTTCACTACCGAATTTCCCCTCAAAAACAAAATCACCTCGAATTTAAGCTTCAAGGTGATTTTTCCGGTGGCATCTATTCATTTCACGCTTACAGTTGGTTAAAAAACTCCACTTTCTTTGAACGGATCAGCCCAGACAATCTGGTGGCTTTTTCGGCGAGGTAGGGGGATTTTGCATGGACCTGAAAATCCTCTCCGGTGGCCCATGTGGATACGAAGGTGAGGATGTTGGGGGTTTCGATGTTCTGGTACAGTGTGTATTCCAAGCAGCCCGGCTCAGTCAGAGTGACTGCCACCGCTTCTTTCTGGATGGGTAAAACTTGATCCAGGTATTCTGGAAACACATCAATATGTGCAATGACCTTCAGCATGAGGCACCTCCTGTTTTTTCAATTATAACATTGTATACACGTATATGCATATACCCATAATCAAAAACCCGCCAAATTGACACCCGGCGGGTTTACTGTTCTGATCCGTTTCATGCTTCACTTTTTGGGAATATACCACTCACCATTCCTCACCCAACACCGCGTACACCAAATCATCCTCCCAGACGCCTTGGTTGTAATAGCTCTTCACAAAACACCCTTCCCGCCTAAAGCCCAGCTGTTCCAACAATTTGATGGAAGCGGTGTTTCTAGGATCCAGGGAGGCGGTGATGCGGTGTTTTTTAAGTGAGTCAAACAGGTGGCTGACTGCGGCTCTGACCGCTTCCTGTCCGTAGCCTTGACCCTGCGCTGATTTTGCCAGGGTATAGCCGATTTCGCACTGGCTGTTATGGGGACCGATGAAGTGGATGCCGAGGTCGCCGATGAGGGCGCCTTCGCGGTAAATGCCCAACTGAAACCAGGTGTCTTCAACATTGAAGGCGGCGGTGCTGCGCAGGATAAAATCCTGAACTTCTGAGAGCTCTGCCGGGCAGAAGCTTTGGAATCTCGCAATTTCAGGATCGGACCGATAGGCAAAAACAGTCGGTGCATCGGCTATGTCCAGGGTTTTCAGGACCAGACGCCCGGTAGTGATGGTGGGGCTTTTCATGTGGATTCCCTGCCGTTTCTTTGATTCTGTTTTCCATGGGTCCTTACTTTCGGATCCCTGCAATCAGCTTTTCCAGGCAAGCCTTTCCCCCAGGGCAGGCTATCAGATGGTCCCTGAGGCTTTCAGCCAGCTCAACGGTGGTGATACCCATGCCTTCAAACACCGCACCGATTTCTTTCAGAGGGCTTTCCGGCCCGTTCACTTTCAAATCACATTCCGTATGCATCAGAATCCTCCAGATTACTAATCTCTGCATATAGCATAGCAGAAATTTGAGCCGCCGTCCGTTCCTATATGGTTGGCATTCTGTCTACGTGTAGCGAATTGTCTCTTTTTGATTTTGCTGAACTGATTCAATCTCCTGATTGAGTTGCTTCTACAGGTATGATACGCTTTAACCCATACCACCCATTCTGATTTAAAGGAGGTCATCCGCATGAAAAGACCCCTGAGCCGGTTCCTGATCGGGTTCCTGCTGGCAATCAGCAGCCCTTGCTCTGATTGTGAGATGGCCATTCCAAACTAAAATCAGGAGGACTCTTATGAAAACAACTGAAAAGATGATTAAAGAACAGGCTCTTTGGGCAGGTCTCAACCGCCCGGAAGCGAGCGTTGAGGAAGCAGATATTGTGTTGTTCGGCATTCCCTTTGATGGAGGCGTAAGCTTTCGGAACGGTGCCAAGGATGCTCCCCGGAGTTTACGGAGCATTACCTATACCATTGCCCCTACTACGGAGCATTTTGAAGATCTTTCTGCCATGACGGTGAAGGATCTGGGGGATTTTAACGCACCTACCCGGGAAGAACTTTTCCGGGATGTTGAAGCCCAGGTCTGTGAACTGGTGAAGGCCGGTACGTTTTTTACGATGATTGGCGGCGATCACTCCACCACCATCCCGGTTCAACGGGGGATCAACCGGGCGCTGTCCGAACCCTTCGGTATCATTCATATCGATGCCCATTTTGATCTCTGCGATGCCCTGGAGGGTGATTCTCTGTCCCATGGCTCCACTGAAAGAAGAGCCCTGGAGCTATCCAATGTTACGGGTCCGGAAAATCTGTTTTTCATTGGCATCCGGTCTGTCGAAATGGACGAGCTTGAGTTCCTGAAAACACACACCGTCCCGGTGGTCAGCGCTGCCCGATTTGAAGAGATGGGTGTGCAGGCCGTGATTGATGCGGTTAAAAAACAGATGGCCCCCTTCAAGCATGTGTATGTCACCCTGGATATCGACTGCCTGGACCCTGCCTATGCTGCAGGCACCGGCACCCCGCAGTTCGGCGGCCTTCACGCCCGTGACCTGCTAACCCTGCTCCGGGGGATTTTCGACCTGCCGGTCATCGGTTTTGATGTGGTGGAGATTGCTCCCAAGCTGGATGCCTCCCTGACTGCACTCTTTGCCGGCCGAAAAATCCTGACAGAATGCTGGGGGCATCACTGGCGAAAGCATTTACAAGCGGAAACAACAGCACCTCTTGAGTAAACCGTCTTTAGATTGCCTTTGCGAGTGAAGCGCGGCAATCTCGCCCTCGGATTTTTCTTTTGTGACCGTATACAAAACCCCTGCTCCTCTGGCAACTAGCTTGAGGGCAGGGGTTTGTGAAATTTTAGGTCACTCCATCAATGCTGCGACACCCTTCGCAGTGGCTGAATCGCATGCGCATCCGTGCCGCTTCAGCCGCTGCTTGTCGCCGCCAGCAGTCCAGCAGTTCTGCCGCGTGGTCTTGAATACCTCCTTGTGACAGTACATTTGTGAATCAGCTTCTGAAATCACGTGCTCCAAGGTCTGCTCCGGCGTTTCTCTGAGGCTCCAGCCCAGTGCCACACAGGGGCGGATACTCACCCCGTCCGCCATTGGAATCTTTGTATTGAAACACCGTTCCTGAACGGTTGAAACCAGGGTTTCCATCATTTTTGCTGTGCCCAGGGGTACCAGAGCCATGAATTCATCGCCCCCTAATCGGTAAAGGACCCCCTGAGGGACACAGCTTTTCAAGACGTCTCCAAAGGTAATCAACAGTTCATCACCTTTTTGGTGTCCCCAGGTGTCATTGATCATCTTCAGATTATTGAGATCCGCCATCAGGATCCCTTGGGGATAATCCACCTCCGCCATCTGCTGCCCCTTATCCATGTAATAGGCGCGATTATGGAGCCCTGTCAGGGCGTCGGCATACATGAGGGATTCTTTTTCCTTAAGGATCTTCACATGCAGTCTTTCTTCAATCAGTTTATGCAGAACCCGCCGCATGATCAGGAGAATGCCAAAGATGATCAGAATCAGGATGAGAATCATGCCGACTAATTGCGCGCTCAGCTCATGCCGCAGCGGCGGAACCGTCTGTATGCCCCTGTATTTCATCTCATCGAAGCTGATCAGGGGAAGGACCTTGTCGATGATGGATGCCAGCTCCGGATTATGCTTGGTAATACCCAGATACACAAAGGAGTTGGCGGAGGTAACCCCCCTTTTTACCAGCTGGGTGTAGCCCAGGCCGTTGACGTAATATTCGACAACCGTGGGGTTTTCAATCAGGTAGTCTACCTGTCCGCTCTTTAAGAGTTTGAGCGAGTGGCGGAGGTCTTTGGTAATGACAATATCTACCTGACGAAGGTTCTTGCGGAGGTACTCCTCGTGCCAGAAGCCTTCAATAACCGCTACCCGCTTGCCTTCAAGCCCGTAGACATCCTGCACTGCCGGGCTGCTGATCCTTCCCAAGATGATATCCCGCTCGGTATTCAAGGGCCTTGGGAAAATGAAGTGTTCTACCCGTTCTGGGGTCTTTGCCAGGTTCAGTACATCCACACGACCGGCCAGGGCTTCCTGGTATAGGTTTGAGAAGGTATCATGCTTCACCTGGAAACGGAGTCCGGTAATTTCCGTAATGCGGTTCAAATAGGCACCAATGATGCCGCGGTATTCTCCATTGGCCATATAATCGTAGGGCAGATAATCATCGGCCATGCCGACAACAATGGGCTTATCCAGATTCAGCAGCTGCAGCTCCTTTGCCGTGAATCCCAACGCCTTGCGGTTGTACTGCACATTGGCCTGGTTTATGGCTTCGGCCACTGCCGTATCCTTCTGATCGGCTATCACCGCGTCCATAATGCGGCACAGGATTTGATTTTCCTTCAATGTGGACAGTGTCATGGCCGAGTGGATATTGGGCATTTCAGTGACAAACCGGATCTCCGGGAACCGGTTGAGGTACTCGTAGCGGATTCCTCCGCCGGAGCTGATGAAACAATCGACACTGCCATTCACCAAGGCTTGAAAGCCTTCATTCTGTGTGGGAAATGTAACTGCCTTTAGACTGATATGCGGGTATTCCCTTGCAAATTCATCAATCACGAAGTCCGACTCGATGAATCCGACACGGCGACCGTCCAAGTCTCCCAATGTCAGGATATCGCTGGTGGCTTGGGTGAAGATATCATAAGGATTGTCATGGATGGGTTCTGTGAACACCATGGTTTTCAGTCTTTCCGGGGTTGGGTTGGCACCGAAGAGGATGTCGATGCTCCCATTTTTCAAGCCTTCTGAAACGGTACTCCATGAATCGGCCACGATTTTGATCCGAATGCCCGTTTGAGCCTCCAGCAGTCTGGCGATCTCATGAATGTAACCCAGCTTCTTCCCCTGAAACACGAAATAATCCATCCCGGAATACGGGGAAAGGCCTAGGGTGAAGGTTTCCCCCTTATGCTCAGAAAGCCACTGGACTTCTGTCGGTTCCAGAGCCAACGCATCCACCTGCGTGGAAACACCTGAGAATCCGATTAATATCAACAGCAGAACAGCAAGAAATATTTTTCGTTTCATCACACACTCCAAGGGGCAGATTCTTATTAATCCAAGATTATACTTTTATACACTCCTATTATACGACAATCATTGAAAATAGTATGGAACAATTATTAATCAGAGCAAGTATATGGAGGGCATGGCCTTACCTTGCGAACCACGAGCATGACAGTGGATCAATCTGATGCTTTTGTGAACAAATTATGCACTTTCCGTTTATAGGGCTGATTTTCTGTGTATGTATGGATTGATTCTTTACACACCGGAGCTGTCGGCCGAGAGTATCCATGACCGTTGCTGCGCTGAAATCAGGAGGTTCAATGTTCTCATTCAAGAACCACACAAAAACGCGGCAGCGCTTGGCACTGCTTCTGGCAGTGCTTGTGCCGGGTTTCTCCTTTTTTTTCAGAATAGAATTTCTGGATAATCTCGGCGCGACGGTCGCCTATATCACATTTTATCCCGCTGTCCTTCTGGTAGCCATCTACGGCGGCCTGATTCCCGGCACGCTGGCCACGCTGATTTCGGCCTTCCTCTCAACCTATTGGAATAAGCCTCTAGGCAAGTTTGGCATCTATGATTCTGCCGATTGGCTGCCGATCAGCGTCTTCATGTTCAGCTGCACCATGATCGCAATCATTGCCGATCGGATGCTGCTGGCTCAAAGTCGTCTGGAGCAGAACCGAAAGGAACTGGTAGAGGCCAGGGATCAGGCCCAGGCGGCAAACCATGCAAAAAGTGCTTTCCTGGCCAACATGAGCCACGAGCTGAGAACACCTCTCAACGCGGTTTTGGGCTATTCACAGCTAATGCGACGTGACCTCTCGCTGTCCGCTGACCATCAGCAATATCTGGATATCATCAACTGCAGCGGTGCTCACCTGTTGGAGCTGATCAACGATGTCTTGGAAATCAGCAAGATCGAAGCGCAGACCCCGACACTGGAGGTCAGCGCTTTCAATCTCCATCGCCTTCTGCAGGACCTGATTGATATGTTCCGGGCTAAAACACAGTTGAAATCCCTGACCTTTGAAACCGCAGGGCTCCACAATATCCCGCAGTACATTCTGGGTGACCGACGAAAAATCAAGGCTGTACTGATCAATCTGCTTGGCAATGCAGTAAAATTCACGGACAAGGGAATGGTGGCCCTCAAAGTCACCTATTCAAGTAACGCCAAATCCAGCGGAACCCTTCAATTTCATGTCGCCGATACCGGCTTTGGGATTTCTGAAGAGGAAGTCTGCAAGCTTTTCCGATACTTCGAGCAGACTGAAAGCGGCAGATCCCTTAATAGTGGAACCGGTTTAGGACTGGCCCTCAGTCAGGAACATGCCAAGCTGATGGGTGGCGAAATCCTGGTAAAAAGCCGCTTAGGGGAGGGAAGTACCTTTACCCTTGATATTCCCGTAGAGATTTGTTCCGGAGCCCAAGTGGTATCTGACCAGGCCATCACCCATTCTCCAATGCGCCTGCCCGAGGGAACGACTTATCCGGTCCTGATTGCTGATGATACTGAAGAAAACCTTCAATTGCTGGATCAGATCCTGAAAAACGCCGGATTTGAAACCAGGCTGGCACGAAATGGTCAGGAAGTGGTTGATATCACTGAGATTTGGTATCCAAAAGTGATTCTGATGGATATTAGAATGCCTGTTCTGGACGGCCTTGAAGCGACACGGATCATCAAAGCACGATTCGGGAGTGAAAGCCCCGTGATCATTGCAGTCACAGCCCATGTCATCCAAAGTGAAATCCAGGCAATCCTCAATGCCGGCTGTGATGCGGTGGTCCATAAGCCGTATCAGGATCATGAAATCCTTTCCCTGATCGGGCAGCGCCTCGGGATCTCCGAGGATCCGTGCAGTCCTTCCCCAGAGCCGCTGGTCACCTCGTCACCTCTTTCACTGAAGGATATTCCCGAATCCATAAGGGATCGCCTTAAGGACTACATTACCCATCTGGATATAGAAGGCACCCATCAGACCATTGAAGCGCTTTATGGATCCCATCCTGATGTTGCCTCCCGCCTCCACCTGCTGGCACGCGAAATGGACTATTCTGAAATCTACAGACTGCTTGATGATCCGGCAGTTAAGGAGGTTTGACATGCACCGACCAGCTTATTACAACCCTAAGGAAACCCACATTATGATTATCGACGATAATGCCGCCAATTTAAGACTGGCCGCGGATCTCCTGATGGCTGAGGGATTCATTGTTCGCCCTTCCAACAGCGCGGAGCTGGCATTGATCTCCTTAGAGAACCAAATGCCGGATCTGATCCTGATGGATATCAAAATGCCCGGGATGGATGGCTATGAGCTCTGTGCCCGCATCAAAGGAAACAGGCGCTCAGCGGACATTCCGGTAATCTTTGTCAGCGGTCTTGAGGGCGCAGTCGATAAGGTGAAGGGTTTCGAAGCCGGAGCAGTAGACTATCTCACAAAACCATTCCAGAATGAAGAGATGCTGGCCAGGATCCATACCCATCTGAACCTCCGGTATCTTCAGCGAAAATTGGAGAAAAGCTCTGCTGATATGGAGGAACTGAATACCATTCTCGAAGAAGAAATTACGGAAAAAACCGTTCTGGCCGAAGATCTGGTAAAAAGCGCCGCTGCCCTTCAGGATCTGTATGACAACGCCCCCTGCGGCTACCACTCTCTGAATGCTGCCGGATGCTTCGTCAAGATCAATTCAACCGAGGCCGGATGGCTTGGATATACCCCGGAAGAATTGATTGGTCGGCCTCTGGAACATATCCTCACCCCCCAGAGCAAAGAAGCATTCGTTCGCAACTATCCCCTTTTCAAAAAAACAGGGCTCTTGAAAAATTTGGAAATGGCGTTCGTCAAGGGGGATGGAACGATTCTGCCTGTTGAAGTGAACGGAACTGCTATTTATAACAAAGAGGGCGAATTTTTATCCAGCCGAAGCACCATCGTTGATATTACCGATCGCAAGAGGGCAGAGCGCATTTTGCATGAGCAGAATGAGAGCCTGGAACGTATGGTTCGCGAAAGAACCATGCAGATCGAGGAGATGTACACGGAGGTTGAGGAGACCAACGCCGCTCTTGAGTCGGAAATCGAAGGTCACTTGGAGGCCGAGCGGCTGCTGACCCTGGCAAAGGAAAAAGCGGAAGTGGCTAACGCTGCGAAAAGTCAATTTCTGGCCAATATGAGCCATGAAATACGCACCCCCCTCAATGGAATCATCGGGATGACAGACCTGACACGGATGACCCCCCTCAGTGAAGAGCAGGAGGAATACCTTGATTTGGTGAAAAAATCCTCCCTCTCGCTCCTGAGAATCCTCAACGACATCCTTGATTATTCAAAAATTGAAGAGGGCATGTTTACAATCGAATCCGGACCGGTGGAAATCCCCCAGATCATCGATGAAGTCATGGGCCTTTTTGATATCACCATCCGTCAGAAAGAACTGGATGTCGCTGTCCACCTTGCTCCTGATGTTCCCAGGACAATCAGCGGAGACGCTGTCCGTATTCGGCAGGTACTCTCCAACCTGATTGGAAACGCAGTGAAATTCACCGCCCTGGGAGGAATTGAAGTCGGCGTGAAGATGGCTGAGTCCTCGAATCAGTTGGTTCAATTCTCTGTGAAGGACACCGGCATCGGCATTCCGGCATTCATGAAGGAGGCCATATTTGAGCGGTTTGTCCAGTTGGACTCTTCTTATACCAAGCAGTTCCAGGGAACCGGCCTCGGTCTTGCGATTTCTCAAAAAATAGTCCGGTTGATGAATGGCAGACTCTGGACTGAGGAAAACCCTGACGGGGGCAGCATTTTCTGTTTCACACTGCCCATTTCAAGCTCACAGCCTGCAGTGGCTCCACCCCGTTCCAGAGACGTGCCGTACGGCGTCAAAGAAACACGGCTGCGGAATCTGGACGTGCTGATTGTAGATGATGATTCCGTCAGCAGCTTCCTCTTGAAAAGTTATCTCGTGCAGCAGGGGTGCCATGTGAGCATTGCGGATAACGGCCTTGATGCACTGGCCTACCTGAACACCGCACCCGCGGACCTGATCCTCATGGATATCCAGATGCCTGGAATGGACGGCGTCCAGACAACTGCAGCCATCCGCTCCCATGAAGCGAATTCTGTGCGCCAAATTCCCATCATTGCCGTAACCGCATATGCTTTACAAGGCGACCGCGAAACGTTTCTGGCTGCCGGTTTTAATGCGTATATCTCCAAGCCTCTTGATATCCACACACTGGATGCCATCATTGTATCCCTCCTTGAAGAAGCACCGGCCTCATCGGTTTCAACGGAGTTGCCCATGAATAGGACCGTGCACTGACAGCAGGCAGGAAACCCTATTGAGCCCATAGAAAAGGGAACGCCGTCGAAATGACGGGTTCCCTGATTTATTGCCATAATGAGGCGCTCTCAATTGCCTTTTCATGTTTCCATCTGAGGATCCCGCGATTAGAAATCCGCCTTGACTGTTTTGCCGTTCTCATCGAGAGATACCCGCGTAATCTTCACCAGCTTCTTCTCATCATTGATTTTGGCACACTCGATCACCTGATACACCTTGGAAGTATCCCCAGTAACCTTGTACACATCCCCCAAAATCTTGAAGAAGGAATAAGGATGATCCGGATCCTTAATGGCGATCAGTCGCGTATTGGGGATGGCCATGGTATCCGCTACCAGCTTGCTGAACTCCACATCCTTGGCATCCGCTACGATATAATAATCGGCAGCATCAGCCAGGTCCTCCAGGGTCTTGACCTGTTTGATGGGATAGCTGGCCTTGGCGACGGCACTGAGGGTAGCCATCAGAGGCAGGATTCCCCATCCCTTATGCCCGGAAACAATGATGGATTCCTTGCGCATCAGGGCCTCTTCCAGATAAATGCCGTGGGCCTCAGTCATGAAATCGGAGTCGACCAGTTTTTTAATCATAGGATTCATTGCGTGTCCCCCCTGTATTTTTAAGGAATCAGGTGTATCATTAATTTAATAGTATCACAGTCTTAGAAAAAACTGTTTTCTTTTTATGCCTATTTATGGTTATTAATGCCTTTTGATTGGCGCACGATTTAGGAAATTAGCTGGAATCCGTTAAAACGTGAGAATTCATGACCGTTTTTGATGAACAGTCGTCAATCCGCCGGAAAACAGTGTGAAAAAACAGACATTTTAAGCCGTGAAAAATCAGTTTTTTTTGTTAAACAAGGAGGTTTACAATGGAAAGAATGCCCGTTATTTTTGTAGGTCATGGATCCCCGATGAACGCGATTGAGGAAAACACCTTCTCTGCCGGGTGGCGGCAGTTAGGCGGGGAACTTCCCCGGCCCAAGGCTATCCTGTCGGTATCAGCCCACTGGTATACACCCGGAACACGGGTGATGACCCAGGCTGAGCCCGAGCAGATTTATGACTTCTACGGCTTTCCCAAGGCCCTGTACCAAGTTTCTTACCCTGCCAAGGGGGCGCCTGCCTCTGCCGCGAAGGCTTTGGAATTGCTGGGCAACGTGGCGGTGGCCGATGAAACCTGGGGTGTTGACCATGGCACCTGGTCCGTTCTGAAGCATCTGTTCCCACATGCCGATATCCCTGTTTTTCAGCTCAGTATCGACCGCAGTCAGCCTGCAGCATTTCACTACCATCTCGGAGAACAGCTGAGACCTTTGCGGGATCAGGGAATTCTGATTCTGGGCACCGGGAATGTGGTGCATAGCTTCCGGGGTGCCAGCTTTGAAATGGAGAAAGGGCACCCTTGGGCTTATGAATTCGACGATTATATCCACCAATGCATCACAACAGAGAACCACACCGGCGTAATACACTATGAACAGGCTGGCCCCAGTGCCCAGCGAGCCTTTGAAACCCCGGATCACTACTACCCCCTGCTCTACTCTCTGGGAGCTTCCACCCCCGAAGACCAGATTAACGTTTTTAACCGGGAATGCGTGTACGGGGGGTTCTCCATGACCGGGTATCGTTTCTCGACAAAGTAATGCAGGGACAACAAAAGGGGCCGTGTCATCAGTTGAAAAACTGATGGTACGGCCCCTTGACCGTCGTAATCCAGATATTGTGCCACCTGGGCGAAATCCTGCGGCCATAACGGGGATTACAGCCGCCGCAAAACCACCACCCGGACCAGCTCCAGATCACCGAAATGATCCAGCTACTGGGGCCGTATTTTTGTTTGGATGATCTGATTGACGGTTTTTATCATTTATTTGATGCCGGCGATGTTCTTAGCCAGCTGTTTCTTGTGTTCCAGATTTCCCTGGCGTGCAATCATGATCCGCTGGGCCTGGGGAGAACCGGCGCCGTGCATGGATTCTGTGCGGTAGCCGACTGCTGCCGTCCCCAATGTCATGTTCTCAATGAGTCGTAGGACGCGCATCCGGTTTTCTGTCGGAACGCCGTCTACGCCCGCAAAGTACTTTTCACAGATGGGGCCCAGAACCGGGTGTTTGAAATCCTTTTCTGATGGCATGGTCACCATGAGGCCGCCGGCGATGTCCTCTGCAAGCCGAGCGATTTCGTACGGGAAACGGGTAACGTTCTGTTTGCAGATATTGGCCAGAAGCAGATCGATTTCATAGTTGCCGGCCTTTGTGGCGTGGCCCTCGGAGGAACAGGCAATCCCGCAGCAGTAGAGGGTTTCATTGAGGTGTGTCATTTCAATGAGCTTGTCCTTCACATGGGAGGCCTTCGATGCGCCGTTATAATCCGCAGCCAGAGCCGTTGCGCCGATCAGCACGTCGCCGACGCCCACTTTACAGCCGCCGTAGCTTTGACGGTGATACCCTGCAAAACGCTCCACCAGCATGCCGGCAAAATCCACTTCGCCGTTCATGAAGATCCGGTCGTTGGGAACGAATACATTGTCAAAGACAACCAAGGCTTCCTGGCCGCCGAATTCCTTGTTGCCCAGGTCGATATCCGCGCCCTCTTCCAGCTTCCGGGTATCACAGCTTTGTCTGCCGTAGATCATGAAGATGCCCTCAGCATCCGTAGGGACTGCGAAGGAAACCGCAAAGGCCTCTTCCCCTTCACGCATGGCGATGGTCGGCATGATCAGATGCTCATGGGAGTTCACGGCTCCGGTCTGATGGGCCTTGGCCCCTCTCACCACGATGCCGTCTTCCCGTCTTTCCACAACATGCAGGAACAGATCCGGATCCATCTGCTGCCCGGGAGCCAGGCCGCGGTTTCCTTTGGGATCCGTCATGGCGCCATCCACGGTCAAGTCGTTTTCCTGAACGAATTCCAGATATTTTTTGAAGTTCTCATGGTAGCTGGTACCATGGGCTTGGTCGATTTCAAAGGTTGTACTGAATACGGAGTTGAAGGCGTCCATCCCGACACAGCGCTGAAAACAGGAACCGGTTTTCTGCCCCAACAGCCTCTGCATTTTCACCTTTTTGCGCAGATCATCGGTGCTTTGATGCAGATTGGTGAAGCGGTTGATTTTTTTTCCGGTGAGGTTGGAGGTGGCTGTCATCAGATCCGCATACTGCGGATCGTGAGCCAGTTCGTACGTCATACCGACTGAATTGATGGAGGGACGGATAATGGGATGGTCCACAAAATTCTCAACCAATTCGCCGAACATGTATACCTTCACCTTCAGATCCCTCAGACTTTCAACATATTGTGCGCGATTCATAAGTGCCATGGGCTTCTACTTCCTTTCATATTTGATTGAACAGACCCTGGAGGAGTCCTTTGCCTAATATACGTGCAAGCATCGTGCCATTACTGCCCTTTTATTTTGAATTTTATAAACCCCTTCTAACAAGAGGCTTTCAACCAGAGAGCCGCAAGCTTTCCCGCTCCTGTAAAAACGGAGAGGCCTGGTTTCGTTGCAACAACGCAACAAAACCAGGCCTCTCTGGGGTTCTTTTCATAAAAAACAGTGGATTTTAACGTGTGCAGCCGTCCGACTCATTCGTTGCAATTTTGCATCAAGTTTCTCGAAACAGCCGTTGCCTCTTTCGAACAAAGGTCGATGCGTCTATTTTCAATTCTTTCGCCGCATCCCGTACATTTCCGTGCTTCTCAAAGGCGTTGCTGATGAGTTCAGCCTCCAGCTTATCCACGGCGTCCTTCAGAGAAACAACGGCTGTAATCGCGGGCATTTCCGCAGGGTTCTCGAAGAAACCGGGGATTCCCGACAAATCCGATTTCATGATCATATCCTGATCGCTCATGACGACCATCCGCTCCACGATATTCTTAAGTTCCCGGACATTGCCCGGCCAATGGTATTCGAACAGCGCCGTCAGAGCTTCCCGCGAAAACAGCTTCTGCCAGCCATATTTCCGGTTCAGGTCCGAAATATAATATTGGATCAGGGGCAGGATATCACCCTTGCGCTCACGGAGGGGCAGGATACTGATGGGAACCACATGGAGCCGGTAGAACAGATCTTCACGGAACTGCTTGGCCTTGACCATCTCCTCAAGATTCCGGTTGGTGGCGGCGATGATCCGCACATCCACCTTGATGGGCTTAAGCCCCCCGATGCGCATGATTTCGTGCTCCTGAAGCACCCGTAGGAGCCGAACCTGCATATCGAAGGGCAGCTCCCCCACCTCATCCAGAAAAAGCGTGCCCTCATTGGCCACTTCAAACAGTCCCATCTTTCCGTCTTTGCTGGCCCCAGTGAACGAGCCCTGTTCATAACCGAACAGCTCTGATTCCATCAGATTTTCCGGAATCGCCCCGCAATTCACTTTGATGAAGGCATTGGCATGCCTGCTGCTGTTCTTGTGGATGAACTTGGCCACCTCTTCCTTGCCAACACCGGTTTCTCCCAGGATCAGGACCGTGGTGTCCACCTTCGACACCCGCTTGGCCAGCCGCAACGTATCCAGCATCTGTTCATCGTGGGCGATGATATCCGAGGTGTTCAGGATCTGCAGCCGCATCTCCTCTATTTCAGTTCGATATTTATTGGTCAGTTCCTGATTCTTCTCCATCTGGTTCCGGAGATCGAAGATCGCGGTAATATCCCGCACGTTGGTGATTACCATGGCGATTTCCCCGTCTGCATCCAAAATCGGCGTACTGGTCACCAGGGCCTTCTTCCCCGTTTTGAATTCCTGCTCGATCGTTCGGGCGGCTTTATCCGCCAACACCAGCAGGGTCGCCGATTGGGAGATCGTCTTCGTATCCACCAGTTCATGCATGTTATGGCCGATCAGTTCCTCCCGTTTGAGACCGGTTATGGTCTCATAGGCCTTGTTTGCCATCAGGGTGTTTGCATGGCCGTCGGTGATATAGATGCCGTCAAAGCAGGATTCGATAATGACATCCAATTTTTTCGTAACCGCACGGGCGACGTCCAGCTCGTCCACAATCCGCTGATAGTCTCCGGCCCTTTGGAAAATAACCGCGGCACCGAACACTGTATCCTCTTGAAGCAGTGGGATCTTATTGCACAGGATCGGGCTGCCTCTGAACGCCAGGCTTTCATGGCGCTGCACATACCCCTCCTGCAGGATTTCCTCCAGCTTCAGTTCCGGAAGGACACGGGACGCAGGGGCATCAATCAGACTGTCCCTTTCTAGGCCCAGTATTTCCAGAGCCGCTTCACTGCAGGCCTTCACAGCGCCATTCCGGTCTATGAGGATCATCCCATTGTGACCGGAATCGAACATCGCGATCATGCCGCTGCCCTCTGCAACCCCTTTCCGGTACAGACCATGGCACAAATCAGTCCGAGTCAGCATCCCCACCAGGGAACCGGCGTTATCCACCACGGGCAGCCTTCCGATTTCCTTATTCCAGACGTCCAGGATATCCGTATCCAGATGGATCGTCTGAACCCGTTTATCAGGCAGGTCGCCCACCCGGGTTCCGGCATCTATTTGATTGGCGAAGGCCCGCATGATGTCCGTTTTAGTGAGAATGCTCCGGATCACGCCCGCGCCATCCATCACCGGGGCACCGTCGATTTTCTTTTCCATAAACAGCCGCGCAGCATCTCCCAGAGTCCACGCCGGATCCAGGACAACTACGCTCGCCGTCATCAATTCTCTTACCCTCATCGTGTCCCTCACCTTCAAAACCGTATACTCCTATCATATAAGAAAACCCGGAACCTATGTTAAAAAGATTCCAGGTTTTTATCTGGTATGCAATCCGGATTAGTTGTAGACCCGCTTCAGCACCTTGGCAGCTTCTTCTCGGGTGATGTAGTCATTGGGCCTGAACCCTCTTGAATCCCCCTGCATGATCCCCATTTCATTCACCATGGCGACCGTCTCCTTCGCCCAGCCTGCCACCTGCTTGCTGTCCGGATACTTGTCCAGCTTTGCGATCAGGGAACTGTCGGTTTTAGCCTTCTGATATTTCACCAGGGCATTGGAGATCAGGGTCGCCATTTCCTGCCGTGTGATCTTCCCCTTCGGGTCGAAAACCGTCGCGGATTTCCCCTTGATCAGCCCTTGGGAATAAACCGCCGCCAACTCTTTATAATAGGGGTGATCCTTCGTCACATCCTTGAAGGGCAGTTCCTTCCCTGCGGATTCCAATCCATAGGCCTTCGCGATCCAGCGGGCGAAATCCTCCCGGGTTAGATCCCCTTTGGGCGAGAACAGCGGGTCCTCCTTCACGACCCCCTTCCCAAGAAGCTCATTGATGTCATCCTTTGCCCAGGAATTCTGGACATCACTGAAGGATTTATCGGTTTTCAGCACCGTATACTTGCTGAGGTGCAAGCGGTAGACCCGAATGGTTTTTGTGACGGGGTCAACGTTCCCACCAACCGGAATCCAGGTTCCAGTTGCGTCCTCCTGCAGGTAGAGGCCTAGGTTTTTCAGATTCTTAGCGGTGTAGCCAGCCAGATCTGCCCCGGTCAGATCAAACGTCAGGAGCACAGGAGATTCAAAATCCGCTTTTGGACCCGTATCTGAAGACAGGGTCACATCCGCCACCAAGATACCCGGGACAAAGCGGGTACCGCCAGGGAGCCCTGTTCCGGCAGAGGGGGTGTAAGCCGCACTGAATTTCAGATTTTTTTCGTCCTCCCCAAGAATCCCAGGTTCAAAGGCCACAGCCGCTTCGCCGAGCTGCAGCTCCAATTTCATCACCCTGTCGTCCCAAATGCTGTCCAGTGTGCTTTTTTCAAGGGTGGTCTCCAACCGGTTGACTCCCGAGGATCTATCGGCTTTCAACGTGATCTGATAAACCAGTTTCCTCGGGTTGCTGCTGCCCAAAAGCGTGTTCAGCGCTTCTGAGATACTCCCGAAATTCAATTTTGCCTGAACCAGATGACTCGAGACAGCGCCGGGAGCAAAAGAAATTACCTCTTTCCCCTGTACCTTCAACAATCCGGTCTGACGCACCCCTTCAGCAGCCAGCTTCAAAGCCGTGTCCTTCAGCACCGTGCCCGCTGTGCTGGATGTATCAACCTGTCCGAATACTCCGCCCATTTTCTCAAAATAACCCGCCGTCAAATCGGCAACTTTACCATTATCCGCAATCAATCGGACCAGGTGCCGCGATTCGTTGGTCATATCACTGATGTCTTGAAGGATCTCCGCATCCGTTCCCAGCACATCCAGGACCGGAACCAAGGCGGTCAGGGTGCTTTGAAGGGCCAGATACGCTTTTTCGGCTTCCACCGGATCCTCAATGCTTCTGATTTCAGCGATGATTGAATTCAGCGACGCCCGCGTCCGCTTCTTCAGATCCGGCACAGAAAATCCATGGGTATGACTTACTGACAGGGTACTGTTTTCCCTCTGGATCAGCCCCGCGCCAACGTTCTCCGCGTTTTTGAGAAAGGTGATGGAATAGGTGATCCCATCGGGGTCCATGTCATTATTAACATACAACAGTACCTTATTCCCATTCAATGATTTGATGATCTGCGCCCTTGAGTTGACCAGATCCGCTGTGACAGCCACATCATAGGCACCATTAAGGGCCGCCTCCTCACCGGCGGACATGTCGTACGTATAATCCAGCTGATCCTTCTGGAATCCAGGCAGATCCTTGCCGCTCACCTGAATCATTTTCAATTTATACCGATCCACCAGGGATGCCGCATCATCGGTCACAGCACCCGCCGTCATTGCAAAAGCCGGGACCATCATAAAGCCCGCCGTTATAATCAGCAGCAGCACCAAGAATCCCGACTTTTCAAATTCTTTTCTTCCCATTGAAACATCCCCCCTGGTAATCAGCATGATCTCTTTCATTATAAGTACCATCACCGGATGGCTGTCAATCGCCCCTTCTCATTTTTTTAGAACAAAATGGTAGTTTCCTGCCCCGTGGGGTAAATAACTGCATAGGACAGCTAAAATACCAGAAGGAGTTTTATATGAAAACAAAACTTTTCCTGACCCTGATCCTGCTGATCTGTATAACCGTCTCCCCTGCGTCCGCCACCGCCAATACCCTGAAACTGCAAAATCAGTTGGCGTACAGTCAGGGAACCGAGCGGGTGAATCTGCTCAATACCCTTGCCGAATTGCTGATTGAAAAGGATCCCGATCAGTCTCTTAAATATGCCCAGGAAGCTCTGCCCCTGTCCGAACAGCTGAACCTGCCAGAAGCCACCGCAGACAGCCTGAACAACATCGGCTATGCGCTTTTCCGCAAGGGCGCTTATCCGGAGGCCGTCAGCCAGTTCCAATCCGCCATTGAAAAATCGGACGCCACGGGTTATATCAAAGGGCAGGCCTTTGGCCGCAACGGCTATGGCCTCGTCTGGTCGGCCCTCAACGACTATCCCCGCGCATTGGACGATCTTGAAAAAGCCCAAAAGCTGTTCAAGGACGCCGCATATCCCCAGGGCGAGGCCTATGCCCTGAACAACATGGGCACCGTTTACCAGTCCTCCGGAGCCTACGACAAGGCTTTGGAAGCCTACCTGAGTTCCCTGCGCATTAATGAAGCGCTGAACAACGCCGATGAAATTGCCACGACCTACAACAACATCGGATCCGTCAATGCTGAACAAAAGAACTTTGAAGCCGCTTTCGATTATTATTCCAAGGCCCTTGCCCTGTATGAATCCGCCACCAATGACGTGGGGCGTGCAGATACCCTGATGAACCTGGGTGGTTTTTTTCAGGATTTCGGCTATGTGGATGAATCCATTGATTTTTTCAACAAGTCCCTCAATCTGGCGACTGTACTGGATTCAAAGCCCCGTATCGCCAGCGCTTTAAATGCCTTGGGATACACCGCTGAACTGAAAAAGGATTATCGCCGGGCCATCGACTATTATTCTCAAGCTCTGACGTTGGGGGAATCCATCGGCAATCAGGAGATAGCTATTCAGGCCTGGAACAATATCGGTACCGTCCATAATAAGACCGGGGATTTTCAGACCGCGTTGGCCAACCACATCCAAGCCTTTGAAGCCTCCAAAAAAATCACGTATGAAATGGGTCTGGAATCCTCACTCAAGAACATCGCCAACGATTATCAGGCCATGGGTGATTTTCAGGACGCCAATCACTATTTCATTCTCTATAACGAACTGCGGGATGCCTTGAACGAGCGGGAACAATCCCGGAACTTCGCCAATTCTCAAACCCTTTACGAGACAGAAAAAAAGGACCAGCAGATCGCAACGCAACAGGCCGAAATCACTGCTAAGGAAAAACGCGCCCGAATCCTGATCGGCATCGTCATCGCCGTCCTGGCCTTTCTGGGGATCACCGTGACCCAGGCCTCAATGATCATGAAGGAGAAGAAAAAGTCGGAGGCTCTGCTTCTGAACATCCTGCCTGCCAAAGTGGCTGAGGATTTGAAGAAAACCGGACGGACGGAACCGGAGCGTTTTGATAACGTGACCATTCTCTTTTCAGACATCGTCGACTTCACCAATATTTCCAGTACCATGGACCCCCACGTGCTGATCAACGAATTGAACGACCTGTTCACGCAGTTCGACAATATCCTGGACAAGCACCGCTGCCAGCGCATCAAGACCATCGGCGACGCCTATTTTGCGGTCTGCGGCCTTCCCGATCCAGACCCTGATCATGTCACCAACATCATCCGTGCCGCCAAGGAAATGCTGACGTATCTAGAGGAGCGCAATCAGGTGATGGGCTCCTCCTGGAAAATACGGATCGGCGTCCATACCGGCCCGGTGGTGGGCGGCGTGGTCGGCATCAAGAAGTACATCTACGATATTTTTGGTGACACGGTCAACACTGCCTCCCGTATGGAAAGTAACGGTGCACCCATGCGGATCAATATATCCGAGACAACCCGACAGCTTTTGGGGGATGCCTATACCTACGAAGAGCGGGATCCTGTTCCCGTCAAGGGAAAGGGCGTCTACCACATGTTTTTCCTCAACTGAAACTCCCCAGAATCACCAAAGGAGCCTCCCACATCCGAGAGGCTCCTTTTTCTGATTCATTTCAATCCGTTTGATTGATAACCCTTATCACTTTCCCTTTGCAATGGCCATCAGCAGCTCGCCGGCTTCTACACGCTGATTTTCGTTAACGTGGATGGCCTCAATGACGCCACCCATCTTAGCCGTAACCATGGTCTCCATCTTCATCGCTTCAACAATCGCCAGCTCCTGCCCCTCTGTCACGGTGTCGCCTTCATTCACCAGGATTTTGGTAACGGTGCCCGGAATGCTGGCGCCCACCTCCTGAGGATTGTTGGGATCCGCAACCTGGACCGCATTGGCCCGCACTGATTTTTTCTCGCCGGCGATATCGTGGATCTTGATTTCACGCCGGTTGCCGTTCACCTCAAACACCACTTTCCGGTTGGATTCGTCATCCAGCTTGGCGATTTCCAGCAATTTGATCACCAGCACGTGGTTTTCCACCTCAACCTCGCAGGTTTCCCCCTCAGCCAGACCATGGAAAAATACATCGCTGCCCATATGGCTCAAATCCCCATAATCCTTGCGGAATTTGAAATAATCATCCACCACTTTCGGATACAGGGCCGAGGCCACTACATCCTGCATCGTCGGTTCGAAATTGAATTTCTCTTTCATGTTTTTCCGTATCAAATCGAAGTCTGCCGCTGGCAGGAGCTCTCCCGGTCTGCAGGTAATGAACGGTTCATCCTTCAGGATCAGTTTCTGGAGTTTTTCTGGGAATCCACCCTCCGGCTGTCCCATCATCCCCTTGAAGTAATCGACCACGGAATCCGGATAGGCCAGATTCTTGCCTTTTTCATAGATGTTTTCAGCCGTCAGGCCGTTCTGGACCATGAAGATTCCCAGATCCCCTACCATTTTGGAGGAAGGCGTCACCTTGATGATGTCGCCCACCATGTCGTTGACGGTCTTGTACATTTCCTTCACTTCATCAAACCGGTGTCCCAGCCCAAAGCTCTCCACCTGTGGTTTCAAGTTGGAGTATTGGCCGCCTGGGATCTCGTATTTGTAGATTTCTGCCGTGGTGGATTTCAGATCGGATTCAAACCCTTCATAAACCGGCCGCACCGCACTCCAATAATCATCAATTTTCTGAATGGCTTCCGCGTCGATCCCCGTATCCCGATCCGTGTTCTTCAGCGCGGCTACAACGGAGTTAAGTGCCGGTTGACTGGTCAGGCCCGCCATACTGTTGAAGGCGGTATCGGCAATATCCACACCGGCTTCGGCCGCCATCAGGATGGTTGAAACCCCATTCCCGCTGGTATCATGGGTATGCAGATGAATGGGGATCCCCACCTCTTCCTTCAGGGCTTTCACCAGTTTGAAGGCCGCATAAGGCTTCAGCAATGCGGACATATCCTTGATTCCCAGGATATGCACGCCCATTTTCTCAAGATCCTTCGCCATGCGGACATAGTATTTCAGGGAGTATTTATCCCGGCTTTCATCCAGGATATCCCCGGTATAGCAGATACAGCCCTCGGCCACCTTGCCGGAAAGCAGCACCTCATCCACCGCCACTTCCATCCCCTTCAGCCAGTTCAGGGAATCGAAGATCCGGAACACGTCAATCCCGCCCTTGGCAGATTCCCGGATCAGCTCCCGGATCACGTTATCCGGATAGTTGGTATAACCCACCCCGTTGGCGCCCCGGATCAGCATCTGCAGCAGCACGTTGGGAACTTTGCGGCGCATGGCCTCCAGCCGTTCCCAAGGGGATTCCTTGAGGAACCGATAGGCCACATCGAAGGTGGCGCCGCCCCACATTTCCAGGGAAAACAGGTCCTTGCCCAGATGAGCCGTCGCCTTGGCGATCTTCTCCATATCCTGGGTCCGTACCCGAGTCGCCATCAGGGATTGATGGGCATCACGCATCGTGGTGTCCGTCAGCAGCAGCTTCTGTTGCCCCTGAATCCATTTAACCAGGCCATCGGCCCCATATTGATCCAGGATTTGTTTCGTCCCGTCAGGCGCCGCTCCAGACACCTTGGGAACTGCAGGCACGTCAAAGGCTCTTTTCGCCCCCTTCGTTTCGTTGACCACCTTCTCCCCGATATAGCGGAGTACGTGGAGCTCATCATCGGATTTGACTTCGATATCGAAGAGTTCTGGGTTCTGTTCGATGAACGCCGTATCGCACAGCCCTTTGCGGAACGTTTCATGGTTCAGGACGTTGATCAGGAATGCGGTATTGGTTTTCACACCACCGATGGCGATTTCGCGGATGGCTCGGATGGATTTTGCAATCGTATCATCAAAGGTCCGGCTGTGGGAGGTCACCTTTACCAGCAGGCTGTCATAGTAGGGGCTGATGACCGATCCGGTGAACCCGTTGCCGCCGTCCAGACGAATGCCAAAACCCGAGCCTGTGCGGTAAACATCAATACGGCCGGTATCCGGCGCAAAGTTATTACTGGGGTCCTCCGTGGTGACCCGGCACTGAATGGCGTGGCCCCGCAGGGTGATATCGCTTTGCTTTTTAATGCCGATCCGCTCCGAATTCAGGGCAAAGCCCTCTGCCACCAGGATCTGGCTCTGAACAATATCGATACCGGTCACCATTTCAGTGATCGTATGCTCCACCTGGATTCGCGGGTTCATCTCGATGAAAAAATGATCTCCCTGCGCATCTACCAAGAACTCAACCGTTCCCGCATTCACATATCCCACGTGGCGGGAGATCTTCAGCGCATCCTCGCAGATTGCCTGGCGCTGGGCTTCCGTGATGGAAAGCGCCGGTGTGAACTCGATGATTTTCTGATGCCGACGCTGGATGGAACAGTCCCGTTCGTACAAATGCACAATATTGCCATGCTTGTCTCCCAGAATCTGAACTTCAATATGCTTGGGTTTTTCAATGTACTTTTCAATGAAGATGTCATCGATGCCGAATGCTTTTTTCGCTTCATTCCGGGCGCTTCTGTACTCGCTGATGACCTGGTCTTCACTCCGGACAATCCGCATCCCGCGCCCGCCGCCGCCAGCAGCGGCTTTCAGCATGACCGGGTAACCGATTTGGGTAGCCAGCTCCTTCGCTTCTTTTTCCGTGTGAATCGGGTGATCGATACCTGGGATGATGGGCACACCGGCTTCTATGGCCATCAGCTTGGATTTGATCTTATCCCCCATTTTCTCAATGACATCCCCCGGAGGCCCAATGAACGCAATCCCCGCTTCTTCACATTTTCGGGCGAACTCTGCATTTTCCGAAAGGAACCCGTAGCCTGGGTGAATGGCATCCACTGCTTTTTTCTTGGCCACTTTGATGATCTCATCAATGTTCAGATAGGTCTCAATGGGGCCTTTGTTCTTCCCGATCAGATATGATTCGTCCGCCTTCATTCTGAAAAGCGAGTTTTTATCCTCAGTTGAGTAGATTGCCACCGTCCGAATGCCCAGCTCATGACACGCCCGGAATATCCGAATAGCGATTTCGCCTCGATTTGCTACCAAAATCCGTTTAAAACGTTGCATTGCTAACCCTCCTTCTTATAGGTAAATAACATTTACGTTAGTTTAAACATCTTTTTTAAGACTATACCAGCAGATCGGCTGTATAGCAAGGATTAAATGCAATCAAATTCCGCTTCAAAGTGTTTGAATCGTGCATACACAAGTAAATTATTTTTACATACGTGATTTAACCCCTGACTCAGAATCCTGATTACAGAAAACATCGTCATTCATCCTTAAAACAAGTTTTACTTTTGTGGTTTTTATGCGTACTATTTTTCCCGTTTCCATCGTATGCTACTGGAGAGGAGGCGAGCCTATGCCCTTTTTTATCGCTATCATGGAAACCATCGATCCATTAAAGGATGCAGCAATCCTGGAAGAACACAAAGCCTATCTTCAGCACCACATCGATATCGGCAACATCTATGCCAAAGGCCCTTTTACGGATCACAGCGGCGGTCTGATCATCCTCAAGACCGACACCCTCGAAGCCGCCCAAGCGGTCATGGCCCACGATCCTGTATCCGTCAACGGAACGCGGAAGATCACGTTGAAACAGTGGAAATCCACACTGCCTGAACACACTTAAAAAGAATGGCTCCCCAATACATCACGGGGAGCCATTCTTTTTAAGTGTCTCTCAAGCTATCCTATTTTCACCAGTTCATATTGCCGGGTTCCCAGACCGATTTCTTCCCCATAGGACAACTGTACGGTACCGAAAGAATGGGTGTGCAGCGCCTTGAACTTATCCTTACAGCCCGGATCCGCCAAATCCCCTAAACGGGAATGGTGATTGGTCACCGCCTCATTCACCAGATCCAGACAAGCCTGATCAAGTGCCACCGGATCGTGGGAAGCCAAAATTCCGATATCCGCTACAATGGGGGCATCGCTCCAGGGAGAACAGTCACAGTCCGGGGTGATGTTCATCAGAAAATTCACATAACCCGTCCGTTCCTGTTTGCCGACGACAGCCCCGAGGGCGTACTCAGTCATTTTTTCCGTAAAATCCTTCAATTCCGTATCCCAGTTCAGCTGGAACGCTTTCACCTGGCAGTGGGACATGCATTCACCGCAACCGATGCAAACCTGCTGATTCACAACCGCCTTGCCATCCGTCATGGCGATGGCTTTCGTGGGGCAGATTTCAATGCAGAGCCCGCAGCACACACACTTCTTGGGGTTGACGACAGGCCGGGTTGCATGCTGGTCCTGCTTCCCCTTGGGCGTAGCGCATCCCATGGCCAGATTCTTGATAGCGCCGCCAAAACCAGCCATTTCATGGCCCTTGAAGTGAGAGAGGACCACCATGGATTCCGCATCCGCAATGGCGCCGGCAATCCGGGTTTTTTCAAAATGTTTTTGCCCCACAGCCACCAGCCGCTCATCGCCGCCCTTCAGACCATCGGCGATAATCACCGGCGCACCAGCCACCGCGAAATCAAACCCGTGGAGCACCGCTGTTGTGATATGATCCACGCCATTGGCCCGTTTTCCGGTATAAAGTGTATTTGTATCCGTCAGGAAAGGCATCCCACCGGCCTCTTTTATCTTTTCGACGATTTGCCGCACAAAAACCGGACTGATGAATCCATCATTGCCGATTTCGCCAAAGTGCAGCTTAATGGCCGTCAATCCCCCCGGCTGAATCCGTGAAGAAAAACCAGCTGCATCAAAAATTCTCTGGATTTTCTGAATCTTGCTCTGCTTCGGACCTTTGGCCCTGAAATCCGTGAAATAAACCTTGCTGGCCATATCACACCTCCTGCTTACTGGTTTTGTCAGGTCCATTATATCACTATCCCCAGGCACCCATAAACCCTTCTCACAGATTCTTCAAACCGGCATGCCAGGGAATTCCACCCGTTTTAGGCCTGCCAGTATTCTTCTACTGCCTTTAATGTTGGAATGGATGTCTGGGCACCTTTGCAGGTTACCGAAAGTGCCGCCGCCTTTTGTCCCATCTCGATGGCACGGTCGATATCCCGGTCCCGTTCATACACGGCACAAAACCCTCCGACAAAGCTGTCGCCGGCAGCGGTGGAGTCAACCGCTTCAACCTGCCGCGCCGGATAATGGGACACGGATCCCGCGCCGACAGACAGGCACCCCTTATCGCCCAGGGTTACAATCACATGCTCCACACCCCGATGCAACAGGGATTGGGCCGCCAGAACCCTTTCCTCTTCTGTATCTGTTTCCATCCGAGCAATTTTGGACAGTTCATGCTCATTGGGAATGATGAAATCGATCATTTCTAAAACCGCATCCTCCAGTTCGTAGGCTGGAGCCGGGTTGAGCACCGTGATCTTCCCTTCTTTTTTAGCGAGGCCGATGGCATATTTCAGCGTATCCAGCGGAATCTCATGCTGAAAGACCACAATGCTGCTTTTCCTGATCGCGTAGAGAGCACGGTCGATATCCGCGGCAGCCATGGTGTAGTTGGCTCCTGGAACCACAATGATGCTGTTCCCCGCCTTCTCATCCACCGAAATCAGGGCTACACCGCTGGGAACACCGCTTTCTTCATAAACATACTGGCAGTTGACGCCGCTATCCTCCAAGGATTTCCGCAGCGCTGCTCCGAATACATCGTTGCCCAATTTTCCGACCATATAGGTTTCTGCGCCCATTCGGGACGCCGCAACCGCTTGATTTGCGCCTTTGCCGCCTGAAATGGTGCTGAACTGATTCCCGATAACCGTTTCTCCGACCTTCGGAATCTCCTTTGCAGCGACTACCAGATCCATATTTAAACTTCCTATGACACAAATCATAGACTTCCTCCTAAGTGCTTGACCGTTCAATGAGCTCCACGTCTAAAATAATCAGCCGCTGGTCATTTGTTTTCGTATCGGATTCAATAAACTCTATGAGAGCCTTTGAGGCTTGGTAGCCGATCTGATAGATCGGCTGACGAATCGTTGTCAGGGGCGGATTCAGATACTGCGATACATAAATATCATCAAATCCGATGATTTTTATGTCCTCCGGCACTTTGGACCCCTTCTCATGTACCGCCCGCATCGATCCCAGTGCGATCAGATCACTGGCACAAAAGATACCGTCAACCGCCTCGTTCTCAAGGATCATTTTTGTCGTTTCATAGCCGAAATCACTTTTGAATTTCCCAAAAAAACAGAGTGACGCATGAATCGGCATATGATACTCCGCCATCGCCTTCCTGAACCCCATATAGCGATCATGGGACGAGGGCGATGTCTCAGCACCGGAAATAAAGGCGATGCTTTTGCAGCCCCGTTTAATCAGATGCTCCGTGGCCAGATAGCCGCCACGCTCGTTATCGACGAAAATCTTGCCGATGATATTCTGGAGATCGATCCGCCTATCCACGTTGACAATCGGCAGGGTTCCCTTGGAAAGCCTGTCGATGGTGGAACTTTTCACCGAGGAGGCCGCAAAGATGATCCCATCGATCACATTCTTTTTTAAGACATTCAGGTACGAAAGCTCCTTGGCCTCATCATCATCCGTATTGCAGATAATCAGGTTGTAGCCCTTTTCGTGAGCCATATCTTCAGCACCGCGGAGCAGCTCTGGGAAAAACGGGTTCCGGATATCCGGAATGACAACCCCCAAACTCTTCGTCTTCTTGGTGACCAGACTCTGAGCAATGGTGTTGGGTTCGTACTCATGGTCTGCCATGATCTGTTTCACCCTGTTGCGTGTATTCTCACTGATGCTCTCATCCTTGTTGTTGAGAATCTTCGAAACAGTTGTCGTTGAAACACCGGACAGCTTGGCAATCTCCCTGATTGTAATTTTCATTTTTCCCCTCGCCCTGTACGCTAGTTTTTATCTCTTGAATTTGAAAGTTTTCCCTGGAGCACCTCGATATAAGCCGCGACAATAATGACAACGCCGGTGGCAACATATTGCCAGAAGGTTTCAACACCGGATACAATGAGCCCGTTCCTCAGCCCTGCAAACAGGATTGTTCCAAGGACCGTCCCGACAATGCTGCCCCGACCCCCGGCCATGCTGGTGCCGCCGATGGCAACCGCAGCGATGGCATTGAGCTCGTAGCCCTGGCCTGTCGTGGGATCGCCCGTTCCCAGTTTTCCTACCTGGATCATGGCCGCAATGGCCGTTCCCATCATGCCGATTCCGTAGATCATGATCTTATTGTAATTGACACGGATACCTGAGAGCCTTGCCGCTTCTTCATTGCCGCCAATGGCATAGATACAGGTCCCGGTTTTAAGTTTGGACATGATCAGATACATAAAGAACGCAAATACGAACAACAGGATTGTCGATACCTTGAACACGGAAAAGAATTCCGCGTTGATGACGCTTCTGTAAGCATCGGGCACGCCCAACACCGGATAACCGCCTGAAATCAGGTAAGCTACCCCACGAAATGCTGACATGGTTCCCAGCGTGGCGATAAAGGGCTGAAGCTTCAGAACAGAAACCAGAAAACCGTTCAGCAGGCCCGCCCCAAAGCCGATGATCAGACCTGCGCCAAGACACACCGCCGGATCAACCCCTTTTACCGCCAGCATAGCCACGACAACGGCGATAAACGCCAGCACCGACCCCACCGACAGATCGATTCCGCCCGAAATGATGATGCCGGTCATGCCAATCGCCATGAGTCCGTAGATGGTGGACTGATCCACAATATCCTTGATGTTGTCAGATGATAAGTATATCGGCTGAATGCTTCCAAATATTATAAACATGATAACAATTGCCAGTGCAACACTTAATTCCCGGGAGTTCTGTTGTATGAATTTTTTCATGGTCATTCCACCCCTACAGCGTATGTTAAAATTGCTTTTTCCTGAAATTCATCCTTTTGAAACTCTTTGACGATCTGCCCTTCGTGCATGACCAGAATCCGGTCGCTCATTCCCATGACCTCCGTCAGTTCAGAGGAAACCATGATCAGAGATTTTCCCGCTTTGAGCATTTCTTCCATGAAACGATAGATTTCTGTTTTTGCCCCCACATCGATGCCTTTTGTCGGTTCATCCAGAATCACGATATCGGAATCCGTTGACAGCCATTTACCTAAGACTACCTTTTGCGCATTGCCGCCTGACAGGTTTCGGGTATAGAATTCCGGGTTGTTCGGCGAAAGGCCCACGTATTCCCCTTGCCGAACCGCATTCTCATGCTTCAATTTCTTGCTGATGGTTCCGTGGACCCTGTATTTGTCCAGCGATGCCAGGGCCATATTGTCCGCATTGTTCATATCTTTGATGAAGCCTTCTTCTTTTCGGTTTTCCGTCACCAGCACGATCCCCTCCTGAACACTGTCATAGGGGGTTTTAATCCGAATTTCCCTGCCGTTATGGGTGACCTTCCCGCTGTGGTATGGCAGTGCACCGAACAGCGTTTTCATCAGTTCGGTCCGCTGAGCGCCCACCAGGCCGAAAAAACCCAGGATCTCGCCTTTTTTCAATTCAAAGCTGATGTTCTTCAACGTACTCCCATTCAGGTCCTCCACCTTCAGAACAGTGGTATCGGCCTGAACACAGCTGGGGTAACACCGTTTGGCGAACATCGAAACATCCCTGCCCACCATGCTTTTAATCAGGTCTTCCTTGGTGGTGTCCTTCAGATCGAAGGTGTTGATGTATTTCCCATCTCGAAGAACTGTTGCTCTGTCGCAGATCCTGAAAATCTCATCCATTTTATGACTTATGTAGAGGAGGGTGATACCATTCCCGTTAAGTTCTTTCATCAGTTTGAAAAGTATTTCGACCTCATTGTCACTGAGAGATGCCGTCGGTTCGTCAAAGGAAATCACCTTTGCCTGGCTTCTAAGGGCTTTCGCAATCTGAATCATCTGTTTGTGCCCGGTGCTGAGGGATCCAATCTTCTGATCCGGTGAAAAATTGCACCCCAGTTTCTTCAGAAGCTGTTCCGTCTCTTTGTACATTTCCTTCCGGTTGATCCACCCAAACGTGTGGGGTTCACTGTTGAGCATCAGGTTCTGCATCACTGAAAGCTCCGGCACTACGCTGATTTCCTGATGGACCTTAGCAATCCCGCTTTTGATGGAATCATGGATATCATGGAAATGACACGCCTTCCCATCAATGAGGATTGCGCCTTCTGTGGGGTGATGCACCCCATGCAGTATGTTGAGCAGGGTCGACTTCCCTGCGCCGTTTTCACCCATAATGGCATGAATTTCGCCTTTTTTAATAGAAAAATTAATATCGTCCAGTACGGTGATCCCATTAAACGCTTTTTTGATTCCTCTGAATTCGATGTATTGATCCTGCATACGGTTATCTCCTGAACGTGATTGATCCCAGTATGCAACAAGCTTGAGATATGCGGACATACCTCAAGCTCGCTTGCATAAGATGGCATTTCTATTTATTTTTCGAAAACAAGGCCTTTCCAGCCAACGGATTCCAAAATTTTCGCATCATCCGTATTGATATTGGTTTTATCCATAGCAACCTGTGGTGCGTAAATCACTTTTGGCACGTCTTGACCGGCCATTTTACGGATCAGCATCTCTGTGGAGATTTGAGCCATGTAGTATGGGAATGAGTTGATGGTTGCAGACAGCTCGCCTTTTTTAATGGATTCCTTGGCTTCACTGGTACCGTCGGTTCCTACAACCAGGCATTTGCCGATCTTGTCAGCTGCACGGAGACCCTCAAGGGCGCCCATTGCCATTGTATCATTATTTGCGTAGATAGCCTTCAGGTTCGGATATTGTTTGATCCATGTATCGGTTACATCTTTCGCCTTCATACGATCCCAGTCCGCGTTTTGAACCGCAACCACTGTCACCTTGGGATTGTTGTCTGCGAACCACTTCTTAAAGCCTTCAGTCCGGCTTTTAGCAGGCGTGGAGTTGGGAAGCCCTTGCAGAACCGCAACTTCGCCTTCGCCGCCGATTTCCTTATTGATCCACTCTGCAGACATTTGTCCGGCCTGGTAGTGCCATGCACCAACAGTGGCGCCGATTTGCGGCAGGAAAGCATCCATGGATGTAACCATTTCAATACCCATCTTGTTTGCTTTTTCAGCACCGGGAACCAGGTTCCCTTCGGAAATAGCGGATACCAGAATCCCATCGTATTTCTTATTGATCATATCGCTGAACACTGCCAATTGCCCCTGCTCGTCAGATTCTCCCTGAGCGGCACGGATATCGATTTTCACGTCAAAGCCCTGGTCATTGATGCTTTTAGCAGCAGCTTCAGCGCCTTCCTTCTGCATTCTCCAGAATTCGTTTTCAAATGCCTTGCAAACGTATCCCAATTGGAGCGGCTTTTCAATCTTTGGAATTGGACCTAGTTTTTTAATCGCGTCGGCATACGTCATCGCGCCGTCGTAGAAATCATACCCCTGTTCTGCTACATCTGCTGCCGGATTCGGATCCTTCGCAACCGGTTCAGCTGCTGCAGGCTCCGCTGCAGGCACTGCGGCCTCTGCTTGCGGTTTAGGCGAACAAGCCGCCAGTGAGAGACAAAGTGACACCGTCAAAACCAAGCTCAACACTCTTTTCATTACACACCCTCCTGATAATGAGAATTAGGTAACCGGTTTAGTAAACCGGTTACCTAGATAATAGCATGGCAACTTTGGCAGTTCAATACATTTTTCAGATTCGTGGAATGATTTTTATTATTCAGACGCCAGGACACATACCGACCATTCCACATCCGATAAAAATCCCCTGTATCTCCTGCACCAGAAAGGTTCACAGGAAATACAGAGGATCGTGTTTTGAAAAAAGCGTGCTTTAGAACTGAAGCTTTTCAGAAATATAAGCGATCAGCTGATCCATAGGCATCCGCACCTGCTCCATCGTATCCCGGTCCCGAACAGTCACGCTGTTGTCCTCCAAAGAATCGAAGTCAAAGGTGATGCACAGCGGCGTCCCGATTTCGTCATGTCGACGGTAGCGCTTGCCAATACTGCCGGCCTCATCATAATCCACCATGAAATGCTTGGCCAGTTTTTGGTACAGCTCCGTTGCCGGTTCACTGAGCTTCTTGGTCAGGGGCAGTATCGCGGCCTTGAACGGCGCCAGTGCCGGGTGGAAACGCATTACAGAACGCACGGTGCCATCCGCCAATTCCTCTTCATCGTAAGCATCGATCAGGAAGGCCAGGGTCACCCGGTCCGCTCCCAAGGATGGCTCGATGACATAAGGTACATACCGTTCATTGGTGGTGGGGTCGATATAGGTCAAGTCTTCCCCGGAATGCTGCATGTGGGCTTTCAGATCGAAATCTGTCCGGTCCGCAATGCCCCACAGCTCGCCCCAACCGAATGGGAAGCGGTATTCGATATCCGTTGTGGCATTGGAATAGTGGGATAATTCCTGGGCTTCATGATCCCGAAACCGTGCGTTTTCAGGCTTCACACCCAGATTGTTGAGCCAATCCATGCAGAACTGCTTCCAATAGCCGAACCACTCCAGGTCCGTACCGGGGACACAGAAGAATTCCAGTTCCATCTGTTCAAACTCCCGGGTCCGGAACGTGAAGTTCCCCGGTGTGATCTCATTCCGGAAGGATTTGCCGATCTGCCCGATGCCGAAGGGCACTTTCTTACGGCTGGTCCGCTGGACAGCTTTGAAGTTTACAAAAATCCCTTGAGCGGTCTCAGGCCGCAGGAATACGGTGGTGCTGGAATCTTCCACCACGCCCTGGTGTGTCTTGAACATCAGGTTGAACTGACGGATCGCTGTGAAATCATGCTTGCCGCAGTTGGGGCACGGGATGGTTTTCTCAGCGATGAACGCTTCCATTTGGGACACATTCCAGCCATCCGCTGTTTTTTCCGGCTCATCGGTGGCTTTATAGAAATCCTCAATGAGTTTATCGGCCCGGTAGCGGGTTTTACAGGCCTTGCAGTCCATCAGCGGGTCATTGAAGCCGCCCACGTGACCGGACGCCACCCATACCTGCGGATTCATGAGGATTGCGGTATCCACGCCCACGTTGTGCGGAGATTCCTGGATGAATTTCTTCCACCACGCCTTCTTCACATTGTTTTTCAGCTCAACACCCAAATTGGCATAATCCCATGTATTGGCCAAGCCGCCGTAGATATCGGAGCCCGGGAACACAAAGCCTCTGTTCTTACTGAGTGATACGATCTTCTCCATTGTCTTTTCAACTGCCATGATTGTCTCCTCCTTTTGAATACAAAAAAGAGCCTTCCATCCCTTATAAAAAGGGACGAAAGACTCCGCGGTTCCACCCTTGTTGATGGCCAAGGCCATCCACTTTGTCGCATAAGGCTCTGAAGCGCCCTTCCCACCTCTGGATGTACCGGTTCTCAGCTGCCCCGGCTCTCTCAACCATCCCTATGTGGTACTCCTCTTCGTCACTGCCTGCCATGTTTATTTTCAGTCATTTTAACACATATAAAACAACTGCGTCAACAAACTTAATGATCAGAACGCTCGGAATCCGATTCCTTGATCTCAATCTGAATGCCCTCTTCTTCGCTGAGCGTTTCGCCTTCTTCTTCCTGTTTAGATTTGCTGAGGCGGGTCTTTATTTCATCTACCCGGGTCTTGACCGTTTGGATCGTGTCCTCAGTCATATCCTTGATATCGATGACACTGCCGTCATCCTTCACAATCTTCAGCTGATAGCCCGCTACCAATGAGGCGATAATGGCCGCAACCGTTGCCGGTGTGAAGAATACAGCGCCCAGAGCCCCGGCTACGATAGGGATATCCACGGCGGATTTCCCTTCTTTTTCGAGGGTGATCCGCGTCAGGTTCCCTTTTTTCACCAAAGCCTTCAGGGTTTCCATGATTTCATTTCCCATTTCGGTGACATTGTCGCCGATTCCCTTGTGCTTCTTGGTTTCCAGCAGGATAATCGCCTCGACCGGATCTCCGCCGACCGCTTCCAATGCATCCTTCGCTTCCTTATAGGAAACATCAGCCCGTTCTCTTACCTGATCAATCATTTCCAATGTAATCATAAGCCATCATCCTCCGCTTCCCTCGTTTTTTAATAAATCAAGGCTTTTAAAATGCCTTTCTGTCAGGTGGGCTCTCATGTACTGCCGATTCATCCACAGGGTCTTCACCAGCAGGGATCGACTGACCTTGGTCCCCATGATGGTTGTCAGGGAGGCTTCCGATAAGAACCGGAGCAGCCTGATGAAAACAGGATCCGCTTCCAGGGTTTCAATCCCTTCGCAACAGTCCGGACACACCAGCCCGCCCTCCGCCGCACTGAAAAACCAATTACCTCCGGCATAGGGCTCACCACTGATCACACAGGCATCCAATTTGGGCCGGACGCCGGTGAGCAGGAACACCTTCAGCTCAAAAGCAGCTCTGAGTCTATTATATCCGTTTTCCAGGGTTTTAATCAAAGATAAACTTTCCAGCAGCAAATCAAACAACCGATTATTCGTCTGATTTTCCTGGGTCACCGCTTCAGTCAACTCCAGCAGGTAACTCCCCAGGGCCAACCGGTCCAGGTCCTCCCGGAGGATATAGTGCGAATCGGTGATCTGTGCCTGATTCAGGCGCCAGGTATCCTTTCCTTTGCCAAGGGAGAATTCTCCATAAACAAAGGGATGGGATGCTGCCATCAGGCGGGACCGGGGATTGCGGGCACCATTGGCGATGACCTGTATTTTCCCGGCCTTTCGGGTGAACAGGACCAGACTCACATCCGACTCGGTAATCTTTCTTCTTCCCAATACAATGGCATCGGTTTCAAGATACATCAGCCTCTACTCGTTTCGGAATCCGTAATTTTTCAAGAGTCCCTCGTTATCACGCCACCCGCTGCGCACCTTCACATGCAGCTGCAGGAACACCTTGGTTCCCAACAGAGCCTCCATGTCTTCCCGGGCGCTCTTGCCGATGCCCTTCAGCTTACGGCCCTGCTTGCCGATGACAATCCCTTTATGGGAATCCTTCTCACAGACGATCACCGCACTGATGTCGATGATCCGGCCGTCCGGCCGCAGCTTCATCTGCTCGATTTCCACCGCGATGCCGTGAGGGATTTCCTCTTCCAGGTACATCAGCGCTTTCTCACGGATGAGTTCCGCCACCAGAACCCGCTCAGGCTGGTCTGTGGACATATCCGTGGGGAAGTAGGCTGGGCCTTCTTCCATATAGCTCTTGATCCGCTTCATCAACGGATCGACATTCTCATCCTTCACGGCAGAAAGCGCGAGGACTTCCTTGATGAACGGCATTGCCGCATAGGTATCATAGAGTTTCTTGTACTTATCCGGTTCCATCAGATCCAGCTTATTGATGATCAGCAGGATTGGTGTTTTCACATGGGCCATCATCTCAAGGATGTACCGGTCCCCGGGGCCGATTTCTGGGGATTCATCCACCATGAGCAGAACCAGATCCACCTCATTGAAAGTACGGGTTGCTGCATCCACCATGAACTCTCCCAGCTTATGCCGGGGCTTGTGGATGCCTGGGGTATCCAAGAAGACGATCTGGCTTTCGTCGTCATTGTAAATCCCTGTGATTTTGTTCCGGGTTGTCTGGGGCTTATCTGTCGTAATGGCGATCTTTTCGCCCACCAGCCGGTTGAGCAGGGTTGACTTCCCAACGTTTGGGCGCCCTACGATTGTTACAAATCCTGACTTAAAGCTCATGTTTAACTCCTTCCAGCAGATTGCTCCCAGTAAAACTCAGGGGCAACAGGTCGCCTAAACGGTGCACTTCTTTCTTTTCTGCATTATACAGGATGACTTCCATATCCGTATTTCCAAATTCAACAAGGACTTGTCGGCACATGCCGCAGGGGGTCGGAAAATCCCCCTGACCGGTGACCAGGGCAATCGCCTTGAACCGCCGGTGACCTGCCGATACCGCTTTGAACACCGCTACCCGTTCAGCGCAGATTGTGGCGCCATAGGAGGCGTTTTCAATATTAACGCCGGTGAATACCTCCCCGTCCTCCGTCAGGAGCGCAGCTCCGACCCGGTAATTGCTGTAGGGGGCATACGCGTATTGAACGGCTTCATTTGCCTGTGCAATCAGTTGTTCGTGTGTCATAATTCTCTCCTGTCATCAGCGGTGCTGTTATTTGAATTCAACGATTTTTTTCGTTGGAAAAACCTCAATCCATACTTTACCCGGTTTCATGACCAGGGGCTCCCCGCCGTCCAGCCGATAGGCCGTGGGCGCATCCGGGCTTGATTTTTCCCACGTGATGGGCCAGTATTCACCCCCACGGCAGTAGAAACCGGTGCCGTTCCCAATCAGCTTCACATCCAACCGGCCCTCTGAGTCCAACACCCGGTGGGCCGCAATCTGGATGATCAGGTTTTCTGCGTACAGGGGCTCCTGTGTTGTTTCGTCCAGATGGGGTTTCCCATTAACCAGGCGCATCAGGTGCTGATCGGCCGCCGAAGCCGTGAAGCTGGGGGTGTAGCCGGTCGAATCACCCTTTCCCGGTTCTTTGAAGTGGAGGAACACTTGGGTAAAGGGCGTTCCACCGCTGGGCCCCGCATCCTTGCCGAAAGCCTGTGGGATGCCTTGCCACTCAGTCCGATATTTTCGGGCAGCAGCGGCATTCCGAAGGGCATCCGGACTGGTGTACAGATTGTGGGGCGCCTTCTTATGATTTTTGCGCCAGAAGGTCACCTTGCCCTCATGAAGGGCATCCAAATCGGCTATCCCCTGACGGATCACATCCCCAAGCGCTTCTTCGCTCCCCCCGGCATGGACATAATAGGCATCATACTCCTGTGCCTTATCAATATAATAGGGTCTTGCACTGCGAACCGGACCGATGGTCTCAGGGTCCGCACTCTGAAAGATCGCCATGTAGCGGGTGATCTCCCCTTCAGCCAAGGCCTCGATCACGACATCCGCTTCTGAAAGACCGGCCTGCGGCCTTGCCTTGGCTTGATTGTCCAACATGACGGCAATGGGTCTTTGGGTTTTCACCGCTGCGTCCACAGGTAGCCCATTGAGCAGGGATTCTGCTTTGGGCACCACCGGCGCAGCTTCCGCCGGAGCGGAGGGCTCTGCCGTTTCTTCCGGTGCCGGAGCTTCTGGAACAGCAACAGGTTCTGCCTTGCCGCACCCCGTAAGGGAAAGCAGCAGGAATATCAGGGTGATCAGGGCCGCATGTTTTTTCATAGTTTCCTCATCTGAGAAGCAGTATTTTGTATGCCAACAAGGTCATCAGGGATCCTAAAAGCCCCCCTGCAATGATTTGGAACAGGTTATGGATCCTTGCTTCATACCGGCTCTGCGCAACCAGTAAGGCGATCATGGCAGCCATCAGCACGACGATCAGACTGCCCGCTTCCATGATGATGAAGGTAAGCATGGAAAACGCCAAAGCCACATGACCGCTGGGAAAACCTCCCCGAAAGTAGCTGTCGGTCCCCGTTCTGAACTTCACAAAAATCACCATGATCATGACCAACACCAGCACAATGAAAATCTGGTGGGTCGTGATGGTCCGAATACTCTCAACGGTCTGCTTGGAATGCGCCATGAGCTTGTCGATGAACACAAGATACCCGATGAGCGTGGCGTTGATGGCAGAAATCAGTACCGCTCCGGCCGCCACATTCTTAGCGATCTTCGCCAATTCATGGTATTCCCGTGTGAAGAGATCAATGGCGGATTCAATAGCGGTATTGATCATCTCGGTCACAAACACCAGGGTGACACAGAAGGTCAGTGCCATGATATCCGTCCGGCTCAGATTGAAGTTGATGCTCAGCAGGATCAGCAGGATCATAATCAGCAGATGTATCCGCATATTCCTTTGAGTCCGCAGGGCGAAGATGATCCCATCCAGCGCGTAATTGAAGCTGTCTATCATTTTCCGTACCGGCATATCAGTCCCTCGTCAGCTGCATGGCGTTCAGTATCACTTTTTCATGGGCCTGCATTTCCGCAGTCCGCTCCTCGGTATCATGATCATACCCCAACAGATGAAGCATGCTGTGCACTGTCAGGAAACCCACTTCCCGCTCCAGAGAATGTCCAAACTCCAAAGCCTGTTCCTGGGCTCTTTCCAAGGAAATCACAATATCGCCCAGGGCCGCGTAATGACCACCGGCCAGTTCCGCTTTATTCTCAAACTGGGGAAAGGAAAGCACATCCGTCGCCTTATCCAGCTGGCGATGCTCCCGGTTGATTTCACGGATACCCGCATTATCCACCAGCAAAACGCTGATTTCAAGATCCGTCGTGACCGCCTCCAGTTCCAAGCTTTTCAAAACGGCGGCCTCAATGAGCGCCTCGAAGGGAGCCGTCTCAGCAAAAATATCCTGTTCATTGTCAATAATCAGTTCCACGGCTCATTCCTCCTGTGAAGGTGCTGCGATGTCAGGATACTGGATCCGTTCATGATACACACCGGCTAGAATCGTTTCAAAACGATCCGCAATCGTTGTCAGATCCGCAAACGTCAAAGGACTCAGGGACAGCTGACCCGTTGTCTGTTTTTCTTCAAACACCTTGGCAATCATGGATTTCACTGTTTCAGTCTTGATATCCGATAAGCTGCGGACAGCCGCTTCCACGGAGTCGGCCAGCATGATGATGGCTGATTCCCGTGTACGGGGCGTTTTTCCGCCATAGGAATACTTTTCAGTATCCAGGGAAACAGGCGGTGTCTCTTGGGAAGCTTTATGGTAGAAGTAGCGGATCAACGTGGTCCCATGATGCTGTTCAATGATATCCTTTATCTCTTTAGGCAAGCGGTATTCCACGGCCAGTTTCAGCCCGATCTCCACATGCTCGCGGATCACCTTGGCACTGATTTCCGGGGGCAGGGTATCATGGGGGTTATATCCCCCCATCTGGTTCTCCACAAAGTAATGCGGCATTTGAACCTTCCCCACATCGTGGTAAAACGAACCGACCCGTGCCAAAAGGGCATTGGCACCGATCGCGTGGGCAGCGGATTCGCTGAGGTTCCCCACGAGGATGCTGTGATGGTAAGTTCCCGGTGCCTCCAGCAACAGTTTTTTCAAGAGCGGATGGCTCGGATTGGAGAGTTCCAGCAGGGTAATGGGGGTCAGTATCTTGAAACCCATCTCCCATACCGGCATGGAGCCCAGCAACAGGACCGAACTGAGAATTCCAGCTATGCCGATACAAATTCCCCGATACAGCAGGTCCTGCAAGCCATCACCGGAAACAAGCCCCATCCCCACAATCACCAGCACCCCCACCAAGGCTCCCGTAAGTCCTGCAAGGAACAGCGAGCTTCTCTGTT
Organism: uncultured Peptostreptococcaceae bacterium; assembly: GCA_964424355.1. Classification (GTDB taxonomy): domain Bacteria; phylum Bacillota; class Clostridia; order Peptostreptococcales; family Acidaminobacteraceae; genus CAZEHS01. Next base: position 75,698 of record CAYRIO010000012.1, read on the forward strand.
CTGCCCGCCGGACACTGATGGCAGAAGAAAATCCGGAAAACCAAAAAACAATGATCAGGCTGGGATCCACCTTGAAGAAGGCACTGATCAGCAGACACAGGAACGTATTGAGAATTGCCGCCGTTCTATAATCCAGAAAAAGCGTCACCAGCATCGGAAAGAAACCAAAGGGATAGAGCCATGGGGATACGCCCTTTACCAGCAGTGCCAGCCCCAGCATGGACACCATCAGAATCCCCACCAGATAAATCATTCGGGGTTCCCGCAAGGAGCCTCCCTGTGTATAGAAGTAGGCTGTCAGATAGATCACGGTCATAAAAATCATCAGAGATGCACCCATGAACTGCAGGCTGCGCTCCCTCGACTCCTGCACCAGCATCCCCGCTTCTTTCAACAGTTTGATATGAGAGGCATCGAGCAGGGTTCCTGCGGATGCGATGACCGTCCCTTTAGCTATCATCATCGGTTCCACGGCACTGCGCGCATCATCCCTGCGCAGCTCCGTCACCTTCTGGTCCACGAAGCGGTTAGCCCTCAAAAGGCCCGCCGCGGCTTTTCCGCCAAACGAACGGATGGGCTCCCGATATTCCCGCAGTGTCTTCACCGTCTGCGAAAGCTTTGTGCGTTCACCCTCCAGCTGGCTTGTCGTGACGCCGTTCCCCAGGCTTTGACTCAGCAGATCCAAGACATCCTGTTGAAGCGATGCCAGGACCTTCTTGTCGGTTTCTACCAGAGCGGCTGCTTCGCTTCGCTCCAGCTGAATACCGGCGGGCAGCAGTGTTGCCAGCAGCTTGTCCGCTGACAGGTCCGGATCCTCCGGAAAAGCCTCTATCGCCTGATTCACCGCATCAAATGTCCGGTCCAGATCCTTTTTTACCTCGATCAGAATCACCGGCTCCACATACTCCACGGGCAAAACCGCCTTGGCAGCATGATTCTGAAGCTTTTCGGTACTCTCGGCATCCACGATGTCCCGAGCCGCCACCAGATTCTCCGTGGTGATTTCCCCCGCATGATAGCGATGTTTTCCTTGATCCAGATTCAGAGAGAACAGGGCCAATGCACAGCCGCTGCAGACCAGCATGAAAAAGATCACTTGGATCCGTAATGAAAAGAATTTCCTTGCACCACCGGAGTTCCAATTGTACTTGCGCATCGCCTTACCTTCTCTGTGTGACTTCGGGTTTTGATTTCTTTTCATAAGATTCGTATGCTGTGATGATCCGTCGGACCAGCTGGTGGCGCACCACATCTTTTTCCGTCAGTGCGATAAAACCGATTTCAGGGATATCCGCCAGCACTGCCAGGGCATTCACCAAACCGCTTTTTTTGCCGTCGGGCAAGTCCTGCTGTGTAATGTCACCATTCACAACCACCTTAGACCCATATCCAAAACGTGTCAGAAACATTTTCATCTGATTGACGGTGGTATTCTGGGCTTCATCTAGGATGATGAAGGCATTATCCAGTGTTCGCCCCCGCATATATGCCAAAGGAGCCACTTCGATAAGGCCCTTTTCCTTGTACATCAGATAGGTGTCGACACCCAGTATTTCGTGGAGCGCATCATACAGCGGACGCAGATACGGATCCACCTTGCTCTGCAGATCCCCTGGCAGGAAACCGAGATTTTCTCCCGCCTCAACAGCCGGCCGGGTAATGATGATCCGGCTTACCTCTTGATTTTTAAAAGCCCGGACCGCCATGGCCACCGCAAGGAAGGTCTTCCCTGTTCCGGCCGGCCCAATTCCGAAGGTGACGTCCTTTTTCAGGATGGATTGGTAGTAGATCTGCTGCCCTGTTGTCTTGGGCTTAATCAGTCGCCCCTTGTTGGTGACGCAGATGACTTGGTCCAGAAGCTCCAGGAGCTTGCCGGTTTTTTTCTCCAGACCCAGTTGAATGGCATAATCCACTTTCTGCTCATCCAGCTTTTCTCCAGAACGCAGCAGCAGGATCAGGTCCCCCAAAAGCCTTTCAACCGCCTCCGCCTTTTCAAGGGGGCCCACGATGCTGATCTCCCCATCACGGGAATTGATCTGCACCCCAAAAGCCTCTTCAATTTTCCGGACATGGGCATCCAGATTTCCGAAAAGACTTCTGAGTACCGACAGGTTATCTATTTCTATCCGTTTTACCGTCTGTGTCGTCAAAGCCAACCTCCCATTACTCTGCCTATTGAATCAGGAAGAATTCTGTTCCTCTATTTTATCACAGTTGGGAGGAATGGCTTACATTAATCCTTATGAAAACAAAAAGCTGTCCGGATATACCGGACAGCTTGGGTGCTGTGTGCTAGGACAGAAGCGATTTGACCATATCGGATATAGCCTTGCCATCCGCCCGCCCAATCACTTGGGGCATGACAGCTGATACGACCTTACCCATTTCCTTGACGGATGTAGCTCCTGTTTCCTGAACCGCTTTCAGAATGATTGCTTTCAATTCTTCTGCGCTCAGGGGTTCCGGCAAATACGCAGAAAGGATTTTGATCTCCTCCCGTGCTTCCTCTGCCAGATCAGCTCGGCCACCTTTTTCAAATTCCTCAATGGCGCCTTTTTTCTGTTTGATCTGTTTGGCAATGATTTCAATGATACCGCTGTCTTCCATCTCAATCCGTTGATCCACTTCAATCTGCTTTACAGCAGCCCGGGTCATCGTAATCGTATTTTTCAACATGGTATTCTTTTCCTTCATGGCCTGTTTCAAATCAGCCATGAAACGGTCCTTGAGGGACATCGGTTCACCTCTTCAAGCTTTGGCTTTCTAGAACTTCTTAGTGCGCTTTCTGCGAGCAGCTTCGGATTTTTTCTTCCGCTTTACGCTTGGCTTTTCGTAGTGTTCACGCTTTCTGATTTCAGCGAGAACGCCTGCGCGAGAAGTTTCCCTCTTGAATCGGCGAAGAGCGCTGTCAATGGATTCGTTTTCTCCCACTTTAATCCCAGACATTCAGTTCCCCTCCCTCCGTGTTATGATGCACTCTGGTAATAGCACAATTACTCTATTCACAGAGGAGAATAGCTACAGTACCCTGATATTATAACGTATATAAAAATAGTTTGCAAGCCTTTTAACCGGGAGGCCACTGCATAGATCTTCCGCCTACAAGATGGAAATGAAGATGCCCTACAGTCTGCCCTGCCTCTGCCCCGCAGTTGGACACCAACCGGTACCCTTCCGGGACGCCGCAGGCTTCCGCGATGGTTTTAACCGTGTTCAGCAAATGGCCGACAACAGGGATGTACTCCGGTGTCATGGCATTGAGTGAATCCAGATGAACTTTGGGAATGATCAGCACATGAACCGGCGCCACAGGATTAAGATCCCTGAATGCCAAAAGATGCTCATCCTCATATACCACCGTGGACGGGATCTCTTTTCTACCAATCTTGCAAAAAATGCAGTTTTCCATGAATAGGCTCCCCCTTATCTATTTTACCCAGCGGACACCGGTCAAGGCATCCCCCGTTGTTCCCAAAATCATAACCTCCAGCTCTGAACCCATTTCGACGGCACTGTCCTGAAGAATAACTTTCAGATAGTTATCCGTAAGCCCCTCCGAACGCTGATCTTTTTCGGAAACGCCCTCGATGATCACCCGCATCCTGTGGCCTATGAAACGGTTCAGGTACTGCGATGCCTTCGCATCAGAGACAGCAATCAGTTTTTCGACCCTGGCCTGTCGGATCTCCGGAGGCACCTGATGGGGCATGTCGGCTGCCGGCGTCCCTTCTCGGGTGGAATAATTGAATACATGGACTTGTGCAAAGCCTACTTCAGCCACAAAAGCGCAGGTCGTTTCAAATTCTGAATCGGTTTCGCCCGGGAACCCGGCAATGATATCCGTTGTAAGGGCCGCCAAGGGCCAATAGGTGCGAATGCGATCAACCGCTTCCTGATACTGGGCTGCGGTATATTTCCTATTCATCCGTTGAAGCACCGTATCGGAGCCGCTTTGCAGGGATAGATGAAAATGCGGGCAGACCTTGGGTTCCTTAGAAAGTTCCCGTACAAAGGACTCTGTCATCAAGGTTGGTTCCAGTGAACTGAGCCTTATCCGCCGAATGCCCTCCAGGGCTCCGATCCTGTGAATCAGTTCCAGAAGTGTGGCATCCTTCAGATCCTTGCCATAGGAAGCTACGTGGATGCCCGTAAGAACGACTTCCGCAAAGCCCTTATCCGCCAAACGGCCCACTTCTTCCAAAACCCTGTCAGCTTCCCGGCTTCGAACCGGCCCTCGGGCATAGGGAATGATGCAGTAAGAGCAGTAACGGTCGCAACCGTCCTGTATTTTAACGAATGCCCGGGTACGGCCTTCAATACGGTCCACAGTCATTTCTTCGAATTCACGGATTTTACCGATGTCCGTCACTATTTCCCGATGATCATCGGGCCCCAAGTTCTCCAGGTGGTCCAGAATCTTACTGCGCTGATGGGTTCCCATCACCAGATTGACCCCTTCCACCGCCATGACTTCTGCCGGCGCAATCTGCGAGTAACAGCCGACAACCGCGATGACCGCTTCCGGGTTCTGACGTTTGAAGCGGCGGATGACCTGCCGGCTTTTTTTATCGCTCATCCCTGTAACCGTGCAGGTATTGATGACATAAACGTCCGCCGGAGAATCAGAATCCACCACTTCATCACCGCGATTTACAAAGAGCTCCCGCATGGCTTCTGTTTCATATTGATTGACCTTGCAGCCCAAGGTATAAAAGGCCACTTTTCTCAAGGATTCATTCCTCCCATATC
>CAYRIO010000013.1:0-76637 GCA_964424355.1 uncultured Peptostreptococcaceae bacterium
ATGCCGCAAAAGCTGCTTTTGTAGAAGTCGAGAAGAAACTTATGAAGACTGCCTCTAAGGGGACGATCCATAAGAACAAAGCTGCCAGAAAAGTTTCCAGACTGGCAAAGCGACTTAACGCAATGGCAACCCAGGCGTAATCATCTGATTACCCATTATTCCTCATAAAGCAAACGAAGCGTACCGAATAGGCACGCTTTTTTGTTTTATCCGATGCCCAACCGCACGATCAGCAGTTCCAGTCCAATTTCCGGGTCGATCCGCCCGGTTTTCATGGCCCGGTCAGATTCCAGAATCTGTTCCAGGGCATTTTTTATGCCTTTAAAACCGATCCGGTTCGCCTGAGCAATGGATTTTTTGATTAGAAACGGCGGAACACCAGCCTTGGACGCGATTTCTTTTTCCGGTACACGGGCCTCCAGATTCAGGATCACTCGCAGCAAAATCCGATAATGACGGGCAATCATGAACTGGATCTTGATTTCCGCCTCGCCATCCTGCTGGAGTTCCCTGAGCATGGTTAGAGCCTGGGAAACATTCCCCTCCGCAATATGGTCCACCATCATGAAGATGTTGTATTCCAAGGGTTTTTCAAAAATGGCATCGATATGCGCCCGGGTAATAGCGGCCGTCTTTCCCGCGTACCCAAAGAGCCGTTCCAATTTGCTGAGGATATCCAGCAGGGTTATTTCACTGTTCTTATCCAAATATCCGGAAACATCCATCAGGTATTTGAGTTCCGACGGGGGAAGTTTCTGGTCGCCGGACTCGGCCTGTTTTATCAGCCATTTTTCAAAATCCGGGCGATCCAGTTTGTCGAAGCTAACCCACTGCCCGTTGGCGATCAGGGCCTTTGAAACACGCTTCCGTTTATCAGTCTGTGGCGCAAGAAACACCAGGACCGTATCGTCCGCCGGATTTGAAAGCAATGCTTCCAACCGCTCCCGCTGGCTATCGCTGAGTTTATCCTGAGCGCTTTTGAAATACGGAGCATCCTTGACGATCACCAGTTTCCGGTCCTGAAAGAAGGGCAGGGTTTCCAGTGCGCTGAACAGTTTTTCCGGGGCGCTTTCATCCCCATCCACAGACACCAGGTTGAAATCGGCATATTCCGGATCAATCAGTTCTTTCTTCAACAGTTCAACCGCCTGACGGATCATCAGCTGTTCATCCCCTGTGAAGAGGTACAGAGACCTGATGATCCCCTGTTTTAATTCCTTGAATAGCTCTTTATAAGACATGGGTTTTATCTCCAGGTTTTAAGTGATTGATGGTTTCCTGACAAGGTCACACGAACCGCGCCATTGTCATCGGTTCGGTACAGGGTCACCCCTGATTTCCGATACGCATCCATTATACCACGGTTCGGCAACCCATAGAGATTGAGTCCCACTGAAATCACCGCGGTTTCCGGGCTGATCCGGTCCAGCCATTCCTGGGAATTCGACGTCAGGCTCCCATGATGAGGGACCTTCAGCAGATCCACATCCGAGAGGAGGCCTCTTTCCATCAGGGCGGCTTCCCCGGCTTTGCCCAGATCACCGGTGAAAAGGGTCTGAAACCCCTCTTCACGATAGAGCAGGGTCAGGGAATGGGCGTTCGGATCCTCCTGCGCTTTGTTTTCAAAGGGATAGAGCACCGTTAGGGCCCTATGTACATCGGCGTTCAATGAATCCCCCTGTTTTACAATCCGGATAGGAACCCCCTTTTGATGGGCCACTGCTGACATTTCAACGAATAGCGGGTTTTCAGGTTCTTCCGTACCGATGATGATGCGCCCGACTTTCAGGTGCTTGAGGATCGGCACCGCCCCGCCGATGTGGTCCTCATGTCCATGGGTGATCACCAGGGCATCGATCCTGTCGATGCCATTCCTCAGCAGGAGACGGTCTAGCTTGGCAGCCGCCGGTCCCGCATCGATCAGAACCGCCTGATTCTCGAACTGGATCAGCGCGCCATCCCCTTGCCCCACAGAATAGAATGTAATCCGCCCACCCGTTACCCAGGGCAGATGGATGCCAATTAATAAAACCGCAGCAGTCAGCAGGGCCCGATTGGTCCGACAGCGGTCACGGATCCCCCCTGCCACGGGAATCAGCAATCGCGTTGCGATAACGAGCAGCAGGAGGATCGCCATGACCCGCCCCGCGGACGGCGACGGCAGGAGCCAGTCCTGCGCTTTGTCCACCATGAAATTGCTGCAGGCGTTCATTCCCCCGACCAAGGATCCGATGGCCATCCCAGCGAGCAGTGCGCCCGCCCGGCCCAGGAGCAGCATAAACGGAAACACCACCAGGACCGGCATCAACCACTCCGATAGGATCATCACGGGAAAATTGACAATCAACGAAAGTGGATTCCAGGTTCCAAACCAGAAGATCCCCAGAGGGATGACCGCCCCCTGGACCGCTAGACTAGCTGCCAGGTATTCCCGCATATGACGGTTCTGCACAGGGATAAAACCTTCCAAAGGCCGGGTGAGCGTCAACAGGCCGAGAACCGAACCATAGGAGAACTGAAAGCCCGGCTGAAGGATCGCCAGGGGCTGTACAAAGGCCGTTAGGATCGCAATGGCCGAAAGGGCCGTCAGTCCGTCATACTGCCGGAAACACTTCTTAGAAAGAATTAAAAGCAGGATCATCCCCCATGCTCTGAGAGCCGGTGATGACCATCCGTTCAGAAATCCCATGAACGTGAGGACCCCGATGATCACCAGGGTTTTCCGCGATTCCCGGATAGGCACCTTCGCGAGCATCCTCAAGAGCCAGTCGTAGAGAATGGCAAAATGCAGGCCCGATACCGAGAGGATATGCCCCAACCCGCTGACCCGATAACTGTTCATCAAGTCCTTCGGAATAAGGACCGTATCCCCTATGGCCATCCCATAGGCAACTGACCCCTCTTCCAAGGGCACGATTTTCAGCAGCGCCTTTCCGTACCAATCCCTGAAATCGTAAAGAGCTGCCCGGATATCCCAGCCACCGGGCTCCTCGCTCACAATCTGCCATTTTGAAATCCTTAGCTCCGTCTGAAATCCCGAACGTTCAAGATAATCCCCATAATTGAAACCGCTGGGATTCGCAGCGCTTTCCGCAGGTTGCCAGGAGGTTCGCAGGATAACCCGTTTGCCATTAAGACCATCAGGTACCTTTTGTTCACCTTTGAATCGGAGGCGAAGATCCCGTTTAAGATGAATGGTTTTTCCACCCGCCACGACCACTGCCGAGGACATCCGCAATGATCCCCCCAGACCTTCCAAGCCATAAACCGTCCCATGGATTTCCACCATCTTTCCGGCATAGCTGTCCAGCTTCATAAACTGGCTGTCTTCCACCTGCCACAGCAGCATCCCTGCCATAAAAGCGGCAGGCAGGACCAGATACCGGCATGAAACAATTCCCTTGAATGCCGCACCGAGTACCGCACACAGAAGGAACCCGGAAAGCACCAAAATTGGAGTCCTCAGGGCTGTCATATATTCTGCGAAATAGATGCCCCCCATCAGGGCCCCAGATAACCAGACGATAATTCTTCTTTCCACCATACCCTCCATTAACATTATCAATTACTATAATATTACTTTTAAGGGTATGTGTGCAACTCAAATAAAAAAGGACCGCCTCAGCGATCCTTGTGCAAGCCTATCATCAGTTGTGATGTATGCCGGCAGGTTTTTTAATGAAGTTTAACTTCCCCAGGGCAACCACCATGGGGTAAGCCAGAAGACCGCCGCCTACAGCCTGTGTGATATTCAGGGGAATATTGGGAACCGCCCCGGCAAAGCCGTAGAGGATGGTTTCATAACCCAGATAGCCGAATACCATCACCGTGCCGCCCAAAGCGACAGCCAGCATGTATACCATCAGCTTCCGCGCCACACCGGATCCTTCGCCGACCAGCGCATTATATACCATCGCAACCAAAGCTGCATCAAAAGCCTTGATCACAAAGGTTGCCGGTGCATATACACCATAGCCCAGGAACAGATCTGCAAACATGGAACCGATTCCTGCGGCCAAACCGCCCAAAACCGGACCCAGCAGAATACCACACAGATATACCACCGCATCACCGATATGGATGTACCCCTTCATCGGTGTTGGAATTTGGATCAGCATGGTGCCTACAGTCGTCATGGCCGCCATCAGGCCTGCCAGGATCCAGGATTCAAGTTTGATAGTTTTCATTGTATCTCCTCCAATGTGCCGGTACAATTGTGCTGTACTCTCTCTATATAAAGTATAGCACCCATTGTATCCCTCTGTAAAGGGAGGCTACGTCGGATTTTTCAGCTCATTGTATCGGTTCATTCCTCGTCATGCGCCCAGTACGTATCGAAAATATCAGAGCCAGGTTCCACAAGAGGATGCCCTTCCCGATCAACCCGAATGAAGTATTCATACTTGAAATTGCGCCCCAATTCATTATCCAGTATCAGTCCTGTTTTCTGGAAGAGTGGCAGCTGGGTCCGATGGGCCATGACCGCGTCCCGTTTGATGGCCTTCCAGGGTTCTATCACCACACGGCTGGTGATATCATCCGCCGGATGCCCCATCAGTTTTTCATCACGAACCCTGCCTGCTTTCTGGTTCACTGTTACCCAGTAAACTTCAGTGTCCCGGTCATTAAACCAAGGATCCTGCAAGGACCGCATCACCCATTGATGGACCGTCTTATGGTCTGCATGGAAAGATATCCCCTCAGGCTCAAAGGTCAGGATCAAGTCCGGCTCAATCCGTTTGATTTCAGTCATCAGGGCAGACGTTCCCGCCGATACCTTCTGCTTGAATAACGTGCCATCGTGGAACGCCAGAAGCTTCCCTTCTGTGACACCCATGATTTCACAGGCCTTCATGAATTCCTCGGCTCTGACCTTCGGCAATTGTTCTTTGGAGCAGTATTCCCGGTCAAAAGAGCTGCTTTCTTCCCCACGGGTAGCGCATATCAAATACACTTCATGTCCCAGAGTGATTGCCTTTGCAATGGTTCCACCGACAATGATGGATTCATCATCCGGATGAGCGAATATCCCCAGTATTTTCATAAGAGCTCCTCTCGTTATCCCAGTTTAATAGCAAGCCACGCTTCAACCTGCCGCCGCAATTCACTAACCTGCATCTCATCATCCGGGGAAGATTCATAGAGGGCTTTTCCCAAATCCTCCAGTTCTCCTCCCGGGCGGAACCACTCCCGATTGACCGGCACATTGCCCAACGGGGTGGCGTAGAGCTCCAATTGCTTTCCTTTACGCTTGCCGCAGTGATGAAACCAGTGCCCCATCAGATCCGAGTTCAGGTACGCCAACAAAGACCAAAGGCTGACTGCATCCACGGGCCGGGTCAGAAAATAAACATCCGCACTGGCGAACCAGGGCCCCTCGGTATAGGCAAAACGGTTTTCAGAACTCCGCTGGGGTGCCACCAGTTTCGGTCCTTCAAAAATACGCCGCTCCCTTGGCCACTGCAGACCATACCAGGGCCTCGCCCCAGACAGACATTCCCGGCGGCGGCTCAGTTTTTCCCTATGGGCTGAAAAATGGGCCAGCAGTTGGGGGCCCAGATGCCTTTCATCCTCATTCCCGATATATATCAACCGTTTATCCGTTTCTGACGCGGCCTTGTACCGCCGGATATCCCCATTTTTATACCAGGGAACCAGCCAAGGCTGAGCTTCTGGAAAAACCTCCTCTGGTTCCAGAACAAAAATCCCTCCAGAATCCAAGCGGTCTGCTCCGCTGACAATCCCCTGATTGATCCGAACCAGATCCTTCAGTTTCTCCGGACATTCCCGGTTCAGACGATCCAACAGATCCGATTCCCATCTGCCCGGATCCAGTACGATGTGTCCCCGCTCATCAAACAGGGCACACCGGTCTTCAATCATATGGTGCTTATAATGTGTGCTTTCTCCTTGAAGATTCAAATCTTCGAAATCATAGACCGTCAGCCTGCGGGCCCTCAAATAGGTGATGCATTTTGCAGGGCCATGAAGCTCTCCCTTTTGATAAAAGAGGATCAGGTGATGTCCCTTCGCGCCGTTGAAAACCCGCTGATCATTGAAGGACACCAGCCCTGTGATTCCACCAGCCGATTGCAAATGGCCTCTGAGCTTGGAAGCAAAATCCGCTGTTGCATAGTAGCTGGTCGTAATCTGAGCGAGAATTCCCCCGTTCTTCAAGAAATCTATACCCCGGTGAAGGAAATAATAAAACAAATCCATCCGGCCTTGATAATATTTCTGTCCGAAGCTGCTTTCACGGAGCTTTTCAAAGAGCTGCCGGTTCCCCTTTTCGCCGAGATACGGCGGATTCCCGATCACCAGATCAAACCCGCCCGCCTCAAGGACTTCCTGCATCCAAGGCATCTCCAGGACGGCATCCCCTTCAACACTGCTGACGCAGGCCACCTTCAAACCCGAAAAGCCTTCCAGGAATTCTGGCGCTTTGCAGCCCAGGTAGATAGCCCAGGACTCCAGAGCATCCGCACGGATATCTGTCCCGCAGAGGCTTTCGGATACGAAACCGCATCCCGCCGTATCGAAACCGCTACAGTGGCCTAAACCGACATACCAGTCCAGGCAAGCCCCCAGGAATACCCCGTTTCCACAGGCCAGATCCAGAATCCTCAGAGATCGCATCCGTCCCTGCAGCTCCAAAGCCTCAACCTGTAAAAGAACACGGCCGTCAAAATAACGGTCCACCAGGGCTGCACATTCCGGAAAACGACTGTGCAGCGTCTGTCTGAGAGCGTTTCCTGACATGAACCGCGCAATGGACTGCGGGGTGTAAAAACTGCCCGTGGTCTCCTGATCGCGGGCACAGGCATCCCCCAACGCCAGCAGTTTGGGAATATCCAAGGGTTCTCCTTCGTCAGGCTCTCCGCCCCACGGGCCCGCATCCGTGATCCGGACACCCTTCAGTATCTGATTGCGCCACGCCTGATAAGCCTCCGCATTCAGGTTCACACGCTGACAGAAGGTGCGTCTCAAGGTATCCATATACAGGTGATCCAGGGGAATCCCCCGTTTTACAGCCTGAGTCCTGAGATGATTCAGCAGTACAGCTGTATTCATATCACTCGCCCAGCAAGCTGTCGATGTCCAGCACCTCATCCTTCAGGTGAATGATGTCTGGACCCAGATGTTCCTCCAGCAGGCGTCTTGACTCCGCCAGATTTTCCGCAGAGGTACACTCAACCTCCATCTTGTTTTCAGAAAGAACAATTTCAGCCAATTGCACCTCCGGTTCACCCAGCACCGGCAGCCTGAAAATCCAAACCCCATCCTCCGCAATGGCCAATTCAATCTCAGGAAGGGTTTCCAGGCGCTTTGCAGTTGCTTTAATATCCTTCAGGACATAGGTTCCCTGATAAACAGTGTACTCTTCTTCCAACGAAGTCTCTGTCACAGCCAGGGATTCAATGATTTCCACAAATTTGTAGATCATCATCGGGTTCTCATAGATGAACTTTTCCAGATCCTGTGGTCCATGAATCCGGCTGTATTCCGAGAACTTTTCAAGGACTCCGCGGTTCAACGCTTCTTTGAAGGAGGATTCAAATGCAGTTCCTTCTTGTATCGCCAACCAGGCTGCACCATCCGGATGAATGCGCAGGAGGTGCAGGGCCGTCTCATCAAGATGCTCCGTCAGATCCGTATTCGAGAGGATGAAATCCTTGCGGGTCAGCATATCCTTCAGCAGGATATTACGCTGCCCCCGCATCACTTGAAAAACAGAAAGCACTGATTTCTCTGCCATCTGTGCAAAAGGAACCTCTTCCGGCATGCCAGGATTTTCCCGCATATACAGGCTGATGAAATTCTCTGATTTCTCCTCAAACCGGTAATTATGGATCAGCCACTGATTGAATCCGAACTCTGAAGCATAGAGGCTATCCTCTGCCCATTCCTTTGTGAAGATTTTACTGGCCCGCTCCACCTGGGCGGCGTACTCAGGCTTCATTGCAAAAAAGAGAACTGAATCCAGGAATTCCTGCAAATTTTCGATGTGTGTCATGCCATCCTCCAGTATCTGTTATTCCGTATCGTCATTGAAAACGATTCTATTGAGAGCAGTACATAGCTCAGGGTTCTCTACTCAATACGATTATACTATAATAGATAGAAGGCCGGTATGGTCAATTCCCTTTAAAGGAGCACCCATGGAACCCAGACTTTATCATACGGATCCCTATCTGATCGAGAACACCGCGCTGGTCACCGAGGTTCTGGAATGTGACGGACAGTATCATCTTCAACTGGACGCTTCGCTGTTCTATCCGGAAAGCGGCGGTCAGCCCTGTGATGCAGGTACTATCGACTCCATCCCCGTCCTGTCCGTATACGAAAACGAATCCGGTATCTATCATGTGCTGGATGTATTGCCCCATACCAACCGCCCAGTGCCCTGCCGCCTGGATTGGACCCGGAGATTCGATCATATGCAGCAGCATGCCGGTCAACATCTTCTCTCTGCGGTGATGGATCACCTTTATGATGCCGCTACAGTGGGCTTCAGGCTCACCGATAGCTATGTGACGATTGATTTGGACAAAAAACTGGACGACGAGGAAATCACCGCTGCTGAAACAGAAGCCAATCGCCTGATTTGGGCCAACAAGCCCATCAAAGCCTATTGGCCGGAACCGGATGCCCTGGCAGCTCTTCCACTCCGGAAACAGCCTCAGGTAACAGAAGATATCCGGATCATCGAGATTGAGGATTATGATTATTCCCCTTGCTGCGGAACCCACGTAAACCGAACCGGCGAGATCGGCCTTATAAAGATCAACCGGTTTGAAAATCACAAGGGGGGTATCCGCCTTGAATTCCGATGCGGCCGCAGAGCACTGGAACAGTTTTCTCTCCTGACCCGGATCACTCAAGCATTGGGCCGAGAGCTTTCTACCGCCCCAGAATCCCTGATCCCGACTTTTGAAAAATACAGGGACGAGAAAAATCAGATGAAGGATACGATTCAAAAGCTGAATGCCGATTTGCAGAGCCACGCTGCTGACAGATACTTAAGAACAGCCCAAACCATCAACGGCGTGCGGATCATTGCCGCGATTGAAGAGACTGATTTGAAAGATTTAAAGAACATAGCCAGTCAATTGGCTCAGCACACATCGACGGTTGTGATTTTTGGAAGCCGCGCCGGCGAGAAGGCGCAGATCCTTTTACAGTGTTCGCCAGATCTCGACTATCTGGATATGAAGGCTGTCTTCACCGCTGTGGCCCCTCTGATCAACGCCCGGGGCGGCGGCAGCAAAGGCGCCGCTCAAGGCGGCGGAGACGGGACCGAAGCGTTAGCCGACTGTATGGATCAAGCGCTGGGGCTGATAAAAACATCAATACCTGCGTAATGTTTCAGATGCAGCACAAAATGCTATCGGGGTGTATCCGATAGCATTTTTCATGTCCGGGTTCGCTTTATTTCTCACCCGAACCCCATAAAAAAAAAGGGATGCCGAAGCATCCCTTTTTTAAAATTCAATTATGCAACATTCTTCTTGTTCAGTGTGCTGTGCTTTGCACCGTACAGGAAGTATACGCCCAGACCGACGATGCTGTAGACGATGAAGTCTGTCCATGTTGCAGCATCAAAACCGGACATGATGAACAGTGCGCCGATGATGGTCAGGATTGGTGTGAAAGGAACGCCTGGGCAACGGAACTTACGCTCAGCGTTAGGCATTGTTTTACGAAGAACCAGGATTGCCAGAGATACAGCAGCGAATACTGCCAGACAACCGATACTGGAAATGTTGATCAGGCGATCCAGTGGCAGGAAGCCAGCCATCAATACTGTAGCAGCACCAGTGATGATTGTGCATTTGCCAGGTGTGCGGTTTTTCTCGTTGATTTCGGAGAAGATCTTTGGCAGCATACCGTCACGGGACATAACCATGAAGATACGAACCTGACCGTACATAGTAACCAACAGAGTGGAGATCATACCGATAACAGCACCAGCGCCAACCATTTGAGCGCCCCATGTGATACCGATGTTAGAAAGAGCGCCAGGAATAGCGTTGCTTGGATCGATTGTTTCGTAAGGCATCATACCAGTAAGCGTAACTGCAACTGCAAGGTACAGGATAATGATTGCTACCATACAGATGATCAGGCCTCGCGGCATGTCTCTTGCAGGATTTTCAGTTTCTTCAGCAGCTGTGGAAACCGCGTCAAAACCAATGTAAGCGAAGAAGATAGTGGCAGTACCAGCAACAACGCCGGAGAAGCCGTGTGGCATAAAGGGCACATAGTTGGCAGGGTTAATGTGCGTGGAGCCGAGGACAACGAACAAACAAATAACTGTGAATTTGATTGCTACGATGATGTTGTTGACCTTGGCGCTCTCGGATACACCGACATAAAGCAACCAAGTCAGCAGAATCGTAATCGTAACAGCTGGAAGGTCCATGATTCCGCCCTTAAGGGTAGCGGTTGTCAGGGATTCCGGAAGGTTGATGTTAGCGGTAGCCAACATTCCGACAAGTGTACCGGACCAGCCGGATGCAACTGCGGCGCCGGAGATCAGGTATACTGTCATCAGCTGCCAACCCATGAACCATGCGAAGATTTCCCCGAAAGCGATGTAACAATAGGAATAAGTGCTGCCAGATACCGGGAACATCGTTGCAAGTTCTGAGTAAGTCAGTGCACACAAGCCGCTGACGATTGCTGCGAGGATGTAAGAAAGTGTGATACCAGGACCAGCCTTCAGTGCGCCTGCACCAGTAGCAACGAATACGCCGGTTCCAACTACGGAGCCGATCCCCAATGCTGCCAAGTCAAAAGCTGTCAAATTCTTTTTAAGGCCTGTTTCTTCGGCTGCTTTAGTATAATCAGCCAACGTTCGTTTTCTGAACATGTCCATTCAATGTCCTCCTCAAGAATTTTTTATTGAAAACCGTTATCCCCCTTTGCCAAGGCAACGGTGATCCAATCGCAAATCACTTTGGTTCGCAGTCTGTGAAAACGTTTTTCCGGGACATCGAAATCCCCGAGTCTCCACTCAGTATAAAAGCAATCTACAACAAAATTCATTTCTGTTCAAAATGATTCAGAATATTTCTTAAAAAAATTCACAATCTTCCGTTTTTTTCAAGAAAGTCCTCATAATCGCATGATTCAACGTGATAATACTAAAAAATCAGACTCCTGAATGAATTCAAGAGTCTGACCGAAACCATTACTTGTTTTGATGGCTTTCTTCTCTCTTCTTGATACGTTTTGCGGCGTTTTTCTCAGCTTTGAAGCTGGTAAATTTTCCGAACACATCAATAAAGTACAAAATGAACAGGATGATTGAGAATGCCATCACGAGATCCCCGATGCCAAATTGCTTCTTGAACCCGGCAAGCGCCGCTGTCCCCACCGCTGCCATAACGATATTGCCAATCATAGGATTCTTAAGATTCAATTTCATAACGCCCCTGCTTTCTTGAATTTTGAATGGAATCCGACAAAGGTAGGAGCAGATTCCTCAATGCTTTTTTCATTATACCCGATAACAGGCTTCTACGATATCCCCAAGCATCAAAAAAAGTTTTGTGCGGATCACACGACATAATCAATTAGCGCAGTGCGGTTTGGTCAATATATCGCAGAACCGCACGAAGTGCATCCTTAAACCGTTTTTCGCTCAGATCTGGAAGCGCGTTCACCGAACTGCCGGTAGGATCACTGCTCAGCTGCGCCGCCACGATTTTGTTTTCTGCAAGAATAGGTACTGCCCCTTGGGCGATTGTGCCCTTTTCCACTGCAATATCCACATCCGCTGCACAGACGGCGAAGCGATCCAGGATCAGCATGCCATAGCGGTCATCCTGAACAATGCTGAGCGACAACGGCTTATCATTGTTGCGGCCCAGATCATCCAGGTAAACCACTTTCATCTTTTCAATCGGATAGAGGGAATGGGCCGCGAAATAAGCAGCCCCAGCATTCTTTTGATAATGACCGTTGACCGCGACAAAAATAAGGGTCTTTTTCGGCTTGATCTTACCACCCTTCCCCTGTGTCATAACGGTGGCAGTCTCCAGCATCGTGGCAATACCGGTTGCGCCCGTCAGCGCTTCCTCTGGTGTCGAACCGCTTTTAGAGTCAAAATGAGCCATGATCACAAGACTTTCAGCATTTTTCCCTTTTGAGCCTGGCAATATGCCAATGACATTGCTTTGTCCCGCTGAAACACCCTGTAAAAAGTTCGGACTGCCTTCCGGCTTATCCAAACCCAATTTTTCGAATTGTGCCGCAATGTATTCTGCCGCTTCCTGATTGCCTGCAGCCCCTGCACTCTTGTCATCCATTGCCGATTCGTCTGTTAGAGCCTGAATGGTTTCCATCACCCGCGCAGTTTGAATATCCTTGTCGAATCGATAACCGATCCACTGGTGCAGATTGAACATCACAACCGCAAGTGCTATTCCGACCAAAAATACTGCGATCCCTTTAAAATTCACTGTGAGCCCCCGTTTGTCTGTTGTGTCATCTGCTGAAAAGATTCGTACTTGTACTGCATTTGTACTGATCATATAACGAATTCGACAGGAATGGATTATTTCCTTCTTTTCAGGTGCCCGTACTCATGGGCTGACACTTACATCCGAGCGATAATCTCTTTATAGTTCTCCAGCATTGCTGCCCCCAGCATGACCCCTGCGCTCCCCAGCTGGGCGACCCGCAGTTCGGGCATCTCAACGTGGCGGCTGTATATCCGTTCCAGCATGAGCACCTTCAAGGGTTTTAACAGCGAATCTCCCAGTTTGCTCAGTTCTCCACCAATCACAATGGCTTTGGGCATAATCACATGAATCACATTAACCAATCCCTCAGCCACATATTCAAGATATTGCAGGAATACGGCCTTGCCGACATCATCTCCAGCTTTATAAGCTTCATAGGCGGTCAGTTCGGTTATTTTGTTCAGATCCCCACCCACGAAGCCATGAATCATTGACTGCGGATTCTTCTGGGCCGCTTCCCGGGTTTGCCTGATCAGCGCCGCCCCGGAAGCATACGCCTCCCAACAACCCTTTCGGCCGCAGGTACAGGGCTCACCATTCATCCCGATGACCATGTGCCCCAATTCGCCGCCGGCATGGTTGAATCCGCTGTAAATTTCGCCCCGCAGGATAATGCCCCCGCCGATGCCGTTTCCCAGCCGGATGGTTATGGAATTATCCACATCTTCCGCGGCGCCGATAACATTCTCTGCCAAGGCGGCACAGTTTGCGTCATTCTCGATGTATACCGGCAGGTTGATATGCTGCTGAAGTTCTTGCCGAAGCGGCGTATTGTTGAAATTCAAGGTATAGTTCCGAACGATAAGCCCGCGCTCGGTGTCCGGAAGGCCAGGACAGCCAATCCCAATGTATCGGACATCCTTAAGACTGATTGTTTCTGCCATCAGAATCCGTTCAACCAGCACGGCAATATCTGCCACGATTTTCTGATAGGGTTCTCCTTTTGGTGTGGGCATAGAATCTTTTCGGATCAACCGTCCGTTTTTATCCACGACCCCCGCTGTCAGCCGGTTTACTCCCAGCTTCACCCCTATGGTGTATTTCATCGGTTTTCCTCCTCATAATGAATGCAATCTACCTGATCTCAGAATCTCCCATGACCAACACGTCATCTTTAAGCTGCAATGGCATGATAGAGACAACAATGTGCTTATGCTTCATCAGCTGCTTCTCGATATAAAGCAGGGTGTTGTTGTGCAGGTACTTGTGCCACCACTTCCTGACGATGAACTGTGGCAAGATGACGGTGATCATATCCCCTGGAAGATAATCATAGTCGGCGGATTCGATGTACTTCAGCAAAGGTTCCACAACTTTGCGGTAAGGCGAATATTTAATGATCAGGGTGATATCGGTATCCAGCTGATCGTATTTTTCCCGAAATTTCTTTCCTTCTTCACCGTCGATGACAACGCTGAAGGCCGTGACATTTTCTGAAATGGTCCGGGCGTAGCGCAGTGCCCGGAGGCTGGCCTTGTTGATACTCTCGATGGGGACAATGACACGGTTCTGATAACCAGCTTTAGATGCCTTGTATGCATCCAACTCTTCCGGTTTCAGCTTCAGCTGCTTCAACACCGCTTCATAATGCCGCTTCACCTTCATCATGACATAGATCATGATGGGAATCAGGAAAACAACCAACCATGCACCTTCATGGAACTTTGTGACAGCGATGATTACAACCACGATAGCGGTGATGACACCGCCAGTGCCGTTAATGATCGCTTTAGGCAGCCAGTGCCCCTCCCGATGTCGGATCCACTTCATAAACATGCCCCCCTGGGACAGGGAAAAGGAAATGAACACACCGATGGCATAGAGGCCGATCAGAGACGACACGCTGGCGTTGAAGGCAATGATCAGGACAATCGCAATGGCTGACAGCGAAACAATCCCGTTGTCATAGCTCAGTCGATCCCCCCGCTTGCTGAGTTGGCGCGGAGCAAAGCCTTCCCTGGCCATGATGGAGATCAGCATCGGGAATGCGGAATAGGCCGTATTAGCCGCTAGGATCAGGATAATGAAAATAGTCGTGGCAACGGTGTACAGCATGAACCCATTGCCAAAAACCTCCTTGGCGATGAGAATCAGCATGGCATCCTCACCGGGAACAACATGGTAATAATTCGCCAGCATCGAGGTGCCGCCGAACAGCACCAGTATGATCAGGGCCAGGAGGACCAAAACACGCTTTGCATATTTAGTAGAAGGACTCTTGAAGTTGGGAACGGCATTGCTGATTGCTTCAACCCCAGTCAGTGCGGTACAGCCACAGGCAAATGCCGTGAGCATCACCAGCAGGGTCATGGGCTTTGCCGCCGGCAGGATCGGTTCTGGGGGAACATAGCCGGTCTTCAGCTTGATGAAGCCGCAGATAATCAGAGCAAGGATCGCAAGAATGAATGCATATGCCGGAAAAGCGAAAATCTTGGATGATTCTTGAACACCCCGTAGGTTCACGAGCATCAGCAATAAGATCAGCACGACACAAATAACAACCGCGTATGGTTTCAAATGACCCCATGTGGAGGTGATTTGCTCGACACCGGAGGCAACGCTGACAGCTACCGTCAAAACGTAGTTTACGGCCAGGGCTGCTCCAGCAGTGACCCCAGGGATGATGCCGATGTTTTCCTTTGCAACAATGTAAGCGCCACCGCCGCTGGGATAATTATCAATGGTTTGCCGGTATGAGAGCACCAGGATGCCCATCAGCAAAATAATGGCTGTCGTCAGAGCATTGAGCTTACCATAGGCAGCTATCCCTGCAACTGGAATCAGGATTGCCAGCATCTCCTGCCCTGCGTAGGCTACAGAGGAAATCGCATCACTGGATAAGATCGGCAAACCATAGAATATGCCGAATTTCTCACCATCAAGAGCTTCATTTTTAAGCGGTTTTCCGATAAAGAACCGTTTGATCTGCTTAATCAACATTCATTCCACCTGATCCTGATTTTTTTTGCTAACGTCCTATTATAATCCTTACAGTAGTACCCTGCAAGACATCGTTCCAACCTTTTTTCAGGCGGTTTCCTGTTTCAGGCCGCACAAATTCAATTAGCAGTGGATATCGCTTTTCAACCTTAACTCATTCGCTTTTTATCGTTAAAACCATGTATTTAACAGCATGCCCTCTTTCATGACCCTGAGTGATTTTCAAATGTTTTTAACGGAAATTCTTGCGTAAACCCTGAGAAACCGGGTATAATATTTCAAGTAGAGGGAGTAACAGTCTGAGCGGGCGAATTGGCCGTTCAGATTACAAGTCGTCAGTACGGCAGCCATGCTGCCCGATTTGTGATTAAATTGTGAGACTCTGCACCAATATAACAGGTGCAGAGTCTCTTTTTTATTTTTGGCCTGCCCTACAATCCCTGAAAGGAGATTCAACATGATTACTCAGAACAACCTTCATCTGCTTCCTGTCGATGAAGCCCTCAAAGCGGTGAATGGACGCTGCGATGGACTCACAGGAAACGAAGTGGCAGAACGTTTGGCGCTTTACGGGCCCAATAGCCTGGCCGAAGAGAAAAAGGATTCTCTCTTCAAACGATTCATGAATCAATTCAAAGACCTGATGATCATCATTCTGGTTGTCGCCGCCCTCATTTCCGGATTTTTAGGAGAACTCAGTGATACCCTGATCATCCTCATCGTGGTTCTCGTCAACGCGATTATCGGTGTCGCACAGGAGTACAAAGCCGAAAAAGCTCTGGATGCCCTGAAGAAAATGTCCCTCCCGATTACAAAGGTACGCCGGAACGGGCAGGTTGAACAAATCGCCAGCGCTGATCTGGTGCCCGGTGATATCGTCCTTCTGGACGCCGGAGATTTCGTGCCCGCTGACCTGCGGCTTGTGACCGCCTCCAGCTTGAAAATCGAAGAGGCTGCGCTTACCGGCGAATCCGTTCCTGCAGAAAAACATACCGATGCCCTGACACAACCCGATATGGTCATCAATGACATGCGGAACATGGCATTCTCCAGCAGCTATGTTGTTTACGGCCGAGCTGAAGGGGTTGTTGTTACCACTGGAATGCTGACGGAGGTTGGAAAAATCGCCTCTCTTCTGATGGCTCAGGAAGACGAACAGACTCCCCTGCAAAAGAAACTGCATGAAACCAGCAAGCTGATCACCTGGGCCATCCTCGCCATCGCAGTCATCACGTTTATCGTTGGCATCTCTGAAGGCCGCTCCATACTGGACATGTTGCTGATTTCCATCAGCCTGGCGGTCGCTGCAATTCCTGAGGGGCTCCCCGCAATCATCACCATTGTCCTTGCCCTGGGCGTGCAGACTATGGCCAAGGAGAACGCCATTATCCGGAAGCTCTCTGCGGTAGAAACCCTGGGTTGCACCGAAATCATCTGTACGGATAAAACAGGCACGCTGACCCAAAACAGGATGACCGTAACGGAACTGCATGTCAACAACACCCGCTTGCCTCTGGATCAGTTCAATGCCAACGCTGACGCAACGACTCAGCGCTTTGTAAAAGCCGCTGTACTCTGTAATGATTCCAAACTGAACACCTCCGGTGACAGCCCCTCAGTCATGGGAGACCCCACGGAAAACGCCCTCATCTACATGGGCCTGAAACTGGGATCTGACAAGAATCTTTTAGAGACCGCTTCTCCACGGACCTTTGACCTCCCCTTCGACTCTGAGCGAAAAATGATGTCGGTGGTGAACACCTGGGAAGACGGCAGCTACGCGGTGGTCAAGGGCGCACCGGATGTTCTCCTCACCCGCTGTTCACACCTGGAAATCAAGGGTGAGCGGTTGCCGATGACACCGGAAACCATTTCAGCGATTCAGCAGGCGAACAGTCAGATGGCCAGTCAAGCCCTGCGGATTCTTGCCATTGCTTACAAGCCGCTGACCACTGCACCGGATCCCGACACCTTGGAAGACAGCCTGATTTTCCTGGGTCTGGTCGGTATGATCGACCCCCCACGGGAAGAGGTCAAAGGTGCCGTCGCCAGCACGAAAAAAGCCGGCATCCGCACCATCATGATCACTGGGGACCATCGGGATACTGCCTTTGCCATCGCGAAGCAACTGGGGATTGCAGACCATGAGGACCAGGTTATCACCGGCTCTGAGCTGAATATCCTCTCCGATGAGGATTTCAGTGAAATGGTGGAACACTACCGGGTTTATGCCCGAGTCAGCCCTGAACACAAGCTGAAAATCGTCAGGGCCTGGAAGCAAAAGGGCAAGATCGTTGCCATGACAGGGGACGGCGTCAACGATGCCCCAGCCCTGAAGATTGCGGATATCGGCATCGGCATGGGCATCACCGGCACGGATGTGACGAAAAGTGTTTCCAACATGGTCTTGGCAGATGATAATTTTGCCACCATTGTTGTTGCCGTTGAAGAAGGCCGCCGGATCTACGCCAATATCACCAAGGCTATTCAGTTCCTTCTGGCCTGCAATCTGGGAGAGGTCATCACGGTCTTCATTGCAACCCTGATGGGATGGTCAGCCCTGCTGCCGATCCACATCCTTTGGATCAACCTCGTTACGGATACGCTGCCCGCCCTGGCTCTGGGTGTGGATCAAACGAAGGTTTCCGCCATGAACAAGAAGCCTAGAAAACCGGAAAGTAATCTGTTTGCCGGCAAGGTGGGCGTCAGCATCATCTACCAGGGCATTTTGGAAGGTCTGATCACCCTGGGGGTTTATGTATTTGCCCTGCACCAGTATGGCAGCTTAGTGGCCACCACCATGTGCTTCGCAACCCTGGGCTTCATCCAATTGACCCATTCCATGAACGTCCGTTCCAACACCGAAAGCATCTTCACCCTGGGATTCTTCACCAATAAGGCACTGCTTGGCGCCATCGTCGTCAGCGGTTTCCTCCAGGGGATGGTCATCTTCATCCCAGCCCTTCGGGAATTTTTCAAGGTTGCCGTCCTGAACGGTACGCAGTGGCTCATCGTATTGGGGGCCGCGCTGTCCATCAACGTCATCGTCGAGTTGGTCAAACTGATCACCCGAAAAATCGGAAAAGAATAACCGTCCCACACAAAAATCCCCTGAGCTGAAAAAAAGCTCAGGGGATTTTTTATGCCGCCGCCAGCCAAAGAAGCTTGACGACCAGCAAAAGCGCGATGGTGACAAAAATCGGCTTGATGACCTTGGCACCATTGCTGATGGCGATATGGGTACCCACCCAGGCGCCGAAGATCATGGATATCGCCATGGGAATGCCTGCCAGATAAACGATTTTTCCGCCGATGGCAAAGAGGATCAACGAGACGATATTGCTGACAAAATTCAGGATTTTCCCATTCCCTGCCGCCACCGTAAAATCGAAGCCGTAAACACTGATAAACAGAAAAATCAGGAAGGAACCCGTTCCCGGCCCGAAAAATCCGTCATAGAATCCCAAGGCAAAGGCGAAGACCATGCCAAACAGGCGTTTTCGCGGGGTGATCTCCTGGACACGATCCACCTGGCCAAAGTCCTTCTTGAAGCAGGTGTAGATCGCTACGGTGAAAACCAGAACCACAATCAGGACATTCAAAAACTTCTCATCCACATGCAGGACAGTCCGGACGCCCAAGGCCGAACCCAGGATGGTACAGGGAATCTGATACTTCACCAGATCAAAGGTGATTTTTTTTGACTTCGCGAATTTCAGCGTACTGGTGAGGGAAGCACAGGTGCTGGCGAATTTATTGGTTCCCAGGGCCATATGGGGCGGCACCCCAGCCGCAATAATCGCAGGCAGGCTAATGAGGCCCCCGCCCCCGGCGATGGAATCAACGGCGGCGGCCAGAAATCCGGCTGCACACAGGAACAGCAGGGTACTGAGGGTCAATATCATGGGTTCCTCCAATCTTATTCCTCCTTAAACAGAGCCTTGCACATCTGCTCCGGATGGGTCAGGAATTCTCGGGTGACCCGGTAATGCTCCGTCTCTTCATAAGGCACCTCGGCATACCCCTCCCCGACCTCGTAAATCCTAGCGTGGGGATAGGCCATCATGATGGGGGAATGAGTTGCGATAATGAACTGGGAATCGGCTTTGACCAACTGGTCGAGACGACTCAGGAACGCCAGCTGCCGGGTTGGGGACAAAGCCGCCTCCGGTTCATCCAGAATGTAGAGTCCTTTGCCGCTGAACCGTTCCAGAAAAAGGGTCATGAAGGATTCCCCATGTGACATCGCATGGAGGGATCTCCCGCCGTAAGCGTTGGTTCCCCCTGGCAGTCCGTCAATGGCGGACGCCAAGTTATAAAAGCTCTCCGCTCGCAGAAAGAACCCATCCTTTGGCGCCCGCATGCCCTTGGTGATTCTCAGGTATCCATGAAGCGGGGAATGGGTTTCCTGTGTGGCAAAAGTGATGTTGCGGGAGCCCCCTTCCGGATTGAATCCATAAGCCGTTGCAACCGCTTCTAGAAGCGTGGATTTGCCCGTGCCATTCTCACCGATGATAAAGGTGACATTGGGATGCATCTCCAGGGTCTCCAGGGCCGCAACTGCCTTTAGCGAAAAAGGGTACTTCTCCCGGTTTTCGATTTTATCCCGGCAAAGCATCACACTCCGGATATATTGATCAAAGGGATGATGAATCACAGGTTCTTTCCTCTCAGCATCTCAATTTTCCGGGTTGCCATCTCTTGGTACCTTTCCAAGTATTCCTCCAGGCCCCGCACGTTGGGTACCCGTTCGTGGCGGCCTTCCTCCGGAAAGCATATTTTTGAGACCCCGCCGGTTCCAAAGGAGAGGATATCCTGCTGTTCCTCCATGATCTGCATGTTGTAGATGCATTCATGACCGGGCATGGCATACCCCACGTTCTCCAGATTGGCCAGCATGAATTTCTGCCGGTACATATAATACGGTTCCAGACCCATTCGGGCCGAATAGTCTGCCGAGAGCTTCAACATGGCTTCCATCGTGGCCACTGCCGCTGTTTCCTGCTCCTGCTGCCGAAGCTCCGATCCTCTTTTAATGGCAAGGGTATGGACGGTCAGATTTTCCGGCGCAAGGGCGGCAGCGGCTTTCAATGTAATTTCAACATCCTCAGGGGTTTCACCGGGGAGACCCAGGATGATATCCATGTTCAATGTCTTGAAACCCGCCTTCCGGATCATCTCAACGGCAGTATAAACCTGGGCCGTCTCATGCTGCCTCCCGATCCGCTCCAGGGTCTTGTCATTGAAGCTCTGCGGATTCAGGCAGATCCGATCCACCCCGTGTTTGCGGAGCACCGTCAGCTTCTCTTCCGTAATGGTGTCCGGCCGACCGGCTTCCACTGTGATTTCCCGGCACCGGGAGAGATCATAGCTGCCCCGGATATGGGACAGCAGCTGATCCAACTGCTCCGCACTGAACATCGTGGGGGTGCCGCCGCCTACATAGACGCTGTCTACATAGCGTTTTTTCAGAAATTGGCTGACTTGGCCGGATTCCTCGATCATCGCCTGGGCATAGGCCGGGATCAGCTTGAACTTGCCCGGTCCCGTGAATGCCGGAAACGAACAATAACTGCAGCGACTGGGGCAAAAGGGCACACCGTAGTAGAGGGCAAGACTCTGAGGGTCCGCAGGATAGATGAACTGCCGTTCCTTCCGGGCCACGTTCAGGATCAGATCCCCCTTATCACGGCTGATACAAAATCGCTTTTCCAGAGCCTGCAGCGCCTCCGCATCATCGCATCCGGCCATCAGCAGCTCATGGGCCACCTTCGTGGGCCGCACCCCGAAGAGGATTCCCCAGGAGGGCGCCGTCCCCGTCAGAAAAGAAAGAGCCTTCCAGCCCAGGCGCAGATGGGCCCGCTTGATTTCTCGGTTGAAGCTTTCCTCTACGAAGCCCTCCGGCTTGAGCTGAGTTTCGGAATCCTGCCACACCTGTTGTCCGGCATCCCACATACTGCATCCGATTTCAACCCCGTCCGGCCCGTCACCCCGGTGGTATCGCAGTTGAGTCCCGGCGGAATCCAGGGATTCAGGTGTAAACTGAAAATCATCCGTCTCAAAAAACAAGCGGATGATCTGAGTGATTTCATATTGGAACGATTCATCTGAGCCGACTACCATCAGGGTTTTACCGGACATAAGGGTTCGCCTTCTTTTCATATGCAATGGTGGACCCTGCGCCATGTCCTGGGTAGACATCCGTCTGATCCGGAAGAGTGAACAGTTTCGTTTTAATGGATTTGACCAGCTGCTCATGATTTCCACCATGAAGATCGGATCGCCCCACAGAAGCGCGGAAAAGCGTATCTCCAGTGATGACAAAATCATCCACGCGGAAGCAGACACCGCCACGGGTGTGACCCGGGGTATGAATCACCGTCAGGGTATGATCCCCGAAGGTCAGCTTTTGCCCTTCCTCGAGCAGGATATCCGCCGCAATGGATACCGCTACACCGCCGGTTTGCACGGACAGATTCTTGGCAGGATCCGCCAGCATGTCTGCGTCCTTGCTATGAATTCCAATCTGAGCATCGGTGATCTGCTTCAGATCTGCCAGGGCACCGATATGGTCCCCGTGACCGTGGGTCAGTAGAATATACTTCACCTGCAGTTCTTCCTTCTGAATAACTGCAGCGATATCGTCCAGATCCCCGCCGGGATCCACCACGATGGCTTCTTTTGTTTTATCATCCGCAATAATATAGCAGTTTACGGCATATATGCCGGTCTGTAACCGTTTGAAAATCATGAAGCACCTCGTTTATGAATAGTTATGGCCATCGTCCGCCATTGTGTGATTAAAAGGTTTTCTTGCTGTCGATCAGCAAGGTCACCGGTCCATCATTGTCGATGCGTACCACCATATGCTGCTGGAACTGGCCGGTTTCAACGACAATCCCCAGCGCACGGCTCTGCCCTACGAAGGCCTCATACAGATCGTTGGCAATCTCGGGCCTGGCTGCACTGGAAAATCCGGGGCGCCGTCCCTTCCGGGTATCCCCCATCAGGGTGAACTGCGAAACCACCAGCAAGGCCCCCCCCACATCTTGGATAGACAGATTCATTTTCTCCTCTGCATCTTCAAAAATCCGGAGATTCGTGATCTTATCCACCATGTAGGCCACATCGGCCTCGGTATCGCCCTGTTCAACGCCTAAAAGAACCATCAGGCCCATGCCGATGCGCCCCACTTCCTGGTCTGCCACCGTCACATGGGATTCTGAAACCCTTTGAACCACTGCACGCATACGCATATCCTCTACTTCTTATGATGTGACCCGCTTCACTTCAATGACTTCCGGCATGCTGCGGAAGCGGGATATCAGCTTTTTAAGCTGCTCTGAGTCGGTGATCTCCATGCTGAGATTGATGATGGCGACCTCGTCCCGGGTCCGTTTGGCATTGACCCCCACCACCAACACGTGCATATCCGCCATCAGTGCCGTAATCTCGGTTAGAAGCCCCTTTCGGTCCGGTGCGATGATCTGCACCTCAGAAAGGTAAGCGACATTGGCATCCTTGATCCATTCCACTTCGATGAAACGGTTTTCAGAGCCCTCGGACCCTTCAAAGTTGGGACAGTCGGCCCGGTGGATCGTAACGCCCCGCCCCCGGGTGATATAGCCGATGATCTGGTCACCCGGAACCGGATTACAGCATTTTGCAAATCGAATCAGCATATTATCGATGCCCCGAACCTGAACGCCCTGATCATTGGTGGGTTTGGGTCGTGGCTTCGCATGCTCTACCTTCACCACATGGGTATGGCTCTGACCATGGGCGATGGCGTCCTGATCCGCTTTGATTTTTTTCTGAAGTTCCTTCTCTTTTTCTTCATCCTTGATTTTTTCACGGATTTTCGGCATGACCTGACTCATCATGATGCCGCCGTATCCAATGGCTGCGAAGAGATCCTCCGCATCCTTGACACTGAGCCGTTTGATGATCGGCCCAATCCAGTCGGGCTTCATCAGGTCCTTGAAGTGGTAGCCGGACCGCCGGATTTCTCGCTCCAACATTTCCCGGCCCTTTTCGATGTTTTCTTCCCGGCGTTCCTTCTTGAACCAGTGCTTGATCTTGTTGCGGGCCTGGGTACTCTTAACGAACTTCAACCAATCCCTGCTGGGACCCTGGCTGTTTTTAGCAGTGATGACTTCAACAATCTTGCCGTTTGTCAGTTTGAAATTCAGGGGCACGATGCGGCCATCCACTTTGGCACCCACACAGGCATTCCCGACACCTGAGTGGATCTTATAGGCGAAATCAACCGGGGTGGATCCGTCCGGCAGCTCCACCACTTCCCCTTTAGGCGTGAATACGAAGACCTGATTTTCAAATACATCCAGCTTTAGACTCTCAACAAATTCCTGGGAATTGCTCATATCCTTTTCCCATTCCATCATCTGACGGAGCCAGGAAAGCTTATCTTCTATGTCGTTGGTGCCCTCCACCCCTTCTTTGTACTTCCAGTGGGCGGCAATACCGAATTCAGCGATCTTATGCATTTCCCAGGTACGGATCTGGATCTCGAAGGGTTCCCCCCCGGGGCCGATGACCGTGGTGTGCAGGGACTGATACATGTTGGGTTTGGGCATGGCGATGAAATCCTTGAACCGCCCAGGAATGGGTTTCCACAAGGTGTGAACGATCCCCAGGACGCCATAGCAATCCTTAACGGAATCCACCAGGACCCGAATGGCGGTCAGGTCGAAGATTTCGTTGAATTCCTTGTTTTGATGGTGCATTTTCTTGTAGATGCTGTAAAAATGTTTGGGCCTGCCGGTGATTTCAGCGTCGATACCGGATTCATCCAGATTGGAACGCATTTCACGGATGACTTCTGTAATCTCAGATTCCCGTTCGTCCCGCTTTTTATTGACCTTGGAAACCAGATCGTAATAGCCCTCCGGATCCATATAAAAAAGAGACAGGTCTTCCAGCTCCCATTTAATCCGGTGAATACCGAGGCGATGGGCGACGGGAGCAAAAATCTCCAAGGTTTCCAGTGCTTTTTCAATTTTCTTGTCATCCGGCATGAACTTCAGGGTCCGCATGTTGTGCAGACGATCTGCCAGTTTGATGAAGATGACCCGGATATCTTTGGCCATGGCAATGAACATCTTGCGAAGACTTTCCGCCTGACGTTCTTCCTTGGATTCATAATGAATTTTTCCCAGCTTGGTAACACCGTCCACCAGCTCGGCAACCTGGGTTCCAAAAACCCGCTCAACCTCTTCATAGGTATAAACGGTGTCTTCGATGACATCGTGAAGGAGACCCGCAATAATCGTATCTTCATCCATTTCAAGCTCCGCCAGGATGATGGATACCTGCACCGGATGGATAAAGTAATTCTCTCCGGACTTCCTGAACTGGCCGGTATGGGCACTGTCTCCGAATTGGTAGGCTTTTACGATGCGGGCTATATTCAGGTAAGGATTCAACTGTTCAAGCTTGGCTATATAGGTTTCCAGATTCAAGTGCTCACCACCTCAGGCTGCTTCATCATATGTCCGGCATGCTTGTATACAGTATTCCTATCGCATTTTGATGATTATCATCCATTATAACGTATCTTCTATATCAGTACAATAAAAAGAGCCGGAAGTTCCCTCCCGGCCCTGAATCATACCTTGATTAATACTGAAGCACCGAATGAACCGGTATGTTTCCCAGTTTGGCGCGTCCCCCCAGGAATCCCAATTCGATGAGGAACACCGCGGACACAACGGTTCCGCCCAGCTTTTCGACCATATCGGCAACCGCTCGGACCGTGCCTCCCGTAGCCAACAGATCATCAACAATGACAACCCGATCTCCCGGTTTTACGGCGTCCGTATGCATTTCAAGCACATCGGTACCGTACTCCAAAGCGTATTCGTAGCTCAGGGTCTCATAAGGGAGCTTCCCTGGTTTCCGTACGGGCACAAATCCCTTTCCGGTAGCGAAAGCCATGGGGGCAGCGAAGATGAATCCTCTGGCTTCCGGTCCGATGATCATATCAAATTCCTGGCCTTGAAGCAGGGCAACGCAGTTATTCACTGCCTCCTGATAGGCTGGGCCGTCCTGCAGCAGGGTGGTGATGTCCTTAAAGCTGATTCCCTTTTTGGGGAAATTTTCCACCACGCGGATTTTACTGTCCAGATTCATGGATGCCTCCTGGTTCATGTTTTTGATTGGATTGTCAGATCATTTGTTTGATAATGGCCGATTTGAGGGCCATCAGATAGCGGTAAGACTCCGAATCCACGATGTTCAGCCGTTCTCCAGAGTAAGGGACCAGTGTGTAGTGGTAGCCCCCCTCACACGGCTCCCGCCGAAGAAGGCCATTCTCTGTCAAGACCCATAGGCGGACCTCTTCTTTGAGTAGATCCACCGGGTCCTGACTGTCGTCTTCAAAACGGGTGTCATGTAAAATACGGGCTCCCGTCTGCCGCAGCTCCCGGTATGTTCCTGCCAGAGCGTCCTTTGAGGGCACCAGTTGGTCCAATATCCCTACGGTCCCATCGCCAACAGGTTTATTATATAAGATTCCCACACTTTTGCAACCAACTTTCCCCCAGGTATAAACCCCGTGGAGCGGCGGCCGTTCCCACAAGAGCAGGGTATCGATCTCTTCAGCCTTCAGAACCGCAAAATCCGGGTTAATGACAACCGCCTGCAATATTTCGGGGGAACAACCTCCGAAATAGACCGGAATCCGATGAGGCGATTCCGTATCCTGAAGCTGAGCCATTAGATTCTCAAAGGCCTCCGGAGTCCAGAGAAAAATCCTGAGTGTGCCGGCCCCTTTGTGCCTCTGGATATCCGTAATGCCTGACGGATCCGCCGCTGGCCAGGAATCGGCGTCCGCAGTCCCCGGTCCGGCTTTGGGCACAAGCGCCAGGGAACTGTATGCCCGCCAATACGAGGCCCAGTACAGGCGGAACATTTTCTGATGCGTATAAAGACCCCACTGCCGAATCCGCGCATCCCGCATTTGGAGTTGAAGGGATTCAACGCCGTTGAAGACATTCCGTTCCAATACAAAAGCCAGATCCACCTGCTGGCCCGGCATGAATCGACCGGGGTTGGGCCAACGAAAACCGATGGCCTCAAAGATACGGTTGCCATCATGGGTGACCAGCTTCACATGCTCCTGGTTTTTTCCCATCAGGCGCCGCTGGTCAACCGTCAGCCCCTTATAGAGAAAAACCGGCTTGGGGTTTCCTGGTCCGAAGGGCTCCAGGGTATCCAGATCATCCAGCAGGGAAAACTGAAGTTGTGATGCATCCAAGATGCATTCCGCATGGATGCGGGGGATCAGATCCTCTTCTTTCAAGGCATCCTGGGCATAGGTGTTCAAAGCGGTGCGCAGAGCGTCGATCTGTTCCTGATCCAGGGTCATGCCTGCCGCCATTTCGTGGCCCCCGAACTTAAGCAGAAGACCCTGAGCGGAGCAGAGGGCTTCAAAAAGGTTAAACCCTGCAATGCTCCGGGCGGACCCTTTCGCCATCCCAGCATCTTTATTCAGAAGAATGCAAGGCCTGTAGTAACGCTCCACAATCCGCGAGGCGACAATCCCGATGACTCCGGGATGCCAGCCTTCTCCTGCAACCACCAGGACCCGCTGACTTTGGTGATCGGGTTGGCTTTGCAGGGCCTGGATGGCCTCCTCGAATATCTGTTTTTCAATCCGCTGCCGCTCTTCATTCAGGGCGGTCAATTCCTCTGAAAGACCCATCGCCGCTTCCGGGTCTTCCGTGATTAAAAGCTCCACACCCTTTTGCGGCTGGTCGATACGGCCCGCGGCATTGATCCGCGGCGCCAGCATGAACCCGATCTGTCCGGTGCTGACCTTTTTCGGATCCACTCCGGCGCTTTTCATCAGGGCGGATGCCCCGGGCACCGGGTATTTTCTGAGGGCTTCGATGCCGTGTTTCACCAACACCCGATTCTCCCCGATCAACGGCACAATATCCGCAACGGTACCCAGAGCGGCAATTTGAAAGAGTTCATGGGCTATTGGTTCCTTCAGGAAGTCCGGGGCCAGTGCCTGTGCCAGCTTGAATGCAATGCCCACACCGGAAAGGGCTTTTTCCGGGTAGGAACAATCCGCCTGTTTGGGATTGATGACCGCAGCAGCATCCGGAAGAATTGCCTGAGGCTCATGGTGATCGGTGATGATGACATCCATCCCCAGGCTTCGGGCCTGCTCCACATGGTCCACTGAGGTGATGCCGCAGTCCACGCTGATCATCAGATCGCAGCCCATCTCCCGGACGCGTCGAACGCCTGCCTCGCTGATTCCATACCCTTCTTCCAACCGGTCAGGAATATAGTAGGATACCGGGTACCCCATCCATTTAAAAAAACGGCAGAGCAGGCTGATAGCCGTGATGCCGTCCACATCATAATCACCGTAGATCCAAATCCGTTGGTTTTTCCCAATGGCTTCATGGATCCTCTCCGTTGCCGGAAGCATCCCCTTCATGATAAAGGGATCCAACAATTTATCCAGTGTGGGATTTAAAAATGCTTCCACATCTTCTTTATTCGTCAAACCCCTGCCAACGAGTATTCGGGCAAGAACCTCTGATACCTTCAGATCCTCTGACAGGGACCGGACCAGAGCCTGGTCGGCTTCTCTTACCCGCCAGATCTTATCAAAGTGTTTCATAGCGTGTCCTTGCTCCCCGATGTACTCTCCGATACAGAGGGAGCACTCTCCGCCTTCACGGTATTCAGTTTGGCACGACAGCTGTCCAGATCCGACTCGGTAAGCTTCAGCTTCTTCTCCAGTTCTCTGATGCGGAGCTTATTCTTGATTCGTGGAACCATATCGACGGTATATCCCGCAAGTGCCCCAATGAATGCGGAACCCAGGATGACCAGGGCCAAAGACGCGTTATAGCTGCTGAATATCAGATTCACTTTTACTGGTGAGGCATTGAGTGCCGCAAATAACGTTACCGCCACTGCAAAGATCAGCCAAATGATGAAATAGAACTGCATGGTTTTCCTCCTCATTTTAAGACTGACTCCATTATAACAAAAAAAATAAGAAGGGGCATCTGTGCCCCTTCTTTTAAATACTGTGAATTAAGCAAGCTGTGTTTTCTGGCGTTTTTTGATAAAGCTCCAGATGGGACTGGCGATACAGATGGAGGAATAGGTTCCAGCGATAATCCCCACCATCAGCGGGAATGTAAAGTTCTTGATCGACTCCACACCATAGACATACAGCAAGGCGATGACAATGGTCGTGATACCGGATGTGATCAGGGAACGTCGAAGCGTCTCCATGATACTCAGATCTGCCAGTTCATCATAATTGTTCTTCTTAAGGAATCTGACATTCTCACGGATTCTGTCGAAGATAACCACGGTGTCCATGACGGAGTAACCGAGAACCGTCAGCACCGCTGCGATGAAGGAGATGTCAATGGGGATATAGAAGATCGCATAGATTGCCAAAACGATGAACACGTCGTGCAGCAGCGCCACAACCGTTGCAAGTCCGAAAATAATTTCGAATCGGAAGGTGATGTACGCTAAAATGCAGATACAGGACGCCAGAATGCCATAAATGGCCTTCATTTCGATTTCCTGGCCCACTGCGGGCCCTAATTGCTCCACGCTTATCAATGCTTTCTCATCAAGATTGAAATCCTTCTGGAGAGCGTCGAATACCTTGTTACGGTCCGCATTGACCAAGTTGGTCTTTGTCCGTATGATGATATCTTTTTTCTCCACGCCGGAGTGGATAATCTCTGGAGCCAGCTTGAATGCTGCGATGGAGTCCTCTACCGCCTGCACTTCAACCACTTTACCCATATGAACCTGCATGATGGTACCGCCGGTAAAGTCAATTCCGATGTTCAGGCCACGGCTCAAGCCAAAGACCAGGCCTACCAGGATAATGGCCAGGGACAGCGAAAACCAGATCTTTCGTTTAGACATGATATGCATGGACTAGGCCTCCTTTTTGACGCCGTAGAGCGCTGGATTGTTCAGCTTCTCGAATCCGATCAGTTCGATCATCTGAGTCCGGGTAACGATGATAGAAGTCATCATGCTGATGACGAGACCGATCATCAAGGTAACAGCAAAACCTTTAATGGGGCCTTCACCGATGAAATACAGCACCAGGGCGACAATCATCGTTGTCGTATTGGAGTCGATGACGGTTCGAAGAGCCTTTTGGAAGCCCGAAGTGACTGCCGAACGGACAGATTTCCCATCCCGCATATCTTCTTTGATCCGCTCAAAAATAATGACATTGGCATCTATCGCCATCCCGACGGCGAGGACAATCCCCGCGACCCCCGGAAGCGTCAGTGTTGCCCCCATACCAACCATGCTGAACAGAACCAGGGCTGCGTACAGCACCAGACTCAGACAGGCCACAAAACCCGGCAGACGGTAGTAGAGCGTCATAAAGATGACAATCAGCAGGAACCCGATTTTAGAGGCCTTGATTGCGTTGGTCAGGGAATCTTTACCCAAGGTAGGTCCGATGACTGAGGTTTGTACCTCTTTCAAGTCAGCAGGCAACGCACCACCCCGAATCAGGGCGGCGAGGCCTGAAGCCTCATCGGCGGTAAAGGTTCCGGTGATCTGGGCATTCCCGTCGGGAATCGGTTTGTCCGCCCGCGGAGCGGTAATGACCTTTCCATCAAGCAAAATAGCTATTTGAAGTCCACCAGCCTGAGCAGCCAGAGTCGTCATTTCACCGAATTTCACACCGCCCACCTTATCGAACTCCAAGGATACTGCGGGTTTCCCTTGCTGATCTGCTACAAAACGTGAGTTTTGAACATTATCGCCTGTCAGCATCACTTCACCCATGGCATAATCGTACTGCATGCCATCTTGTACCATAAACTGTGGGTTCACTAATGCGAACTCCAGCTTTGCGGTTTCGCCGACCTGCTTGATGGCCGCATTGGCATCGGCAACGCCGGGCAGTTCGATCCGAACCCGATTTGAACCGCTGACGGTTACTTTAGGCTCTGTGAGGCCCATTTCATTGATCCGCTTTTCCATGACTGCACGGACTTGCTCCATCAGTGCTTTGAGCTCAGCTCCGGTCTTGTCTGTTTGAGCTTCATAAACCAAAACAACGCCGCCCTCAATATCCAGACCCAGTTTCATAGAATCCGCAATTGATTTGACACCAACGCCACCTACAGAGATACCGAATATCGCCGCGTAAGTGATTACTGCAATCATTGCCCAAATGCCGATCAGTATTGATAAGTTTTTCCCGCTCATATCGAGCCCCCTTACCGATGTTTGTCAGCTAAAAGCGCATAGTGTTCCGCGCTTTGCTTCAAACTTCGAATTTCTGCTTCTGTTAAATCTCTTACGACCTTTGCGGGCGACCCCACCACCAAGCTTCGGGCGGGAACCCTTTTTCCGGGAGGAATCAGCGTTCCTGCTCCGATGATCACCTGATCTTCAATCACAGCGCCATTGAGAATGATGGAGCCCATTCCAACCAGCACTTCGTTGCCAATCGCACAGCCGTGAAGGATTGCACTATGCCCCACCGTAACATGGCTGCCAACACTGCAGGTTTCTGACCCTGTGATATGCATGACACAGTTATCCTGTATATTGGAGTAGGCACCGATGCTAATGTGATTATCATCACCCCGTATGACTGCTCCATACCAGATGCTGGCTTTTGAATCTACCTGCACGTGACCGATCACCTGAGCCGATTCCGCGACAAAGGCATCTGGAGCGATCTGAGGCTGCGCCTCCTGATATTTCAAAATCATGGACTTTCCTCCAACAACCGTTTTGTCTGCAGATATACCGCGCATTCAACCCGCTTTTTTTCCAACTCGCAGCCAATCCTGTAAGGTTTCAGGACCGTGCCGTTCTCATGCCAGGCGTTGGCATGGCATCCGCCGCTGCAATAGAAACGTGCCCAGCAATCCTGACAGTCTTCCTTTGTGAAAACCGTCGCCGCTGCAAATTTGCTGACAATCCCAGTATCGATGGGCTCCTCGGAAAAAACAGACCCCATACAAAAGTCCGGCATCCCAACAAATTGGTGACAGGGATAGATTTCGCCCTCCGGTGTCACCGCCAGATATTCTGCACCAGCGCCGCAGCCCAACACCCGTTTGATTACAC
The DNA here is from genome assembly GCA_964424355.1 of uncultured Peptostreptococcaceae bacterium. Lineage (GTDB taxonomy): Bacteria > Bacillota > Clostridia > Peptostreptococcales > Acidaminobacteraceae > CAZEHS01. The sequence continues at coordinate 31,602 of CAYRIO010000013.1, forward strand.
AGGGACCACGATTCAAGTCAATCTGGAAATGGAAAAAGTTGAAGCCTTCACCTTTCTCTTCTCTTTCCAACATCGCCTCAGCCAGCGCCTCATATTCATTACAGAGCTCCTGGACATCACTATCCTGAAGGGCGTAGGGTTGATCCTTGGGCGCGACCACCGGCTCAACGGAAACCTGATCAAATCCCAGGTCCGCCAAATGGAGCACATCCTTTGAAAAGTCCTTGCTGAAGCGGGTAAAGGTTCCCCTTACATAATAGGACTTTCCAGCCCGGGTGGCAACCGCTTCTTTGAATTTTGGAACAATCTTATCGTAGGTGCCGTCACCGCTGATTGTTTCCCGCATCCGATCGTTGATAGCCTTGCGGCCATCGATGCTGAGGACAAGATTATGCATCTCTTCATTGATGTAGGCGATTTTTTCAGCATCCAGGAGGACGCCGTTGGTGGTCATCGTGAAGCGGATCACTTTATTGTGCTTTTGCTCCAACGCCCTGCCGTAAGTGACCAGCCGCTTGACGGTTTCGAAATTCATCAGGGGCTCACCCCCGAAGAAATCCACCTCCAGCTGGCGGCGGTTTCCTGAATTCCTTACCAGGAAATCCAATGCCTTCACACCGGTTTCGTAGCTCATCAAGGTCCGATGTCCCTCGAAAGCGCCTTGAGCGGCAAAACAGTATTGGCATCGGATATTGCAGTCGTGGGCTACATGCAGGCACAACGCCTTGATTACCGGGTTATGCCGGCTGAGGCGGTATGCTTCGATCTGGGTATCCTCTGAAAAGAGCTGCCCCAGTCCGATCAGGGAGTCTATCTCCGCAAAGGCCTCCTGAACCGCCTCTGAATTGAACTGCGCTTTCAGCTCAGCTGCAATTGTGCCTTGGTCAGGATTGGGATAATGGTCCAGCAACGCGTATACCAAGGGGTCCACCACGTGGATCGCACCGCTGTTGACGTCCATGACGATATGAAGATCTTTTTGAATAAACTTATGAACCATGATAGCCTGCTTTCCATAATAAATATGAGCGCTTTAAAAGAGCCGGTAACAGTATAAAAAAGCAGCTTGGGCTGCTTTTTTGTTGGTTATTTCTTTTCGCATTCCTGATTAGCGACCGTACAGGACGTTTTGCAGGCGGACTGACAGGATGTCTGACACTCGCCGCAACCGCCATGAACTGCGCTTTCTTTCAAAGAACCGCTGCTGATGGTTTTGATATGCTTCATCGTTGCACCTCCTCGCTTCATTCACGTGATTATTATAGCACAGGCTTTCCCAGGGTTAAACCTTTTGTTCCGTTTTCTTCTCATTCAAGCTGCCGACAGCCCATCTTTTCAGGCGGATTGCAGTCTTATCCGAGTTGACTTCCAAGGTGATCTCGTCTTCGCTGACCTTGGTGATCTTACCCACCATGCCGCCGATGGTTACAACCTCATCCCCAGCGCGCAGCGCATTGCGCATTGCCTGGATTTTCTTCGCCTGCTTGGTTTTCGGATAGATCAGAACCATATAAAGCAGTACCAGAAATACAGCGTAGCCAACCATTATCATCGTATTACTCATAACTTTCACCTCCCTTACATAGGGTATAGTATTCTACACGGATTTGCAAAACCCTTTACTTCTCGTTATATTTTTCGTAAAAACTTTGGCTGAAGTCCAAAAGGGAGTCGGTTTCAATGGCACTCCTGATTCCGGACATCAGGTTTAGCAGGAAGTACAGGTTGTGAGTCGTCAGCAGTCGGGCAGAGAGGATCTCGTCCTCCTTACACAGATGCCGGATATAGGCCTTTGTATAGTTGGTGCATGTATAACAGGAGCAGTTCGGGTCCAGAGGCGTAAAATCTTCCTCATGCTTCTTGTTCTTAATGACGACCTTTCCCACGCTTGTCAGTGCCGTCCCGTTCCGGGCAATCCGGGTGGGAAGGACGCAGTCGAACATATCGACTCCCCTGAGGACCCCTTCGATCAAATGGTCCGGGGTCCCGACCCCCATCAGGTAACGGGGCTTGTCAGCAGGCAGGAGGGGTGTGGTATAATCCAACACTTCGTACATCAGTTCCTTGGGTTCGCCAACGCTGAGTCCGCCAATGGCATACCCGGGAAAATCGAGTTCCAGCAGTTCTTTAACACTCTGTTCCCGCAGATCCCTGTACATGCCGCCCTGAATAATTCCGAAAAGTGCCTGTTTTTCTGTATTCCAATGGGCTTCCTTGCAGCGGGCCGCCCAACGGGTGGTCCGTTCCAGGGACTTTCTGACGTAGTCATGCTCTGCCGGATAAGGGGCACACTCGTCAAAGGCCATCATGATATCCGAGCCCAGAGCGGTTTGGATTTCCACCGCTTTTTCCGGAGAGATGAAATGACGGCTGCCATCGTGATGGGACTGGAATGCCACTCCCTCCTCGGTGATTTTGCGCAGATCGCCCAGGCTGAACACCTGAAATCCGCCGCTATCCGTCAGGATGGGTCTGTCCCAATGCATGAACTTGTGAAGACCGCCAGCCTTGGCAATGAGTTCATGGCCCGGACGCAAAAACAGATGGTAGGTATTGCTGAGAATGATCTGTGAGCCGATCTCCTTCAGTTCCTCCGGAGTCATGGCCTTAACCGTGGCCTTCGTGCCCACCGGCATGAAGATGGGGGTCTCTATGATGCCGTGGGGGGTATGGATCCGCCCGCGACGGGCGCCTGTCTGTTTGCAGGTGTGAAGCAGTTCATATCTGATCGCCATTTTTTCTCCTTATATAACCAGCATCGAATCACCGAAGCTGAAAAATCGGTATTCTTTATCAACCGCCTCACGATAAGCCGCCATCACCTGCACCTGCCCAGCCAGCGCGCAGACCAGCATGATCAGCGTGGATTCCGGCAGATGAAAATTAGTGATCAACCCGTCCACAACCTTGTAGTGGTAGCCGGGATAGATGAAGATATCCGTCCAGCCGGATCCGCTCCGGATGTGGCCGTCCTCATCCCCCAAGGTTTCCAGGGTCCGGGTGGAGGTCGTTCCGACTGAAATCACCCGTCCGCCCCGGTCTTTGCAGGCGTTGATGGCTGCCGCGGTCTCCGGATCCACGGAATAGAATTCCGAGTGCATCACGTGGTCGGTGATCCGATCCGCCTTCACTGGCCGGAACGTTCCCAGACCCACGTGGAGGGTCAGGGTCTGGATGTCAACGCCTTTGCTCCGAAGGGTTGCCATCAGTTCATCGGTAAAATGCAGGCCCGCTGTCGGTGCAGCCGCAGAGCCTGTGGCCTTGGAGTACACGGTCTGATACCGTTCCTTATCTGACAGGGTTTCCGTGATATACGGCGGCAAAGGCATATGCCCCAGTTCATCCAGTACCTGTTCAAAGGGTTCCTTGCAATCGAATTTAACAATCCGGGTCCCTTCCTCAGCCACACTTTCTACAGTGGCCTTCAGACGCCCATCGCCGAAAATGAATTCCGAGCCGGGTTTACACTTGTTCCCTGGCCTGACCAGGGTCTGCCAGGTGTTGAAGCCCACCGCCTTCAGCAACAGGAACTCAACCGCCGCCCCGCTGGTCTTATGCCCCAGAAGCCGTGCCGGCAACACCCGGGTGTCGTTCAGGACCAGGCAGTCCCCCGAACGCAGAAAATCAGGCAGTTCAAAAAACTGCCTGTGCGAAAGGGCACCGCTATTCTTGTCCAGCACCAGAAGTCGGCTGTGATCCCGCTGTTCCAGCGGCGTTTGTGCGATCAGCCGTTCCGGCAGATCGAAGAAGAAGTCTTTAGTCAGCATTATTGTAATGTCGTCCCCGTATAGTAGTGGAGCAGAATCTGCTCGTAGTTAAAACCCTGTTCAGCCATGTTTTTTGCGCCCCATTGGCTCAGGCCCAGCCCGTGACCCCAGCCGTGGCCACTGAAGGTGATGGTATCCCCAAGAGCTTGCGCCGGTGCGATCTGCTCATTGCCGTTGATCGTTTTGGCCGAAAGTCCATTCACCTTCACGGCGCTGCTTTCCATGGATCCGTTGACCACGGCAGCGGTTGAAGGCAGATCCGTAAGCCCTGAACCCTGCTGCACCCGAAGGGCAGCGCCGCCGGCGATATCGAACCAGGTACTTTTGATGTCATTGTATCCCAGCACCTTCCGGGACTGTTCCTTTGTTAAGGTGACATTCCCCCGACTTCCCTGAACCAATAGCTCCAGCACCCGATCGTTCTGAGACTTTCGGCTGACAGTGACGTTGATAACCGTTCCCACGTCCATCTGATTGGCGATAAGCTTTTGTTCGATTTCGGACTTGCTGTACGCCTTGGCCCAATCCGTATTGGGAGCCCCTACCGAATAGGAGTCCTCGACCCCTTTCAGATAAGGAATGGCAGCACTCCAGACATTTTCACTGTTCTCTGTCTTGCCGCCGCTGTTGGAGTGAAAAAAAGCCTGAACCAGTTTTCCGTCATACATCAAAAACCGATTGCTGGTTTCGTCCACCGCCTGCCGGCACAGGGGGCTTTCAACCCGATAGCCGCCGTACACCTGACAATCCGGTGTCGCGCACAGGTCAAATCCCCTGGATTTATGTTTCCCCATATTGGTGACCGCATAATTCCTGGCCGCTACCGCCTGCGCTTTCAAAGCCTCCAGAGGCCAGTCCGGCGCCATTTCCTTCGGCAGTACCCCATAGAGGTATTCGTTCAGCGTAACGGTATTGATCAGGGTCAGGTCACTTCCCGAGAACCTGCGGATGACCATGCCGCCCCGATAGGCCACCCCATTATATTTCAAATAAGGATCCGCCGCAACTTCTTTAAATGCATATTCCGCTTCATTGGCATGATAGACCCAGATCAGCTGCTGCCCGGAAAGAACCCGGACACGGTCCGGCGAGGGGCCGATCACGGCCATATCCAGTCCGGGGAACTGCCCCTGCAGGGCACCGAGCCTTGCTGACGCCTCTCCTTCTGAGAGAAAATCTCCAACCAGGAGATTCCACCCTTTCTCATAGTAGGGCACAGAATCCGAAACCCCGTCCCCTACGGTCTGACGGAGGGCATCGTACTGGCCCCAGTCTCCACTGCCGCTGCCGATACGGATATGCCACGCATAGTCCTTGGAAACCAAGATATCCTTTACCCCGCTGAAACGGGTGATCTCGTTGAAATCCCCTCCCACAAAGGTCCCGAACCCGATCTCACCGTATCCGGTGAGCTGCACGGACCCCTGTTCCGGGTTATTATAGACCAAGCCGATCCGGATCCGCTCCGGAGCCTGCGTATCGGCCCAGGATTGGGGAAAAACGACCGTCATAAACAGCATCAGGATCGCTGTCACCGTGAGAATTCTATTCCATGATCGCATCAAGAACACCTCGTTTATGATTGCAGGGGGAGATTCATTTCATGATCTGCCCGCATGGTGGACACTTCATCCTCTGTGCGGGGGATTGGCAAGCCCAGGTGCTCGTAAGCCCGCTTCATGGCTACCCGGCCCCGGGGGGTTCGATTGATGAACCCCAGCTGCATCAGGAAGGGCTCACAAACATCTTCAATGGTGATGCTTTCCTCGCCCAACGTGGCCGCCAGGGTTTCCAGACCTACCGGCCCGCCCTCGAATTTCACGGCGATGGTTTCAAGCACCTTGATATCCAGAGCATCCAGCCCCAGTGAATCCACTTCCAGCAGTTCCAAAGCGCGCATAGCCATATCCAGGGTGATGGTTCCGTCCCCTTTGACCTGTGCATAATCCCGAACCCGCTTGAGGAGTCGGTTGACAATCCGCGGTGTCCCCCGGCTTCGTCCTGCAATTTCCAGAGCAGCCACCGGGTCGATCGCCACATCCATGATCCGGGCAGACCGGTTGATGATGGTGGTCAGCTCCGCATTGTCATAGAGATCCAGCTTGCAGATGACGCCGAACCGATCCCGCAGGGGCGATGTCAGATTCCCGGCCCGGGTGGTGGCACCGATCAGTGTGAACTTCGGCAGATCCAGCCGCACGGACCGCGCCCCCGGCCCCTTGCCGATGACGATATCCAGGGCGTAATCCTCCATGGCGGGGTACAGCACCTCTTCAACACTGCGGTTGAGTCGGTGGATTTCATCGATGAACAGGACATCCTTTTCAGACAGGCTGGTGAGGATGGCTGCCAGATCGCCGGCCCGCTCAATGGCAGGCCCAGAAGTGATCTTTATATTCACATTCATTTCATTGGAGATGATGTTAGACAGGGTTGTCTTTCCCAGACCCGGAGGGCCATAGAGGAGCACGTGGTCCAAAGGCTCCTGCCGCAGTCTGCTGGCTTCGATGAAGATCTCCAGCTTTTCCTTGGTGCGGGATTGGCCTACATAATCCTGCAACCGCTGAGGTCTGAGGCTCTTGTCATCATCGATGTCTTCACTGTGAAATTCCGGTGCGATGATCCGTTCCATCATATCCTACCTCGCCAGCAGTCTGAACGCCTGCTTGATTGCTTCTTCCAGACCCAAGGAGTCCATATCCAGCTTCGAAACCGCCGCCTTCGCTTCCTTGGGTGTATAGCCCAAAGCGGTGAGCGCTTGCAGCACCTCCTGGCCTTTGCCTTCCGGCTTGTCACTAAAAAGCATCGGTTCTTCGCCGCTGGCGTCGAACACCACGGCGAACCGTTTTTTAAACTTGTCTTTCAGCTCCAGGATCACCCGCTGAGCCGTTTTCTTTCCGATGCCGGGCACCTTCACCAGACGGGCGTCCTCTTCCTGGATGATCGCCGCGATGAGGGTCTCAACTGAAAGGCCGGAGAGGATGCCGATAGCGCCCTTGGTACCGATCCCACTGACGGAAATCAGATTTTCGAAAAGCTCCAGCTCCATCGTGGATTTGAAGCCGCACAGCTCCAGATGATCTTCTTTTACGTTCAGCTTCGTGTAGAGCAAGGTATCCGGTGCTTCCCGGTCCAGAGCAGCCAGGGTGTTGGCCGAGGTCATCACCTTGAAGCCGATGCCGCCGTTCTCCAGAACCAACCAGTCCAATCCGGTATCCGTCACTTTTCCTTTAATATATGCCAGCATCTGTTCACCTCGTCATTTATCCTCTAATGATAGCACAAACATACATTCGGGGGGAAGGCTTTCGCGTGAAGTGAAACAGGGTTTTAATACAAAAGAAAGCTCACCGCAGGCACGGCAAGCTCTCTTGAAATCAACAGCACGCTAGATCATGATGACGCGCTTCAACCCCATTGACACTGCTAAATCTACACACTGTGCCATCAGTTCCGCTGAAGGCGGTTTCAGCCGCGGCATCATTTCCTTCCGAACCCCGTGGACCCGGTAGCGGATGATCCGGTAAGGCACCTCCGGATCCACTGCGGCAAGCTCCCGGGCAACCCACTTCACCGTCGCCAGGGCGTCCGGCTCATCTCCCCGGATAACGGTCCGCACCTCCGCCAGCTGCCCTGCTGCCAATGCGGTATGGAATGTCCGGATCACTTGCTCGTTACTCGCACCGGTGAGGGCGTGATGCTTATCCGGATCGATGGCTTTCACGTCCACCATCAGCCCATCGGATACCGCCAACAGCTTCCCAAGCTTCTGGGCACCCATCTGCCCGTTGGTATCTATCAGGATGTGAGCCCCCTTATCTTTCAGGGCAGCACAGAGGGTCAGCAGGAACTCAAACTGAACGGTACACTCGCCGCCGGAAAATGTCACCCCGGATATGAATGGTTTGGCTTTCTGGTAGCGTTTGAGGATTTCCTGCAGGGTCATTTCCGGTGCCCCCTCCAAGGGGATCGTTTCAGGATTGTGGCAGTACCAGCAGTTGAAATTGCAGCCCTGCAGGAATATCACCATCCGGTTTCCCGGCCCATCCACCGCGCTGAAATCGATGATTCGGGCAACTGCCCCCTTATTCATGGCTGGTTTGCACCTTCCGTTCCAGGATCCGCTGATTGTCAATAGCTTCCATCCCCAGGGCTACCGTATCATGCAGGGCCGCTTCGTTCTTTCTCAAGGCTTCGATATCCGATTTCTTGACCAGGAATCCCGTGATCCGCACCAGATCACTGCTGGCAGAATAGAACGCAAACATCCTCAAGGAGCTTTCCATGGCGCCCTTGATGATGTCCAGGACGCTTTGCAGGTTCCCTTTACTGGTGTCGTCGAAGGTGAAGATATCACTGATCCCCGTGGGGAAATATTTGTGGATCCGAGAGGTGAAAACCAGATGATCCAGCATTTCAGGCTCATCACCATAGGGAATCCGCGCTCCCGGGGTTTCCAACAGGTCACTGGAAATGCCCGACTGGGCGTGAAGCAGGTATTTGTTCCCTGTCAGGGGGCTGTAGGGAGCCTCCAGCTGGTTTGTCAAAAGTTCCAGCCGGGTAATCACGGCCTCCGCCAAATCTCCTGCTGCTTCGCTGTGCCCATAGCGCCCTTCCTGTCCTTCGAACTTCAACAGGGTGTTCACCGCCTCTGCCAAGCCGAACATCCCGAACATGCCCAGGAACCGGTCTCGGGAGATGAATCCTTCCTTCACCAGAAAATTGTTCTCGAAAAAACGACTGTCTTCCACGATGAATCGGATCCGCTTCCCCATGACCGAGCCCATGGTCTGAACCACCTGCGGCAGGGTTTCTTCCATGAATCGCTTCAGAGAACCGGCCTCTTCCGCAATCCGGCGCAGATTCATCCGCACCAGAGTGAATCCACCGCCCCCTGTTGGCAGGCCATTGTAGCAGCTGGCAATCCCGTAGGCCGTCCCAAAGTCCTCCACGTACATATCATGGTTGGCAAAGCTGGGCTTTGAAGCCATCAGGCCGGTACGGATAGCCAACAACGCGAAATCATCCGGAGTCTGGGCACTGTATTTCAACGTCAGGTTCGGCACCGCATTTTTAAGTTCGGCCTCTGCCTGAAGAATCAGTCGGCCTGCCCGGGTGTCCGCAGGGCCGATATTGGCATGGGTGAACGAATCCGTGATTGTCCGGTCCAGGTGGATCAGGAACAGCCGGATTGTTGACAGGTCTTTTTCTTCGTCGGTGATAAAAGGCTCCAGCAAGGTGTCCAGATTGCCCAGATACACCGGCATCGTCGTAACCGATGGAATCTGTTTGTAAAAGATCAGCAGGAAATGAACCGCTTCTTCCAGGGTTTTGGGGGGTGACAGCCTTAAGAAGGCACACCCTTCCCGCAGGAATTTTTCATAGTCCGGCAGGATATACCGGGGCCGGTAAGGGGCCGTGCCCTCAGCCAGATCACAGATGAACCCCGCATCAAAGGCTGCTTTTTCGTCCGGGGTCAGTTGAATGCCATCATATGTGCTTTCCGCCTCACGGGCAAGTCCGATCACTTTCTGATGAAAGGTGGTTTTAGGGTCCTGTATGATATCAAGTATTTTATTCATGGCAAATCCTCCTGCTTTGATTATACCACTGGTTTTCATATGAAAACCACAAATTATGTTAATTGCATTTGTGTAATTGCTATAAATCAAATCCTCTGTTCACACGTAAAAAACCGCCAGTGCGGCGGTTTTCATGGAGTCACGTCTGTTCAATCATCAGAATCCGTTGGAATGACATGTCGGATAGCCTTTGCCATCCGTTCTTCAACGACCGTCATCAGCTCTTCACGGTCCTGACCATCCTCGGGAAACGATGCAAACTTATTCACCAACAGGGTTGTCTGCTCCTGTCTGTTTTTCTGCGTATATCTTTCAAAGACTTGAGCCAGCTTTTCCTCTATCAGTTCTTGGTTATCCGGTCCGCAAAAGGGAAAGACGCCGATAAAACTCCTTGATCCATATTTCATGAACACATCGGTGTCAAACAGGGTTGTGCTCAATTCATGATGGACCTCGTTGGAGATCCGCTGATACCGTTTATCCAGCGTCGCATTCATCGGGCTTTCAGGATCCAGTATCAGGGAAATCATAATGCTGACTGTGTACTTCCCTTTGCTGGCCTTCTTGAGTTCCTTATCCATATAGCTGTTAAAGTCCACATACAGGGCAGGAAGTTCATGCCCCACAGCGCCCCCGGGTTTAACAGGCAGCCCTGCCGCTTCAAAACTCATCAGATCTACAATCCGTTTAAAGAGGAATTCGCCATCAAAGGGCTTGAGGACGTAATCCACAGCGCCCAGCCGGATCCCCTTCAAAAAAGAAGCACGCCTGTTTTCACCGGTCAGGATCATCACTGGAATCGTTCCGGCGCGTTTCTTGATCTCACTGAAAACAGCAAATCCATCATCATGATGAAATTCAATCTCGGTAATGATCAGCCCGATATCATGGGGAGCATTCAGTAAATTCAACAGTTGTTCGGGAGATGTCGTTTCAATCACTTCAATATCGGCCCGGGCTGCCAGCTCTTTGATCCGATTGCGAATGGTGAAGGTTTCATCCAGAATGGCGACACGTTTCATAGGAATCCTCCAAGTCATTGTCATAACATGGTCTTTTTTCATATTTACCCATAACGGATGCCATTAAACGAACAAAGGGCCCTATAAAAAGGCCCTTTGAGAGATTTACTGGTAGAGAATTTGCTGCTGATACTTCATCGTATCCAACGCATGCCCCTTGATTCCGCTATCCGAAAGGGTGTAGAGGACATTGCCGATGTAGATGATCCGCTGGATATTTTTCTGACTGTCATACCACTGGATCCCGGCATTGGCGATTTCCTGATCACTGAGATGGGTGGATGTGCCTCGCAGTGTAAAGCCCTTCACCGGATCAAGACTGTATACATAGGCGCCCTGCCACGTGAATTGGCTCTGGCCGTTGATGGTGTCATAGAGGGTCACCGGCAAAGCAAACACGCCCTTTTCCTTTGAAAACAACAGGGCTTTGTGATTGTTGAGCACCTCTGACCACGATCCGGCGCCTCCCAACACTAATTTATGCCTTTCCACCGGATTTCTGACATCAGAGACATCGAACATGCCGATCTTCAAACCTTCGGTCCGCACGCCATTCTTGGTCTCAACGGTTTCCTTGCCGAATCCGATTACCGTATTGGCATCGTAAGGATGCAGATAGTCACTAAAGCCCGGGATCTTGAGATAACCCAGGACCGAAGGGCTGGATGGGTTCTTCAGATCAACGACATAGAAGGGATCCACCTGCCGGAAGGTCACCATGTAGGCACGGTCCCCGAGGAATCTGACGGAATAGATCCGTTCGCCAGGCGCCAGTCCTTCCAGTTTCCCTTGAACTGCCATTGCACTGTTGAGCACATAGATATTGTTCTTGGAGGTGTTTTCTCCGGCATTCCACGTTTCCCCCGACGTGGTGGCAACCCGGAATGTCCCCCCCTGAGCATCCATGGCAAACTGGTTGATGAGCGTACCCGGTACAGAGCCTTTTGCGCGGAACTGAACCTTGCCGTCCATCAGGCCGAATTTGAAAATCTCTGTCGTTTGCTGAAACGACGGGTCCGGGGCAAAGGTCATCACCCGGTAGTGATACCGGTTCATGGCGATATACAAGGAATCGGTGCTGGCGTAAACCGTATCACCGCTCCCCAGGTAAGCCCCCTTATCAGGCTCTGCCGTTGGAGAATCCACATTGAATCCCAGAGTGATCATGAGGTTTGACTCAACGGTATCTGGAAAATAACGGATCTGATCATACCCAAGGGTCTGGGTTTTCCCCGTGAGGCTGTCTGTGAAGGCTGGCAGGACTGCTGTGTCATTCAAACCGTACACATTCAGGTACTTATTGGCGACGAGGTACAGCTTGCCCCCGGTGAGCCTTGATGTGAGATAGGATCCATCCGTTTCATAACTCCGGAGGAGCTGTGGCTTTTCCGGTACTGAAACATCATAGAACAGGATTTTGGTTTTGGGTGACTGCATGGGTGGCATGATCATCCTCACCTGGGGCAGGTCCGGCGTCATATAGGGCACGAACTGCTGTTGGGACCCAATCACGACCAGTTTCTTGCCATACAGGTAAAACTCTGAGGGCGTCATCTGTTTGTCAAAAGTCAGGGTTGAGGCATTTTGAAGAGCGGTTCCGTCTGCCCGAGTGATTTTCAGGTCATTGGTCCGAAGCTGATAGATGTACAGCCCATCGGTTTTGACCGAATCCCCCTCATCAACACCAGCGACCTGGACATTGGTGCTGCTGTGGTCCGCACCGGATAGGGTTGGGGCCGCTGCAGATTCGGAGTTTTCATTGGTGATGGCCGGCATCGCGTCCATGATCCGGTAAACCGGCTGCTGATACTTCCCGGCATAGTCTAAGATCAGCTTCAGTTTATCGAGAGACCCGACCACCGGGAGGGCCTCCGTGTAGGTGTAAGGCTTGAAACCGCTTTTGATGGAGATGAGCCGCTTCTTGGCATCCCACCCGACTTCATTGCCGAATGCTTCTGATACGAAACGGAGCGGCACCAGGGTCCTTCCCTGTTCAATCCGCGCGGGGGCTTCCAAAGCCTTCAACTCCCCATCCACAGAACCGAATGCCCCATCCAGCTTGACCGATACATTCATCGCTTCATTGTATGCGGTAGCAATCCTCAACTCCTCATTCCAATCGACCTGGAGGCCCAGGGCTTCAAATACCGCCCGAAACGGAACGAGGGTGCGTCCATTCTCCAGGGTGGGTTGAACCTCAAGCGCCAGAGGTTTGTTGTCAATCTGAATCCTAATAGCTGAATCCGCAAAGCTGACACCGGTCAACATGAAAGCTCCTACGGTCAGTGCGATGATTTTTTTCAACATGGGTATCGCCTCCTTATCTCCATTAGACGCAGATGCCTTTCGAAAAGTTCCACAAAAAAATCAAGAAGGAATCCGTCTGTGGACTCCTTCTTATTGTATCTCTTTTTTGAGGTTTTGGGTATTTCAGGGAGATTAAATCAAACCCTATGCCCCGAAGATCTCTCCGGCAACCCGGACGGATTCCTGAGCATCCTTACAGTAGTAGTGTGCCTGTATCTTCGCAGCATATTCCGCCGTGAGGACGGCTCCGCCAACGAAAATCTTGCATTCCGGGAACTTCTCGCGGATGGCCTTGATGGTCTTTTCCATGGAAACCACGGTGGTGGTCATGAGGGCACTGAGTCCGACCACTTTTAGGTCATTCTGCTCAATCGCTTCCAGCACTTTTTCAGTGGGGACGTCTTTGCCCAGATCGATCACGTCATAGCCGTAGTTTTCCAACAGGACCTTGACGATATTTTTCCCGATGTCATGGATATCCCCGTGGACCGTAGCCAGGGCAAGCTTTCCCTTGCTGACCTGGGCGCCGCCGCTCTTCCGGATGTTTTCCCGGACCAGGTCGAATGCTCCTTTGACGGCTTCAGCCGATTTCAGGAGCTGCGGCAGGAAAATCCGACCGCTCTCAAAATCCTTTCCCACCTTTTCCAGGGCGGGAATCAGATAACCATCCACCACGGCCAGGGGTTCATGGATGCCCAGAAGCTCCAGGGTCCGCTTTTCCGCTTCTTCCCGAAGGCCCGCGGACACACACTGCTCCAGGGATTTGACTTCCCCGGCACTGCTGCTCTTTGCCTGTTCTTGGCCACCATAGGCCGCAATGTAACGGACCGAGTCCTGATCGTTGCCGCTGAGGACCTCATAGGAACGGATCGTGTCCATGATCCCTTCTGCCAGAGGGTCTGTAATCGGCGCGTCAAGCCCTGCCTCCAGGGCCATGGCCATGAAGGTTCGGTTGAGCATGCTGCGGTTAGGCAAGCCGAAGGACACATTGCTGGCCCCCAGGACCGTATGAACGGGCCAGCGGGCTTTAATGGCCCGGATCGCATTCAGGGTTTCCCGAACCTGCTTCTGTTCAGCCGAAGCGGTCAGTACCAAGCAGTCTACAAAAATCCGTTCCGGCCCGATGCCGTACTTGGCCGCCTCATTGATAATCCGTTCGGCGATGAGCATCCGTTTATCGGCGTCCGCAGGAATGCCGTCTTCATCCAGCATCAGGGCCACGATATTGGCGCCATACCGGGCCGCTACGGGCAAAATCGTATCCATGCTGCTCTGTTTGCCGTTCACCGAGTTTAGGAGCACTTTGCCGCAGGTACGCCGCGTGGCGGCTTCAAGAACATCCGGATCCGCTGAGTCCATCTGCAGGGGGCACTGGACCGCACCTTCCAGAATTCCCAGGATGCTGAGGACTGCATCCTTTTCATCAATTCCAGGCATCCCGGCATTCACATCCAGGATTTCTGCCCCGGCTTCCAGCTGCCTGACCGCCTCTTGAAGTGCATATTCCCAATTCCGGGCCTTCAAGGCTTCCTTCAGCGCTTTCTTGCCCGTTGGGTTGATCCGTTCGCCAATGACCCGGACCCGTTTATCGAAGGTCAGGGTCACACTCCCTGAGCATACTGCCGCAATTGCTTCTCCCTGCGGGGATTTAACTGAACATTTCTGAACGGCCTGGGCAACCTGCCGGATGAACTCCGGTGATGTCCCGCAACAGCCGCCCACGGCGCGAACACCGGACTCTGCCATTTCCCGCGCCTTATGGGCAAAATCCTCTGGTTTTTCAGGAAATACCGTCTGGTTGTCCACTAACACGGGGAGACCCGCATTGGGTTGGACAAACACCGGAATCCGAGCCGTTTCCAGCAGGGTCTGCAGCAGGGGCCGAATTTCGTCCGGACCCAAAGAACAGTTGATGCCGACCGCTTCAATCCCTAAGTCCTGAAGAACCATTACGGCGGTCACCGGATCCGCTCCGCTGAGAGTCCGTCCGTTTTCAGAAAAAGTGAGGGAACACCAAATCGGCAGGCTGCTGTTTTCACGGGCGGCAAAAATCGCTGCCCTGGCTTCCTGCAGGTCCGCAATGGTTTCAATGAGAATCAGATCCGCTTCGGAGCCGGCACGGACCTGTTCCGCGTATAGTTCCACCGCTTCGTCAAAATCCAGGGTCCCCATGGGCTTCATCAGTTCCCCGATCGGGCCCAGATCCAAAGCGATTTTTTTGCCGGGCGCCCCTTTTCGTGCCAGAAGTACCGCCTGTTTCACGACTTCGGCTACTTCAAGGCCTGCTCCTGCCAGTTTGTGGCGGTTTGCACCGAATGTGTTGGTTGTGATGATATCGGCTCCGGCAGCCGCATAGAGTCCATGAATTTCCACGATGGCTTCCGGATGGGTGAGATTGAGCTTCTCAGGAAGCTGTCCAGTCTTCAGGCCCCGCTCCTGGAGCTGGGTTCCCATGGCGCCATCCAATACGATGATACGATTTTCAAACGTGCTGAAAATTCCCAATGGATTAACCTCCTATCGATTTAAGGAATGCCTGATTGCAGAAATACTCTCCACAATGATCCGGGCAGAGTCCGGTTTGTTCATGGTGTAGAGGTGGATCCCTGAGATTCCCCAGGACATCAGATCAATGATCTGCTCGATGGCGTAAGCCATTCCAGCCTCACGGAACGCTACGGGATCATGCTCGTACCGATCCATGATCCGCAGGAATTTCTTCGGCAGGGTACAGCCGGAGAGTTCCACGGTCCGGGCAATCTGGTTGCGGTTCAGCATCGGCATGATGCCTGCAGTGACTGGCACCTTGATATCCAGAAGGTCCACCCGCTCCATAAAATCATAGAACAGATCATTGTCGAAAAACAGCTGGCTGATCAGGAATTCCGACCCTGCATCCACCTTGGCTTTCAGATATTTGATATCTGCATTCCGGCTGATGGCTTCCTGATGCTTTTCCGGATAACAGGCCGCACCCAGGCAAAAACCGCCCCGGGCCTTCACATGCTCGATCAGCTCCTGTGCATACTGATAATGGCCCAGAACGGGAATCCCATCGGATTCCTTGGGAAGATCTCCCCGCAGGGCCAGGATATTCTCGACCCCGGCGTCTTCCAAGCGACCCAACACGTCTTCCACTTCCCGCCGGGTACTGGAGGCACAGGTCAGATGAGGCAGAGCGTTGATGCCGCAATTCTGTTGAATATGGGAAGCAATCTCCACGGTATGGCCCTTCGTACTGCCCCCGGCCCCATAGGTGACACTGATGAAATCCGGTGCCAGATCCTTCAGCGCGTCAATGGTCTCATAGACCGTTTCCACCGGATCGTTCCGCTTTGGGGGGAATATCTCAAAGGATAGGACCGTCTTTTTTTCCTTAAATAACTCTGCGATTCTCATAGGACTCCTCCACACACGCTCTATTATATCTCATTCATACCTGAATCAGTTCAATATCTCCCCAGGCACCCAGATGTTCACCGATAATCAGGACACACCCCATGATCCCTGGAACACTCCGGACATAATCCAGAGCGATTTGCATATCCGCCGGGGTTTTCAGCCGATTTCCTGCCGCAGTAGCCACGGCATCAGCCAGGGTTGCATCCGTTGCCAAAATAACCGCCGCATCAGCCTTTCCAAAACTGAGGCTGTGTCCCACCGTCCCTGCAGAGGTACAGATCCCCAGGGGAAACTGATCCCGGCGGATTCGCAGGCCTACTTTTTCCGACAGCGATGAGTTTCCTGCATAAATCGATAGGGTCCGATCTTCTTCCGAATCCATGAAGATATCTCCGCCGTTCTCCACACAGATGTTCCGTGACGCCCCTGCCTGCTGCAGCGCCTCTCCCACAGCCTGGGATATCCCGCCGGCAACTGCCGCCATGGGGCCTACCCCCGCCTGGGCAGAAGCCCGCAGCATCCTGCTGATTAGAGGGACTTCACTGACTGCGGTGAGGGGCTCCAAGCTGCGGATGAATCCGGGATATGTCACTTCCGCCTCTCTGATCTGATGACGCAGGGCCTGTACCCACCGGGTCACATCCTCGGTCCGGTCCTGATCTGAAGAAATCCAAAGATCGGTTTCTTCAACAATGACCTCGTAAACCGTTTGATCAGCCGTTTGATGTTTGGCTCTATAAGTCCGCTCCTGATACATCGATTACCTCATTTGGATGCTGCTGTCTATGCGCTGATGGCCCGGGAAGGGCATGCCTTCACACACAGGTTGCAGCCTACACAGCGGTTCTGCTCAAAGTTGAGTTTGGCGTCGTCTCCCAAAAACAGGGCCCGGCTGCTGCACACACTGGTGCAGATGCCGCAGTGGACACACTTGCCATCGTCCACACGGATGGATTTCAGGACAAAGTCCGCTTGAATGCCCAGGCTTTCCAAGAATGTCATCGCTTCTGTGATCCTGTCACTCTCTCCCTCCACATCCATCAGGAGCTCGCCTTTCATGTTGTAATTAATGGAGGCTTTCAGGATGTTAAGGTGCAGATCATATCTTTTAATCAGATCATAGACCGCCGGGTGGTTGACGGTCTCTGGACCGAATTTCAACAGGAGTTTTGTCTGCATTATTGATTTCCTCCCTTAATTTCAAGTGGTTTCAGTGCATTCCCCTGGGGAAAAGTCTGGATGGGTTCCTGAAGCAGGAATTTGCCTTCCGCAATCCATTCCTTCAGCTTCTCAGCGATCTGCCGGGACTTGTACAGACTGGTGATCGGTGCTGTCTTGATGGTTTTCCCATTCAGTTCCACCGTGCCGCTTCGCAGGGCCGCGTAGCTCACCCGCCCCAGCACCGGACGTTTCCGGCTCTGTACGCTGTAATCCACGACATTGGTGAATAGCTCTTCATTGCTCCGGGCCAGATCTTCCAGGAGAGACTCATCCAAAACTGGAATCGGGATCCCCACACCGATGTTGAGGGAAATCCCGTAGCCATTGAAAACTGCCGGCGCAATATATTCCGAATCCATCTCTTTTAAATTTCCCAACAAGGCAAGGGTTGCTCCCGGTGTTTTGGGCACCCCGTTCTCATCCCGTTCCGTGTTGGTGTTGAACTGTGTGCCATTCCAGCCCACATAGCCGATGGCGCCGCCAATAAAGATCCGGGTTCCCATCCCGATGGTCCGGAGTCCGGGGTCCTTCAAAAGAGGGCTCAGTTCTCCGGCGGTGGAATAATTGATATTGCCCAGATTGGGCTGCAGAACACCCATATAGGTATGCATGATCTTATTGGACGCATTGGCCCCTGCCGCATAGTTCTGATAACAGTTCCGGGGATTGAACAGATACGCTTCGTTTAAATCCTGCAGGGCCACCGTTGTGTCAATTTCCTTTCGCGGGTAGCAATCCGTCCCCTTCCCGCGGGCTTTCAGCCGTATGGACTTCCCGGCCACCAGATCACAGATCACATGGGCGCCGCCGTATTCGATGCCCTGGGTCCGACTTTCTGCCGTGACGCCGATATACGTATCCACCGCAGCCAAGCCGCCGTATGCATCCACATCGTTCAGCTCGATCTGTTCCATTCTGATTGGCGGATCCGAATGGCCAAAATTCAGGACCGCTCCGGAGGAGCACATGGGCCCGAAGGTCGCCGTAGTGACCACATCCACTTTGGCAGCCACAGCCTTGATGCCCTCTTCCTTCACCATCGCCACCACTTCTTCAGCCGTTACAACCACTGCAGTGCCCGCTTTAATCCGGGCATTGATCTCATCAAAGGTCCTAAGCATTGTATTCCCTCCATCTTATAGTGTCTCAATATGAATGTCGGATGATTTTTTGCAACAAAAAAAACTGCATCGAAAATGAGGCAGCTTGTGCATGGGCTCATCTTCCGGTCTGCAAGACCGCAGGATTTGGCACCTGGGCTTTCGCCTGGTTGCCGGGTTTCATAGGGCCTGTCCCTCCACCACTCTTGATAAGCGAACTATTGAGTTACTTAGGATTGTACGGGATACCACGGACCTTGTCAACACTTTGACTGACAATTCAGATTATATAACGGTGATATATCAACCCTATAGATCCTTGTGCAGCAACAGATTCTCAATGAACTTACGGACATTGATCTTTCCGCCATCCCGTCTCTTGCCCCGGATGAAATCCATCTCCGCCTTCACATTCTCAAAGTCGTACAATGTTGAAGAGAAACGGTTGAACACATCGTTCATGTAATCTTCGATCCCCAGATTGGCAATGTTCACAAGCCCACGGTTAATGGCCCTGCGGATCCGCTGCTCCATTGCTTTGGGATTATCACTGAGCATCTCACAAAAATCGCGGACACTGATATCGGTATTCTGCTCCCCTTTACGAAGAATCTGCTGGCAGATGAAAATGATATCATCTCCGCCTTTCTCCCCCATGATCCCCAATTTACTGAAGATGATCTTGATTTTCCGGATTTCACGGTCCACATGATCTTCCTGAATCTCAGAAAAAGCCATGGGCTTTCCAGTGGCCGCGGAGGTCTTGAAAATCGTCTCGATCATATTGAATTTACGCTGCATATGGATTTTTTCGATGATATTCTGTAGTACTTTCAATACTTCAATCCGATTGATCGGCTTGGATATGAAAAATTCAATCCCGGCATCGTAGGCTTTCGCGATCAAGCTTTTAGTGGAAACCTGGGAAATCATGATGAAGTGAGTCCCCGGCAGTTCTGAGGACAGCTCCTGAACCAGTCTGGCGCCGTCTTTTTCCGGCATCAGGAGATCAACCAGAGCGATGTCCGGATGCATGAGTATCAGATCATTGTAAGCCGTTTCGCCATCCTGGGAAGAGCCCACGACTTCACCCAAATTCTCTTCTTCAATAATTTCTTCTAAGGCGTGGATAATGCTGAGATCGTCATCAACAATGTAAATCTTCATGAAATTACCTCCAAGCTGTCAATAGGGATTTTAACCGAAAAAGTGGTCCCGGAGCCCGGTAAGGACTCCACCTCGATAACGCCGTTGAACCGCTCTTGAATGATGTCTCTCACCAGAGTCAGACCCAGACCCCGGCTGATATTCCCCGTGGTTACACTGAATTTTGTTGAAAAACCCGGATCAAAAATGTGCTTCACATGCTTTTCCTTGATGCCGCCGCCATTGTCCCAAACGGTAAAGACCACTGAATCATCAATGACATTGGCCCGGATTTCAATAATCCCCTGAATACCGGGCCGCAGTGCCTCCTGAGCATTGACAACCAGATTCCTAAGGACCGACATCAGCAGATAGTGCTCCTGAACCTTCATATCGCAGGAAAGATACAGTCTGAGATCCAGGTCTGCCATCTCTTCCGGCAGGGATTTCCGGGTGGTCGTAACCAGAATATCCATCAGATCCCGCAGGGACATGTGCTGGTAATCCGTTTCTTCACTCATGATCCGCTCCAGCCCCCGGATCACACGGACATAATCCTTTTTGATTTCATGGACATCCTTGGCTATATTCAGGGGCAAATTCTTCATATCCTTGGGAAGATCCAGCGAACCCATCTGTTCATACAGATAGTACGCACTGTTCATGACATCCTCGATATAGTCCATGTTCCGTTTCATGAAGTACGTTTCACCCTTTAAATCCGAGGTGAGGAGCAGAAGATTCTTGTAGCGCTCATTGTGTTCTTCCTTGACCAACAGCAACCGGTAGTATTTAATGGCCGAAACAATGGTGAATGCCATCGTGGCCCGGATGGACGCAATCACGAACAGGGTCACCGTGGCTTGGATCACTTCACGGGTGATGCCGCCGGAACGATAGAGCAGCTCCAGAACGTTGCAGAAAAAATCGTTGAAGAGAATGATAAAAAACCAATAGGCATCATTTTTGTCTTGTTTTTCCTGGTAAAGGTAATAGAACAGGACCCCATAGGAGATATCGAAAATCATGGTCGGGTATTCCATGAACATCGCATCGAGAATAGGAACCGAGCCCAGCGAGGCAAACATGCTTCGGCTCAGCAACCCAATGGTGGCGATGAACAGACCCTGCTTGACGGAATTGATCTCTCGGTAGAAATAGAGAAAAACCGGAAGGGACACCACCGATAACGAAATCCGGAAACCACTGGTGAAGATATCTATATACATTTGTGATGCCATGGCATCCACCAGGGCATAGAAGAACATCAGTCTGAATATACGCAATTGGCTTGGCAGGGGGTCTTTCATAGGGACCTCTTTCATTTAGGTTCTTCCTCATTATACACAGGAGTTCCCTAAAGCGCAAAGCATCCATCCCGCTAATAAAGACGAGCATTTCCCGAAGAACTGGGAAATGCTCGTAATTCAGTGACGTTCTTCTCTGAAATAAGGTTCGCTCAGTGCTTCTGGCGCTTTGGCCGCGCCAGTCTTCCGTGTGGAATCGTACACCAGGACCAGGATGGTGACCAGATACGGCAGCATATCGATCAGGTACTGGGAAATCGGAATGCCCATCTGCTGGATTCGGAAGCCTACAATATCAAGGCCGCCAAACAGATAGGCTCCGAAAATGGCCTTGATTGGATTCCATGAGCTGAAAATAACAAGAGCAACAGCGATCCATCCGCGACCGGCAGTGACGTTTTCCTGCCAAGCCGGCACATACACCAGTGACAGATAGGCGCCTCCCAAACCACACAGGGCCCCTCCGGCCAGGATATGAAGGTATTTATACAGGTCTACATTGATGCCGCTGGCATCTGCCGCGTAAGGATTTTCCCCTACAACCCGCAGATTAAGACCCAATTTGGTTTTGAACAGATACAGCGTCATCAGCACTGCCATCAACAGCCCCAAATAGACATAGACGTTCTGGCAGAAAAAAAGTTTGCCGATTACCGGAATATCACCAAGAAAAGGGATCTTAATCGGATCGAAAAATCGGGTGAAGGTATCCGGCAGGACTTCACCGACCAGGGTTTGGCCAATGAATCCGGAAATGCCGGAGCCCAGGATGGTGATGGACAAACCCGCAACCACTTGATTGGCGCGCATGGTGACCGTGAGAATGGCAAAGATCAGAGATCCGAACGCACCGCCAGCGGCAGCTGCAAACATCGCCAGCACCGGAGATTGGGTATAATGACCCACTAAGAATCCAAAGACCGCGCCAATCAGCATCAATCCCTCAACGCCCAGATTCAGATTTCCCGATTTTTCAGTGAGGATCTCTCCCAAGGTTGCAAATAAGAGCGGCGTACCTGCTTGAACAGCCGCTGCCAGAAATATGACAAATGCCATCAGTGGCCCCCCTCTACAACAGCTGCGGCCTGTTTTTTAGCCCAGGGCCACTGGATATACACTTCATACTGGATAAAGAATTCACTGCCCAGAGCAAATATCAGGATCATGGCCTGCAGGATCTTAGCCGCAGCTGCCGGGATGCCGAAGGAAGTCTGTATAAAATTAGCCCCTTGGGTCAGGACTGCAAACAAAGTTGCCGTGAACGGCACTGCCACAGGGTTCATGCCTGACAGCCACGCAATGATGATGGCTGTATAACCATAGCCGCCAGACACTTCATAGGTCAGGGTTCCCGCAACCGCAGAGGCCTGAAGTACCCCCGCCAGCCCGCACAGGGCACCGCTGGCAAAGAGCGTCAGCAAGGTCACCTTGCCGACATTCATGCCGGCGTACTTGGCGGTTCTCTCACTATTCCCGATAACGGCGATCTCATAGCCCAGGGTGGAGCGGTTGAGGATCAGCGTCACCGCAACGACCAATGCCAGAGCAATCACCCAGCCGATATGCACACCGAACAGTTTGGGATACAGCGCAGCATCCACAAAGTTGGGGATCTTGGGAAATCCCAACGCATTGGGATCCTTCCAGGGACCATACTGCAGGAATATGACGATCTTCAGGGCAACATAGTTCATCATCAGGGTGAACAGTGTTTCATTGGTTCCATATTTTGCTTTGAATATGGACGGAATCAAAGCCCAGATGCCTCCGCCCAACACGCCTGCCAGGGTCATGAGGAGCAGCATCGTTGGCATGGGCAGGGTTGTGAATTTAAGCGCAATGAAGCTTCCAAGAATGGCGCCCAGGATCATCTGCCCATCCCCACCGATATTCCAGAACTGCATCTTGAATGCCAGAAGCATGCCTAACGCCGTTATGGTAAGCGGAATAGCCACCTTGATGGTTTCCTGAATCCGATAGGGACTTCCAAAGCTTCCATCCAGCATGGAGGCATAAACCTTCATCGGCGCATGCCCCATGAATGCCACAAAAAATGCCAGGGTGCCAAGTGCCGCAACAATAGAGGCCAGGCGAATGGATGTCGCCTTCCACATGGGCATATCCGATCGTTTTCCTATTCGGATCATGAGCATTTCACCTCCATGTGCAGCCCTGCCATGAGGAATCCCAAATCCTCCCTGCATGTTTTATCCGCATCCACAATTCCCGTTATCTTTCCGGCGCATAAGACCAGAATACGGTCACACAGCTCCAGCAGCACGTCCAGATCCTCACCGACATACAGGACTGCAACACCCTTCTGTTTCTGTTCGTTCAGAAGTTCATATACCAGATGGGAAGACGCCACGTCCAGCCCTCGGGTCGGATAAGCCGTCATGATCATCTGGGGGTTTGCTTCAATTTCGCGGCCCAAGAGCACCTTCTGGATATTACCGCCTGACAGCAGCCTGACAGGATGGCTTGCTCCCGGGGTTTCAATATTCAGCTTCTGAATCAGTTCTTCTGCCAGCTTCCGGGAGTTGTTCCGCGTGATGAAGAATTTTTTCTGCTTCCGGTATTCCTTTAAGAGCAGGTTATTGGTGATATCCATGGTTGAAACCAACCCCATGCCCAGACGATCCTCCGGAACAAAACTGAGACTGATGCCTCGGTCAATGATGCTTCCCGGATTCATTCCAGTGATGGCTTCATCCTGAAATATGATTTCTCCTGATTGGACTTTCTGAAGTCCGGCAATGGCTTCACAGAGTTCTTTCTGCCCGCTGCCGGCCACCCCTGCAACGCCAAGGATTTCTCCGCCGCACAGGTGGAAACTGACGCCATCCAGCACTTGCGTCTTTTCAGCTGAAACGACCCGTAGGTCCTTTACTTCCATCATTTTTTTCATGCATGTTCCTGGAACCCTTGTAATGGAAAGTTCACAGGCTTTTCCAACCATCAGATCCGTCAATTCCCGAGGGGATAACTCCACATTGACAACAGTGGTGATGTAATGCCCTTTGCGCATGATGGTCACGCGATTGCTGACCGCCAACACTTCATGAAGCTTGTGTGTAATCAGGATGATTGAACAGCCGCCCTCACTCATGCACTTCATGATTCCGAAAAGTTTATCTGCCTCCTGAGGTGTCAGTACAGCAGTCGGCTCATCCAAAATAAGAACCTCCGCACCTCGGAACAGGACTTTAAGGATTTCAACACGTTGTTTTTCCGCAACCGAAAGCTCATGCACCTTGCGATTGGGGTCCACTTCAAGACCATACTGCTCAGATAATTCACGGATGCGCCTGACGATATCCTTCTGATTAAGAATGGCATCGCCCTTTTGTCCAGCAACGATATTTTCTGCTACAGTCAGTGCGTTTACCAGCTTAAAATGCTGGTGAACCATCCCGATTCCGTGTGCGATGGCATCCTTGGGGGAATGAAAGTGGACACGCTTTCCTTTAATAAAAATAGAGCCGCTGTCGGGCAGATAAATGCCCGACAGAATGTTCATCAAAGAACTTTTTCCGGCTCCGTTTTCTCCAAGGATTGAGTGGATTTCTCCCTTTAGGATTTCCAACTGCACGTTTTGATTGGCAAACACACGGCCAAAATGCTTAGTGATGCCTTCCATCCGAACTGCTACAGTCTGATCCATAAGCTTCACCCTTATTTGTTTTCGATTTTTCCAATAACGCCTTTAACGAACCAAGCCATATTCAACTGTTCTTCATCAGAAACAGCGGCGCCTTTTGCAATTTTTTCCTTGCCATCCTGATCCATGATGGGGCCTTGGAATACATTGAGGGTGCCATCTTTGATCTTGGCTGTCAGTTCATCCACTTTAGCCTGAGCGCCTTCCGGTGCATTAGCAGTCAGCGGAGCCAGCTCAACAACGCCATCCTTCATGTTGCCCCAGTAATTTTCAGACTTCCAGGTGCCATCCATCACTTTCTTGACCTGATCCACATAATAAGGACCCCAGTTCCAAACAGGAGCAGTCATATATGCCTTTGGTGCTTTGGAAGACATATCGGTGTTGTAACCCACTGACCATACGCCCCGTTCTTCAGCGGCTTGCTGCGGGCCGGCAGTATCCTGATGCTGGGCAATGACATCGATGCCTTTATCCAGAAGTGCGATAGCCGCTTCTTTCTCCTTGGCAGGATCATACCATGTATGTGTCCATACCACTTCAACCGTCACATCGGGATTGACAGACTGCGCTCCCAAAGTGAATGCGTTGATTCCCCGAACAACCTCAGGGATTTCAAATGCGCCGACATAACCCAGCTTGTTAGTTTTTGTTTTCATGGCCGCCACGACACCTGACAGGTATCTGGGCTCTTCCATACGACCAAAATAATTGTTCATGTTTTCAGTGCTTTTGTAGCCGGAACAATGTAGGAACTTTACATCCGGAAATTGCTTGGACATTTTTTCAACGTAGTCCATGTAACCGAAACTAGTGGCGAATATAACCTTCGCACCCTGGTCAACCATGCTCGAGATGACTTTTTCAACTTCTGGACCTTCGGGAACGGATTCCTGAATGATGGTCTTAACGCCCAATTCCTTTTCCAGGTACAGTCTGCCTTGGTCATGAGCGTATGTATACCCGCCATCACCGATGGGACCAACATAGATGAAACCGACTTTCATGTCTGCTGCTGCAGTTGCTGCGGGTGCAGCCGGTTCTGCAGGTGCTGCCGGCGCTGCCGGAGCGGGCGCACATCCTGTGAATAGACCGATAACCATTGCGACGATCACGAGCCAAACAAGTCCTCTTTTTCTCATGTGAATCCCCCTAACTCAGTTTTATACCAAACGCCTGATGGCGTAATGGTCGATCGCTACGCCCTGCCTTGTTCACGAAACTGTACTTCACCCGCATCCATAGAATCAATGATTGCCAGAGATTCCAAGCGAACGCCTTCGGCGCGAAGAACATTGCCGCCTTCCTGAAACCCCTTCTCAATGACAATACCGACCCCTGCCAACTCCGCTCCTGCCTGCTTCACCAAGCTCATTAATCCAATGGCGGCCTGTCCCTGGGCAAGAAAGTCATCCAAAATCAGGACTTTATCCTCTGGGTGCAGAAATTTTCGGGCGACGCGAACCTTATAAGTCGTTTTTTTCGTATAGGAAAAAACATCGGTTTCGAAGGTATCTGCATCCAGATTCTGTGATGGCACTTTTTTAGCGAACACCACCGGCACTTTAAAATACTGGGCAGCAATGGCGGCAATAGCGATTCCAGATGCCTCGATGGTCAGGATTTTTGTAACCGAGGTATCTTCAAAACGTTTATGGAACTCTCTCCCGATGGCATTGAGCAGCTCAATATCCAACTGGTGGTTGAGGAACCGATCCACTTTCAATATTTCCGGGCTTCTGACTTCACCCAACTCATTGATCCTGTCTTTCAAGAATTTCATTCATGCACCTCGTTATTTTTTTGATAAAAAATGAGGCCCGAATGCAAGCGCAGGAAAAAAGCGACCGTTAAAGATAAAGGACCCCCTTGTATAGGGAGTCCTCGCGCAGTCGATATGCGTTGCTCGTAGCCTGACTATTTACGGTAGTCGGTAGAAACTTTTGGACCCTATTTCCAAATTTATACGATGCGTATTCAGTTGTTTTATCCATTGTATCCGATTCAATAGCTTTTATCAATGCGCGCAGAAAATTCAGAACTTTCCATAAATACGACACTCTTGCGCCACAAATCACGCAATGCCTTTTTTTAACAAATCGGCATTGCGTGAGTCTGCGCGGGTGTGTGAATGAACATCATTCCTACCCTTTGTGTAGTTTTAACGAATGACGAGTTGCAGGTAGTTTTTCTTTCCTTTTTTAATCAAAACCTTTTCATCCGCAAACGCTTCTAAAGTTAAGGGGTGATTGATATCCGTTATTTTTTCGTCCCCCATCATGAGTCCATTCTGTTCAATCAGGCGCCGACCTTCGGACCGCGATGGGATAAATCCTATTTCAAGAAGGACATCCAGAAGCTTAACCCCCTGCATGACCCGTTCCCGACTGACTTCACCGGTAGGGATGTTCTCCGAAGGACCACCCCCGCCGAACAACGCTTTCGCAGCCTCCTTGGCCCCGTCTGCCGCAGCTTCTCCATGGACGATTTTTGTCACTTCGTAAGCCAGGATTTCTTTTGCCAGGTTGATTTCAGAGCCTTCCAGTGCTGAAAGCCTTCTCACCTCTGCCATGGGCATGAATGTCAGCAAGGCCAGACAGTTGCCGACGTCGGCATCCGCGACATTCCGGAAATATTGGTAGAATTCATAGGGGGATGTTTTATTCGGGTCGATCCAGATAGCTCCTGATTCCGTTTTGCCCATTTTCTTGCCTTCACTGGTGGTCAGCAGCTTGAAGGTGAGGCCGTAAACCTGAGCCTGTTCGGACTTTCGGACCAAATTGACGCCGGCGATGATATTGGACCACTGATCATTTCCACCGAACTGCATTTTGCAGTTATAGCGCTTATGCAGTTCAAGGAAGTCGTAGGCCTGCATGATCATGTAATTGAATTCAAGGAATGTCAGCCCCTCTTCCAGGCGGCTTTTGTAGCATTCAGCCTGCAGCATGACATTGACATTGAACTTTGAACCCACTTCCCGCAGGAAGGAGATGTAGTTCAGGTTATCCAACCAGTTGGCATTGTTGTCGATAATGCCTTTCTCGCCGTCCAACACCAGGTATTTTTCCATTTGCAGTCTGAATTTCGCCGCGTTTTCATTGATCTGATCATAGAACAGCATTTGCCGCATATCGGATTTCCCGCTGGGATCCCCCACCTTGGTGGTCCCGCCGCCCAAAAGCGCGATGGGACGGTGTCCTGCCCGCTGCATGTGCATCATGACCATGAGCTGGATAAAGTGCCCGACATGGAGGCTATCCGCAGTCGCATCGAAACCGATATAGAAAGTTACAGACTCCTTGCCAAGCAGATCCTTCACTTCCTGTTCATGGGTTACCTGCTCGATGAATCCACGTTCCTGAAGAATGTCATAGATATTCGTATTCATAGTCTACCTCCCGTTTCAATTTTCAGCCCAAATAAAAAAATCCCCCTGTCACTTATATCATAAGGACGGGAAACCCGTGGTACCACCTTTATTCACATCCAAATCCCGGATGCCTCTCCTGCGCTGTATCGGGCGCCCCCGCTGCGCTTTCACGCAGCCGCTCCAGCCTGTAATTCCGAAATCGGACCCGTCAGACTTCTCACCGCCAGTCTGCTCTCTTCATCGGGTTTACGAATCGTACTGATGCCTTCATCACGTCGACTTTTTTCAAAGTATACCTTAATTTCCCCTGTTGTGTCAAGAAGGCAGCAGTGATTCAATCCAGGCCCTCAGGGCATTGAAGGCCGCTTCGAATCGCTCCTGCAGAGTCAGCTTCAAGATTTCCGTATCCGATATCAGAGGCACCGTCACAGTCTCCCCATCCGGCAGATCCGCAGTAATGGAACCGATGACATCCCCTTTTCTCAGGGGCAGCTTCTCCGGCAAGCTGGGTGCCAGTGTCACTGCCACTTTGGCATCTGCTTTGATTAACCTTTCTACAGACTTCTCGGGATGCCCTTGCACAGGCTTGGACTCTATATCATTCCAATTTCCGGCGGAGATTTTTTGCGCCTGATCGATGATCACCTTGAAATCGTAATTCTTCTCAGCCCAATCTATCAATTGCTTCGCGGCGTGATTCCTGGCGGTCTCCCCAGAGGTTCCCATCACCACGGCAATCAGTCGCGCATCCGCCTTGCCGTGGAAGGGGATGGTCGCCGCAAGACAATAGCCCGCATTATCGGTATGACCCGTTTTAAGCCCGTCCACTCCCGGTTTCAAGCGCATCAGGGTATTCGTCGCCGGCAGGGAATAATTCCTGGCAGGGTCGTTCAGCACCGGTTGCCCGGTAATGGCCAGCAAGGTTTCCCCATATGTTTTGAGGAGATAATTCGAAAGGCGCCCGATGTCTGCCGCAGAGGTCATATTCTCTCCACTTTCCGTAGGGAGTCCGGTTGCATTCAGGTAGTGGGTCTGTTCCATTCCTAACTCTTTTGCACGGGCATTCATCCTCTGGACAAAGCGCCCCTCATCGCCATGCAGCCGTGCAGCCAGAACGCCAGCGCCGTCGTTGGCCGATACGATCAGCAGCCCCTTCACCAATTGGCGGATCGTTACCGTCTGTCTGCCCATCAATTCCATGGAGGAACCGCCTGGATTGACGTAGGACTTCGGTAATGTGATGGCTTCATCCCATGCCAGCAAGCCCCGGTCGATGGCTTCCAGGGTCAGAAGGCACGTCATAAGCTTCGTGAGGCTTGCCGCCGGTTTTTTCTCATTGGATTGGTATTCGGCCAGCGTCGTTCCTGTACCGATTTCATACAGCCAGTAGCTGCGGGCTTCAACAAGAGCACGTTCTCCATGCCCCGTGATCGGACTCAGAAAGATTGCCACTGCCATGAATACAAAAATGACCCTTTTCATTGGTGCCTCCCATAATCCGCTATCGCCCTCTGCCGAGCGATAAAAAAAGACCATCAGCCCCCGCTATTCAGCAGTTTGTGATGGCCCCCTGTTCAATACTCCTTGATGCTGAGTTCATCGATATGCCGATGATTTCCCAACCGCTGAATTTGCTTATTTCCGCCGTAAACGGCGATGGCACCGCATCCACAGAACTTCTTGATGGCCCCTTCGTCTGGGCCAGAAATGAGTAACTGCCTGCAAAGTCTGCATTTTGCTTTGTTTTCAATTATTTTCACAGCATCTTCTCCTGTTCATGAGGATATGATGCACCTATACCCGAAATAGAACTTCTTAAACCTTAAAGATTGCGCGCATTCAGCAATTTTACGGTTTCTTCGAGGCCCCGTTCTTCAACCGTTTGGCTGATCAAGGCTTCCGTCAGGTTATTCAAGCTCAGGAGAGCTGTGAGGAGGTATTCGTCATCCCCAGTTTCCTGGCTGTGTTTCACCACTTGGGCCAAATAATGCTTCTGTTCGTTGAAAATCGTTTCAGTCCGTTCATTTTGAAATTCAAAAAATTGTTCCTGTATGATTACGCGCATGGAGTTTCCTTTCATCTGCTCAGATTAAAAATCACTACGCTAATCATTATACCCGCTTTCAGGGGAAATGTTAACGCTATTGTTTCAGCAGTTTTCTTTTAATGGTTTGAAACCAGTTCCTCTCGGCTTGCTGCTTTGTTTCCTCTTGAGTCTTATCAACCACTCGGGCCTCTAATTTCAAAACCTGATCCTGTTCTGACTTCAGCAGCACTTGAAAGTTCCGAATCAGTTCGTCCTTGGTCTTCAACTGCTGATTCTGACTCTCAACAACCTGCTGAAGGAACTGGATCATCTGTCGCATATCTGTCAGATGGTCGGGCGCAATCGCTGTCTCTTCTGCCGTATTTTCGATATGAACCGACTGGACCTCTTCAACCTTGGCCTCGGGCTCAGGTAACGGAGCCGTCTCCCTCTCAATAACAGGAGCATCAGCGTCATCTGAAACGGGGTTTGCCGGTATCGGCTCCTCCGTTTTGAAGGGATCCGGTTCCTGACTGAATTGCCAGATCACCTTTGCTGTTCCTAGCTTGTCATCTTCCTGAATAATCCGCATCAGAAAAATCTCCCGGCCAGAAAGGTCAAGAGCGCGCCAAGAAGCATCATAAGAAAGGAAAGCGTCAGGTGAACGGTTCGGGTTTCCGGAGCTTCCATGATCCGCTTATAGGCGTTCCTGAATCTGGCGAATGCGCCGGACCCCATATAATCGATAATCAGCTGATGCCCCTCATGACTAAGCCTGATTCGCTCTTCATTCAGCTCCACTGCGCTGTTCAGGTAGGTGAAGGACATGTGGTCGGACTCTGTGTAGAATTCCGGGTCTGTTTCAATAAAACCCTCTCTTTCCAATTTCTCCACATAGGACACCAGCTCTCGGATTTTGCTGATTTCATCCTTTTCCCGAAGATTCAGATCCATCTCAAGAAGCCTTGGTTGAGTCCCGGTCCCATTATTTTTGTTATATAGATAATTCATCAGCAGAAATTCCGTTCTGGAGAATCTATTCATCGGTGTCTCGCCTCATTTCATAAGACTTGGCCTTTTTGCAGGACTAATATATAATGATTCGACAAGGAACCTCAATACCCTTCTGAATTTGTCTGCACAATTAAAGATTACTGGAATATTTTTGGCGTTATAAAAGGGTTTTCACCCCCTGTGGCGAATAAACTATTATCGAACTCAAGCGAGGTGCACCATGAAACTGATACCCATCCACGAATTACAAGTCGGCATGATTCTGGCAGAAGATCTCTACGGAAAGTTCGATCTGCTGTATGCAGGCCGGGGTGATGTATTGACCACAAAGCTGATCGATGGTTTAACACGATTAGGTACGCAGAGTGTGTATATCGTGGAGGACGATTCCGACGCCTTCTCCTCACCAATTCCCCAAAAGGATCCTGGCCGTGTAGCGGTTGATGATCCCCTGAAAGATTACCAAGAGATTATTTCAATCACCTATCAGCAGTTTGCCAGTTTCAAGCTCCTTAACAAATCCATGCTGCCTCGAATTGAAGAACCTGCCACGATGTTGATGGAATTCGTTTTGAAGGATCCAGGGGTTCTGAAGATTCTTTCAAAAGTCTATATGATTGATGGCTACACCCTGAATCACAGTGTCCAGGTAAGCATGATCAGCACGCTGATCGGCCAGTGGCTCGGACTCAGTATTGCTGACCAGTTTTCACTGGGATACGCAGGGCTCGTCCATGATGTTGGCAAATGTAAAATCCCTGCGCACATCCTGAATAAACCCTCCAAGCTGACACCTGAAGAATATGAGACCATCAAAAAACATGCAGAATACAGTCTGGATCAGATCAAGGGACTGCATCAGATGAATGACGAAATCCGGGCCGCTGTCCTTCAACACCATGAGAAGAGCGACGGTTCGGGGTATCCTCTCAAATTGGCTGGAGACGACATTCATTTTTATGCCCAAATCCTTTCCATTGCCGATATTTATGCTGCCATGACCACCGATAAGGTCTATAACCGAAAATTCACCCCTTTGAAAGCGGCTGAAGAAGTATTCAGTGCCAGCTGTTCCAACCAGGTGAACCCCGAAATCGCTAATATGTTCCTGAGAAATGTCTACCGGATGCTGGTAGGCAGTCAGGTACGGCTTAATAACGGTTTGGCCGGCGAGATTGTTTATTTCAATCCTTTTAGTCCCGGAAAACCCTTGGTGAAGGTAAATGATGATTTCATAGACCTTTACCGGGAGAAAGACCTTTTTATTGAAGAGATCCTTTAGACGCAAAAAATAATCCGGGAGAGATTGCCACACGGCGATCTCTCCCGGACTTTTTTAGCCCAAGGCATGCGATTCATACTTACCCGAGCATCTTGCCCATGGCGCGGAATTTCTCATAGCGCGCGTTTACAAGCTGTTCAGCATCAGTCTTAATCAGATCTTTCAGCTGCTGCTTCAGCCAAACACCAACGGCTTGTGTCGCTTGGGCATGGTTCCGATGGGATCCGCCCAAAGGCTCCTCCACCACCGCATCGATCACACCAAGCGCCATCAGCTCAGCAGCGGTCAGCTTCATCACGGCTGCTGCTTCTGATGCCTTTCCTGAATCCTTCCAGAGAATGGTTGCCAAGCCTTCAGGAGAAATAACTGAGTAAACGGCGGACGAAAGCATGCCTACCCGGTCCGCAACGCCAATCCCCAATGCGCCGCCGCTCCCGCCCTCACCAATGACAACGGAAATGATGGGCACTCTTAGCCGGGACATGGCCATAAGGTTTTGGGCAATTGCCTGCCCTTGTCCCCGTTCTTCAGCACCCAGGCCGCAATATGCACCTGACGTGTCAATGAAGGTGACCACCGGGCGCTTGAACTTTTGGGCCTGTTCCATCAACCGCAGGGCTTTTCGATATCCCTCCGGGTGGGGCATTCCAAAATTCCGATGGATATTCTCCTTCGTATCCCGCCCCTTCTGATGACCGATCACCGTAACTGGAACGCCTTCAAGTAAAGCAATCCCGCCAAGGATAGCCGGATCATCCCCATAAGCTCGGTCACCTTTCAACTCGATGAAGTCCGTAAAAATGCTTTGAATGTAGTCCTCTGAGGTTGGACGTTCCGGGTGACGGGCCAATTTAACACGATCCCAGGCCGACAAGGATGAGAAGGTTTCTTTTTGTAATGACATCAGCTTGGATTCTAAGGTTCGAATCTCTTCATTGAGGTTGATGTCGTTTTCTGAAGAGAACTCTCGGAGTCCCTGGATTTTTTCTTCCAATTCTATGATGGGTTTTTCAAATTCAAGTATTTGAGCCATGCTGTCCACCTCCGCTTCCAGAATGAACCTGCAATAGCAGGGTTAAAGTCGTCTTCATCTCATTCCTGGGAACGATCCGATCCACAAATCCTTTTTCCAAAAGAAATTCAGCCCGCTGGAATCCCTCTGGCAGACTTTGCCGGATCGTCTGTTCAATGACCCGCTGACCCGCAAAACCGATCAGTGCACCCGGCTCAGCCAAGATGATATCACCCAGCATGGCATAGCTGGCTGTGACCCCGCCAGTTGTCGGATCTGTCAGGACTGAGAAATAGGGAATCCCCAGCTCCGAAAGCTTTCCAAGAGCCGCTGATGTCTTTGCCATCTGCATCAGGGAAAGAATCCCCTCCTGCATCCGGGCACCACCAGACGCACAAAAACCGATTACGGGGGATTTTGTCGTGCCGGCCAGTTCGATTATCTGGGCAATCCGCTCCCCTGCTGCACTCCCCAGACTGCCCATCATGAAATCGGGCTCCATGGCAAACAAGCAGACAGGCATCCCTGAGATACGCCCTGATCCAGTCAGGACTGATTCGGTTTCACCGGATCGTGATTTGGCCTGAGCCAACTTTTGAGGATAATCGGGGAACCCCAGAGGATCTCCAGACAGAATCTCTTTTCCTGTTTCTTTAAATGAACCACTGTCCAAAAGCGCTTCCAATCTTTCACGGGCGCCCATTCGATCATGATGGCCACATGCCGGACAAACTTTCAGCTGCCTCTGCCACTGTTCCAGGGTGATTCGTCCTGAGCAGTGACTGCACACATGTTCCTGTGCTGCTGCAATTGGTTGAGTGGGAGCCTTTTCAGAGTGGAGGGGTTTATCTTTCCCCTGCTTTTTTCGCTTAAGAAGATCCAAGAGCATAGCTATCCTCCTTCATTGCCTGTATCAGTGCCGGCAACCGCGCTTCCAGTGTACTGGTATCCACATGCCCTGATTGGAATTCAGGCAGGGCAATCAAATGCTTTTGAAAATCCAGATTAGTTACCAAACCGTCAATCACGGTTTCTTCCAAAACCCGCTTCATACGATTCAAGGCTTCACGGCGGTCATTTCCCCACACGATGATCTTGCCCATCATGGAATCATAGGAATGGGGAATGTGGTATCCCTGATAGATATAGAAATCATTCCGCACCCCAAAACCTCCAGCCAGATGCAGGGAGGTCACCACACCGGCGCCCGGACGAAAGTCTTCCATTGCATTTTCTGCATTGATGCGGCACTCGATTGCGTGTCCCCGCAGGACAACCTGATCTTGAGTAATCCCTAAGGGCTCTCCACCGGCTACTTTGATCTGTGCCTGCAGGAGATCGATCCCGGTGACCATTTCTGTAACCGGATGCTCAACCTGGATCCGGGTGTTCATTTCCATAAAGTAGAAAGACCCATCCTGATCCAACAGGAATTCAACGGTTCCGGCTCCCACGTATTTTACCGCTACAGCGGCATCCACCGCTGCTTTATAAAAGCGATTCCGCTGTTCTTCCGAAAGAACAGGACAGGGCGATTCCTCAATGACTTTCTGATTCCGACGCTGTAGGCTGCAGTCTCGCTCGCCTAGGGCCAGTACCGTACCATGGGCATCTGCCATGATCTGGACTTCCACATGACGGGGTTTGACAATTCGTCGCTCCATGTAAACCCGGTCATCACCAAAGGCCGCCTTGGCCTCCGCACGGGCCGTCTGCCAGGCATTCTCCAGTTCACTCTGCTCATTGACAACCCGCATCCCTCTGCCGCCACCGCCGCTGGCCGCCTTCACCATCAGCGGATAACCAATCCGAATCGCTTCAGAGTGCAGTTCTTCCAACGTATCAATGGCACCCGCCGAACCAGGGACCACCGGTACGCCGGCAGCCATCATGACCTCCCGGGCTTTGGCCTTGTCCCCCATCATCTCTATCTGATAGGGTTCCGGTCCTATGAATATCAGACCTGCCTCTTGGCAAGCCCGAGCAAAAGCAGCATTTTCCGACATGAATCCATATCCCGGGTGTACCGCATCGGCTTTACAGGCCAACGCAGCCTGAACCAGGGCTGCAGGATTCAGATAACTCTTCCCAGCGCTTGCTGGCCCGATACAGAAGCTTTCATCAGCCAAAAGCACCGCCAGGGAATCGGCATCGGCCGTGGAGTAAGCCGCAACCGACTTGATTCCCATCTCGCGGCAAGCCCGGATGATCCGAACCGCAATCTCACCTCGGTTGGCTATCAGAATTTTCTCGATCATTATGCCCTCCGAATCAGGAACAGGGGCTGTCCGTATTCCACGATATCTTCCGGCTGCGCCAGAATCGCTTCCACTACACCAT
Organism: uncultured Peptostreptococcaceae bacterium; assembly: GCA_964424355.1. Classification (GTDB taxonomy): domain Bacteria; phylum Bacillota; class Clostridia; order Peptostreptococcales; family Acidaminobacteraceae; genus CAZEHS01. The sequence continues at coordinate 67,164 of CAYRIO010000013.1, forward strand.
CCCATTCTGCCTGAATCTCATTCAGAACCTTCATCGCTTCCAGGATGCACAGGGTCTGTCCTTTCACCACCGATTGGCCGATGAGGACATAGGGAGATGCCTCTGGAGAGGGTGCCAGATAGAACACGCCTACCATGGGTGCCTTGATAGTGCTTTCCGTTGCCACAACTGCCTTTCCCATCATTGGGGCAGCAGCCGGTTTAACCGCCTCGACAGGGGGCTCGACTGACTGTACCGCTTGGCTGACCGGCACTGGAGCCGCATGAACTGCCGGTGTCTGATTGTGGAAGACTCCCTTTTCCAACACCAGTGACTCTGTTCCATTATTGTACTGTAGACGGCTGAGACCCGTATCATTAAAGGTTTGCATCAATTTCTGAATATCGTTCAGTTCCATAAGTTCCTCCACTTAGTATCTGGTACTATTATTAAGTAGTATACCATAGTCACAAGACCCCATCAATGTATGATTGCATCCCACAGGGCAGAAACCTTGTAATGTCTTACCGAATACCCGGGCCTCCATTCAGCAACTCTTACCAAACCCAGTATCTCTAATACCCCCGGCGGCTCCCTCTATGCGCCCGTTCAAAAACAAAAACAGCAGGGATTATCTGCTGTTTTCCGGCTCTTCAAGAAATTTATTCTTTGTGTGTCTATTCACTCAGGTTGAATTCACTGTGCAGGATCTGCAGCGCACGGCTTGCATGATCTGAACGGATCAAACAGGAGATGGTTGTGTTGGAATCAGATGATTGGAGAATTTCGATGTTTTCTCGGGATAAAGCGAAAACAATCCGCTTCATGACACCCGGAACGCCGTGCATGCGATGACCGATGGCGGTAATCTTGCTGCAGCCTGGGAGTACATGATATTCCAGCTCCAGCTCATTGAGAATCACCTTGATTTTACTCAGATCACCCTCGCCGATAATGAAGACTTTCCGGTTATCAAAAAAGTTGATCATATCAATGCTGATCCGTTCTTGCTCCAAACGGTTCAACATCAACTCATTCCGATGGTCCTTGGCCGATATCGAAACGGTCACTTGAACAAAATGCTGTTTGAGAGCCACCGCTGTCAAGGCCTTTGTCGGATCACCGGGATCATCCAGGCTTCGCGCCCTGACTTTGATCTCCGTGCCTGGCGCATCGGAGAACGTGCTGCGGATGACCAAGGGCTTGTTCCCTTCCCGTGCAATTGCAACCGCTTTATGGTCCACCACCTTTGCTCCGGCGCTGGCCATCTGGTAGACTTCCTCATGACTGATCTCATCGATGATCCGGGCATCTTTCACGATGCGGGGATCCGCTGTCATGACCCCTTCCACATCGGTATAGATTTCGATTTTTTCTGCGTCCAAAGCCACACCCAGGACTGCAGCGGTCGTATCACTGCCGCCTCGTCCAAGGGTCGTGATATTCCCGGCACCGTCAATCCCCTGAAAACCTGTCACAACCACAACTTTTCCAGCCTGCAGTGCATTGTGGATATCCTCTGTATTCACCGACAGGATCCGGGCGTCACCAAATACCCCATTTGTCTGAATTCCAGCCTGAAAGCCGGTGAATGCGGTCGCATCAACACCTTTGCTTTTCAGCAGGTTGGTCATGATTACCGCCGAGATGATTTCTCCGCAGCTCATCAGCAGGTCCATCTCCCGGCTCTGATATTCCAACTCAGGGGCCGGCAGCAGATTGATCAGGGTATCGGTTGCGTAAGGATCCCCTTTCCGCCCGATAGCCGAAACCACCACCACCGGAGAATAGCCATCTGCCATGGCCCGTTGAACCTGTTCGACGATCCGGTCTCTACCGAGATCACTGGCGACAGAGGTTCCCCCATATTTCAGTACAGAAATGCGCAAAAGCGTGCCCTCCTTATTTCCCCGTAGAACCGAAACCTCCGGCTCCCCGATCCGTTTCATTGATGACCGCCACCGCTTCAAGATGGGCAGTCTCATACTTGGCGATAACCATCTGAGCCACCCGCTCCCCATGCTTCAAGGTATAGGGCTCATTACTGAGGTTCACCACAGGCACTTTGATTTCTCCCCGATAGTCACTGTCGATTGTCCCGACACAATTGATCATGGTGATGCCGTGCTTAATGGACATGCCGCTTCTGGGCCTTACCTGAGCCTCGTAGCCATGGGGCAGCTCGATGAACAGCCCTGTCGGAACCAAGGTCCTTTCCAAGGGATTCAGCGTGATTTCAGCCTCCAAATGGGCTCTCAGATCCATGCCTGCCGAGCCGGATGTTTCATATTGAGGGAGTGGCATCCCGGATTTATTGACGATACGGATGGTTAACATCGTATTTTTCCTCCTCGTTCAGATTGATTTTAATGCTTCAAATGTCCATGAACCTTCTTTATCACCGATCCGTCCAGTCAGTGCAACCGCATAGCATTCCGGTGTGAATACCAGGTCCGCCATCCGGAACACATCTGCCGCCTGAACCCGATCGATCTTCTCAATCACTTCATCCATCGTTTCAATTGTTCCAGCCATCAGCTCGCCCTTACCCATCATGGACATAAAACTTCCCGTGCTTTCAAGACCCAGGATGTAGTTGCCCTTCAGCTGCTCCTTGCCCCTTAAGATCTCTTCCTCAGAAATCTGGTGTTCCCGTACACTTTTGAGTTCATTGCACAGAGAGGTCATCACCGGTTCCAGGTTTTCAGGAACAAAGCTGGCATAGATGGTCATCAGACCGTTATCTTTGTAAAGACTGGGGTGGGAGTAGACAGAATATGCCAGCCCCTGGTTTTCACGGATGCTTTGGAACAGCCGGGAGCTTGTGCCGCCCCCCAGTATGTTGTTCAGGACCATCAGGGGATACAGATCATCATCACTGTATTTTACGCCGTTGAAGCCTACACAGAGATGAACCTGTTCAATGTCCTTCTCCTTAACCGCCCAGGCGCTCTTGAATACCGGCACTGGCGGATCGCTGATCAGCTCATCGGCTTTCTTAACTGCCCCGAACTGGGCTTCAAGCCGGTTGAGAAGCTCTGATTCCTGGAAGCTGCCCGCCACCGAAATCACAATATTCTCAGCGGTATACCGCTCATTCAGCAGGGCATGGATGGAGTCTCTGCTCAGGCTCTTAACCGACTGTTCCGTACCCAGGATGGGGAATCCAAGCGGATGCTTCCCATATATCACCTCAGCCAGCAAATCATATACGACATCCTCTGGAGAATCTTCATAAGAAGCGATTTCGTCCAGAATGACGTTTTTTTCTTTTTCAATTTCAACCGGGTCGTGTACCGATCGGAGAAGCATATCACCCATCAGGTCGACCGCGATATCCAAGTGCGTATCCAGTACTTTGATGTAATAACTTGTGCATTCCTTACTGGTGAATGCATTGATCTGACCGCCGATACCATCTACGATATCCGCCAGGTCTTTAGCCGAACGGGATTCGGTTCCTTTAAAAAGCATGTGTTCAACAAAGTGGGACACCCCACTGCAGGCGTGAGCTTCATAGGCTGAACCGGCATTGATCCAAAGTCCCAGAGAGAGGGAACGCATCTCCTGCATGGGATAAGTGACAACACGGATTCCATTGGATAATTCATGCCGCTGATACATTCAGAACCTCTTTTCTGGTTAATAGGGGTGAATATGAATGCAAGCCCTGCCTTTCGGCAGGGCTCTGGCACTCAGATTATATTGTGTAGGCTTATTATTTGTTTTCCCCTTCGTTCTCAAAAAGCACCTTGTGTGAAAGGTTTACACGGCCTTGGGCATCAATTTCGATGACCTTGACACGGATGGGGTCACCTACGTTGAACTTATCTTCAACCTTCGCAAGACGTTCTTTGGCCAGATGGGAGATGTGAACCAGTCCTTCTTTGCCTGGCAGCACTTCAACGAAGGCGCCGAACTTCATGATGCGGGTGACTTTACCATCGTAGACATCGCCTACCTGCAGTTCTTTTACAATGTCCTGAATCCGCTTGAGGGCGGTTTCTCCGGAAATACCGTCCGGTGCTGTGATCAGGACTGTTCCGGTATCATCAATATCAATCTTCACGCCGGTTTCAGCGATGATCTTATTGATGACTTTCCCGCCTGGCCCGATGACTTCTCGAATCTTATCAGGATGAACCTTGAAGTGGAATACTCTTGGGGCGTATGGTGACATTTCCTTGCGGTAATCCGAAATGGTTTCATTCATTTTACCAAGGATGTGGAGACGACCGGCCAAAGCCTGGCTCATTGCATCTTCCATGATCTTTCTATCAAGACCGTGGATCTTGATATCCATTTGGATGGCTGTGATCCCGTCTTTCGTTCCCGCCACTTTGAAGTCCATATCGCCCAGGGCGTCTTCCATGCCCTGAATATCGCTAAGGATTGAAATTTGGTTATCTTCCTGAATCAGACCCATGGCAATTCCAGCTACGCTGCCCTTGAGGGGCACGCCTGCATCCAGAAGAGACAATGTGCTGCCGCAGATGCTTGCCTGTGAACTGGAGCCGTTACACGTAACGACCTCTGAAACCAGACGGATGGCATATGGGAATTCTGCTTCTGATGGCAGAACCGGAACCAGAGCCCGCTCGCCCAAAGCGCCGTGACCGATGGAACGACGGTTGGGGCCCCGCATGAATCCAGTTTCACCCACTGAGAATGGGGGGAAGTTATAGTGATGCATGTAACGCTTCGTATCTTCAAGGCCAAGGCCGTCAATGCGCTGTGCTTCGCTGAGGGCACCCAGTGTGGTGATGGTGACAACCTGGGTCAATCCCCGCTTAAAGTGTCCGGAACCGTGGGTTCTGGGAAGAATGCCGACTTCACAGGAAACGGGACGGATTTCGTCATGCTTCCGGCCATCCGGACGCACTTTTTCATGGGTGATCATTTTGCGGACCATTTCTTTTTCAAGAGCCTTGAACAATCCGGAAATGATGCCTGTTTTGTCTGAAAATGCTTCAGCAGCTTCATCCAACAGTTGCTTTTTCAGATCATCCAGAGCGTTGTTCCGGTCTGTTTTATCCGCGATGCGGACAGCCTGATCCAAGGGAGCCCGGTAGTTCTCAACCAAAGCCTTGATCTCCGGATCGATTTCAGGCGCTACAACCTTCATCTTTGGCTTGCCGACAGCCGCTACAATGCCATCGATAAAGGAAACCAAACGCTTGATTTCATCATGACCAAAGAAGATCGCTTCCAGCATTACTTTTTCTGAAAGAATATTGGCGCCAGCCTCTACCATCATGATGGCTTCAGCTGTTCCAGCTACAACCAGGTGCATTTCGCTCTTTTCAGTTTGGGCAACGGTGGGATTAATGACATACTGCCCATCAATATAGCCCACGATGACTGCCGCGATAGGCCCTTCAAAAGGAATATCCGATACAGACAGAGCGATGGAGGCTGCAACCATTGCCGTCACATCCGGGGGACAATCCTGATCCACGGAATAGGCACTGGCAATAACCTGCACTTCGTTTTTGAAGCCCTTGGGGAACAAGGGGCGAATGGGTCTGTCGATGAGACGGGAAGTCAGCACCGCTTTTTCTGACTGACGGCCCTCACGCTTGATGAAGCCTCCGGGAATTTTCCCGACTGAGTACATTTTTTCTTCGTAATCAACGCTGAGCGGGAAGAAGTCGATCCCTTCCCTTGGGTTTTTGGATGCAGTGGCAGTGGCAAGAACTACCGTATCACCATAGTGGACAAAAGCTGATCCGTTTGCGAGATTGGCCATCCGACCGATCTCAACCTTGAGAGGGCGACCTCCCATGGTGGTTTCAAATACATTGAAATCGTGTTCCATTGAATCCTCCTGATTGTGTTGTTCCCAGAGGAATCCTACTCGCTCTCTTAAAAGCTTGATTACAAGCCCTTAACACAACAAGTAGGACAGAGCCCCATCCGGTGAACTGGTTTTTGAATGACAAAGATACAGTGAAGCCGCTAGGCCCGCCACTCCAGTTGCAGATAGCATGGAAAATGACCATCTGCAGATCGGAGCAGTGGACCAAGCGGCCCTGTGTTTACTTTCTCAAGCCCAATTTGCTGATGATTGTACGGTAACGTTCGATATCAGCATTTTTGAGGTAACCAAGCATGCTGCGACGTTGTCCTACCATTTTAAGCAAACCTCGACGTGAATGGTGGTCCTTCTTGTGAAGCTTCAGGTGATCGTTCAGCTCGTTAATGCGGGCTGTCAGAATCGCTACTTGAACCTCGGGAGAACCAGTATCCCCTTCATGAAGCTGATACTCGTTGATGATGCCTTCTTTCTTTTCCTTTAAAATCATGTCTACACCTCCTGAATTCGTAAAATCGCCTTTGGCCGAGAGAAACGCCGGTGTGTGCATCAGTCTCAGCCTAAGGTTCTACCGATAAATTGTATCACAGATTCATAACCGTGTAAATTTAATTTGTAAGCTTCTTACCCACAGATAATCTGTTCAACGATGCGGCTTCCTTGGGACTGGCTCTTTGTGGGACTGTCGAAAATATTGCCGTGTAGCCTCAACATCCAGATTGATCTGATCCATCAGGGTTTCACGGGAGTCGAACTTGATTTCCCCCCGCAAGCGGTGAAGGAACTCCACGGTGATGTAATGATGGTAAAGATCCGCATGGTAATCAAGGATGAAGGTTTCCAGGGTGAATTCCGTCTGGCTGAACGTAGGATTGTAGCCCACGTTGCTGACACTCTTGTAATGCTCCTTGCCGATCCATGTCCGAGTGACATAGACCCCAGGGCAAATCAGGGTCATATTGTGGCTGACGGCCAGATTAGCGGTTGGAAATCCCATGACCCGCCCTCTCTTTTTACCATGGACAACCTGCCCTGAAACGGTATGGTGACGCCCCAAGAGCCGATTGACCGCTTCAATGTCACCTGCTTTGAGCAGTTCTCTGATCCGTGAGCTGCTTACAGGACTGCCGTCCAGTTCAAAGGGCGGTACGACCGCCACTTCAAAACCATTCTCAGCGCCCATCCGGGTTAATAGATCTGTATCCCCCCGGGCACCCAGTCCGAAATGAAAGTTGTATCCGGCAGCAAGATACTTCGTGTTCAGAACCTTTAAAAGGATTTCTGAAACGAAGGTTTCCGCTTCAATCTCCATGTGATCTCTGTCAAATTCAACCATCACCAGAACATCGATCCCCATGCCGTCAAAGAGGTCTATCTTTTCATCCACGGTGAGAATGCGGTTGGGAAGGGCATCACTCGCTGTAAATTCCCGGGGGTGGTTGGCAAAAGTATACACCACACTCCGAAGAGTCTTTTGAGCACAGGTATCCACCAGGGCTTTTATAACCTGTTGGTGCCCAACATGCAAGCCATCAAAGGTGCCAATGGCAACACCGCTGGGCATAGGCTTCAAATATTCTTTTAACTCCGTCAATGTGCGAATCACTTTCATGGGTCACCTGCTATAAGAAATGTCTTACAACCTTAAGGCTGTGAACATTTTGGGTGTACTGGGCGATTGCAGCAAACTGCCCGCCGGCATAAAGCAGAACCAAGGTATCCTTCGGATACCCGGTTTTCAAAAATCGAGCGAAGTTAGCATCCACGCCGTTGCGAATCATTTTAATCCATTCTTCCTTGAGATAGAGCTTTGGAATCCCAGCGAAGGCCTCGTCGATGCTAACCAGCCATTTGGCAGCTTCATCCGAGGATTCACAGGCTTTTAGCTCCTCCAGGGTAATGCTGTTCCGGATATCGAACGCTCCGGTGGCTGTTCTCAGCAGAAAACTCATGACACCACCACAGCCTAGATCCGCTCCGACATCATGGCAAAGCGTTCGGATATATGTGCCTTTAGAACACACCACATCAAAGAGCGCTCTTTTCCCATCAAACCGGATCAAGCGAATGCTATGGATGGTCTGAGAGCGCGCTTCCCGCTCCACGGTGATTCCCTTGCGGGCCAGGTCGCAAAGCTTCTGCCCATCTACTTTGAGAGCGGAGAACATCGGCGGAATCTGGAGGATATCCCCGGTAAATCGCTGGAGTGCATCCGCAAGTTCCTGCTCTGTCACTGCGACAGGGTGTTCTGAGAGTACTGTTCCCCAACGATCCTGGGTGTCTGTCGTCATGCCGAGGGTCAGTTCCGCACGGTAGGTTTTCCGGTCTTCTTGAAGCATTTCCACAATCCGCGTGGCTTGTCCGACACAAATAGGAAGAACACCGGCAGCCTGCGGATCCAGGGTGCCGGTGTGTCCCACTTTCTTGGTCCATAAAACGCGACGGACCACTGCCACCGCATCGTGGGATGTCATCCCCGGTGGCTTTAAAAAATTCAAAATTCCATTCATGATCCCATCTGCTCCAGTATGGCTCTTTCAAATTCAGTCATGGCCTGGTTCATGGACATTTCAAGCGTACAGCCGGCCGCACGCTTGTGACCGCCGCCGCCGTATCGGGTAGCCAAGGCACTGACATCAAAATCGTACTTGGATCGCATACTCACCTTAATGCGTCCCTCACCCAATTCTTTGAACAGAGCCACCACTTCAATCCCTTGAATGCTGCGGATATACTCTGAAATGCCATCAGTATCCTCATAGATAGCCCGATGGGTCATCATCATTTCTGATGTCACCGGGACCAGAGAAATCCGGTCGTGAGCGACCAGCCGCATGTTTTCAAGCGCATGCATCAACAGCATGACTTTGTTGAGCGGCTGGTTTTGATAGAGATCCGTATTAATTGATTTTGTGTCAATGCCCGCAGCCATCAGATCAGATGCGATCCGCATGGTCTGGGGCGTTGTATTGTCATAACGAAAACTCCCTGTATCCGTAGAAAGTGCGATATAAAGAGCGGTTGCAGCAACCTTGTCCAGTTGGAAACCGAATTCACCTGCCAGTTCGAAGATAATCTCCCCTGTTGAACTGGCGTGCTCATCCACATAATTGATATCTCCAAAGTGGGTGTTGGTCCGATGATGGTCGATCACCGCCATGAGGCAGTAATTCGGCAGCAAGGCAATCCGACTTCCCAACCGTCCCAAATCGCTGCTGTCTACTGCGATGCAGACATATTCTTCATCCGGTTCCACAAACTCTTCCATTTCCACAAAAAGGGTCCTGGGGATCATCCGAAGGTTGGCCGGCACAGAATCTTCCACCAAAACCACGGCTCTTTTTCCTGCCTGATGCAGGAAGTGAGCCAGGGCCGCAGAGGACCCGATGGTGTCGCCATCGGGCATGACATGGGGAAGAATCACATAATTATCATAATTCTCAAGCGTCTTCTTTATCTGCTGTATCGCTTCCAGATTCATCTTCATCCTCCGCTTTAGGCTCATGAGGGATCACTGAACTGATCAGCTTATTCATATACATGCTGTTTTCAATGGACTCATCTACCTTAAACAGCGGCTCCGGCGTATAGTGGAGCTTCAGCTCCGTACCAATGGCCTTGCGGATGAACCCTTTTGCGCTGTTCAGCCCTTCCAGAGCCTTCTGCCTGTCGGCAGAAGA
>CAYRIO010000014.1:0-74676 GCA_964424355.1 uncultured Peptostreptococcaceae bacterium
GTTGTAACCGAGCCCGTTGTAACCGAGCCCGTTGTAACCGAACCCGTTGTAACCGAACCGATTGTTGTCGAGCCGATTGTTGTCGAGCCGATTGTTGTCGAGCCGATTGTTGTCGAACCGATTGTTGTCGAGCCGATTGTACCCGAGCCGATTGTACCCGAGCTGACAACACCCATCGCAGGCCAAAGCAGCACCCCCATGACCAGCGCTGTGGATTCCACCATGCAAAAAGTTTATCTGAGCAGCTTTCCCAATATTTCCGGAAGCTTGAATGAGTTTACCGGCACGCTGAGCGCTGGATCCGCCGTTTTGACCCTCTCTACCTCTGCCCACGATTTTAAAGTTGGCCACGGCATCGCCATTAAGGGCGCCAGCAGCAACAAAGAAACCAACTATTGGCTGATTACAACGGTTAAAACCGTGGTCGGAAATACGCTCACCCTTTCCACAAATGCTGCCACCTCTGTTTCCGGCGCCATGGTTCTCCATGATGATACCAAAGCCGTCAACAGTGCCACCGCCAATGGCAATGCGATTTATTACTTTGATATTCCCCAAATGAACATCAAAGGCTTAACCCTCAAGAGCAATGCCATCTACGACGGTATGGGCAAAGCAGTTCTGAACCTCCCTGTAATCTATTCATCTGCACCGTGGGTTCAATCCATGGTGTCCGCTGAGAATCAGACCAATGTCACCTTCAGGAATTTCACCCTGGACGGCGGCAAGACCCGAGGTGTTTACGCCAACGACCAGGTCGGTGTCTCACTCATGCTGGTCCTGGATTCAACAAAAGTTAAGGTCCAAAACAACATTTTCCGAAACAATGGCTATATTTCCATCAACCTTCAGAGCGCTGTCAACGACATCCTTGTGGAGTACAATACCATTCTCAATACGGACATCGGGATCATGGCCATGCCAGAGTGGCTCGGTAACCTTTACCTCGAGAACGCTGTCTTTAAGAACAACTATATGGACGGTGGTACCAGCGAAGGGATTTCCATTGTCTCAGGCATGAGGGAAAATCCGGGCTATGCAAAGAACATCACCATCCACCAAAACATCATCAAGAATAAGACAGCAAATGGCATCCAATACGGCAGCAGAACCTCCAATATTGTGATCAGCGAGAATGAAGTCACTAGATCCAATAACGGCATCTGCTCCATTGATCCAAACCTGGAAAGCCGCATTAACATGACCTCAACGAATGCTGATATTATCCGAAATAAGGTTTACAACAACAAGTGGTCCAATCTTGTTCTGGATGGCACAGATGTCTATGTGGCCAACAATGAAATTTCTCAAGGCAATAATGTCCTGGTGCTTGGAAGACTCTTTATCAATACGGTCACTGTTGAGAGCAATAAATTCATCAACACAAGCATCGCCTTAAGCCCCGCTATCCACATTTACAACCTGAGTAACGGTATCATCAAGAACAACGCCTTTGTCATCGGCTCAACGACCAATTTCAACGCAGCCATCGGTACCGAAAGCGGAAATGTCTCCAATCTAGCTTTCTCCGGAAACGATCTCGGCGGCATGAGAGTCCTTGACATTTACAAGGCGACAACCCTTGCCCTGTTGGATCAAAAGTACTAAGAACAGCTCTGTGAGCATAACCGAATAAAGCTTGTGAGGGAACGAAGGTCAGTATCTTATTGACCCTCGTTCCCTTTTTTTCGTCTGCCAGCGCTTGAAAAATCGCATACTTTCCTTTTAAAAAAAATATTTTGGGGTATAACTATTAAAAAACAAACTTCTGTGGTCCTTGTAGCCTTGATGCCAGCGGAGGTGGTCACATGTCAACAGATTTTTTCGCTTATCAGGATAACTTTGCCAAAATCGGACACGTAAAAGCAATCTCCTCCCCAGAAAACCCTGTGAGGCTCAAGAGGAAGGTTACCATTGCCATACCTACATTCAAACGGCCCCAGCTCTTAGAGAAAGCCCTGGAAAGTGCTCTTGGCCAAACCGATTTCGAGAACTATGAGGTCATTGTCGTGGATAATGATCCCGAAGAGAATAGCGTCCTCGAAGTGATCAGGAAGTTTCAGAGAGAGAACCTTTACTATTTCAAGAATGAAGCGAATGTCGGCTTATACAGCAACTGGGACCGATGCATTGAATTGGCGGCAGGAGAGTATCTATCGATCCTGAATGATGATGATTGGCTCAGCCCAAATTTTCTGTCAGAATGTCAGAAGCACCTGATTAACGGTGTGGACGGTTTGTTTTTCAAATACAACACCGTCTATCAGGACGGGTTCTCAGACCGTGGCAAATTGCACACATCTCATTTGTCCGCACTGAAGAAAAAAATCTCCAAGCCGTCAAAACGCCTGACTCTGTTCGATTTTTTCCTTGGCAATAAAAGTGCCGGCTCACTGGGCTTAATCATGAAGCGCGCGCTTCTCATTGAACTGGGTGGCTATAATCCGGATTACTACCCTTCCAGCGATTACGTTCTTCACGCAAATTACTGCAAGCACTTTAACGTTCTTCTGATCAACGAAACACTTAATTATTATCGCGTGGCCCAAAATGCCAGTGCTAATCAGGACACCCTGCAGATTTGGGAATACCTTGATCAGGACATCCGGCATTATCTCATTGACCAGATCCGTAAGCCCAAGCGTCTTCTTCATTCCATGAATACCGTCCTTACGGATCTTCAGATTCAGGGCTTGATTGACACCTGGGATTATAAGACAAATACAGTCGTTGCGCCTGGATTTAAACATGCTTTGATGAAAAAATATATCGGCCTGAAATACGATCTTAATTATTAAGACATTTACCCGGGGGAGGGCTCAAAATGAAACTGGTTATATTAGCTGGCGGATATGGAACCCGGTTGGGCAACTTGACCAATACCATTCCCAAGCCCATGATTCAAGTCGGTGGCAGACCGTTGCTCTGGCATATCATGAAAATCTATTCCCACTACGGCATTAAAGAATTCATTATTTGCCTCGGCTACAGGGGCAATGTCATCAAGGATTATTTTTTGCACTATGAGTCCCAGAACAGCGATTTCACAGTAGATTTGAAGAAAAAAAGCATCGAATATCACAGCAACCATTGTGAAGACGACTGGAAGGTTACATTGGTTGACACCGGTCTGGATACGTTGAAGGGTTCTCGACTGAAGCAGGTGGAGGAATTTTTGGATGACGATGTCAACCTGCTGACATATGGAGACGGCTTGGCAGATATCAATATCCTGGAGACCCTTGAATTTCATAAGAAAACAGGAAAAGTCATCACGATTTCCGGGGTTCACCCCCCGGCAAGATTTGGGGAGCTGATCGCCGATGGTGATATCTTGACTTCCTTTGAAGAAAAGTCACAGACCTCACAGGGCTTGATCAATGGGGGCTATATGGTATTCAATAAAGAGCTTTTAAGCTATCTTTCGGCGGATGCCTCGTGTGATCTTGAAGTTGGCGTATTGGACGCCCTGGCAGGCGAAGGCAAGGTTGCGGTATTTCGACACCAAGGTTTATGGGCCTGTGTGGACCATGAGCGTGACTTAAACTACCTTGAATCCGTCTGGCGAAAAGGCAGCGCTTTCTGGAAAAAATGGGGTTAATGTGGGCATACAAAGGATAGGTGTTGACGATGAAAATTCTGATGGTCAACAAATTCTTGTTTCTCAACGGCGGATCTGAAACGTATATTTTCAAGCTCGGTGACTATCTGGTCTCACAGGGCCACGCGGTTGAGTATTTTGGTATGGACCATGAAATGAGAATGGGATCCAATAGCGCAGATGCTTATGTTTCCACTATGGATTTTCATACCCATAAGCTGCAACGGTTGCTATACCCCTTCAAAATAATCTATTCTGTCGAAGCCAGAAAAAAAATCAAAGCCGTACTTGAAATGTTCAAGCCAGATGTCGTCCACCTGAACAATTTCAATTTTCAGCTTACGCCATCCATCCTCTATGAAATCAAAGCTTATGAACGGAAGAATCAACACCCTATCGCCGTCGTTTACACGGCTCATGACTATCAGCTTGTCTGTCCAAACCATATGATGCACATCCCCTCTTCAAAAGATAACTGTGAACGATGCCTCGATGGTCGTTACAGGCACTGCGTGCAATTCAGATGCATTCATAATTCCCTGACACGCAGCCTCATTGGGGCCTTCGAGGGATATCTGTACAAATGGCTGGGTACGTACCGCTTGATAGATCATGTAATTTGCCCTTCCATTTTCATGGCGGGAAAGGTTGCTGCTAACAGCGCCTTAAAGGGTAAAACAGTGGTGCTTCATAATTTCATCTCGAAGAGTGAAGCCGTTCATCCGGAAAAGGAACGCTACGTTCTCTATTTTGGCCGTTTTTCAGAGGAGAAAGGCATAAAGACACTCCTCTCGGCCTGTAAAGCCCTTCCCCACATTCCTTTTGTGTTCGCGGGATCCGGGCCCCTGGAGCAAGCTCTATCCAACCTGCCAAATATCAAAAATGAAGGCTTTCTGACAGGAGACGCTTTGGAAACGCTCATTAGAAAGGCCAGCTTCAGCGTCTACCCCTCTGAATGGTATGAAAACTGTCCCTTTTCTGTGATGGAATCTCAAATGATGGGGACCCCTGTCATTGGCGCCAATATCGGCGGCATTCCTGAGCTGATTGAGGATGGTGTCACAGGGGATTTGTTCACCAGCGGCAGCCCGGACTCCCTGAAGACAGCCATCGAGCGTTTGTGGAATGACGCGGATACCCTGAACCTCTATACCCGGAACTGTTTGACAAAGAAGTTTGTTTCACTGCCTGAATACAGTGATCAATTGATGAAGACTTATGATACCTGATCCCCTTAGAGAATCGGGAGGTCTTTTTATGACAAAGAGAACCTTGTACGGTACAGTTATCGTCACATATCGCTGCAACGCACGCTGCACGATGTGTGACTGCTATAAGTTCCCCACGAGTCCCAAGGAGGAAATTTCCCTGGAGGTCATCAACAAGCTTCCCGAAATGGCATTTACAAATATTACCGGCGGGGAGCCGTTTGTGAGACAGGATCTTCCTGAAATTGTCGAGGCATTGTATAAGAAAACAAATCGGATCGTTATTTCAACCAATGGCTATTTTACCGATAGGATTCTGGATCTGTGCAAAAGGTTTCAGAACATTGGCATCCGGATCAGCCTTGAGGGTTTGCGGGAAACCAATGACCAGATCCGAGGCATCCCAAACGGCTTTGAACGCGGTTATCAGACCTTGAAAACCTTAGTGGAAATGGGCCATAAGGACGTTGGCATGGCAATGACCGTTCAGGATCAAAATTGCATGGATCTTGTGCCGCTCTATAAAATCTCAGAGTCCCTTGGAATGGAATTCGCTACGGCAACCCTTCACAACTCCTTCTATTTCAGAAAAAACGACAACAAAATCGACAAAAAATATCTGGTTGCTAAAAACTTTGAGCTGCTGATCAACGAGATGTTAAAAAGCAATGCGCCCAAACAGTGGTTCCGAGCTTATTTCAACCATGGATTGATCAACTACATCTATGGTAATCCCAGGCTTCTGCCTTGCGACATGTCCAAAAATGCATTTTTTATTGATCCCTACAGTGATGTCGTGCCATGCAACGGCATGAAAGAAAAGGCTGTCATGGGCAATTTGAAAGCACAGACTTGGGAGGAGCTTTGGCACTCAGAACAAGCAGACAAGGTCCGGCTCCAGACCAAATCCTGTGGTAGAAATTGTTGGATGATCGGAAGTGCCTCCCCGGCAATACATCAATATATTTGGGTGCCTGTCTGGTGGATCATCAAGCACAAGCTTTTCTTGAAGAACACTTACAGACTTGAGGAAAATGCCTTTATCACGGAATCTCCAGAGTCTGATTCTCTTTAGAAGACTGGTGAGAAAGGACTCTTTCGTCTTGTCTTCGCGAGTGCAGCGCGGCGATCTCTCCCTGGGATTGTAATATAGTAATTGCAATAGCTTTAAGGGAGAGGTTGCCGCGTCGGCTTACGCCTCCTCGCAAAGACAGATAAAGACGTAAGCACAGCGTTTGTAACCGGTCTTTTGGCGGCATTTTGAATAGAATATGAAAAGCGGTGCAATTCCTCCGGTGTATTCTGACCTGACACCATAAGGATTGTACCGCTTTTTATTTATCCTGTGTGAGACCTTTCAGATACCCTTTGAAGCTGGGATGGTTCAGATCCCGCTCGGATATGATCAGATCCTCTCCAATTAAGTGGAGCGGCCAATCAATGGACAGCTCCCGATCACGCCACAATATCCCCGTGTCATGGGGCTCGCTGTATTTGTCGTTACATTTATACACCATGACCGTGTCGTCTTCCAAGGCCAAAAATCCATGGGCAAAGCCCGCTGGAATATAAATCATCGCGTGATTTTGAGCGTTCAAATAAAATCCTTCCCATTGACCAAGCGTCGCTGAGTCCAGTCTCAGATCTACGGCCACATCGAAAACCGCCCCTTGAGTCACTCGGATCAACTTTCCCTGAGGGTGCTTCGTTTGAAAATGCAGGCCCCTTAAGGTACCCTTCCTTGACATGGACTCAAAGCTCTCATAAAGATCAAAACGAATCCCGTTTTTGATAAATTCATCTTTTTCAAAATCTTTGATGAAGTAACCGCGTTCATCCTGATGACAGTGCGGTTGTATTAATACTAGACCTTCAAGGGATGTCTTTTTAAATGAAAATGCCATGTCTAACCTCTCCCTCTATGTGACATCATCTCTACTCAAAATAAGATTTGATCTGCTCATCCATAACCCTGTTGGCTTCTGCACTACCTAAGTACGCTTTATACCACTCAATTGTTCTTCCCAAAGCCATATCAATATGCCACTGGGGTCTCCAGCCCGTGGCACTTTTGATCTTCGAGCAATCCAGCTTCAGATAATTCGCTTCGTGGGGTCCTTGAATGGGATCACTGAACCATTCCAGACCTTCTCCCCATTTCTCGCAGAACAATTTTGCCAGAGCGCCGGTGGTTTTGACATCTTCCTCATCCGGTCCAACATTGTACGCCCCTTCATAGCGCCGGTCGTTAAACTGCATTTCGGCAATCATCAAATAGGCGCCAACAGCCTCCAGGACATGCTGGTAAGGCCTGATGGAATTGGGATTTCTGATGAAAATCCGTTCCCCCTTAGAAGCCGCCCGGACGCAGTCGGGTATGATTCGGTCTGGCGCGAAGTCGCCACCGCCAATCACATTGCCGGCCCTTGCCGTTGAAATACTCAAATCCCTGAGATCAAAAAAAGCTCGCTTATAGCACTGTGTAATCATATCCGAGCAGGATTTGCTGTTTGAATAGGGATCAAATCCATCCAAAACATCATTTTCTCGATAGCCCCAGGCCCATTCCTTATTCTCGTAAACCTTGTCAGTTGTCACGTTGACGACCGATTTCACTGTATCACAGGCCCTGACAGACTCCATGAAGTTAACCGTCCCCATGATATTGGTCTCGTAGGTCAAATGAGGGTCCACGTATGAGGCCCGCACAATGGCTTGAGCCGCCATATGAAGCGCAATTTCCGCACCGGACGCCCGCATGCATTGCCTGAGGGAAGCCAGATCCCGGATGTCACCGATGACAGAAAACATCTCCTTTTCACACCCCGTGATCGAAAACAAATCCGGCTCAGTGGGCGGATCAAGAGAATAGCCTGTGACCTCGGCCCCGGCGTTTATCAACGCTCTGCACATCCACGCGCCTTTGAAGCCCGTATGTCCGGTGATAAAAACCTTTTTCCCCTTGAAAAATTCAAGCATTTTGCTCACCTCGCCTTCCCTGCCGTCCTACAGTTAGACCCACCACTGATGATTATTTGTTCAAGCCCGTATAAAGGCCTCAATCTCCCCTGCGATTGTGTCAATATCGAACAACTTGTCTGAAACCTTTCGCACGTCCATCGGATCGTAATCCAACCGCGCCATTCGCGCCAGAACAGAATGAATCGTTTCACCTAAAGCTTCTGGCGTCATTTCCTGAATAAAAAAGCCGTTTTTTCCCGCCACCACATATTCGTCAAAGCAGCCCACGGGATTAACGATGACCGGCTTGTAATAATAATTTGCGATTTGAATCGTTTGAGTCCCTGTCGCATCCTTATAAGGCAAAATCACAGCCTTGGCCTTGACAATGAATTCTGCCAACGCCCTGTTGGACACATAGGTATCTATGAAGGTGACATCCCTGTCATTTTCCACGCCGCGCTTCACCCATTCTTTCAATTCTCCCCGGCCGCCGATTATCAGAATTTTGGCCGCGCGCTTGGACTTGTGAAGATATTGATTGGCCTCAAGCAGTAGATCAATACCCTTGTAAGCCTCCAGCCTTCCATAAAAGACCAGATCATATTCTATTTTCACTTGCCGCTGCTCAACCGCCTTCCTCAGATCCGGAAATTCCATTACTGGCATCCCTGGCAGCCTCACGGAGACCAGCTTCGCATCTTTGAAGACCGGATGGTTTTCTACAATCTCCGCCTTTGCTTTTTCGTACGATAAAATACAGGTGGCATGCTTGGCATAATAAGGGTACGTGAATTTTCTTATAAACCGGATCACCCCCTGCTCTCCGGAATGATGCTTCGGATCATGAATATATACCGTCGTCTTGATTTTTCTCAAGGCCGGGATCATCAAGTGAATCAAATTGGGCCATTCACTGTCGCTGTAGATAAAGATCCCCTCAACACCCTCCTGCCTGACCACACGGCCGAGCCTCATATAAAAGCTTAGGCATAGCAGCTTGGATGTGATCTTCCCTTTATCCCTGAAGTCCTCCACGATTACCCGGTGAAGATTCCCGTCAAATTCCTCCCGGCTGCAAACACCGGGAATGACAGCAATCACTTGGCTCTTGGCGCTAAAGTGATTGACTAGCCCCACATAGCCATCCACAATGGCATTTCTGTTATTAGAAGCACAAATGGTCATAATCATGGCTTCACCTGACTTCCCAAACTGAGAACCGCTTCAATTTCTTTCGCAACGGCATCGTTGAACCCCTGAACATATGTGTATCCAGAATCCGCGATTTCTTTCAGATGGGATTCATCTGTCATCAGCTGTATAATCGCTCTTGCAAACACCTCCGGCTCATCTGCAATGATAAAGTTGCTGTCATTGTCACTGTCCAGGCCCATCGCGCCATTGGAGGAGGTGACCAGAGCCCTGTGATAAGCCAGTGCTTCAACGCACTTGATTTTAAGACCCGTGCCCGACTCGATCGGATTAATCACAATATCCGCCATGGCGTATGCGGTTTCCAGCTCGTCCACCAGTCCGATCGATGTAATCCCCGCCGCCTCATAGCGAAGATGCCGGCTGACAGTACCAGCGATGATCAGTTCAGCATCATTGAAACGCCCCCTGACGATTGGGAAGATCTTTTCAACAAAATACTGAATGGTTCTGATATTCAACAGATTCCCCGAAGCAAGAAATAACATCTTCCTCGGATGTACCAGCGGCAATTTTTTCAGGACCAGTTGATGACCAATGACTTTCACCGATCTCAAGCCCTCCACCATCCGCTCAAAGACCTTGCCCTCCTCCGCTTGAATGGCAATGATGACATCCGACCGCCTCAGCCCTTTCATCTCGTCCTGCTCTGAAACGGAATACCACCGGTAGGGCTTTCGGTCCTTGATATAGAGCTTGTAACGATCCGTGAATCTGTCATGGGTATCCAATACCTTCAGTTTTTCAGCACCGAACCCCTCAAAAATCCTGCTGAAAAAAACGTACTCTACCCAGATCACATCATAATGATGGACCTCATCCAGGGATTTGATGAATGCCACGGTTTTTCTGGAACAATAATCATCCAGCCCGTTGTTCACATAAAATAGGAACTGCCTGTCGGTAAACCTTTTTACAAAGCGTCTCACTGCACTGAGTAAATCGCCGCTGTATTGAAATTCGAGGGAATGATAGTGACTCTCACCCACAAATTGCTTATCCTTCTCAAAATCCCCTTCTTCCATCCTCACATGCAAAAAGTCGATTTCATGACCGGTTTCCTGAATTGCCTGATAAAGGTTTCTGATGCGCGCTCGGTTGCCCTGATCGGGCGGATGCATCGGACATGGCGAGATCATAAGAATCTTCATCGCTGACCCCCTCCTCATTACCCTGAATGGCCTTTCTATACTCGAATTCCATGAAGGCAAAGATTAAGCCCATATAAAACAGCGCCATGCTCTCCTGAAAGAAGAAAATCATTAAGCTGTTAATTAAAATCGCCCCATTGCACAGCAACGGAAAAAAAATACGTTGATCCCTTTTATAGATCCGCCATGAGATTATAAAGGCATTGGCCAGCAGTTGGAACGCCACCAAGCTCCCGAGAATGCCATACTGATAAATATATCCCACGATGCCCGTATCCACCGTATAATGCCAAAATTCAACGCCGGATAGATAGTAGGCCTTTGGAAACCCTATATTGAGGGAACCCCAACCCAATAGCCAATGGTCCTTTATGTTTTCAGTAAAATACAGCACGGCATTCGATCTGATTCCGGCATTTCCAGAAATCGTGAATATTTCTTTTAACGTATCCATCACTAAATCAAACCTCGGCGCTTTCCCCAAGAGATACAACGCAATCAAAAGAGCTGAAATCCCAAGGGTTAACCATACCAGAAAAGCCAAGACAAGGCGTCTTGGAATACGCTTCTGAAGAATCACCAGGGCTATCGCAATCAAAATCACTGTCGACACGGTTATGAAGCGGCTTTGCGCAATAAAAAGAAAGGTGTGCATCTGCACGAGCAGCGCCACAATATAGGCGTAGCGTTTCATCCCTAATTCTTTTCCCGATTTGGCGATTAGCTCATTCAGTGTTACGAAGGCACAAAACAGCATAAACACGGTGAATTCCGTAAAGCGCAAATTGCCATTCCTGAATCGGAAGTCTGTCACGAGAAAAACATAGCTCGGATAGAGCCAAGTCTGGAGGATGTAAATCACACCCGCCACGAGTGAGGAATAGATGAATAATGTCTTGAATTTTTCATAGCGACTGATTTTTTCAATGAGAAAACACGCGAAGAAATAAATCAGAATCATGGCAGGGAGCAATAGATTGTAGGCCCCTTTAATCAATGGCTGACCCAGCGTGAAATATGCAGTGAAAATCGAAAGGATCTGATACCCCATAAATAAAACCACGCTCTTGAAAAGCAGAAAATGACTTTGGATAATTCTCGGCAGGTAGATGATGAACATCCCCATCAGAAAGAGACCTGTGAGCTGCTTCAAATCGTAAATGAAAACCAGTCTTGAACGATCGAAAATATAGAAGAAATTTTCAACCATGAGAATCAGCGATAAGAAAATAAACGCTCTGATATTTTTAGTCAGAACAAATGCCAGCCCGATGCCGAGAGCCAGGACTAGTGCAATACCAACCATGCCAGCCTGATAATACAGCACATATGAAATGAGGATCATCAGGGTGACTGCCAGCAGCAAAAAAAGCGTTTTAAAACGGTTGATGAGTTGAAGGGCTTTTACCAGGCCATATTCCATACACATCAGGCTCCTTTTAGCGAAGCGATGCCCTTTAATACTTTATGAAGCAGAGCGCTGTCAATTTGCTTCGTATAAAAGTAAACGCAATAAGTCGATACGACATACAGGGTGCCATATACAAAGAAATTCAGAATATCCCCCAGAGGCGCCAGATATGAAATCCAGGCAAATAATCCTGCCATACCACTGGACGTCATGATGATTTTGAATAGGCGCTTGAACTCAAAAATATCTGTCAGTTTTATTTTTGTGAAGTGAATCACGGCGAAAATCTCCATCGCATTGACGACATACTGGATGATGACTGTGGCTATCGCCGCGCCGATCATCCCGAAAAATCTTATGAATACCAAGCTGAGAATGATATTGCTCACAACGCCGATAAAGGAGATTAAGGCAATATATCGCTTTTTATCAATGACTATCAACAAGTGGCAGTAAATTGTAAAGGTAATCATGAATCGCAGCAGATACACCCGCATGATGGGAACCGAATCCAGGTAGCGCTCAGAAAAAATGAAGCTGACATATCCCTCGGCAAAAATCATGAACAGCCACATGAACGTGATGAGGATCAACGCGGTGTTGGTTGCGGCATTTCTCCAAATTGACAACCCATCCATAAAGGATTTTTCTTTTGTCTCTTTTGAAAGCCTGGGGAATATGACAGACCCGACAGTTACCGTTAACAATTGGACGATCGGGATATTCATGGCGCCATTGTTGTAAATGGCATATGCCTCAGGGGGGAATCGCGAGGAGATGATCAACTGATCCACGTAAACGTTTAAAGTAATCATAATGAGTGAAATGCCCATAGGGAATGAGAATCTGACCAGCTCTTTGAGGTATATCCAGTCAAAATTCAGCCGGAACGACTCTTTTTTAAGGATAATCCCAAAAAACACGACACTTTTGATCAATTCAAAAATTGCGATTTCAATGATTAAATACAATTCGTTTTGGGACAATAGGATAATGGCTACGGCGATCAAATAATGAATCGTATAGGAAACGATTTGAAGCTTGCCCAAAAGGACCGCCTGCCCCGCGCTTAAGAAGAGACTGTCTAAAAGGCTCTCAAGGGTATAAATGAAAGTCAGCGCTGCAATAATGGGCATGTAGTCATTCAGGCGGCTATTGTTCAGGAACTGCCCCAAGGTGTTTCCAGACAGCAGCAGCAACGCCACCACCGGAAGGATGACCATGAGCTTGATCACGATCATGTTCGTGATCAGCTGATCGCGCTTCACCTTCTCTATGATTCTGTAGTTGTATGAGATTGTCTCATTCATGCCCAGCAGCAGGATCAGATTGATGGTATTGGCGATCAGCAGGACTTGTCTGTATGTCCCGTACTCCGTTGTCGACAAATATCTGGAAATCAGCATTACAAATAGCAGAGCCAACACGCTTTGATATGTCTTCCCGAATAAGCTGTAAGCTGACTCCTTCAACAGTGACATTTCATACCCTCCTTACTGCAGCCTACCCATATCCGGTCAGCATTGTGAAAAAAGGATACATTTGCCCCCACATGCATTCCGATGCCCCAGAATGACTACTCCTGATAGGCGATGCCCAAAAAACGAGCGTTCAGCGCTTTAAAATTATCGACAATGTAACGCACGTTCTCGCGGTTTGAATTATTGGAAGCAGCCAATATGACGGATCCTCTGTTCGCTAACTTCGTTATGATCCGCTCTTCAGCACTGACACTCAAAATAATCAGATCATAGTTCTTTTCAATTTCATTCAACAAGGATTCGAATTTTTCAAGGGACTCCTGATTAAAGGCTATTCTCTTATCCGTTCCCATCAGAATGTCAAACGAATAAGATACACTGCAGATCAGCTGCGGCAACGGCTCCTTCTGAAAAAGCGCCTTGCTGAGCCGGTTTTCGTGGCCGAATCTCTCCGTCAAAATATTACTGAACGTGGATACCGGATTAATGGGAATGTACAGTGCCTTTTCATAGCTTTTTCCCATGTAATTGGCAAAGGCCAGTGCAAAGGCTTCGTTTTTTCCGCTGTCATCACTGGTAATGACTGTGCAAAGCTTTTGGTGATGCTGCTCAATGTCATTATTGACCGTCTGCCAGACAAAATGATAATCCTCATTTTTCATCGTATTCAGGAGATGTGTGATATTCCTTCCCTTCATGCCATGCTTTGTGCAGCTCAGCACTTTTTTCCGGGAGATGGTTTCCGCTTCAATATAGGTCTTGAGTTCCTTGCTTAAAAGAAATTTTAGAAGGATCAGGCTCATGCCAATGAAGGCGCCCAGAACCGCGCCCAAAATGACCAGCATGACCTTTTGGGGCGCTATGGGTTCCTTTGAAAGATAGGAGGCATCAACGTTCTCAACCGTTGAAATTCTGACGATTTTAGCGGCTTCTCTTGACAAAACCCGCTCAATTCGACTCGAAACCGCCATGGCAAGGCCTTGATCAGTGCTGTCATAGCCCACTTTAAAAAATGTGGAATCCATGGATATTTCTACATACAAATGCGCCATATAATCTTCATAGCTTAACAGCTGTATATCGTTTTCAACGGCTGAAAGGGCTTTGATCTCATCGTAAAACCTCCGGCTTTCTATCAGGTTCTCAATGTCAAGTAACAGCAAATTATAGAATTGAAATTCATTGATCGTGAAGAAAGCGCTGTTCAACTCTGATTTATTCAGATAATAAGTCGCATGCGCTCTATAAACAGGGGGGATATAAACGACCAGGATTAGCGCCATAATTATTCCAACCACCATGGTTATGGCCAGGATCCAAAGGTTTCTGAATAAAAAGAAGAGATCACTCACCCAATTTTTATCTTCAAATGACCTTTCCATGGCTGTCCCTCCGTTTAAATCTCCTGCTGCATTTTAAAAACCGATTGATACACCTGATTCGTTTTTGCCGCCACACAGTCCCACGAATAATTTTCTTTGATGTATTCAATCGTCCGATCACCATCATAACTATTTTTCGAAATCAACAGCTGTTCCAACTTGTTTCTGAGATCCTCTACGTCCCTGCTTCGGAACGTAAAGCCATACGCATCAACAACCGTCCTGTTCTCCTCGATATCGCTGGTAAGACAAAGGGTCCCATAGCTCATGGCTTCAAGCAGCGATATAGGAAGCCCTTCCACAGTAGACGGCAGCACATACATGTACGCGTAACTGAAAAGCGCTTCGAGAGCCTCTCCCTCTACAAATCCTGTAAAAACAATATTGGGGTTGCTCTCCGCCAGTTTTTTTACTTTTTTTACGTACGCATCAGAGTGACTTGTCCCACCGGCGACCACCAATTTCTTATCGGTATTCAGACCCTTAAAGGCCTCAATCAGAAAATGAAGACCTTTTTCTGGAACGATTCTGCTGAGAAACAGAATGTATGAATCCGCCGCCAGTCCGTATGTCTCCTCAATTATCTTCTCCGATGGTTTTTGCTTCACATAGACCCCGTTGGGAATATAGACAGGGGTTTTGTGGTATTTCTCTTCAAAGTAGGGTAAGAGTGTCTTGCTGACACTGATGGTCTGATGCGCATAGCGAACGCCAACCTGTTCACCAAGCTTGAGGATGAGTTTCGTCAGCCGTCCCCACTTATCCCGCTTCCAGTCAAGACCGTGTATGGTGCATATCACCTTACGGCCGAACAACCTTGGCAAGAATGCGAACAGGGAAGGTCCCAACGCGTGAAAATGGATCAGTTCTGCTCCGGACTTAAGTGCGTGCAGGGTTGACGCTGCCGTATAGGTAATCGTGTCAAAATGATTCGTATTCACACTGGGGATCTGTATGATCCTCATCCCCTTGTAGCTTTCGAGCAATGCGCTGCAATAATCGCTTCTGGCATATATCCAGAGATCATGTCCCATTGCCGCAAGCCTACATCCGATTTCTTCTACGTGGACTTCTATGCCTCCGGCCCGAGAAGGCATCCCCTTTTGACCGATCATGGCAATTTTCACCGGTGCACCTCCCCATGGAGAAGCTACAAATTTTTGCCGATTATTAACCCCGTGATTTAACATTCCGTCAGGTGCGTTTATTAATTTATACCCTTTGCAATCCGAGATATAATCATAATTCGTGAATAAACACACTTTTAATTGGCCTTATTCCTCGCCCATTCCGTTGGGGATCCCATGAGGGGATCTTCAGGTGCGGCAGCAACTAAAAAGGAGCTGTCATAAATGATCAACCTCATCATCTACAGCTCCGTGTTTATCAGCTCAGGCAGGCGGCACTCCGTTCTTCCCACTTAGCAATTAACGATATCCCGATTTCCTGAATTCTGACCCTTATTGGAATCCAGGTATTTTAAGCCATAATCCGGCTACATCATCATCACCCTCATAAACAAAGGGTACGCCGCCAGCCTCGAATTGAATGCCTGCAGCGACATAGCCATCAGCATCGCCTGCAATTACATCTGCGAAAAGCGCCTGCAGCGCAGGGATGGAGAAGTGCATGACAAGATCCATTTCTCCGTCACCGTTAACGTCTTCCAGGTTCCACCGGATAGGTACAACGAGTCGTTCGCCCGCAGGGCCAAAAAGAATGGTGGCCGGATCGACAGCATCAATATCGAATGCGCCATTTCCACCAAGCAATGCAACTGGCAGAACACCCCGGTTATTGAAGTTGACAGCATTGGGGCAGCTCCCCGGCTTGACATCTACGTACGTTTCACCCGCAGCGAACGAATAGGTCATTAGTAAAGTCGTCAGCAAGAGTGACACAATCATCAACACACTGAACGTCCTTCCGAAACGACTTCTGCTCAACATTATTATCACCTCCAGTTCCATGATCTGTGCTTGAAACAGTTGGTAATGTAAACTCAATGCGCAACGCAATCCAGAATGCAGCCTGCTTGAACTGGGTTGATTCCATTCGGTTTCTTTCTAGGCGATTGAATGGCAGTGTCAAATGAACGTTCCAGTGCATATATACCCAAAAACACGATTATTAAACCGATTCGCGTATAACTTGAACCATCACTTCCAGCATTTCCTGTGTAAGTCCCGGATACACACCCACCCAAAAACTGTTGTTCATGATGGCATCCGTTCGCGCAAGGGTGCCTACGGCTCTGAATCCCATCCCGCTTCGGCGCAGCCCGTCAAAACAAGGATGTTTGATGAGGTTGCCGCTGAAGAGCATCCGGGTCTGTACCCCTTTTGCTTCTATTTGGCGTACAACCTGTTCCCTGCTCAAATCCGCCTCTGGCCGCAGCGTCATCATGAAGCCGAACCAGGAAGGCGCAGCGCCTTCACAGGCCACTGGAAGAATGACGCGGTCGCCGATGTCACGCAGCGCATTCCTTAAATACGCCCAGTTTTCCCGGCGGCGTTCCACAAAGCTGTCCAGCTTTGTTAGCTGGGCACATCCAACAGCGGCTTGCATATCCGTTGCTTTCAAGTTGTAGCCAAAATGAGAATACACGTATTTATGGTCATAGCCTTGAGGGAGCTCGCCGTAGCGGCCATCAAAGCGGTGTCCACAGCGATTGTCCATGCCAGGCTTGCATTGACAGTCTCGCCCCCAGTCCCTCAGGGACATTACAATTGGAGCCAGCAAGTCATTATTTGTGTAAACTGCCCCCCCTTCGCCCATGGTCATATGATGCGGCGGGTAAAAGCTGGATGTCGCCAAATCACCGAAGGTTCCCGTCAATCGGGTCACACCGTCAAGATCATAAGTCGAGCCCAGGGCGTCACAATTATCTTCCACAAGCCATAAATCATGGACCTCACAAAATTTTTTCACTTTTGAGATATTAAAGGGGTTTCCAAGGGTATGAGCAATCATGACAGCCTTTGTGCGTTCGCTCAACGCCGCATCCAGTTGGTCCACGTCCAGGTTGTATTGGGGGATCGTCACATCCACAAATACGGGAACAGCGCCGAATTGGATGATAGGCGCCACCGTTGTTGGAAATGCTGCGGCAACTGTAATGATTTCATCGCCCCGTTGGATGGCTTTATCGCCCAGCAGCGGTGAGGTGAGCGCCATGAATGCCAACAAATTTGCTGATGATCCAGAGTTCACCAAAAAACAGTGGCGGACGCCCAAATACGCCGCGAAATCTTGTTCAAAGCGCTCAGTGTAAACACCGCCAGTCAGCCAAAAATCCAGGGCGCTGCGGACCAGCATCATCATTTCCTCTTCGTCATAGACCCTGCCAGCGTATGCCATCCTGTCACCGGGCCGATACCCCTTTTGATGGTATTTCCCATGATAGGACTTCACAAGCTGCAGAATCTCATCTCTGGCACGTTCCTCTTCTCTTGTCACGATGCATCCCCCCCATCCCTAGCATGAAACCACTGTCGCAATCCTCACGTGTCGTCAACAACCGCAGGCAAACGAACAATTGGAGGTCATTATGAAGATCATCATTCTCGCCGGTGGATCCGGCACCCGGTTGTGGCCCCTCAGCCGCTCTCATTACCCCAAGCAATTCATCAAATTCCATGGCAAATCGAAATCCCTGTTTCAGGAAACTTTTGAAAGGAGTCTCTTGCTGGCATCTCCAGGCGACATTTATGTCGTGACCCATGAGAACTTTAAGTTCCTGGTAATGGGTGCTGTCGAGGAATTGGGCTGCGCCTATGAAGAAGACCATATCTTAGTCGAGCCTGTGGCCAAGAATACCTTGCCTGCAATTTATGCGGGTGTCAGCGAAATCACACGTACTGGCAACGATGTTGTCGTTGTTTTCCCTTCAGATCATCTCATTGCCGATGGCAAAGCCTTCGCCGATCTGATTAAAGCATCGGAATCACTGACCAAGGACACCATCATAACCTTTGGCATCCAGCCGGATCATCCCCATACGGGCTACGGCTATATCGAGTCGGGAGAACCGAAGGGCAATGGTTATCTCGTCAAAACCTTTAAAGAAAAACCCGATCTTGAAACCGCAAAAGCCTATATCCAGGCGGGTTATTACTGGAACGCCGGCATATTCATGTTTCACACCGGTCTCTTCAAGGAAGAGGTGGAAAGGTACGCACCTGAGATCCATTCCGTCTTTTTAGAAGGCACTGATCTCAGAGACTGCTTTTCCAGAATTCAAAATCCGATATCCATCGACTATGGGCTCCTGGAGAAAAGCACCCGGATTTCGGTTGTACCTGCAGCCATTGGCTGGAACGATTTAGGCAGCTTCGACTCATTTTATGATGTGTTTGAAAAAGACACAGCGGGCAACATTGCCACCAAAGACACCATTCTTATCAACGCCGCAGACAATCTGATTTACGCTGAACCCGGCAAGCTCGTCGCAACGGTGGGGGTCGATGATTTAATTATCATCGACAGCGGAGATGCCCTCCTTATTTGTAAGAAAGACCAGTCCCAAAGGGTCAAGGATATTGTTGAAACCTTGAAACAGCAAGCTGATCCGCGGACGGAATACCATTTGCAGGACTACCGTCCATGGGGGCATTACAGAATTCTGGAGGCGGAAAAGGATTCCTTCAAAATTAAACGGATCACGGTCCTTCAAGGAAAGAAGCTCAGCTATCAGCTGCACCACCACAGAAGCGAACACTGGGTCGTCGTACGCGGCATGGCTCGCGTGACGATTGACGATACCGTCAGATTTGTGAGTGCAGGCGAAAGCATTTACATGAAGCCTGGTCAACGCCACCGCCTTGAGAATCCCGGAAAAATCCCCCTCGAGATCATTGAAGTTCAAATGGGCGAATACCTGGAAGAGGATGACATTGTCCGGTTTGATGATGAATACGGGCGAAAATGATTTTAACGCCTCTGTTTTAGCAGCGGTCAGCACAGGATGCCAAGCGGGTTCTGATTTCTGCTTTTAGGGCTTCCAGCTTCTGCTCGGCATCACTCTGACTTATTCCTTTGACCCCCACATAGATCTTCATCTTCGGTTCCGTCCCTGAGGGCCGGATACAGAACCATGACGCATTTTCCATGACGATTTTTATGGCATTGCTGGATGGCAGATGGATGGCGGCTGTCATTCCCGTGATTGGATTGGTTTGTGTCTGGGTCAGATAATCGCACACATGAACCACCCTGCTTCCCGCCATGACATCCCAGCCGTTCTGTCGGAAGCTTTCCATGATCTCACGGATCCGATCCGTTTCGCCGGCTTTCAAGTCAATGTTGATCAGTTCTTCTTTAAAATATCCGTATTCCTCATACAAATCCTCCAGTGCCTGAAGAAGCGTCTTCCCCTGCATCTGGTGATAAGCGGCCATTTCCGCCGTCAGCAAGGCGGCCTGCATGGCGTCTTTATCCCGGACAAAATCTCCGGCGAGAAAGCCGTAGCTTTCCTCATAGCCGAACAGAAAGGTATTGAGGTGCTTGTCAGACCTTTCTGTGATTGTTTCCCCGATATATTTGAACCCTGTCAGTGTTTCAACGACCTCGACGCTATACTTGGATGCAATGGCTTTTCCCATCCCGGTGGTGACAACCGTCTGCACCATCATTCCGTCAGAAGGCAGGGTTTGATTTTTTGTGTGCTGGGACAGGATGTATGCCAGCATCAGGCAGCCCAGTTGATTGCCAGTCAGGGGCGTATATCCGCCAAACACGTTGCGGACAGCCACACCCAATCGGTCTGCGTCCAAATCGGTCGACATCAGCACATCTGCCCTTTCCTTCTGCCCCAAATCAATGGCCATCCCGTATACCGACCAATCCTCCGGGTTTGGATATTTCACGGTCGGACAGGAAGGGTCCTGCACCATCTGCTCCGGCACCGGGAAAAGATCCGTGATGTCGTTCATCCGCAATACCCTGGGAACATAATCGGCCCCTGTGCCATGGAGGGGGGTATAGACAACCCTGACAGGCAGAGGGCCTTTTGCCCACCAATTCCGGCGGAAACTGATTCCAGACACCTGTTTTACATACTGATCCGCAACCTCTTTCCCCACCCAGCGCAGCAATCCTTTTGATTCTGCATCAGCCAGGTCCATGGCCGGTACCGTCAGTTCGTCCTGAACTTCACTTATTTGCTTCATGATGGCTTGAGCAAAAATGTCGGTAATCTGCCCGCCATCCGGACCATACACTTTATACCCGTTGTCCGCAGGGGGATTATGGCTGGCTGTAATCACAATCCCGGCAGAGGCATTCATTGCTCTGACGGCAAAAGAGAGAAGCGGCGTCGGGGCCGGACACGGAAAAAGACAGGCCTGAATACCCATATAAGCAAGGACTGCGGCGGTTTCCCGGGAAAATCTGACCGAGTTCCTCCTGGTATCATGGGCAATTACAACCGAAATAGGGCCTTGCTCTGCACTATTCTCCAATAGATACCTGGCAAGACCCATCGTCGCTTTCCTAACCTGATAAATGTTGATCCGAGCTGTACCGCTGCCCATTTCTCCGCGGATACCGCCCGTACCGAATGTCAGAATCCGATCGAACCGCTCACGGATTTTCACATCATCCTCTGCAATCTCATCTAATTCCTGTTTCAGCTCCGGATCCATATGGATATAGCCGTGCCAGCGCTGATATTGATCATGATAGCCCATGCGCGTACACCCCCTTGCGCTTGAATCTTATCAAAAAACATACCCCTGACATGGGCATTCAATCAGAATTATCTGCTGTGGCTCCCCGGTTCTGCCCCATACGACAGCATCGGCCGCTTACTGGATTCCCTTGATTTTTTCCCTTAAAGCCTTGATCCGGTCGGCATCATAGCCTGCAGCCTCCGATTTTTCCAGGGCTTCCGTGGCCTCGGCATATTTGGCCTGATCAAAGAGAACGAGACTCAACAGATAGTTCCCAAAGGCAGGTTCCAGGGCCGCCATCTCACGGCTGTATTTTTCAGCGGTGGGATAGTCCCCCTGCACCGCGGCACTGCGGACAACATAGTACAGGATATCACTGCGGACGGCACTGTCGGCTGGAAGCTCCTTCAGGCGGCCGATTCCGTATACCTGCATGGCATCCCACTGCTCTGCCGCCTCCAGATCCATCAGGGTGGAGATATAGGACTGCTGGATGTTCAGGGCTTTGGTGAAACCGTACCAGGTGGCCCCTGCGGTCAGGAGTGCCAGGACCAGGGCCGATACGACCCGGCTGTTGAGGGGAAACCGCTCCACGGCGGAAATGAGGATGCCGGTGGTTAAGAATCCGCCCACAAGACCGCCCAGATGGGCAAAGTTATCAATTCCGGAAGCCGTGAAGCCGTAGGCCAGGTTGATCACCGCCAGGACCAGGATGTCCTTGCCAAAGCCCGAACGCATGAAATCCGGGTTCTTAACGCCCAGGTACAGCATGGCTCCCAAAAGGCCGAAAATGGCGCCGGAGGCCCCCACGCCCGGGTAGGCGGAGAAACAGAGACTGCTCAGGTTTCCCAGGATCCCCGCTGCAAAATAGATGACAATGAACCGCTTCCGCCCATAGACATTTTCGGTGATGGTACCGATGGCGTTCAGGGAAACGCTGTTGAGCAGCAGATGGACGAAGCCGCCGTGGAGGAACATGGCTGTAATGAGCCGCCAGTATTCCCCCGCCACGATATTGCCGTTGATCTTAGCCCCGTACCGGAGCAGCAGATCCCCATAGACACCGGTATCGAAACCGGCAAGGACCATCAGGACTGCGTATACGGCCACATTGATGCCGATGAGGATGTAAGACAGGATTGGTTTTTTCATGGGACCCTCTTTATCGTTATGATTCACCTTGCCCTCCGCGGGAGGGAGAAGGTGCTTATTGTGCCTTGTAAGCCTGCCAGAATGGACCGTCCTTATCCAGGATATCCTCCAGCTTGATCCAGGGAATGGTGAAGCTGGGCTGCCCGGCGGCGTAAGGGGCTAATTCGTACACCTGATAATAGATCTCAAGACCGCCCTCCTGAAGGCGGAAGGGGTGGTCGCCGGAAACCGGCTCCACCATCTCCGGATCCGCAACATCGGCCAGATCCCCCTGGGGGATCAGCTCTTTGATGGACTGGGACAGGCGCACATCGAAGCCATGATCCGGATAGAACAGGTCCTGCAGCAGGTAGCGATCCCCGGTGTCCAGATCGAAATAGGTGGTGTCTGTCCAGGATGAACCGTGGGCAGCTCCCAAGGGATACTGGTAGCCATCGGACTGGATTTCCAGCAGATTGCCCAGGATCCGCTCCTTGAAGCTCACGCTGGTATCCGTGGGGTTTTCCGCGTCCGGCATCTGACTGGCATAGGGCTTCAGGAATTGATCCGTGAGGGCCCCGTTGATTTTTTCTGCAGCCGCAGGATTCCCGAGGCCGGATACCACCGGATATTCCACCAGGGTGAAGCGATCGAACCGCTTGGCCTGGGTCTTGACGGTCACCTTGGGATACACGGCGATCCGTTCCTGCTGCCACAGTAGCTTTCCATCCGTTGTGTAGTAGCGGATGTCGTTATCCACCGCTGCCCGGATGAGGCTGCCCTGTTTGGTCAGGACCCCTACGCCGGGAACCCGGAACCCGGGGGCTGCCAGCGCCCCGGACCGGTCGATGAGGAAGGTGTCGGTACCGTCAGAGGCGGAAAGCGTGCCCGCATCGAACCAAGAGAGATTATAGAACTTCTCCGAGGTCAGCAGCTTGCCGCTGCCGTCCATCAGCGCCGCCTTTTGAAAGGAAGCCGCCTGATCGCTATCCAGGAAGCTCTGTGTCACCGCTGCGTACAGGTCCTCCCCCAGATACAGGAGTGCCCCGTATGCCATGGGAACCACGAATTCCCCCTGGGTGTTGACCAGTCCGCGCAGGGGGCCATCGCCGCCCCACTGACCGGCAACCGCCAGACCCTTGTGAAACTCGCCCACGTCATCCATGGCGGCCTCCAGGATAACGGCCCCTGTGGCATCCACATAACCATAGCGCAGGAACCCTTCTTCATTGGGGATGCCATGGACATACAGGCCTTCCCCGGCACTCCACATGGATTCATAATCAAACGCTTTCAGAACAGCCCCCTTGGGGTCGATGAGGCGGTACGCCCCATCCGGTGTCTTTACCAGGGCTTTCCCCTGAACAAATTCCCCGGCTTCCGTGTACTGGGGGGCAATGACATCCTTGCCGGTGGCATCCGCATAGCCGAAGAGCCCATCCGGATTCTGCACCCCCACCAGTCCCTCTTTATAGTAGCCCGTGATCCCCGTCCGGGTGAAAAGCACCTTCCCGGCAGGATCCAGGACATCATACTCCTTATAATCCACAGTGGCTACGGCCAGCCCTTCACTGTAGGGCGCCAGGGAGGCGTATTTCGGTTCCAGGACCACTTCGCCCTGGGCATTGATGAGCCCCATGAGGTCTTTCCGGGTCACAATGGCCACGCCGCTGGTGTTGAAGGGTTCGGCGAACTGCCACGCCGGCGGTACGGCAAATTTTCCCGTATCGTCGATATAGCCCCAGAGGGTTTCGCCGTTCACCGGCTGCGAGGCCGGGTAAAGCTTGATTTCAGCTGTCGTTTCCTTGTCCGGCTGCGGGGTACAGCCCGCGGTCAGAACCAAAGCCAGGAGAAGGATGAAGGAAAGGATCCGCTTGTTCATGGAGTCACCTCGACGTGATTTTGGGGGCATCGGTAAAAAAAGCCGATTCCCTCTTACAAAGAAATCGGCTGGTGATCATTGCATGCATTCTCCAGCCAATTCGTAGGCCTGAAGCTTGACGGTACGGAGGAAATCCTTGACGCTTTCAGCATCGCCCAGGGCCATGGCCTCCTCCACGAAATGGGTGAGGTTGTCCATGCGGTGCCGGCTGATCAATTCCCGGGTACGGAGGATCTGGGGCGGATTCATGCTGAGCTCCTGAATGCCCATGCCCAGCCATAGTGGAATCAGCTTCTGAACGGAAGCGGCCTCGCCACACATGCTGACCCAGATGCCCGCCTTCCGGCCATTCTCAACCGCCAGACGGATCAACCGGAGCACCGAGGGCTGATACGGGGTCAGGAGGCCTGCCAGTTTGGGATTGGTCCGATCTGCGGAGAGGGTGTATTGATACAGGTCGTTGGTGCCGATGCTGAAAAAATCCACTTCCTTGGCCAGGATATCTGAAATCATCGCCGCCGAGGGAACCTCGATGAGAATACCCACCTCAATGCGCTCCGCTACCGGGATACCCCGGCGCTGCACCTGCTCCACGGCTTCCTGAAGCATGATCTTGGCCCGCCGGAGCTCTTCCAGGGTGGAAACCATGGGGAACATGATTTTCAGCCGTCCGTGGGCACTGGCCCGGGCCAGCGCACGCAGCTGGGTCAGGAACAGGTCCCTGGCCTCCAGGCAGTACCGGAGGGAACGAAAGCCCAGAAAGGGGTTCTGTTCCTCCTTGAACTGGATATAGGAAAGCTTCTTGTCCCCGCCGATGTCCAGGGTGCGGATGGTGACCGCTTTTTCAGGATACGCTTTGACAATGGCACTGTAGGCCTGATACTGTTCCTCTTCGTCCGGAGCGAATTCCCGGTCCATGTAGAGGTATTCCGTACGGTACAGTCCCACACTCTCGCCGTCGTTGCGTTCCACGGCTGCCAGGTCCAGGGGGGAACCGATGTTGCAGGTCAGTTCGATGGGCTGCCCATCGGCAGTCAGGGTCGGCACGCCCACCAGGTCTTTCAGGCGGGTCCGGGTGATGAACTCGCAGTTCATGCGGTTGGTGAACACGTTGAGCATGCCGGGATCAGGGCTCAGGTGGAACTCCCCGGTATGCCCGTCCATGGCCACGGTATCCCCCTCAGAAAGCTTGTCGAAAAGGGGCCCTGCGCCGACAATCGCCGGAATTTCCAGGGATCTTGCAAGAATCGCCGCATGGGTGGTGGAGCCGCCGATCTCCGTGATGATGCCGATGATGCAGCCATCCCGGATGTGCCCCATTTCAGTGGGGGTCAGATCGTGGGCGATCAATATGGAGGGCTCAAGGATTTTACAGGGGTTGAAAGGGTCCTGGTTCTGAAGAAGCAGGATCAGATGCTCCCCGATTTCCCGAACATCAGCCGCCCGGGCCATCAGGAAGGGGTCTTCCATGCTTTCGAAAATCCGGGCAAAATCCTCAACGGTTCTCTGAACCGCCCAATCGGCATTGACACATTCTTTCCGAATCCGTTCCTCTACCCGGGCACGGAAATCCGGGTCGTCCAGGATCATCCGCTGGGCTTCAAAAATACTGGCGCCCTCATGGCCCACTTCCGCATGATTTCTGGCCGCCAGGCCTTCTACCAGCTTTCTCGCCCGGCCAAGGCACTCTTCCAGCCTGGACAGCTCCAGCCCGCAATCACGGCTGGGCTCTTTTGTAACGGGACTCGATTCCGGTTTTATGATGACTTTCCCGACGGCAATGCCGTAGGACGCTGCAACGCCTCTCATGGGGACCTCCGGTGTGCACTGGGTGCACCTGTATGAAAATGCCTGTATCGCTGCAACAAGCACGGTTTAAGCCTGTTTCGATACACGAGCGGTTACGAAATTAGTGAAACTCTCTCACTTTTCATTATAGACCAATCCCAAAAATATAACAGAGGGGTTCGCGTTGGAAACGTTTGCAGAATGCGGAATGCTCTAGGGATGTTTGTGGGTTTCTCCCCCTTGACACACCGCGTCATCCCATCTATACTGAACTCAGAAACATATGAATACATGTTCATATATGATAAGGAGCACGCTGATGAAACCACCAGTAACCTGTAGTTGCACCATCCTCCATGAGGATATCATTGAAAAAGTCCGGCAGGATATGCCGGAAGAAGGGTTGCTCTATGATCTGGCTGAGCTGTTCAAGGTCTTTGGGGATTCCACGCGGATCCGGATCCTTTATGCCCTCAGCGCTTCGGAGATGTGCGTATGTGATATCGCCGCGCTGCTGAATATGACACAAAGTGCCATTTCCCACCAGCTTCGGATTCTGAAAGCCGCACGGCTGGTAAAACACCGCAAAACCGGCAAGGTGGTCTTCTACTCCCTGGACGATTCCCATGTGGCCCATATCTTCGCCCAAGGCCTTGAACACGTGAAGGAGCAAGGAAGAGGTGGCAACTATGAATAACCTCACCCGTAAGACCTATACCCTGGGGGGCTTGGGCTGCGCCCACTGCGCCGATAAGATCCAGCAGGGATTGACCCAACTGGATCCGAACGTCCGGTTCCTCCTCAACTTCTCCACCGGCACCCTGGTTCTCGAGACCACCCAGCCCGAAGGGATTCCGCATTTGATGGCCCAGGCCCAGGCACTGATCACCGGTATCGAGCCCGGTGTAACCCTCCGGTCCCAGGAGCTCGCGAAGGTCCCGGAGGTCAAAGCCCTGCCCATCCTGGAGTACCGGTTGGGGTTCGCCTTCCTGCTATTCATCCCGCCCCTGCTGCTTCACCTGGATTCCTTCCTTGAAATCACACTGTACCTGGCTGCCTACGGCATCGCCGGCTATGATGTGATCTGGAGGGCCCTGCGCAACATCGTCAAGGGCCATATGCTGGACGAGCATTTCCTGATGGCCATCGCGACGATAGGCGCCCTGGCGGTGGGGCAGCTGGCAGAGGCGGCCGCGGTGATGCTGTTCTACCAGGTAGGAGAGCTGTTCCAAGGGCTGGCGGTTCAAAAAAGCCGCCGCTCGGTGAAGGCCCTGCTGACCATGAAGGTAGAAGAAACCCGGGTCCTTGAAAACGGCATTGAAATCCTGAGACCGACCGAAGAGGTCCCCATCGGGACTCTGATTGCGGTAAAGCCTGGCGAGCGCCTGCCTCTGGACGGCGTTGTTGAAGTTGGTGCCGGAACCCTGGACACCTCGGCCCTGACCGGCGAATCCCTCCCGCGAGAGGTTCAGCCTGGGGAGGAAGTGCTCTCTGGAAGCATCAACCTGACAGCGCTCCTGAAGATCCGGGTGACCCGGCCCTATACAGACAGCGCCGTGGCGAAGATTCTCCATCTGGTGGAGGATGCCACCAGCCGGAAGGCTCCCACGGAGCAGTTCATCACCCGTTTTGCCCGGATTTATACCCCTGCGGTGGTCGCCGGGGCCGCTGCCCTGGCATTTTTCCCGCCCCTCTTCCTGGGCTGGGAGCAATGGCCGGTCTGGCTCTATCGCTCCCTGGTGTTCCTGGTCATCTCCTGCCCCTGCGCCCTTGTCATTTCCATCCCGCTGGGATTCTTCGGCGGGATCGGGGCGGCCTCCAAGTCCGGGATCCTGGTGAAGGGCAGCAACTATCTGGAAGCCCTGACCCATGTGGACACCGTGGTGTTCGACAAGACCGGAACCCTGACGGAAGGACGCTTTACGGTGTATGCCCTGGAGCCCGCAGCTGGATATTCCGAGGAACAGCTCCTTGAGCTGGCCGCAATCGGCGAAAGCGCGTCCACCCACCCCATCGCCCGCAGCGTTGTCAGCGCATGGAAAGGCCCCCTGGATCCAAACCGTTTCTCCGCCGTATCTGAAATCCATGGGCAGGGGGTTCGGGGACAGTTTGACGGACAGCCGCTGCTGGTGGGCAGTAAAAAACTGCTGCTGGAGGCCGGTGTGACGGGCGGCACCGATACCGGGAAGGGTACCGCTGTCCACGTTGCCCTGAACGGCCATTACGTTGGCCGGATCCAGATGCGTGACCAAATAAAACCCGGAACCGCCGAAGCCCTGAAAGCCTTGAAAGCATCCGGGGTGCGACGACTGGCCCTGTTGACCGGAGATTCCCAGGAAGCCGCCTGGACCATTGCCCGGGAGGCCGGTATCGAAGAAGTCCATGCCGAGCTGCTGCCTCAGGACAAGGTGACCGTTCTGGAATCATTGATGAGCACGCTGCCCGCCGGAAAGAAACTGGTGTTTGTGGGCGACGGCATCAACGATGCCCCGGTTCTGGCCCGGGCTGATATCGGCATCGCCATGGGAGGCCTTGGCTCCGATGCCGCAGTGGAGGCTGCCGATGTGGTGCTGATGACCGACGAGCCTGCCAAGGTGGTTGAAGCCCTTCGGATCGCCCGCTTTACGCGGCAGGTCGTGATGCAGAACATCGCCCTGGCATTCGCCGTGAAGGGGATTGTGCTCCTGCTGGGGGCCGGCGGACTGGCCACGTTGTGGGAAGCGGTCTTCGCCGATGTGGGCGTTGCCGTGCTGGCAATCCTCAACGCCATGCGGGTGATTGGAAGTTCAAAATAAAACGCAAGCAACCTCTGATTCGTCCCTTGGGACAGTTCAGAGGTTGCTTTTTATTCGCCGATGCCGCATGCGGTTATTTTTCGCCGATCACCCGGTCTAAAACCATGTTGTATCCCCCGGGCCCGTGGTGGAGGCATTTGCTGATCCGGCTGATTGTCGCGGTGCTGACGCCGGTTTTTTCTTCAATATGTGAATAGGTCATGTTCTCTTTGAGCATGCGAGCCACCTTGAGCCGCTGGGAGATGGACTGCAGTTCCTTGATGGTACAGATATCCTCGAAGAACCGGTAGCATTCCTCTACGGTTTTCAGGGTGAGAATGCCTTCGTACAGTTCCTCGATCAGTTCATCTTTAAAGGATGATTCATACGTCATGGGAATAACCTCCTTGCCCAGCTCGGTCAATGTCAGCACGATTCCAACGGATCACATGGGGCTCCCAGACACTACGCTTCCCGCAGCTCCCGCTTCATGATCTTTCCGGTTGCAGTCTTGGGTAATGAATCCATCAGGATGATTTCCTTCGGCAGCTTGAAATTCGCCAGATTTTCCTGAAGGTAACGCATCAGGGCTTTCCGATCATACACTGCGCCCTCCTTGAGGGCGATGTAGGCACAGACCACTTCGCCCCGGAGCTTGTCCGGAACGCCGATGACCGCCGCCTCCTGTATGCCCGGATATTGATAGAGGACTTCCTCCACCTCCCGGGGATAGACATTGAGTCCGCCGACGATGATGATATCCTTGAGGCGGTCCACGATGTAGATGAAGCCGTCTTCATCCATCCGGGCCAGATCCCCTGTATGGAGCCAGCCGTCTCTAATGGAATCCGCAGTCGCCTCCGGCTGATTGAAATACCCCAGCATCACATTGGGACCCCGGGTAACCAGCTCTCCCACTTCACCCGCCGGCAGAACAACCCCTTCAGGGCTTTCAATCCGAACGGCAATATCCTGAAGTGGCAACCCGATGGAACCGGGACGCACCCGACCGACACGGTTGACGGTGACAACCGGAGAGGCTTCCGACAGGCCATACCCTTCGGTGATATCAATGCCGAATTTCTGTTTGAAGCTGCTGATGATCTCGCCGGGCAGGGACGCCCCGCCTGAAACAAAGATCCGAACGGTTTGGTACGCTTCCGGAGAGCCCAGGGACAGATAATACCCGAACATGGCCGGAACCCCGCATACGATGGTGACCGCTTCTTCTTTGATGGTTTTGACGGCGTCCTTGGGCTGGAAGGTTTCCATGATGGTGATGCTGCTGCCCAGAAGCAGGGCATCCATGACCGTGACCGTCCAGGCAAAGCTGTGGAACATAGGGAGCACACAGAGGATATTGTCGTCCCCGTCGATCCCCAGGGCCTCGCTGATCCCCCAGGCATTGCTGGCCAGGTTGGTATGGGTCAGCACCGCCCCTTTGGGCCGTCCGGTGGTGCCGGAGGTATAGATGATGACCGCGGGATCCTCCGCGTGAATGTCCACAGGAGCTGCTGCGGGGAACTCCTTCCGGGCCACCGCTTCCAGAACGTCCGGCATCAGGAGCTGGCGGATTTCAGTGCCCAGAGCCAGGGGCGTCATGGCGATGAGATGCTTCATCCCCGCATCATCGGCAATGAAGGAAACCTCACGGGGTGTCAGGGTCCGGTTCAGCGGAACAATGACCGCCCCCAGACTGACCACTCCGAAATAAGCATACACGAATTCCGGACAGTTCTTACAGTAAAGCCCCACATTTTCGCCGGGACGAACGCCTACATAGTGGAAATAATCGCGAAACTGTCGGACTTTCTCACGGAATTCGCCATAAGTGGTGGTTTGACCATGGTCCCGAAAGAGGATCCGGCCGCCGTCGTGATTTTCATACATCTGATGTATCAGCATGGGTGTACTCCGTTTCTATGAGTAAAAGTAATGGGGGTGGATCGGCATGCCGGCTCCCCCCATTTTTTTTAAAGCCGTATGCGCCGGGCCTTCAGAAGGGTTTCCATGATATCGTTGATGACCACCATGCCCAGGAGCTTGCGGTTCACATCCACCACCGGGACTGCCATGAGGCTGTACTTGGAGATGATTTCATTCAGGGAATCGATCTTATCGGTATCCTGCGCAAAGACAATGTTCTTGTTCATGATCTGGTTCAGCTTCACATCCGGCTCGGAGATGATGATATCCCGGAGGGATACCGTGGAGATCAGCCGTTCCTCAGAATCCACGACGTAGAGGTAGTAGATCATGTCGGATTCAGGCTTCATCTGCCGCAGTTCCTTGATGGTCTCTTCCACGGTATGGTTTTCGAAAAAGCAGAAAATATCCGTGGACATCAGGCTCCCCACCGTATTATCCGGATATTCCATAAGCTCCCGGACATCCTCCGAGGACTCCATATCCATTTCGTTGAGCAGCTCCTCCGCTTTGGACTCATGGAGCTCATCCAGCAGGTCCGCCACTTCGTCCGCCGGCATTTTTTCCAGCAGGTCCGCCGCCTTTTCAACGGACAGCCCTTCGATCATATTGATCTGAGCCTCTGTCTCCAGCTCTTCCAGTACGTCGGCCGCCTGTTCGTCATTCAGAGACGAGAACACCGCCATCTGGGTGGGCCGGTCCAAATCCTCCAGAATATCCGCCAGATCCGCCGGATGGAGCCGGGCCAGATTGGAATGGTCCTTGGAGTGCCGGATCGCCGCATGGCCAAAATCCACCGCCTCCACTTCGTCCCAGGGGATCAGGTGGGTCGGCACCGCGGCTCCGGTGAGCTTGGCCCACCGTTTTGCCTGACGATCCAGGCCCCAGCGGCGCAGGCGCCCTTCAATACCCGTATCGATGGCAGTGACAAACGTCCCTTCGGCGGACACCGCCATTTTCAGGTCGATGACCTTCACCATCCTGCGCCCCTGCAGATCCACCACGTTGTGATCCAGGACCCGTTGTCCCAAAAGCACCGTCTGGTCCGTATCCAGATCTATTTCCACCAGGGACTGGCATATCAGTACCATCTCCCCATCCCGCTCCTCCAGGGTGCATCCCGAAAAATCCATGGTCCGGATATCTCCCTGAACCTTCACCACCAGGGCAACCACCTTGGGCCGGGTCTGATCCATGGCAACGACCAGGTCCTTCACCTTCCCCAGGACCTTGCCGGAATCGGTACAGATGGATTTTCCAAGTATCTGGCTGAAAAACCAGCTTGCAATGACCGTCATTTCTATTCCTCCGTTAAGGGCAAAGCCTATCCAATCTCCCGGCGCACCCGCTTCACTGTCTCATGGACCCGTCCAACCTGGAGGCAGAAGCTTTCCAGTCGGGATTCAATGACCTGCGGAAAGGCGCTGCCATCCGTTTCAATGCTGAGGAACGGCAGGGCGGGATGATGATCCATCACCTTATCCACCAATTCCTTCTCCAGGGCAATGGCGGATTTCCGCTCACTGAGCCGCTCCGTGATGATGGCCTCCGAAATCCGGGCCGGCATGCAGCCGAAGGGACCCAGGGCCAGGACCCCGTCCACGGTTTCCACGATTTCCGTCAGGGCCGCCCCCACCGTGAGGATGGTTTCTCCGGTGAGCCGGGGCGATACCAGGTTCTGTACTGATTCTATCATATGCGCCACATCGACGGTATGGGGAATATACAGCCCCGATTCCCCCAGCAATGCTTTGATTCTGGTTTCATAAGGATTTTTGAAGAACGCCTGGACAGTGACCCGGACCCTGTCCTGCCAGCGGGATTTCACCACCAGACTGTTTTTCACAATGTAATCACAGTAGTGAAGCCACTCGGCAATGGGGGCCGTACGAACCCAAAAGCCGTTGAGGCTGAGGCGTTCCACTAAATTCTTGCGGGAAAAGCTGTCCCGGCGCACATAGATTTCACCGATAAGGGCGATGGAAGGAAGATCTGCCAGCTCGCCTTTTTTAGGGATGCTGCGCAGGGTGTCGGCCCTCCTGCGGAGGGTTTCCTTCAAGCCATTCCACGAATCCTGTTCCACACTGATGCACAGGCTTTCCTCCACCTGCCGGTAGGTGATCAGGGCCGCTTCCGGATCCACCGCCAGGGCCAGGACGGCACTGTAGATCTCCTCCATGACATCGGAGATGATCACGGACTGCCAGGCACGGAGGGCGAAGCGGGTGCCGAAGCCGGCATAGCTGTTTTCCGAGCTGAGGGACAGCAGTGCCACATTGGAGAGGGCCAGCTTTTCCACCAGCTCCTGCATCATGACATTGTACTGCCCGAACCGGCAGGGACCTGAGGTTTCCGGCATGAAATAGACCAGGACCTCCTGGGGATCCCAGGATTCTTCCACATAGCGGATCAGACTGCCCACCGTGAGGATCAGGGGCAGGCATTCCTTGCAGGAGGCATAGCCCCGCCCCAGCTTCAGCTCTTTTTCCGCCGGCGCCGGCAGGGCCGAGGCCTTCACGCCCACATGGCGAAGGCTGGCCGCCAGGACCCGGGCGCCCAGATCCCCCATGGAGGGCAGAAGCACCCGCACCCGGGGACTGTCCAGGGGCAGGCGGGTCCCCTCGGAATCCACCACCACCGCTTTCCCGGCTTCCATTTCTACCCGGGCAGCCCGGAAGGGCGGCTTTACGGCGGGAACCGCATTCTTATTGATTTCCAGATAGCTTCTCATGACGTCGATGAAGGCTTCGATGCGGGTATCGATCCCGGCATCGGCGGAGTGGGAATCCAGCTCCAGGGTAAGGCTGGGCTTGGCGCCCATGATATCCCTGAAATAGTTGAGGAGGAAAGAATCCGGGCCGCAGCTGAAATTGGTGACATAGGCCCCGAAGAGCTGAGGGTGACGCTGGGTATAGCGGGCCGCCTTGAGGATGGTCTGCCCCATGGCCCAGTACATGTTGCTCTGTGATGTCTCCGGTTCCAGGGGCAGGAAGTCTTGAGGGATGATCCGGAATCCCCGGGAAGCGAACTTCCGCGGAATCCCCATGTTGCCCAGCTTGCAAAAGGCATTGTAGGGACGGCCGAACAGCACCACGGCATTCTCCGTGGGATGGGTTGCCAGGTCTGCCAGGACCCGGGTGCCAATATCGCTGAACTCCGCCTGCAGGGCGGCCTGAGCCCGACAGCCGTTTTCAAAGGCCTTCCGGCCCACAGCGGCATCGTGGCCTAGGGATCGGGCCATTTCCACGAAGGTGGCCTGACCGGCTTCCATGCCCAGGGAAAAATCCAGGACCGGCGACAGGACGGTCAGCGCTTTCAACTCATCAAAGGCGGCCTTTAAATAGTAGGGCTCGGCCTGCACAAAGGGGCAGGTAACCCGGGCCGGGTCTCCGCCCGGAACAGGCATGGCCTTGATATGGGGCATGAACAGGAAGTCCGGTTTTTTGTCCAGCAGGTTCTGGAGCGTGCCGTGGGCCAGCTCCACCGGATAGCAGAAAGCGGACCCTCTGCGCTCGCAGCCATCGGGATCCACGGCGTCGCTGAGGACCACGGCGTAGCCCAGGCTCTTGAAAAACCCATGGTAGAGGGGAAACAGGTTGTTGGTCATCAGGGAGTTGTTGATGCCCACGGTTTTTCCAGTGGCAGGAGCCGCTGCGGCTTCCCACTGAATCCCATAGGTTTCAAAAATCATTTTCTCCCGCAGGGCCACCAGATCCAAGTCGGCGACATCCACCTCCGGCTGATGCTTCAGCA
Organism: uncultured Peptostreptococcaceae bacterium; assembly: GCA_964424355.1. Classification (GTDB taxonomy): domain Bacteria; phylum Bacillota; class Clostridia; order Peptostreptococcales; family Acidaminobacteraceae; genus CAZEHS01. The sequence continues at coordinate 34,336 of CAYRIO010000014.1, forward strand.
GGTTGTAGTATTTATTGCAGGCACCGCCGAAGGGGTACACCTGCTCCTTGATGCGGATCATGCTGATGCTGCACTTCCGGTCGCAGGCTTCCTTCCCGCCTTTGCAGACAAAGGGCTGCTGATAGGCCACTTCCCGGCCCGAAAGCTCTGACAGGTTGAAGGTCATGGGCTCCAGCAGGCCCAGTTCCAGCTTGTTTCCCGTTTCCAGGGCAACGCCGTAAGCGCCCATGAGGCCGGGCTCCGGGGGCACGATGATCTCCTTGCCGGTGAGGGCCGCCATGGCGATGGGAACCGCCTGATTGTAACAGACGCCCCCCTGCATGAAAATTTTGCGCCCCACGGCCCGGTTCCCCTTCACCCGGTTCATGTAGTTCAGACAGATGGAATAGACCAGACCCGCGGCGATATCGTGCTTTTCCAGACCGCTTTGAATGGCTGTCTTGATATCGCTGCCGATGAAGGCCGCGCATTGATCGTTGAAATTGGGCGGCCGGGTTCCTGCCATGGCATAATCGCCGATGGCCTCCGTGGCCAGATTCAGGGATTCCATGGCCGCTTCCTCCAGGAAGGAGCCGGTCCCCGCCGAACAGGCTTCGTTCATGGCGTAGTCCGAGGCCACGCCGTTGGTCAGATAAGTGTATTTGGCGTCCTGTCCCCCAATCTCAAACAGGGTGTCCACCTCGGGGTCAAAATACGCCGCTGCTGTGGCATGGGCGATAATTTCGTTGATAATGGCCGGTGTCAGGGCATGGAGCCCCGCAATCTGCCGCCCGGAGCCCGTTACCCCAAGGCCCACGATGGACACCGGCACGGTTACCTGCTCCGCAATGGCCGCATAGCAGCGCCGGGAAGCCCCGATCGGGTCCCCGTTGGTCCGCAGGTAGCAGCTGGCCAGGATGACGCGGTCCTCTTGACGCATCAGGACCGCCTTGGTGGTGGTGGAGCCCACATCGAGGCCTACCAGGCACACATCCCCAGGGGCGGCAGTGCCCCGCTCCTGAGATTTGAAGGAGACCCGGTGAACATGGTCCTTCAGAGGTTCCAGGTATGTAAAGCCCTGATCGGCATCCGAAAAAAGGGCTTCATCGAAATCGATGGCTTCCGTCTCATTCGCCTGAGCCCACAGAGCGGCCCCCAAGGCTTCGGCACAGCGCCCGTGTTCCGGCACCACAACCCCCAGACCGGAATCCCGGAGGAAACCGATCATCACGGAGTTGGCAGAGCTGCCCCCCACCACCATGACGTGCTGGTCCTCCACACTGCGAAGCAGCTCGGTGATTTTGCCGGCCATCATCTCGCAGAGCCCGGCCACCACGCTTTCCTTGCTGGCGCCCTTGTTCAGGGCGTGGGTGCAGTCACTTTTGCAGAACACGCTGCAGCGGCCCGCAACCTTGTAGGAATTCTTCCGGTCCGCTACCGCTACCGCTTCCTCCACGGTGAGATCCATCCGCTTCAACTGCTGCAGGAAGAATTCCCCCGTACCGGAGGCGCATTTATTGCCGGTGTACACATCGATGATCCGCCCCACAGCATCCAGGCGATAGACCATGAAGGTTTCCCCCCCGGCGCTGACCACCACCTGGGCCCGGTTGCCCTGGGCAGAGTAGTGGCTGTAAGCGGTTTCCAACGCTTCTGGCTCCGACAGGGTGGTCGCCTTCAGCAGATGCCTCAGCTTGCGCCCCGTAACGGCGATGCGGTCCGCCGAGCGGATTGTGGACTCCTGAAACAGAGCGGCCAGAACCGCCCGGGGATTGCCTTCATGGGGAATGGAACGGCTGTCAGTGACAGCCTGACCCGTTGGGCCACCAGTCACCGATGCCAGGGTTATGGTAGAAGCACCAATACAGATGCCTATTGTTTTCATGGGTTTCACCTCAGATTGAGAATCGATCGTTATATCCTTTTAATTCTATCAATTTACCGGAAGGGGTACAAGGTACGGATGGATTATATAAAAAATAGCGCCCGACAGCTGGAAAGATTCAGATAGCGCCATGCCAGTGTTGCTTTTAGGCCAGCATTCTTTACTGTAAATGACCCGATACAGAAAATCCGGCAAAGCGATTGCTTTGCCGGACCCCCTGAACACCGTTCTATTCGTCATCCTTCACTTCTTCATACTGGACATCCACGGCTTCCTGCTTGTTGAAGCTGCCGGTTTCTTTCTCTTCAAACGGATTTTCACGTTCCCGTCCGGGTCCGGGTTCCGGCTCCTGACCTTTAAACTCATACATGCCGCCACCGGTCCTGCGGGCACGTCTGCGCCCTTCAAACCAATACCACAGACCGAAGGTGACCAGCAGAGCCAGACCCAGGGGGGTGGTAAGCAGCAGCTTGCTGAAAAAAATCAGCAGGTAGAAGAAGAAAAACAGGAACAGCAGGCCGATCAGACAGCCAAAGCTATTGTCAGCGCGATAGATTCGCATGGGTTTCATCCTTTCGATGGGGAGTGAATCTATTATAACATGAGGTTATGAGGGGTTTATAAAGGATTTCTTGTGTTTTTATTAACTCCGATACGGCGCTATTTCTTGAGCAATCCATACCCGCCGTAGATGGGCTTGGTTTCGGATACCGTGATGACGGCATTGGCCTGCTTGGCCTTGATCAGGGTGACCGCTTCCTTCACCCGCTTGCGCTGCGTGAACAGGAACAGCATATGCCGCGATTTGCTCATCCCGCTGCCCTCCACCATGGTGACCGCAAAATCATGGTCCCGCAGATGCTCCGAAAGCTCCTCTCCGTGATCGTCCTTAACGATGACCACGATCTCCGAAAGGCCGATGCCGATCATTTCCTCCAGGATGCTGCCGAAATAATTGCCCAGCGCGAAGCCCAGGGCGTAGAACACCGCTTTCAGCGGATCTGCGGCGATTCCCGTCAGAACGTTGCTGGCAATGTATATCCAGAGCATCACCTCAAAGAAACCGATGATTGCGCCTATTTTCCGCTCACCCTTGGTAATCAAAACGGTTCGAACCGTGGCCAAAGACACTTCGATTATTTTAGCAAAGAGAATCAGAGCATAGATCATAGGGGAGTCCTTTCGTCATCAGGATCGAGGTTATTTTCTTCACTTCTACAGTGTACTCCACTTTTGAATTGGCTTCCACTGGTTTAAGAAACCTTTAATAAAGCTTAATGCCTTGGCCGGAACACCAAAGAAAAACAGGGCCTGACACGATTGCGTGCCTGGCCCCGGATAGCTTTACTGTGTGATGGTGACAACCTTGGTGGCATTGTCGTAGCTTACCGTCGCGCCCAAGGCCTCAGCGATTACCCGTACCGGAACCATCGTATGGCCGTCACTGATGATCGCAGCGGTATCCATCGTCTTTTCCATGCCGTTGACCTGGTAGGCGGACTGATTGATCTTGATGGCGACCGTCTGGGTTGCCGAGGTGAGGGTCACCGTCTGTGTGGCGCTGTCCCAGGCAATTTCGGCGCCCAGGGCTTCGGCTGCGGATCGGAGCTCGATGAGGGTCCGCCCGTTGTTATCGGCAAAGGGCTTGACGGTGCTGTTCACCGCGGCCCCATTGAACATGACTGTAATGCCGGCCGCTGTGCTTGAACTCTGCGTGCCTGCTGTATTCGCTGCAGTCGGCGGTGTGCCTGATGCCGTGCCGGTCGGGGGTGTCTGCCCATCACTGCCGTTATGGGCAGGTCTTTCAATCGTCGTCCAATCAATGGCTGCAGCTTGAGCCTCTGTAATCAGGCTGTTGCTGAGGAACTGTTCTTTAAAGGAAGTCGGCGCTTTCTTTTCTCCGGTCATCTGTGCCTGCCGCTCGGTTTCCGTCAGGTTCTGCATGGCATCCATCTCCGTCTTTCGGGCAGCGTCCTGGGCTGCTACAAAAGCGGTGATCCCATCCAATTCCGCTTGGGTAAGAACCCCGGAGGTGACATATTGCGTGAGCAGAGATGCGATGGACGGGGGGGCGCTGCCACCGGCGGGGGGCTGCTGGGATGTGGTGTCAGCGAAAACCGTGATGCCGGATAGGGATAGGACCAGTGTCAACACACCGGTGATGGCTCTTTTTAAAATGCGTACTCTCATATAGAATGCCTCCTGTTTGGTTTTCTTTATCCTAACAGGGGAATGTGAGGGTTCAGTGACTGGTCTGTGAAGAGATTGTGTGCAACCTGTGGGAAATGCTACCGCTCTCCAGGAATCTTTTTACCAAGCCTTTTCAAATGGCTGTTATATTCACTATTACTGATTTGATTGGCTACAAAGCTATCCGTAATCAGCTGGGCCTGGATCCGGACAGATTCGTCCTGACCGCTGTGACGCTCTTCTGCACTCTTTTGAAGCGTTAAGAATTTCTCATCCCATTTTTCATTGTTGCCCGCTTCAAGATTCCCGATATCATCCAATTCACTTTTGAAAAAAATAGAGAATGTTTTGAGATTCATGACCCAATCCTTGATTGTATCCTCTTCTTGATCTATTGAAAGTTCATAACTGCTGTAAATTGAAAAACAACCGCCCATGATGCTTTTGTAAATGATCCTCAGCTTCAACACAGGGATGGCCGCACGTCCTTTCAGCAACGCCTCTAAAAGCCGCCCATCTAAATCATCTTTGAACCGAAAAACAGTGTCCCCCTCTTTCGTTAAACATTTTTCCTCGAGGATATTTATCCGCAAATCATTTGTCTCCAGTTTGAATTCTTCATCGCCATCCGTTATGCTCAGCTTTGCTGTTACATCGGCACAGATCAATGGTGAGTGCCCGACATTTTTTATGATCAGCCCCAAGGTGTAATCAGAAGAATATTCCTGCGTTTTCTCCTCACTGTTGTATATGAATTCCGGCCGTTCAACTTTCAAAGTAACCCCCTCAAACCAGGGCATCGGCTGATTCTGCATTTCTCTTTCCAATTTTATTTCCGCTAACTGCTTTTTCATTACTTCCAGTTGATTGGTGGTTACATAGACATACACCACCGTCAGCACCGCTACAAAGAGCGACGACAACCCTGATAAAGCGTTGATGAATCCAAAATCCGGGTGGATGATTCCGTAAACAAAAAGTGCACAGATTGTTGCAGCAATTATGCCAAAGCTGACCATCGGTATCAATTTGCTTTTGTAATGCGTCATAGCCCGTTCTCCTTTCTTTGATGAAACAAAAATAAACCGGGAATTCACCCGGTTTATACACAATTGCAAACATCGCGTGTCTGCTCCGTCATTTATTTGGTTTATCGAATCAAAGTGGATTCAAAGGTTACATTTGAGCCGGGAACCGTAGAGCTGACAATCGTTCCGGTGCCTGAAACATAGGTGTCGGACCCATCTATCATCAGGGAACCGATCTTGGTTGTTTTGTCCAAACTTAGGGTTGTGCCTTCCGGTTGGATATGGAAACTGTCACACTGTACATTTTTAAGAGTCACAGCCGTCTTGTACGGAGCGGTTTTACCCACTACGATGGCTTTTAACCCGGCACCCGTCAAATCCGACTCTTCCAGAATCGTGTCGGATACCGTTGTAACACTTCCAATCGCTGTTGTTCCTGAAACAATCAGGCTTACCGACTCAGAATCTTCCAGGATGATCACATTATCCGAAATTACATTGATCAGATGAATGCGGCTGTACTTACCGCTGCTGATGTAGATATTCCCCTTAACCGTGACATTTTCAAGAGTCGCACTGCCATCGCCCACTTCTTTATCAATCGTCGCGTTCCCGTTTACAATAACATTCTTAAGGGTAACGCCTGGAGATTTGATGACAATGTTCCCTGCAATGGTGACGACATCCCCTGAGGGACCAAAGGAACCCGCTTGATAATATTTCAAATCCGGTGTTAGTGCAGAGGTATTGTAATTGTAACAATTATTTACAGCTACCAGTGCTTCTGCCCGTGTCATCTGCGCCTCCGGCATAAATTTCCCATCCGGATAACCTACCATGATTTTGGATTCAAATGCAGCTATGATCGCTGTTTTGCTCCACTCTGCTGTTAATGTGGCATCTGAAAAAGATAGCACATTGGTGGTTCTTAACAGGCTTTTGAGACGATTGACCACCACTGCCACTTCCTGACGGGTGATGCGATCACCAGGGTGCATGCTGCCATCCGCATACCCGGAAATATACCCGGCCGTATTCGCTCTTACAGTCGCCTGATAGTACCACGAGTTTTGCGGCACATCGGTATAAATCACATCAGCCATCTTCGTGAATCCAAATCGCTTATTCACCATTTGAAAGAATTCCGCCCGGGTGATCGTTGTATCCGGTTGGAAGGAACCATCCGGGTATCCGGTGACCATGCCGCTGTCCAGTGCGGCTTGAATCGGAACTTTTGCCCAATGTGATCCATAATCGTTTGAAGCAGCGGAACCGATCATTGGCATAAATGCCGAGAACACCATCATCAAGCTTAAAATCAATGGAAATGTCTTTTTCATCGTTCTTTTCATTGTATCCTCCTGTTGTTTTCAACCATTCTAACAAGCCGCGTCTTTCCTTGTTCGTCACTACAAGATTTTCCTGCCTTGTATGATCTGCAGCAAAACCATAATGATTGCCATTACCAAAAGTACATGAATCAACCCGCCAATCGTGTATGAACCGGCAATTCCCAACAACCATAAAGCAATCAGAATCGCTGCAAGTGTATAAAGCATATGGCATTCCTCTTTAGGGGGTGATCCGGCACACTACAGATGGCACCTTTCTCCCTACGCCTTTCTACTCTTCATTATAGCGAGGGCGCCTGACAGGATTCTGACAGGTTTTCTCACGATAACGCAAAGCGCGCACACACCGGGATATACCAAGTGTGTGCGCGCTTTATAGCCGGCCCGGATGAGCCGCAGAGAAAAGTGAAAAATAATGGTTCACGCTTTCCAACGAGGAGATCCCATCCAATTCAGCCCATAGGTAGCTGACCCCCGGATAGGTATAGACTTCTGCTGGCAATTCATTCTTCAGGAGTTTCCATCGCGGTGTCCAGGGTGTTAGCTATTCAAAAATCTGCTCCAGATGGTGTGACTGGTGGGCCAGATATTGCTCCAGAAGTTGAGCCAGCGTTACGGGGGCACCGGATCCCACCTGGCAGGTCAAGGCTTCCATGGATTCACACGGGATTTTTGAAATAATTCGGCGCAGGTGGCTGTTCAGGACCGTCCACATCTCCAGGAGCTCCTCCGTGTCCATGTCATGGTACCCCTGGAGCCTCACCCAATCCGCCTGGTCGTAGCCGGGCACTGCCAAGGGCTGCTCATACTGGGCCCGGATGAATCTCGCCTGGTTGTTGACGGCCGAATCGCACAGATGGCCCAAAATCTCCCGGCGGCTCCACTTTCCAAAAACACGGACCGACATCGTTTCTTCTGACATTTCACGAATTCGATCAGGAACCATTTCAATCAGGGCTTGAAGGGCCTCATTACCGTTACGCATCACTGCCTCCTTGTGCCGCATCAGTGCGGTGTTGTCTGAAAATCGAACGGGCTCATGACCCGCTGCGCGATAACGCATTTTCTACGGCTTTCCGAATCACTTTACTGGAGCTGGTAGCACCGCTGACAGAATCCACAGCGGTCGTCTGCTTTTCTAAAATCGAATCTACAATCCCCTCGGCTGGGGCCCCCTTGCCGTTTCTGTGTTCAAGAAGTTTCAGGTCAGTCATCACGCCATGCTTAACCGTTGCACTGACACGTGCATAGACTAGCCCCGCATCAAAATCCCCTTCGTAGGTCCCATCCGGAACGGCTGTGATATCAATATTTGAAAATTTCATATTCTGGATAGTCGCTTTGTATGCCTGCGTGTCCAGAAGAAGTTTACCGCCTGCAATAACGGCGATTGCAGCAACCGTGATGGCGAGGAGCCGGAATGCCTTCCGAGCGGACTTCATTGTTTTCCCTTTCCTGTGATGCATTCCTTGGCGAATTCTACCGCAGCCGCTATGTCCTCCTGGTTGGGGTGCGAAAACCCTTTAAAAAGGAAGCTTCCTTCACAGACATACTCCTCTTCCTTCACGGCGATACCACGCTCCGTCAGAGCGTTCCGCAATCCCCGTTGAGTTACCTTGGTGGCCGAGGAGGTGATCAGCGCCGCCGATTTTGCATCATCCGGCGTAAGTGTGTTCACATACGCCAACAATTCCGGCTTGCATCCGCCGCCATAAATTCCGCTGACGATCAGCATAAGATCATAGCCTTCCAAACGCGGCTTCTCATTAATATTATACACAGGGACACTCAGTTCCTGTGAAATCCTTTGCGCGATTTTTTTACTGTGCCCGGTCATGCTGGCATAAATAACGGCTGTTTTCATTTTGATACCTCCACAAGTTCCACGAAAGGGGCTGCCTATACACTTAATGTATTCCCCATACACCGCACCGTCAATAAACATCCGCTTATGAAGTTCTTAAAAAAAACAAAACACCCATGGCACTTCAAAACCTCCTTCTTGCTCCTTCAGGATTGCCCTGCCACAGCAAAACCGGGCATATCTCCACTGGAATGGGAGATATGCCCGGTTTTCATGTTCTAAAGTATGTACTCACAGAAAGAAACCTTCAGGTATCAAGTAACTCCCAGGTTATCCGCTTGAAATGGCAAAGACCCGCCTCACCGCATCCGCGTTGAAAGGCCACGGCTCTGAAACCGGCCGCTCGCCCCACCACCCGAAAAAGTAGCCGCTGAACGCACAACCTGCGGCGCTGAAAGAGCTATACAATCATAACAATGCCGACCTGTCGAAATGGATGCACCGCATTTTTCACACCGCAGCAATCCGGCCATGGCCGACTCTGGCGTGAGGCTTAGGGTCTCCTGGCGAACCATCCGGTTCAATTGGGTGATTGAGATCTTCAACTCCTTCGAAATCGTCTGCATCGGCACATTGTTGCCCTTGGCGTAGATATAGCCCCGTACGATGCTCACACGGACCGACTCGTCGCTGATACACTGCAGACAGCCCTCCGGGTGCCCTTGAACGTGTGAATAGATTTCACCGCAGGTCTTGCACTCTTTTGGATCAATGGCAATTTCCTCATCAAAATATCGCGTAGAGAACATGGTACCTTCCTCCTTCATAATCGTTGATATGCCCCTTGGCACAAACGATCAAAAAATAGAAAAGAGCAGCAGAATGAGCCTGCTACTCATCGTTGGCGGCCCGGCGGTCATAGTCCGAAGACCTTAGATCCGTAGCTTTGCGTCCCGCTCTTTCGAACGGTTTGCCATTATCAGTGATTGGTACGTATGTACATTATAGCATATTCCGTTACTGGCCAATAGCCGCAATTTTCGTCCTGATGGGTGGGGCTGGCAGTATCACAACACGTGCAGTCCCCAGCTATATCTGTTCATGAAGCAGAAAATCAGGGATATAGCGATGCAGAATGCCCTGCCTTCCCATATCAAATCGATCCATGGATAAAACGTATTTCGGGTAATTGTCCTCAATGGCCAGCAACGATCCGAATTCCCGTTCCACTGTTTCATCCGACGCCAAAAGATACGCTACCTGCAAGTAAATTCTTTGGCCTGCCTTTTCGCACACAAAATCGACTTCCCGGTTCCCCACTCGCCCTACCCGGACAGCGTAGCCACGGCGAAGCATCTCCATATAGACGATATTCTCCAGGATGCGCTGAATGTCTCGTTGGTTATTACCGTATACCGCTTGCCGAATCCCATGGTCTGCAACATAGTACTTTTCATTCACCTGCAGAATCTGCTTGCCAACGAGGTCGATTCGGGGCACCCGATGAAACAGAAACGCTTCCTCACACCCTCTGAGGTGGTTCATAACCGTTTCCGGCGCCACTTTTCGCCCTTCACTCTTGAAGTATTTCGAAATGGCATTGGCAGAGAAGGTTTCCCCAACATGTGCAATGACATAGAGGAGAATGCGTTCCAGTAAGTCTACATCTCTAAACTGATTCCGCTTCATCACATCCTTGATTAGAACTGAACTGTAAATATCCTTCAGGTATTGTGCGACAGCAGCAGGTTCCTCACTGAAATGCCGGAGAAACGGAAATCCGCCGAACTGAATATACCTGTCAAATTGCCAGTCTATGGTCTGATGTTCGCCTTCACGCTGGTACAACGCAGTGAACTCTTCAAAGGAAAACGGAAACACATGAATTTCGATATATCGCCCCGCAAGGAATGTGGCCAGCTCACCCGATAGCAGCTTTGCATTGGAACCCGTTATGTAGATATCAAACGCACCTTTAGAAAGAAGGGAGTTGATACAGCGTTCCCATTCCTCCACCTCTTGGATTTCATCAAAAAATAGATAGCGAAGTTCTGGATTTTCCGTAGCCTTTGCCATCACGGCTTCGTGGAGTTTGGCCGCTTCTGTCAGATCCGCGTTGGCCATATCTTCAAAGTTCAGCGCCAGTATCTGATGTTCCTTCACGCCGCGTTCCTTTAGCACCTCTTGAATGAGATCCAGCATGACGGATTTTCCGCACCGACGGATGCCCGTGAGCACCTTTATCACCTGCTTATCCATGAACGGTCGCACTTTGCGAATATACATTTCTCGCTTGATCATATGTTCACCCCCGTTCAGTTAATTCAATTATATCTTCTTCAATAACAAAAAACAAGGATTGTCACAGTTACAACTGTAACAATCCTTGTTTTAATGATATTTTCAGTGTATATCTTGCAAATTGTCAGCCCTGTATTGAACTCTACGTCGCTTCATCCAAGGAGCAGAGTCTACAAGAGCAAACACGACCAGGTAGCTTATTTTCATATAAGCATGGTGTAGCTTATGTGATTATTCCATCTCAATTCCGAAAAGCGTTGCACTGGTGATTTTATGTGGTTTTACGTTGCTATTGTTGCATATTTTCGTGTTTTTTGCAGGGTGTTTTTTGAGTGTCGGGAAAAGTGGAGTCAATTTGGAGTCACAACACAGTGCCACCTCGGAACGCTGACTATCATCGCCAAACAAAATGATCAAGGTTATATCAAAGGGAGAATTGTGCCTAATTGAACAAGTGTGCTATTTATCTTTTTTGTGTTAACCCTTGCATCTTGCTAAATTGATTTACGATACCGCGCTTCCATATTTATGGTATATCAAGTTTTTCAAATGCATAATGTGAGTTGGTCGACTCGCGTATCTTCATGAATATTCCTACTTACAAACACAAAAAAAACGAGATAAATCTCACCTTTTCGTGTTGATATTAAGACTGCAATTATCTGTTCCAAGCAAAAAATGGATTTCAACAAGAGTTAATCTATTGCATTTTCGATACTATCTTTACGACATGCTACAACTGATATCCCTTTCTCTTTCCAGTATGTAGCGACGGCATTGGTAGCGCACGTATCCACCGCAATAATTGTCTTTCCTTTCCCAATTGCATAGTCTATTTCTTTACGCCCCATGCTCCCTACCATTACAGCCGCAGGACGTGCAGGTGCAAGAACCACACTCGCGCTGTCAATCTTACCTTTAATAGCAGTAGTCACTTCTCTAACGGTCCCAACCAATGGATTTGAACTCTCAACCGACCTATCAGATACATCATATTTTGTCCGATCAATTGCCGCACTGATTTTATCAAAATCGTCTTTATAATCCCAACGGTGACTTATGAACACATTTTTCTTTGCCATTATTCAACCCTCCATTTTTATTTCCATAGGTGCAATGTAAGTTTTGTGTACAATAAACAACCAGCAATCCATCGTCAGTAGCTAAACAGAGATGCCACATTATTAAAAGTTATCGACATGATTCTATATCGTATTCTTTTTTGCAAGTTGCCAATAGTGTTGCCCTTGTACGGTTAATTTACAAAATTTGCGATTGATCGCTGCATAATACATGTGTTCGGCACCTACAGGTACCACTAAGTTGAGTTTAACATATTTTTGCAAAATGGCAAATATTGCTTCATGAGCTTTGTCCACTTCTTTCGTGTCTGCTTCATGCTTATCTGGCTCATATGTTGGATCTAAAGCAAATTCATCATATGGCGTACTGAAAAACTCTGTAATTCTACGCAATTCGGCTATTTCAATCGGTGGTGAATTCTTTCTTAGAGATACAAAGCCGCTAATATTTGCTTTAAAAATCGGTCGTTGCTCCCACCATCCAAGAGAACGATCGATATACGAATAAATGCTGCCAGGAGAAACTTCCCCAAGTAGATTCATAGCACCGCCATATAATGCTTCAATCAGCAAAGTTGTAAATACTCCATGTCCATTTTCCTCAGATGAATATTGCTTTTCATCGCATGCAGCTAGTATAGTAGTTCCCTTATGTAATACTGAATAATGTTGCATTTGATTGGAGCTAGCTACAAGCCCACTATGGCAGCTATCAAGTATCACAACTTTGTTACTCGCTTTTGATTGAGCTACAATACCCATTAGATCATTCAAGGATAAACCCTCGTCTACACGGCCCACTTCACTTGTACATAGATATCCACCAAGAGCATCATATGAGCCATGTCCAGCATAATATAACACAGCTATCTCCGATTGACCTTCAAAAAGCTCCTGAATCGCATCTTTTAGAATCCCTCTTGTAATGTATGATGCATCACTAGTCGCACACAACAACTTGGTTTGAAAGTTCAATGTGCCATCTCCATTACGTTCCAACACAGCATTTACTCCATTTGCATCATTGACGCACCCGTGTAAAGCTTTAATTTTTTCATAACTGTCAATTCCAACACATAATGCTTTTCTCATTATATTTGCCTCCTTAATTCCTTTACAATAGTTATACTCCGACCGAATTTATCCAACACTTTATGCATGAAAACGAAAAGTGCTTGCACGCATCCATCATACCTAGTCATTATCGCAAAACTGTAAAATCATATGTCCCTATACTTTAACAACAGCTCATATTCATTCATTCTATCAATCAAGTGATTGTTAAGCTGCTCAGCTCTTTTAAAACCATTGATCCCAAGTATTGATCTATACGGTGAATCAGTAAACACTTTTATACACCTTAGAATATCATCAGCCAAAGAGCTGTTCGCTCCGTTTTCGTCAACATTATTCTTAAAATCCATGCTATTTAAAAAATCAACTATTTCTTGAGATGCTTGCTGAGGATCATAGTTTCTGTTCCCTGTCTCTATACCCAGCTTTGAGCGAATGTAGCCAAGATCATTTTGGGCAAACACCTTACTGAGGAATATTATCAAAGTTTCTTTTAGCATTTCAATGTCTCTATTGTTGACAATAACGCGAGTACTCATATAAAAGTACTGCAATCTTGAAAAAGTCTCTTCAAACGTATCTTTACAGAAACGTTCTACATCACTTTGTTTTATTTTAGTTCGCGCAAAGGGTAAGAACTTTTTTTCGAACCACTCCGCAGCTGTTCGTATTCCCCATCTGTCTTTGCCATTGATATAAGATATCGATTTGTGGTTCAAATCAACGAAGTCACTTATGTCAACATAAACAGTAACGTAGTCATGTTGAATGCTGTCATCTTTCACCGCTCTATATATCACATGTTCACCCGCGTTTAGATTCCGATTGTATGAAATAACCGGACTATACACATGAATATAGTTATAGTTGCGTTGAAAAATATGCCACTCGCTTTTTCCATTGTCCCAATCATAATTATTCGCAAAATCAATTAGTTCGAGCCAGAGACTTCGATCAATACTTGCGATTTTATATGCGCACACACCGTCCAACATTTTATAATTTTCCACTTCATAACCAACTTCATACTTTCTCAAGTTCATAATATAATTTTCTTTATTATCATGTATACATTTGAGAAATTGATCAACACTGTTCTCTTTTATTGGCATAAAAAAAGCATCTGATGCAAATTGCTTAATATGTCCATTCGCCCACTCCCAATCACGATATTCCCGGAGAAACAAGTCTGTTGTTTGTTTGTGACTCAATAAGATCACAGTATCTTTGTATAATATTCTTGTTGATAATCTAGGCGGTGTACCATCACACATTATTTCAATATTTACTTCATCTTCATCAATTTTTTCTATTAGTGAAATCGGAACATTATCCCAATCGCATTCTTTTTGGGAGTTATCCCTGCTCGTATCAAGACTATGTCTCAGGCGATTCAAAGATCTCTCGTAATGTGCATCTGATGACATATCATGATAGTCCATCGTATCTAATTTTCTTGGCAAAAATTCACTTTCCTTTTCCTGTTTTGCCAATACAAACAGCAACGATTCTTTTTTCCGTTGACTTCGCTTGATTATATTATCCATTTCAATTTCAACATGCGAGCGCATTTTATCCGAATATGGTTTGTTAGCTTTCTTAACGTATGAAGGTGTCACAATAATCAATATGTAATCGGCTTCATCCATTTCATCAGCTATAAAGCGTGAAATATCGCGACCCCCAACTTGGCCTTCATCTTGGTCGTAAACAATCGAATATTTTTCACTATTTAGGTCCGTAATCAGCTTTTTAATTAAACGAGTATCTGTATCGTCTCTGCTATAACTAATATAAATTTTTGCTTTTTCCATAAAACACCTCCTTGTATGGAGCATCCGAATTACCGGATTTAGAAATAATGGCTCACCAGCATATCTCCCAACAATTTCAACGCGCTTTCCTCTTCGGGATCGTTCGTTCCTAGTTCTCCACGAAAGGCACGAGCAAGGATGGATTTTTTCATGGAATTAATCAAATCCAAAGTGTCACAAAGTTCCTCTGCCTTTTGCTCTTTTGCAACAATGTCATCAAGAATGATTGATATTTTTTCTTGCTCAATATAAGTAAAATTTGGTACAGGTATTTGACCTACTATACCTTCGTTAAGGTTTTTCATCGTGATACCTTTTGCATTTACTTCTAGATATTCTACCGTTGCCTGGCTAGACAAAATCCGCGAATACAACAATCCGCTATACGCTTCTGGCATGCGGATTCTGACACTACCAGTTCCACACAACCATCCATTTTCATTGCTTGAAACGTACGCCGTACGCCCCATTTCACCTCTTCTGGCCATGATTATGTCATTTTCTTTCAGCTTATATTTCGATAATTCCTCTGCCTTTTCTTTAGATATTGTGACACTATCTTGTGGAAATATCTTTTGATTAACTATGTGCTTCGGATTTATAACAGGAATACCGCCTTCAATGTAATCTTTAGCATGAAGCATTGTTCCAAATGGTCCAATTTTGATTTCCTGAGCAATTGTCTTCAACTCAACAATCGAGGGAATAGCACCAATCAATTCCCCACTAAAAGCCTTATGAAGAATGGCCGCCTTCCGATTTTCAAAGGAATCCAGCGCATCCTGAATAAGCCCTTTTGCCTGATCCAGCTTTTCAAAAAGGCTTTCAATGCTGTCGACGATGCGTTGTTGCTCGGGGAGGGGAGGGAGAGGAAATGGGAGAGTGGACATTTTCCCTTTATTTACAATAGATATCGTTGTCGCTGAAGCAAGGTTTCGGAGCTCATTAACGAAAGACTCTGAATTGCAGTAGTAGTATGTAAACAATTTGTTGAATTTAGGTATCAGTGTATTTATTTGCTGGTTCGTAGTTGATTCCATCTCAATATATCCGCACTTACCAATGGTTCCGATACAACATACACTTGTAGAACCTGATGGGATGATTCTTGACACACTTCTCCCCTTATCAGTTAAATACTCTGATGCAAAGTTCACATGCCTTCCTTGATCAAGATCCGCAGGCTTAACAAACGGAAAACTACCTCCATAGAACTCATTATTGTTCTTGCTTGGAGTCCCGCCAGTTACAATATCGGATACTTCGTTAAGCCTCACCCAAACCCAATTTTCCAGCACCTGATATGGCTGCTCACCCTCTGGCACCAATGCCTGTTCCAACAGTTCCTTCGGCGTTAAATCCTTCGCATTAACCTTCGCCATGATTACTTTCCCTCCAACGAACGGAGTTCCTTCACCACGCTCTGAATCAAGTCTACAGCCTCTTCCAGCTTGGCAATGATTTCTTCGCCGCTTTCGATGGGGTCCTGCAGGTCTTCATAATCCAGAATGCTATCATCCCGAATAAGCCCCAGGTCTAGGCTGTTGTTCTTGGCCGCTATCTGCTCACGGGTATAGCAATTAAACCGCTCATCCTTCACTTGGGTCCGGTCTTCAGCAGTATAGGCTTTGATAAAGTCTTCAAAATGCTCTTCCTTCAAGGTGTTGGTCTTGCCAAAGTTCTGCATATTGGTGCGAAGATCGAAGAACCATACATCCTTGGTATTGCCCTTTTCTGCCTTGCCACGGGTAAAGAAAAGCACATTGGTCTTAACCCCTTGAGCATAGAAAATACCAGTGGGCAGACGCAGGATGGTGTGTAGATTGCATTTATCCATCAAGTCAGCTCGAATAGACGCGCCATCCCCATCGGCAAACAGCACATTGTCCGGTAAAATCACTGCCGCTCTGCCGTTAGTGTCTAGGCTTCGGTAGATGTGCTGTAGAAAATTCAGCTGTTTGTTTGAGGATGGATAGACCAAGTCTTTTCGTGTAGCACGCTCTCCACCTTTCTTGGTTCCAAAAGGCGGATTAGTAAGCACCACATCAAAGTACTTCATCGTCTCACCCTGACTAGACAGGGTATCGGCCAGCAGGATCTTTCCGTCAATATCATGAAGCATAGCATTCATCAAAGCCAAACGGTGGGTTTCGTGAACCAGCTCACAGCCGGTGAAAGCCTTGTTAATTTGGAAGTTTTGCTGATCCACTGATAGCACTTCCAAGTTACTCGTTTGGTCTTTAATATGTCGGTCTGCCGCTATCATAAAACCAAATGTGCCACAGGCTGGATCGTTGCACCGCTCACCGGGTTTGGGATCAATCAGCTTTGTCATAATATTGATCAGCACACGGGGCGTAAAATACTGCCCCGCACCGGATTTCTTCTCATTAGCATTTTTCTCAAGCAAGCCTTCGTACAGGTTGCCAAGCCCTTCTTCCCGTGCAGAATACCAGTCCAAGGCATCAATAGAGGTAATGATTTTTTCTAAGTTCTTAGGCTCTTCAATATTGGAACGGGAGCCTGCATAGATTTCACGAATGCGGCCCGTACATTCTTCACCTAGGTGGGTAAGGAGTTTAAGATAGTACTTTTTCAGTTCAATACCGGATTTGCCCACCAGCTCATCCCATCGGTAGGCTTCAGGAATGGCGCTTTCCGTAGCGGTTTCTTTAGCCATTTTCAAAAATAGAATATATGTTAGCTCGGTAACATACTGATGATAGGTAATGCCATCATCACGAAGCACATTACACAGGTTCCAAAGCTTTGCTACGATCTCTTGATTATTCATGATGCCACATTGCCTCCGTCGTCATATAGATAGTCGTTCAGCTCGTCCAATACTTCATCCAGTTTTTCATCAAAGATTTTGTTCACGCGACCAAAGCCACCCTGCTTTTTGAAAGCTCCTGTATCGAAAGATTCCTTAGTGATGACCGATTCGTTCATCAGGTATTTTTCCATGCGCTCAATCCAGCCCATTTCCATCCTGCTGAATTTGTGATTCTTTTTCAGCCGTTCAACTGCCCGTTTGATTCGCTCTTCATGGTTAAGAAGCGCCGAACCTAGGGCTTGCTGGCGAATGAGGCTGATGATATCTGCTGCAATATCCTCATTCTTGAGTTCTTTAAGAGCAGTATTGAGCTGCTGTTCTGTAAATTGGTGTCGGTCTAATTCAAGCTTCAAGCTTTTAAGACTCTCACGGGTCAGCTCTTTCGGTCGTGTACACACCACATTCAGGGCAGCAATTTGGTTCATGTTTTCTGTAATAAATACTCTGAATTCCTCCAGATAGTCTCCTGGCTTTTTCCCATTATAGTCTCGCGTATGACTACGAAGCTCATCCTGTTTTTGTGAAATGACAACGGGTTTCCGGAAACCTGTACCCCCTTCATTCAACAGTTCGAACAGTTTCTTGTGTTTCAGAATATGGGCTTTGGCCAGTTCTGCAGGCATGGATTTAATCAGTTCAATAAATCCTGTGGGGCTTAATCCACCGGAAAGATCCACAAAATGCTCCATGGTTTTTTCTGAAATGTCTCTTTTTTTCCGTTGTAGTTTAGCTAAGATCATATCGATCTGGCTTTCTACCTGACGCTCTGTATGTAATACCTCCAAGCCGCCTAGCAAATCATCAAACGTTGTTGTTGCATTGGCTACAACCGGTTTCATGGTGCTCACCGGCTGCAGAGATTCGTAGACCCCTACAGGATCATAGATTTCGAAATGGGTTTTTCGGATGGCAGGGCAAAGCCTTGTGGCGCGACCGACCATCTGTTCAAACAAAATCCGTGATTTAACCCGCCGCATAAACACAAGGGTGCTAATTTCAGGCACATCAATTCCCGTTGTCAGCAAATCCACCGTAACCACAACGTTGGGGTATTTTTCATTCTTAAATTTTTTAATGGCTTCCATGATCTTCTTCTTATTTCCACCCGCCACACTGCCGGTAATTTTCATAATGGCTTCGTGATCTACACCCCGGGGCTCATAAATCTCTTTTAGAATTTTAACAATCATATCTGCATGAGCATCATCCACGGCAAAGATTAAGGTTTTCCCTTCTCCATCCGGATCTAACTCAATTGCGATTTCTTCCAAATTCACACGGTTAAAAGACTCCGTTATCACCCTACGATTAAACGTGTCCACATCAAAACGAATCTCATCTTCAATTTCATCACTATTAGTTATTTCTCCAGTGACCGGATCATAAATTACAACGGTTTCACCTTTTTGAAACACAATACCATCTTCACTCAACTTGGTTGTAAGGGTGTGAGGCGCATCGTGGTCCACTAAGTAGCCTTCTATAACCGCTTCACGATAGGTGTAGTTGAAGACGGGTTTTCCGAAAATTTCAGTCGTATGTAAAGCAGGGGTTGCAGTTAAGGCGACTTTTACAGCATCAAAGTAATCCATTACCGAACGGTACTTGCTAACGTAGTCATCCTGATTCCGGTACAGAATTTCATCCTCATCCATTTCTTTATCCAGAATATAGCCTCGGTGAGCTTCATCCACCACAATCAGGTCATAATCGGATATGGCTGGAATTATATTCCCTTCATTGAACATAATCCGCTTCACCATACTCTGGACTGTGGCGATCTGGATCTTAGTTTCTTTCTCAGGTATGCTCTCCCCAAGGTTTTTAATATCGTAGATCTCATCCAAGGTCATAAGTTCTTCGATTTTCACCTCTTTAAACACGTCTTGAGCCTGTTCACCAAGGGCAGAACGATCTACCATGAACAAGATTCGTCTAAACCGATCGGTTTTCAGGAAGCGATAGATCATCCCCAACACCGTACGCGTTTTTCCGGTTCCGGTAGCCATAGACAGAAGAACAGTATCCCTGCCGTTAATAACGGCATTTTCAGCGGCTTTAATAGCTTGTACCTGATAATCCCGCAGGTTAAGACCGTCTGGATCAGTTAAAAGGTCGTATTCATAGTTCTGAAGCTTGTGGTTGGCTGCTTCGATATCCTTTTCCAGCAATTCGCTGATTCCAGAAGGGCTCATCCACCCCTGCTGAACCTTTGGAATGTTATAAGGCTTACGAACATCCAAACACCAGATGCCGGACTTGGTTTCTAGCTGTTTCAGATACTTTCGCCCGTTAGTTGCAAAGAGCAAAGGTACTTTATAACCGTCCCACTGGCCGACCATATACTCCTCATCTTCGTCTTTTATTCCTTTTGCATAATCTTTGCACTGGTAATCAATCACAGAGGGAATATCAGCAGCCATTCGTTTGGCTTCGATGATGCCCACCAGTTTCAAGTCTACGAAAAGAGCATAATCTGCATATCCGTGGTCCCCAACGGTGGAATTGGTGGGCCATTCTGCAATAGCCAAGTTCCTGCCTTTCTCCGGCCGGGTTCCTTTAGAGTAGCGAAAATTCACCGTATCGACTTCCCAGCCCACAAGTCGTAACTGTGCATCAATCAGATAGCGGGTTTCCTGTTCCGACAGTTCCATCATCTTGAGGGCAGATGAAGCCCGTTCAACGCGCTCAGATTTTGACACAACTTTTAAAGGCTTTTGGTTCTTTAGCTGCTCATTCAGTTGCTCAATAAGAGCTTCTTTATCTTTAAGGAGTGATTCATAGTCCACATCATTCCGCTGATCTTGAGGACTCACGAAAGTTTCCGCTTGGTACTGCCAATCTCCATAGGTCTGCATAAACCAAATAGCCAAGGTGTGTGCCATTTCGAGACGGATTTTACACTCTTCAAAATCATCATAATTGTCGTGTACGGCTTTATTTCGGGTCATACGGAGGGCATATAGGATATCGTCAATGCTCTTTGAAAGCAGGCCTTCTTTTTTCAGGATCTTAATCCGGCTGGCGTGGGTGTCGTTAGAGTCCGGCCGTGGAATGTCATCCAGTTGAAGCATCAAATTAACAATGGTCTCACCGAATAGTCCCAACTTGATCAGGCAGGAGTTGGTGTCTGAATATAGATATTTTTCCGCAGTACTCCCAAGATTCATCAGTACAGGAAAAGTGGCATCTAAGAAACTGAAATTCGATCCCATCATTCGCTCTCCTTTTCCCTAACGATATCCACAATTTCCCCGATATTGCAGCTCAGCACCTTACAAATTCGAACCAGCACTTCCATGCTGACATATTGATCTTTTCCCAGCTTGGCCATAGTGGAAGTCCCCATTTCAGCTTCTTGCATTAATTCGGTACGATTCATTTTTTTATCAATGAGTAGTTTCCAAAGCTTATTGTAGCTAACCGCCATTCAAACGCACCTCGCTTTTAGCTTCTTAATATTTACCAGATTATCACTATGTGCAGAATTTAACAAATATTATTTCGTAGTGCTCATATTTTCTTTGCATTCCTGTAGTTTTCCTGTTGACACACACGAAGGGAAATAGAGTTTGTACCGCAAACAGCCACTTTGTTAAGCAAAACGCGGTTTTTGTAAATGAGATGCCACTTTTGTAACCGAAATGCAGTCTATGCTTATGCAATGGACCAACGCATGCAAACGTAGCAGTACGTTGACATCATGATACGATAGTATTAAGCATTTAAAGTACTATTGAATCAATATCCTTCGCAATCATTTGCAAATTCCGACCATAAAATTTATAATGTTCATATTCCAAATTGTAGCAATACCGTACTTGACTTGGCTACCCCAAAAGCCTATACTGATTGTACAGTTTTGTTTACCCATTAGGTAAATAAAACTTATTCCGAGGTGATTGTTTGAAACTAGAATACAAGAACAAGACACTTGAAAAAGAATGCACCGACTTTTCCAAAGCTAAACGTTCCTATGGAGACAAGTGCGCCGAGCGTCT
Source organism: uncultured Peptostreptococcaceae bacterium (assembly GCA_964424355.1). GTDB lineage: Bacteria > Bacillota > Clostridia > Peptostreptococcales > Acidaminobacteraceae > CAZEHS01. The sequence goes on from CAYRIO010000014.1 coordinate 55,682, forward strand.
TCATCTGAGAGTGAAGCAGTTGACAGCCGCAGACTCATTAGACGAAATGGTTGCCCATCGAATCGGGCGATGCCATCCGTTAAAAGGCGACCTGATCGGAAAATATGCTCTGGATCTTGAGCATCCTTATCGGCTGATCGTTGAACCAACGACAGATTCAAACAACACCAGTGGAATAAAAATAGTCCGGCTATTGGAGGTGGATGATTATCATGGAAATTAAAAACAGTATTATTGCCATCCCTCCTGGCGAGAGCATTAAAGAACAGCTGGAAGACCGTAATATGAGCCAAGTGGAATTTGCTGAAAGGATGGGCTCCAGCACGAAGTTCATTAGTCAGCTGCTGAACGGCAAAGTTCCTCTTACCCATCAGACTGCTCTAAAATTGGAGAGCGTACTCGGTGTACCCGCGCGCTTCTGGAACAACCTCGAAGCTCTTTACCAAGAAGATCTGGCCAGAATTGATCAGGAAACTGAGCTTGAATCCGAGATTTCGGTAGCCACTTGCTTCCCGTTCAACGATATGGTTAAAAAAGGCTGGGTCGCTGCAAAAAAAGCTCCTCATGAGCGTGTCGAGGAGCTAAGGCGTTTTTTTGAGGTTGCTTCACTGAGTCAAGTCAATCATATTAGCAAGCTTGCTCCCGTTTTTAGAAAACTGGATAACGGGAAGGCATCTGATTTCGCTTTATCTGCATGGCTTCAGAAGGGTTACTTAGAAGCGCGTGAAATCAACACAAAACCCTTCAACAAGCTAAGATTAAAAACCAGCATCCCTAAAATACGATCATTGATCAGCGAAAATCCAGAAGTCTTTCAGCCAAAACTTATTGAGATATTGTCTGATTGCGGCGTTGCGCTGGTTTTCCTGCCTCATTTGCAAAACACATTTGCTCACGGAGCTACTACATGGGAGAACAAGACCAAAGCCATCATCGCCCTTTCATTGCGCGGAAAGGATGCCGACAAATTCTGGTTCAGTCTGTTCCACGAATTAGGGCATTTGATTCTCCATGAAAAGGATAATACTTTCATTCAGTACGATGATCCTGCATCCGTAGACATCAGAGAAACAGAAGCAGATGCATTCGCTTCCGACACTTTAATTCCCCCGGAACCCTATACAACATTCATCCAATATGGGTTGTTTTCAGAACAGGCCGTACTGAAGTTTGCAGCGGCAATATCCACCCAGCCCGGCATTGTGGTTGGGCGACTTCAACACGATCACGAGATCGGATTCAATCAACTAAATCACATGAAGATCAAATACGAATGGGTTATACACTAACACTTTGACAGCATGACACTTTACCATTATGCATTCATAGTGCTAAGCATTCTAGAATTGCGCCATAGTGAATTCAGATTCAAAGCGGTTTGCTAATCCATCCGTAATGAGAGCTTTAAAAGCAAAAGCGAGCGGCCTAAGCCCCTCGCTTTTTTACGTAAACAGCCCTGAAAATGACAGGGTTATTGCGGCTTTATATTTATCTTCATAACAGTATTTTTATAAATTAGTACATGTTCCTTTTTTTCTTCATCGAAGCACAAGAAGTATTCATTACTAGAGTTTACAAATGTAAGGCCTTTCAACGGCAGTGATCCAGCTATTTCAAAAGAATATGAGTACTTCTTCTCAAATCGCTTTTTTATAATAAACCAAGGCGCAGAGACTATCATTCTCCACAAACCATAAATGCAAAAGAGTAATGTGAAAAATCCACCCATTGCAACGATTGCCTTGGTAATTTCTTCCTTTTGCGAAGGCCTTTTTTCCCCAACTGCCTTTTGGTCTCTATCTGGTTCTTTTACCGGCTCATTTTCAATTTCTTTCATCGTACTAATTACCACGCCTGCCATTGTGTGATCAGATATTTTGTCTTTCCCGACAATTTCATTGAATGCAGCATAAATATGTACATAAATAGCGATCAGCACTACGGAGTATATAATAACTTGAAGTACTGATATCCAAAAGTTTTTAGAATCATACCACAACAAGAACCGCGAAACCGGCCTCCTTAAATTTCCCATGATAACAATTACTGTTTCAATTGTTTGTGTTGAAAAAAATACAACTACGCCAATCATGTAAATTATATAGTATATAGCTTTGTGTCCCGGCTCCAAAATCGGAATGCAAAAAAATGTAACGAATAAAACAACTGTCCCCCCTAAAACTTCATATAAAATCTTTCTCAAAAGCTTTTCAGACTGCGAATCAAATGTTTTTTCAACATTATGTTTCTGTGCATTCAAAAATATTTTCCAGAAGAAAACAATTAAAGCTGCCAAAACAGCTAAAAACTCGTTCATATTCACTATTTTCCTTTCATCTACATTTTTTTAAATAAACAGCCCTGTCAAATGACAGGGCTGTAGCATTTTCTTATTCACCGTCTACTTGTAACACGCATAACGGGTAGCGTACACCATTTTAAACGCTGTAAGGTGGTAAGCGCCCACCCTCTTATTAGTCGCATGGGTGATTGCGAGATACTTACGGGTTCATTTTACATCAACTTGTTCGAAGGTTCAATACAAATATTGTAACTCAAAGCGTGCAGCTGCAGCCAGGATGATCTGAAAAAAATGAGTTACATTGATTTCTGCAGCTTAATTTTGCTTTTCGAATATTGTATAGTAGTTATCCGCTTCTCCACCAGCTCCAACCTTAGCAGAAACATAGGTAACTGCTGCTTCACTGCGGTCATCCTTCAGGAATGTCAGCTGAGTAATTCCACCATCTGCTTTGATTTGAATTTGCCGGGCTCTGGTGTTTACGCTGCCAGCGCGAATCATTTCAAGAATCAATTCATCTTGAGATATCGTATACGTGCCATTGCCCCACGTTTCAGCGTGCGATACGCCCAAATCCGAATCTTTATCACCCTCAGTGGTGTAAGTGCCATCCTTGTTAAAAGTGATGCTCCAAGTCTTATAAGCCGGCATTTCAGGAATATCTTTGTAGTACCTCCACGTCCCCACAATCAGGCTATCCATCTCAATACGGAGCTCAGAAGCTAATCTGTCTGGAGACGCACTTTCTTTTGAGCATCCAAACAGCGTCAACGCTATGATGCAGCTTAAAGCAATGATCATTTCCTTTTTCATCAAGCCCTCCTACGCCGCATTGAATATCGACTTCGACAGTTTACCAGTCATAAAAATAGCAATTACAAGCACCATCGTATAACGCAGCACCTCCCAGAGTACTGCCGTCACATCAACGGGATCAAATTCGGTTGCAATCCCAGCAATCAGCGTTCCGTACATACTGAGAATGATGTAAATCAATACCCCTTGCATGCATACGGCGAGAAAGTTCTTTAAAAAATTCTTACCAATCTGGCTGGCTTCGGAGTTCCCAAGGGTAGCCATCGGGAGAGCAGCAACCGCCATCATAACATATATCTCAATCATCCTTCCAAAGATGATCACGCTGATCATTGTCGTGGAGAACTTATAAACAAGCCACAGTATCGATATTTGGGATGCCATCATAAGCTTTACACCAAAGTCCATATTTCCTATGGTTTCTCGCATCACTTCTAGATTTTGAGCTATATTGGGTGCATTTGCTCCAAATACGTTTCCAATGTTCATGACGACCTCATTACTCATCTGAAATATTGCTCCAAGAATGAGTGGCGTGCTATCCAAAGCTAGCTTGCATAATGCAAATTTGAACATAATCCTAAACGGAATCTCTGTTCCAAGGGTTCCATTAAGCCCATCAGTGCGAACAATGATATTATTCAACTCCAATAGGAAAAACAGGGCTAGAAGCATGTATCCAATTGGCATAACCGCATTCGTTGCTATTGTTGTAACCCCGTTGTACAAAACGGCATTAAAGGTTTCAGGAGTCTGCGTTAATATGCTCGTATTTGAACCGAGGCTTTGTGTTCCAACAATCATACTTCTAACCAATCCAACGATATAGTCTTCCACGCTCTAATACCTCCCGTTCCTTTTCCCAACCACTTTTTTCAACTCCAACACTTTCCTTACTGCCAGTTTCAAAGTCCACCCGAGCGCCGCTATGGAGCTTATCAGCATTGGTATAGAGACAATAGCCGGTAGGTTGGGATCAAGGCCGATGAAGTATGCAGCCACAAAGGGATATATAATAATCATGGTTTCTTTTCTTGGCATTATCCTGATTTTTCTCATTTTTCTATTTTTAACCTCCGAATGATGTTTTTTTACCGTGTAGCAGACTACACGGCTTAAAATTCTATCCATCTTTTGTTTTATCCGATAGGACTTTTTGAAAGTTAACATTCAAAACCATCATTCAAATGCGAGGTCAGGATCTTGTTTTTAACTCTTGGATCGACCATGCAGCTTGGACGGATTCGATGCTTTTCGAAATTGTAGATTTTATCTGCGTTCTTGTACAGATACTTGTCTCCGGCAATGATGCAGAACAGAATTTTTCGGCTTAGATCATCATCACTGGTCTGGTCTCTAATCATCAGTTTGAATTGCCGCTTAATGAACTTACTTGGGAAACACCGACCTTTAATATCGCCGCTTTGAATAGTATCACTAAACCAAGACATAAACGGGTCCTCCTTTCATATCTCTATGACATCCTCATTAGCTTGCTTAAAAGCTCATTCACCAATCCAACAATCCTTTCCTGAGCAGCTACCATCTCGTTGATATCCGCTTCATCAATATGCTTGCATTCATTTGCAACACGGGCGATTTGATTCACATTGCTCCCGATTTTGCCCAACTCTCCTGTGAGCTTTTTCACATCGCTATAATCTTTTTTGATAACATATCCATCGATAGCCATTTTCCGCAGATACCCTCCTTTGTTCCTTGTTCCAAGCTGCTTCATCTTTGTTTCAATCATTTCGATTTCTTCGTTTGTCACCATGAAATAGATCGGTATTGTCCGATATCTTTCTGCCATCGCAGCCTCCCTTGCAGGCTCTATAAAAGGGGATTGGGGGAAACCCCAACAAGCGGAAACATCAAAGCATCCAACGGATGATTTTGATCGTTTCGGGCAAGTGTATATACACTTGCAATGCTTGCTATCCTCAAAAACGTTATTGCACAAGAACCAGAAACCCCAATCCGCCTTCGGCTATCCTCGCTCAAATTCTCGCTCGGAAAGCATGATGGATTGAATCTAAATCCCCCATCCTTAAACTTCAAGAGCATTCAGCTTCACCTTATAGGTCAACAGGCTATTCCAGATGCAGGATTTCATGTATGGGATAACAGCCCGAATTTCCTGCTGCCTGCTCACATCATCAAACTCAAATACAAACGCATGAACGAACTCCATTATGTTCAACAAACCGTAGGACCAATCTATTCTCTGGTTAATCATATCTATTACCTTTGCGTAGGTTACCGCAGACCCTTTATACTTCTCGACACCGTCCATGCATGCCATATCGATAAGGCACACCATAAACAGCTTGTAGATTTCTTGCTTGGATTCTTCATGGTAGCCTTGGATGCTATAGCTGTCCCAATTGGTTAGAATATGAATAGCTCTTGTCATTTTTCCTCTGTCAGCTTTAAATGAATATGGGATGCCCCTGTTGGATCGTATTTCGTATTCAATATCGTCTGAACGGCTATGAGCTTTACCGGTCATGAAGTCAATCACTCCATCATATTGATAGATTGATTCATCAGTATAATCATTATTTAGTTCTATTGGTTCTTTAGTTAAATCATTATTTAGTAGCTTCGGGTTTTCCGTATTCGGTTTATCCGTTTTCGGATTCTCCGGATACGGTTTAACCGGATACGGATTTCCCGTTTCTGGTTGAACGCCTTCATTCTCAATATTAAAGCCAGATTCTGTGCTCGGAAGCTCATAAACACTGTATAAGTATCCTCTCAGAAGCCCCCTTTCATCTCTGTTAATCTCACGAGTGCAATACCCATACTTCATCAACTCTTTTATGCCGGATGCCGTCCCATCTCTGCCATCTGCAGCATGCTTTTTAAGTTCATTCACGTAGATTTTCCAATCATCCGGCAGTGCCAACAAATAGCTCATCAGCCCCTTCGCCTTCCAGCTCAGCCTTGGATCATTGATTACCGCCTTATCTATCATCACATAAGGATTTTCTCTGTGTTTTACCCTAATCATGGTTTTGGACGAGTTCGACATTATAGCCCCACCTCTTTTTCACTGCCGCTACTTATTTTGCATCTATAACACACTGAATTTCTTTGAGCAACGCTCTGATTTCTAGCAGTAGCTTTTCAATTTCATCTGAATCATCCGATAGGATTCTACTGCATTCTTCTCTCAATTTCTTGATTTCAAGACTCAGCCGGTCGCTTTGGTACCTTCCTGCCATGATGTTGATTTGACTCTCTAAAATCGATCTGCGTATGAACTCTGCCTTCGGCGTGCCGCTGACTTTATAACGCGCTTTAATCAATCGGCCTTCTTCAGGCGAAACACGGAAGGATATGGTTTTATTTCGAAAACGGTTATAATCTAATCCCGGCATTCAAAATCCTCCTTAAACTCCTCTGCCAGTTTATTTGCAATTGCTTCTTGCTTATTTGGATACAAATGAGCATATACCATCGTAGAATGTAACGAAGAATGACCGAGGCGCTGTCCAATTTCCAAAATAGGAAAATTCAATTCGATTAAATGGGCCACATGCGAATGCCTCAATGAATGAGTTTTGATTTTTTTAACCCCACTGATCCTTACGCCACGCTTCATTTCACTCATCAAGTACCCCTTCGTAATCGGAAACAGTCTGTCATTGTCAGCAATCCCATAACAACTCTGAATAAAATCGTTGAGTATTTCTGAAAGAAATTCGGGTATACTGACCTCACGCCTACTTTTTGGAGTCTTCGGCTCTGTAATAACATCCCGACCGCTCAGTCTTTGATATGACTTCGTAATTGAAATGGTTTTTTTATCAGTATTAATATCTGTTTTAGAAAGTGCCATAAGTTCGCCAATACGAATTCCGGTGTAATAAAGCGTCATAAAGGCAACATACGACACGCGTTTATCCATCACAGCATCAATGAACTTAGAAAATTCTTCTTTAGTCCAAAACTCCATCTCATCAGCCTTATTTCTTCCCATTGTTTCGCCTTTAGAGCATGGATTGCTTTTCAAATCGTGATATCTAACAGCATGTGAAAAGATTGCATTTAATTGATTTTGTATCGTACGAAGATAAGTTTGCGAATATCCCTGATTAATCAAACCGTTCTGCCACTTACGTATGTGAACCGGCTTTGTTTCATTCATCTTAAGACGGCCCAGTACAGGACTGATTTTTAAATCAATAATGTACTTTTTTGTCCTCATTGTGTGTTCTCTTAATCGCGGCCCAACGTCTGCATAATACAACTGGATATAGTCAGCTAGCAGCATGTTTAAATCTACTTGTTGGGTCATTATATAGTTCCTGAGCCACTCTTCCGCTTCCCTCTTTGTTGAAAACCCTCGTTTTGTAGATTTTTTAGTGTTTCCAAAAACGTCCTTGATTCGATATTGAATCTTCCACTTTCCAGCGATGCTGTCTTTTTGAGCTTTCAGAATTTGTCACCCCTTTATGCACTATGATTGAAAAAAGCGTTTTTCGAAATACTTTGCTGGTATACGGCCTGTGATAACGATATATCCGCTTTCTTCTAGTTCTTTGTTGAGCTTTCGTATAATCCTGTAACTTGATCCGACTGAAATTTGTAGCAGTTCACTCAAATCGTGCGCACGAAGCATAAGTTTGTCATCTGTTTTCATAAAATGATTCTCCTTTCAATAATGTAACTCATTAGCTACATTTGTTTTTCGCCGCATTATATGCCACATTTTCAACATTGTCAAATTTGAGTTACATTTTTGAATGCACATAACTCCTCTATATTCTTTGTGATACTATAAACATGGTGGTGATAAAATGACAATCGGCGAAAAAATACGGTATTTCCGAAAACAACGCGGCATGAACCAACTACAATTAGCTGAGTCCGCAGGTATCCACCACGTTTCGATACGTAAATACGAAACAAATAGATCACAACCCCAATTCTCCCAAATTGAAAAAATCTCACAAGCCTTGAACATCAGCACAAATGTTTTTGTAGATTCAGAGGCCGCTCACTTTCGTTTTGAGACAGTCGGAGATCTAATGGGGATACTAATTATCCTATGCAACTCAAAAATCATTAGTATTACCGGAGAAAGAACGGTCGATGGATTCATTAGCAACGAAACCATCTCAATAAGAATCAACCCTGTCCTTGCATCTTTTTTTGCGTTCTGTACCGATAACTATTCAAATGGCAAAACCCTTTTAACTCTCAACGAAATTCACTTATTGATAGCAAACCCTCTCATTTTACCGGATATTCTTAAATGGGAACGGATTAGCCACCTGTATGATATCGCTATTTCTAAACACAGCGATAATGCTAATGAAGCTACAAAGCTAGCTTTTAAAGAACTTTCCTCAATAAAAGAACAGTTTGAGTTAGAAATGCAGCGTTCTATGATACACCTTGATTTGTCTGACGGAATCAGAGTTAGAATGACAGAATATTAGTTTTGGAGTCAAAACGGAGTCAAAAAATAAAAAGAACCCCGAAAACATTGTTTTAGCAATGCTTTCGGGGTTTGTTGTTACTATTCCATCTCTATAGTCCCCGGCGGTTTCCCCGTGCAGTCATAGAACACACGGTTCACGCCTTTGACTTCATTTACGATTCGTGTCGTTACTTTGCCCAACAGCTCCCAGGGCAGCTCTGCACTTTCCGCTGTCATGAAGTCGGAGGTGGTGACGGCCCGAAGTACGACGGCATAGTCGTAGGTTCTAAAATCTCCCATGACGCCGACGGAGCGCATGTTGGTCAGGGCTGCAAAGTACTGGTTGATCTCTTTATCGACACCGGCTTTTGCGACCTCTTCACGGTAGATGGCATCGGCTTCCTGGACGATTTTCACCTTTTCCGCGGTGACTTCGCCGATGATGCGGATCCCTAGACCGGGGCCGGGGAAGGGCTGCCGGAATACCAGCTCGTGGGGGATACCCAGCTCCAGCCCTGCTTTTCGCACTTCATCCTTAAAGAGCATCCGAAGGGGCTCGACGATTTCTTTGAAGTCCACACAATCGGGGAGTCCGCCCACGTTGTGGTGGGATTTGATGACTGCGGATTCTCCATGGCCACTTTCGATGACATCGGGATAGATGGTTCCCTGAACCAGGAAGTCCACGGTGCCGATTTTCTTCGCTTCTTCTTCGAACACGCGGATGAATTCTTCCCCGATGACCTTTCGCTTGGCCTCCGGCTCTTCAATGCCCTGGAGCTTTGCATAGAACCGTTCCTGGGCGTTGACCCGGATGAAGTTCAGATCATAGTCGCCCCCTGGACCGAAGACGGCTTCCACTTCATCCCCCTCATTCTTCCGAAGGAGACCATGGTCCACAAAGACGCAGGTGAGCTGGCTGCCCACTGCCTTTGAAAGCAGCACCGCGGCCACGGAGGAATCCACGCCTCCGGAAAGGGCGCAAAGCACCTTGCCGTTTCCGACCTTTTCCTTGATGGTCCGAATGGCTTCTTCCACAAAGGAATCCATCTTCCAGTCGCCCTTGCAGCCGCAGACATCCTTGACGAAGGCTCCCAGCATTTTTGTTCCTTCCTGGGTGTGGTTCACTTCCGGATGGTGCTGCATGGCATAGAGGTTCTTTTCGGTGTTTTCCATGGCTGCCACGGGGCATACCGGGGTGGAGGCCGTGATGACAAAGCCTGCCGGCACCTGTGAGATATAGTCCGTATGACTCATCCAACAGATGGTCTTCTCGGAGACCTCCTTGAACAGCATGGATTTCCGGTCGACCGTCACTTCCGTTCTTCCGTACTCGGATACCGGCGCGGTTTCCACCTTGCCGCCCAGTTGATGGGCCAGGAGCTGTGCGCCGTAGCACAGGCCCAGAATGGGAATCCCCATTTGGTACAGTTCCGGCTGACACTGGGGCGAATCCTCTCCATAAACGCTGTTGGGCCCCCCCGTAAGGATGATGCCCTTGGGATTGATTTGCTTGATCTCCTCAAGGGAAATCGTGTAGGGGTGCACTTCGCAGTAGACGCTCAGTTCCCTTACTCTTCTTGCAATCAGCTGATTATACTGACCACCAAAGTCCAAAACGATTATTTTTTCCTGCTGCATGATAGGCCTCTTTCGCTCTGCATTATTCAGTAACGGTGATTGAAGTCAGATTACCTGGCAATATTGGAAGTATCCTTCAGGATGACATCGTGGGCGCCGCCTTCTACGATACTGGTGGCAGAAACCAGTGTCAACTTTGCATTTTTCTGAAGCTCCGGAATCGTCAGGGAGCCGCAGTTGCACATGGTGGATTTCACCTTGCTCAGGGACAGCTGAACATTGTCCTTCAAGCTGCCCGCATAGGGCACGTAGGAATCGACACCCTCTTCGAACTTCAGCTTGCCGTCGCCGCCCAGATCATAGCGCTGCCAGTTTCGGGCCCGGTTGGAGCCTTCGCCCCAGTATTCCTTCACGTAGGTTCCGTTGATGTTCAATTTATTGGTGGGAGATTCATCGAATCGGGAGAAGTATCTTCCCAGCATGATGAAATCAGAGCCCATGGCCAGGGCCAGGGTCATATGGTAATCATAGACGATGCCGCCGTCGGAACAGATGGGAACGTAGATCCCCGTTTCTTCATAATACGTGTTGCGGGCTTGTGCCACTTCGATAACCGCCGTTGCCTGCCCTCTGCCGATGCCCTTCATTTCCCGGGTGATGCAGATGGAGCCGCCGCCAATCCCAATCTTGATGAAGTCCGCTCCAGCCTCGGCCAAATAACGGAAGCCCTCTTCGTCCACCACGTTTCCTGCGCCGATCTTCACCGTATCGCCATAGGTGGCTCTGACAAAGTCGATGGTATCCTTCTGCCACTCCGAAAAACCCTCGGATGAGTCGATGCACAGCACATCTGCGCCGGCTGCCACCAGGGCGGGGATTCGCTCTTCGTAGTCCCGTGTATTGATACCGGCGCCTACAATGTATCGTTTGTCGGCGTCGAGGAGTTCGTTGGGGTTTTCTTTATGGCTGTCGTAGTCCTTGCGGAATACGAAGTGGGTCAGGCGCCGATTCTTATCGATGACAGGAAGGGCGTTGAGCCTGTGCTCCCAAAGCATATCGTTCGCTTCAGACAGGGTGCAGCCATCCTGTGCGTATATCAGGTCTTCGAAGGGGGTCATGAATTCTGAGATCCGTGTATCCGGAGACATTCTGCTCACGCGGTAGTCCCGACTGGTCACGATCCCCAGGATTTTACCCTCGGCAGTCCCGTCATCCGTCACCGCAACTGTGGAATGCCCGCTCTTACTCTTGAGGTCCAGCACATCCTTCAGGGTCTGATCCGGTCTTAAATTGGAATCACTTCTTACAAAGCCCGCTTTGTGGCTCTTGACCCGCCTTACCATGGCAGCCTGGCTTTCAATGGATTGGGAACCGAAGATAAAAGAAATCCCGCCCTCTTTCGCAAGTGCCACCGCCATCCGATCATCGGATACAGACTGCATGATTGCTGATACAAGCGGAATATTCATGAGGATGGGGGGGGTTTCACCTCGTTTGAATTTGACCACCGGTGTCTTCAGGCTGACATTGTCCGGTGAGCATGCCTTTGATGAAAAACCCGGTACCAACAAGTACTCGTTGAATGTTCTGGATGGTTCATTAAAATACTGTGCCATTTCTCCTCCTCTTTCCCTTCCGGCAGTCTTTTCCACTGGGCGAATCACGGTGCAATTCGGTCCGGCAGATAGCGCTCGTCTCTGTGTTTTCTGATTCCAATGGCCTAGGATGAATATAACAAAGCACACCCCCGTGAAAGGGGTGTGCCGAAATACGACAAAAATCACCCGTTCCACTCATAGACGGGTGATTTACGGTTACCCGGTAGAAACGTACGGCCCATATTGCCGAACATATATGAGGGAAAAGCAATGGATTGTTCAGACCTATTAATACTATAATCTATAGGATTGCCCATTGCTTGTCAAGAATTCACCAGTCAGGAAAACCTTTTTCAATAGAAGTTTGTATATTCTGAAAATTCATGGTTTCTGATGCAATGATTGCAGGTGATTTTTTCCCTGTATGAACTGCGCCAGGGGAAGATCGAATTCATGGAGCTGGTCCACAATGCCGCGAATCACATGATTGACCAGGCGGAATTCCATATGGGGGGTGAGACCCTCCCGATGATAAATCTCCAGAATATCCTTCAGATCCTTCGCTATTTTTTGATGTGCCGCCCTGTGGCCGTTTAGGTTAGGGGCCCGGCATTCTGAGTGCAGTTTTTCTTCTTCTATGAAGTGATCCCTGGCATACTCGATCAGAAAATTCAGTGTTTCCTGAATGATTGCCTGTTCCCGGCTGTGGGACATCGCCACCATCAGCATATCGATTTTTGAAAACAGGACCCGATGCTCTTCATCGATCTGCGGGTTACCCGTCATTACTTCTTCTCCCCAATTCGGAATGTACATAGCAAGTCCTCCTTTGCTGAAGGTTCATACCCGGGATATCGGCCATGAATCATTTACTCGTTGCTTCAGATATACCCGAAACCTGGACAGATCAGCGCCTTAATGTTCAGGAGATCGCGATGCCATGCTTCCTGATTTTATTATACAGGGTTACCCGGGTAACGGAAAGCCTCCGCCTCCCATTCCTCAGAACAGGCAGAGTTTCAGCTTTTCGTCGGGTACTCATTAAACAAATCAGATCATTCTGAATACTGTCCCGATTACTGGGTATAATCGAATAGGATTAAAAATTCCATGAGAGGTGATTGCATGTTCAAATCCGTCCGCGCCCGCATGCTGGGCACCCTGCTTCCCATCATCATCATTTCACTCTTGATTGCCTCAGGAACGCTCTATTTCGTGGCAAAGAACCAGATCAGCGCATTTATTCTGGATCAGAACAAGAGTCAGGCCGATATGACCTCTAAGGAAATCGGCATCTGGCTAAACGGCATCTACAGTATGATGGACACATTGGCCCGGGGTGATCAGAACTTCGCCCTGACAGACCCTGAGCAGCTGGCAATGATGGCCTCCATGATGAAAACGGACCCCGCCATCACGGATATCTATCTGGGTACGGAACTGGGCGTCATGCTGGATGGCAGCGGTTGGGTTCCCAAGGCCGACTACGATCCTCGCGCACGGCCGTGGTATAAAGCCGCGGCCGCCAGCGGTAAAACCCTGTACAGTGATCCCTACCTCGATCTGGTCACGGGGAAGGTCGTCACCTCGGTCGCCAGCCCTGTGAAAGCCGCTGACGGCACTCTGAAAGGGGTTATCGCCGCCGATGTGCAGCTGGACAAAGTAACGGAACTGATCAACACCGCCAAGGTTGGCAAAACCGGGTATGCCTTCATCATCAGCACCTCCGGTGTCGTAGTTGCACACCCGGTTAAGGAAATCATCGGCCTTTCCATTGATTATGCCCAAGTGGAAGCCGACAACACCAAGCAGTTCCAGCAGCTCAAACCCGAACAAAAGGCGACATTGAAGGAGATCGGCGAAGCCAGCAAGGCTATACTGACTGCCGAAACCTCCGGATTTGCTGAGATGACCCTCTCCGGCAAACCCTACGCCACATCGTACACCACCATTCCCAACACCACCTGGCGTTTGGCTGTCACCTTACCCAAAGCAGAAATGACCGAATCCATTGACAAGCTGACCGTGCTGGTGGGGGGATTATGTTCTGTCTTGGTGATTGTAACCGCTATCATGATTCTGATGATCACCAGCTCGATCACCCGGCCGATCACCCGTCTCAGCCACATGGCAGGGGATATGGCCCGGGGCGATCTGACCCACCGGGTGGATATCCAGTCCAATGATGAGATCGGTCTGCTGGCAGACAACTTCAATACCATGGGGGATAACCTCAGCAAGCTGGTCAGCCAGATTCGCAGCCTTACGGGCGAAGTCCATCAGACTGCGAATACCATGAGCGAATCCGCCATGAAAACAGAGGATATCGCCGAGCAGATCAATCAAGCCATCAACAGCCTCGCAGAGGGCGCCGAGCAGCAGTCCGGCAGTGTCTCCGCCAGCGTTGATCAGATCAGCCAGATGGCTGACGCCATCTCACTGATCTCCAGCAATATCAGCAGCGTCAATAACGCCTCTGAGACCATCGGGCGGATGGTTGAGAAGGGACAGGAAGCCGTTACCCTGCAGGGCAGCAAGATGGTTGAAAACACCCATGCTACCGCCAACGTTTCCGTTGCCATCCGGTCACTGGATGAAATGGTGAAGGAAATCGGCCAAATTGTTGAAGTCATCAACGGCATTGCCAGCCAGACCAATCTGTTAGCCCTCAACGCCGCCATTGAAGCCGCTCGGGCCGGAGAACAGGGCCGCGGATTCGCCGTCGTTGCCGACGAGGTCCGCAAGCTGGCTGAACAATCGTCCAATGCCACCGGAAAAATCGGGGATTCCATCAAGGAAATCATCAGCCGTACCGAGAAAGCCGTTCACGAAACATCCCGGGCCGAACAAGCCGTCCACGAACAGGAGGCTACGGTCCGTGAGGTGGTTGAAATCTTCCTGAATATCCGGACCTCCATCGACCAGATGCGCAGTCAGTTCACAGAAGTCAATCAAAAGACTGTGGGTATTTCAAAACAGGCCGACGGAATCCGCCAGTCCATCGATGCGATCTCCAATGTTGTCGAGGTCAACGCCGCCGGCTCCGAAGAAGTGGCCGCATCCACCGAACAGCAGGTGAACACCCTTTCCAATGTCTCCCGTCTTGCAAACCGAGTTTCTGAGCTTGTTACGGAACTCCAGCATGCCGTAGAAAAATTCACCGTATAACCAGCAGCAAAATGCCGATGGTTCCCCGAAGGGGCCATCGGCATTTTTATTTCACCGGGTCGGATCCGTTTATCAAATCCCTCTCAGGATTCCAGGGGAATCCTGACTTCAAACCGCGTTCCTTTACCCGGCTCACTGATACACGCTATGGTGCCGAAAAGCTGTTCGGTCACGATATTATACACCACATGAAGCCCCAGACCCATGCTGCCGTCTTTCCCACGCCGGGTCGTGTAGAAGGGCTCAAAGATCCTATCCCGAATAGCAGGCTCCATGCCTTTTCCACTATCCCAAAAGCACAGAGACAGGATTCCGTCCAGAAAATCCACCTCCAACCGCATCTCCCCCAGAGCCTCTGGGGCAAAACCGTGCTGAATGCTGTTGGTGACGAAGTGGGTGATGATCTGGGCAAATGCTGCTGGATAGCTGATAATGTTCAGCCCATCCGGGCAGGTATAGGAAAACCGATGGACCGTTTTTTTCAACAGGGGGTTCAGGCTGAGAACCAACGCCTGTATATATTCATTCACATTGAAAATCCGTTTTTCATCATAGGTCTGGTCCGCCGAAACCAGCTTGAAGCTTTTAATCAACCGGTCCGCTCTGTCCAGGTTTTTTGTGATGGTGGTGAGAGCATCCTTGGTTTCCACGATGAATTCACTGAGCTCCTGCTTGCGCAGCCTGTTTTCCTTGAATTTCCCCTCAAGAATCCCCACCTCCCGCTCCAGATAGGATGTACAGGTGACGCCGATCCCCACCGGCGTATTGATCTCATGGGCAATGCCGGCCACCATGCCTCCCAGGGCAGCCAGCCGTTCCGACTGAACCAATTGGTGCTGCGTGGTTTTCAGGGTTTCCAAGGTCGTGACCAGCTCGTCATTGATGGCCAGCAGTTCTTGGTTCGCCGCTGTCACTTCCGCGGTCCTGTCCTCCACGGTGGTTTCCAGTTCTGTATTCAGCTTATCCAACCGCTTCAAAGCCTCATCCCGTTCAACAACCCGCACAGAAAGACTTTGTGCCATAGAAGCGAAGGCTCTGGCGAGTTCCGAGAGTTCGTCTTTGCCTTCTGGCCCGACGGCGAATGAGTATTTCCCCGCCGCCACTTTTCGGGACTCCCCAATCAGGGCACTGAGGCGCCTGGTCAATTGAAGGGAAAAAATTTCTGAAATCAGGATCACCAGGAGCATGATCGCCAAGCCGCTGACCAAATACAGGTTTTTCAACCGTTCCATCGGCTTGTAAACCACGGCCTTCTCCACGGACACCCCCAATGTCCAGCCTGTCGAGGGCAACGTCTGGTGAAACATGATCTTCGGAGTTCCCTTGAACATATAATCCCAAAGGCCGTCATGGTGGCTTAGGATGACCTCTGCAATCTCTTTGGTATCCGGGTGGATCCGAAGATCTGCGTTGATGTATGATGGGTTCGGATGCGACAATCCCGTTCCATTGGCGTCTATCAAGAATCCGTATCCCAGCCCCCCTAGATCAATGTCTTGAACCCGCTGAGTCAGGGTTTCCAGGAGAATATCCTCTGCCAGAATCCCAACAGTCCTCCCGGCTTTGTCTTTTACCGGAATCCCCACTGAAACGGCATATTTCCCTGTGGTCAAATCCAAATAGGGGGTTGAAAAATTCAAGCGATCTGCTTTCTTTGCCTGGATGTACCAAGGGCGGCTCCGGGGATCATAACCCACCGGCGGCTGCCAACCGATTCCGCTGACAAAGCGCCCATCCTCAAAGCCGATGTAGATGTCCGATATGTCTGAGTCCCGTCGGTAGTGCTGGAGAAATTTACTATCAACCTGTTCCGGGGTGTCCATTTCTCCAATAACGCTCTCCAGGACCTTGATGACGGAAGCCTTTTCTGTGAGCCACCCTTCCAGAGCACACGCGATTCCCTTGGCTTCGGACTGCAGAAAGGAATCGATATGGCTCCGCGTTTCCGCCTCGCCGTACAGATAACCGAAAATCGAAGCCGAAAATAACGCCATAAATGCTATGCCTACAGCCAGGAGGGTGATTTTCAAGCTCAGCTTCATGCAGTCACATCCTTCACAGTGTGTCAGACTGTTGATACCCTGACAAAGCCCGAAATAAACGAAGAACCACCACAGAAATATAAAATCCTGTGGTGGTTCTTCGTTTAAACAATCAAATTACATCATGCCCATTCCGCCGCCACCCATGGGGGGCATACCTGGCGCATCTTTTTCTTTGATTTCAACAACCGCAGCCTCTGTTGTGAGGAACAGAGCGGAGATTGACGCCGCATTTTGGAGAGCGCTGCGCGTCACCTTCGTAGGATCTACGATTCCGGTGCCCTTCATGTCTACGTACAGGCAGTTCAATGCATCGAACCCGATGCCGGTCGCACTGGATTTTACTTTTTCAGAAACAACGGAACCTTCAAAGCCAGCGTTGATGGCAATTTGGCGAACCGGCTCTTCCAAAGCTCTGAGAACAATCGCCGCGCCGGTCTTCTCGTCTCCGAACAGCCCCTCTACCAATTGGGCCACCGCTGGGATCGAGTTGATGTAAGCCGTTCCGCCGCCGGGAACAATGCCTTCTTCAACAGCTGCACGGGTTGCATTCAGCGCATCTTCAATGCGAAGCTTGCGCTCCTTCAGTTCCACTTCTGTCGCTGCACCGACTTTGATCAGGGCAACGCCGCCGCTCAGCTTAGCCAAACGCTCCTGGAGCTTTTCACGGTCGAAATCAGAAGTGGTGTCTTCGATTTGTTTTTTGATCTGCGCGATCCGGTGTTTGATTTCTTCTTCTTTTCCCTGACCGGATACGATGGTGGTGTTCTCTTTGGTGATCTTCACGGAGTGAGCGGAACCCAGCATCGCAAGATCCGCCGTTTTCAGATCGTAGCCCAGCTCTTCAGTGATGACCTGGCCCCCTGTAACGATGGCGATATCCTGCAGCATGGCTTTACGTCTGTCTCCGAAGCCCGGTGCTTTAACAGCAACACACTCGAAGGTACCGCGCAGCTTGTTCACGACCAGGGTAGCCAAAGCTTCCCCTTCAATGTCCTCTGCGATGATCAGGAGACGGCGGCCGGATTGAACTACTTTTTCAAGAATCGGCAGAAGATCCTGGATGTTTGAAATTTTCTTTTCTGTGATGAGGATTAGGGGATTTTCGATGTTGGCTTCCATCTTATCGGGGTCAGTGACCATGTAAGGGGAAATGTAGCCACGATCGAACTGCATCCCTTCAACGACTTCCAGCTCTGTGAGCATGGACTTGGACTCTTCTACGGAAATAACGCCGTCCTTGCCGACTTTTTCCATGGCGTCTGCAATCAGGTTCCCAATGCTGGCATCGCCGGCAGAAATGGATGCAACCTCAGCGATTTCTTTCTTGCTGTCTACGATGCTTGAAATTTTCTTGATTTCACCGACGGCCACTTCAACCGCCTGCTCGATTCCCTTTTTCAGGATCATTGGGTTCGCACCGGCAGCGACGTTCTTCAGGCCTTCACGGATGATTGCCTGAGCCAGGAGTGTTGCCGTGGTTGTGCCGTCGCCGGCAACATCGTTGGTTTTCGTTGCAACTTCCTTAACCAGTTGAGCGCCCATGTTCTCATAGGCATCTTCCAGTTCGATCTCCCGTGCAATGGTAACACCATCGTTGGTGATCAGCGGCGCGCCGAATTTCTTTTCCAGAATAACATTGCGACCCTTGGGGCCCAATGTGACTTTTACCGTATTCGCCAGCTTGTTAACGCCTTCTTCAAGCTTTTTGCGGACATCGCCGCTATGCATGATTTCCTTAGCCATAGTCTGTTTGCCTCCTGTGTCAGTATGTGTTTTGAGTGATCAAGCCTTTTCAATCACATCGGATCTGTTCTCGCTTATGCAATGACCGCCAGGATATCTTCCTGCTTGAGGATGGTGTATTCCTGACCGTCGATTTTCACTTCCGTTCCGGAGTACTTGGAGATAAGCACCTGATCTCCAGCCTTCAACTCCATGGTAATATCCTTTGTGCCGGGGCCAACCGCAACAACTTCTGCCATCTGTGGTTTTTCCTGAGCCTGGCCTGGAAGTACGATCCCGCTTTTTGTCTTTTCTTCCGCCTCGAATTT
>CAYRIO010000015.1:0-73566 GCA_964424355.1 uncultured Peptostreptococcaceae bacterium
TGGTAGCCGGTGCCAGCAGGACGATCCCCTTGAGGACGGTTGCCTTGGTAGCCGGTGCCAGCAGGACGATCCCCTTGAGGACGGCTGCCCTGGTAGCCTGTGCCAGCAGGACGATCCCCTTGAGGACGGTTGCCCTGGTAGCCGGTGCTTTGTGATTGGCCTTGACCTTGGACGGGGGTTCCGTCGGGATTCTGGCTCATGGGCTTATAAGTGCCCCCTTGAGGCCGCTGACTCTGAGGACGGTTACCTTGATAGCCAGTGCCAGCAGGACGGTTGCCCTGGTAGCCGGTGCCGGCGGGACGATCCCCTTGAGGACGATTCCCTTGATAGCCCTGACCTTGAGGGCGGGGAGCCGGTGCAGCCTGACCGGAAGCAGGTTGTGCTGCAGTTGGCGTGGCACTTGGTGCTGCAGTCGGTGCAGCGGGTTGGGATGCAGGCTGTGCAGAAGGTGCGGCTGTCGGCGCTGCAGGTTGTGCTGCCGCCGGTTGAGCAGGCGTTTTTACGGCATTCTTGATTTTCTGAACATCGCCGTCTTCCAGTGAACTCATATGGGTATGGGCTTCTACACCTTGTTCATGAAGCTTTGTGAGCATGTCTTTATTGGATAATCCCATTTCTTTAGCTAATTCATATATTCTTACCTTCGACAAATTCATCACCTCCGGGTTCTTCACCCTTTTCAATTCCAGACTCTCTCATGAGTTTTTCCAGCTGCTTTGCGAACCCGGAATCCAGAACCGCCACGACCGTCCGGTTCACCTTTCCGATGGCACTGGAGAGTGTTTCGCGGTCTGCGAGGACATATACCGGAACGTTATGGCTTTTCCCGGCACGTTGCCACTTATCCAGCGTATTCACGGCGGCATCGGAAGCCACAAGGATCAGCTTCACTTTCTTCCGCTTCAGGTACAGTTCACAGGTTTCATCGCCGGTTGCCAGCTTTCCAGCCTTCTGGGCAAACCCAAGGAGAGACAACAGTTTATTGTTTTGCATGCTTTTCAATCTCGGCCCGGAGCTTTTCATAAATCTCTGGGGTTATTTCTGTCTCAAGGGCACGGGCCAGGGCTTTTCGCTTTTCCGCTTTAGCCAGGCATTCCGGATCCGGGCAGATGTAAGCGCCCCGTCCATGTGCTCTTCCGGTGATATCCAACTGAACTTCGCCCTCTTTATTCTTGACAACGCGGATCATATCGCGCTTTTGCTTTTGTGTATTACAACCAAGACATTTACGCAGGGGGACTTTTTTAACTTTCATGGGTTCGCACCTCTCTTCTGGGCTTACTCCTCATCAGTATCAACAGGAGCAATTCCAGCAGCCGCCATTTCCTGGTATTGCGTCAGGCTTTTGATATCGATTTTCCAACCTGTGAGTTTTGCTGCCAGCCGTGCGTTCTGACCCTCTTTCCCGATTGCCAGGGAAAGCTGGTAATCCGGCACAACTACCAGTACCGACTGGTCTTCCGGTTTGTAGAATACCTTTTCGACTTTAGAAGGGCTCAGCGCATTTGAAATGAAGATCTTAGGATCCTCACTCCATTTAACGATGTCGATTTTCTCGCCGCGAAGCTCATCCACGATGGTCTGCACGCGATTCCCCCGTTGACCGACGCAAGCGCCCACGGGATCGACATTCTCATCCAGGGAGTGGACCGCTATCTTGGTTCTGGATCCCGCTTCCCGGGAAATTCCACGGATTTCGACAACGCCGTCGTGAATTTCCGGAACCTCCAGCTCGAACAGCCGTCGAACCAGACCTGGGTGGGTTCTGGATACGAGGATCTGCGGGCCCTTGGACGTTTTCTTCACTTCAACGATGTAGGTCTTGATGCGGGTACCTTGCTCGTAGATTTCAGTAACAACCTGTTCACTGGGCATCAGGACGGATTCCGTCTTCCCGAGATTGATGTAGATTGTCCCTTTATTCATCCGCTGGATCATCCCGGTGACGATCTCCGATTCACGATTGACATACTCATCGAAAATCACGGTGCGCTCGGCTTCACGGATTCGCTGAACAACCACCTGTTTGGCTGTTTGAGCAGCAATCCTTCCAAAATCACGGGGAGTCACTTCGCTTTCAACAAAATCCCCCATATCAAAGTTCGGATTGACCGCTTTCGCGTCTTTTAAAGAAATTTCGAAAAACTCGTCTTCAGGGGTCTCCACGACTTCCCGCTGAGAGTACACATGAACTTCTCCCGTCTCAGAATTGATCTGGACACGGACGTTCTGAGATGTGCCGAAGTTCTTCTTATAAGCAGTGATCAAGGCTGCTTCAATGGTTTCCAAGAGCATTTCCTTGGTGATCCCTTTTTCCCTTGCAATCTGGTCAAGGGCTTCAATCAGTTCCCGTTTCAAGATGTTATCCTCCTAGAATCGAACCAGCAGTTTGACAAGCGATATTTTATCCCTGGGGATTTCGAGAATTTTGGGGCTGTTTTCCGGCTGTACGGCAACCTTCCCATCCTTCAGGCCTTTCAAGGTACCTTCGATGACCTTTGTCCCTTCCAAAGGGAAATAAAGCTTCACTTCAACCAGCTGTTCCTTGAATCGTTCAAAATCCGAATCTTTTTTCAGAACCCGTTCAATTCCAGGAGAAGAAATTTCCATGAAATAGTTCTCTTCGATAGGATCCATGGAGTCCAGCTTCTCGTTCAGATATTCACTGACCTTCTGGCAGTCTTCCAGACTGATGCCGCCCTCTTTATCGATGAATATCCGAAGATATCGGTGCTGACCCTCTTTCACAAATTCCACATCAACCAACTCCATACCTTGCCCGGGCAGGAACGGCACCAGCAGATCACTGACGACATCAACTACTTTTCTGCGTTTCACACATATGCCTCCTTTCTATAACAGAGCGCGAAAAACTTTCCCGCTCCAATAACAAAGAGTGGGATTTCCCACTCTTTTGCGCACGACTTATATAACCTTATACATTATAGCATGTTACAACATTTTAAGCAAATTGAAATAGAGTAAGCTGATCGTCATCCGGCAGTCCTTTCAGGCATCCATGGACATCCAGAACCTCAATGACCGTCTTGGTCACTTTCGCTCGGGTCCTGATATCCAACTTGGAAATGAAAGGCTCAACCTGGCGTGCTTCCACTAAGGATTTTGCGGCATTCTCTCCCAGTCCTTGGAGTGCCATGAGGGGCGGCAACAGCTTCTCGTCCTGGATATCGAACTTTTCTGCCAGGGATGCATAGAGATCCACCCGATGGAATTCATAACCCCGGGCATAGAATTCCAGCACCACTTCCATCAACCCCGCCTGATCTTTCTCTTTCTGGGTCGGCTTCGGGATGTTCTCAAGCTCCCGCATCCGGCTGTGAACAACGCTGGATCCGGCACACATGACCTCCGCATCAAAATCGCTGGCCTTGATGGTGAAGAACGTGGCATAGAACGCCAGGGGATGATGGACCTTGAACCAGGCGATCCGGAAACTCATCATCACATATGCAACCGCATGGGCCTTTGGGAACATGTACTTGATGCGTTTGCAGGATTCAATGTACCAGTCCGGCACCTTGTTTTCTGCCATCAGCGCTTCCTGCTCAGGCTTCAGCCCCTTCCCTTTACGGACGTTCTCCATGATGGTGAAGGCCGTTTTGTGGGGGAGTCCTGCATAAATCAGGTAGTTCATGATATCGTCCCGGGTGGAAATGACGTTCTTCAGCTCCGCCCGGCCTGCTCGAACGAATTCCTGGGCATTGTTCAGCCAGACATCGGTTCCGTGGGAAAGACCGGAGATCCGCACCAACTCGGCAAAGGTAGTGGGTTGGGTATCCTTCAGCATCTCCCTGACAAACTTGGTGCCAAATTCCGGAATCCCCAGGCTTCCAATTTTCAGCGGGTAATCCCGGTCCTTTATTTTCAACGTCTCAACGGAGGTGAAGATTTTCATGGTTTCCGGGTCATCCAATGGAATGCCCATGGCATTGACGCCGGTGAAATCCTCCAGCATCTTGATGATGGACGGGACGTCATGTCCCAGGATATCCAGCTTCAGAATCCGTCCGCTGATGGAATGGTAATCGAAGTGGGTGGTGATAACCCCCGAGCTACTGTCATTGGCGGGGTACTGGATGGGGCAGAAATCGTGAATATCCTTATAGCGTGGCACAACCATGATCCCGCCAGGATGCTGGCCTGAGGTGCGCTTAATGCCGGTACATCCCATAGCAAGGCGCATCACTTCTTTGGGGTGAACCTTCTGGTTGCGCTCTTCGAAGTATTTCTTAACGAATCCGAAGGCCGTCTTGTCAGCGATGGTGCCGATGGTGCCCGCCTTGAAAACGTACCCCTTCCCAAAGAGATCCTCTGTGTACTGGTGTGCATGGGCCTGATACTCCCCTGCAAAGTTCAAGTCGATATCTGGCTCCTTATCCCCTTCGAAGCCCAGGAAGGTTTCAAAAGGAATGTCGTGACCATCCTTTCTATACGGCAGGCCGCACATGGGGCAAGCCTTGTCCGGCAAGTCCGCTCCGCTGCCCATGGATCCGTCCAACAGGAATTCGGCATGCTTGCAGCTTGGATCATCACAGATGTAATGAGGCGGAAGCGGATTCACTTCCGTAATATCACTCATCGTCGCAGCAAAGGAGGAGCCGACCGATCCCCGGGAACCTACGAGGTAGCCGTTCTCCATGGATTTTTTTACCAATTTTTGGGCGATGATGTACATGACGGCATAGCCGTTGGATATGATCGCTGTCAATTCCCGCTCCAGGCGCTTTTCAACCAGCCCCGGCAGGTCTTCTCCGTAAATCCGGCGCGCTTTGGCATAGCACATTTCACGCAGTTCCGTATCCGACCCTTCAATGATGGGGGGATAGGTCCCGTCCGGAATCGGGATGATATGCTCAATACTCTCAGCAATCCGTCTCGGTGCATCAACCACCACTTCCCGGGCGGTTTCCGTCCCGAGATAGCTGAATTCCCGGAGCATCTCCTCTGTGGTCTTGAAATAGAGAGGCGGCTGATTGTCCGCATCCGTAAAGCCTTGCCCCCCCATGATGATCCGGCGGTACACTTCATCCTCTGGATCAATGAAATGCAGATCTCCGGTAGCAACCACCGGCTTGTCCAGTTTTCTGGCCAGGGCGACAATCCGTCGATTAAGATCCCTGAGAGCATCTTCGTCCCGAACCATCTCTTTTGCAATCATGAACTGGTTGTTGCCAACTGGCTGGATTTCGAGAAAATCGTAAAACTCCGCAATCTCAGAAACCCGTTCCTCTTCCTGGTTGCTGAGGATTGCCTGAAAAAGTTCACCCGATTCACAGGCGGTCCCAAGGATCAGCCCCTCACGCTTGCTTTCCAGCAGACTTTTGGGAATCCGCGGTTTCTTATAAAAAGTTTCAATGTGAGAGTGCGTCACCATTTCGTACAGGTTTTTCAAGCCCACCTGATTCTGCACCAGGATCAGGGCATGATAGGCCTCCTCTTTCGTATAATCAAACTGACTGGCGCCATACGCATTCAGCTCATTCAGATTGCTGATGTTCTTCTCGGTGAGCATCTGAAAAAAGCGGAGCAGGATTTGAGCCGTGGCCTCTGCATCATGAACGGCCCGATGATGCTCCAGCAGTTCAATTCCAAGATATTTGGCAATCAGGTTCAGCTTATGGCGCTTCATGTCTTTCAGCAGCATCCGTGCCAGGGACAGGGTATCCACCACCGTAGGATTGAAAGGGATCCCCTGCTGATCACAGGCATATCGGATGAAAGAGACATCAAACTTGGCATTGTGGGCAACCAGAACCCCATCCCCCGCAAATGCCATGAAATCCGGCAAGATCTGATCCAACGTCGGCTTATCCCGGACCATGTCCTCGGTAATTCCTGTGATGGTCACAACCTTCTCCGGGATGGAGCGTTGGGGATTCACGAGCTGAGAATATCGGTCGATGATTTCTCCCCCTTGGATCTTTACCGCACCGATCTCCGTAATCCGATCTTCCATAAATGAAAACCCTGTGGTCTCAATATCGAAAACGATGAACGCATCTGTCATCAGCTGCTGACCTCTGGCATGATTCACCAGGGTCCCTTGGTCGTTCACCACATACCCTTCCAACCCGTAGAGGATCTTGATGCCGTGTTTTTTACCGGCCTCCATGGCCTCTGGAAATGCCTGCAGGACACCATGGTCCGTAATGGCTACAGCCTCATGTCCCCAATCGGCAGCCCGTTTCACCAAGGCGGAAGCCGTAGGCAACGCATCCATCGCGCTCATGGTCGTATGGGCATGGAGTTCGATCCGTTTATCGGCAGCGTTGTCTTTTCGTGTTTCCGCTGGGGTTCCAACATTAATGGCCATGGCCATCACAATCAGTTCTTTTTCAAAAGTATCGAACCGTACCCTGCCTTCAAAGCGATATCGCCCGCCTTTTTTCACAGCGTCGAATTGTTCCAATTCCTGAGATTCTGCAAACATCTTCACTGAGATGGAATTGGTTTTGTCTGAGACAGAAAAAATCAGAAGGGTTTTCCCTTCTTTCAGTTTTCGGGTTTCGCGTTCAAATACCTCACCCTCGATACACACCATCGCGTCCTCTTCCTCGATGGTCCGGATTTCAACAGGTGCCTGACGGATCAGACGCTTAAAGATAACGCGCGGGTCATCCTTCGCATCTGTGTTCTTTTCGCGCTTCCATCCGTTGCCACTTGGGGCCTTGCCCTGAACAGCCCCCGTTCTGGCAGGCGATGCCATGCCGGGGGTAGATGGGCGATTGCCGGCTTCCTGAATGGCCTGTTTCACCAGTTGTTCTGTAATCTGTTCCTTTTGTGCCAGATAGGTATCGGCGCACGGCTGGGGTCCAGAAGCCAGCACAATCACACGGAAAGGCCTGCTGAAGGCATCCATGAGGTGTTTTTGGATTAACTTGTCACATTTGCGTGTCAACAGCGTTTCCAAAAGCACTTCGTCTTCAACGGTCAGTTCCAGTGCGGATTCTTCCCAGTCCAGGCTATAGGATGCAGCCACCAGGGCCGGATGGCATCCTGGGCTGTCACTCAGGAACGCTGGCAGCAACATGTGACGCCAGTAGTCTTCGAAGATCTCCGCATCCGGCTTTGCTCCCAGATCCAGCTGCCAACTCAATTTAACCTGGGCGATCCCCGGAATCTGTTTCACCAGCTCTGCTTTGAATTTTTCGGATTTATCAGGGGACACCACTTGATCCAGCCGGAACATAAGCTGGAGGAGCCGGGCTTCCGTGTCCAGATTCCCCTTCACCAGTTGAATCCGATCATCTCCCCAAAGCTTTTGGAGCAGGGTTTCAATATTGAAATCACTCATCTATTTTTCACAGCTCCAATTTTTCACGATTTCAACGACGGTTTCCGTCACCAGATGTACCGGAATCTTGCGGATAATCTCACCTTTTTTGAACAACAGGACTTCCCCTTTTCCGGATGCTATGCCTAAATCAGCCTCGCGGGCTTCTCCGGGGCCATTGACCGCACATCCCATGACCGCAATGGTGATCGGAATCTCTATGCCGACAAGTGCTTGTTCCAGATTGTTCACGATCTTTTCAAGATCTACCTGGCACCGTCCACACGTTGGACAGGAAATAAATCGGATCCCTTTGCGGCGCAGATCCAGAGCTTCCAGCAGCTCAAGTCCCACACGAACCTCCTCGACAGGGTCACCTGTCAAAGACACACGGAGGGTATCACCCAGCCCTCCCATCAATAGCGCTCCGAGTCCAGCGCAGGATTTTATCGTTCCGCGCCAAGGGGTCCCCGCCTCGGTGATGCCGATATGCAGGGGATAATCGGATTGTTCGGCTAAGAGCTGGTATGCATGAATCGTAACCGGAACGCTACTGGATTTCATCGAGATGATGGTTTCTTCAAAATCCAAGGATTCCAAAATCCTTACATGGTCCAGGGCGCTTTCAACCAACGCCTCTGCCGTGGGGCCTCCATACTTCTGGAGCAGCGTCTTGTCGAGTGAGCCGCCGTTAACACCGATTCGGATCGGAATCCGGCGGGTTTTCGCGGCCTCTACCACTTGCTTTACCCGATCCTTGTCCCCGATATTGCCAGGGTTGATCCGGAGTTTGTCTATGCCCGCTTCAATCGCCATCAGCGCCAAGCGGTAATCGAAGTGGATATCCGCTACCAGTGGGATCGCCACACTGCTGCGTATATCCCGAAGCGCTTCCGCGGCTTCCCGATCCGGCACGGCCATCCTGACAAGTTCACATCCGGCATCCTGGAGACGACGGATTTGTCCGATGGTACTTTGTGCATCCCGCGTATCCGTATTTGTCATGGATTGAACGCTGATCGGCGCATTGGCGCCAATCAGGACATCTCCGACCTTCACCGACCGTGTTTGCTTGCGTGTGTACATGGATACCTCCTAAAACAGCTTCAGATCTTTAAAGACCATGAATATCATGAGCGCAAGCAGAATCATAAAACCGAAATAATGCATCTGCTGTTCCCAAGCCTTGTTGAAGGGTTTTCGGAAAACCATCTCATAAAGTACGAAAATAATTCGACCGCCATCCAGTGCAGGAAACGGCAGCAGGTTGAAGATTCCCAGGTTGACGGAGATAACGGCCGCAACACCCAGCAAATCAGCCATACCGCTCCGTGATGCTTCCCCAACTACACCTACAATGCCGACCGGACCTACGAGTCCTTCGCCGGAGGCCTTCCCTTTGACCAATTTTCCGAGAAAGTCAACAATACCGTAAGTCACATCACGGGTGCTGATCAGTGCCGCTCGGGCCGACTCGGGAACTGCCCGCCGAGTTTCGTGGATGATCCCGATGATCCGCCGCCCATCATCAGATTCCTTCGTGGTCATTTTCAGTGTAATCTGTTTACTCTGCCGGACCACAACGACGTCAAATTCATTTTCCGTGTCCGCCGGAATCGCTTTAATCAGGGATTCCCAGGAGTCTACGGTATTCCCCGCTACGGAAATGACCTCGTCCCCTGCCCGGATCCCGGCAACCTGTGCCGGATACCCCGGCAGGACCTCTTTCACAATATTCACAGGAAAACCAATCATCATATAGACCGAAAAGAAAAGAACGATCGCCAGCAGGAAATTCATCAGCGGGCCAGCGACCAAAACAGAAAATCGCTGCAGGGGGCTTTTCGCAGAAAAACTATCCGGATCCTCCGAGTCTTCATTTTCACCATGAAGTTGCACGTAACCTCCCAGCGGCAGGAGCCGGACTGAATACTTTGTCTGGGGACCCTGATGGTCAAAGAGCTTAGGCCCCATCCCAATACTGAATTCATGGACTTTCACGCCATTGAGCCGAGCTAGTATGAAGTGTCCGAACTCATGACTGATCACAAGGATTCCGAACACAAAAATAAAACTGATAAATGTTTGTAATCCGCCCATTAAAAGCGACCTCCTGTACCTGTAATCACTCTGTGGCGCGCTATTCGATCAAGCTCAACCAACGCTTCCAGGGTGTAATTCTGTATGGGATCATGTTGGTTCATGATTTTTTCAATGGTCTCTGATATATGATAGAAATCAATCTGTCCTTTCAAATACTGCTCAACCAAGACTTCATTGGCCGCATTCAACACACAGGTCATGGTCCCTCCGGCCTTCAGGGCCTCATAGGCCAGACGCAGGCATGGAAACCGCAGTGTGTCCGGCTCTTCAAAGGTCAGCTGCGTCACATCCCTGAAGCTGAGTCGAGGCAGATTCACCGGTGTTCTGTCCGGATAATTGAAGGCATAGTGGATCGGTAAACGCATATCAGGCAGGCCCATCTGCGCGATAATCGAGCTGTCCTGATACTCCACCATCGAATGGATGATGCTTTGAGGATGGACCACCACATCAATTTGCTCCGAGGGCATCTCGAAAAGCCAGTGTGCTTCAATGACTTCCAGCCCCTTGTTCATCAAGGTGGCTGAATCGATGGTGATCTTGGCGCCCATGGTCCAATTGGGGTGCTTCAAGGCGTCACTTGCTTTTTTAAACCGAATTTCTTCAGCCGTGCAGGTTCTGAATGGCCCCCCGGAGGCTGTCAGAATCAAACGGGAGACATTTTCTGTCCGGTTTCCCTGCAGTGCCTGGAAAATTGCGCTATGCTCGCTGTCTACTGGCAGGATGGGAACACCATTGGTTTTGGCCCTTTCCATGACCAGCTGTCCGGCCATGACCAAGGTTTCCTTATTGGCCAGCGCAATCGCCTTTCCCTGTTTGATTGCCTCTAAGGTGGGCAAAAGCCCCACGCTCCCCACCAGGCTCGTGAGAACCACATCCGCTTCAGACCGGGCGATTTCCAAAAGACCTTCCATGCCGCTCAACACCACAATATTCTTACCTGCACAGTATTCCTTAACCGTTTTTGCACCTGCGGCATCCTCAACAACAACCAGCCGGGGAGTGAATTGGTCGATCTGTTCCATCAGGAGGCGGATATTGTTCCTGCAGCTGAGAGCCGTTACCGAGTATCTTTCAGGATTTTCTTTTATCAATTCCAATGCCTGGGTTCCGATTGAGCCGGTAGATCCCAGTATGCCGATTTTTTTCATTGAGAGTTCCTTTCAAATAAAAAATAGGGGGTTCATTTTCCCCCTATCATTATACCAGATTTAGATGATAAAAATCTTTGCAGTCCGAATATGCTGTCCAGGACACCCTATTTTATAAACTCAACCAAGAGTACTCCGAAATAGTAGACCAGAGGTGTTGTCATAACCACGCTGTCAAATCTATCCAATACCCCACCATGACCGGGCATGATATTCCCAAAATCTTTCACTCCGGTGTATCGCTTGATTTTTGAAGCGATCAGGTCCCCCATCTGGGACAAGATACTCCCCACGATTGCCAAAGGAATAAACCACAGCATGATATCGTGGTTCATGACTGATGCAATTCCCAGGGTAATCACGGTGCAACCTACAACCCCCGAGATAGCCCCTTCAACAGTTTTCTTTGGGCTGATTTCCTCCCACAGCTTATGTTTCCCCCAGAAATACCCCCCAAAATATGCGCAGGTATCGGTGATCCAGGCGAGTATGAAGATGTACCACACCAGATTGGGGATTCCCAATTGATCGATGAGGGAGACATGAAAAAAAGCCAACGGGAAATAGATCACACCCAGCAAGGTTAACGCCAGATCAATCAGCGTCTGTTTCTTTGAATACAGATAGTGCAGCAGAATGTAACCCAACATGAGGAAAACACCCAATCCCACAAACCTAAAAGGAATTTGGAAAGCAGGGGGCAGGTACAGCATGACCGTCAGCCCCATGCCCGGCAAATAGGCCGGATGATGGCCCTTAGCCTTCATCGATTGATAGAATTCATAGAGACCGATCATCGCGATGATCATCGCAGCAAAATAAACCGTTATACCGCCAAGATACAGCACGATGAAAAGAATGGGTAATGCCACAAAGCTCGAAAGGGCTCTGATGCCCATGAAATCACCTGCCTTAGATTTTTCCGTATCGTCGGTCTCTATCCTGGTACGCAATCAGTGCCTTATCCAGCTCCACCGGGCTGAAATCCGGCCACGCAGTCTCCGTGAACCACAATTCACTGTAGGCAATCTGCCAGAGCAGGTAATTGCTGATCCGCAGCTCCCCGCTGGTACGGATCAGCAGATCCGGGTCGGGAATACCTGCGGTGTACAGGGAATCACAGAATACCTGTTCCGTAATATCATCCGGCTCCAGAATTCCAGCTTTTACATCTTCAGCGATTTTTCTGACGCCTCTTAAGATTTCATCCCGGGAACCATAATTCAGCGCAATGGAGAATGTAAGTCCCTTATTCTCAGCTGTACGTTCCAGCGCATTTACAATTTCATTGCGACCCGCAGTGGGGATTCGCGTGATATCTCCTAAAACCTTCATGCAAACCTGATTTTCATGGAGTTCATCGATCTCTGCCCGTAAAAAACGGACCAGAATCTCCATGAGACCGTCCACCTCATCCTTCGGACGGTTCCAATTCTCTGTTGAAAACGCATACACTGTCAAATACCGGATTCCGATATCTGAACAGTAACGGATGATGGTTTTCAGCGCTTCAACGCCACGCTGGTGCCCAGCTAATCGGGGTAGGTTCCGGGCCTTGGCCCACCTTCCGTTCCCATCCATGATCAGCGCAATATGAACCGGAAGTCTTTCAAGATCCAGTTCATTAGAAACCGAGTGAGTTTTATTCGAACCGAAAAGACGCTTAAACATAGCCACGCTCCATGGACCAGCTGATCCTGATCTAAAACAGATTAAATCCATCAGCACCTCTAACGAATAGAGGTGCTGATGGTGTCAAAATTTCGCGATAATCAGAAGGATTTCGAGTTCTGTTTCCCGAATCCCCACCACCCTGACATCGGTATATGCAGTCATATCTTGCGATGCCTTATATCCACTGGTTTCAATAACATTGACAGGTTTTACTCCATTATAGGATCCCAGCACAGCCAACGCATCGTCCACGGTAACTCCCAGAAGTTCAGTCATTACACTTCCATGATCTCTTTCTCTTTTTGGAGAATCACTTCGTCTACCAGCTTGATGTAGCGATCTGTTGTCTTTTGTACTTCATCCTCAGCCCGCTTCAGATCATCCTCAGTGATATCACTTGTTTTCTGAGCTTTTTTCAGCTTATCATTCGCTTCACGGCGCTCGTTCCGCACTGCAACCTTCGCTTCCTCACCGGCTTTTCTTGCCACTTTCGTGAGATCCTTCCGGCGCTCTTCTGTCAGCATCGGAATCACCAAGCGAATCACACGTCCGTCATTGCTGGGATTCAGACCCAAGTCGGACATGTTGATGGCTTTCTCTATGCTGGATAAAACCGAAGCATCATAGGGCTGGATTACCAACATCCGCGGTTCTGGAGCCGAAATGGAGGCCATTTGGCTCACAAGCGTCTGTGTGCCGTAATAATCAATGGATATCTTTTCCAACAACTGTGGATTAGCTTTACCTGCACGCACAGTGTGAAGCTCTTCCTTTAAAACATTAAGAGTTTTCTGCATTTTCGCTTCCATGGCATTATGAATTTCCATGTGCATCGTTTCTTCCTCCTATTCTATTCTTGTACCAATATTTTCACCCAGAATCACCTTGACGATGTTCTCGGTATCTTTCAGCGCAAATACCTGAATGGGGATATGGTTCTCCATGCACAGCGTTACCGCCGTCGCATCCATTACACCTAACCCTTGGTTCAGTACATCAATGTACGTCAGGCTATCATACTTCACAGCATCCGGATTCAAATGCGGATCGCTGCAATAAACCCCATCAACCTTCTTAGCAAGCAAAATCATTTCCGCTTCTATTTCCGCTGCGCGGAGGGCCGCCGTGGTATCCGTTGAAAAGAAAGGATTTCCAGTGCCCGCTGCAAAAATGACCACTCTGCCTTTCTCTAAGTGCCGAACAGCACGTCTGCGAATATAGGGTTCTGCAATCTGTCTCATGTCGATCGCACTTAACACCCGGGTCTGAATACCCGTGTTCTCAAGAGCATCCTGTAATCCCAAAGCGTTCATGACTGTTGCCATCATCCCCATGTAATCCGCCGTTGAACGGTCCATGGATTTCGAGCTGCGGCCGCGCCAGAAATTACCACCGCCGATAACGATAGCCACCTGAACTTTCAGATCAAGCAGTGCCTTCACCTGTTGGGCAACACCGTAAACCATTGCTTCATCAATACCGAAACCCTTTTCTCCTGCCAAGGCTTCACCGCTCAGCTTAAGTATCACCCGTTTATATTTTGCAATCATGTGGTCCCCCCGATCTACACTTTGTTCAATTCAACAAATATTTCGAAATTCCTTCCAGCCGATTGTATATTTCCTCAAAAAAAGAGCACACAGGGTGCTCTTTCAGATACTAAGCTTGAAGCTGTTTTGCAACTTCTTCTGCAAAGTTTGTTTCTTCCTTTTCGATGCCTTCACCAACTTCATAACGGGAAAATCGTCTGATGGAGATGTTCTCGCCAATTCGTGCGATTTTTTCCTGAAGAAGCTGTTCGATGGTGATATCCGGGTTTTTGATGAACGCTTGATCCATCAGGCACACTTCTTTGTAGTACTTGGAAATGCGGCCTTCAACCATTTTTTCGATGATTGCAACCGGCTTGCCTTCATTCAGCGCCTGAGCACGGATAATTTCTTTCTCCGCTTCAATGACATCTGCAGTCACTTCTTCTTTACGAACGAATAGCGGGCTTGATGCAGCAATCTGCATAGCGATATCCCGGCCAAACTCTTTGAACTCGTCCAGCTTGCCTACGAAATCAGTCTCTGTATTGATTTCTACCAATACGCCGATTCGACCGCCGCCGTGGATATAAGAGATGACTGCGCCTTCTGAAGCAACACGGCCAGCTTTCTTAGCTGCTTTTGCAAGACCTTTTTCACGAAGCAATTTTACCGCTTCTTCCATGTTGCCATTTGTTTCCTGAAGCGCTTTTTTACAGTCCATCATGCCAGCGCTGGTTGTTTCTCGAAGTTCTTTGACCATTCCTGCTGTGATTTCCATACTATATCCTCCTTTTATCAGTTGGAGATTTGATAATGCCCTCTAAAAAGCTGTTGAAGCTTTAACCTCAACAGCTTGATTGTCATTTGTGGAAAATTTACGCTTCTGTTACTTCTGTAGCAACAACCGCTTCAACTTCTGTCGCAGCTTGCTCAGTCTCTACAACCGCAGCTACAACTGGAGCAACTTCGAAGGACTCACCCTGACGACCTTCAATGATGGCATCTGCCATTCTGCCGGTGATCAGCTTAACCGCACGAATTGCATCGTCGTTGCCGGGGATTACATAATCGATCTCATCCGGATCGCAGTTTGTATCAACGATACCAACAACCTTGATTCCGAGAAGTTGAGCTTCTTTGATTGCAATCCGCTCTTTTCTTGGGTCTACGATGAAAATCGCATCCGGCAGGGTGCGCATATTCTTGATGCCGCCCAGGAATTTCTCGAGCTTTTCTTTTTTAGCACGAAGTTTGATGACTTCTTTTTTAGGAAGCGCTTCGAAAGTACCGTCTGTCTCCATAGCTTCCAATTTGAAAAGCAGATCAATCCGCTTCTTAATGGTTTTGTAGTTAGTCAGCATTCCGCCCAACCATCTTTGGTTAACGAACTGCATGCCGCATCGCTTTGCTTCGGACTCAATGGACTCCTGAGCTTGCTTCTTAGTACCTACGAAAAGAACTGTACCGCCCTCTTCCGATACCTTGCGGATGAAATTGTACGCCTGATCGATTTTCTTAACAGTCTTTTGAAGATCGATGATGTAAATCCCGTTTCGCTCTGTGAAAATGTACTCGCCCATTTTCGGGTTCCAGCGTCGTGTCTGGTGACCAAAGTGTACGCCGGCTTCGAGCAACTGCTTCATTGAAATAACTGACATAATGCACCTCCGTAGTTTTTTTAAAGATCCTCCGCCCCTTCACTCATTTCAGGAACCTTCTGCAGGCACTCCCTGTAATGTCTGGGGTCGTGTGTATTTAACACCTATAGTAGTATACCACTGGGGTGTTTTTTTGACAAGTATTTTAGTAGGGGGAATGGGATGATTTGCTGAAGTGTTATTTGGTACTCCGAGTGTTTGTCTTGAGTCTGCGGATCAGTTCCACTTCCCCTACGCCAAGGTTTAGTTCCTTAGCCACTTGTTGGCAGTCTTTTCCTTCGTTCAGCAACCTTCTGATTTCAGAAGCCGTGTATGGGGCTTCCGCTAAAGGCTTATGCTCTATCTCTGGAGGAGCAGGGCTTGGTTCAATGTCTTTCTCCGGCGGTATAACGGGCTCGTGGATGGCCTCTTTGCGAGGTCTGTTCAATGTTTGAGCAGAGGACAGCTTCCTCTCAAGCAATTCTATCCGCTTCTCCAAACGCTCAACCGTCTCATAGAAGGTCTGATTAATATCATCCATATCTTCTCCTAATTGGTCAGTCCGGTTCAGGAGTGCATAGAATGTATCAGAAAAAGACTGGTCTTCCATATCAGGAATACCGCCCTTTCTGATCTCACGAATCAATCTGTTCAAAGAAAAAACCACTATGATAATTCCTATCACAGCGGCGATCCAACCTGTTAGCATACGCTCACACCTTTATGTCTATATGATTGCGTTTAGGTCCGCCTTTTGCTTTATCATCTTTCCCTTGATCCGAAGCCGCCTGCTTTTTTTCTCTCTGCTGTTCAGACTGCTCTCTGCCTGAGCCCCGCTTGCCATCCTCACGTATCCGCGGAGATTCTTTGTGTTCAAAATCATTCACCTTGCTCAGTTTTTCCTCTACGTCACGCTTGTTCACATTCTGCATAAGCAATTGCTCGTTATCCTGTTTATGCATGACATGTGCTTTGAGCATGTCGTTCTTGTGAAGCTTTGGAAGAAGAACATGCATGTCAATTGGTTTAATTGCCATAATACCCTCTCCTCAGTATGCAAGCATCCGGATTTCGCCTTCATCTTTCTGAATACGCACGCCTTGCATCGCTTCCTTAACATTGTAGAAGCTATTCCCGATACGGATTTTCACCCCGGGATAAACCATCTGCGCAAGAACCCGTGAATCCTTCAGCTGATCCATCAGAGCATTCAACGCTTTCAGGGCTTCTTGCTTCTGTCGCAATGTTTCATTGGACTGGATCAGGGTAGAATTAGTCTTTTCCAGCATGGCGCTCAGTTCAGCACTGGTACCTGTGTCCAGTTGCTTCCGAATCATCCGCTGTGCCTGAGTCAATTTAAGGATACCATCTTGAGTCTCTTTGATCTGTTCGGCAAGTTCTTTAAAATCTTCCATGATCTTATTGTCCACACCTAGCCGCACTTTTGTTAAAGTTCCCATTTCCGAACCCAATACCTTTGCACGGACTTCTTTGCGGACATTCAATTCCCCACCAACAATCATTCCCCGTTTTCCATCTGAAAGAATGCTGCCATCGCAATTGATGTGACAATGCAGGATTGCATCTGAATTAATATTTCCAGAAACTCGGGCATGGGTGTTATTCAGGAAATTAGCCTTCAAATCTCCGCCAACTTCCAGCTCTGCAAGGTCATTTCCCTGGACACCGCCATTGATTAACAAATTCCCTTTTGTTTCAATACGGGCGCACTCTACAATTCCGTTTATCTCTACATCTGAGTCTGTAATGATCTCATACCCGGTTAAAACATTCCCGTAGATGATGACCTTGCCCGTAAAATGAATATTTCCGGTTTCAGGGCCAACATCCTTTCGGAGCTCCAGTATTTCAACGATACTGATTTTTTCTCCGTCAAACAGGATGTTTCCGCTCTTATCTGCAATCAATTGCAGTCCATCTTCTGACTGCCTGATATTTTTACCAAACTTAAAATTCGTAGCCTTTCCCGGTTTTGCTTTGATTTCACGTCCGGTAACCGTGGTGCCATCTTGGCCAAGGGTCGGGAGGGTACGGGTTACAAGGAGATCACCGGCCTCTGCCACCTTTAAAGTGTCGAGTTCTTTGAAGTTAACACGGTCGCCGCTGAGCATTTTGGGCTGCTTGTGCGTCTCTTTATCGACATAGAACGTCATTTCTCCGTCCTTGCCATTCTCATGAGGAACACCTGTGGCTACGAGCAAGTTGTTACAAAGGATTGGGTCTTGGACAATTGATTCCACAACAGCCATATCAATACCAAAGCTGACGTTTTTCGCTTTTAATGCATCCAAAATATCCGCAGATGTGACCGTACAATCAGGTCGGTGCATTTCGATGGAAATGTAGGCTTTATAATAATCACTGGTTATGCTGACTAGGATATCATATCCTTTAGGCTCTACTGCGGGAGTGCCTCCCTGCGGATCTGTCTGCTGGCTCATCCGTGATTCCCCCATGCTTCCCTCAGTTATTGTTCGCTGTGTGCAGACCTGATTTCAAGCGCATCATCGCCTTGGTATGCAACTGTGATATACGTGATTCAGAAATTCCCATGATGGCCGCGATTTCTTTATACGTCAATTCCGAATAATAATAAAAATCAACAATCATCCGTTCCCGTTCAGGTAGAGCATCTACCTGTCCTCTCAAAATACGTTTTGTCTCATTCTCCATGTAAGAAGCCTCTGGATTCGCATCCAAATGGTCACTTTTAACGGAGAAATTGCTATTTTCCTCGATTTTTTCTTCTAGAGAAACCATCGTGAAAACCGTGAATTCAGAGAGCAACTTTGACATTTCATCTCGACTCAATCCCATTTCCTGAGCCATAAGTGATTCATCAATCGCCGAACCATGAGTTGCTTGAAGGCGTTCCATGATTTCTTCCATTTGACGATACTTATGCCGCATGCTTCGCGGAATCCAATCCAGGCTTCTCAGCTGATCGATTACAGCCCCGCGAATCCGAAAATTCGCGTAGGTTTCGAATTTTACATTCTTGTCAGGATCAAATTTTTCAATCGCATCTATCAGCCCAAGAATCCCATAACTCACCAGATCTTCATACTCCACATGGGCGTGGTAATTGACATAAAGCCTGCCAGCGACGATTTTCACCAGTTCCACATAGTGCAGGATTAGTGCATCCTTGGCGGACCGGTCATGGTGTTCCTTGAATCGAACCCACAGATCACTGGTTGCCATAGTCTATTTCTCCCTATCTGTAGCATTGGTAGTATATTATAGCGTCTTTGTCCCATGCCCGATGGTTTTTATCAATAATTTTCCGTCCTCAGAATAAAACTCAATGGACCGACCGAAGTTGCCGCCTGTATCATCTGCCAACACAGGAATTCCCATGGCTTTAAGCATCTCTCTGACAGCAGCGGCATTCCGCTCCCCTATCTTCATGATATCATTTTGCCCAGAAAACGCAAACATTTGAGCCCCTCCTGCCATTTTACAGACAAGACGGCTCTTATTTGCGCCCAAGCTCTTCATTTCTTCCACCAGCTTAACAATGGCAGTATCTGCGAATTTTGCTTCATTGCTATTGTTCTTAATCGCTTTGCTGGATGGCAGCATGACATGGGCCATACCTGTCACTTTCGTTACCGGATCGTATAGACAAACGCCTACGCAGGAGCCTAACCCGAGCGTTGTCAACCCTCCAGGATGCTTGACCGACTTTAAGTCGGCCATTCCAACCTTCACTAAGTCAATCATATCTCAATTCCTATGCTCTTCAGAAGTATGGAATAGGAGTCCACTTCAGGAATCAGGAAGAAAAAGCCTTCCACTGATTCGTTTTCCTGGCACTCGATGAATTCGTTCTGTATGATCAGAATCTTGTCTCCAACGAGGCCGAAGTGAACTGCCGGAACACTTAAGATGGCTCCTGCCATATCCACCGCCAATGAAGGGATGGATATTTTGATATTAAGACTGGTCAACCCTGACAAGGACGAAATATACGATCCTGCGAGAATGTTTCCAATTTCTTTGAGAGCAGATACTGCAAAATCATCGATTGTACCCGTATCCATCCCAGGCATCATCAGGCGAATCAGAGTCTTAGCCGCATCTAGAGTAAGGATAAACATGATGCTGCCTTCCATATCCCCATCCAACTTGAAGAAGATACCACAGACTTCCACTTCTTCACCGCCTAAAAGCTCTGGCACATCCTGAACATCCATGACAGTAACCTTGGGAACCTTCATATCCACTTTTTTATCAATCATTTTTGCCAGCGCTGTAGCAGCGTTACCTGCTCCGATGTTCCCTATTTCTTTTAGGACATCCAGCACTACAGAGTCCATATTGTCAAGCTGAACTGTCATGGGTCACACTCCTCAATGCGTCAAATCTGCCTCGTCAAGTCCCAGAACTTTCGGCAGGTCAATGAGCATAATGATTCTTCCTTCATGTTTTCCAACCTGCCGAATGAAATCCTGACCGTTGGTTCCTCGGATTACAGGCGCATCTTCAATACTCTCAATGTCCAATTGAAGCACTTCCGACGAAGAATCCACAATAATTCCAATTTTGGTTTCACCGACATTTGTTATTATAATTCGAGATTCATCTGTGAATTCCTTTTCTGGAAGTAAAAAACGTTTTCGCATGTGTACGATTGGGATAATATTTCCCCGGAGATTCACAACGCCCTGGATATAGGGCTTTGTATAAGGGATTCGCGTGATCGGGATGATCTTCTCGATATTCTCCACGTGGTGGATATTGATTCCGTAATACTCCCGTTCAATCTTAAAGATCACATATTCGTTGGTTGTGCTCATGGCGTATCCCCCTAAAACAGTTGGTTCGGATCAACAATCAGAGCAACTGATCCGTTTCCTAGAATGGTGGCACCTGCAATTGTCTTGATGCCCGTCAGGTATTTACCCAGGGACTTGATGACTATTTCCTGCTGACCAATGAGGCTGTCCACAACCAGGCCCACTTCTTGGGATCCTTTTTTCACAATGACAATGGTGAGCTCTTCTTTGTCTCGGTTAGAACCATCAACCGCTAAAATTTCGCCCAACCGCAGAATCGGCAGTGTCGCATTCCTGTACAGTACGACTTCCTGCTCTTGAATCTTACTGATTGAACTTGTCTTGATTGTTGTTATCTCTTTGATGTTATTGAGAGGCAGAGCATATTTTTCAGTCCCCATGATCACCATGAGGGCTTGAATGATTGCCAAGGTCAGTGGCAGTCGGATCAGGAATTTAGAACCTTTTCCGATGTTGTTGATGATTTCTACATTGCCGCCTAAGGATTCAATCTTCGTTTTTACAACATCCAGACCCACGCCGCGTCCTGAAAGATCCGTCACCACTGCTGCAGTACTGAAACCTGGCTTGAACAGCAGCATGATCAATTCCTGCTGGCTCATGGATTCAACTTCTTCGCGGGTTACAACCCCTTTTTCCAGAGCCTTTTGAGCTACACGTTCGACATTGATGCCATTCCCATCGTCTTCCACCTCAATGACAACCGTGTTGCCATCCGGATAAGCTCTCAGGCTCACCGTACCGTGTTCAGTTTTCCCTCTGGCACTGCGCTCAGCCGGTGATTCAATCCCGTGGTCGATTGAGTTACGAATCAAGTGGATCAAAGGATCGCCGATTTCATCGATGACTGTTCGGTCGACTTCTGTCTCTTCGCCTGACAGGTTCAATTTGATGCTCTTGCCAAGATCCTTGGCTAAATCACGGACCATGCGAGGAAATCTGTTGAAAACACGCTCCACAGGAACCATCCGAACTTTCATGACCGCATCATGCAAGGAAGTGGTTATCCTCTCCAGATACTCAACTGCCTCCAGATTGTTTTGGTGATTATCTGCACTTTCATAGTCTTCCAATCGTGTTTTAATGATAATGAGTTCAGAAACCAGATTCATCAGATTATCAAGCCGGTCAATATCGACGCGAACGGTTTTTGAGGTTTTCCCTTTTGCAGATGCAGTTTTATCGGCATCTTGCTGCTCTTTGGTTGCTTTCAAATTCAATTTATCAGCTGCAGCTGCTTCTGGCTCCGTGGCATCGGTAAGAACTTCCATGCTTTCTTTTGCAGCCGGCGCCGAGGATTTTGTTGTGGTCGGTCCCGTGAAATCAGTTTCCGCTACAATAACGTCTTTGATCTCTGAGACATGCATGACCTCTTCACGGGTCTCTTCTTTGGAGAGTTTAGAAATGTAAAGAACCTCAAACTCATTGTCAAATCGCTCATCTTCAATGTCTTCAGCAATAGGCCATGACTTGATGATTTCTCCGTTTTGCTCTAATGTATTGAAAACGATGAAAGAACGGGCTGCTTTCAGCATGCAGCCATCCTGAAGAATGATTTTAACCTTGTAGGCAAAAAAACCATTATCGTGAGCCTGCTTGATGACGCTCTCAGGGATGTCCTCAAGGGTTAGGTTAAATACGGCCCCCTCTTCCGTTGACTCAACTGTGCTGCTCGCAGCTGGAGCGTCGCCGGTCTTTGTGATAAATCCTTTACGAGAGCTTTCAACCTGTGAAGTTCCCTTACTCTTCGCAATGTCCTTAAGTTTTTGAATGAGTTCGCTGGAATCCAATTCGCCTTCCTGGCCAGAGGCTGTCAGGGTATT
This sequence comes from uncultured Peptostreptococcaceae bacterium, assembly GCA_964424355.1. Lineage (GTDB taxonomy): Bacteria > Bacillota > Clostridia > Peptostreptococcales > Acidaminobacteraceae > CAZEHS01. The sequence continues at coordinate 22,038 of CAYRIO010000015.1, forward strand.
GATGTACTCCTCCAGGGCATCGAAACACTCAAATAAGATATTTATAATTGTTTCCGTAACTGGGATCTCTTTGTTACGCACCAAATGCAAAACATTTTCCATTTCGTGGGTCAAATTGGCCGTGCGGGTATATCCCATGGTTCCAGACATCCCTTTAATCGTGTGGGCGATTCGGAAAATTTCGTTCAACAGATTCAGATCATCCGTATTATTTTCCAGTTCCATCAGCACTTCATTCATATGCTGCAAATGTTCATTGGATTCTTCAATAAATATTTCAAGATATTGACTCATGTCCATACGCTACACCCCCATGGCTTTAATGATTTCATCGGCAATGACATCCAAACTGACAATCTTATCCACTGCGTCCAGCTTAATCGCTGATTTTGGCATGCCAAAGACTACACAGCTTTCCTCATCCTGAGCGATGATAAAGGTACGATTCTCCTTGAGCCGTTTCAATCCCTTTGCTCCGTCAGAACCCATCCCAGTCATAATAACGCCCACGATTTCACTCATTTTAAGATCAGCCAGGGAATCCATCATTGCATCAACCGATGGCCTGTGACCGGATACCAATCCATCATCGCCTAGCTTGATTCTGAAATTATGCCCTTCCCTGACTATTCTTAAGTGATAGTCACCAGGGGCTATATAGACCCAGCCGGGAAGTAACAGGTCATTGTGCTCAGCTTCTTTAACACGCATCTGGCTGATACCATCCATCCGCTCGGCCAAAGATTTTGTGAAACCCGGGGGCATATGCTGTACCACCAGTACACTGGCTTGAAGGTTCCCCGGAAGATTAGGGATTACATCCTGCAGAGCCTTCGGGCCTCCTGTCGAAGTTCCGATCGCAATGATCTTTTTGATCCGGCCCTCTTTTGAGCCGATGGCAGGTTCAATGCGGCTGATAGCCGCTCTTGCTATGGGAATCCGTTCCCTCCGAGGAGACGAGCGCCCCTTGACGGATACCCGTGCTGCCATTTTAAGTTTATTCAGAAGCTCCTGCTGCATATCCTGTGTATTGATTTGAAAAATACTGCTGGGTTTCGTTATGAAATCAAGGGCACCCAGTTCCAAAGCTCGCAGTGTGGCATCTGCACCTTCCTTCGTCAAACTGCTGAGCATGATGACAGGCATCGGTGCATCCCGCATCACGATCTCCAGCGCAGACAGACCGTCCATAACAGGCATTTCAACATCCAGAGTCATGACATCCGGTTTCAACTGCAAAACCTTCTGCACCGCCTCTTGCCCGTTCTTAGCCGTATCCACCACCAGTAGCCCTGGGTCGGAATTGACAATGTCTGATATGACCTTTCGCATGAAAGCTGAATCATCCACTATGAGTACCCTTTTCTTTTCCATGCTAGACCAACCCTTTTTTACGTAGATTCCGCTGCTTTTCAAAAACGAACGCGACAATCTTGCTTCTATCTTTCTCTTCCATTTCCAAGAACCTGATTCCGCAGTCATATCTCTTCACGATGGGATCAGATAGCTGGCAACGCACAACTTCCGCCGGGACTTCCACCCTATCTTTTTCAAGTACAATGATGATTTGAAGTTTCAAACCTAGTTCCAGCCGTTCGCCAACAATAGCTCTGAGGCCTCCACCACTGATATCTTTTGTGATGACAGGGATTTTTTTGTAATCGACGATTTCAACTTCTATTATTTTACCCCTGTCCATTTGCTTTTCAATGGTGATTCCAGCAGGAATTTTCAGTATGACGTCCGTAAGCAATGGCAGTCTGAAATAATTCCTTCGCTGATCCTTGTCCACCGCGCTTAACAATTGAATGAAGAGTAAGGGAGGAGAGCCAGTTGAATGTCGGCTAACCACCATCCCAGAAAAATGACAAACCCCTAAATCTTCTTTTTTGAAATAAACCTGCATTTTTAGCCCAACAGCCAGCGGATATCGCTGTCCGTTATGAATAGGAACCGAAACAGCGAATTTAGTGTCTGTTACGATTTCAAACAATTCACATTTCAGATTGATGCGCTTGTTGGGTCCAATTTCTACCGCGAGTTCAAGATCTGTCACATCTGCCAGCATCGCTCTGATATTGTCCATAATGTCCTCTCCCGCAGCGCAATGTTAACGCTGCAAATTGTTGAAGAGTCTGTTCAAAAAAACGTCGAATCCCCTGACGGTACTGGGTACATCCTTTTTTGAGGTTAAGTTTCCCGCAATCAAGTCAATGCCTTTACTCGCCAGACAGTTCGGATAATTCACCATAAAGGGGATTTGTTGCCGAACAGATTTGCATACGTTGGGATCTTCGTAAATGAATCCTAAACTCTCGACATCCACCTTCAGGAATTTTTTAGCGGCTGAATGGATCTTATTATAGACATCCTGCCCTTCCTTATTGGATTCAACCCGATTGACGACTATCCGAATTTGCTTATCCTGCTCTGTAATATTCTTAATCAGAGCATATGCATCCGTAATTGCTGACGGATCCGGAGTTACTACCAGAATAACCTCGCTGGCAGCTCGAATAAATGACATGACATTCTGATTCAGGCCTGCGCCGGTATCCACCAGGATGAACTCCGATTCTTCGTTCAGAAATGCAAGGCTGGTAATCAGATTATCTAAGGATTGTGATTCAATGTTAACCAATTCCATGACACCTGAACCGCCGGAAATGATTTTTATCCCTTCGGGTCCTTCCAAAACCACTTCGCGAATATCCATTTCATTTTTTACAACATGGGTCAGCGTATACTTCGGCACAACCCCCATGATCACATCTACGTTGGCAAGTCCCAGATCCGCATCTATCACGCTGACTTTGTAATTCCGCCGTGATAGAGCAATCGCTAGATTCACCGTGAAATTGGTCTTGCCTACGCCGCCCTTTCCGCTGGATATGGTGATGACCCGTGCGTCCTGAACTTCTTTGACAATGTCAGGAAACTCCGTTTTTTTGTTGGTGCTGATCAGTTCACGAAGCTTTTGTGCTTGATCCTTCATAATAGCTCACCCAGCAGCTTGCGAGCTACTTTTTCCGCGTCGGCCATCTCGATATCATCCGGAACGCTCTGGCCGATTGTGAAGTAAGATAAGGGTTTACCACTGGCCATTTTGACATTCAAGATGTTTCCAAGAGAATTCGCTTCGTCTAATTTTGTGAAAAGCAACTTGTAATCACCCAAGAACCGATAGGATTCCAAAATGCTTATGACGTCTTTATACCCAGTGTTCAGGCTGATAACTAAAAAAATTTCGGAATCTACAGTCTTTCCAATCAATTTAGCGAGGTCAGCCTGCATTTCTTCATTTCTATGACTTCGCCCAGCTGTATCTACCAATATATAGTCCTTATCCTTATATTTGCGAATGGCATCCTTGATTTCATCCGGCTCATAAATTACCGTTAATGGAATTCCTAGAATTTCGCTGTATGTCTTCAACTGTTCTACTGCAGCAATTCGGAAAGTATCCGCCGTAATAAGCCCCACGCTTCGATTATCGATCAATGACAACCGAGCAGCCAGTTTTGCCAACGTCGTGGTCTTTCCGACACCGGTAGGCCCTACAAAGAAACAGACCTTTTGAGGAGCCGCTTCACTGCCAATTGTGTAAGGAGCGCCAAGTTGGTCCTTTACAGTAATTCTAAGCGCGTTGCGTACGGCTTTGTCATTCTCAGGACTGATGTTAATCTGCCTCCCGACAAGATCAAGAATCTTGACCGCGTTTTCATGGGTCATATCCGAATCTCTCAGCAACTGATAGTAAACAGATTGTCCGCTTGAATCTTCTTCCGCGGCAATCGGCTTCAACTCACTTTCTTTTCGGTCCTGTTCCTTTGTAAGGATGCCACCAAGAATTGTCTGAATAGATGCCATCTGGTCCTTAAGCATCTCAATCTCGGGATTGGCTTTTGGTATTTCTGCTGTAACGGCAGGCAAGCTCTGTACAGGTTGAACCGGAACCGGTGCCTCATTCGCAGGAGCTTCTGAGACTTTAGTTTTTGAAACCGTTCCGGTATCTGCAGCGGGTTGATCAATAGCGGCAACCACCTCTACCATTGGTTTGGAAAACCACGAGAAAATACCTGATTTTCTGATTTTGCGAGAATGCAAGATAACCGCTTCGCGACCCAGCTCATGGCGAATTTTGATCATAGCTTCATTGATGTCATTGGCCAGATAGCGTTTTACCTTCATCAGAGCGTCACCATCCCAACAGATTTTACTTCGATACTTGATTCCAGTTCATTATATGACAAAACCACTAAATCGGGAATATACTGCTCGGTCAGCCGTTTGAAATAGAGGCGCACAATTGGAGCTGTCAGAACAATCGGCTGTTCACCCATGGAGAGGAGTGTCTGTATCTGAACGGCCAGGCTATTGATGATTGCCTGACTTTCCAAAGGCTCCAGCGATAGATATGTGCCTGAGTCAGACTGTTTGATGGAGTGCATGAGCCGCGTTTCCAACTCCTGGTCCAGCGTTACCACCTTTAGCTGTTTTGCATTCACATAGCTTCTGGTAAGCATTCTTCCAATGCCTTGTCGGACATATTCCGTCAATACGTTGGCGTCACGGGTCACCGACCCGTAATCAGCCAAGGTTTCCATGATTGTTACCAAGTCGCGGATTGAAACCCCTTCGCGCAAAAGATTCTGAAGGACCTTTTGAACGTCACCGATGGACATCTGACTCGGTATCAGTTCATCTACAAGGGTTCCATTGTTCTCTCTCAGGTTATCTATCAATTGTTTAACCTCCTGGCGACCCAGGAGCTCATGAGAGTGGCGCTTAATGACTTCGGTAAGGTGCGTTGAAATGATGGATGAGGGATCTACAACCGTGTAACCCATAATCTCGGCACGCTCACGGTCGCTTTCATTGATCCATTTAGCCGGAAGACCAAATGCCGGCTCAATGGTGTCTATTCCATCAATATTGCCTTCAACATTTCCAGGATTCATGGCCAAAAACTGATCGAACATGATGCCACCCTGAGCGACTTCAGCACCCTTTATCTTGATCACGTACTGGTTAGGCTCCAATTGGATGTTGTCTCTGAGCCTGATCATTGGGACAACAACACCGTATTCCAGCGCGATTTGCCTTCGGATCATCACCAGCCTGTCAAAGAGGTCACCGCCTTGGTTCGGATCGGCCAGCGGAATAATTCCATATCCAAATTCCAGTTCTATTGGATCCACTTGAAGCAGAGGAATGATATTTTCCGGCCGTCTGATGTCATCACTTCTTGTATCAGGTGCAGGAGCTTGCTCAAGCTCCGAAGTCTTTTCATTCTCTTTTTTGAATCGGAAACCTAAATAGATGAAGCCCAGAGCCAACATTATAAAGGGAACATCCGGCAGCGGCGTTAGCCCTAAACCGATCAAAACGGCAGAGACAATAAACATGACACCGGGTCTGCTGAACAACTGTCTGACAACATCATCGCCTAGATTAGAGTCCGACGCAGCCCGGGTGACTACGATACCGGTCGCTGTTGAAATCATCAGCGCTGGAATTTGATTGACCAAGCCATCCCCAACTGTCAGTAATGTGAACCGCGACATCGCCTCTGGAATAGTGAGGCCCATGCGGATGGCACCAATGGCAAAACCCGCAACGATATTGATGATGGTGATGACGATGCCGGCAATGGCATCTCCTTTTACAAATTTTGTAGCACCATCCATGGAACCGTAAAAATCGGATTCCCGCTGTACTTTCAAGCGTCTGGACCGCGCGTCATTCTCAGTAATGAGGCCTGCGTTAAGATCCGCGTCAATTGCCATCTGCTTCCCTGGCATAGCATCCAGGGTGAAACGCGCTGCCACTTCCGCTACCCGTTCAGAACCTTTGGTGATTACCAGAAACTGAACAATGGTTATGATGATGAAAACAATGAATCCTACAACGGCGTCTCCACCTATAACGAACGTTCCAAATGCTTCAATAACCTCGCCAGCATCACCTCTGGACAGGATATTCCGGGTGGATGAAATATTCAGGGCCAGCCTGAACAGCGTTGTCAGCAAGAGCACGGATGGGAAAATTGAAAACTGTAAAGGTTCCGTATTGAACATACTTATCAACAGAATCACCAATGCAATGGTAATATTGACGCTGAGCAGAAAATCCATCACCCCGAGGGGCATTGGAATAATGATCATCAGAATGATGAATATGACTGCTATCGGAAACAACAAATCTCCGATTTTCATGAAGGCCTCCCTTACCGCTTTTTCAGGTTGTAAACATATGCAAGTACTTCTGCCACAGCCTGATAAAGATCGGGCGGGACATAGTCGCCTATTTGAACTGCCTGGTAAAGCGTTCTTGCCAGTACCTTGTTTTCAACTACAGGTACACGGTTCGCTTCAGCGATTTTTCTAATATTCAATGCGATCAGGTCCTGCCCTTTCGCGACAATCCGAGGAGCAGCATCCTTATCGTTCTTATATTCAATGGCAATGGCAAAATGCGTGGGATTTGTGATGACGACGTCAGCCTTTGGAACATCCTGCATCATGCGTCGCATCGACATTTGCCGCTGACGCTCTTTGATTTTGGACTTAATCAGTGGATCGCCTTCTGTCTGCTTATATTCTTCTTTGATTTCTTGCTTCGACATTTTTAATTGCTTGTTATGCTCATGCCGGGCGTAGATATAATCAAATAAAGCGACAACAATCAGAAATACCGCATTCCTGACAACAATATCGAAAATTGTCTTCCACATGGTCGCCCCCATGATCCAGGGGTCCATATCAAAGAGATTTACCAGCAGTGCCTGCTTGTCACGAAGATAGACATATGTAATATAGATCATGACGGCTGATTTGGTAGATGATTTCGCCAGCTCCACTAAAGCCCGCATTGAAAACATGCGCTTGAAGCCGCTGAGTGGGTTAATACGGTCCAGTTTGAATTTAAGCGGTTCCGCGGTGAAGAGAAAACCAACCTGCATATAATTCAGCGCAATTCCCGTTACCATCACCACTAAAACAATGGGACCTATCATCAGGAGCATATCCCACATGATCTGCGCAACAAACACTATAAAATTGCCTGGCTCGAAAACCTTCCATGGAGCCGTGCACTTCTCCATGACCATCATGTAGTGCGTGAAGAAGCGTTCCATGAAATAAGGGCCGAAGAAATTGAGAAAGACAATGAGGACCAACAGTGCCACCGCGCCATTTGCTTCGCGACTTTGAGGCACCTGCCCTTTCTGGCGGGCATCTCGCTCTTTTTTAGGAGTTGCCTGCTCAGTCTTTTCTCCTTGGAAAAGATCCAAGCGTATCGCAAAGCGCATTATAACCCACTCCGTTGATATAAATCGATAATCTCATACGCATACTGCACCATCAATTCATTCAGAAATGCAATAATCTGTATGATGTAGGGCATCAATATGTAGAACAGAGATAATCCAATCATTATTTTTACCGGCATACCCACCATGAAAACGTTGAATCCTGGCATCGCCTTAGAGAGCAACCCCATAATGACGTCTGCAATCATGATAGTCAGCAAAAAAGGCGCTGCGATTTTGATTCCAATAACAAATGACTGGACGAAGATTACATTGAAAATATCAATGGCTCCCATATTCAATACACCCTGCGCAAGAGGAACGGTCTTGAAACAATGCCAAACCGCTTCAATTACACGATGGTGACAGTCCGTCACCAGAAAAATCATCATGGCCATGAGATACAGAAGATTGGCCGTCAACGGCATCTCTGTTTCATCAGTCGCGCTGATAACGTTGATCATTGAAAATCCAATGCTGGTATCGATGGCTACACCAGCCAAATAAATGGCGTTGTACACAATGGCCATGGCGATACTGATACTAAGGCCAATACCAGTTTCAATCAAGATGTGATAAAACAAATCCCAAAGTGTCACAATGCTTGCCGCGCTTGAAATCCCCGCTACCGGATAAATCAATATTGTCAGCATCAATACTAAGGCCACTCTGACCTGCGCCGGAATGTTGACAGCTCCGAAAAAGGGAATCAACGAAAAAATTGCACCGATCCGTGTGAATATTAATATGGCGACAATCAGACTATCAGTCAGGATCATGGGATGCCTCAGGTAATCAAACTATTGATATTAAGGAATACGCCTTGTGTATATGCTACCAGAACCTGCAGAATCCAAGGTCCCAACAACAGCATCGTGATGAAAACCGCGAAAAGTTTTGGAACAAAAGTGAGGGTTGATTCATTGATTTGGGTTGTCGCTTGGAAAACCGCGATTATCAGACCCACAATCATTGCAACCAGCATCATGGGAGCTGATACAAGAAGTGTGACATACATGGCCTGTGAATACAGATCTAAGATCATTTTTTCATCCATCGTTAATCACCTCATCGAATACCGGCAAGTATGGCGCGGACCATGAGGTTCCACCCATCAATCAATATGAACAGCAAAATCTTAAACGGCAACGAAATCATGACCGGCGGAAGCATCATCATCCCCAAAGCCATTAAAGTGCTGGCAACTACCATATCGATAACAATGAACGGGATGAACAGCAAAAATCCCACTTCGAATCCGGTTCTGAGCTCACTGATAATGAATGCGGGAATCAGCGCAGTAGTTGGCACGGCCTCTAAATTTTTAGGTGCTTCTGTTTCAGCCAACTTAATAAACAACGCCAGATCCTTGCTGCGCACTTGCTTGAACATAAACTCGCGCATTGGGTTCATGGCGTTATCGTAAGCCTGCTCTAGAGTGATTTCTCCCTTGCTGAGAGGCTTATAGGCTTTTTCGTTAATTTCAGTGAACGTAGGAGCCATAACAAAAAAAGTCAAAAACAGCGCCAGACCAATGAGAACCTGGTTGGGAGGCGTTGTCTGCAAAGAAAGTGCTTTTCTCAGAAACGAAAAAATGATAATGATTCGGGTAAAGCACGTCATCAGCAGCAAGATGGAGGGCGCCATCGAGAGGACCGTCAGCATCAGGACAACCTGAATGGTGCTGGCCACTTCCTGCGGCGTATCTGCAGTCCCTACATTTACATCGAGATTCGGAAGAGTCAGAGGTGCATCCGCAAATGCCGCTATACTGCTCACTGCGAATAACACAACCAGCATCATGAATACAATAAACCAACGTTTTAATTTCGGGTTCTTCTTATTCATGCCTCACCCTTGCTTTTTCTTCATGATTTTTTCGAAAATTTCTTTAAATGGCTGAGCCGCATCCTCTTGTTCTACGAGCTCCGGCATATAATCCGTAAGTTTATCCAGCAGCCGTGCGCCATTTCGATCTTGATAAAGGAAATAATGAATTCCGCCAATCTTCACCATTAGGAAGTTGCGGTCTGTTCCAATCGGCAACCGGTCAACAACCTTGATTTGGGTTCCAAACGTGCGCCCGTAGCCTTTTGAAACCCAGCGGGTCGTCCAGTAAGCCATCCCCAAGATTCCGCCGAATATCAGAATATAAAACAGACCATTCAACGGGTTAAAGCTCACTGGAGCCACAATTGCTGCAGGGAATAGGAATCCCACCATCATCTATTGCCTAACCGATAACTTTCTTAACAGCTTCAATGACTCGATCCGCTTGAAATGGCTTCACGATAAAATCACGGGCTCCAGCTTGGATCGATTCAATAACCATAGCTTGCTGCCCCATGGCGGAGCACATGACGATTTTAGCATTGGGATCAATTTTCTTGATCTCCTTAACTGCTTGGATTCCATCCACCTCAGGCATGGTGATATCCATGATAACCAATTCAGGCAGCAATTCCTTGTACTTCTCGATTGCCTTCTGCCCGTTCTCAGCTTCCCCACTGACCAGGTATCCATTCTTAGTCAGGACGTCCTTAATCATCATTCTCATAAATGCGGCGTCATCAACAACCAGGATTCCGTTTCCCATTGTATTTCCTCCATATCCGATTATTTCTTGAGTCGTTTATCCGGCATCACGATTTCAGTAATACGGATCCCGTAATTTTCATCAACTACCACAACCTCACCCTTGGCAATCAGCTTCCCGTTAGCGTTAATATCAAGAGACTCTCCTACCAGCTTGTCGAGTTCTACGACAGTTCCTGGTGAAAAATCAAGAATCTCGCTGATTCTTTTAACGGTACGACCCAACTCTACCGTTATTTCCAACGGTACGTCTCTGATCAACCCAATGTCACTGTGATAGTTTCCGAGATTTGCACCTTCATCGAAGCTATTGAATTGAAGGGGCTGTGCATTTACCGGTGGGCTTTGTCTGTGTGTTGGCGCCGGTTCATAATCATCCTCGTATTCACGAGGCGGGGTTCGCGGGACCACTTTTTCAGCAGCAGGTGCAGGTTTAGGAGGGGCTTTCTCAACGGGTGGCGGCGTCTGCGGCTGAGACTTTGCCAACAAACTCTGAACCATCGTCTTCGCCCATTCCAAAGGCATGATCTGCATGATTTCACTATCGATCAAATCACCGATAGTAATCCTGAATGATACACAGACAATGTTTGCATCCGGAGCAATATTATATGCACCAACATCGAACTTATCCAGTGTATCATAAAAAGCTTCTGGAGGGGAAATATCGATTTTATGACCCAACATTTCCGATAGGGAAGTGGATGAAGACCCTATCATCTGGTTCATCGCTTCACTGATCGCACTGAGGTGCAAATCTGTCAGCTCATCTGAAACGTTTGTTCCATCGCCTCCCATCATGAGGTCGGTGATGATTTTCACATCGCGTTCGTTAATAACCAGTAAATTCAGACCATCAATACCCATTCTGTAATTGATGACAATGGTAACAACTCTATCAGAAGTATTGCTTCCGATTTCGTCAAAGGTGGTTTCCTTTACCTTTGGTGTCGTTATGGTAACTTTCTGCCCCAGCAGGGTGAAAAGCGTTGTAGCCGCAGTCCCCATGCTAATATTTCCAATTTCACCCAATGCATCTTTGTCTTCATCGGTAAGCAGTTGCTTTTTCTCCGGTTCGCTAACCATCGATCCGCCAAGCAATGCATTAATTTCATCTTGTGAGAGCATATCAGCCATCCATATCCACTCCTTCCTCTAATTGCCGTGTTATACGGACGGCCGTTCGGTTATTTTTCACACCCGGCTGACCAAAATACTTTAATTCCTGATCTACGTAAACTTCCAATTCATCAGACACTTTGCTGTTCAGGATGATGACATCCCCAACTTGAAGGCTCAAGAATTCTTCTACCAATATACTGGACTTCCCAATGATCGTCTTGACATTCAAGTTCGCTTTTTCAATCCGCATGTGAAGAGCGCTTCGTTCCTCATCTGTCAGCTGCTTTTTCAGGTTCGACTGGAACCAAAGTTTTGATGTGAGGTTCGGTAGAATCGGCTCGATAACATAATGGGGAATGGCGATGTTCACCATGCCTTCAACATCACCGATTTTCAGATTCAGGGTGATCAAAGCAATGGACTCACTGGGGGAAACAATTTGAGCAAACTGAGAATTGGTTTCGATATTTTCCAATTTGGGCTTCAATTCAATAATATTACCCCAGGGCTCTTTAAGAAGGTTAATGAATTTGTTCATGATGTTTTTGAGCAGAACCATTTCAATCTCAGTCAATGCCCTGGATTCTTTAAGGAGTCCGGATTTCCCTACCCCGCCAAGAACACGCTCGATCATTGCAAAGGCCACATCGACAGCGATATCAATGATTATTTGTCCATCCAACGGTGAAAATTTGACAATCCCCAGTATTGCAGGATTTGACACCGAGTTGGAAAACTCGCTGTAGGTCATCCCCTGAGTAGAAAGGACATCCACCTCAATGTACGTTCTCAGATACCCTGACAGGAAGTTGTTCAACAATCGGCTAAAGTTCTCATGAATAATTTCAAGAGTTCTCAGCTGATCCTTGCCAAACTTGTCCGGCCGCCGAAAATCGTACTTTTTAATTTTCTTATCCTTCTTTTCCTCTTCTATCTCAGTGACGTCAACCTCCCCAGAGCTTAACGCACTAAGGAGTTCATCTATTTCATTTTGAGAAAGAATGTCTGACACGGTTTCACCACCTGAAAAAACGGGGATTGGAAAAGACAGGGTTCACTCTTACTGGACAATGAAATCCAAGAATAGAACATCCGTGACTGTTTCCTGATCCGCTTCCGTTATCTCCCTTACCATGTCCAGAATCGCTTCTCTAAGGCGTTCCTGACCGTTAGGGGCGTTGATCTCTTCTAGCTTGGTTTTACGATACAGCTGAGTTATGTCATTGATGATTCGACTCTTGTTCTTCTCCAGCTTCGCAATGAATGCTTCATCGGAGTACTCGATAACCGCTTTCGTCCTCAGAATTCGTCCAGGCTCGAAAATGTTGGAGTACATTTCACCCAGTTCAAATTCGTAATTGAGAACTTCGTGTACTGGTTCTTCTTTGGGCTTGTTGAAAACAAGGAAGAAGAGCGCCACCGCTACGATTACTAGGACTAGAACTACTGCACTTACGATAATGATAATTTTCTTCATGTGCGTCCTAATCTCCTTCTTCTGATCAATTTTTAAGAACCGAAGATGAGCCTCGGTCGCTTACTCAATGCTCAAACCTGTACTGCTAGGTATGATACCCTCAAAATGAATCCGTAAACTATGTAGAATGGATCCACGGAACACCCATACTGACAGTATGCGGCACCGCAGAAACCGCTAACAAATTAACAGGGCGACGCATTAGCCGCCCATATCAATTATGTCTCACAAAACCCATTTAATCCATGAGGCCAATTACCCAGAAACAAGCATTGTCAGCGCTTAAGGCTATGGAAATTCCTAAGCACCTGCTTTCAGGAGTCAGAGCAAGTCTTATTGCCCTTTATGATCCACCAAAATGGGTAAAACACTAATCTTTTGCTTATATTGTACTATCCGGTCAATCAGGTCGTCAATACTCTCGGTCACGATAATTTTATGTCCTGTAGTCAGCGTAACAACTGTATCTGGAGTCTCTTCGAGGGTTTCAATCAGGTCTGAATTTATTACCAATTTGCTTCCATTTAAGCGAGTTACTTCTACCATGTTATCAACTCCCTTCATACTATTTTGTTTTTCTAACCCCATCTCACCCTCATGCAATCAAGCGGCTCCTGGCATTGGGCCGGGAGCCGGATTCATTCAGACTAACGTTTTAAATTAACCAGTTCCTGCAGGATTTCATCAGAGGTTGTGATGATTTTTGCATTGGCCTGGAAACCACGCTGCGTGGTGATCATCTCAGTAAATTGTTGTGAGAGATCCACATTGGACATTTCCAGTGCTCCTGGTACTAAGGCACCAAAGCTGCCCGCTCCAGGCGTACCTAATCGGGGATCCCCTGAGTTTGGAGATTTCACGAACAGGTTTGAACCGGTTTTTTTCAGACCCGCCGGATTGTCAAAGGCTGCCAACGCGATGGTTGCCAAAGTTTTTTGAACGCCATTGGTATAGGTCGCAACCACCTCACCCGCGCTGGATATGTTGAAGTTATCAATGCTTCCGGGAGCGTTTCCGTACTTTTGCGTCCCTGAAATATTGGAGAGTGAATTGTTGGAAGTCACTTTCGCAAACAAGTTCGACGTGATCGGCGGTCCAACTTGAGCAATGGGCAGCGTAATAGCAGCCACGCCAGGGTACGTCAGAGTCAACTCGTTAGCTGGAAGTACCGTTGTCGCACCCGTAACATCCGTTGTCAGTTTATCAAAACTGCCATCGGTCTTAAAGAATGCATAAACCGTGCCCGGTGTTGCTGCCGGAGGAAAAACCGTCACATCTGGAACCACAGGAACCGCTGTCGGATTTCCTGCCTGGATGATGGAAACAGGTCTGTAACTCCCACCGCCCGCTATATTCGTAATATCTCCAAAGGTCACGTTCAACTTGTGCGTAGCCCCAACGGAGTCGTATACGTTCACAGAAGTGGTGTAGGCGTCATCATTCACATTGATGTTCCCGCTGAGAGCCCATTCATCCCCAACCAAGGTAGCCGCGGTGGGCTTGCCTGAAGAGGTCGCTGGTTGGGTAGTTGTTTTATCAATCACAATGGGGCTTCCATCCTGTCCCAAAACTTTAAAGCCCCCTGGCGTTACCAGGTTCCCGGATACATCTACTGAGAAATTCCCTGCACGGGTGTAATACTGATTCTGCCCACCATCATTAGAAACCACGAAAAATCCGTTTCCATCGATCATGATGTCTGTCGGATTGTCCGTCCGTTGGGTAGAACCCTGGGTGTGCTGTACATCCATGCTGGCGATATTAACACCCAAACCGATTGATTGAGGATTTGTACCGCCACGACCACCTTGTGGCGAACCAGCGCCTTTGATGGTCTGTGCGAACACTTCCTGAAAGCTGACGGATTGACCTTTGAAACCTACGGTATTGACATTGGCGATATTGTTGCCGATTACATCCATTTTGGCTTGGTGCGCTTTGAGTCCAGACACACCTGAAAACATGGATCGCATCATAAGAATGACCCTCCTCGTTTAGCTTATTATTGCAGTCCTGATCCCGTCTGTCATTCGGGGATCATAGCTTCCTTTAGAAGGTCCGGCTATATGATGACTGCACCGTCGATGTTGGTGAATACACTGTCTTTCAATTGATCTTCCGATGAAGCTGTGATGATTGTTTTGGATTTCACACTGGCTATAAAAACATTGTCGTTCATTAGAATCAGTGCTTCCTTAACGCCTTTTGCCTCTGCTCGGTCCACCGCATCAGAAATTTTGGTGAGATCCTGCTGAGTCAGTTCGATATTACGGCTCTTAATCCTGTCCAGCGCATGCTTGGAGAACTTCAGTTCCTTCTTGCCGATTTGGCTTAGTACATCATCAAAAGTGGGCTGACCTGCTTGAATCGGTTTCTGAGGTCTCTGAATTTCTGAACTGATGCCGCTGTCCTGAAGGATTTTCGCCTTTCTGAGGAGATAATCACTATTCATCAGGTTTGCCACTGAGGACACCTCTTTCCCTACTGATAGGCCGCTTCAGCTTTACTCTGATTGATCATGTCCTGGAGTGCCTGTGCCTCCGCTTGAATAATCGCCAGCTGTTCTTTCTGGTTTTTATTCAGCTCAGTTACACCGGTATTCATGGCTTTGATCTGTGCCAGAAGTGCTTCAACTGAAGCATTCATTTTTGTTGTTGTCGCATTTCCTGTGTCCAGAGCTGTAGACAATTTTGTGATGCTCGTATCCATGTTTGTCAATGATTTGTTCATGTTTGTAAGTTGTTCCAGCGAACTAAACTGTGCCATTTGAGCGATAAAATCCTTATCTTCCAAAGGATTCATGGGATCCTGATGCGTCAGCTGTGTCATGAGGATATTGAGGAATTGATCCTTTCCCATTTCCTGACTGCTGGCTTTTGACGTGTTGGATTCCTGTGCTTTCATTATTTCCGTCAGCTTAGCAAGTTGAGATTCTGTCAATGTGCCGATACTTGCCATTTTTAAGACCTCCTATCCGAGATAGTCAAACGTTGATTCGCTTTGAACAGATTCCAACGACATCATTCTCTGCGCAAGTCGTTCCACTGAATTTTCAACCCGTGCAACGCCATTCTTAGAGCTTTTTCCGCTGTTCGAACCCTGTTGCTGCTGGTTGTCTTTACGTACGGAAACATCCAGTTCGAAGACATTGAACCCTTTATCCTGTAAAGCATTCCGTAAATCCTGAAGATTTGATTCCAGCGCCTGCTTCACTGCTTGTGATTCAACCTGAAGTTCTGCCATCACAATACCTTTCTCAATTGACAGCTTCAACGCCACATTGCCCAGACTTTCCGGTTTAAGCTTCATGATCATTTCTGATTTTCCGTCGTCTCCCTTAAAATTCATTTTGACGGTTTCAACCACTTGATCCATAATCCGGCTCTGGAACTGGTTTTTAGCCTGAACGCCTTCTGTGACAGCATCCAACGTATCTTGGAACGCTTGAGGGTTCTGTACGGTTTGCAAGGGTGTCTGAGACGCTGTTTTAGAAAGGGATCCATCAAGCTTCTCGATCGGTGCGGTTGGCTTTTCAGGTGATGTTCTCACTTGATCCGACTGTTCAGCATCTTTCAGGTCCTTAGGGGTTTCAGCCACATAAGCCTGCTTTTCCTGGGATTGATTTGCCTGCTGTGAATCCTCCGAGGCGGCTTGTTGGTTTTGCGTACCAGTATCCGCTTCACTCGGTGTTGCAGCTGAAACAGCAGGGACTTCGTCTATTGCATTTGACGCGTCTGTCGCTGTCCCTTCATCCTCAGCAGCTGTTGCTTCGGTTTTAACCTCTGGAACCTTCACAACAATCCCATTGAGTTTGCCTAAAAGGTCTTCCAGTTTTTCAGAAGACTGAACCTCTGGTTTTGTCGCCTCAATGTCTTGAATCGCTTTTATTTCGGTTAAAGCCTGCTTGAGAATTGCTTTCAGTTCCGGGTCGTTCCCAATAAGATCCGTTTGGGTTTCAATAACCTTTTCCAGGTCCTTAAGCATTGGGTTCGCATTCAATTCAGACGCCTGCCGATTACTGGCTTGCTCCGTCTTTTGAACACCTTCCGTACTTCCGGTCACAACATTGCCATCGGTTGCTGACTCCTGCAGAACCTCCACCTGAGTGGCCACAACTTGAGTCGCCCCTAATGCTTCCGCACTCTTCAGAAGTGCCTGATTATCGGTTCCCTCTGTTGATGCTTGGCCCGCAATCGTTTCGGCCAGCGCTTTGATGTCTTCCAAAGTGCTGTTCAGCTGATTTGCCAGCTCTTTCAATTTTTCCGGCGTTACATCCGGGTCTTTCATGGCCTCCAAAGTATCTTTCGCTTTTTTGACCAATTCTTTCATTTTTTCCTTCGCAGGATTTTTTGTCACGGGCTTATCCGCATTTTGCGCACTTTTGACTGCCCGTTCATCATCCAGCCGTTCGTTCGCTGCCTGCTGCCTGTCTCTGACTTTTGACGCAGATGCAAGGAGTGTTGATTTTTCCCGATGCACCTGAATCTTTTTTTCATAGACTGCCGCAAAAGACTGATCGCTCTTCTTCAATGAACCGCTTTTTTGAACGGTCTCTCCAGACTTTCCTGGCAGCAGAGCTTGAAGAATCGTGCCACTGCCTGACATGTGTCCACCTCCACTTTAGTTTTTGGGGAGTGCGAGCTTTTTAGACACCTCAGAGGATAAAGTACTATCAAAAAATGTGAGGATGGAAGCCACTTTCTTCTGACTCATCTTCTTAAGCACTGCGATGGCCAGATCCTCATCAGAAATCCGAATTTCATCACCATTGTCGAGGGGATAGGCTTTATACGCCCCAGCGTTCTGGAAATACTTTTTTAGGATGTCTGAAATGTTTTGATCGTCCAGTTTACTGAAGATGCTATTTAGCTCATTAGTATTATCGTCAAAAGCTTTATAAACCTTAAGGGCCTTTTGAATATCCCCGGTTAATTTATCCTCACCGTTTTTAAGAGTCTGCTGATCCTTGACGGTGTTCAACACTTTGAATACCAGTGCTTCATCCTGAACCTTCGCAAGAACCTCTCCAGATTTCACAGGGCCCATTTCTCCGTAGATCACCGCAAGGTCTTCGACTTTATACGTTTCTTCATTTCCAAGAGTCAGGGCTAATTTTGAAGCTTCCTCCGTTGAAAGGATCTGAGCGGTGTTTTTGAGCTCCAGTCGATGATTTTCACGATTTGACATCAATGAACGGATCGTATTGGCCTTCTCGCTCGAAAAATTACTGAGGATCTGGGTGCGATCTTCCGGTCGCAGGTTCTCTAAATACCCTGCCACTCTTTCATCGGCACTGAACTCAAGAATATCGGCTACTTTCCTGATGCCATCTCTGTTTTCATTGATAATCAAGTGTAGTTCTTCCAAAGCCCCAATCATTGTCAAGCTATCCACATATTTGGCACGATCAGCCAGGGCGGTATCATTTTCCTGTTTAATGGATTCAACTGTTGATATCAACACATTTTTCTTGAGATTGCTTTGCCGGAGCATTTCCAGAATCGCATCCGCCTCATTGGGATTTTGTCTGAGCATCCCTTTAATCACTTCATTGTACAGTGCCATATCTTCTTTCTTGATCAGGTTCAACTTATCGACCGCTCTGCTCTTATCAATACTCAGGAAATAATTCGAAATTTCCTGGACCTGACTGGATGTTTCATTTTGAGTTGGATAGCTGTCAAAAAAAGCCCCTATGGGACCTGGCAACTGAGACAAAACAGGATTGACCGTGTTTTTAACAGTATCACTGAGAAAATATGCCGCACCAAAAATAACCAAGGGTGCTATCAGCAAGGCTCCAAGAACTGCAGCTAGCGTGGATACGCCTTTTTTTTCACTACCTTCCGCTTTTTGCTTATCCTTAGCCATAGTCTATTCCACCCTCTCACCCATTTTGTTTTTTTGCACTGCTGAAAGTGACAATCTGGTCTGTCGCCAGTTCTTCTGCCAATTCAGCTTCCTTTTGGAACTGAACGAACTCATTTTCTTTTAGTTTTTCCATAATCTTTCGTTTTTTCGAAGCTTCACCCAGTTTCAACCTGCTGGCGTTCACTTCTTTCCGCTTCAGTTCAATCAAAAATCCCTGATTCTCGATGGCATCCAACAGCCATTTTCGTTCAGCTTCAGCAGTACGCAACACCTGTACAGTGCACCCCTGAGCAACTTGAACTGCGGTCGTCTCGTTGAAGGACGCCATCCGTTCATGGAGGTTCTCCAGTTGGACATTCAATTCATGCAAATCTCTCAGCTTCAAAGCAAGAGCGTTGCGGCATTGTTCTTCTTCCTCCAACCTCAGCTTGAGAATCTGTTCATAGCGGAATACAAAGGTCTCCATAGGCGGATTACGTTACCCTTCCTGAGTGATCTGCAGTAATCGGGTCAGTGATTCTTCAAAACTGATCTTATCCTGGACCCTCTGAGTCAGGAATTCTTTGTAATCCCCAATCTTGAGAATAGCGTAGTCAATTTGGGGATTAGTGCCCTTAGCATAGGCACCGATATTAATCAGATCCTCTGCCTCACGGTATGTTGCCAGAATCTCCTTGAACTTCCTTGAAGCATCCAAATGTTCATCAGAGATGATATTCGGCATGACACGGCTGATGCTCTCCAATATATCGATAGCAGGGTAATGTCCTTGCGTTGCCAGTTTACGGGAAAGTACAATATGTCCGTCCAGTATCCCCCGTACAGCGTCAGAAATCGGTTCGTTCATATCATCCCGATCCACTAGCACGGTATACAACCCGGTAATAGACCCTTTATCCGAGTTTCCAGCCCGTTCCAGAAGCTGCGGCAGCACCGCAAACACCGAGGGGGTATAGCCGCGGGTCACCGGAGGCTCACCGACGGCCAACCCGATTTCCCGCTGGGCCATTGAAAATCGGGTCAGGGAGTCCATCATCAGAATCACGTCTTTGCCTTGATCCCGAAAATACTCCGCGATGGATGTCGCCAGCAACGCAGCCATAACCCGTACCAACGCCGGCTTGTCCGAGGTTGAAACCACGACGACTGATCGGCTGAGGCCTTCCTCGCCCAGATCATTCTCAATGAATTCACGAACCTCTCTTCCCCGCTCACCGATCAGGCCAATCACGTTGACATCTGCTTGGGTATTTCGAGCAATCATACCCATCAGGGTACTTTTTCCAACGCCGCTCCCTGCGAAAACACCTAATCTTTGCCCCTTTCCACAGGTTAAAAGGGCATCCATCGCTTTGATTCCCAGGGTGACTGGTTCCTGAATCCGATTCCGAAGCAATGGGTTTGGAGGCAAGTTGTTTACAGGATATTTTTTGCTGAGCAAGGGCTTTGCCATGCCGTCAATCGGGTTCCCTAATCCATCCAGGACTCTCCCCAGAAGGCCTTCTCCAACTTCGACCGTAAGGGATTCGCCCGTGGCGACCACCTTGCTTCCCGGACCAATCCCCCCCATCTCTCCCAAGGGCATCAGCAGGACCGTTTCTCCCTTAAAACCGACAACCTCGGCAATCACGGGGTTTTTCCCTTTAAGTGGATAGATCAGACAAATCTCACCCATATTCACAGCTGGACCCTGGGATTCGATAGTCAGACCAATCAGTTTGGAGACGCGTCCGGAATAGCGGATCAGATTGGCTTGTTCGAGTACACGACGGTATTTGGGAATGAAGTTCAAATCACTCACTAGCCAGCATCTCCTTAAAACTTTCTTTTATCTGCTCAAACTGGGTCCAGATGCTGCTATCAATACTGCCGGATGTTGCGTCAATAACACAACTCCCGGCTTTCAATGATTTATCCGGTTTGATATTAATATCATCCACATTCTCAGCCAGCGCCAAAATCTGATCCTTCAAGCTGACTGCCATGTCATAATCCTCAGCAGACACCCGAAGTGACAGACTTTCCGTGTAAGTCAGCTTCTCCATTGCCAGACGGATAATGCCTCGAATCAGATCATAATCCTCTTGAACATGCTTGCCCAGAATCATTTCAACCGTGTCTATGATCAGCTGAACAGAATCCTGTTCAACTTCTTGCGTTATCTCTTCCTTATGCTTTTGTATCTGATCTTTAACCGAAATGGCTTCTTGAATCAGGGCTTGCGCAATCGTCCGGCCTTCATCAAAGCCTGCCTGTCTTCCTGCTTCGTAGCCTTCAGCCTGTGCTTCTTCCCGAATGCTTTGGGCCTGTTCGTAAGCTTCTCTTAGAATGATTTCCCGATCCTGCTCCGCTTCCTGGAGCCGAATGCGGGCCTCTTCCTCCACCGCTTCCATCCGTTGGGCGACCAATTCTTCAAGGCTCACCACATCTTCAAAGGTTTCCGGATCACCTTCTGCATCTTCCGGTGATTCCCCTTCGTGGTACAGATGGGACATCGGGATAATCTGCGGCGTAAGCTGGTATGCCTGATTATCAAGAATCAGCCGATGGGACTTCACCAGTTTAGACAATTATTTCATCTCCTCCGCCTCGGCTGATAATGATTTCTCCGGCCTCTTCCAGCTTACGGATGACGTTAACGATCTTCTGTTGAGCCTCTTCAACATCACGAAGCCTTACAGGGCCCATAAATTCCATATCTTCCTTGAGCATCTCAGACATCCGCTTAGACATGTTTGCAAAGACCATATCCCGTACTTCATCCGTAGAGCCTTTAAGTGCAACAGCCAAATCATGATTATCAATCTCACGAATGAACCGCTGGATGGATACAGAATCCAGTGCCATGATATCTTCAAATACAAACATACGCTTGCGGATTTCTTCTGCCAACTCTGCTTCCTGAATCTCCAGAGTTTCCATGATGAATTTCTCTGTTCCCCGGTCAACGGCATTCAAAATGTCGACAATCGCCTGGATTCCCCCTGCAACTGTGTAATCCTGAGTAACCATTGAGGAAAGCTTCCGTTCCAAAACGAGTTCCACTTCCTTGATGATCTCTGGCGAGGTGGATTCCATCGTGGCAATCCGCATGGCAACATTTGCCTGCTTCTCCTGAGGCAGCGCCGAGAGGATCAGGGCCGCCTGATTAGAGTTCAAGTATGACAGGATCAATGCAAGGGTTTGAGGATGCTCATTTTGGATAAAGTTGAGAACCTGGTTCGCTTCAGCCTTCCGAACAAAATCGAAGGGGCGTACCTGAAGGCTGGCGGTCAGTTTGTTGATAACCTCCAACGCCTTTTGGGAACCCAAAGCCTTCTCCAATACATCCTTGGCGTAATTGATACCCCCCTCGGAGATGAACTCTTGGGCAAGACATATCTGATAAAACTCTTCTAGGATACTGTCCTTCTCATCTGGGGATACCTTCCGCATGTTGGCGATTTCCAACGTCAGCTCTTCAATTTCGTCATCATTCAGTTGACCGAATATTTTGGCAGACTTTTCGGGACCCAATGCAATGAGCAGAATTGCAGCCTTTTCTTTTCCTGACAGACCACCTTTTTTTGCCATTGACTACACCCCTACTCCTCATTGAGCCAGGACCGCAGCAACGCAGCTACGGCATCTGGCTTCGCATCGATGAATTTTTCAATCTGATATTTCGGACTGGACTTGTCTTTGTAATCCAGGTCAATCGCTTCCAATTCTTGTGCTTCAATAGCCTGTTGGATCTCTTCAACCTCTTTGACACGGCTGCGACGTCGAATGATCACAACCGCCAGGACAATTCCTCCCAGGAGCAATGCGCCGATAACCGCCGCCAACCAAGTGGGAATGCCCAGGATTCCAGCAGCCTGTGGTGTAATCGTAACGGTTTCTTTCGGTGCAAATTCCTGCGCACTGACAAGGATCGACTTGGAATTGATACCGCCCGCTGCAGATACAAGATTGACCACCTCTGTTTTCTGCACGTCCGTCATTTCATTGCCCACAAGGGCTTTCTTATTGATGATCACGGCGATGGTGAGATCTTTGATCTGGCCCTGAGCCTTGCTGATGTTCGTTTTAATCTGGTTCAGTTCATAATTGAGCGTTTTATTTGCTTTCTTGTAAGTAGACTCCGAATTCGATGTGGTCGGGTAATTGGTGGCCTGGGTATTGGAGTCCGTCCCTGGAGCACCGCCGCTCTGACCATTGACAACGGTTTCGCTCAGGTCTGTCATGCTTCGGACAAGACCATCTTCATTGCCTTCAATCGGTGGGCTGAATTTGATGATTTCAGAGCTTTCCGTGTCAAAATCCAAGGTCACATTCACGCTGACCTCGACGTTGTCCGCTCCGTAAATCGTGCTCAGGAAGTCCTTCAGCTTCTTCTTTGTGGTATCCTGAACAGCCTGTGTCATTTCCATCCTGTTTGTGGCTTTAAAGTTCTCTGTGTTCTCCTCAGTGATATTCAACTGTACACCAGAGCTGTCTGTCACCGTGACATTCTCTTTCTTTAGGCCCTTCACGGCGTTGACCAGGATCATGACAATCCCGTTCACCTGTTCTTCTTTCAGCTTATAGCCGCTCTTCAGTTTCAAAATAACACTGGCTTTGGCATTGTCGTCTTTTTCAATAACAAATGCCGAATCTTGAGAAATATGTAAGTTTACAATTGCGTCTTCCACACCATCCAAGCTTCTGACAGCCTTGCTGAGTGCAGTGGTCTGAGCCAGTAGAAACAGCCTGTTCTTCTCATCGTTGGTCATGGTGATGCTGTTCTTGCTCATCACGTCTTCCCAGGTTATTTCCCCAGACCCGGTGAATCCGCCTACCGCCAGCTCCATCAGCGCTTTATCCCGCTGCTTTTCAGGGACCAGAACCGTGGAATTGTTATTTTCCTGTTTCCACGGGATTTGCGTTTCATCCAGTTTGGCAGTGATCGCCCCGGCATCCTCCAGAGACAAATTCCGCATCAGAACGACATAATGCGGCTGATTCATGATAAAAAAGCCAATACCGATGCCCAAAACGACAAAAAGACTGGACACACCGTAAACCCATCGCATACGGTTATCCAGTGAGTTGTAGAAATCAACTGCACGTGTCCTGATTTGATTCAGAAAATCACCCATAGAAACCTCGACAAAGAATTATTCGATTGACGGTCAGTGTATCACGATTGACATAGAAAACGTAAATCAGGACCTCTCGCGTTAATCGTTGCTTGAAAGACATTAACAGGGTACTAAAGCTGCAGTCGCATCAATTCTTTATACGCCTCAATGGCTTTGTTGTTCACAGCAACAGCGAATTGCAAGGTCAATTCCGCTTTCAAGCCCGCAACCTTCATTTCGTGGATACTGTCTGAAGTCCCTGAAATAGCAGCCTCACTGGCTACTTTCGATTCAGCCTGAGCCTGATTCACTTTATCGATTTCACTGAAAAGCATTTTCTTGAAATCCGCTCCGGAAACCGTTTCAGCCGCTTTTGCCGTTGTGCTTCCAAGCCCTGTTTCAAGTCCGCCAATTGATGTGATGGGCATTATTAATCCTCCTATTTACCGATTTCAAGCGCTTTAAGCACCATGGATTTCGTAGCATTCATTGCGGTTACATTCGCTTCATACCCTCTTGAAGCAGAGATCAGATTGATCATCTCAGTTACAACATCCACATTGGGCATTGAAACATACCCCTCGCCATCCGCATCCGGATGTCCTGGATTGTAAATCCTTTTAAATGCGGAGGTGTCTTCCTTGATTGCAGAAACCTCAACCCCGTTGCCTGTTACATACTGCCCTTGGGCTTCACTGAGGACATCGGAAAAAGAGGACCCTTCCTGTTCCCTGAAAATCGGCATTTGTCGCCGGTATGGCGTTCCAGCACTGGTCCGGGTGGTTTCCGCGTTGGCGATATTTTTGGAGATAATATCCATCCTGAGGCGTTCTGCGGTAAGTCCTGAGGCACTGACGTTAATGGATTTGAAGAAGCTCATGGTGTCTACTTCCCTTCATTGATCGCTGTGCGCAGTCTCCGGATATCTCCGTTCATACTGTCCACCACGGCGTCGTAATAAATCTGGTTTTTCGCCAGTTCTGCCATTTCCGTATCCACATTCACGTTGTTCTCGTCCCGCCGGACACTGGTTCCAGTTTCTTTGTTTATGCTGAAGGTCATATTTTCAGAGGAATCCTGACCCAAAGGCAGGTGTTTGGGGTTGGTCCGAACCATCCCAAGCTGTCCTTTACCTAAAAAGTCCTGGAGAACCTGCTGGAAATCCACATCATCCCGCTTAAAACCGGGCGTATTGGCATTGGCTAAGTTATTGCTGAGCAGACTGTTTCTCAGCCAACTGCCGTCCAACGCTTTTGTCTTCAGATTGATACTGCTGAAGGCGTTTTCAAGCATATAAAGCACCTCCCAATATAGAGCCTAAGGCTAGTTGATAATCTATTTCATTTACAAAATATCCTTTTTTTATTATACCACATGTGTGTTAATTAAGTAACCGTTACCCCTATATATGGTATAGGAAAATGTAAATATGGGCTAACAGAACTAGTTTGAATCCTGAAACACCCGCGGTCACATGCTGACAGCGGGTGTTCGCTTCAATAATTGTAATTGATCACGTTCTTTGTGATCTCTGGAACCGATTCATCCCAACCGATGTTGTTCAGCAGCACTTCACTGGTCACTTCAAAGCCGCGGGGGCCGGTGATGGTATACGCCATGAACCAGCGACCGCCTACTGTATGAAGCGTGAAGGAGGTGGCGTTGACATCTTCCTGCGACAGGCTTTTTATGGTGCCGCTCTCATCTTTGTGCCACAAACGGTTTCCATCGATATAAATGGATTCACCGCTACCCCCCGGGGCATCTACAACCCCTATGGATTCCGCATTCCGAACCTCATCCGCAACAAATGCGGCTGCCATGCGCACACTATCCTGTGTAGCTGACTGACTATCACCTTCCGCAAACAAATAATGACTGGTATAAAAGAATGACATTGCGGCGGCGGCTATCACTGCCGCTATGGCAATCCCCAGCATCAACTCAATCAGCGTCACGCCGCGCTTCCAACGTGTGTCGATGACGGCCACCCCCTTTCCATCCACTTGAAGCTAATCGGGTCGAAACACGACAAAGGGTCCAGAAGTCAGGCGATCGCCCGGTACACTGCAGCTCAGTCCATTCACAACCATTGTAAAGTTCTGTGAAGCAGCTGTAGCAGAACCACTGTAACCAAGAGCCTTATCCAGCGTCTGCTGATCCACGTAATCTTCCTGTGTGAGAACACCCGAATCATAGACCCAGCCAAATCCACTGACATAGGCGCCCATGAACGCTACCAGGAGAATTCCCAGCATGGCCATGGCGATGATCGCTTCAATCAGGGTCATTCCTTTTTTATTCCCACTGACCATGTTCAACACCTCACCATAAGAAGATGTCAGTCCTCCCAGCGCGCCCTTAGGTACCCGTTTACTCCAGGGACATTCCCAGTACCTGTCAGCGGTTTGTAGATGATATCCGGTTTCCCATTGGCTAAGAACGTTCCCGCTATGATCGATCCTGTCACGGTAGAATCGGAACTGCCCAGTTCAACGCTGGCGTGGGGGCCATAAACGTAGAAATAGGACATGAGATTGGCCTTCAGATACATGGTGGAATCCTCTTCCAGGAGGACCATGAACTGCTCCGCATTGCCCCCGACGTTGATGGGGGTTTGGAAATTCGCGTCTGGAGATCCTGAACCGTTCTTAATATAGAGATATACAGTCTCAGCGCCTATTATGGCTACAGGGCACTTTAGACTCAGGCTGCTGACGACAACGTGCAGATCCCCTCCACTCACATCGAAGGTCAGTGATCCACCGTTTTTATCAATTTTGTTGTAGACTGCATTCTGATTGATGATGTCATCTCCGTTCCCGCCGATATTGGGTTGTGTGCCTGGCAGCGGGACTTCAACAGCATGCGTAATCGGATCTTCTTCTCCCGGAAAGGTTGGCTCTACATAATCCTTATTCTGGTATTCCATCTTTACATAGTCGCCTTCCGGATAATTTGCATTGCTGCTGATGGTCCCATTGGAGCCCATGGGAAAATCACTGCTATCTGTGGTGTCCACCGTTCCAATTTTTTCACCTTGGAGATTTTCTTCAGAGAACAACCCATATTGGAAAATCGAATCTTTCGAGAAGTGCTCCAGAACCAAGGTCGCTGTGCGGCTGTACCCTCCAGGCACAACACCCTCCGCCACGATGTGGACTGTTTGAACAGACCCCTCCGTGACTGGTGTTATATGGGTGATAGTCGACTCACCGCCGCCAATACTGACAGGAGCCGATCCGTGATTCAGTACCGTTGACGTTTTATCTGGATTATTGATGAGGTATTCGCCCATGGCATCCGCTCCGGATCGGGCTACATAATAGGCCCGTGTGAGGCTTTCGGTGGCATTGGTCATTTTGGTCTCATGGGTTCCCAGAAAGAGAATGACCCCGCCAATCACCATGCCAACGGCCAGCACCAGAAGCACCATGGCAAGCGCAGCACCCCTGTTATCATTCCACATAATCATCCCTTCTTTCCTCATGCTCATGTGTATGGATATATACCCAAATTGCGGATAAATATGCACCCTGTTGAAGGCGAGGCAAAGGTTCTGCTATCACTTGAAGTATGTCATCAGATAGACTGCTTCCGCCCGGCTCATGGAGAGCTTGGTATCGGTCAGCCCCGGGGATTGGATTTCCTTGTCAGCCAAGAGCTTATCGCCGGCTGCTTTCCATGAAAAGTTCGGATCCCCTTTGATTTTACTCAAAACGAATGCCATTTCATCATACGTCAGCGGATCTCTGGGGCGAAGGGTATTATCGGTAAAGCCCACAACGTACCCGCCCAGGTAGCCTTTAAAAATAGCCTTGGCGATGGCGCCTTCATAGCTTCCCAGAGAGCTGTAATCGGAGTATTTGGTCAAATCAACCGGGGTTTCCGGCAGCGGCCACTGATAGATCTTATCCAGCATGATGATGAATTCACCCCGGGTCATCGGTTCATCCGGTTTGAAATTGTTCTGAGCATCCGCCATCACATAACCATTCTGCCTGAATGCTTCGATTTCCGCAGCTGCCCAGTGGCCGGCAATATCCGCAAAGGGCTTTTTGAAGAGATCCTGGAGTTTTACTTCATCTCCGCCGATAAACACATAGTTCACGCGATTGGGATCGCCTTCCATTGTTGTGTAAGGGTCTGCTTTATAAAAAGACTCATCCGCAATCCACTGTACCAGAGCGTCGTTATTGTCCGGTGCATTGGGTACCCAATAGAACGTCATATCGATATCACTGGTGATGGTGCCATCGCCAGCGCCGGTGATCGACAGCGAATCAATGCCAATATGCTTGGGGAAATTCCAGATGGAGCGCAGCAGTTCTGCCACAGAAGGGTAGGTTCCTGCAACGGATATAGACGCTCCCATGGTCTGAAATTCCAGATCTTTTTTTGTAAGGGTCTGGAATTCTGTGAAGCCGAGCTTATCCACCTTTAAGTCCTTTTGTGTGAACTCGTTCAGCAGCAAGACCAATTCCTCTTGGTTTGAACTGGCAAAGTACTTCTTGAAGTACTTTGCGGCCTTGTTCCACTGGGCCTGTATTTCTGTATCCAGTTGCTTTTCCGTTGCCACGGCATCCCGGGCTTTTGCCAGCTGCTCCGCCACAACAGTGTGCTCTGCCTGTACCGCCTCAAATTTGTTATAAAGAGGCAGCACCATGAATCGCGCATAGACAATCAAGAAAAACACCACGCCGAGAATCTTTAAAAGCTTATTTTCTCTTCTTGTCAGCTTCATCAAGTTGCACCCCCTTCAAACTGAAAGTGATCTTGAATTCGTAATTCGATTCCATCAGGGCCATCTCATCCAGAAAAATAGAATCGAACAGGCCGCTGTGCCGAAGGTTGTATTCCAATTCTGCAATCGCAGCCTTTTTCAAGGCCGTTCCGGATATTTCACAGCCCTCGATGCCAATGACGGTGTTGCCGATCACCAGGTTTTGAGGCACTGCAGCAGCAATCGCTTGAAGCTGCTTATCATCCACATAATCCGTAAATTTGAGAGCGGCATCGGCCTGTTGGAGCACCGGCTGGATGGTTTGCAGCCGCAGGAGTTTCTTTTGCTTATCATCAATCCGCTTCAAGGTTTCCTGCATGGCCGGACTGGAAAGCTCTGCCTGCATTTTTGCAATGTCCGCCTGATTATACAGAACCCCTCCCAAAATACCCGCCGGAATGGCTACAATCAACAGAATGGCCAGAGCCTTCAGCAGGGTGTAAAGAGGCCGTTTTTCCTCCGCTTTCTGTTCACGAAACAGATAGGGTTCAAAAAAATTCAGATCTCTCATTTGCCTCCCCCCTTAGAGTCGGATCATGGCGCCAAGCGCATTCGTGAATTTGCTCATATCCAGACCTGTAGAGGTGCCTACCAGCTTAGCGCCTTCTACCGTATGCAGAATCTCGGTATCTACAGCCATGTTTTTCTTGATATAGGTGTCAATCCCGTTCATACGGGCACCACCGCCGGTAAGGAATATATGATCGATATGGTTCCCTGTGCTTCGGGAGGTATAGAACTTGAAGATCCGCTCTATCTCCTCCAGCCAGCCGTCCACGGTGGTCCGGCAAAGGTTGTGGATCCGGGAGGCCTCCGATTCGTCCGACAGCTCCCTGCTCAGGGGAAGGATGGCTGTTTTCTGAATCCGTGCCTCTTCCTTCGAATTGCCTATGAAATTGGTGATGCCGGCATCGATATCCCGGCTGCCGATATTGAGAAGCCGATTGAACCGGTAGTGGCCTTTTTCAATGATATTGAGGTTGATCTGCCGGTGGCCGATATCGATCACCGCGATGGTCTTATCCTGTGTGTCCATCCCCTGGTTGACTTTCCGGGCTCCGGACAGGAGCTTGCACTGGCTGTTGGCGTGGATATCCAGGGCATAGGGCTTCAATCCGATATTCTCCAGCAGGGTCAGATGGCTTTCAACGATATCCTTAGGCAGGGCCGCCACCATGACGTTGGTCATTGGGGTCGTGCCATCGGTGCTCTCCCCCATGATTTTGGACTGAACCACATATTGGCTTAAATCAATGGGGAGGTAGTTCTGGATCTCGTAGCTGATCATATCCTTCAGATCTTTGGGCTTCACCGTGGGCAAGGTCATTTCGCGGATGACGCACATGCTGCTTTCAATGGTACACACCGCTGGGGTGCCAATGATATGGTTTTCGTGGAGGGAGCCCTTTAAAACATCCCGCAGGCTCTCCGGTTTTCGAATTTGTCCATCTTCATAAGAATCCTCAGGGATAGGAATTTTAATGGCGGCGTTGATACTGATGTGCTGCCCCTCCGTAAAGCCCGACAGGATTTTAGCCGAATAAGCGCCAAGATCAATAGCTGCAAGGTTCTTCTTTTTTTTGCTCATGCAGGGATCCCCCCTTGTCTCTGGTTTTAGATTATTTGAAGCGGATTCCGGGTTGCCGGTCCGCCTGTTTCCGTGGGGAAAATAATGTCTACCCGTTTAAATGGCGCTTCTGTCTGTTCTGCAATGTTGATCATGGGTGTATTCTGTGCAAACAACGGACCATAGCAAGCCGTTTGATTTCAAAAAACTTATGTAGGGTAATATCTGTGCAGAAGCTTGAATCAAGCTTCTGCACAGACTGATTCTAGATCAAGGCGTTGGTGCTGCTGGTTCTTCGGCAGGATAGTGCCCCATTACATCGCCTGTCCCAGGACCATCCACCGATACATTCCCCTCACCATCAACTGAGAGTGTAACGTCCCCAAGCCCTGTGGCATTGGCGTTCAGATACGCGTCTAAGTCCCCATAAGCTGGTGCAGCTTCCGTAGGATGTGCTGCGATATACGCCTCTGCTGCCCTACCGATAACCTGTGAAGTGGCGTTGTTTGCGGCAAGATCCGCATCCTGCATGTACTGCCCAATCATAGGCAGGCCGATCATTGCCAAGATGGCCAAAATGGCGATAACGATAATCAATTCAATCAGGGTGAAGCCTTTTTTCTCCTTCATCAGTTTGAACATGTCACTACCTCCTTTGGAATGGTTAGAGTTAATTCCAGCAAATGCTGACACCTCGTCACCTCCTCTACAGCATTTTAATGATTTGATATCTATATCAACCCCGGTATTGCCTATCGGGTTAAAGCCTTTGAAGACCCGTCTTTAATCTCCTGGATAGTGGGATTCTTCCGGCCCGGCAACCGTCACATCCCCATCGATCACCGTAAAGCTATAGTCTCCGGTTGCCAGTGCCTGCTTGGATACGCTGTTCAGGTAAGGTTCCAGATCCGCGCTGGTGGGGGTTGCGCCGCCTGTTTTTGCAACGTAGGCCTCCACCGCCCTGCCAATCACGGTGCAGTTACTGGTGGCCATGCGTTTTTCGGCATCGTCCCGGTACTGTGTATAGATCGGGAGACCGATCACAGCCAGAATCGCCAGGATGGCAATCACAATGATCAGCTCGATGAGCGTGAACCCTTTGACGCCGAATGCCTTGCGGCGCCGGATATTCATGACCGCTTCACCGCTTCGAACATTTTGAACAGCGGCAGGGCGATGGAGATGACGATGAATCCCACGATAACAGCCATGATGACAATCATTAAGGGTTCAAAGAGGGTGACCAGCTGTTGAATGCCGGTGTCCACCTCTTCATCGTAGAAGTTGGCGGTTTTATCCAACATATCGTCCAGGGTGCCGGATTCCTCCCCGATCTGGATCATATTGCCCACCATGGGCGGGAACAGTACATAGCGCCTCACAGGGGTTGCCAGGTCACTGCCCCGCTGAACTTCCTCCCGGACCTTGCTGAGTCCTTCAATGATCACCCGGTTGCCAACGACCTTTTCTACATTTTCCAAGGCCTCAATCAGCGGAACACCGCTGGAAAGCATGGTGGAGAGGGTTCTGGAAAATCGGGCCACGGCAATTTTTCGGGTAAGCGGACCAATGACCGGCAGCTTCATAATCAGGTTGTCATAGTGCCAGCGCCCCTTGGGGGTCATGATATAGCGGTTGATCCCATAGAACAACAGGCCGATTCCGCCTAATACCAGATACCAGTAATGTGCCATGATACTGCTGAGAAACAGCAGGATCTGCGTGGGAAGCGGCAGTGCCACCCCAGTATTTTCAAAAAGAGTGATGAATTTGGGGAGCACGAAGGAAATCAGGAAGGCAACCACGAGGGTGGCAACAACTGCAAGGACGATGGGGTACACCATGGCCCCCTTGATCTTGTTCTGGATCTTGGCTTCTTTTTCATAGTGGACCGCCAGCCGCTGAATGATCATATCCAAGGAGCCGCTGGCCTCTCCTGCCATGATCATGTTGATCATCAGTTCGGAGAAATAATCCGGGTGCCGCCGCATGGATTCCGATAATGTAGAGCCTTCATTCACTTCTTGGTAGAGCTCCCCGATGACTTTCTTGAAGCTCTTGTGATCCGTTTGGCCCCAAAGTGTATTCAAGCTGGTTACAATGGGAACCCCGGCAAAAAGCATGGCATACAGCTGTCTGCAGAAGATGGCGATATCCTTGGTGCGAATCCCCGTAAAAAGCTTGACCTCTCGGGAAACACCACTGTATTCTTCTTCAATGGATACCGGGTAGCTCTGGTTTCCCCGCAGCATCTGAATGACTTCCTTGCGGGATTTCGCCTTGAATACCCCCTGCAGGATTTCACCATTCGTGCTGACCGCCTTGTATTTGAACTGACCCATAGCCTCACCTCACTTATACTGCGCCGACGTCGGCACCACCCAGCATTTTCATGGTGATGTCATATTCGAAACAGTGATTCACAACATTTTCCCGAGATATCAATGCCCGCTTATACAGATCGATGAGGGCATTGTCCATGGTCTGCATCCCCTGTCGGGCTCCGGTCTGCATCGCGGATTGGATCTGGTGGGTTTTTCCTTCCCGAATCATATTGCGGATACCGGGGGTTGCCAGAAGAATCTCAAAGGCTGCAATCCGCCCTTCTTTATCCGCCCGGGGCAGAAGCTGTTGGGAGATAATCCCTTCCAGAACACCTGCAAGCTGTACACGGATCTGCTGCTGCTGGTAAGGTGGAAAGACATCGATGACCCGGTCGATGGTTTTCGCTGACCCCTGTGTGTGCAGGGTGGATAGAACCAAATGCCCCGTTTCCGCTGCGGTTATCGCTATGGAGATGGTTTCCAGATCCCGCATTTCTCCCACGAGGATTACATCCGGATCCTGGCGAAGCGCTGCCCGGAGACCTCTTTCGAAGCTACGGGTGTCGTCACCGACTTCCCGCTGATTGATGATGGCCTTATCATGCTTGTGCAGATACTCAATGGGATCCTCCAGGGTGACAATGTGGCAATCCCGCTCCTGATTGATCAGCTGGATCATGGAGGCCAGGGTTGTGGATTTCCCGCTTCCGGTTGGCCCTGTAACGAGGATCAATCCCCGGGGCTTCCGAGCCATCTCCTTGGCGCTGGCGGGGAGCATCAGATCTTCCGGCGTTGGGATATCTGTGTTCACAACCCGAAGTGCGATACTGTAGCTGCCGCGCTGCTTAAAAGCATTCATCCGGTAGCGGCCCATGCCGGGAACTGAAAAGGACATATCCAATTCACCATTCTCATCCAACTGCTTCAGCTGGTGCTCTTTCATGATCCCCTTCAACACGTTGTGGATGTCCTCGTTATCAAGGGGCTCCATATCCACCCTTCTCAGAGAGCCATCCACACGCAGCACCGGAGGCACTTTCACGGTAATATGGATATCCGATGCCCTTTTCTCCAGCGCCATCTTTAATAATGCAACATGGTCCATATTCAGCCTCCTTAGTCCAGGTGATAAGTCATCCGAATCATCTCTTCAGTGGTGGTGGTGCCACTCAGGACATGCTCCATGCAGGATTGTCTCAGGGTTGTCATTCCCTCTGCCATAGCCGCCTGACGAAGCGCATCCGAGCTTTGCTGCGTATCGATGAGGGTTTTGATCCGTTTCGTGATCGGCAGCACCTCTTGAATGGCTGTTCTGCCGCGATAGCCCGTATGACCGCAGGCGTTGCATCCGTGCCCCCTGTAGAGGGTGGTATTCAGCGGAATCCCCATGAGCCTGCTTTCCATCTCGTTGGAGGGGTAGGATTCCTTGCAGTGTGAACAGATTACCTTCACAAGCCGCTGGGCAACCACACCTACCAGTGAACTGGATAGCATGAATGCCTCTACGCCCATGTCCATCATTCTGGCAATGGTGGATACTGTATCATTGGTATGAACCGTACTCAGCACCAAGTGACCTGTAATAGCAGCTCTGACTGCTATCTGAGCCGTTTCCATATCCCGTATCTCGCCTACCATGATAATGTCCGGATCCTGCCTGAGAATCGACCGGAGCCCACTGGCGAAGGTAAGACCTGCCTTCGGATTGATCTGGGATTGGTTGACCCCGAAAAGCCTGTATTCGGCAGGGTCTTCAATGGTGATGATGTTTTTGCCGACCTGATTGAGCTCTTTGAGAACCGCATACAGCGTGGTGGTCTTCCCGCTGCCGGTAGGCCCGGTGACTAAAATCATGCCATAAGGGTTCTTGATGATGCCTTCAAACCGCTCCCCGTTGCTTCCTGTGAATCCCAGATCCTGCTTTGTCATGACCGTGCCGCTCCTGTCCAGGAGCCGGATAACGATTTTTTCCCCGTAGACACCCGGAAAAACGGAAATCCGCATATCAATGTCTTGCCCTTCCACGTTCATTTCGATGCGGCCGTCCTGCGGGGCCCGGCGCTCAGCAATGTTCATCTTGCCCATAATCTTAATCCGGGCAGAAATCGCCAGCTGACTGGACTTCGAGGGTGTCATGTGTTCCTGAAGCTCCCCATCCACACGGTACCGGACACGGACAATCTTTTCGAAGGGTTCGATATGAATATCACTGGCGCGCATTTTCACCGCTTGCGTGATGATGGAATTCACCAGTTTGACCACCGGCGCATTGTTGATTTGCTTGAGGACGTCTTCATCCTCCAAAGATTCTTCTATCCCTTCATAGGCTTCCTGAAATTCTTCCATCACCAATTCCGCACTGGCCTGCTGATAGTGGGAATCAATGGCGGCCATGATGTCACTCCGTGAAGCAATCACCGGGATGACATCATGACCTGTAGCAAGCTTGACATCATCAAAAGCGAATATATTCATGGGATCTGTCATGGCAATGATTATTTTTCCGTCTTCCAGCCTCAGCGGTATCATTTCATGGCGTCGGGCCAGACGTTCACTGATCAGTCGGGCCGTTTCCGGTTCAATGGGGTACTTATCAAGAGCCGCCCGGGGAATACCCAACTGGAGTTCCAGGACTTCAATGAATTGATTTTCGCTGAGCATCCCCTCATCTATCAGGATTTGCCCCAGCTTCTTGTTGGTGATCCGCTGAATGTCCAAGGCACTTCTGAGCTGCTCGCTGGTAATCATATTTGTCTCTACAAGCAAATCTCCGAGTTTCCTGTTCTTGCCGTTCATGATCATCACCACCTTGTCGCCAGTTTAAAACAAATGATTGCAATCACTCTGGGTAATACACAATTTATGGGTTAATCTTTCTATACCCATGAAACCCAGAATAATCACACAACTCCCCGGCATGAGAATTGTACACACAAAAAAATAAAGCGCCTGAGCCCAAATGGGCTAAGCGCTTCATGACTTGAAACAGTTTTTTAAAAAAATATTTTTTTTATTTTTTGTGGTTTTTCAATTCTTCCAGCAATTTATCGTTAAGAATTCGGATATGTGTCCCTTTCATCCCCAGGGATCGCGATTCAATCACGCCTGCGCTTTCAAACTTCCGCAGGGCGTTAACGATAACTGATCGGGTTATACCCACACGGTCTGCAATCTTGCTGGCAACAAGAAGCCCTTCATCGCCATCCAATTCTTCGAAAATATGTTCCACAGCTTCCAGCTCTGAATACGAAAGGGTTCCAACTGCCATCTGTACAATGGCACGTTTCCGTGCTTGCTCTTCAATGATTTCGGTTCGGGCCCGCAGAATTTCCATACCGACAACCGTTGCCGCATATTCAGCCAACACCAGGTCCTCGTCCATGAAAGCGTCTTTGTGTCTGGCCAGCAAAAGTGTTCCCAACCGTTCTCCATTGCCATTGATGGGAACCACCGTGACAAACTTATGGAAGCTGCCATGTTCATTCGCCAAGATTTCAAGCAGATGATCACCGGTGATATTTGACTCAGTTTCCTGAATTTTAAGCAGATTATCGTTATAGCCTTCCGGAAAAACCTGATCCCCTGTTGCTTCTTCCAAAACCGCAGAGTTTTCATCACGATCGGCAAGACTGATTCCAAGGATTTTACCTTTGCGGCTGACGACATACACATTGGACACCAAAATTTCCCGAAGTATGTCACCCAAATTGCCGAATGAAATCTTTTGGTTACCCGTTTGCTGCAGAATCCGGTTCAGCTTTCGTGTTTTTTCTAGCAACGAGCTTGCCATAAACGTCCTCCTGTAAGATTATTTATCTGTTTCATTACTGCCCTGGTCTAACTCCTCATGGTATGCACACTCTTTGTTGCTGCAGGAAATCTGGGCTTTCTTTTTTGTCCTCTGTTCAAAGAGGAAGCTTCCGCACTGTGGACAGTCTCTGCCAACAGGCTTATGCCAACTGACAAAGGTACAGGCAGGGAATTCGCTGCAGCCGTAAAAATTCTTGAATTTTTTTGTTTTTCGTTCCACCACATCGCCCGTTTTGCAGACTGGGCAATTGATGCCGATGCGATTCAGTATCGGTTTGGTATTGCTGCATTCCGGATATTTGGAGCAGGCCATGAACTTGCCGAACCGACCATGCTTGATCATCATGGGTGCGCCGCATTTGTCACAGGGGATGTCCGTCATTTCTGATAAATCAATCTTTTCCAGTGCCTCATCCGCATGTTTCAAATCCAAAGCAAAGGGCTGATAGAACGTATCAATGACCTCACGCCACTGCATATCTCCGGTGCTGACTAAATCCAGCTGGTTTTCCATTTCCGCAGTAAAACGAACATCTACGATCCTGTCAAAATATTCCTCCAGGATTTCGTTGATAATCATCCCCAGCTCCGTAGGCAGAAGACTTTTCTTCTCTTTAACCACATAGCCTCGGGCCAGGATGGTACTGATTGTCGGCGCGTAGGTACTGGGGCGTCCGATGCCGAGCTCTTCCATCTCTTTTACCAGGGTCGCCTCTGAATAACGGGCCGGGGGCTGGGTGAAGTGCTGTTCATGATTCA
This sequence comes from uncultured Peptostreptococcaceae bacterium, assembly GCA_964424355.1. GTDB lineage: Bacteria > Bacillota > Clostridia > Peptostreptococcales > Acidaminobacteraceae > CAZEHS01. The sequence continues at coordinate 58,760 of CAYRIO010000015.1, forward strand.
TCTTCAACAGCTTAAGCTGCTCAGATTCATTCAGGAGCGGCAATTCGTTTTCGGTTACGGAAGCATAGGAATAAACCTTCAGGAAACCATCAAATTTAAGCTTGCTGCCGTTGGCCCGAAAATCATGGTCGTTATTGCTGATGGTAACCTGAACGGAATCTGATACGGCATCCGCCATTTCGCTGGCCACAAACCGCTCCCAGATCAACCTATAAAGCTTCAATTGATCCTGTGTCAGGTATGAGGAAACCGTATCGGGAGTGCGTTGTACCCCGGTGGGGCGGATTGCCTCGTGGGCATCCTGGGACGCTTTGGCTGCCGGGCGTTTTCGGCTGGTCTCCGTCAGGTACTCTTTGCTATAGGTCTCTTCAATGAATTCTCTGAGGGCTTTGCGCGCCTCTTCTGAAATCCGTACACTGTCCGTACGCATATAGGTGATGAGTCCCACGGTTCCGTCCTGGACCGTGATCCCCTCATAAAGCTGCTGGGCGATCATCATCGTCTTTTTCGTTGTGAATCCGTAGCGGTTGGCCGCTTCCTGTTGGAGGCTGCTGGTAGTGAAGCAGGGATAGGATCCTCTGGATTTCTGTTTCTTGACAACCTTTGTCACGATGAACGGTTGGCCCTCTATGGCATCCAATACCGTTTTTACTGACTCTGCATTTGGCAGCTCCACACTCTTTCCCTGAAAACCAAAGTACTGGGCCTCAAAGGAATGTCCTTCACCGCTCTTGAAAGTGGGATGGATCGACCAGTACTCTTCTGGAATAAATGCCTTGATCTCCCGCTCCCGGTCACAGATGATTTTGGTTGCAGCCGATTGTACACGGCCGGCACTCAGGCCCTTTCTGATCTTGCGCCAGAGCATCGGGCTTATGCTGTAGCCTACCAATCGGTCCAGGACCCGTCTGGCCTGCTGCGCATCCACCAGGGTATGGTTTAAAACTGTGGGGGATTTCAGCGCTGCCTTTACTGCATCCTTGGTGATTTCATGAAATGCAATCCGAAAAGCCTGCGTATCGTCCAATCCAAGAATAGCCGCTAAGTGCCAGGCAATAGCCTCGCCTTCGCGATCGGGGTCAGTTGCTAGATAAACTGTATCCACCTTTTTGCGGGCTGCTTTCAGTTCCTTGATGACATCGCCCTTGCCACGAATGGTTATATATTGAGGCTCGTAATTATTTTCAATATCAATGCCCATCTTGCTTTTAGGCAAATCCCGGACATGACCCACTGAAGCCATGACTTTATAGTTCTTCCCTAGAATCTTGCTGATGGTTTTTGCTTTCGCCGGAGACTCTACAATCACCAGGTTTTTCGACATACTTTCCTCCTACTGAATCCTCACATGAATTATAACAGAAATGCATTTATGACACAAAACAATTCTGAAAATTTGAACTTTTCTTAAACAAATACTGTAAAACTTTTACATGGGGTCACATTTTCATAGCATATCAAAGAATTCATGTCGATGCAAGTAACCCTCCCAATAATCGTTTCATAAAATACATATACTGTTATAAATGTTTATGTTGTTCTCTATTGTAAACATGAACTTTTGCATTCTATAATGGTACTATCATTGACTCTATTAAATGTAGAAAGAGGCTGAATATGATTACACGTGCCCGCAGTGCCGTGCTCCTGGGCCTGGACGGATCACCGGTGGATGTTGAAACCGATCTGAGTAATGGCCTCCCAACCTATACCGTTGTTGGCCTCCCGGATACCACTGTCAAAGAATCCCGAGACAGGATCAGGGCAGCCATTAAAAATGCCGGCCTGGAATTCCCGATGAAACGCATCACAATCAACCTGGCCCCGGCGCATACCCGGAAAGAGGGCTCACATCTGGATCTCCCCATGGCCCTTGGCATTCTCAGCGCATCCGAGCAAATTTCCCATGACAGGCTTCTGACAACCGGTTTTTTGGGAGAACTCTCTCTCAATGGCGAACTGCAGCCTGTTCAGGGCATTCTTCCGCTCGTCATCGCCCTACGGAATATCGGTTTGAAATCCGCTGTTGTCCCTCTGGGAAACAGACAGGAGGCAGCACTGGTGGAAGGCATTGATGTCTACAGCTTCGATTCACTTTCCCTGCTGTGCCAATGGCTCAATGGTGAAACCGTTGCGGTACCCAGTGAGGTCAATCGGGAACATGTTGCAACGGAGCGGGAGTACGAAGTGAATTTTTGCGATGTCGTGGGTCAGGAACAGGCTAAGCGTGCCATGGAAATTGCAGCGGCTGGGGCACACAATCTGCTTGTTGTGGGATCGCCAGGGTCCGGAAAGACCATGCTGGCAAAGCGTTTCCCCACAATCCTTCCAGACTTATCTTATGAGGAGGCGCTGGAGGTCACCAAAATCTATAGCGTTTCAGGGATTTTGGGAGATCGGAAGGGATTGGTTCTTGAAAGGCCCTTCCGTGCACCACATCATACCATTTCACCGATATCTCTGGTGGGCGGCGGACGATCTCCAAAACCCGGTGAAATATCCCTGGCCCATTATGGTGTCCTTTATCTGGATGAATTCACGGAATTCAACCGCGCGACCTTGGAAGTCTTGCGTCAGCCTTTAGAAGACGAGCATGTCACCATCAGTCGCGTCAATCAGTCCGTAACCTTTCCCTGCAAATTCACCTTGCTGGCATCAATGAATCCGTGCCCCTGCGGATACCTGACGGATCCCGTCCGCCAGTGTACGTGCAGCTCCAATGAGGTCAAAAAATATCTCAGTAAGGTTTCCGGCCCCCTGCTTGATCGGATTGATCTGCAGGTTGAAGTCATGCCGGTCGCATTTGAAGACTTGCGGAGCACCCACAAAGCGACCTCCAGTGAAACGATGAAAGAGCGGGTGGCCAGAGCCCGAAGGATTCAACTGGAGCGCTATAAACGCAGCAAGATTCTCTATAACTCCCAGCTGACCAGCACCATGATGCGGCGCCACTGTCAGCTTGATCCAAGCTCCGAAGCGCTGTTGGAATCCGCGTTCCGCAGGCTTAATCTCAGTGCCAGAGCCTATGCTAAACTCCTTAAAATCAGTCGAACCATCGCCGATTTGGAAGGATGCGAATCCATTATGCAGCATCACCTCGCTGAAGCCATACAATACAGAAAACTGGATCGTACCAGTACTTTTGGGAGATGAGCATGCTTAAAAACTTGGTCCTCAGGCTTTATTATCACTCAGAAATCACATTCCAGCTGGCGGATAAAGTGCTCCGTTCCCTGGAACCCCTGGAGTTCAAATCTGAGATAGAGTGCGTTCGCGCATTGTCCTCCATCCCTGAAATCAAAGATTGTGGAAACCTTCTTGGACCGGAGGATCCATTTTCCCCTCCACAGCGTGTTCTGGAGCAGTTGGCACAGCGTGGAATCAAACCCCTGTGCCGCTGGGAAGAAGGCTACCCCAGTCAATTGAGGGAGATTCCATCGCCGCCGGTCATTGTTTTTTATCAAGGACTTCTCCCCAATCCAGAGTCTCTCTCAATCGGCGTGGTGGGCGCCCGCAAAGCCACACCGGTTGGCGTGCAGGCTGCCAGAGATTTCTCACGGAATCTGGCAGAACATGGCGTCTCAACAATCAGCGGGTTAGCCGATGGCATTGATACGGCTGCCCACGAAGGGGCTTTGGCTGCAGGGGGCTACACCCTGGCCGTACTGGGCTGTGGGCTTAACCACACATATCCCGCTTCCAATGTGCGGCTGCGGCAACGGATTCTTGATGGCGGAGGAGGGATCCTTGCCGAATTTCCACCGCCGCTTCCTGCCCGAACGTGGAATTTCCCCCGACGGAATCGCATCATCAGTGGTTTGTCATCCGGCGTCATCATCATCGAGGCAGGGCTTAAAAGCGGATCCCTGATTACCGCCAAATACGCTTTAGATCAAGACCGGGACTTATTTGCAGTCCCCGGCAGCATTCGAAATCCTGTCAGTGAGGGAACCAATCAGCTCATCAAATACGGCGCCATACCGGTTACCGAGGGTGAGGATATTCTCCGCCACTACGCGTTGACGATCAACAAAAGCCGTGCTCCAGAAAAGACCAAAACACACCTGTCCCCACAGGAGATTACTCTGATTCAGGCAATCGGCCTTCAGGGAACCGCGACGGTGGACCAGTTAACTGCAAGCACGGATTTTTCGGTATCACAGTTGCTTGGACACCTGGTTTCTCTTGAAATACACGGTCTTGTAGACCGCTGGATCACCGGTGAATATGTCCTCCGAAAATAATCATTTTATGAAAATCATGAAAAAGGGTCTGAACCCGCGTAAGCGATGTTCTGACCCTTTTGTTATGCAGCCTATCCCGTTACATTTTCCAAATGTTCGATCCGTATCCCCTCTGGCTCCCACCATACCTCTACCACATCTATCCGCGCGGGCCGATGATGCAGCTTGTTGGCCGACATATACCAGAGGGCCGTTCGCTCGATCCGCTTCAGCTTGTTGGGCGTCACAGCTTCTGCGGGCCGTCCGTATTTCTGATTCCTTCTGGCCTTAACTTCCACAAATACGATAATATCCTTGATTTCAGCAATAATATCGATTTCTCCGGTTTTACAGAAATAGTTGCACGTTTTGATGGAAAACCCCTTTTGCTTCAAGAAATCTACGACGATTGCTTCTCCCTTGGAACCATCCTGCCGTCTGTTCATCGTTTCCCCGCTTCCTGATCCGCTTTTGCAATGAACACCAAGACCTCTGCAATTACCTGGTACAGCTCTGTCGGAATTTCTTCTCCCAGGGAGAGGTTATACAATTGTTGAGACAATTTTTCGTCCTGATAGATCACAATATCATTTTCTTGCGCTTTCTCAATGATTTTTTCTGCAATGACACCTTTTCCTTTGGCCACGACCTTAGGTGCCTGATCCTTCCGCTGATTGTACTGAAGAGCTGTAGCCACTTTGTGCTTCTTATCATCATCCATGGTCATACCCTCACATCAATTCGTCTTAAATCCAGCGGGGGATCCTGTGTGATATCCATCAGATTCATCGGCCTCTGATACACCATGCCATTGATTACGACATCTTTATAGCCTAATTGGTTCAATGATTCCTTTAGAGGAGCAAAAGTCTTACTGATCAATGCCAATGCATCTGAGTCCGTCAATTTGAAGCCAATATTCAGCTTCTTCTCCTGAACCTCAACCAAACACTGAACCGTTTCCATATGATTTGTTTCCAGGGAAATGAAGATCCGCGTATCCTGTGGATTCACTTTCTTTTTGCCGCTTTTATCCCGCTGTACATAAATATCCATAGGCTTGGTTCCCTGCCCCAAGGTAACTGGAACATGCAGATAGGTCGCACTTTCGCTGAGGCGTCCCAAAAAATCCAGACTGCTTTTCACCTCAGCCAAGGACTCCTTCAAATGATTGCTGCCTGCAATCGTTTCAGTCACTTGGGCGGAGAGAGTTGTCAATGCGTGATTCAGTGACTTCAACTGCTTCTGCAGGTCAAAGGGGTTCATTTCTTGATTGATATGCACTGATTTTACAGCATTTTGAATCGCTTCTCGTAACGGGGCCGAGGCCTCATTCTTCGGGAGATTGTCCAGCAAGTCACGCAGCTGGATTCCAAGCTCCTTCTTCCCCAGTATCAGTTTATCCAATGTATTTAAAGTTCCCAGATCACTTGGCAATTGGTTCTTAATGACAAATCCGATTTTCTCGGAGGTGAGTTGCTTCAACACTTCTTTCAGTTCGTTTCCCCGCAGAGTTTCATTGACCTGTTTTTCAAGAATTTTGTCGGCAGGGGTCAACTCAGATTTAATGACGGGGGTGTTAGCAAGCTGTGATTTTGGAATATCTCCATGAACCGGAACCTCCGAGTTTTTTGAAACGCTGCTCTTTTCAGTTCCTAAGGTTTGACCCGTCATGGACGACAAGGCATCGGGAGTCACCCCAGGATTTTTAGAGAACGCTGCTTTCAAAGACGCATCGCTGACAGCTGGAGGGTTCCCCGTTGCTTCCAGATTCAAACCCGTGGGAATTTTCCCTGGAATGGCTTTCTCTGCCGAGGCTTCTTTGCCAACGCCACTGGTCATTTCAATAAGCCGCGTGGCAATTTGCTTCAAGGGCTCGGTTTCGTGTTCTGCCAGAACGCCCGTCCCTGCCTGCTCCGCCAACTGCACGATTCCTTTTGCCTGGACACTGAGCCCCTGAGCTGCCTTGATATTTCCGGAATTCAAGGGGATCCGATATGCTGACAAGGTTCGAAGCAGTTCCCGATTACCCTCGGTATCTGGCAGGTTCAGCTTTTTAAGCAACTGATTCAAATTCTGAGTATCAGCCTCCAAGCTTGGTTCGTTGCCTGCAGGACGGAGCTGCAAGGCGCCGTTTTCATCGAAACCCACCACGTTAAAGGTAACGGTCTGTCCAGCACTATAGTTTTGCCCAGACAAATCCCTGGCTGCCATCGGCTTTCCTGCCCCGATATCCAGTGTCAGAACGCCATTGAGCACCTCAGAAATCCTGGCGGTGATGGCGGCACCAACCTCTGCCTTTTGAGCACCTTCACTTTTCGCCGCCTGCACTAGCTGCTGTACCAGCATATTCGTCGTGATCCGCATATTCTCACCTGATTTCCTTAGAAGAACGATGATCCGTTCTTAATCTTGCCAATCCTTCAAAAAGCTCCTGCGATGATGAACACTCAAACCATGCAGTCTCAAGGCGTCATAATGCATAGCTGTCCCATATCCCTTATGAATCTGGAAGCCGTATTCGGGAAATTGGCGGCCAAGGTTCATCATGATCCGGTCCCGGGTCACCTTTGCAATAATGGATGCCGCGGCAATACTGAGGCATTTTTCGTCCCCCTTGATGATCCCCTTGTGTGGAATCTCCAGGCTTTTTATCTCGACAGCATCCAAAAGGACAAACTCAGGCTTCAGCTTCAACTGTCTGACAGCTATCGCCATGGCCTCGCGCGTTGCTTCCAGGATATTGATTTCATCAATCCGTTTCTGATCCACAATGCCAACACCCCAGGCCACAGCATTCTCAATAATCTGTTCATATAAAGCGTCTCTGCGGGCTTCCGGAACTTTCTTTGAATCATCCAGGCCAATAGGCATATAGCCCTCAGGCAAAATCACTGCCGCAGCAACAACCGGCCCTGCAAGCGGCCCCCTCCCGGCTTCATCCACACCACAAATCAGCTGGGCGCCCATGGCGAGTTCCTGTTCATTACGGACCATAGTCTCTAGCCGGGTCTGCTCCATGTCCATTTTCAGTATTTTTGTTTGGAGACTTACACCCATTTTCCTCACTGCAACCCTTTGATCCATCAACAAAAGCTCACTCACCGGCTGCCACGTCTCGGGTGGCAGCGCTGCTAAATACGCTTTAATCTCCGCGGTTTTTAATCTATGCAATTCCAAGAGAACCTCCTGTACACTCAATTACAATATCGACATTTCATCTGCCAATCATCAAAAAATAAAAAGCGGACAGATAGCGCCCGCTGTTATTCTGAAACATCATCAATCTTCCCCTTCAAGATCCTCGGTCAGTTCAAACTCCAAAAAATATCTCCGGGGAACCCAATTAAAACGGCCACGCTCATCAACGATTTTATAGCACTCTTCATCTTCATCCAATGCTTCATATACTTTATCGATGATGGTATAATGGATAGGAAGATTGTCTTTCGCAATTACTTTTTTCATGCGGCCTCCGTGTTTTTTTGTTTGGTGGATCAAAATTCGGGTATACATCCTGGAAGGAGGGATACTATGGATATTGCAGCAATGGCCAGCATCAGCGCATACGCCGGCCTTAAACAGTCGGTCGGAATAGCTGTCGCGAAACTATCGATGGACCAGAACCAATCCCAAAGTCAAGATTTGCTAAAGCTTATTGAGGCCAGTGTGAACCCCAATTTGGGATCGAATATTGATATTAAAGTTTAGTCTGCATCCCAAGCAGACTTTTTTATTTGATTAGAAAGTTTCCCTTTACGTACTGTATCAAATCTCCAACTGCATTTCTACCCAATCATCACATTCATCCGAAATAAAAAAACCCGCTCTCTCATATACCTTGACCGCCCGCTTGTTGTGTGGCTCCACAACCAAATTGATCACCGGCTTGTCATAGTCAAAATGATCAATTACAAAATCACTGCATTCCGAAATGAAATCCTGACCAATTCCTTCTCCAACATAATCAGGATTCAGGAAATTCTCCATCTCCATTATCCCGTCCGAATCAAAGGTCACCGCCAAAAAACCAACAGCATCTTCGGCTTCATCCATGACGATAAAACAGGTAAATCGCTTGGCGCGAATGACCTGATCAATTGAAATTCGATTTTTTTCCGTATCGTAGCATACAAAATCGCCTTCATATTCCCAAGAACGAACAACCTCGGCGCTTTCCTCATCAATAGGAGCAAATGTGAAGTGCATAAGTCTCCCTCCTTACTTAGAATCCTATTCTCAAATTACCCCATTTGTACCCCCTTCAAACGGTTTGTCCCTATCTTCCATCCTTTTATTCTTTCGGGTCAATCCCTACTTCCCCCGGTCATTACACAACAAGCGGCAGTACAATCGTGAAGCGTGTTCCAGCACCAAGGGCGCTGGAAACCTTGATTGTTCCGTTCAGCTTCATAACCTCCTCGCGAACGGCAGAAAGTCCGATCCCACGACCGGAGAGCGTTGTAATATCGCCACTGGTAGATACACCGTCACTGAAAATCAACTGGATCAGATCCTCATACGTTTGCTGGCGGTAATCATCCGATCTATCCGGATTTTTTTCTATCAGGATATTCAGAATCTTATTCTGGTCAATCCCGCTCCCGTCATCTTCCAATTCAATCGCCATCATGGAATCCGATGTTTTCATTACTCGGCAGGTAATTGATCCGAATTCAGGCTTTGATTGGCGCAGGCGTTCCTCTGGCCCCTCAATTCCATAATCCATCATATTTCTAAAAATATGAGTCATCACCTTCATCAGGTCGTGGTAATGCTTCCGGTCAACCCTCAGATCCTCTCCAATCACCTGGAGAGGATTTACTTTTTTATCCAATCCAAAAGCCAGAGTCCCCACATAGTCGTCAAAGGGAGTCAGCAATTCCTTAACATTGATCCGCCGCATCTCTCTTATTCTTGAACCTAATCCTTCTATATCGTTGTTTTGAATCATTTCTTCAAGAATAACGATTTCAGCTCGGCTGATTTCATAATACTCATCGCCTTGAAGGAAGCTTTTCCCAATTGCATTCTCAAGAATCATCAAATCTTTTTCAATTGCTTTATCAAAATCCAATTCTTCAATGAAAGCAACAGCTTCCTCACAGGAATCCACCATTGTCCGCTGATATGCAATCAATGACTCAATTTCATGCAACGCCAATTCTGTATTGCTTAACCCCCATTGGGCGAAATCACCCTTAAAGGTATGTACCATTCGGAAGAGCTCCGTAAAAATCTCATCCGGATCCTTTTCCTGTTCCAGAAGCTTTTGGCAGCCGTTTTCTGTGAACGTCCAGTAGTCTTCAAGACTCCGCAAGAAGCTGTTTCGATTTTTGATGACGCGAACGATCATTTTCAAATTCCGTTTCTCTTCCTCACGGGTCAGCATCAAAGCGTGGGTTTCTGTCACATCTGTCAGAATGGTCATCACCCTTCGGCTATCCGAATCTTCTATCATCTGGTACTCTATTGAAATATTTCGATCGCGAACCTGCAGCTCCTGAGGCAATAGAGAGAGGTATACCTTTGATTCAAAAATCTCAGCTGTTTTGAAGGCCTTGTCAATGATCCTGCTTATCAGAGGTGCTTCTTCTGAGCCGCAATACACGCCCAACACTTCTGACACACTGTCACCACAGATGTTTTTCTGAAAAATCCGGTAGCACTCACGACTCAATTCACTCCCGATTCGCCCGGAATCATCAAAACTCAGGAATCCCTGCCCTGCATGATCCAAAAGCATCTGTATTTCAAAATTTGCCCGAGACAATTCTGCTGTCCGTTCATCAACGATGCGTTCCAATTTGTACTTATGTGTTTTAAGCTCTGCTTCTGACACCCTTAAGCTCTCATACAGCAACGCATTGTCATATGAAATTACAAATTGGGCTGTGAGAACCTGCATCACTTCCAGCCGGTTCTTGTTAAAGGCGCCACTCATCCGGTTGTTTTCCAGATAGAGAACCCCCGTAAGGCTGTTTTTCCATAAAATCGGGATACACATCATTGACACCGGATTGTAACGCATAACGTAGGGGTCTTTTCTCAGAACCGTAACCTGTGATACATCCCTGATAATCACAGCTTCTTGATTCCTGGCTGCTTGATTGATGATGGTTTCAGGATAATCACAGGTAACGCTGTCACCTTCCCCAAGGATAGTCACCCCGTCTTCAGTGCTCCACGCAACAGGAATAAGAATCTCTTTTTTAAGCAAGATAATGCTTTTTTGAGATCCGGCGTTTTCAGAAATTATTTCAAGCAATCGCTTGAGCAACTCTTCAGGCTGCGTTTCCGAAGACAGTGTTTGAGCAGATTTGAATACCGAGAGCAAATCCACCTGCTTCGACCCTGTTTCGCTGACTTGGCCCAGAATCGCTTTTCCCGAAGCAAGACTCCGGTCTTCCAATTCTTCAAAAATAATATCACTGTAGTGTTCCTTGATCTGAATTTCCTTAGCCACTGCTCCCCACAGTTTGTATAAGGAATAGGCATTCTTCAAATACATTCTTCGAATCATGATCTGATTTGTGCCTTGATAACAGCGACCCAGCAGCTCATTGATTAATGCTTCGTCCTGAATGAACCCCTGTTTTTGCGCTATTTGAAGGGCTTCAGTCAGATTCAAGGCAGCGCGCTCAAACCGTCCTCGCTTTTGCTGTGAAAACCCCTTTACCATCAGGAAACGGTGTCGAAAATTCTGAGGAGCAAATCGCATCCATCTCTCAAGCTTCTTTTGATTGCTGTTTATGATCCGGAATCTGTTTTTAACCTTGGCATCCATTTCAAGCAGTGTCAGAGAATAATACTGATAGTACTCCGGATAAACGGACAGTCCCATTAATTCCTGTGTGTATCCCTGCAATTCTACACAAACCCTATACGCCTCTTCATACTGCGCATAAAGGTAGAATAGCTTGAGCTTCTGCACAAGATAAACCGCATGAATGGACTGCATACTGCTGGCTTTAAGTTTCTCTTGAAAAACATCTTCGTCAAAATCAACGGCGTCCAGACTGCAAGGAGAATCCGTATCACCCCGGAGCGCAAAGATAACTTGTCTCAGGAGCACCAGAAGATTAAAAACGTCATCGACATGCTTATCCTGCACTGTATCAAAAAACTGCCCTACAGAACCGAGAACGTTGTTCAAAGGCATCCCAGAATCAATCAACGACAGAATATACGCTGCCACACTGTAAGAATAGAAAACCATGTCGCCCGTTTGATAAGAAAGTTCAATGGCCTTTGTGAGATGTGGTAGGTTTCCACTGGGGTGGTTGATCCAATGATTCAGAAAAAAACCATACGTAAAGTGACACTTTGCTAACATATCCTGGTTGCCAAACCGATCCGCCAGCCTCACGCCTAAATCGCCATAAGCAATGCCATTTTTAGGATTCCCCATGGCACTGCCTGCTATCAGCCCATAAATAGAAAAGGCATAGGAGGAGTGAACCGTCAAGCCTTGTTTCAATGTCATATTTAGAATCCGTAAGATCACATAGATGAAAAGATTCTTGCCCACCAGATATGAAACAGAAATCAGCGTCATATAAATCTGAGTAATCATGAAAATCTCTGTATCTGTTGAAACCGGGAGCTTATCAAGATCTTTAATACGCTTTCCAAAAATCCCGATATTATAATTCAAAAGCTCTCTTCCCACCTGAATGCTGGAAGGCGTTCCATCGAAAGCAACACCCAGGGCCTTTAGCGCCTGTTCCGCTAAACTGATGGTTTCTTTCATTTTCCCCTGATTTACATAGAGAATCATTTTGATACGGATCGCCTTGGCCTGATTGATCGGAATCGAGCAATTTTTAATCAGTTCATTAAAAAAGGTTTCCGCTTCATCAAACCGACCATTCAAGTAAGCCAGCTCCGCACGTTCCAGGCTCAGTCTAAAACTTAGAACATCCGTCTCCTGGAAATGTTCATTTCCAATAAGCCTTAATCCGATTTCGGCATGCTTCAATGCCTTCTCTAAAACGCCAATCCATTTCAATCGAATTGTATACTCTAGATTCAATTGGGCCAACTCACGCTTTTCGGTAACATTTCGAAGCAACGGTGCAGCAAAATTCATATGGGTCAGCAGGTGGCCAAGTTCTTCGGTCGTAGTACTCCCCTTTTCAATCAGCAGGTGGCCATATGCATATGAAATTTCCATCCTGCTTGATTCATCCGTAATTTCGATGAGATATTTATATATCGACTCATGAGAAAATCTGAATACCATTATTGTGGAATTATTTTCTTTGCTGGCTTCATAGGCTCCAAAGCGACCGGATATCAGTCCATACTCTAATGCTTTTCCCAGCACCTCACTTAGAATAGCACTCTCGACATTCGCAACCGTCGCTAACGTGTCGAGCGAGAACTCTAATCCGATCCCTGCAGCAATTTTGAGAACATCCATTTCAAAAGTGCCTAAATGTTCAAATCTCCCCAAAGCTCTTTCAGCAACGTTCATCGTAGTTTGAAACCGTTCAATCTCTGGCGCCTTGTAGTCCCATCCACCAAATTCCGTTCGAAAAAAAATCCACCCTTCCTCACAGCTTTTTTTGATGAACTCTAAGGCGTAGTACGGATTCCCGTTGGTTTTCTTGAAAATCAGTTTACTTAAATGGTTTGCCTTCTTTGAACTGATATTAAAAGAATCTTGAATGATCATTTGAATATCTTCAATTGAATACTCCGGAACTGCTAAAGTAGTTATACTGCAATGCGTTTCGTCATTTTCTACAATCTCACGCATCTCAGTGAAAGGTGTCTCATCCGGTTCCATCGTACCAATTACCAAGTGCGCACGGGCAAACCGATGTTGAAGAAGATTTCTGAAAACCTGAGCACTTTCTTCGTCAATTCTGGAAATGCCATCAATCATGATAATGAATGGGGGATCAAATGCAATCAATAACTCCGCTAACTGAAGAATCAGTCGGGCAATCAAGGGCTTGTGCTCAAATTGATCGCCCAGTGGTTCTTCCAAGTTGATAGAAACCAATTTCGTGATATTGGGGAGCACACTCGCCAATAAATTCAGGTTTGGACCAATGGTCGAAATCAACTGCGCTTTAAGATTATCCATTTTTTCATGAGAATCACTCTGGGCCAACTCGATGAATCGGTCAAACACTTGCCGTGTAGCATGATAAGGACTTGATGTCTCCCGAGATGTCAAATCTATTAAAACAACCGTTCCGCCCTGATCTATCCATCTTCTGAAAAGTTCATTTAGAAGATAGGTTTTCCCGCACCCTTTGGCCCCCTCAAGGAGGATAATCCTGTTCTCTCCATACTGCACCCGGTACTTCACATCTTCAATGATGTCCAACAACGGTGCTTTTCCATAAGGTTTGGTTGGCATTGCAAACCATGTCGCTACATCCGCTTTTCCCAGTTCAAATGACTCAGAACCACATTCACCTCTCATGTCCTTGCGAATCCAATCCAGGTCCGCTAATAGGCCCATACAGGACTTATAACGATCATCTGGTTCCTTCTCAATCATTTTCATGATTGTGTCATTCAAAGGCATCGAGATTCTGGAATTATGGAGAATCGGGTAAGTTGGCATCTGCGTCATATGTGCGTAGAGCAACCCATTCACATCGGCAGCCTCAAAAGGGAGTCGATTGCAAAAAATCTCATAAAACATAATTCCCAAAGAATAAATATCCGACCGATAATCCGTGAAGCGACTGGTTCTGCCAGTCTGCTCCGGAGAGATATATTCAGGTACGCCCATTCCAGAGAAAGATGATTCCCTATGGACCCCATATTTTTCGGATAATCCAAATTCGCTGAAGACGATTTCTTCACTGCCCTCTAGAACAAATATATTGAGCGGATTAATGCTCTTGTGCAGTATTCCCTGGGAATGAAGATTCGCCAACACAGATGTGATCTTACTGGCAAGTTGCAGTTTCTGGAATAAATCCAACGAATATTTTGATAAATAATCCCGCAAGACCATACCGCCCGGATCAGCCATGATCAGAGCCATATAGCCATCTATATTCTCAATCCTCAAAGCATGGACACAGCTCTGCAAATGGATGTTGGTGAGTATATCAAACTCGTTTTTCAAAATGAAGGAATCCAGAGTAGACAAGGATCCCGTATGAAAAACCTTAATAAGCAGTTTCTCACCGCTTACAGAATCAAGAACTCTATAAATAACCTTCTTCTTTTCAGAGGTAATCTTTTCAATTATTTCATAGGTCCCCAGCATCATCATATAAACACCTTTTTGAAATTCCTTGTAGTATTTTAATAATACTACCCCAAGACACCCTTTGGAAACACATCCGCAATAAAAGATATTCTTTAAACTGGTGAGAAAACGAATGCTACCAATCAATGAGCATTCAATGCGTATTCAAAAAATAAAAGAGCACCTAGAGAATAATCTCTAAGTGCCTTTCATGGTGCGCCCGGAGGGATTCGAACCCCCGACCCCTTGATTCGTAGTCAAGTACTCTATCCAACTGAGCTACGAGCGCATATTTTGGAGGCGCCACCCAGATTTGAACTGGGGAATAAAGGTTTTGCAGACCTCTGCCTTACCACTTG
>CAYRIO010000016.1:0-72499 GCA_964424355.1 uncultured Peptostreptococcaceae bacterium
AAGAACAGATGGGTCTGGGCCATGCCTTCGAAATGAACCCCAACATCACCGATGGCTTCCTGTTGGAGCTGGCACAGGCACAGATGGCCCGGGAGATCTTCCCCAAGGCGCCGCTGAAATACATGCCACCAACAAAATACATGACCGGCGATATCTTCAAGGGTCATATCCAGGATGCCCTGTTCAACATGGTGGGCGTCATGACCCACCAGGGACTGCAGCTGCTGGGGATGCCCACTGAGGCTATCCATACGCCGTTGATGCAGGACCGGGCGCTGTCCATCGACAATGCCAAATACATCTTCAACAACATGCGCAGCTTCGGCGACGAAATCGAATTCAAGCAGGACGGCATGATCCAGAAGCGGGCGCAGCATGTCCTCCATGAAGCCACCGAAATGCTGGAGGAAATTGCGAAGACCGGCCTGATGGATACCATCGAAAAAGGCAAATTCGCCGAAGTGAAGCGTTCACGCACCGGCGGTAAAGGTCTTGACGGCGTATCCCTGAAGGACGAGAAATACTTCAATCCATTTATCGAGCTGATGCTGGGAGGTACCCGCTAATGTCTACTAATCAATTGGATCTGACACGGGTCAAGCCCTACGGCGACACCATGAACGACGGGATGATGCAGATCAGCTTCACCCTGCCTATCCCCCACGGCCCTGAGGCCATCGAGGCGGCCAAGCAGCTGCTGGAAAAAATGGGCTTGGAAGAACCAGGAATCTGCAGCGCACAGGATCTGGGCGTGGGCATGACCTTTTTCGTGGCCTTCGGTAAATGTTCCCACACCGTAGACTTTACAAAAATCACGGTTCCCAAGGTTGAAGGGGATGTGATGGATAAATACGGGGTTGAAGCGTTCATTCAGGAAAAAATCGGCCGGGATGTCGTCATCGTCGGCGCCTGCACCGGTACCGACGCTCACACCGTCGGGATCGACGCGATCTTCAACATGAAGGGCTTCGATGGCCATTACGGTCTGGAGCGCTACAAGGGCATTGTTGCCATCAACATGGGCAGCCAGGTTCCCAACGAAGAGATGATCGCCAAGGCGATTGAAGTGAACGCCGACGCCATCCTGATCTCCCAGGTGGTCACGCAGAAGGATGTACACGTTCAAAACCTCAGCAACATGATCGAACTCCTGGAAGCGGAAGGCCTTCGGGATAAGCTGATTGTGGCTTGCGGCGGGCCTCGGGTCAACCACGAGCTGGCCAAGGAATTGGGCTACGACGCCGGTTTCGGCACCCAAACCTACGCGGAGGATGTGGCATCCTTCATCGTGCAGGCGGTTGTGGAGCGGGGAAGAGTGTAATACAGAAAACAACCTCAAAAACAGCAGATCAGGCTCCCCTGATTCTGCTGTTTTTTTATTTTACGAGGACGATTTCAGTGAGGGGATATGGGTGCCCCTGCATGGCGTTTGCCGTAAAGCCCCATTTTTGTAACCCCGCTGTAATGGCTATTGCCTGCGGTTCGACATATAATAAAAATGGTGGTTTCTATCAGTTGCCAAATGGACAACATTTCTAAAGAGAAACGGCCATTATGCCGATAAACCACAGATAGTGTGACATTTTGTGATGGTTTTCAAACATACATAATCATATCCCCCGGAGGAATTGCCATGAAAATCCTGAGAGGCCATAAACGAAAAACCGCTTGGATGCTGATCCTGATCATGCTGATCACGCTGATACCCGTAGATGGGGTGAATCTGTTTTCATCCAATGCGCTGGTCGTGGGCTCGGATGCCGAGGGGAACATGGATATAACCAAGATCACCTACAGCAAGCAGCATGCAGGCTTCAGTTATACCGGCAGCTATATTGAGATCCGGGGAACCAACCTGACGGGGGTTCCTGTCCTGTTCAAGATGTCCAGCGGAGATGGCTATCCCGGTGGTTTTACAAGCGCAGGGACAAAAAGCTCTTCCAGCAACGATTCCTTTTTGCATTACGACCTGACGTATCTGGAAACCAAGCATTTTCTGGGCGAGGTGGATGTCAACGGCACCAGCACGGATTTGAGTACGGCGGGTTTTCCCAATATCACCGGGGTGGACAAAGGCATTATCAACCAGGATGACGAAAGCAACGACACCCTGGTCTTCAACGGGAATTATCTGACTGGCATCAATCAGACCAGCATCGTAGCCAGATATGGGACCGGTATTTTCGCCTCCATGAGCACAACAACGGATGCCTCCAAGCTGACGCTGGCGGACATCAATGCCCCGGACCAATTGGGTAATCAGGATATCTACATCAAAAAAATCGACCCGTCCTCCGATCTGAGTGTTAAACCGGCTATTGAAGTGGAGTATTACTATGCCGATGCCTTCCGGATCATCAAGAATCTGGGGCTGACGAATCTGAGCATGTACCCGACTGCCGCCTCTCAAGGGGAGTCTGTTTATCTGACCGCGGATAACTTCAACGACAGTGCCGTTTATGGGGTCTATTTTCTTGGGGAAGGGGAAACCTACGCCGATTATAACAAATCCGCCTCGGTGACCCTGTCCACGGATAAATCGAAGCTGACCGTCACGGTTCCCCAAAACAGCACCATCACCTCCGGTACGAAGACCGTGAAGGTGGTTCAGTTCCAATCCGGTGAAATCGTCGCGGAAACCACGGTATCGGACCCATTCAGTTTGATCAGCGCCTCATCGAAGCCCAGCATTACCTGGGTGAACCCGGACCACGGCCCTGATACGGGCTCTTCCGTACAGATCAAAGGCCGGAACCTCCTGACCTTGAGCCTGCCCAACCTGAGCTGGTACAACGGGGTGAGCGCCGTCAGTTACAGCGATGGGGAAATGCAGATGGATATTGCCTACAAATTGAGCACAACCAACCCGGATAGCTCTGTCAGCAAGCTGACCTACCAGGGGAATGAGGTCACCGAAGCAAAGCGGACCGTGAAGGCCACCATCGGTGACAAGTGTACGTTCGAACGGGAGAATGGGGCTGTAAAGTATGAAGCCGGAACCGATGACTTCATTTATGTGAAGACTGCAGCCATCAACGATGCGGCAACAGACCCGGTGAAGGATGTCCTGCTGGAAATCGTCACCACCCTGACGACCAAGGACGCTCTGACCGCCGCCTTAAAGACCTATACCTACCATCAGAGCGCTCTGGATGTGGACGGCTATACCTTCGATGCAAGCTCGGTGCAGCCGACGATCACGACGGTTAATCCTGAAATAATCCAGGTTACATCCTCTAAAAAAATGAAGGAAAACACCCTGATTTCCATTGAGGGCAGCAATTTCTTTGTCAATAAGTACACGGATACCACCGATGGCACCGTGCATACCAACTATCCGGTGGTGACCATTCAAAACTCGGATGCCCTGGGTACCGGCAGCTTCGAGCTGCTCTTCGATAAAAATGGGGATTCCAACAGCACGGATGGCCGCATTTATACAGGGTCTTCCTATGATGATGGCGCTGGAACGGGGCCTTACCTGGAGGACAGCGACGGCAATCCGGTGCCGGTGGACATGGTGGTGCTGAATGCCAGCAACGAAGTGGTGGACGGCACCGCGGGCAATGAAACGGGAACCCGGATTGTGCTGTACCTGCCCACGCTGGCAGGGGTCGACGCCGAGGGGAAGAAAAACATCCAGGTCATCAATCCCCGGCGGGAAGCCCTTGATCTGGGGGATGAGGCCATTGCCCTGGACATTCTGGATTTTGTCGCAGCGGGGGACACCCCGATCATTGAATCGGTTTCCCCCAATATTGTCACCGTAGACGGTGGCGACCAGGTTACGGTAACCGGCACCAATATTCAATCGGGGGTGAAGGTGTATCTGGATGGCAAATTGGTCACGGCGGTGACGCGGACCGTTGATGTGCAGGGGAGTGATATCCTGCTGACCTTCAAGGCCCCTGCCGGCAGATTGGGTAAAACCCAGCTGGCCCTGGTGAATCCCCTGGGTGGGCTGGCAGTACAGGACTTTTACTATGTTTCCTCCTACAACAAGGATCCGGCCATCACCACCGTCGCCCCCAATAAGGGCAGCACGGATACGTTGGTGGTCATTACCGGGGACAATTATTTCAAGCCGGATCCCACCGTTGCCAATGATTCTGGCGTGAATGCCTATCGGCTGCTGGGAAGCCGGGTGTTCTTGGATGGGAAGGATGTCAACAGCTACAACAAGGATGCCCTGGCCAATATCGAGTTCCGGTTGTATACCGCACCGGACCCTGTTGC
The DNA here is from genome assembly GCA_964424355.1 of uncultured Peptostreptococcaceae bacterium. GTDB lineage: Bacteria > Bacillota > Clostridia > Peptostreptococcales > Acidaminobacteraceae > CAZEHS01. Next base: position 4,237 of record CAYRIO010000016.1, read on the forward strand.
GCTTTTTACCGCGGATACCGCCAATGACCGGGTGCGCACCAGCTCCCTGTACCGCAATGCCGTGGTGACGGATCTCAGCGGCGGGGTGTTCAAGATCAACTTCGACGTTGATGGTGATCCTGCACTGTATAAGGATGACAGCCTCGTTTATTCCCTGAAGGTGGACAGTGGTGACAACGCAATCCACTGTTATGCCGCCGATGGAACTGACCAAGGGGTGGCTGCGGTCACGGTGGATGAAATCACCCTGGATGGTGCCTCTTTCCTTGAGGTGGAGATGGACAATAACATCCTGGCTGTCGGCAAGGATGCCATCGGCAACGTGGTTCCCCGCCTGGCGGATTACTGGTACAGTGTGGTGGCTTCCAATGCAGCTCAGGATGGCTACTTCACCTTCGAACGGCTCTCAGATGGGACAATACGGCTCTCCAACGGACAATTGAACCAATACACCATCATTCTCAACGATACGGAGGATGGCTTCATCGCGGTCAGCGATAACGGTGGGGAGCAGGAGCTTACCGTGACGGACAGTTCTGTCACCCTGGAAGGTGAAGGGGCTGGTGGCCTTACCTTGGATCTGCGCACCCCTTACATTTTCGACACCAAGAATGTCATCACCGGCAACCGGGTGAAAGTGGTGAATAAGTATCAGATCCAGTTCACGGTTCCTTTCCTGAGCAGCGGCCAGGGGGCGAAAGATATCGCGGTTGAAAATCCGGATACGAAACGGGCAACCCTGACGAAGGGATTCTTTTACTATGCAAACCCAGCCTCCAGCCCCGCCATTGCGGCGATTGTTCCCAGTGAGGGTTCTGTTTCGGGAGGCTATCTGATAACCCTGACCGGAAAGGATTTTGAAGAATCCAGCAGGGTGTATATCGATGGCGTGGCGGTGGCAACGGCAGATACCGCAGTCAATCTCGACGGCACCGCGCTGACGGTGAAGGTACCCAAATACAGCTATGACCTTGCGGATTATGATACGGACCGGATTACGGTTCCGGTCGTGGTGCTCAATCAGGATGGGGGCTCCGCAGTGCGGGAGGATGGCTTTACTTATGTCAGTCCGTCCAGTACCCCCACATTGAGCCAGCTTATCACGAGCAGTGGCTCCACCATTGGGGGAGAGATCGTCGAGATCATCGGATACGATTTCAGATTTTTTGAACCGTATAAGAACCTGGGAGGCGGCGCCAGCTACGATGTGGGGATTGATACCTTCACGAACTTGAACGGAGGCCTCGCCGGGGTTACAAAAAAATGGGACAGCCTGCTGAACAGCCATATGGACGGCACCGTGGATTTGCGGGAGCCAGTGGCCTTTACAAACGATGATTACACCCAGTATTTTTCTTCCCCCATCCTGCCCAAGGTCTACTTTGGGGGGAAACAAGCAAAAATCGTGGATTTTGCCAACGGGTATCTGAAAGTGGTGACTCCGGCCAATTCGGCGGGGGCCATGGACGTGTACGTCGTCAACAATGATTCCGGGATCTCCAATAAGCTGAAATACACCTATAAGTCCAGCAGCCCCAAAATCAACTACATCAGCCCGGATACCGGCGCTCGGATCGGGCAGGAAACCCGGGATCTCTTCGGGACCGGGTTTGCCAAGTTCCCCCTCCCCGGCTATACAGGGGATATTGTCTCCGGCTATGCGGACGAGATGCCGGGAGTCGATTCCCTGGTGCGTTTTGCGGATATCACCAATCGGGGCATAGCGGTCGGACAAGAAAACGATGGCCGAATCAACTCGGAGCGGGCCTCGATTTCCCTTGAAGGGGATTTGACCGTGGATTATGATGGAAGCGCAAACACTGTCACCGTGACGGTTGAAGAGGGCGGGGCAACATACACCCGAACCTTCGAGGGCTATGATGACAAAAAGCTGCTGATTCCCATGGGCATGCTGAAGAGCAAGACAACGCCGTTCCCCTATTATGTGCCGGATGGGTACAATGACGCCGGGACGACGTATAACACGGAGACCAATTATGAATTGATCCTGGTGGAAGTGGATACCGCTTCCAAACGGTTTTACGTAGAGCGGGGCTACGCACCGCAAACATCGCTGAAAAGCGCTTCCCGCATCACTTTGGACACGCCCTCCTACTGGACCATCGGGCAGGTTAATGTCACCCTGAAAAACCCCGATGGCGGCGTTGCCACGACCAAGTTCACATACCGGAACCCCGCCTCGGTTCCCACCATCGAGCTGATTAACCCCCAGGCCACCATCACCGGTGAAAGCGCCTACATGGTGCAGGCCAGTGTGAAGGGCGGCACCACCATCGAGATCAAGGGACACGATTTCTGGGACGGCGTGAAGGTCTATCTGGACCAAACAGAGATGGATATCCAGGAGATCACCACGGATAATACCGACCCCACCGACCCCCTGGATGTCATCATCGCCAAGGTGCCGGCAGGCAAGGATACGGATATCGGCACCCGCTACCCCATCATCGTTGAGAATACGGATGGCGGTATTGCCAACTCCACGGATCCCAAAACTCTGACGAAAGTGGAAACCGATACGACAAAATGGCCTATTTACTTTATTTACCGAAAACCCCTGTCCGATCCAGTGATCCTCACCGTCACGCCGTCAAAATCCTCCATCTATGTGAATTCCTCTGGAGTGGGCAACGAAATCGTTCTCACCGGAACGGATTTCAGAACCGGCGCCAAGGTGTATATCGGGGCTATGTCCGGTGTACCGATCACGCCAACGGAGGTTGAAGCGGAAGGGCGCTACATCAAGTTCAAGATTCCCGCCAATCTCACCGTAGGGGTCAAGGACATCAATGTAATCAACACAGACTTCGGAACAGGCACCCTGGCCAGCGCCATTACCATCGTCAGCTATCCCCAGATCACCAGCATCAAATCGGCAGATAACACTGCGGATGTGGAATGGGTCTCCGTAGAGGGGGGCACGAAAATCCGCCTCAACGGGTCCGGATTCGATTCCGGCGCGAAGGTCTACTTTGGCGGGACCCGCACGGTACTTGACGAAGCCAGCACTGACGCCAACAGCGGGCTCTGGCGAGATAACACCTACATCGAAGTCACTGATGGAATCGCCGCAACGGCTGTGACATTCGTGGATGCCACCGCCCTGACAGTCACCGTGCCTGCGGTCTTGAAGGAAAAAGAATTCACCGTGACCGTCATCAATGGTGATACTGGTATATCCGATGGCGATACCACGGTCCAATACAGCGTGCCGGTTCCTTCAACACCGCTGAATCTGGATGCGCAGATCGTGAACAATAAATACATCAAGCTGTATGGCTATACCTCTTCAAATTTCGATTACTACGAGATCTACACGTTCATTGGAAGCAAATCCGTTTCCAAGCTGGAATCGGATAATTATAAAGACTTCCGGTACCTGGCAACCGCTCAGACGGAACCCTATAAGATCACCAAGCTGGCAGGTCTGGATGAGATGGACGATGATGACCGTGTCTATCTGGTCCTGAAGGCCGTCAACAAGTACGGCCCCTCCAACTGGTCCAATATCGCTTATCTGAAATATTCGGAAATCAATGATATTAAAGGCGGTTTGGGGATCGAGGATTTTGATGGCAACCTTGATGTGCCGACCGGCAAAGTATTCAGTACCGAAGTAGCCGCCCAGCAGGCAGTGGTGACCATCAGCAAGACCGATCTGAAGGGGATGACGACCATCGACATGACCGGCAGCGCGTACAGCGTGGTGCGGGATACCGTGGTGAACGTGCCGGAGGCGGTGGTTGAGAGCAATTACAACCGCATCAATGTTAAAATGGGCCAGGGACAGCTCAGCTTTTACCCAGCGGTGCTGAATACCTACAGCTTCCAGCGGATTGCCCAGGGCGATAAGGTGGATACCTACGCCAACCTGCGGTTCGAACCGGTGACGACAGAGTATGCCGGGATGATTCAGCGGAATATCCCCCGGGAGCTGAAGGCCTATTCCCCCTTGTACCGGGTGAGTACTGCGGCCACCAGCAATGCAGGGACATCAGAGCTCTATGAAATGGCTGGGGCCATGGACCTGGCGCTCCGCTACCAGTCCCTGCTGCCGACAGGTTTTAACGCTTATACCCTGAAACTCTACTGGTACGATGCCGCGGCTTCCCGCTGGATCGCCCAGAGCAGCTCCGTTGATCTGAATAACCGTTTGGTTTCGGGGCAGGTATCCCGACCGGGAATCTACATCATCCTGGGCCCCCGATAGACGCACTTGAAGCACCCTTAAGAATCAAATGCCATCAGGAAACGAGATAGACAAACGCCGTGAACAACTGACTGCAGCTGTTACCGCTGCGGCTAAGTGATTAATCACCATGCTTTCTGAAAAAGGAGCCCTCTCATGAAAAGACCCATCTCCCTGCTGCTTGCCCTTACGCTGATCCTGCCTTTTCCCTCTGCCTTCGCAGAGGATATTACCCTGCGGCCGGATGTGGTGGTGCCGGAGCTGGTTGGACTTCCTCTTTCTGCGGAGGGAGCGAAGGAGATTCTGTCGGACCCCAAGGGGGCAGAGCTGGTGAAGCTCAGCCAGTATACGGATATCGCCGGCAATGCCTCTCAGAACGATATGGTGCGGATGACCTTCGAGGGCGCATTCAAGACCCTTGGCAGTGGTAAATTTGCGCCCAAGACCCCCCTGACCCGACAAGATGCGCTGGCGCTGCTGGTACGCATGCTGGGGCAGGAAAGCACGGTTCAGCAAGGGGTGCTGAGCGCCTCCCAGGGTCAGTCCGCTGCTGCAGTGAGCAGCCTGCTTAAACAGGCCTACGTGGATCAGGCGACAACACTGGGCCTGATCACAGCCAATGAGAACAGCAATCTGGACCAGCCGGCCAGCCGACAGGAAATTGCCGTCTGGACTGCCCGGGCCATCAATCTTCAACCGGATTACACCGATGTGGATGGCATCTACACCTTCAAGGATGTGCAGGCTGTCAAGCCTGAAAATCGGGGCCTCCTGGAAGCCGTGCTGAAAGAAAAGATATTCACCACGGACACCGGCAGTCTCTTCAACCCCAATCGGACGGTGACACGGGATGAGATGGCCTCCGTGCTGGCGGAAATATCGCCCCGGCTCTACACCAACAGGAACATGGCTGTGATTTCCGGCATGGTGGCCGGGATCAATACCCAGAACACCTCGGAATCCGGGGCCACCATCACCACGAAGACCATCACCGTGAAGGCTTTGGATGGTTCGGTGAATAAGGTAATCACAACCGTCAACTCCAAGACCGGAATCAAAACGGATTTCGGTGTCTATAAAGGCGGCCGGGTAACCGGATCGGAGGGCCTGGCCCAGGGAGATCAAATTGAACTGGTGACACGGAATGGTTTGGCAACCTTCGCCGAGGTGCTCAGCGACGGTACCATCCTGGATCGGATTAAAGCGGACAGCATGCAGGGCGATAACCTCCGGTCCTATTACGGCACGGTCTATGGCCGCATCAGTGAAACCCAAAAAGACGGCGACAAGACCCTCGCCATCGAACGGATCCGAATCAAGAACCACACGGGCCAGACCTTTGATATCGTGGTGAAAACGGATCCGGCTACAGGGATCCGAGATGATATCTACGTGATAAAAAATGGCGTCAGTGGCGGCGCCTCCCTGCTCCAGAATGGGGATGCCATTGAATACACGGTGAAAGACCCCAACATTCTGATCTTTGCCACGGCCAAACCCTCCCAGGTATCAGAAATCAAAGGGACCGTGCGCAGTACCATCATTCCGGAGAGCGGAACAGCCAGCCTCACGGTCCAGGATTATAACAACATCATCAGTACCTTCCCAGTGGCGGGCTATGCAGATATCAGCATCAATACCGGGTATGCCAAGCTGGCAGATCTGAAATACGCAATGCCTGTGGCGCTCACCGTGACAAACGGGTTCATCACTCATGTCGGCGCGGAGACGTTTTCCAATCCGGGCTACATCGATCCAGCCAACCGCATGATTTCCGGCACGGTCAAGAGCATTTCAGGAACCTTGGTGACTGTCTTGGCCGCCGACGGTACTGCAACCGGCTATACCGTAGACAGCATGAGCCAACTCACCAAAAACAATCAGCCGGTTACGATCAGCACCCTGAAAGCAGGGGACCGGGTGAAGATGTACTTCCCGGATCTATACACCCGGACACCGAAAAAGGTTGAGATTGAAGGGCCTGAGCAATTGATTCAGGGCGTGTACGCCGGGAAGGTGTCCCAGGTCAATGGCACCAACGGTCTGATCACCCTGAAGGATCCTGCGCTGCTGCAGAATGATCAGTGGGAGGCCACCGGCCAGTATCTGCAGGATTTCTATCTGCCTGCAGCCGGGGCCATCTACGCCCAGGGCCGAAAAATAACGACAAACGACCTGAAAAACTATTATATGAACGCAGAGGTCTATGTTGCCATGAAGGATGGGTACAACCGCCCGGAGGCTCTGCGTGTTGTGGTGAAGAATGGTGGAGAACGGCAGTATTCCAGCAGCATTTACAAGGTGGATCAGGCCTTGGGGCGGTTCGAGCTGGATAACCGGATGAATGTCCTCTACAATGCGGGGACTATCTTCCTGAGGGATGGCAGGCTTGTGGAGATGTCCAACCTCGCCAGCCAGGACAGCGTATCCGTGGTGGCCAACTACCAGACCGGTCAGAACCAGGCCGCGGTGGTCAGCCTCAATGGCTCCGGGCAGCTTCAGGTGGGCGGCTTCTATGTCGGGTATATCGATGTGGTCTACTCCAGCCGGGTGAACCTGGAATACTTCTCAAAACTGACAGACAACAGCATGCCAGAGGTGGAGACCGGTGAAACTGCCAGCCTGTACTTCGGCAATTCCAGCCGGATCACGGATGTGACCGACGAAGAGAACCCGGAAGAATTGACGCCTTACGCCTTCTTCAACGGAGAATATTCCAAGGAAGAGAATGAGGATTCCGATGACACCGGTCTGGACTATGAGCGGTACTATGCCCTGGCCTACACCGATGAGAACGGCGAGATCATCGATATGGTCATCAGGCAAAGCGCCCTGTTCAACGGCACGGATATTGACAACACCCTTGAAAAGGAATCCGAGCTCAATGACGAGATGGATGACGAGTTGGACCGACTGGTGGTCACCAAAGGAACGGTCAGCGGGCTGGATACCAGTTGGAACCGCATTCAGATGAGCAATGCCATGGATTGGATCGAGTACCAGAATGAATGGAACGTCAACCGGTCCGATATGTACGCCGCAGTTGGGGAAACCCTGATTGTCCGGAACAACAAGCCCATCGATTTCGCGGATATCCAGATCGGCGATCGGATCCAGGTTCTTCGCATGCGCGGGAATGCGGTGTTGGTTGTCGTGGAAGAGTGATATAATAAAAAAGTTGAAGTCATCAATGAATCGCCACGGATTCCATGTGCTGCTGAAAATGACACCTGCAGCACCGATGTTGTTCGTGGGAAAAGAAATAACGGTACTCTGGAGGAAGCAATGTTCAAACGACTTATCGGCTGCATTACGGCAGCAATCCTGCTCACCACTTCTTATGCCTATGCTGATATGGCTGGGTTTGAAGGCGGCGTCCAGGGGGATCCTACCCTGAAAACAGACACGTACAACTATGAGGAGTTCTGTTTCCTGACGGGGGTGCCCATTCTGCTGACAGGCACGCTGTCCGTTCCGCCGCCCCCGGTGGGAAAGGAACTCTACACCCTTTCGTATAAATACGATCTGGCCAACGAGGATGAAGACATCAAAGTCACCCGGAAAATCACGGTGGAAGTGACAGATAAGAAGAATACCGTCTTCAAGCAAACCCAGCGAAAAACCAAAATCACCTCTTTTTCAGAAAGCGTCACAGCGGGCAGCAATAAGTATACGCTGAACAGCTATATTTACACCAAGTCCGCCCTGGTGGACAATACCCCAGCGGTAGACTACTCCTCCGGCACCTTCTACGGCAAGCGGACCTACTTGATCAATGGCACGGCTACGAAGAACGAAGGCAAGATCGTCATTGAAACCAACGGGGATCCCGTTATTGGCTATAACCACTATTGGGGGGACAGCCTCACCACAGTCGTGGATCACCGGATCACCGGGCAGGTTGAAAACCCGGACTATGACTCCACCGATTCCGATTCCGAGAAATACCTGGATTGGGAGGGGTCGGTCTCGCTTCGCATCTCCCGGACCGATAAACGGAGCTTCTCTAAGATCGTCAATTCTCCTCAAACCTTCAGCTTCCGGAATGGCTATGTGAAAAACCGAACCCTGGAGAACATTCTACAGTACGAATACGATCTGCCCAAAATCGATGATGACGGACTGCCGACCAGCAAGCGGAACAAAGCGACAAAGAACCTTCGCAGAGACGCACTGCTGGACAATGAAAGCCTCCTGTCCCCCAAGTATCGGGATATCGGCGGACACTGGGCGGAAGAACCCGTCTTCCTGCTGGCCAGTCTGAATGTCTTCAACAACGATTCCAGTTATTTTTCCCCAGATACGCCCATCACCCGATTCGATTTTGCCCGCGCCATCGCCAATTCCCTGTCGGAAGTGAAAGAACTGACGGCTGCGGAGCGGGTCAAGCTGAAGCGGGACCCAAAGGCCGTCAAGCTGTTTGATGACATCACCGTAGACGATCCGGAATATGCCTACGTGAAATTCGTCAAGGAGCGGGGCATCATGGTAGGGGAGAACAGCTACTTCCTGCCGGACCGTACCCTGCGCCGGTCCGAAGCCATCCAAATCATGGTCAATGCCCTGGGCATCACCCACTTGGCTCCCAGTCCTCCCTATCAGATCGGCTACAGCGATGAATATGAAATTCCGGACTGGTCAAAGGACGCCATCTACATGGCCAAGGACATCAGTCTTGTCACCGGTTATGAAGACGGAACGATCCGGCCCAATGAAATGGTCACCCGGGCTGAAGCGGCTGTCCTCATCAACAAATTCATCCAGCATATCCGGGAAGACATCAACTATGATTACCGGGAGAAGATAATCAATAAATTGTAAAACATGTAAACATGACAATTGATTCCATTGATTTCCACAGTCTTGCGATGTAGAATAGGGGCATACCATTATTCCATCAGGAGGCTCTCTATGAACGAACCGATTCATGCAGAACTTAAGGAAATCGTCCAGTCTCTGCAAGCCATCGAAGAAACATTGCGGTTGGTTAGAGAGCACCAGATCAAGACGGATCTCCGTTTAGACCGTTTCCAGCATAAAGTAATCTCGCTGGAGGCGTCATTGGATGAGAAACTGGGGTTGTGGAAAGAAGAGCAGCAAATCGGTTAAAGTAAGTGCAGAAAGCTTTTAAAATGACTTTTAGATTTAAAACAGGCCCTTGAAGGGGCCTGTTTTTGTTGTGGTATAATAAATCATGTACGAACCACTCTATCGATGGCAAAAATGGAGGCAACCTTGAAACTCAAACTCACTGCGGCAATATCCTTATCCTTGGTGCTGCTGACCCAACCAACCTATGCAGCGACCCAGCCCCTCACCCTGGACACCTTCCAGAGCGTCCTTCAAAACGTCGAGGCGAACTATTACAAACCGGTTACCCGTGATCTCCTCTTGCAGGCATCCCTCAAGGGGATGCTGGAGTCCTTGGACCCCTACAGCGAGTACTACTCCGCGGAGGAGTATAAAAGCTTCACCGATAGCCTGGAGGGCAGCTTCGTGGGGATTGGCATCATCGTCAACGAAGACCCCAACTACATCCGGGTCTCTCAGATCTATCCGAATTCCCCGGCACAAAAGGGCGGAATAAAAAAAGAGGACCTCATCTATTCCATCAACGGACAGAGCGTGGCCCCGCTTACATTCGGGGAACGGATCGATAAGCTGCTGGGGCCTGTGAACACCGCCGTCACCGTGGGCATTCTCCGCGGGACAGAAAAGCTGTCCATCACCATGACCCGGGAAAAGATCCTGGTGAATCCGGTGGAGTATAAGCTGTTGGACAATCAGTTGGGTTATATCCGCATTTTGGAATTCAGCTCTGCCTCCAGTCAATATTTCAGTGAAGCCATTACCGCCCTGCAGAAGCAGAAGATCAAAGGCCTGGTTCTGGATCTTCGGGACAACCCCGGCGGAGATATCGAATCCGTCCTCAAAATCAGTGAGTGGCTGGTTCCCAAGGGCACCACCCTGATTACCGTCAAATACCGGGATGGGCAGGATTCCTACCAATCCGAAGGGGACCCTATCGGCGTGCCATTGGCGGTGCTGATCAACGGCAACAGCGCCAGCGGTTCCGAAATGCTGGCGGGGATTGTGAAGGACAATAAGACCGGAACCATCATCGGAACCAAATCCTATGGCAAGGGCGTTGCCCAAAACATTTACGACCTGAAAAACGGTGAGGCTGGCGGCTACAAAATGACCGTCGCCGAATTTTTCACCACTGCTCTGGTTAAGATACAGGAAGTGGGCATCATGCCCAATATCGTCGTTGAACAGCCGGAAGGGATCAGTGTGGAGGCAGAGAAGAACCTGGCCGTAATTACCGAAAGTCCGCCCATTGCGATGGGAAGCAGTGGCTTGAACGTGATGGCTGTAGAACAGCGGCTCAAGCTCCTGGGCTATTCTCTGGCGACTGACGGACTTTACGATTCCCAGATGGCAGAGACCCTGAAACAGATTGGCATCGATGCAGACGGAAGCCTGACGGTGGCAGAGGCAAGGCAGGTACAAAAAATTCTGGACGAAAAATCTCTGCGGGCTAAAGAAGATGTGCAGCTTAAAAGAGCAGTGGAGATACTGATACAATAAAAATGAGAGAGTCTGCAAATAGCGGACTCTCTCATTTTTATCACTCCCACGAAGGCCAGTGACTGCGATTTTCTGAAAATTTGGCACTAACGCTGTCGTTTGGATCATTATAAAGGATATTGTACTCTTTTGCGATATTTTCGCTGTCGTCCTTAGTGGGTTCATTTGGGAAAATAAAACTTTTGGAATTTTCGTTACGGCCATCCGTAAAGGAACCGATGGGATACATTTTTACAGCGTTACCACGGTAACGGATTGAATATACCAAGCGAACGTCTTCCTTCGGGAATCGGGCCCAAATCAGCTTCATCAGATCATCAGAAACGTGAATGTTTCCTTCAATCCCCGCACTGTGCTTATAGGATTCAATCAATCCGTCCTCAGGTGCCGAGGATGCTGCGTTGGCCCAAAGATAATCCTTCACATCAAAGAGAGCGTATTCTGTCTTTTTTATAATTTCATCGTCATCGTCTTTATCCTTGGCTTCCACTGTAACTTCATACTGTGAATAGGTGTAATTTAAGGACGTTTCCGTGCCGTCAGCCATCAGAACGGTGACAGCGCCGCTTTCCTTAACATCATCGTTGAGCAGGTATGCTACAGCGTTTGAGAGGGCGGCATCGGATCCAGAGGATCCTTCAAGACAGTATTTTGCGGGCTCCGTGTACTTCCAGAGGATTGAACGCTCGCTGTCACTCACGGCAAGGTCTCCAGAGGTCAAAGCAAAGGGAATATGCTGAAAGTATTGAATTAACTCATAGAGATTAGCTATTTTGCTGCGCTTTCCTTCGGCGGAATTATTGACGAGGACCTTATTTAAATCTTCATTTTTATAAAGGGATTCGCCGAAATGTGAGGCGGGAACCCAGTAAATCCCTGGCTGAACTTCAACGCGGAAGTCGGCAGCGTCATTGCGAAGGTTCCAAGTGTCATAGAGGGGCACATCAACACCTTGAAAATCAAAATCAGCCTTGGTGAGCTGTGCTGTCATAAAATAAAGCGCATTGAGATTTTCTTTGGGATAGGGGTTTCCCGCAATGAAGAGGGTTTTTAATTTAAAGAGGTTTTTCAGGGCGTCCAAGTAACGGACCTTGTTATTTGAAAGGTCCAGGAATTCCAACCCGCGAATCGTCTTCAATGGGGTAATATCCACCACTTGGTTGCCTTTCAGATTCAGGGTTTTCAAAGCACTGAGATTAGCCAGGTCGTTAAGGACGGTAATCCGATTATCGGAAAGGTTCAGGGTCTCAAGGTTTTTGAAATAATCCAATCCGGTCACATTATAGATACTTCGGGAGGATAGATCAAGGCTTGTACAGAACAGAGCGTCACCAAGTGTGATATCAGAATTGGCCGGCAATCCCAACTTAGCAACCAAAGCGTTGGTTAAAGCCTTGTCCGGGATATCAATCTTTGTTTTCAAAGTGCCGTCGGCAATTTCCAGTGTCTTCAGCCGGTCGGTACGGATGACATCAACACCAATTGCTTTTGTAAGAATGGCAGCGTCGACGTACAGTTTTCCGTTAATAAACGCCGTTTTCATTGAAAGTGGAACCGCATGACCGTTTTGCTCAGCTTGAAGGGTTTCTGGCTTCAAACGGATGATGTAATCCTGTCGTTTAATTACCGCAGATTTCTCAATGTCATCCCACGTGACCGCAAATCCAAGTGCCTCAAAAACATCCCGAGCGGGAACCATGATTCCAGAACCACTTACAACGGCAGACGATCCTGGTATGACTCTGCTATCTAGGGTGATTCCATAGGTTAGGCTGTTGTCGGCAAAAACAACTGAAGAGGCAGCCAGCATGCCGGCAGATACTGCGGTTGCAATGGCTAAGCGTCGAATATGAACCCTCATTTCGTGTCCTCCATTAGACTGATATAATCATTCATTTCATTATAACATGGGCGCTGGACAACATTGCAAAGAAAGGTTGTAAATATTATTGACGTGGATATTCTGATAGGATATACTTTTGCATTATTTATAGATTACACCCGGTTGGGTGTCGGACCTAAAAAATCTAGCTTTGGGAGGCCACCCACAGGGGGTGGTTTCTCATTTTTTGGGTATCTGAACGCAGACGGATATCATGCAAGTTCGATGCAGCTAGTGCAGTCAGCAACCCTATCGTGGAAAGGAGCTATTATGAAAACAAAATTCATCTTTGTAACCGGCGGTGTTGTTTCTTCCCTGGGAAAAGGCATAACTGCAGCATCCCTTGGACAGCTGCTGAAGGCTCGGGGGCTCAAGGTCTCCATCCAGAAGTTCGATCCATACATCAACAAAGATCCAGGCACGATGAGTCCTTATCAGCATGGAGAGGTTTACGTTACCGAGGACGGCGCTGAAACGGATTTGGATCTAGGGCACTATGAGCGGTTTATCGACATCAACCTCAACCAGAACTCCAGCGTCACCACCGGTAAAATTTACTGGTCCGTCATCACCAAAGAGCGCCGGGGTGACTATCTGGGCGCAACCGTCCAGGTCATCCCACATATCACCAATGAAATTAAAGACCGCGCTCTTCGGGCTGCCCACGACTCAAATCCCGATGTCGTGATTACAGAAATCGGAGGGACTGTGGGGGATATCGAAAGTCTTCCCTTTCTGGAAGCCATCCGTCAGCTGCAGTTTGATCTTGGAAAAGAAAACGTCCTCTACATCCACCTCACACTGCTTCCGTATTTGGGCAAATCAGGAGAGCTCAAGACGAAGCCAACCCAACACAGTGTCAAAGAACTCCGCCAGATCGGCATCCAGCCGGACATCATCGTCGCACGGACGGAAAAGCCCATCACAGACGATATCAAAGCCAAAATAGGCCTCTTCTGCAACATCAGGGCAGAAGATGTCATTGCCAACATGGATGCCGATTCCATCTACGAAGTTCCGTTGATGCTGGAGGCTGAGGGACTGGCTGAAAAAGTTTGCCGAAAACTGAGCTTGAACTGTGGTGCCCCAGACCTTACGCGGTGGATCGAGCTTGTTGAAACGGAACGAAATCTTACCGATACGGTTCGAATTGCACTGGTAGGCAAATATGTAGAGTTGAGAGACGCCTACCTTTCAGTAGCAGAAGCTCTCAAGCATGCCGGTCTTGCCAACCATGCAAATGTTGAAATCGATTGGATATCCTCAGAGGAGATCACGCGGGAAAACGCCGCCGAAATCTTGGGTAAAGCCCATGGCATTCTTGTACCGGGCGGATTTGGAGACCGTGGGATCGAAGGTAAAATTGAAGCGGTGCGCTACGCCCGGGAAAACAGTATTCCTTTCTTTGGAATCTGCCTGGGTATGCAGATGGCCGTAGTGGAATATAGCCGAAATGTCCTGGGTCTTGCGGATGCACATAGCTCTGAGCTGAATCCGGACACAGCCAGCCCCGTCATCGATCTGATGCTGGATCAACAGGATGTTGAAGACAAGGGCGGCACCATGCGCTTGGGGGTATATCCCTGTAAAATCGCCTTTGGCAGCAAAGCCCATGAAGCGTACGGAGACGAACTGATTTACGAACGCCATCGCCATCGCTATGAATTCAATAACCATTACCGCGAAGTCCTCCAGCAATCGGGCATGGTCATCAGCGGCCTATCCCCCGATGAACGTCTTGTCGAAATCATTGAGCTCCCCAATCATCCTTGGTTCGTAGCTGGACAGTTCCACCCGGAGTTTAAAAGCAGGCCTACCGGTGCCCACCCTCTTTTCAGAGAATTTGTAAAGGCGTCAATCGCATTTAAGAACTAAAACCATTCAGGAAGGCCCGTGTTCGCCCTTATAAAAACAAACCTTCTGTTTCATCAGCTGATATAATGGGCATAGATAGAAGAATCATACATTAGGAGGATTTTATATGAGAAGAAAGCTGACTGCACTGGTACTGATGTTCTGCTTAATGACCGCTTTGTCCGCCATTCCCGCGTACGCCCTTCAGGATCCGGTGATGCTGGTAGTTGATTCGGTGGTCTACGGAGACGGTCAGAACACCTTAGTCGCCAGTGGCCATTTCGTGAACACGTCCAACAAATCAGTTTTGTCAGTTATGGATACGCAGCTCGAAATCAAAAGCGGGAACACAGTTGTTGCTTCTGAAGTGTTTGAAGTAGCTGATCAACGCGTTTTTTCCATCGCGGTTGGCAGTGCTGAGCCATGGCGCTTTGAGTTTAAGAATCCGGTCAAAGGGCTTAATCTGAGTACCTGGTCTGCTGAGAGCAAGGTGTCCTATAATTTGGGTAAATCACAGGAGCTTAACTCTGGAAAAAAGGTCTACTACAATGGCGTCCCCATCAGCTTTGATGTGGCTCCGGCAGTCATTAACGGACGTTTGATGATTCCTGCACGGGCTGTGTTTGAAAAAATGGGTTGCGTGGTCCAATGGGATGCCGACAGCCGTTCTGTAAAAGTTGCCAGGGAAGGGCGAACAGTAGCCATCTTTATTGGGGAAACAGTCATGAATGTGGATGGCGGTCCGGTTAAGCTGGATGTTCCGGCAACCATCCTTGACGGGCGAACCCTGGTCCCCCTGAGAGCCATTGCAACGGCTCTGGGTGCCGGAATTACTTATGGAGAATTGAATGAAATGGCAGTGATTTACGAGTAGTTATAAACCAACAGACTGGAGAAATGCTTCCAGTCTGTTTTCTTTTGCATATGAATTGTGGTAGAATGAAAAATGGAATGTCAGGAATCTTTTGAGGAGTCAATATGAATGTGAAAACATGTATCCTTCCTGGCCTGCTCATCCTTGAACCCCAGGTGTTCCAAGATGAGCGCGGCTATTTTTTTGAAAGCTACAGACAGAGCAACTTTTTAGAACTCGGCTTAAACCTGACATTTGTTCAGGACAACGAATCAAAATCAAAGAGAGGCGTCCTTAGGGGGCTCCATTTTCAGGCACAGAATCCTCAGGGTAAACTGGTCCGTGTGATTCAGGGAGAGGTGTTCGATGTAGCCGTGGATATCCGCCAAGGCTCGCCAACCTATGGCCAGTGGGAAAGTGTTCTGATCACTGCGGAAAACAAAACGCAGTTCTATATCCCCCCAGGTTTTGCTCATGGATTCTTAGTTTTATCTGAAGATGCCATCTTCAGCTATAAGTGCACCACATACTATGATCCGTCCTCCGATAGTGGCATTCTCTGGGACGATCCCGATATTGACATAAAATGGCCATTGGAACTGATTGGCGAACCGAGCTTATCTCCAAAGGATCAGCAGCTTAAGAGGTTATGCGAAACGAAAAGTCCTTTCACATACTGAACAATTGGCATTAACTACAATGCGATACTTTAAGGGAGCATATATATGAAATCCATTCTTGTTACCGGCGGCGCCGGGTTTATCGGTTCAAATTTCATCCGCCTGATGACAGATCTGCACCCAAACGTAAAACTGGTCAACCTTGATCTCCTCACCTATGCGGGCAATCTTGAAAACCTCAAGGATATCCCTGAAAGCGGCACATACCGCTTTGTGAAGGGTACCATCACGGACAAGCAGCTCCTGGAGCAATTATTTGCAGAGGAAAATTTTGACGGAGTCGTGAATTTTGCCGCCGAAAGCCATGTGGATCGCAGCATTGAGGACCCTGAGGTTTTTATAAAAACAAACGTACTGGGTACTCAAGTGCTTCTGGATACTGCAAAGAAGCATTGGCAGACCAGCAAGGATGAATTCGGCTATCCTACCTACAAGAGTGGCGTAAAGTACCTACAGGTTTCCACCGATGAGGTCTATGGCACCTTGGGTAAGACCGGTCTTTTCACAGAGACTACGTCCTTGGCTCCCAATAGCCCTTATTCAGCATCAAAAGCATCAGCGGACATGATTGTCAGGGCCTATAGCGAAACCTTCAAGCTGCCGGTCAACATCACCCGTTGCTCCAATAACTACGGACCGTATCAATTCCCTGAAAAATTGATTCCTTTGATGATCAACAACTGCAATACCGATAAATCTCTTCCTGTTTATGGCGACGGTATGCAGATTCGCGATTGGCTTCACGTGAAAGATCACTGCCGTGCGATAGAAACCGTTCTATTTCAGGGCCGGCTGGGTGAAGTTTACAATGTGGGTGGCAATAACGAAAAGGCTAATATTGAAATTGTAAAACTCATTATCAGCGATTTGGGAAAAACTGAGTCCCTCATCAAATATGTGGAGGATCGCTTGGGTCATGACCGCCGTTATGCCATCGACAATACCAAGATTACAACGGAGTTGGGATGGAAACCGAGCTACACCTTTGAAGATGGCATTCAGGAAACCATCCGCTGGTACCTTGAA
Source organism: uncultured Peptostreptococcaceae bacterium (assembly GCA_964424355.1). Lineage (GTDB taxonomy): Bacteria > Bacillota > Clostridia > Peptostreptococcales > Acidaminobacteraceae > CAZEHS01. The sequence continues at coordinate 21,333 of CAYRIO010000016.1, forward strand.
AATCAGGAGTGGATGGACCGGGTGATCAGCAAGGACTATCTGGCATATTACGAGAGCATGTACGGCGAAAGAATCCAATAAACAAGGGAGAAGCCATGAAAGTATTGGTAACCGGTGCCCAAGGTCAACTTGGCCGCGAGCTTGTTGAAAAACTGAACATGGATCCCACTATTGAGGTTCTGGGCTATGATGTTAATGAACTGGACATCACCAATCATGAAGCCGTCATGACCCGTATATCCGCTGAAAACCCTGAAATTATTATAAACACGGCAGCTTATACTAATGTAGATGGCTGCGAGTCCGATTATAAAGGCGCCTACGCAGTAAACGTAAAAGGTCCACGGAATCTCGCTATCGCGGCGCGAAATGTCGGCGCCAAGCTGCTTCACATTTCAACCGATTTCGTGTTCGATGGAAAGAAAACCACGCCCTATTTTGAATACGATGCTGCAAACCCTCTTTCTGTTTACGGAAAAACCAAGCTAGCCGGGGAGCATGCCATTATCCAGCAAACCACGGATTTTTTCATTATTAGATCGTCCTGGTTGTATGGTAAGTATGGCAATAACTTTGTGAAAACAATGATCAAGATGGGAAAGACAAACGATTCAATCAGCGTAGTGGCCGATCAGGTAGGTTGCCCAACCAGCGCTTCGTCCTTAGTTAGTACAATTGAGCAAGTGATACGAAGAGAGGAATATGGTATTTACCATTTTTCAAACAGTGGTAGCTGTTCATGGAATGGTTTTGCAAAAGAAATTTTTCGTTTGATGAGCCAGTCCATCAAGGTAGAGGTAACCAACTCATCACAACTTGCTCGACCGGCAGCCCGACCCTCGTACTCAGCGATGGATACGTCGCTGATTTCCAACGCTTTTGATATCGTGGCAACACCCTGGGAAGAGGCGCTTCACGTTTTCATTATGAAAAATTCCAAAACGTTGAAGGAACTGTAATATGATAAGTGTTGTGATTCCTAACAGGAATGGCGAAACCATCATACAGGAGTGTCCGGATTCAGGCTTCTAGACAAATACTGTATGATTGATGAAGAGGTATTTTCCTCTTGCGCTAGAGTGATTTTGTTGAAAAAATGCATATTCAACAAAATAGGGTTGTTTGATGAGCATTTTTCCGCGCATATAGAATATCTATACACGACGTTGGAGTCAAAGCCAAGGGCTATGTAAATCGATATGCAGCTAGCACAAAGGTGCATCACATAGGAAGTGCCTCATTTGGGAAACCGGTTATACCGCTAAAACCTGCCTTTCAGCTAGACGTAATGTCTTTGTGGCATATAAGAATATGTCATCAGTACAACTGCTGTTGAACATTCTCCTGTTTTTACTCGCAGGCTTCATCATGAAGTGGGTTCACTTTTCTTCAAAAGGAACAGGGCGAGATTATGCGGTTGCATTTCGGGAAGGCATAGAATATGAAAAAAAATTGGAACGCGCAAATAACTCAGCAAATAGTAGGGAAGCATCCAGTGAGACATCATCAAGGGTACCTTCAGTTTTGTTCAATGGGAACTGTTTCAAGCAATTAATGGTTGATGGAGGAGAACAATGAAAGGCATTATTCTGGCCGGCGGATCCGGCACACGGCTGTACCCAGCTACAAAGGCTATTTCAAAGCAAATTATCCCCATTTATGATAAGCCAATGATCTACTATCCTCTTTCAGTGCTTATGTTGGCAGGGATACAAGAGATACTGGTCATATCTACCGAACGGGATCTGCCAGTGTTTAAAGAACTGCTAGGCGATGGTAGCCATCTGGGCTTGGCTATACAGTACAAAGTGCAGGCGGCCCCTAATGGAATTGCAGAAGCGTTTATCATTGGTGAAGAGTTTATAGGCAATGACCGTGTTGCACTAGTGCTCGGAGACAATGTTTTTTACGGATATGGGTTTACACAACGATTGGAAGCAGCGGCGGAAAGAGAATCTGGTGCTACGATCTTTGGCTACCATGTCAGTAATCCAAGTGAATTCGGCGTCGTTGATTTTGATGGACATGGCAACGTGCTATCAATTGAAGAGAAACCTAAACAGCCTAAATCCAGCTATGCTGTGCCGGGACTGTATTTTTATGATAATGATGTTATCCAGATTGCTAAGATGATTCAACCTTCCAACAGAGGCGAATTGGAGATCACAGCGGTTAATATGGAATACTTAAACCGCGACAAACTAAAGGTTGAGTTGTTTGGCAGAGGTATGGCGTGGCTAGATACAGGAACTCATCGTGGGCTGCTTGAAGCTTCTAATTTTGTGGAGGCAATTCAAACGCGGCAGGGGCTGTATGTGGCATGTGTAGAAGAAATTGCATTTCGCAAAGGATTTATCAACCGGGAACAGCTGCTTGCCATCGCAGAGCCTATGCTCAAAACAGAATATGGTCACTATTTGACAGTGCTAGAGGCGTTTTAAACAGTTGATTCTCAAGTGAGTTAATCTACATCGGAGGCAGCGAATAATGCGTTTTTTTAGGTTGATATATTGGTTTCTGCGAGATATCGTTTCGAGCAGACGACTGATTTTGGATTTGGCAAAAAATGATCTTAAAACGCGGTTTTTGGGTTCCTATCTTGGAATTGTGTGGGCGTTTGTACAGCCACTGACGACGATTCTTATCTTCTGGTTCGTATTTCAAGTCGGTTTTAAATCAGCTCCGGTAGGAGATTTTCCATTCATTTTATGGCTGTTATGTGGTATGATACCTTGGTTTTATATATCGGAGAGTATTCAGGGAGGCACTACATCGGTAATTGATAATAGCTATTTGGTAAAAAAAGTAGTATTCCGAGTAAGTATTTTACCTATCATCAGAATTGTTTCTGGTCTCTTTGTTCATGCTCTGTTTATCGGGGTTTTGTTTCTAATGTTTGCTCTCTATGGATATCCGATTAGTATATATAATCTTCAAGTATTTTATTTTCTGTTTTGCACCATTGTGTTGGTGTTGGGAATTTCTTGGATTACTTCAGCGCTAATCGTTTTTTTGCGAGACTTAAGCCAGATCGTAGGCATAATAATACAGTTCGGATTTTGGCTCACGCCGATATTCTGGTCTTTTAAAATCATGCCCGAGAAATACCACTTTATGTTCAAATTGAACCCAGTCTACTACATCATCGAAGGCTACAGAGACACATTTATCAATCATGTTTGGTTTTGGGAGCATTATAACCTTACTCTGAGCTTTTGGACAATGACACTTACTTTACTGACAGCTGGAATTCTATTATTTAGAAAATTGAAGCCGCATTTTGCGGATGTTCTTTAAAAAATAGTGATACACGAGGGACCCAATGAGGGATATCGCGATTAGTGTTAAAAACCTTACAAAAACATACAGATTATATGAGAATCATGTGGATCGGTTGAAAGAAACCTTGAGTCCATTCAAAAAAAAATATCACAAAGATTTTTTTGCGCTGAGGGATGTCAGTTTTGAAGTAAAACGCGGCGAAACGGTTGGTATAATAGGCAAGAACGGATCAGGAAAATCTACATTACTTAAAATCATAACCGGTGTTCTTTCGCCAACAAGTGGACAAGTTAATGTAAATGGCAGAGTCTCTGCTCTGCTGGAGCTTGGGGCTGGCTTCAATCCCGAATATACTGGGATGGAGAATGTTTTTCTAAATGGCACATTGATGGGCTTATCTCATGAGGAGTGTCTGGAAAAAGCACCGCAAATCATTGAATTTGCAGATATCGGAGAATTTATAAACCAGCCGGTCAAAACCTACTCAAGCGGAATGTTCGTAAGATTAGCTTTTGCAGTAGCTATCAACGTTGATCCCGATATATTGATTATTGATGAGGCGTTATCAGTTGGCGACAGCCTTTTTCAACGCAAGTGTTTTGTAAAAATTGAGGAATTCAAAAAATTAGGCAAGACAATTCTATTCGTTTCTCATTCAGGCAGTTCAATCATTGAATTATGTGATAAGGCTCTTTTTATGGATGATGGAGAACGGATGATATATACCAATAGCAGCAATGCCGTAAACTTATATCACAAGCACCTATACGCGCCGATGGAAAAACACATGGATTTAAGGCGAAAGATCAAAGCAATGGACAACGAACACAGTGTTACATCAATAGCAACAATTGAAGAAAAGAGCTGTGAGAGCCCTACTGAGCGAATCGTGAAGCGCAGTTCAGATGAGGAGGTTACAGACTTTTTCGATTCTGGCCTGGTATCTAATGCTGTTATTGAATATGAAACAAGAGGTGTGAATATTGCAAGTTATGAAATAGTAAATAATCAAGAAACTCCGGTGAATGTAATTACGCAGGGAAAGAAGTATCGGTGGCGCTATTGTGTCGAATTTTTAAAAACCTGTTATGGAGTAAGATTTGGCATGTTGATTAAGACAACATCTGGCTATGAATTAGGGGGGGCAGTTTCCTCTTTGCCTTCGGATTCAATAAGTGTTGTAGAAAAAGGGACAATATGCACGGTCGAATATGAGTTCACTGCAAATTTGGCTCCGGGTATCTATTTTCTGAATTGTGGTGTTATGGGCATTGAAGACTGCGCAGAGGTTTACCTTGACAGGCGAATTGATTGTACTGCATTCAAAGTACTTGAAAAGAAGAGCAGCAAAATGACAGGTGTTGTAGATTTCAATATATCACCGACCATTATTATGGAATAGAGGATAATATGAGCAAAAAAAAAGTTGTCTGCATTTTAGGTATGCATCGAAGTGGCACATCTATGCTAACCCGTGCAATAAATCTGATGGGAGTTTTCTTGGGTCCTGAAAGCAGTATCATGAATTCTGCTCAGGACAATCCTGAAGGATTCTGGGAAAATGTGCGGATAGTTCAGGCTCATGAAAAAGTTATGAATGCATTGGATTATGAGTGGCATGATTCTTACCCTATATCAGAGGGACTCCTAAGTAGTAATGCGGATCTTTTTTTAGAGGAATTGAAGAATATAGTTGAGACAGATTTTGTAGATTCTGAGCTATGGGGATGGAAGGATCCACGCACCTGTTTATTCTTACCATTATGGAAGAAATTTCTTGAAAGCTACAATGCAGAAAGATATTTTGTTTATATTTACAGGAACCCCAAAGATGTATCAATTTCACTGCATGCAAGGAATCGATTTTCTCGAGAAAAGTCACGACGCATATGGACTAACTATAATTTAGCAATACTTAAAATGGCCTTTGGAGAAAAGATTCATGTAGTTTCCTATGATGATTTTATTGAAAACACTGAAGAGAATATATTTGCGATTTCACGATTTATCGATGTGCCTATATCTAAAGAAGTTTTATACGAAATCAAATGTAGTGTTAAACCTACGTTGCGTCATAGCAAGTCAGAAAACACTTGTCATCAGAATGAAGATGAGGCAGAACAGCTATTCAACGCTCTCGAAAAAATGAGAGAAGGAAAGGATGTTCAAAATACTGCTGAACGACTAGTAATGCAGTATGCAGCGAAATGCAGAGAGTTTGAAATTGATATTTATGAGAAAGAAGTTCATAAATATCAAATTTTCACTGTGTCTACGCTTTACATTGATTCTGGATCAGGGTTTTCAGAGAAAGAATCCATAAAAAAATCAATCAGGGTTATCGAGCAGAATAAAATTCGAATTGAATTCAACTTGGAAGAAGAATTATCGCCGTTTTCCAAATTACGATGGGACCCTGCAGAAGGGAAAAAGCTAAGTATTAAGGTATTATCTGCGGGTACTAACGAAGGGAATTGCGAAATTAGTCCGATAAACGCGGTGTATTCAAAACAGGGAGTCGATTTTTTTGACACAATTGATCCAATGTATGATGTGAAAATCAATTCAAAAAAGATTACGAAGATTTTTTTCGATGTAGTATTTTTGGGAGCTTCTACGCAGCATAATAAAACAGACGACGCGACTGAATTGCCTGACTGCTACGAAATAATAAACGAGATAGTAAACCAAAAAGAAGTGCAAGCCTTGGAATTAAGAGAACAAGGCATAAAGACGGAAGATCAGAAGAAGATAATAGAAGATCAGAACAGAGCAATAGAAGAGCAATCGAAAGCAGTAGTGGAGCAAATAAATACGATAAATAATCAGAAGAAGAAAATAGAAGAGCAAACGAATGCAGTGAAAATATGCAGTGAAAAGCTCGAAGTTCAAAGCCAAGAATTGAGGGAACTTAACAAAAGAACAAGCGAGCAGTATATTGCATTAGAAGAACAAAAACAAATGATTGCTGCAATTACAGAGAGCAAAAGTTGGAAATTTATATCTTGCTTAAGGCGAATAACATCTGGTTTCAACTCTCAAAAATAGCTTCAAGGAGCATTTGTTAATTCGCGCCGGATTGTTGCGCATCCGCTTTACAATCTGATCAAAGGAGTTCTAAATGAAATTTCACGAAAAGGTGTTATTGCCGGTACGCGCAATGCGAAAGATGAATAATAAGAGCAACCTATTAAAAAAAATAGAAATTGAGTACAGAAATAACGGAATAACCGGAATCAAAAGAAAAATTGTAGAGGTCGCAAATCGGCAGGATGTAATAACCCATAGCGGCACGAGTTATGACATTAATATGCAGATATTTCATGACCAACAAAACGAACTTACCTTCAAAGAAATGGAAGCAAGAATAAAATCGTTCAGGTGTAAACCGTTAGTATCAATCATTATGCCGGTATACAACGTTCCATTAAAATGGTTGGAATGTGCAATCCTGTCATTGAAAAATCAAAGCTATGAAAATTGGGAGTTATGTGCGGTTGACGATTGCTCAACAGATGGACGTGTCCGCTCGGCGCTGAGCAGGTATGCAGCAGAGGACAAAAGGATCAGAGTTCAATTTTCTGATAAAAACGGCGGTATTTCGGCGGCATCCAATATTGCGTTAAACATGGCCAGCGGAGAGTATATCGCGTTAATGGACAACGACGATGAATTAACTCCAGATGCGCTTTTTTGGATAGCAAATGAAATCGACGATTTTCCTGATGTGGACTTTATCTATTCAGATGAATGCATAGCAGACGATTCAAATCATGGCAAAAAGATAGAATTTGTTTTTAAACCGGACTGGTCACCTGAATCACTTATGGGATTCATGTATACAGCGCATTTAACCGTATACAAGACATCTTTAGTAAGGAAATTAAGCGGATTCCAAACAAAACACGATATTGCTCAAGATTATGATTTGGCTTTGCGGGTCAGTGAAGTGGCTAGTCAGATAAGGCATGTTGATCGTGTATTGTACGTTTGGAGAGCGATTGAAGGCTCAATAGCAAAGGGTGGAAAGCATACAAATGTAAGAATAGGTGCGAATGTCGGCTTGGATGCCATGATCAGAAGAGGTTATGATGCCCATGTAATGATGCGGCCTTATGGAAACTATTACAGGTTGAACATAAAAAACAAAGGTAAAGTTTCAATCGTTATACCTACAGATTCATTTGAAAGCGCAAATGATGCAATACTAAATATTTGTCAAATTACGGCGTATGCAGATTATGAAATTGTAGTTGTATGCAATTCTTTAGTAGCGAAAGATTTGGAGCGCGAATTTTCATATTTACAGTGTTTGAAAGTAAGCCAATTCGATGAAGAGTACAATTATTCAAAAAAATGCAACCAAGGTGCAGAACGAGCAACAGGAGATATTCTTGTTTTTTTACAGGACTGTAATCGCGTTGAAAACGGTACATGGCTTGACGCACTGATTGAATTTCTTCACATCAAGGGTGTAGGTGCAGTGTCTCCACAAATTATTCGAATTGACAATACTATTCGTTATGCAGGGATGATTTCAGGAGCTTTCGGGCTCACAGGTATTCCATATAACGGCGTGCACAAGGACAGCTATGATGAATACTGGACCAGACATCGCTGGATTAGAAATGTCACCGTGCTCTCAGCTAGCTGTATAGCAATAAAGAAAGAAAATTTTGAGCGCATTAATGGGTTTGACCAAATAAACACGCCGACGCGATACTCAAATGCAGATCTCAGCTATAAACTGTTAGAGGTCGGATTGCGTTGCGTATATAATCCACATGTTGTATTAAGGAATGCAAGCACACAGTGGTGGGACAGCTGGTTTTTCTCACCACTTAGTTGCGGTGAACATGTTTTCTTACTGAAAAAATGGGGCAAATATCTGTCCTCGGATCCGTATTTCACGAAAGCCATGCAGCGTGCTATAGTTCGGGATTTACCATACGAATATAATGTTTTCAACAATGCAGAGCAAAAGGTCGATTTTGAGGCATATGCGGGCAAAAACGTATTGCTCGTATCCCACGAGTTGTCAATGACCGGCGCTCCAGTAGTGCTTCACTATGCTGCTCGGGCGATCATAGAGGGCGGCGGATTTCCGGTTGTAATATCCCCCAAAGATGGTATGTTAAGATCTGAGCTGGTGAATGATGGAATCACGGTGATTGTTGATCCATTATTGTATTCACAACACTGGTATTTTGAAAGATTTGCAAGCAGTTTTGATTTGATGATTGTTAATACACTCGTCCCGAGTGCTGTCATAAAGCAATTTGAGGATAAAAAAGTGCCAATATTATGGTGGATACATGAAGGAGAGTTGAGTTTTACGTATCTCGATAAATTCGTACCTAAACATGTTGGAAAAAACGTGAGAATATTTTGCGGAGGAGAATACAGCAAAGCGGTGTTCCACAAACATAGGAAAGGCATGGATTCAGAAGTTTTACTGTATGGTGTTCCTGATCATGTCAAAAATACATTTGCGAAGGTCACAAACGACAGAATTGTTTTTAGTATCATTGGGACAATAGATAGAAGAAAAGGTCAGGACATATTTGTTAAAGCTATTGAAATTATGCCGAAAGAGTATCGTAACAAGGCTGAATTTTGGATAATTGGAGCTACCCACGAAGCAGATGTTGAGGAAGAAGTTGCAAGTGCTGCAAAGAAAATTCCTCAGATTAAACGGATTAAAGAAATGTCGAGAGACGACTTGACAAATGTATACAATAAGACAGATGTCATCGTTACGCCCTCAAGAGATGATCCAATGCCGGTTGTAATGACAGAAGGCATGATTTTTTCTAAAGTGTGCATATGTTCAACAAGCACAGGGACAGCATCGTTAATTAATGATTCAGTTAATGGTTTTATTATCAAAACAGGTGATTACGTAGGATTATCTAAAAAAATGATGCACATTATCGATCATCCGGATCAAATGAATCTCATTGGAAAAGAAGCCAGAAAAATTTATGAAGAAAACTTCACCATGAAAATGTTTAATGAGAAGCTGAATGCAATTGTTCAGGAAATGGCATTATAGTTTTCACAACAGGGCTGCATTCGAATGTGTTATTGTGTCTATTGAGAGATCCATTGCGTGAGGAGCGAAAGATGAAAGTACTTGTTTTAGGTGGAAGCGGTTTTATTGGACGCAATTTAATTGAAAGACTAATAGAGCAGGGTTACGGTGTATATAATTTCGATATGCATGACTCTATCAATAATCCAAATGTAACGTTCATACAGGGTAACTTTAATGACATTCAAAAGCTCAGCGAAATCATGTCACATATCGAAACGGTATATCATTTGATTAGTACAACACTCCCACAATCTTCGATAGAGAATCCAGAGTACTGTATATCAACGAACGTTATTAACACAATTAAATTACTCGATCTCTGCGTTAAATCAAAAGTAAGGAGTATCATATTTCTTTCATCAGGCGGAACTGTCTATGGTGATATTAAAGAAGTTCCAATTTCAGAAGACCACGAACTAAACCCAGTATGCACATACGGCATTTCAAAATTAACAATAGAAAAACTATTATATATGTATAATCATTTATATGGTATAAATTGCACTGTCATGCGAGTGTCTAATCCGTATGGACGCTATCAGAATCCCAGTGGGAAACAAGGGGTTATTGCAGTGTTTTTGGGCAAAATAATGCGCAGGGAAACAATAACAGTATGGGGCGATGGTAGTAGTGTGCGCGACTATATTTTTGTAGAAGATTTAGTCGATACTCTTGTAAAAGCACTGGTACTTAAAAATGTAAATGGAGTTTTCAATGTGGGCTCAGGGAAAGGTTATTCAATAAATGAGCTCATCGAAATCATCAAGCGTGTAACTGGAGAAGAAATCGAAGTAGAGTACAAAAATGCCCGTGCTGTTGATGTTCCGGCTAATATATTGAAAATTGATAAGGCGAATAAGATTTTTGGATGGACACCCAAAATCGAAATAGATCAGGGCGTTGAGGAAATGTGGAAATGGATCAACCTAAATAAGGTGAATGAAAAACCTTAAATGTAGCGGCAGCAAAAACAACCTCCGTTTTGTTGGAGTCGGCATAGATGGGTGTACGGACACTGAACAATAGAGCGCAATAACTTGAATAGAATAACAATGCAATTGAACCAAACGATTCCATCATGACAAGAATAAGAGAAGGTGTATAAATATGATAAAATCATTAACATCACTAAAGTTCTTATTGTCAGTAGCTATCTTTCTTCACCACTTAAACTACCCTGGTGGTTTAGGGCCGATTTGTGTCACGTTCTTTTTTGTCATGTCTGGATTTACAATTGCTAACGGATATCACTCGAAATTTTCTGATATAGATATAAAAAGCCTGAAATCATTCTATTTTAGGCGGATATTCAAAATATACCCACTCTATTTGCTTACACTAATATGTTCAATTCCAATAATGTGGTATATAAATTTCAAAACAGGTGTTATTTATTCCGTATTGAATGTGTTAATGCTTCAAAGCTATTTTCCAATAGGCATTCAGGTATTTGCTTTCAATGGCTCTTCGTGGTTTGTAGCAGATATTGTTCTGTTTTATTTATTAACTCCTTTTGTCATCCATTTGATTCACAAATACAAAATAAAAGAAAATTTGAAGATTTTATTTATTTTACAAGCCGTCATTTTTGTGTTGGCTGTGATGATTGCAAGTGATTTTACAGGCAAAGTAGAAGCGTATTCGTTCGGGTGGTGGTTCATATATATATCGCCCTTTTTTCGGGTGTTTGACTATTTGATTGGTGTTCTTGCTGGTTTTATATTTGTGATTTTAAACAGGAAGGTAGTTTTAAAATTACAGAACACTATACTTTTCACCATATTGGAGATCGGCATGGTTGCGCTTCTTATGTTTTCGCCAAGTTTAGATTACTTCAAATCTGACGCTCTAAGATATGGTGTGTATTTCATCCCAATGTCCATCGCAATCATTTGTGTGTTTTCGTTTGAAAAAGGTGCGGTTTCAATTGGAATTTCAAACAAAGCATTTGTATACTTAGGAAATTTAAGCTATCAAATTTTCCTCATACACCAAATTGTGATTGGGTACACAGCAGTTGTTTTTGAATCACCAATTCATGGATATTCGGCAAATGCGAAGCATCTCCTGTCACAAATGTTATTGTTTTTTGCTATTGTCTGTATAAGTGATGTAATACATCGGTATTATGAAGAACCGCTTCTTAGGATAAAAGACAAGTGTGGAATAAATTTGCCCGCATTGCGGTTACCAAAACAGCTATGAGTGCTAATTGGATAGGCTATACTTAATCAGACAGAAAAGATAAGGTCATGCTAAAATTAATCCCCAAAGGAGATGATAGCATGAGTGTAAGACAAGTAAGCAAAACATATAGTGATGAATTTGAATATTTCGTTGCGGCAGAGCCGCCAATACGCTGGCCATTGAGCCACCGTCACGCTGTAAACTGAGCCACCCCTGCGGAGCGAGAGCCGTCACAGACTCCTGAACCACAGTGAATGGATAGATTGGGCTAACCGATTATTTGAATACCCTTTTTCTTTCTCATGGATTCCTCGCCATGGATCATGATGGTGTATGAGTCATGAACGATGCGGTCCAGGATGGCATCTGCCAGCGGTCCTTCACCGATCTTGCCGTGCCAGCCTGCAGGAGCGAACTGAGACACCGTAGATGCCTTCTTATGCCGTGCTTCGATGATCTCCAGCAGGAGCCTTGATTCACCCTCTGTCAGCGGGACCAACAGCCATTCATCGATAATCAGGAGTTGAATCCTCTTCAGTACTTTCATCATCTTTCCAAGAATGCCTTCACCCTTGGCAACTGCCAGTTCATTGAGCAAATCTGGCAGCCGGACATATTTGACAGTGAAGAAGTTGCGGCAGGCTGCTATCCCGAAGGCACAGCTGATGTATGTCTTACCAGCGCCAGAGGCGCCAAGAACGATGAGATTGTGCCGTTCCTGGATGAAGCTGCAGGTCGAAAGCCGGGTGATCTGCCCTTTATCTAGCCGTCTGTCCGAGTGGTACTTGATGTCTTCGATGGAAGCGCTTGAAATGTAGAGCCCTGATTTCTTGATGAGCCGCCGCAGCTTATTGTTTTTCCTGCGAGCCCATTCGCTATCAACCATCAGGGCGAAACGTTCCTCGAAGGATAGATCCCTGTAAACCGGATCTTCCATCTGGTTACGGTAGGCATCAACCATGGCACTCAGGCGAAGCTCGTGCAGTTTGGTGATAGTGGTTTCATTGACCATTATGAGTTCCTCCCATAATAGTCTGCACCCCGTGTGAAGGCGTAATCAGACTCCAACTCTCTTTTCGGTTCTTCTGGCAGCTTGTCCTGTTGGGTTTTCAGGATGGTCTGGATACTTTTGTAGCTGGGAGATGGCGTATACGACAGCGCCTTCTGACAGGCCGCCTCAAGTCTTGAAGCGCCATGTTTTTCCGCCAGCTTCAGGCATGCCATACAAGACCGGTAGCCCTGCTTCTCTACCTTATGGGAAGCCAAAATGGCTCGTATGGCTACTTCTGTACAGATACCAATGGACTGTGCCCATGAGATGAACCGCTCTGCATTCCAGGCTGTAAACTTCTTGTGGTCTTCCGGCATGTGTTCAAGCCTTGTGCTGTACTGACCTTCTCGGCCACGGAGCCTGGCGTGGGAACAGATCCGCTGATGATTGGAGAACACCTCAATGACATTGCGGGTAATCCGGACATCCACCTTATGCTTGATGTATTCAAAGGGAACGCTGTAGTACATCTTATCCACGGCAATGTGATAGTTGAACTGAACGGTAGCCACTTTCCAGGTTGCCAGTTCGTAGTCCTTATCCGGTAGAGGCATGAGAGTCATCTTTTCCTCTTCGATGAAGACACTGCACCGGCTACCGGGCTTCTTCTGGAAGGGTCTCTGATTGAAATCGTCAAGCTTCTCCCAAATGGCTTCATTCATCTCCCTGACGGTGAAGAACTTCTGGTGTCTCAGGGCCGCAACAATCCAAGTGGAAATGTTGCCGACCGTACCCTCAACACTGGCCTTGTCCTTGGGTTTCCGTACCCTAGCTGGAATCACCACCGTTCCGTAATGCTCCGCCATCTCATGGTAGGTTTTATTGATGACTGGCGTGTACCACGAGGCTTTATCCACCCCGGTTTTCAGGTTGTCTGGAATCAGGATGCGGGTCACCCCGCCAAAGTATCGGTAAGCGTTCACATGAGCGCTGATCCAGTTTTCAAGGTTTTGAGAAGGGAAAGCTTCCACATAGGCATACTGGCTGCAGGGAAGAGCAGCTATGAAGATGTACACCTCTATCAGCTCCCCAGTATCCCGATCGATGAGCCTGCCTGTTTGGCCGGCCCAGTCTACCTCCATCTGTTCACCCGGTTTCCGGTGGATGTGCATCGTCGCCTTGGCAACACAGGCATAATCCCGGTACTGCTTGCAGAACTGGGTGTACATGTAGGGGATCTCTCTGCTGATCCGGCAGATATCACAGTACTCTTTCCAAAGGAGACTGAGGGTAACGCCTGGTCTTGCCATCTCTTTGTGGACAGCCTCGTAGTCAGGCACCTTCCGGGTTGTTGACTGTACTTGATGCTCCGGATACAGATGGTTGGCCAAATCTCGGTCAGAAAACCCTGCGGGTAGTGGCCATGGCAGTTCTGCCTGTTCAAATCGTTTTAGCGTCTCAGACACCGTGTTCCGGGAACAACCCAGCGTTGTTGCAATGGTTCTGCCGCTGATTCCCTGATGATAGAGCCTGAGTATTGCTCGGTAATCGGTCATTGGGTGACCTCCACAAGTTATTTACGCCATAGGGCGTATAACTCAATGTACCCAATAATCGGGGGTGGCTCTATGGACCGTCAGGGTGGCTCTGTATTACCGTGATGGTGGCTCCGGGCGAGCGGAACGATGGCTCTATCGCAGCATATTATTCAATGAATTCAAAAAACAGATGGTTCAGCTCTACAATGCCGGTAGGCCACGGGCAGAAACCATTCGGAAATACAACCTGACAGGCTCAGCGTTCAAAAAATGGGTAAAACGGATCAATGCCACTGGCTCAACCAAGGAAAAGGACAACAGAACCCCTGAAGAAGCAGAACTGCTTCGCCTTCTAAAAGAGAACTACTAGCTCAAGATGGATAATGATATTTTAAAGTAAGCGGCGCTGATATTCGAACAAAGGTTGAAGTAATCCGGAAAAATGTTCACAAGTACCCGATATCAACGCTGTGAACATGCCTGAAGATAGCCCGCGGTACTTACTACTACAAAGAGTAAAGGAAGACTGGATGATTGGCAATAGCGGAAGCAATAGAAGCTGCCTATACAAACAACCGGCGTGTTTACGGCAGCCGAAAAATCAAAGAGGTTCTTTCAAATGACGGACTCACAGTATCCAGGCGCCGCATTTGCCGCATTATGAGAAAGAAGAGCTTGGAGTCCGACCTATGCTAAAAGTCGATACCGCACGCATACGAAGAAGTCAAGCGAAGCACTCACTCCCAATGAACTGGATCGAAAGTTCAACAATCAGGAGCCGCATTCAGTCATCGCAAGGGATCTGACCTACGTGTGTGTCAATTATGAATGGCACTACAGATGCATTTTGCTGGATCCATTTAACCGTGAAATCATAGGATTCAGTGCAGGTGCCCCAAAGGACGCCCGATTGGTCTGCGATGCCTTCGCTGCAGTAAGCGACAGCCTTGAGGACATACAGATATTTCATACAGACCGCGGCTGTGGAATCAACAACTACATGATCGATGAGATGCTGGATACCTTTAAGATCAAGAGATCGTTGAGTTTGAAGGGGTGTCCCTATGACATTGCCGTGGCCGAGTCAACGTTCCGGATATTCAAATTAGAATTTGTCTATGGCCGAAATTTTGAGAATATCGGCCATTTGAGACGAGAGCTTAGCGACTACGTTCATTGGTTCAACACCTGCCGGATTCATAATGTACTTGGCTACATGAGTCCTGCCGATTTCAAAGCACTGACCTTATAAAATTTGTCCGAAAATGTGGTGGATGTTGTTGAGTGACTATAGAGTAATGTCATTTGAAACGAAAGGAGCATTATGTTGTACAAGAAGGGGAAATCCAAGGATGCAAGAAGACCATACGATATCATAATATACCTTGTAGTAGTTGCCATATCGCTGATTATTAGATTGATAAATATAGATGTTCCTCTTTTGGAGAGTTCAGGTTTCAGACAGACTCAAACTGCTTTCACAGTACAAACATTTATTTTTGAGGGTATTTCTTTATGGAACTATAGTACGCCTGTGTTGGGATACCCATATAAAGTCCCATTCGAATTTCCTGTATTCCAATTTACAGCCTATTTGCTTCATAGCTGGATTGGCGGAAACTTAGATTTAGCGTTAAGATTTACAAATATTGCATATTTTTATGTGTCGGCATATGTCTTATACTTGATATGTAAAAAAATAATTACTGATAAAACGGCGGTATTGTCTATTGTTGCTGTATATTTAATGAGCCCATATTCAATATTTTGGAGCAGGACCGCTATGATTGACTTCTGTTCGGTTGCTTTTGGCATGGCATACCTGCTTATGGTAATCGAGTGGATTTATAGCAGGAGTAACAAATTATATATTCTGACTCTTGCTATTGGCGCAGTAGCGTATCTATCTAAAGCTACAAGTATGTTGCCCATGGTCGTTTTTTTAGTGACATATATTTGGTTTTCAATATGTAAGTCTATTGGAATCAGTTTTAATAGTGGTCTTCAAGAATTTCAAAAACTTATTCAGCACATAAAACTGGAGTGGTCATTTTATTTGAAACTTGTGATATTACTTATCGTGCCTATTTCAATTGGGTATATGTGGGTGGTGCATTCGGATGCTGTAAAGACTGTTTCTGGCCAAGAATGGTTAACATCTAGAGAGCTTAAGGATTGGAACTATGGGACAATTGCTCAGAAGCTTTCACCAACTAATTGGGGTGTGATTGGCGGTAGAATTGCAGTACATATACTTCCATGGACAAATGTCTTTTTTTTGATATCAATAATCTTCACTTCAAAATGGTTGAGACCGGTCGAACGAGAAATTTCTATTATCTCTGGTATTGCAGCCTTTTCAACTGTGCTCATATTTTTTAATTTGTACTATATTCATGAGTATTATATGATGGCCATAATTCCTTTTATATCCATTGTGGTCGGCGTCAACATAAAACACATATTTTCTTCATTGTACAAAAAAAGGCATATATCGCTAATTGTATTTTTGGTTGTAATATCTGGGGTTTCCTATTTAAAAACGCCAGATTACTTTGATATTATAAAGGATAAATCGATATTATCTTATGAAAACAGTGCAATTGTTCAATTGGGCCAATATGTTAAAACGATTACAAAGTATAACGAAAATATTATTATTACAGACTACGATTGGTCTTCGGAAATACTTTATTATTGTGAAAGAAAAGGATTAATGCTAAGATCTGACAAAGCAATTGATACTGCAGAAAAGAAGAATAACAATTTTAAAATTATCATGACCAAATATCCCAATAATTACCCATTGTTGCTATCGTCGTTTCAAGACATAACATACATAAAAGACGTCAGCGGTTTTAGTGTATATGCAATTAATGACGGTAGTGGGTTAAGTAATGAAATTGTGGAAGAGTTAAACAATGGAGTTATCGAGAATTCAACTATTCATTGTGATGTCTCTAATAAAGTAAACGAGAATATTGACTGCATAATCGAAAAACCGGCTCCCGGTATAGCAGCAAGAATACAAGGGTGGGGGTTTATTGATGGTATTGTTTCGGATAATCAGCAAATATTTATAAAACTGACAGATAGTAATAACAAGTCATGGTTGTATACCTCGACAAAAGTACTGCGAGAAGATGTTGGAAATTATTTTGACAATTCTAAATATAATAATGCGGGATTTGACTGTATATTGAGAGATGACAATATACCGAAAGGAAAATATACGTTCAAGATTCTGATTAGTGGTGAAGATCAATATTATGTTTCCGGTCATAAATTTGAAGTTAGTATTGAATAACAGGTGTGAATTAATATATACACCATATATATAGGAATAGTGGCAATTTCATAACTATGAAGTTTCATTTTTAACCGTTCATCTGATGAATAGGCAATTAATGAACGACATTGCGATAAATAAACAATTTAATTTACGGCAATGCGTGAGCGTGAGTAGGTGAGGTTATTTCTGGTGCAGAAGTATCCTCAAAATCTCCCGTAGGGATGATAAAGTACAGTATCGCAATTTGTCGTGCGAGAAAGGGAATTAGATGTTTAGATATGAGACTATCTTAAACTTAATCAGCAGCATATTTAAGTTGATGCGGCCCAAACAATGGATTAAAAATCTATTAGTTTTTGCGGCGGTGGTGTTTTCAAAAAATATTTTTGAACTGTCTATTTTTGTTGAAACTACCGTGGGCTTTATTGCATTTTGCATGGCATCAAGTACAGTTTACATATTGAATGACGTCATTGATCGGGACAAGGATAGACATCACCCTAAAAAATGTAAGCGTCCAATCGCAAGCGGCGCTATTTCGATTTTTCAAGCGGCGGTTATCTGCGTGATGCTACTTTTGACATCATTATTCTTATCTTTTCAACTGAGCCAAGATTTTATGATCGTTGTTGTTATTTATATGATCTATAATGTCTTATATTCATTTAAGCTGAAACACATACCGATTATAGACATCATGTCAATTTCATTTGGATTTGTGCTTAGAGCGTTAGCTGGTGCGATTTTGGTTAATGTTGGTATTTCGCCGTGGCTAATTGTGTGTACGACACTCCTGTCATTATTCCTTGCAATACATAAACGAAGAAGTGAGCTTGAATCAGTGCAGAACGGAAATGGTACCGGTCGGAAGGTGCTAGATTTTTACACACCAGAGATGCTCAGGGATATGTCCTCTGCAATTGATTCGGCCACAATCATGTCTTATTGTTTATATACATTCAATAGCGAAGCACCAATTGCCATGATGTGTACGATTCCGTTTGTCATTTATGGAATGTTCCGTTATCAATTGATAAATCATACAAAGGAACTTGCTGAAACTCCAGAACTTGCATTGATTCAAGATAAGCCACTATTGATAAATATGTTTCTTTGGATTGGCACATGTTTGTGGATTTTGTATTTTATGTGAGTAAGGAGGATATTCCAGATGAATCAAATTGAAAAAATAATCGTAACAGGTGCAGCAGGATTACTTGGACAGAACACAATCTTGCTTTTGAAGGAGAAGGGCTATTCAAATATAGTTGCAATCGATAAACACAAAGAGAATATAGAAATTCTGAGGCAACTCAACCCAGAACTTGATATCGTCTGCGAAGATCTTGCAGACGATGGAAGCTGGACAGAAACATTCAAGGATGGTTCGGTTCTCATTCAGTTACATGCACAAATTACAAGTCTCTATTCTGAAGAATTCATAAGAAACAATATAACCGCGACCAAAAGAGTATTAAAGGCGGCTAAAGATCACAACACTCCCTATATTGTGCATTGCAGCTCCTCGGTGGTGGTTTCAGTAGCCGATGACGACTACACTAACACAAAGAAAGCCCAGGATAAACTTGTGGAAGAGAGCGGAATCGAGTATTGTTCTCTTCGTCCTGCGCTTATGTTTGGATGGTTTGATAAAAAGCATTTAGGATGGTTGTCTCGGTTTATGAAAAAGACACCGGTTTTCCCAATACCGGGAGACGGCAAGTTTTTAAGACAACCCCTTTATGCTCGCGACATGGCACGCGTTATTGTGGCAGCAATGGAGCAACGACCGCACAATAAGTGCTATAATATCATTGGTCGAGAGGATATCACTTATATCGATATCATACGAGCCATCAAGCGAGTTAAAAAACTTCCCACTATTGTACTGACAATACCATACGGTTTTTTTAAATTTTTGATGGACGCATATGCGTTTATATTTAAGAATCCCCCGTTCACTTCTGCTCAGTTAGAAGCCCTTACTGCTGGGGACTATTTTCAAACAGATCCCTGGTGGGAAATTTTCAATGTTCGCAGTACACCATTTGAGGAAGCTTTGCAGGAAACATTTGCAAATGGGAAATACTCTGATATCATATTAAAGCCTTAATTGAGGAGAGCAAGTTAATGTCAAAACGCGTTGCGGTAATTGGTGGGGGCCCCATGGGGCTTACATGTGCCTATGATTTGCTGAAAAGCGGTTATCAGGTCGATCTTTATGAAAAAGAAGCTATATTGGGTGGCATGTCTGCTCATTTTGATTTCTCTGGGATGGATATTGAAAAGTACTATCATTTCGTTTGTGGACCGGATTACCCCATGTTTGATCTGATGAAAGAGTTGAACATATACGATAAGCTCAAATGGACAGATACCAAAATGGGCTATTATTATGAGGGCAAGCTTTATAAGTGGGGTGGCCCTTTTGAACTGTTGAAATTTCCCAAAGCGACTCTAAGCGAAAAAATCCGATATGGGCTTCACGTATTTTGCGCGAGCAAGTACAAGAAATGGGAAAAGCTCAACAAAACAACGGCATTGAATTGGATTAGAAAATGGGAAGGTGAGAACGGATATAACAAATTTTGGGATAGTCTGTTCAATTTGAAATTCTATGAGAAAAAGGAATTGATTGCGGCACCGTGGCTATGGTCCAGGCTTGCTCGTGTCGCCAAGTCCCGGAAGAACATCTTTCAGGAGCGGATGGGATATGTGGAAGGTGGATCGAGAGTTGTACTAGAGGCTTTGGAGAAAAGCATCCGAGAAATGAAGGGTTCAATTTATGCAAATTCACCAATAGAGAGCGTTGAAATTGCAAATGGCAAAGTGACGGGTATTGTAGTAGGAGGACAGCAAAAAAAATACGACACAGTAATTTCCACAATTCCAATCCAATACGTTAGTCGGATTGCCCCAAATTTGCCCCAAATGGATTTGGATAAACTCAGCAAGCTGGACAATGTGGGTGTTGTATGCGTTATTGCAAAACTGAAAAAGCAGCTCACTGAGAATTTTTGGTTGAATATTACGGATAAAGAGATGGATATACCGGGAATGATTGAAATAAGCAATTTGAATACAACGCTTGCGGATAATGTTGTTTATGTGCCCTTCTATTTGCACAGAGATAACCCTAAATTCAGCGAACCAGATGAATTTTTCATTAATCGTGTTAAAAAGTATTCTCAGAGGGTGAATCCAAATATTGGTGAAGAGAGTTTTATTGACATAAGGGTATTCAGATATGAATACGCACAGCCTGTGGCAACGGTGGAGTTCTTGAACAAACTGCCTTCAATAGAGTCAGCGGCACGAAAAGACTTTTATATTGCGGACACTGCATATTGCTATCCTGAAGATCGTTCGATCAACGAGAGTGTTAAAATTGCACGATTCATAGCTGATATGGTGGGGAAATCGGATGAGAGATAAGTTGAATGATTTCGTATCAATCGAATTTTTAAAGTTTTTATCAGTAAGTGTTTTCGCAGCTTTGGTCAATTTTTCAGCTCGAATTTTGGTGAATTTGTTTACAAGTTACTCAATTGCAATCATTATCGCATTCGGATTTGGTCTAATTACAGCTTTTGCGTTAAATAAAAAATGGGTATTTCAGCAAAGCAGAAACGGGTTGAAAAGGGAATTCATCTTGTTTACAACTGTGAACCTGTTGGCACTACCTCAAACGCTAGGCATTAGTCTGTTCCTATTATACTATGTATTTCCACATACAGAATATAACATTTACCCCAAAGAGGTAGCGCATATTGTTGGAATTGGATTCCCGGTGTTTACTAGCTTCTTGGGGCATAAGTATTTTTCGTTTAAAGCTAGAACCTAGAGAGGAAAACAAAATGAATGAAGAAGGGCAACTTAAGGTTTTATATGAGAATAGATTCAGTTCTAACAAAGAATTAGCAATGAAAAATGCAATATGGAAGACGCTGTGTAAGCACTTTTTTCAGAAGCGTATCAGAGAAATTGATGTGGTTGCAGATGTTGCTTCGGGATATTGTGAGTTTATAAACAATATTAAGGCAAGTAAAAAGTATGCAATTGATTTGAACCCCGACGTAGTAAAATTCTCAAACCCTGATGTCACTGTAATAAATAGCAAGATAGAGGCGATTGATCTAGTATTAGAAAAGTGCTCAGTTGATGTTTTCTTTGTGAGTAATTTTTTGGAACATCTTGAAAGCAAACAACAGATTATTGATTTGTTTAGTAAGCTCGAGGTTGTCTTAAAAAACAACGGGAAAATAATGATCCTACAGCCGAATATAAAATACGTAAAAAAAGGCAAATATTGGGATTATTTCGATCACAAAATTCCCCTTACAGAGCAAGCGTTAATAGAATTGGCTGGGATGTTCAATTTTGATGTGATTGAGTGTATTCCAAAATTTTTACCATACACAACTAAAAATGCAATGCCGAAGCACCCTGCCATTATTTGGGCATATTTGAAGCTGATGCCGATCAGTAACTATTTTTTTGGAGAGCAATCGTTTGTTGTTTTTCAAAAGAAGGCATGATATGAGCAACTGTGAGAATGTATATAATGTATATGATTTTGACGGTACGATTTACGATGGTGATTCAACGGCAGAGTTTTATCGTTATTGCATTAAGAGATATCCAGTGGCTCTGTTGGCTTTACCTAAAGCTATGTGGGCGTTTTTATCTTATATATTAAGACAATCTGACAAAACTCATTTTAAAGAACAGTTCTATGGATTTTTAAAATACTTGCCGGATGTTGATAGTATTGTGTCAGAATTTTGGGTTGTGAATAAAGTAAAAATAAAAGAGTGGTATTTAGAGAAGCGACAGGCCAATGACATCATTATTTCAGCATCGCCAGACTTTTTACTAAAACCAGTATGCATAGATATGAATGTTAATAATCTCATAGCCTCAAAGGTGGATCCTAAAACGGGTGCCACCGAAGGGCAAAATTGTTATGGGTACGAAAAGGTTCTTCGATTTGAGGAAAGTTTTTCGAACGGTGTAATTGAAGAATTCTATACGGATTCCTATTCCGATAGACCTCTTGCAGAACTTGCTCAAAGAAGTTTTCTTGTTAATGGAGACCGAATCAATCGATGGGTGTTAACGCCAGAATAAGTGGGAATTAAAGAGGAGGCATTGAATACATGGCTAAATATTTTATTACTGGTGGCGCAGGTTTTCTGGGAATCAACCTCACACGGTATTTGCTGGAGAAAGGTCACACCGTCGTTTCATACGACTTCGCAGAAACATATGGCTATCCAGAAGAAGCCTTGGATACAGTTACCGTGATTAAGGAAGATATTCGACATCTTGAGATCATGACAGAGGCAATGGCGGGGAGCGATATTGTTGTTCATACGGCCGCTGCATTGCCGTTATATTCTAAAGAGGATATCTTTTCAACGGATATTGACGGAACAAGAAATGTCCTGGAAGCAGCGAAGCGAAATGGCATCAGACGCGTGATTCAGATTTCTTCAACTGCAGTCTATGGCATTCCTGACCACCATCCCTTGGTGGAGGACGATCAGCTGATTGGCGTAGGACCTTACGGCGAAGCAAAGATTGCTGCAGAGCAGGTTTGTTTTGAGTATCGTCAAAAGGGGTTGTGTGTACCGGTCATTAGGCCTAAATCATTTATCGGTCCAGAGCGATTGGGCGTGTTTGCCCTATTCTACGACTGGGCAAAGGATGGCAAGGGGTTCCCGATGATTGGTAGCGGAAAAAACAGATATCAGTTGTTAGATGTATATGATCTCTGCCAAGCGATATATCTCTGTGCAACCCTGGATGAGGCCGTTGTTAATGATACGTTCAACATTGGGGCTGAAAAATATACAACCATGCGAGAAGATTATCAGGCGGTATTGGATCAAGCGGGTTTTGGGAAAAAGATAATAGGTTTCCCCGCGGCTCCCATGATTTGGACACTCAGATTTCTTGAGATGCTCCACCTTTCTCCATTGTATAAATGGGTATATGAAACCGCATCAAAGGATTCGTTTGTTTCAATAGAAAAGGCGAAGAAAATTATTGGTTACAGCCCGATTTATTCTAACAAAGATGCATTGCTGCGGAATTATAAATGGTATCTTGAGAATCTGAACAACTTCGAAAACAGTGCTGGGGTATCTCATCGCGTGCCTTGGAAACAGGGGGTTTTGCGATTTGCAAAGGTGTTCTTCTAAGCGCATCAGGTGTTAACAAATTCGTTGAGGTAGAAGTATTGAAACCAATAATTTTGCTGATGTATCCTCCTGGACCGCAATATCAGAGAGGTGAAAACCGGTCACAAGGCAATATTGAAGATTCTACAGCTACAGCGATGCGTGCTTGCAATGACTTGGGATACTGTGCGGCGGTCTTGGAGAGGCTTGGTTATACGGCGCGGATACGTGACTACCAGACTGAAGGCAAGAGCTATGTTGAAATGGCAGCCGAAATCAAGCAATTTCAACCGAACCTTCTGCTGATGAGTATTACTAACGCCACTATTGTACATGATCTTGAAATCGCGAAACGAATAAAGGCAGACGGTAGTCCGGTTGTCGTATTGAAGGGTGCCTTCTTCTATGATATAGATCCAGAAAAATTAACCCTGTTGGATTTGGGCGCAGCCGATTTTTTAATTGGCGGAGAGGAAGAACAGGCAATTCAAAAAATTGCGATGTCGCTGTTTGAAGGTTCGGTAAATCTTGAATCTATAAAGAATGTATTTTACAAGGATGCAACTGGTTCATGGATCAAGAATGCGTTTGATTCATGGATAGAAAAACTTGATGAATTGCCATTTCCTGCGAGGCACTTGATGAATAATGGGCTTTATGTGCGCCCGGATACTGGCGAGACAATGGCCACAATTCAAACATCGCGTGGCTGTTCCTCGGGATGCATTTTTTGTTTATCACCGAAACTCTCAGGCAAAAAAATCCGTACGAGGAGTCCCGGGAACGTCTTTTTAGAGCTTAGAGAGTGTTATTATAAGTACGGCATCAAGAGTTTCTTTTTCAGGGCGGATACCTTTACAATGGACCCGAAATGGGTTTCAGAACTTTGTAACCGTATTATTGCCTCGGATTTGTATGAGAATATTCATTTCACTGTAAATTCTAGAGTCAGACCATTAACGCGGGAAACTCTTGAGCTTTTGAAAAGAGCGGGGTGTTTTGCCGTAGCGTTCGGTTTTGAATCCGGTTCCAGTGAAACTCTACTGAAAATCAACAAAGGAGCCACTATTCAGGAAAATTTGCAGGCGGCAAAGTGGGCCCACGAATTAAAAATACCCATATACGGATTCTTTATCATTGGATTTCCATGGGAGAATAATGTGCATTTAGAGGCGACAAAAAGGCATATATTCGAAATTGAAGCTGAATTTATTGAGGTACATATTGCAACCCCTTACTATGGAACTAAGTTATTTGAAATATGCAAAACCGCTAGAACGATCTCAAATGAGTCCATTGGATTTGACTATTATAATTCCAGCATTGATGGAACCGCAGAGCTATCGATAGATGAATTGTTGAATTTCAAGGTAAACCTCATCAAATCCTATTACTTCAGAGGCAAGTACATTCTCGCTAGACTCAGAGAAAACGTGTACAGACCGTCTATACTAAAGCAGTATGTCTTTTATGCTTTGAAGTTATATAAAAACCTACGACGACAGGATGCTTGATTAAATATCGGCAAGGTGAAAAGTGGTATAATACAACACAAAATGCATTGAAGGCAATAGTTACAATTAATACAAAACCGAAATTAGTTACAATAAAACGGTCGCTAAAATTGACACATTCTCTATCTTGTCATTGTTCTCAACCGGCCAACAATAAATATTTATGGAGCGAAATGTGGATGTGAATTTGCGGAGTGAATATCAAGACACACATAATAACAATAATTTGATTCCGGCTGCAGATGGTATTCGTGGCATGGCGTTTGCCTCTGTATTACTAGTGCATACACTTTCGATGAATGGAGAATATTTTAAATTTGTGCATGGAGGAGGTAAAATTGGAGTCTGGCTATTCTTTGTTTTAAGTTCTTTTCTTTTAACACGATATTTTTTAGCATCCTCATCAAAAGCTCTTTCGATATTTGAATGGAAGAATTATTTTATCCGTAGATTTGCTAGAATTTACCCTGTATATGTAATTATTTTGTTTATATATGCTTTATTTGGCCAGCTTGATTACAAAAACGTTATATTGTCATTGTGTCTAAAGGCGGGACCTGGACACTTTTGGACAATGCCTGTAGAAATAACCTTCTACTTTGTGTTGCCAATAATAATTATTTTATTTGTTGTTGTGATGAAGAGAAACTGTTTGGCTACATTAATATTTACGAGTTTTGTGACCGTTATACACCAACATTTTTTCCCAGCAAGCCAAGGAGTAGAAAACTCAATTGCACTCATGCAATATTTCCCTGTATTCATGTGGGGTTCATTTGCTGCAGTATTAGAACTTGAATTATCTCAACATGAAATGAGGAAAAGGGTGCGCGTTTTTTTTGATATAGTTGCAGTACTATTTATTATTGGAGCGGTATTGTCACTGCCAGGAATTGTAGAACAATGGAATGCAAGTATTGCTCAAGATTATTTAGTTTCAAAATATATATATTTCGGTGTGGTGTGGAGTTGCTTTATCCCTTTTGTGATCCATGGAATTGGAGTAGTGAGACGTTTTTTTGAGAGCGACATTATGCGGTTTTTAGGGCAAATCAGCTATGGGGGATATCTTATTCACCTTCTATTGATTGTTTACGCAAAATCGTTGTTTGGGAGCCTTTCCATTCATTCGTTTCTATTTGTTGTGGGGGGTACCATCTGGTTAGCAAGCCTGTTGAATCGGTTTATCGAAAAGCCGCTCATTAGAGTTTGCTCGGTCAATTATAGAAATACCAAAATCGACGAAAGGAGTACTTATGACCCATCTCGATAAACTCGAAAACAAAAGCATCCACATCCTCCGTGAAGCATACAGTGCCTTCAAAAGCCTCTGTATGCTCTGGTCCATTGGCAAAGACAGCACGGTAATGTTGTGGTTGGCACGCAAGGCTTTTTTCGGCCATGTACCCTTCCCTTTGGTGCATGTGGATACCCATTACAAAATCCCTGAAATGATTGAATACCGTGACAACCTTGCCCGACAGTGGCGGTTGGATATGATCTATGGTGAAAATGCGGATGCGTTGAAGAGAAAGCGCACGTTTCCCGACGGCAATGCAACCCGCTTGGAATGCTGCAAAAATCTAAAAACAGACGCACTGATTAACACCCTTAATGGATCCTGGCCCAGATACCGCATGAACCACGAAACCGGTATTTATGAGATTGACCGAAATACGGAGCCTTATACCGGGGTGATTGTTGGCGCCCGTGCGGATGAAGAGGGTAGCCGGTCTAAGGAGCGGTATTTTTCCGCCCGTGCCCGCAACAGCGATTGGGAGGTTGAGGATCAGCCGCCGGAGTTTTGGAACCAGTATAAAACGGACTTTGCACCGGGAACCCATGTGCGGATTCATCCCCTGTTGGACTGGACGGAGCTTGATATTTGGCAGTATATCCAGCGGGAGAGCATTCCCACGGTTTCTCTTTATTACAATCAGGGGGATGGCAAGCGCTATCGCTCTTTAGGCTGTTGGCCCTGCACTGCTGCGGTGGAGTCGGATGCATCTACGGTGGCTGAAATTGTGGAGGAGTTGCGTACCGGCAAGTTTGCCAATATTGCGGAACGTTCCGGCCGGGAGCAGGATAAGGAAGATGGTGGAGGCTTGGAAGCCCTTCGCAGGAAGGGGTATATGTAATGAACGGAAACGGTACAGTGGTAAATCGCGAAAATATGAATATTGTGATCGTAGGCCATGTGGACCATGGCAAAAGCACCGTCATAGGCCGACTGATGGCGGATACGGGGTCTTTGCCAGAGGGAAAGCTGGAGCAGGTACGGGAGCGATGCCGCCGTAATGCCAAACCTTTCGAATATGCCTACCTTCTGGATGCCCTGAAGGATGAGCAGGAACAGGGAATCACCATTGATTCGGCTCGGTGCTTCTTCAAATCAAAGCAGCGCGACTATATCATCATTGATGCCCCAGGGCATATCGAATTCCTGAAGAATATGGTCTCGGGAGCGGCACGGGCTGAGTCGGCGTTGCTGGTGATCGATGCCAAGGAAGGTATTCAGGAGAATACCAAACGCCATGGGTACTTATTGTCCATGCTGGGTATCCGCCAGATTTGTGTTCTGATTAATAAGATGGACTTGGTGGATTATGATGAATCCGTTTTCAGAGCCATTGCAGCAGATTACGCCGAATTTCTGAGGGGCTTAGGTATTGTTCCAACGGCGTTCATTCCTATCAGCGGCTTTCATGGCGACAACATCATTTCCACATCTACTAATATGCCTTGGCACGAAGGTCCTAACGTTTTGGAAGCCCTGGAAGCGTTCCGTGCGCCTGCCACCTTGCGGAACAAGCCTTTTCGGATGCCTGTTCAAGGGGTGTATAAATTCACAGCCGACGGTGATGACAGGCGGATTGTGGCGGGAACGGTTGAATCAGGAGCCATTAAATGCGGAGACTCGGTGATTTTTTATCCGTCGGGTAAGTGCAGCCGGTTGAAATCGGTGGAGGCATTTGGGTCAAAACCTTTGGATGCGGCGGAGTGCGGATGGGCAGTTGGTTTCACTCTCACAGAGCAGATTTACGTAAGGCGAGGAGAACTGGCGGTGCTGGACGGGGAAACAAAGCCCCATATTGCCAGACGCTTCCGTGCAAACGTATTGTGGTTGGGGAGAGATCCTCTGGTAAGTAATAAGGATTATCTGCTGAAGCTGGGAACAGGTAAGGTGTCTGTACGGCTTGAGAGCATCATCCGGGTACTCAATACCTCCAGCCTGGAACAGAACGATTCTGATGCTGTTCATCGACACGAGGTTGCAGAGTGCATTCTTGTAGCGGAGCAACCGGTGGCATTTGATTTGGCAGAAGAGAATATTTCAACAGGTCGATTTGTCTTGGTGGATCATTACAACATTGCAGGTGGGGGCATTATCCTTGAAGCATTGTCGGATCACCAGTCAAAACAACGGGAGCAAGTGGCCATACGGAATTACAAATGGGTGCAAAGCGAAATCACCGAAGAACAGCGGGCGGAAAAGTATGGTCAAAAATCGGCGCTGGTGTTAATTACAGGCCCTAAGGATACGGGCAAGAAGACCTTTGCAAAGCTGCTGGAAAAGCGTTTTTTTGATGATGGAAAGATTGTCTATTTCATGGGCATTGCCAATGTATTGTACGGTGTAGATGCGGATATCAAGGCAGGCGGCAAAAGCCATCAAGAAGAGCATATTCGGCGACTGGCGGAAGTGGCAAATATAATGCTGGATGCGGGCGTGATTTTGGTGGTGACGGCGGTTGAGCTGACCCATGAGGATTTATCGATCATCACCACCAGCATTGAACCGGATAAAATCAGTATCGTTTGGAGCGGTGAAACACTGACCACGGATCTTCCCGTACACCTCCACATGCCGCCTGTGCAGCAGGGAGCTGCAGGTGTTATGCGGATAAAGTCGCACTTGCAGGAACGGGGCGTTATCTTCAGACCATAGGGATGCAGGAGCAAACCGTGCGGTGTTTATATTGCCGTATGCTATAATGTAAGTGAGCGAACAAAGGAACGTGTTTCCCAGTTAGGAGGGGTGCGGATGATTAGGCAGCAGCAGATTGATGATATAATCAACCTTATAGTCGAAAGCATTCATCCGAAAAAGATTGTTCTTTTTGGCTCATATGCAAACGGAACGGCCGATGAACACAGCGATCTTGACCTTTTTATTCTTAGTGAGACAGACCAGCCGATGAACCACCGAACAAGAGATATACTAAAATTAACGCGGGGGATGAAGATCCCGTTGGATATTGTTGTGTACACCCCTGAGGAAATTGAGAAGTGGAAGAACACATCAAATTCATTTGTTTCAGAAATCTTTAAATGCGGAAAAACGTTATATGAGCAATAAAGAGATTCTAATCCAACGCTGGATTGATAAGGCGGAGCATGATAAAGGTATGGCGGAACTGGCTTTGGAAAGCCGAAGGGATTATGCGGACTCTATTTGCTTTCACTGTCAGCAATATGCCGAAAAGTTATTGAAAGCGGTCTTAATCATGGCCGACGAAAATATCCCAAGAACACACAGTTTGGTGTTTCTATTGGATATTATTGATGATCACTTTGAAGTTTCACCAGGCATTTACGGATGTGCTGAAAGTTTGCAGGATTATGCGGTTGGAATTAGATACCCTGCTGATGATTCGGAGCCTACTGTTGAAGATGCGGAGCGTGCGTATCAAGCGGCACTCATTCTGGGGGATTACTTAAAAGAATTACTTATAAAATAGAGGCCTTTAAGGCCTCTATTTTAAATATCATCGACTGGAGAGAATATCGTGGATATTGCATATGCCCTTGAAATAGCAAAAGTGCTGGCTCGAGAAGCAGGAGCAGCTATACTGGATGTTTACCGCTCTGATTTTGCTGTGAGTTATAAAGGGGATTTCTCCCCGCTAACGGTGGCAGACGAGAAAGCGAACGACATAATACTTCGGGGATTGTGCCATGCGTTCCCGCAAGCAGGGATTCTCTCTGAGGAATCTGCCGATTCCCCGGAGAACCGGCAAAAGGAGTACTGTTTTATCGTAGATCCGTTGGATGGAACCAAGGAATTCATCAACAGGAATGACGAATTCACGGTGAATATTGCATTGGCGTATAATGGGATTGTTATCATGGGTGTGGTATATCTTCCGGTTAAGAATGAGCTGTATTATGGAGCCGTTGATTGCGGCGCATATTATGAGCATAATGGTGCAGTGAAGCAAATACTCGCTTCGGAAACTTCGGACAAGTTCAAGCTGGCTGTGAGCAGAAGCCATTCGGACAATGCCGAGAAGGTGTTTTTAAAGAAAAATCAAGACCGGATTAATGAAGTTATTCCTGTAGGCAGTTCAATTAAGGGCTGTCTGGTGGCCTCGGGCAGGGTGGATGGTTACTACCGTTTCGGCCCCACCATGGAGTGGGATACGGCTGCAATGCAGGCTGTTTGCGAAGCGGCGGGTGCCACGGTTCGCCAGATGGACAATTCCGAGTTGCGCTATAACAGGGAAGACCATTTGAACAGCAACGGATTCTATATAATCAATCGTTTTGAAAACCTACTGGCGCGATAAGCGCCATTTTTCCTTGAACCAAGTCTACTAATGTGATAGACTTGGTTCTGTTAATAGATGAATGGAGGTGCTTGATGAAGCTTTCACGACGGAGCGAGTACGCTTGCCTGGCTCTTGTGTACCTGGCGCAGCATTTTGGAGAAGCGAATGTGAAAATGTCGGCGATTTCTGAGGAAAAATCCATTCCTAAGAAGTATTTGGAGCAGATTCTCCTGCAGTTAAAGGGTGCTGGTTTGGTTAAAAGCAGCAGCGGTACTGGTGGTGGCTATTCCTTAGCAAGGCCCCCAGAAAAAATTTCCTTGGCAGAGGTACTTCGGTTGATTGATGGACCCTTAGCTCCTGTTAAATCAGCCAGTCATTATTTCTACGAAAGCACGCCCTTAGAGCAGGAAAAAAAGCTGCTCAAGGTATTTCAGGAGGTTCGGGACTATATTTCAGACAAGCTGGAACGGACGACCTTTAAAGATTTGATTGATCAAAGCATATCGGAGGATTAACAATGAAGAGAATTCTGGCAGTTTGTACAGCCGCTGTCCTAATAATGGCAGGGTGTGCCTCGGAGAAAGCAGAAATACTTTCTGAAGTGAAAATTGGATTTTTCCCCAATATCACCCACGCGCAGGCCCTCATCGGTAAGAATCAGGGAACTTACGAAAAATCCATGGGGGTTCCGATTGCTTGGAAACAGTTCAACGCAGGCCCCGCTGAAATCGAAGCCATATTTGCCGGGGAACTGGATATGGGCTTTATTGGACCAGGACCGGCAATCAATGGGTATGCGAAATCATTGGGCGATGTCCAGATTATTGCGGGAGTGGCTGATGCGGGAGCGGTTTTGGTAGCCTCTAAGGATTCTGGGATCACCAATGTTGCTTCTTTGAACGGTAAGCGGATTGCAATTCCCCAATTTGGAAACACTCAGGATTTGTGCCTCCGGGCGTTGCTAAAAGAAAGTGGGCTGACGGATACATCCAAGGGAGGCACGGTAGAGATCATGCAGGTGGCCAATGCGGATATGCAGGGGCTTCTAGAAAGGGGTGAGATTGATGGGGCACTGGTGCCGGAGCCCTGGGGTGCGATTTTAGAAAAAAAAGCCAATGCGGTAATAATACTGGACGCAGATGCAATTTGGCGAAATGGCAATTATCCAACAGCGGTCATAATTGCTCGGAAAGATTTTGTTCAGAAACACCCGGAGTTCGTGAAAAAATTTCTTGAGGCCCATGTGGAATTGACTGCGTCCCTTCAGAGCAATCCAGCGCAAGGGGCAAAAATCATCAATGGGGAGCTTTTGAGTCTAACCCAAAAAGAGATTGATGAAACGGTTCTGAAAACAGCGATGGATCGCATCCACTTTAATGCAAAGCCCAATCAAGAGGCAGTATTGGAAATGGTGAACCTGTCCCTTGAGGCAGGTTTCCTGAAAAAAAATCCGGATACGGCAGCGCTCTTTGATTTGAAACCGTTGGAAGCTGTAATGAAAAAATAAGATCTTTAGAAAGCGGGTAAAGTGATTGGAACTGAAATTAGCAGGCATCAGCAAAAATTTTATGTTGTCTCAAAAGGCATTTATTGCATTGGATAACATTGACCTTGAAATCGACAGCGGTGAGTTTGTCTGCATCGTGGGTCCTTCCGGGTGTGGTAAATCGACACTGCTGAACATGGTGGCGGGTCTTGATGCTCCCTCCCAGGGCGAAATCATTCTTAACGGCTCCCGGGTAAGAGCTCCGGGACCTGATCGGGGGATGATCTTTCAAGACCCGGCCCTGTTTCCATGGCTCAACGTGATTGAGAACGTTGAGTTTGGCATGAAGCAGGCAGGCATGAGTAAAGCTCAGAGACGGGAGCTGGCCATGGAGTATCTTTCCATGGTCCACCTCACAAAATTCGCGTCCGCATGGGTTCACACGCTTTCCGGCGGGATGAAACAACGGGTTGCTCTGGCCAGAGCCCTGTCCCTCAATTCAAAGATGTTGTTGATGGACGAACCCTTTGCGGCACTGGACAGCCAAACCCGAGAACTTTTGTATCAGGAGCTGTATGAAATATGGCAGCGGACAAAGAAAACCATTCTATTTGTTACCCATCAGGTGGAGGAAGCCGTACTTCTGGCTGATCGAGTTCTGGTTATGACCGCAGCGCCTGGACGTATCAAGGCAGAATTCAGACTGGATTCAGAGCCGATTCGCAGTATTGAGAACCCGGAGGTATTGCGCAGGGTCTCGGAAATCAAGGCAGTATTGAAAGATGAGGTGATGAAGGTTGCTCAAGGAGAACTGGCAGGAGAAGAAGTGGGTCGGTAGGAGTATTTTCTATGCGGGGGTTCTGGCCTTGTGGCAGCTATGCTATCAGGCCGGGGTGGTGATGTTTCATATTTGGAAGCCTTATAGCTTTCCTTCTCCCCTAGGAGTTATGACCAGCCTGTTGGGGCTGATGCAGGACGGAACCTTGCCGATTGCCATAGGAACCAGTTTGACACGCATTATGATTGGGTTCTTTATTTCAGTTGTTCTGGGAGCGGTTCTGGGTTTGGCAATTCTGCAGACGGGGCGGTGGGGGGAGCATCTGAGCTCTCTGATAATGGGGCTCCAAACCTTGCCCAGCATTTGCTGGGTTCCCTTTGCGATTCTCTGGTATGGCTTGAATCAAAGTGCTATAATATTCGTAATTGTCATCGGCTCTACTTTTTCCATCGCTATTGCCATTGAATCCAGCATACGCAGCATCAATCCGCTGTATATACGTGTTGCTAAAAACACCGGCATACGCAGGATCCCACTCTATGTGGATGTTATTTTTCCTGCAGCGTTGCCCGGCATTATCGCAGGCCTTAAACAGGGCTGGTCGTTTGCCTGGCGCTCCCTGATGGCAGGAGAAATGATGACGGCAACCCTGGGTTTGGGGCAGGTCCTGATGATTGGTCGGGACTTGGCCGATATCAGCCAGGTGGTGGCCGTGATGACTGTGATTGTTACCCTGGGTCTAGGGGTCGATCATCTGGCGTTCGGCTCCGTTGAGCGACGGCTCCGGCGACAATGGGGAGTCCATTCAACCAGTAAGGAGCTTTTGAAACAGGAGTTGAACGGATGAAAACTCAAAACATTAGTTGGGATGCGGGAATGGTAAACCCGCATGATCGGAATAGACTATTGGGTCAACGTGGGCTGGTGATATGGCTGACAGGTCTATCCGGTTCCGGGAAATCTACCATAGCTTCAGCCTTGGAAAAATGCTTGATCGATCAGGGGCGGTTGGTGCTTCGGCTAGATGGGGATAATCTTCGACATGGGTTGAACAAAGATTTGGGTTTCTCAAAAGAAGACCGGCAGGAGAATATCCGACGGATTGCAGAAGTATCTACATTACTTGCGGATGCTGGAATCATTGTGATAGTGGCTGCTATTACTCCCCACCGGGAGATGCGGAGCCATGCTAAGCAGATTATCGGTGCGGAACGTTTCGTGGAAGTATACATTAAAGCAGATATAGAAACCTGTAGAGCGAGAGATCCGAAGGGGTTATATGTAAAGGCCTCAAATGGGGAAATAGAGCAGTTCACCGGTCTGGATGATCCCTATCAGATTCCCGAGAATCCAAGGATTGTGATAGATACAGAAATGACGAACGCAAGCGAAGCCGTGGCAATGCTGCAGGAAATGATTCTTGAAGCAAGTGAAATTAAGCAAAGATGAATTTATTTGCTACTTGGGAAGGGCCTTCATGCAAAATGTACTGGTAATGCTTTCAACCTATAATGGAGAGCGGCATCTGAAACAGCAGTTGGACAGCATCGTCAGCCAAGCGGAGAGCGATCTCTCTGTGAAAATCCTGGCGAGGGACGACGGCTCTCTGGATGGAACGCTGAGGATAATGGAAGCCTACACAGCCCAGCTTACCTGTTTGCCGGCTCGAAACATAGGCGCCGCGAGGAGTTTTCTTGAACTGATTCACCGTGCAAGTGCCGATGAGCATGACTATTTTGCGTTTTCAGATCAGGATGACGTTTGGAAACCGGGAAAATTGAAAAGAGCGACAGGGATTTTGAAATCAGTCAGTGGACCGGCTCTCTACATCAGTAATGCGACGATATGTGATTTTCGTCTGGAAAACCAGCAGGATACAGAAATCTGTTTTTCAAAACAAAGTATCTATAATGCACTGATTGAGAACATTGGTATTGGGATGACCATGGTTATGAATCGTGAACTGTTGCTGCAGCTCCAAAAGACTTCGCCGAAGTATGTTTTTATGCATGACTGGTGGGTGTATATAGTCGCCTCAATGTTTGGAACAGTGAAATTTGATAAAGAAAGCTACGTGTTCTACCGTCAGCACGAGGACAATGTGATTGGCTATGGATCAAGCTTCTTGGAGCGATTGCGAAGAAGGCTGAATAGAGCGGTAAATGCTAAAGAGAGATTTTATCCAGTCATTCGGCAGACGGAATCTTTTCTGGACTGCTATGGCAGTTTCCTTGACAAAGATACATACCATCATTTGGCGGCGTGGATTTCCTGCCAGAGGTCATGGCTGAGTAGATTGGCAATGCTGTCAAAGCTGCAGATATTTAGACAGCGCCCTACCGATCACGTGCTTTTCATAGGGTTGTTTTCTCTGGGATTTTATAACGAAAAGCGATAGCGAGAGAAAAGGGAAACGAACTACTCATAACAACCGTAATGGGGTCTTGTAATGAAAGTGCTGAATATAATAACAAAACCAGACTGGGCAGGCGCACAGCGGATTGTTCTTGAAATCGCCAAGAGTGCATCTCAAAGGGACGATATGGTATTTGAGGTAGCAGTCGGTGGCGAAGGACTTCTGACAGATCATCTGCAAGCTTTAGGGATCAAAGTTCATCTATTAAAGGATTTGATTCATCCCATCAGACCGTTGCAGGATTTGCGCGGTTTTTTTGAGTTGAAGGACATCATTTGTGCAGGTCGGTATGATGCTGTTCATTGTCACTCAACTAAAGCGGGTATCCTGGGGCGGTTGGCGGCCAAAGCCTGTGGGGTGAAGAAAATCATCTACACCGTCCATGGTTGGTGGCCGATTCTTCGGTTTTCAAATCCGTGGATCAGGCGGTGCGCCATCCAGGTTGAACGATTTTTGGCGAAGATGTCAACGGATTTGGTTCTGATCTCCACTGCGGATCTGGACGCTGCAATTCAGATGAAGATCGGGGATGTATCACGGCGGAAGATTATCCGCAATGCAATCAGTTTGAATGCACCACCGGAATCCGGTGTCCTGCGCCGAGAGCTGAACCTCAGTGAAGACAAGATTATTATAGGGAATGTCGCCCGGGTAGATGCTCAAAAGAATCCGGATCTCTTTTTTGAGGTGGCCAAACAACTGAAATCTGATCAATTTGTCTTTGTTTGGGTGGGTGAGGGCACTGATTTGGAGAGAATGCGATCCCGAAGCCAACATGAAGGCATGGCATCGAAAGTGAAATTCATAGGATTCAGAGAAAATGGAATTGATTATATCTGTGACTTTGATATGTTATTTATGACATCTCGAAGCGAGGGTGTTCCGATAAGCATTTTGGAGGCCATTGCTCTTGGGAAATTAATATTCTCATCAAATGTCGGTGGCATCAGTGAAACCATAGGGTTGGAAAACACATTCACTTTAGAGTGCGCTCCCGATTGCATCGCTGAAGCCCTGCAAAAGCGTGGGCTGGAGAAAGACCGCAGAAGTATGAGTGACAGCTCCTACAGTGCTGAAGATATGTGCCATGCATATATGCAATGCTATTGGAAAAAATAGTGTGATGCACAGAGTTGAACCATTATCTTCATTAAATATATACAGGATGGTCACCCTTTGCCAATTTCAAAGACCAGCGGGTGAAATACAAAGGTAGGTGTGATTTTGCGAGAAAAAGTATACAAACAGAAGCGGGACGGTCTTTTTTCAAAATTGATGGAGGGCGGATTTTACCTCGCAATCATCATTGTCAGCTACTGGCTGTCCTATAAACTGAATATTACAGGACTGTATGACCAGCGCAATGCAGAGGCCCTTCGAAACTCGACCTTGCTCATACTGCTGGCGGCGGCTCTGATTCTAATGACAAACCGGGTTTTTGAAACAGTGCGAAAATCGTTTATAGAAAACATCATCATCATGACGATGGTCAGCGGTATGACGGCTATTTTCGCTATGGCCATTGCGTTCTATTCTCGGGAATTCGCTTTGCCCCGCAGTCTGATTACGATGGCGTTTCTAATTCAGGTGGTAATGTTATCCGCTGCAAAGTGTTGTGTCATCGTCATGCTTAAAAAGGTTCACGGTGTGCGCAGGGTGATGGTCATCGCCTCGGTCGAGGAAAAAGAGCTGTTATTATCCAAACTGCTCTCCGACTCTCACTTTCCGGATCAGCTTTTGTATTATGCGCCGGCAGTCACGCCTTTGGTTTTGGAACGGATCAAGAACGTAGACCGAGTAATCGTTTCGGATACACTGGCGCCCGAAGCTCTGGATAGCGTGGTTCAGCAAGTGATGGAGGGCAGTAAGAAAATGTATGTCATCCCCCGGGCATATGAAATAGCAATTCTCAACTCAGAGTTTACCCAGTATTCTGATATCCCGGTGCTGAAAATCGATAACCTCTACCTGTCCTGGGAAAAGCGCACCTTGAAACGGGTGATGGACTTGGTGATCAGCATTCCTGCCCTGACCCTGCTGCTGCCGCTGATGACAGCCGTTGCCCTGGCAATTATCCTGACCGATGGCCGGCCGGTTTTCTACACCCAGAAGCGGGTTACCCTTGGTAATCGGGTGTTTAAAGTAATCAAATTCAGATCCATGATCAATGATGCAGAAAAGCTCAGCGGGGCCGTATTGGCTTGCGAGGAAGATCCACGCATCACTTCGGTGGGCAGATTTTTGCGGCGATTTTGGTTGGATGAACTGCCCCAGCTGTTAAACGTCATCAAAGGGGATATGAGCCTGGTAGGGCCGAGGCCGGAGCGCCCCGTTTTTGTAGAGGAATTTTCACAGCAGTTTCCGCACTTCAAATACCGGCTCACAGCCAAGGCGGGGGTTACCGGCCTAGCCCAGGTAATGGGCCGATACACCACCAGCCCGGAAAACAAGCTGAAGTTCGACCTGATGTATATTCGAAACGCCAGCATTGCCTTCGACCTTCGGATTCTGCTTGAAACCGCCAAAAAAATCCTGATGGGCACCCTGCGCCGGGGTGAGCAAAAGGATCTCTCTTATAAGGAAGCAATCGGCTCCCGTGGCTTGGAAGAATCACCGTTGGGTGCGGAGGGCATGGTCATGTATCATCGCGTATAAGCCATGGCCATTATTACAAGTCCGTTACACCAATCCCCCCTGCATTGACGACGCCCACCGGGAATAGTATAATCAACATAGAATTCGAAGTGGACCTCCGGAGACACTTCGCGCTCTACATACCACCAGATGCGGAAGAGGGTACGCTCTGGTCGGACTTATCCCCTCAAAAACCTACTAAGGGAGGAAAAAAAGGCATGAAAAGAAAACTAGCTTTGTTCCTTGTACTGGCTCTTGTTTTGAGCTTGGTACCTGCGAACGTATTCGCGTCTTCAAGCAACAGCATCAGCAAGACGCCTGGCATTGATAGTGACACTGTGTTCACTACGTCCAATGCACCTGTACTGCGTGTAGAAGAAAGTAACACTGGTGATTTCACTAGCGAAACTTTCCAACTGGTTTTGACAAATGCAGAGTGGCATTACACAAACACTACTGCTGGCAGAGCTGCTTTTTCAAATTTGATTGAGGACTACATTGAAGCTAATGACCTTGATGGCACTGGTGCCACTATGTGCGTAGCCGATGTTAATGTTCTGTCTTCTACAAAACTGGAAGTCGGGATTTCGATTCCTGCTACTCACACTGGCGATGAGTACTTCCTCAAAATTCCAATGGTTACGGACTTTGACGAAGATGGCCAAGCTACTGTAGCTGTGAAGCCTCTTGACAGCGCACTTAGCAGCGGCACATTCACTTTTGCCGTTGTAGGTGACAGCAGCACAACTACTGAAATTGCAGACACCACTGATTTTGGTGATGCAACAACAACACTCGAAGATATCACAATCGAAGAAAACTCCATTGGAACCTTCGAAGGAACTGCTGGCAACGTAATCACTTTGAAATTGACTGATACCGATTTCTCTTGGGTAACAACTGGTGCAACTGTATCACTGTCCGGCGGTTTCGGCAGCGGCACATTGGCTCTCACTGTTGATTCAAGCGATAAGAACATTGTGACGTTCCCTGCTGGTGCTCTGTTGTCCACTACACAACGTGGCACAATCACCATCAGTGGCCTGCAAGTAAACCCCTCTAACGATGCGAGCTATGGCGACGTTAAAGTAAAAGTTTACGATGAAAAAGATGAAATGACTGAAGAAACCATCGTAGTTGGTACTTATGGCGACTACGCAGTTACTGTAACAGCTGATGATGAAACGGCTGACCTGCCGGTTCTCTACGCTGGTGATTACAGCAGCGACGAAGATGACATGATGCTTTCCGAAATGGTCATCGAAGAAGTTGTTCCGGATTCCATCGATGGCGATCGTTCTATCGTAGTACAGTTCCCTGATTGGGTTCACATCACGGAAGCTCCTGCTCTGAACGACACAGACAATGACAACATTGGCACTATCGTAGACGAAGGCGAATTTGCTGCTGGCGACAACTCTTTCGAGTTCTCCCTCCTCAACAAAAGTACGACAAGCACTGGTGAAATCCACTTGGAATTCCCTGTTACAATCGAAGCTGGTAACGCTGGCGACATCGTAGCTACAGTTTCCGGTCGTGCAATCAGTGAAGAGTTCAAAGTAACATTGGGTGTTGCTAAAGCACCTATCACAGTAACTGCTGAAGCTTCCGACGTTAAAATCGGTACACAAGGCCAAGCGGCTGCTAAGATTACTATCGTTGAAGCTGCTGACGCTGTAATCGGCGACAACTCCGATTCCGGTTCCGCAATGACTGGCTACACTTCAAACTCTGATGTAACAGGTAATGAACTTGTTCTTGACCTGGGCGACGATTTTGATTTCAGTGGCACACCTAAAGTTGAAGTAACTAAAGGCGACTTGGAAATTGATGATGTAGAGAAAGACGGTAGCGTCTTGACTATCACTATCGATCAAGAGTCCACAGAAGCTTCCACAATTGAAATCACTGGCGTATCAGTTGACGTTGACCGTACAGTTGCTGAAGGCGGATACACTCTGTCCGTTGGCGGTGGTGCAATCGTTAAAAACTGGTACGACGATGAAGATGAAGCTACTACTGCTGGACAAGATATCTTCTTCGAAGATTCCGACACAGCTGCAGAAGTTGCTTACCTGAACGTTGTAACTCCTGCTCCAACTGATACAACTGCTACTGCTAAAGTTGTATTCACTATCGATGCTAAAGATTACAAAGTTGGTGACACTGTAGTTACTGGCGATGCTACTCCTTTCATCGACGGCAACAACCGCACTATGCTTCCACTTCGCGCAATGGCTACTGCTCTTGGCGTAACGGATGCAAACATTTCATGGAATGAGACTGAGCGTTCCGTAACAATCTTCAAAGGCGATCGCGTCATTAAAGTTGTTATCGGTCAATCCTCCTTCCTGCTGAACGGCACTCCCGTTCCTATGGACACTGTAGCTGTCATCAAAGATAGCCGCACATTCCTCCCAGTTCGTGCTCTTGGCCAAGCTATGGGCAAAGTAGTAACTTGGGACGAAGCAACAAGAACAGTAACACTTCAATAGTAATTAAATAAAAGAGACGCCTTCCCTTGGGGGAGGCGTCTTTTTTTGAAAGGTGAGCTTATGAAGAAAAAAATCGCAATCTTGCTACTTGTAGGAATACTAGCCGGAGCGACCGGTGCCTATGGTGTTTCTAATGAACAAATCAGTATCAATGGGTCTGACGTGAA
Organism: uncultured Peptostreptococcaceae bacterium; assembly: GCA_964424355.1. Classification (GTDB taxonomy): domain Bacteria; phylum Bacillota; class Clostridia; order Peptostreptococcales; family Acidaminobacteraceae; genus CAZEHS01. The sequence continues at coordinate 61,947 of CAYRIO010000016.1, forward strand.
GCTGGGAACAGTTTTGAACAGCTCAACGGGTAAAGTGATGGTAACGCTGCGTGATGTGGCAGTGCTTTTAAAAGGCCAGCTTGCATGGGATTCGGCTACTTCAATGGCCGTCTTAACATTAGGTGACAGCCAATACGGTTTTAAAAATGGCACGGCGGTAGTCGTGAATAAGGCTGGAATTCCTGTTTCAACCATGAGTTCAGCTGCGATCACACAAGATGGAAAAATGTCAGTTCCTCTTAATGCCTTGGTGGATGTATTTAATAAACACATCACGATCGCTGAGGATCGGTATGTGATCACAGATCTCCAAGGTGATTTTTCGGAAACCATAGCGGTGACAGATCTTGTGGCAAAAGCTTTGGTTAACAGCGATGCGTATGAGGCAGCCTTGCTGGCGGTAAAACAAAATGATCTTTCCTATGAAGACTCAAAAGATGGGCTTAAAAATTCATCCCCCTATGATACGGGTAATGATGCTGAAGCGGCAAAACGGTTTCAAGCTTACCAGACATACTATTCCAGTGGTATTTCCCTGGAAGTGGCAAAACGGGCAAGTGAGACACAAAAGACAAAAATTGAAAACGCAGTACTTGCGGATGTCGAAAGCATTTTGTTAGGGATGGAAAAGCAGGCGGATCTGGAAAAGCAATTGGCGTACTCGGAGAAGACACTTAGCCAAAATGAACTCAAACTCCAACTAGGCCTGTTAAGCACGACAGATACCCAAACAGCTCGTTTGGCACACGACAAATTGAAAGAGACTCTAAGTATTCAGAAGTCCAGTACGCAAAAAGCCTGGGAAAATCTGAACCATTTAGTAGGACGGGATCTGACAGACCGGTACAATATCAACTATGATAAGACGTATGAAGCTTTTGTTGGTAACATTGATGAAATCTATACGCGCTCGATAGAGGAAAGCCCTGATATCTATAGTTTGGAAAAACAGATTGATTTGGCCCAGAATTCCGTGAAGTACTATGTTTTTAACATGGGTAGCGGATCGGTGGGATATCAGGTGAACGAAATTGATGTGACCATGGCGAAAGTGGATCTGGAGAAGGCGAAGAAGGGGTATAAGGAAACCATCATCACTTACCTCAATTCAATCGAAACTCTGGAATTAACGAGAAGTCAGTTACTGATTCAGACTCAATCGGCTCAACTGGCTCTGGATAAGGTGTACAAGAACTACCAAGTAGGATTAGCCACGGCGCTCGATTATGAATCTGCTCAACTGGCAGTCAATAGTCTGAAATCCAGTTTGATGGAAACTGAATTCAGCCATAGTCAAGCCGTTCGAAAGGTGAATAAACTGTGGGTCAGCAATTAAGAAAGGAGGCAACTCCTTTCTTTTTTTATGTACCTTTCTCTGGTAATATAAGAGGTGGAACCGGGAGGGGAATATAAGATGAAAATGAAAATTGATTATCCTGTATGGTTGGGGCTCTTTATATGTGCAGTGTTTCCGCTGATACTAAGGGCTGTTGCTCTGCGTTTCAGTGCGGAAACATATTATTTTACGGGTCAGCAGGGCACGTATGATATCTGTAATTATGCAAAAGCCGTGGCTCTTGCCTTTGCTGCGCTTGGCGTTGGCATCATCGTATTTATTGAGAGACTGACGGATGGCAAGAGCATGATGCTGGATCGAATCACCAAGATTGCTGTGGCGATGGCGGTTTTAGTGCTGGTTTCATGGGGGATGTCAAAGCACTCCAGTGAAGCGTTTCACGGCGGATATGATCATTTTGAAGGGGTCTTTGTTTGGTTGGCTTACCTGATAGTTTTTGTCTTGGCCTATACCGGACATCTCAAGAGGGCACGGATCCAAAAAATTCTGCCTGTTGCCGCCCTGTCATCTCTTGTTGTAGCTGTCACTGGAATCGTGCAGTTTTGGAGTATCCAAATATTTGACCTTCAACTATTCCGTATGATGATTATGCCATCTGCTTACTGGAATACCCCAACGCCCATATTCGGTGAGTTTGGAACAGTGGCATGTTCTTTTTTAGGTAACCCAAACTACGCAGGGACATACGCAATCCTGGTAATACCACTTTTTCTGTTTGCCTATAGTGTGGAAAAGAAGCATGTTCTGCAGACCATATATGGCAGTACAGCTGTACTGAATACGGTGTTTCTTGTATTCAGTCGTTCGGAAGCTGGATTTATGGGCTTCATGGTGGGTTTGGGCGCCTTGGTTGCTCTGAGTGTGATACACCGCAAATGGGATATGCTGATAGCTGTTTGTGTGCTGCAGGGGGTCTTTTGGGGTTGTTTTGTGGGGTCAGGGGTTTTGACATCAGTAGAGTTGCCTGCGGCGATTTTAGGGGCTGTATTTTGTGTTTCAGGAGTGGTTTGCTTTTGTTTGTTGAATCCCAGGGTTTCTGTATCTGTGAAGGTTGGCGCCTGTGTTGCTATCCTAATTGTGGGTGGAATTGGAATTTTAAAAATAACCAAATACGAGAGTGAAAGATGGCAATCGCGTACAGATTGGCGACACGTTGAAGTTTCTAAGCTGCAAATAGGTTTCGATGTTATGAAAAACGGAAAAGAGGAAAAAATATTAACCGTGTCCAAAGTTAACGAAGGCTTTGAAGTGAGGAGTGGAGATTTTTTAACGGTGGTTAAAGCGAGTGATTTGGCGCAAAAAACCATACAGTTGGATATAGTTAAAACTTTGGGTTCGGTTCTCAAGATCTATTCAGCCCAGGGGGGAGTCACTGCTTTTGAGATGGAGTCACCTAAACTTAGGTTCGGATATTTTGAAAATCGGTTTGAGGTATTTAACCGCGGAGGATTTCCTATAAAGACAGACGAAGTGATTCCTAGCATAAAGTTTTTTAAAGATGAAACATTAGGCAGCCAGCGGGCGTACATATGGAATCGTACTTTGGCCATGATACCAGAACACCTGCTTACAGGATCGGGCCCAGACACGTTTGTACTTGAATTTCCGCAAGATGATGTGTTGGGCAAAATCAATGCCTATGGCAATGGCAATATGGTTGTTACAAAGCCTCATAACATGTATCTTCAACTAGCGGTCAATATGGGTGTTCCATTTTTGCTCCTGTTTATAGCGTTAAATCTGATTGCGCTTAATCGCACATTAGTTTCCGTTACGCCGGAAAGTGGCCTATGGGTGCTTGGAGTTGCTATTCTAGGGTATTTGGTCGCAGGATTTTTTAATGATAGTGTTGTGGCAAACGCTACAATATTTTGGTATATTCTGGGCGCGACATTGGGGTGGTCAGAGGATAAGGATGCAGCGTAAATCTGTGGTTTATCAAAGGGACACAGGAGAACTGTAGCAGAAAAATTCAAGGGGGTTTTATTATATGAAGCATATCGTTTTATTTGGCGCAGGAGGCCATGGACGGGTTGTAAGAGATATTGTCGATCAGCAGCATGCATATGATTTGGAATCATGTATTGTTGCGGTTTATGATGATTATGTGCTGGAGAAAATGATGGATGGAACATTGCCCATTCTTCATAGTGAAGAGGCGTTTCGAAACTTTGTGGAGAAAAACGGATCCGTTTTGGGCTTGATTGGTATTGGGAACAATGAGATCAGGGAGCGGCTTAGCCGAGAATACCCGATACGGTATGCGGTGGCCATCCACCCAACCGCAATTATAGCCGATGATGTCAAAATCGGTGAAGGGACCGTGGTTATGGCAGGTGCGATCATTAACCCTGGTGCCCGAATAGGTCGGCATTGCATTATCAATACGGGAGCGATTATAGAGCACGACTGCATAGTCGGCGACTACGTGCATGTCGCTCCGGGAACAAAGATTGCAGGAAATGTTACGATAGGACGAATGAGCCATATTGGGATCGGAGCGGCGGTCATACCACGGGTAGTGATTGGAGAAAATGTTGTAGTTGGAGCCGGGGCGGTGGTAATTCATGATGTACAGGATAATCTCAAAGTTGTCGGAGTGCCGGCAAAACCCCTTTAACCAAGAAATCCTGGAACTCGAAACAGTGAAGGAATATGGTTATAAGCCAATCACAAGTCTTTCCGCGCAGCGTTCGCTCAACGGTGCTTTTGCTGACATTCAGATTAAGTGTTTTTTAAACTTCCGTGACAGTGGGAAAATTCAAGGTGAAATAGAATATAATGATAGGCAAGGCAAAGCTTAAGAAATCAAAGGATTTTGAGAGTTTGAGTTGTTCTTCATCCATGAAGGAGGGCCAGAATGATATTTCGAAAAATTGCTGCTGTTGGAATTGGTCTGTTGATGATGTTTCAAAGCACGGCGGTTTTTGCAGGGACATTCAATGATCTAAAGGATTCAGAGTGGGCAGAACCCTATATTGAAAAAATGGCGTCAAAGGGCATCATCACAGGCTTCAATGGGGCGTACAAGCCTGTAGACCCGGTGAACAAGTATTCCGCAGTCGTGATGATTTATCGGACGCTGAAGGCTGCCGGGAAATTGGATGATGCGTCAGTAAACGCCGCGGTATCGAAATACGCCACCGTGCTGGCGACCAACAAGGTGCCTGCGTGGCCGGATTTACACCAGGGAGTGGCCTGGATGCTGGAGAATGGTGTTATTCAGGCTGAAGAGCTCAAGTATTTCATGTCTGGAGAGAATCACATCAATGCCCGCCGATACGAGCTGTCCATTTTCCTTGGAAAATCTCTGAATGTGTTCCTGAAAGAAAATGTGAACACGTTCATCTCGCTGAACTTTAAGGATGCCAACCTGATCAGCAGCAGCTCGGCTCCGTACGTGAACCTGCTGGTGAACAAAAAGGCGCTGAATGGGGATCTGGAGGGCAATTTCAAGCCCTATGACCCCATGACCCGGGCCGCCATGGCAAAGGTTTTGTCGGTGTCCTATGATTTGATTGCTGGCAGTGTGGCGCCTACGACCGGTGGTACTGCCGTTATCGTTCCGACGCCTTCAACGACCCCGCAAACGCCGGTGGTACCAGTGGTATCTTCCAGTGAGGCCAAAGGCACCCTCAAAAGCATTCAAAAGATAGGGACAACCTACCAAATAGTCATTACACCGGATGGCAGCCAAGCAGAGCAGATATACACGACCGAAAAGACATTGGCTACGGTGAAATCGGACGGTGCCACCTACGGCTTTGATAAGCTGATCATTGGTGACAAGTTAACCCTGCGGCTCAATACACAGAAGCAAATCACTGAAATTGTCATTAGTCCCTGGAGCCAGGAATACGAGGGCATTTTAAAGAAGCAGTTGAACTTTGAAGGGAAGCCTCAGATCACCATTCAATTGGAAAACGGCAAGGAAATGGTGCTGGATCTGGGCAAGTCGGTAGATATCAAACGGGATGACGACAGCGCAAAAATGACGGAGCTGGTGCCAGGGGATTCCGTCAAGGTCAGAACCGCTTATGACGTAGTCGATCGGATCTACAGCTATTCAGCTGCAAAGAAAGAAGTAACGGGAATCATCCAGCAGATTGTCATCGGCAAGGTCAACAGGATCACGGTGCTGACGGATGACGCCGGCGAGAAAGAGTACACCCTGACATCCTCGGCAACCATTGAAGTGGATAATGACGACGATATGGAAATCTATGATCTGCGCGTGGGGTATGAGGTCGACTTAACGACCACCGGTTCCGTGGTGACCGCCGTTGATGCCAGTGAATCCAACACCAGCTCCCAGCTGTCAGGGATCATCTCAGAAATCTACAAGGACATCAATGTCATCACCCTGAAGCAAATGGTGGATGGTGCTGTTAAATACACTTCCGTGACTTATGACAACGACACGAAGGTACGAACCGCTGATGGGGATACCCGAAAAGTCACGGTTTTAGATGAAGAGGATACGGTTTTTATATATGGCATCTACAAAGACACCTTCTTTTTAGCAGAAAAGATCATCGTCATTGAATAATCCCCGTAGGTTATTCAACACATTTTTTTAGGATGTTCAATAAGTATCTAATGAAACAGAAAAAGATTTCGCATGCATTTGACACAACGCCTAAATAGTTTAGTTTTCTACAAGTTGCAAGCCTTATCTATGATGAGGCTTGCAACTTTTTGTAGTGAATGTTAAAAGAAAAACGAAATACAGCTTTGATTCATTGTTTTTTTGGCTGATATTGCAGACTATTGTAATTATTCGTGAAGCGGGCTACAATAAGTAAGGATTGTGACAAAGCCATTTTATGGCAGTAGGTTCCCCGGAGATTTGTCTTGTCTGGTGTGTTTATATTAAATTTTCGAAATAAACATTCAAAGACAAATGGGGCTCTGCGGAACTGAAAAATGTCAAACAATACATACCGCGCAGAAGGAACAGGAGGCGTTCGATGAATAACCGTTCGGTGGAGATGTATCTGCGAAAGATGATAGAAATCGACCAGGAAGCGCTAGCGGTTGAAGGTAAGATCCGGGAAGTGGAAGAGACTAAGCAAAAAGAGCTTCGTAAAATCAAACGGGATCTGGAAATGGACATCTTGAAGCGAGCGCGTATGGATGCCCGCAAAGAGCAGGAAGCCCTGATGAAAGAAGCGAAGGAGCAAGAAAAATCAATTAATCTGGATACCGAAAAAGAGCTGTCGTTCTTGAATCAGACGTACAAAGAGGCTGAGAATGAATTGCTCCGATCGATCATCTCCCAGATGCTAAAATCTCCGGGTTCCAATCCGGGAAGGGTGTAGAGAGGTGGCAGGATGGGATCTTTTGCACAATTCGCAGCAGTGAATACCAAGATCAAGATTCTTCAGCGGGATATGCTGAAGGATAGTGATTACGAAAGGATGCTGGAAGCCCGGGATGTGGAAGAGGTTGTCCGTTACCTGAAGGAACAGACCCAATACGGGGCCTTGCTGACGGACTACGATACCGGGGCTGTAGAGATCGGTAAGCTGCAGGTCGTATTCAGAACGAACATTCTGAAGCGGTATGAGGCGCTGATCCATTACCTGGTTGACCAGTACCGGGTTCTGTTCCGGGTCATATTCATGCGGTATGAAATTGAAAATTTGAAGATGATTTTCCGAGCGGTGATCAGGAAGGAAGATTTGTCCCCCCTGGTGGATAGCTTTTACCGGTCTTCGGTGATTCCTTCTTTAGATTATCAGCAGCTGACCATGGCTAAGACAGTCGAGGAAGTTATCCATTATCTTCAGAACACGCCGTATCACAAGGTGCTGGCGCCTTATGCCGGCGAATCTCCAAACAGGATCCTCTTTTATGTAGAGATGAGCTTGGACCGGATGTACTTCAAGCGACTCGCCGCGGTCACAAGAAAGCTGGGTCAGGATGACAAGATGCTGGTTGCCAAACTCTTGGGCAAAAACACAGACATCCTGAACATCCAATGGATCTACCGGGGACTGAAATACTACCATATTTCCTCGGAAGAACTCTTCAACTACAGTCTCCCATCGGGGCACATGCTGGATCTTAAAGGTCTGCGGGAACTGTGCTATTCCGCCGATGAGAAGGATTTGGTGGAGAAGCTTAAGAAAACCCGGTATGCGTTTTTATTCAAGGAAGACACTGATTTTGAACGCTTTATGGAACTTGGCATGGAACGATATCTCTATTCCCTGCTGAAATCAATGGAGCTGAAAGGCTTCATGACGGTTCTGCCCACGATCATTTATATCCATCGATTGGAATTTGAAATGCGGGATCTCTTTTCATTGCTGGAGGCCAAGAAATTTGCTCTTTCGGCAGAGGATATCAAACATTTCTTAGTAAGACCCCTGGCGGGTTGAACGAGTCGGGCGGTGAACTGAGCGCACTGCGCTGAGGGTTCGGAAAGTTAGGCGATCCGCGTTCTGCGCAGCAAGCTTAGCGAATAATGAAACAAATCAGGAGTGACTTCTATGGCAATAGAACGCATGGAGATGATGAATGTGGTTGGCCACTGTGAAGATATGAGCAAGGCCCTTAGGGACCTGGTCGTACTCGGGTGTCTCCAGCCAATACGGGAAATACAGCAGAGTCACATTGCATCAACCCTGGAGACCATGTCATTTGATGTGTCGGAGGCGCCGAAGTGGGTGCAGTTCCCGTCCAGCAAGTGGGAATACCGGGAAGCGCAGATGCATCTGGAACTGCTGATGAGCCGTATGGGAATCAGAGGAGAGGTTAATACCGGTGAATTCGGGGATGACTATGACTTCAAGGATATTGAAAGCAATATCAACGTCATGTTCGATCGATTTGCAGGGCTCCTGAAGCAGGTTGAAGGGTTTGAGAAGGAGAGAAAGAAACTGGATCGATTCCGGATCATTTCACTCCTGAAGGAAGTGAACCTGGATTTCAACGAGCTTGAAAGCATGAAGCACTACAGCTACCGGATCGGATCCATTTCAAAGGAACACCGCGACAAGCTGACCATCAACTACGAAAACATTTCGGCAGCGGTCATGCACGTGGGGGAATGGCAAGGTCAGGAGATTTACACGGTGGTATTCCCAAAGGACTTGGAAGCTGAAAACCTGCGGATTCTCAGATCCATTGATTTTGAGGAGTATGAGATTCTCAAGGATTACCTGGATGTTCCGGCACGGATGATTGAGCGGGTTGACGGACGGATTGCGGAAATTGATGCGGATCTGGAAAAGCTCAACCTTGAGATGGACAGATTCAGAAGCAACTTTGAACCGACAATCAAGGACTGCTATAACAAGCTTAAAATGGAAGAGGCCCTGGTAGATATCCGGAGCCAGGTCACGATTACCCGCAATTTCTTCTTTGTCAGCGCATGGGTCACCCAGCGGGAGGCCGCCAAGGCGATGAAGGAACTTGAGCGGTATGGCGATCGTCTGATTATCACCCTCAAGGAAGAACACGCCGTTGAAGAGGTTCATGTCAGACCAACGAAGCTTCGCAACAATTGGCTGGTACGCCCTTTCGAATTGCTTGTGAAAACCTACGGGACACCGAATTATCAGGAAATGGATCCTACCTTCTTCGTAGCGATCACCTATATGATGCTTTTCGGAATCATGTTTGGAGATTTAGGACAGGGCTTCATCCTCTTCCTGGCAGGCCTTTTCGTTTCAAAGAAGGTCAATGCCATGGGCGGCGGCATCCTCAGCCGGATCGGGATCTGTTCCATGATCACCGGTACGCTGTTTGACAGCTTCTTTGGGATGGAACATGTGATTTCGAAGGTGACGGCGGCCATATTCGGTCATGCCGCATCGGAGGCCTTTCACTTCTACACCATGGAAAACATCAATACGGTCATGGCGCTTTCGGTACTCGGCGGTATCGTCCTGCTGTTCATCAGCTACGGTATCAGTATCTTCAATAAACTGAAGGTCGGCGATGTCGCAGGCGGTATACTGGGAGACAAAGGGATTGCCGGTTGTGTGCTCTATATCATGCTTCTGCAGCTGATAGCGGGTATCGCCATGGGCGCTCCGATTATCCCCACCGGCGTGGCGGTGACAGTGATTGTCATCTTGACCCTGCTGATAGCCCTCAGGCATCCGATCGTGAACCTGGTCCAGAATCACCGGCCCATCCTTCACGAGTCTGTTGGCGCATTTACAGTTGAAGCATTCTTTGAAACGTTTGAAGCATACCTGGCGTATTTCAGCAACACCCTCTCCTTTGTCAGGGTTGGCGCCTTTGCACTGAATCATGTGGGCATGTTCACAGTTTTCATCATCCTTGCGGATATGATCGGCGGAATGGGTGGAAAAATCAGCATGTATCTGCTGGGCAACATCATCATTCTGGGGCTGGAAGGCATGATCGTCTTGATCCAGGGTATGAGGCTTGTATATTATGAGATTTTCAGTAAGTTCTTCACCGGAGATGGCGTCGACTTCAAGGCCATCACTCTGGAAGCATAGCAGGACACTGAACAGAGAGGTGGGTGTATATGGTTACACTGGACGACAAGTTTTCGTCATTCAGCAAATTGGTCTTAGACAAGGCGACGAACACATTTGAAGAACAGATCCGTCTGATGGAACAACGCAACAAAGAACAAATGGAACAGTTCAAAGTTGATTTGGAGAACAAATCAAAAGAGATGAAGAGCAAGGCCCAGCATCAGGCTCAGCACGAGAAGAAGCTTCTTCTCTCCAAGGTTCACCTTGAGCGCAAGCGCAAGGTGATGACGCTGAAGGATGAACTGATGGATGTCCTGATACAAAAGGTCCGGCAGGAGCTGCAGTCGTTTTCCGAATCTCCGGAATACGGCGCAGCCATCAGTGATCGCCTGGAGCTTTTCAAGGATGGATTCAAGGATCTGGATTCTGCAATCATCCAGCTCAGTGAGAGAGATCTGACCCATCACAAAGCAGCAATTCAAGCCCAGATTGAAGCTGAATACCCCCGCATTAAGGGCAACATCACATTCGAAACCCTTTCTCCGGAATACATCGGCGGATTCATTCTTTTCAATGGGTCACGGACAGTCAGGTACGACGCAACATTGAAGGCGCTTCTTGAAGACTGGATGGATCGAATCGGCGAAATGCTCCATGATACTTTGAATAAGGCAGGGATGAACAATGGATAAAAGTCAGGCCAGAGTGACCATGGTCAACGGACCGGTAGT